>NZ_QJUA01000019.1 GCF_003254575.1 Mycobacterium kyogaense | reverse complement strand
ACCCTGCAGTCCCAGCAGCTGCGGCGCGGGGGCCACCGCAGCGGGGGCAGCAGGAGCAGGGGGCGCCGGGGCTGCCGGCACGGGGGGTGCGCCCAGCGGCGCACCGGGCGCGGGTGCCGCGGACGGCACACTCACCTTGAAGCCCTTGATGATCGCCTCGGTGGCATCCGCGGCGGCGACGACCTGGTCGACGCTCGTGGTGACGGCCAGCGAGACCAGGTAGCGATCCGGGCCGACGGTCGCCAGCACGTGCCGTCGCGACGTGTTCAGCGTCATCGCGTTCTCCCGGTACGTGCCCTCGATCAGCGACGAGGGCATCCCGCCGAAGTCGGCGAACGAGGCGTCGGTGGCGCGCCACGCCGGCTGCTGCTGGGCATCGATGAAACCGTGGCTGATCGCTTCTCTGGGGTCGAAGTCGCCGACGAGCTTGTAGACCACCACCTGGGCGTTCGACGAGTAGAGCCCGTTGCCGCCGACGCGATCGGCAATCACCGCGAAGGCGTCCGGCACGTTCGGGTCGGGAATGTGCTGCCAGCCGCGTGGCATCGGCAGCACGATGTTGAGCGCGCGGAAGTCACGGCTGGACTGCGGCTCCAACGTGACGCCCTTGGCCGCGAAGAAGTCGGTGAGCGTGCCGGAGGTGGCCGGCACGATCTGTGGCTGCGGGGCGACAGGCGCGGTGACGCCGGCGGGTACGGCGGTCACCCCCGCGGTGACGGGCGCCACACCCGCGGGGGCCGCGGCGACGCCGGGCTGCGCGATGGTCGCCGGGGACGGCAGGGTCGGCTGCACCGGCAGTGGTTGTGCCGACGCCGTGGCGGTGAGGGCGAGCACACCGACCACTGCGGCGGTGCACGCACCTACCCCTCCTGCCAGAACCCGCCAGCCGCGGGCGATTTCGCTCATCGAGTGACGTCCTCCCAGTCTCTCTGCCCGATTCCCAGACGCCCCGTGTGCTCGTGGGGCCGGGCAGGCGAGAAATGTATCCACGGCGCAGGGCCGGTCACCAGGGCTGGAACCGACCTGGGACCAACCCCTGACGCATCCGCAACGGAACCGAGATCAAGCCGTGGCCCGCGGGGCGGCTGGGCTGCGGCTTATACGCTGATGGCGTGATCGACACGCCGACTTCCGAAGACACCCCCCGCTACCGCTATGCCGCGGAGCTGGCCGGGGAGATCGAGCGATCCTGGCAGCAGCGGTGGTCGCAGGACGGCACCTTCAACGTGGCCAACCCGGTGGGTGAGCTCGCGCCGGCTGACGGGACGTCCGTTCCCACCGACAAGATGTTCGTGCAGGACATGTTCCCGTATCCGTCAGGTGAGGGGCTGCACGTCGGTCACCCGCTGGGCTACATCGCGACCGATGTCTACGCCCGGTACTACCGCATGACGGGTCGAAACGTGCTGCACGCGTTGGGTTTCGATGCGTTCGGTCTGCCCGCTGAGCAGTACGCGATCCAGACGGGAACCCACCCGCGCACCCGCACCGAGGCCAACATCGTCAACTTCCGCCGCCAGCTGGGCCGGCTGGGGCTCGGCCATGACACCCGGCGCAGCTTCTCCACCACCGACGTCGACTTCTACAAGTGGACGCAGTGGATCTTCCTGCAGATCTTCAATGCCTGGTTCGACCCGGCCCAGAACAAGGCCCGGCCGATCGCCGAGCTGGTCGCCGAATTCGAGAGCGGTGCGCGTGAGGTCGGTGACGGGCGCAGCTGGTCGTCGCTGAGCGATGGGGAACGCGCCGACGTGCTGGCCGACCACCGCCTGGTCTACCTGGCCGACTCGGTGGTGAACTGGTGTCCGGGACTGGGCACGGTGCTGGCCAACGAGGAGGTCACCGCCGACGGCCGCAGCGAGCGCGGCAACTTCCCGGTGTTCCGGAAGCGGTTGCGGCAGTGGATGATGCGTATCACCGCCTACTCCGACAGGCTGCTCGAGGATCTCGACGTGCTGGACTGGCCGGACAAGGTCAAGACCATGCAGCGCAACTGGATCGGCCGGTCGACCGGCGCGAGCGTGCTGTTCGGAACCGACGCCGGCGATGTCGAGGTGTTCACCACCCGGCCCGACACGCTGTTCGGTGCGACCTATCTGGTGCTCGCCCCCGAGCACGAGCTGGTCGACGAACTCGTCGCCGCGGACTGGCCGGCCGGGGTCGACGCACGGTGGAGCTTCGGCGGTGCGACGCCAGGCGAGGCCGTCGCGGGCTATCGGGCGTCCATCGCGGCGAAGTCGGATCTGGAGCGCCAGGAGAACAAGACCAAGACCGGCGTGTTCCTCGGCTCCTATGCGGTCAATCCGGCCAACGGACAACAGGTTCCGGTGTTCATCGCGGACTACGTGCTCGCCGGCTACGGCACGGGCGCGATCATGGCGGTGCCCGGTCATGATCAGCGGGACTGGGATTTCGCCACGGAGTTCGGCCTGCCGATCGTCGAGGTGATCTCCGGCGGAGACGTGTCGGACGCCGCGTACAGCGGCGAGGGCGCTCTGGTGAACTCGGACTTCCTCGACGGCTTGGACGTGGCGGCCGCGAAGGCCGCGATCACCGAACGGCTGGTTGCCGACGGGCGCGGGCGGGCTCGTGTGGAATACAAACTGCGCGACTGGCTGTTCGCCCGGCAGCGGTACTGGGGCGAGCCGTTCCCGATCGTCTACGACGCCGACGGGCGGGCCCACGGTCTGCCCGAAGAGCTCCTCCCCGTCGAGCTGCCCGACGTGCCGGACTATTCGCCGGTGCTGTTCGACCCGACCGACGCCGACAGTGAGCCGTCGCCGCCGCTGGCCAAGGCCTCCGACTGGGTGAACGTCGAACTGGATCTCGGTGACGGATTGAAGCCCTACACCCGCGACACCAACGTGATGCCGCAGTGGGCCGGCAGCTCCTGGTACGAGCTGCGCTACACCGATCCGTACAACAAAGAGGCCATGTGCGCCAAGGAGAACGAGGCGTACTGGATGGGACCGCGGCCGGCCGAGCACGGCGCGAACGATCCCGGCGGTGTCGATCTGTACGTCGGCGGCGTCGAGCACGCGGTGCTGCACCTGCTGTATTCGCGGTTCTGGCACAAGGTTCTTCATGACCTCGGCCACGTCAGTTCACGGGAGCCGTACCGGCGGCTGGTCAACCAGGGCTACATCCAGGCGTTCGCGTACACGGATTCGCGGGGTACGTATGTGCCGGCCGCAGAGGTGGTCGAGCGGGACGGGAAGTTCTTCTACGACGGCGCGGAGGTGAACCAGGAGTTCGGCAAGATCGGCAAGAGCTTGAAGAACTCGGTCTCGCCCGACGAGATCTGCGAGGAGTACGGCGCGGACACACTGCGCGTGTACGAGATGTCGATGGGTCCGCTGGAGGCCTCCCGTCCCTGGGCGACCAAGGACGTCGTCGGCGCGCACCGCTTCCTGCAGCGGGTGTGGCGCCTGGTGGTCGACGAGGCGACGGGTCAGGTGCGCGCCACCGACGACGCTGCCGACGAGGACACCCGGAAGGTATTGCACCGCACCATCTTCGGGGTCAACGAGGACTATGTGGCGCTGCGGAACAACACCGCCGCAGCCAAGCTGATCGAGTACACCAATCACCTGACCAAGCAGTCGGTGACCGCGCGCGAGGCGCTCGAACCACTGGTGCTGATGGTGGCGCCGCTGGCCCCGCACCTGGCCGAGGAGCTGTGGTCCCGGCTGGGGCACGACGGGTCGCTGGCGCACGGACCGTTCCCGGTGGCCGATCCGGCGTATCTGGTGGAGGACACCGTCGAGTACCCGGTCCAGGTCAACGGCAAGGTGCGCAGCCGGATCTCGGTGGCCGCCGACGCGGCCGCGGATGTGGTCGAGGCCGCTGCCCTGGCCGACGAGAAAGTCGCGGGCTTCGTCGAGGGCCGCACCCCCAAGAAGGTGATCGTGGTGCCCGGCCGGTTGGTCAACATCGTCGTCTGAGCGGTTTCGGCGTGCTTTTCGTCGCTGAGCGTAGGTTTGCACGCCGAAATCTCGGGTAGGGCGCGTCCGCATGGTCACCGATGCGACCCCGGATGCCGCCACCCTGCGCAATCTCGAAGCCCGTCGACCGTTCCCGGCCCGCCTGAATCCCAAGGGCGCCCTGATCTACAAGCTGGTCACGACCACCGATCACAAGCTGATCGGCGTCATGTACGTCGTCACCTGCTTTGTGTTCTTCTTCGTCGGCGGGTTGATGGCGCTGTTCATCCGTACCGAGCTGGCCCTGCCCGGGCTGCAGTTCCTGTCGAACGAGCAGTACAACCAGCTGTTCACCATGCACGGCACGGTGATGCTGCTCTTCTACGCGACACCGATCGTGTTCGGCTTCGCCAACCTGGTGCTGCCGTTGCAGATCGGCGCCCCTGACGTCGCCTTCCCACGGCTGAACGCGTTCTCGTTCTGGCTGTTCCTGTTCGGGGCCCTGATCGCGCTGGGCGGTTTCCTGGTGCCCGGAGGTGCGGCCGATTTCGGGTGGACGGCCTACGCGCCGCTCTCGGACGCCGTGCACTCGCCGGGACCCGGCGGCGATCTGTGGATCATGGGCGTGGCCGTCGGCGGGCTGGGCACCATCTTGGGTGCGGTCAACATGATCACCACGGTCGTGTGCATGCGCGCCCCGGGCATGACGATGTTCCGGATGCCGATCTTCACCTGGAACATCCTGGTGACGTCGATCCTGGTCCTGCTGGCCTTCCCGATCTTGACCGCGGCGCTGTTCGGGTTGGCCGCAGACCGGCACCTCGGTGCGCACGTATTCGACGCCGCCAACGGCGGCGCGATCCTGTGGCAGCACCTGTTCTGGTTCTTCGGTCATCCCGAGGTGTACATCGTGGCGCTGCCGTTCTTCGGCATCGTCACCGAGATCATCCCGGTGTTCAGCCGGAAGCCGATCTTCGGCTACACCACGCTGGTCTACGCGACGCTGGGCATCGGCGCGCTGTCGGTGGTCGTCTGGGCACACCACATGTTCGCCACCGGTGCGGTGCTGCTGCCGTTCTTCGCGTTCACCACCTACCTGATCGCGGTTCCCACTGGCATCAAGTTCTTCAACTGGATCGGCACGATGTGGAAGGGACAGCTCAGTTTCGAGACACCCATGCTGTGGTCGATGGGCTTCCTGGTCACCTTTCTGCTCGGTGGTCTGACAGGTGTGCTGCTGGCGAGCCCGCCGCTGGACTTCCACGTCACCGACACCTACTTCGTCGTCGCGCATTTCCATTACGTCCTGTTCGGCACGATCGTCTTCGCCACCTATGGCGGCGTCTACTTCTGGTTCCCGAAGATGACCGGTCGGATGCTCGACGAACGGCTGGGCAAGCTGAACTTCTGGCTGACGTTCATCGGTTTCCACGTCACCTTCGGCATTCAGCATTGGCTGGGGGACGCCGGGATGCCGCGCCGCTACGCCGACTATCTACCGACCGACGGCTTCACCGGCATGCACATCGTGTCCACGATCGGTGCGTTCATCCTGGGGTTGTCGATGTTGCCGTTCGTGTGGAACGTCTTCAAGAGTTGGCGCTACGGCGAGCCGGTGACGGTCGACGATCCCTGGGGGCACGGGAACTCCCTGGAGTGGGCCACGAGCTGCCCGCCGCCACGGCACAATTTCACCGAGCTTCCCCGAATCCGTTCGGAGCGGCCGGCTTTCGAGTTGCACTATCCGCACATGGTCGAGCGGATGCGTAGCGAGGCGCACATCGGCAAGCACGCGACCGCGGGTGAGTCACCCGAGGGGTTCGGGCCGCGCACCGAGCCCGATCGCTGACTCAGCGGGGCCGGACGATGACCTCGTGGATGTGCGCGTCGCGGGGCGCGTTGATCGCGTCGACGGTGACGGCGGCGACGGTCTCGACGCTCAGGAACTGCGACGGGTCGTAGTCGCGTCCCTCGTAAGCGATCAGATCCTCCTGCATGGCCGTGGCGATCCGGCCGGGGTGCACGGAGGTCACGCGCAGGGCCGGTTCGTCGGCGCGCAGTGAGTCGGCGAAGCCCCGCAGCGCGAACTTGCTCGCCGAGTACGACGCCAACCCCGGTGAGGCGTTGATCCCCGCGCCGGAGTTGATGAACACGACGTGCCCGGCGGCGGCCCTCAGCGCGGGCAGCAGTTCGAGCGTGAGGGCGACGGCTCCGACGACGTTGACGGCCATCGTGGCGCGCCACTGGTCGACGGTGGTCTCGCCGACGCGGCCGGGATAGGCGACGCCGGCGTTGTGGATCAGCACGTCGAGTTCGACGATCGGCTCCACGACCGCGGGAATCGCATCGGGATCGGCCAGGTCGATCGGCCAGGTGGTCGCCCCCAACCGCTCGGCGACGGCGTCGAGGCGGTCCGAGGGGCGCCCGGCGAGGAAGAGCGTGTGGGTCGGGGCCAGCGCGTCGGCCAGCGCGGCCCCGAGGCCTCCGGCGGCGCCGGTGATCATGGCGGTCGGCACATTCGCACCCTACCGACCTGCGCCGCGCGCGAACTCGTCGCATCATGGGAGGCGATGCCCCACGATCCGAGCTTTGCCCCGACACAACTCGCCGCCCGCGCGGCCTACCTGTTGCGCGGCAACGATCTCGGCACCATGACCACGGCGGCGCCGTTGCTGTATCCGCACATGTGGAGCTGGGACGCCGCCTTCGTGTCGATCGGGCTCGCGCCGCTGTCGGTCGAGCGGGCCGTGGTGGAGCTCGACACGCTGCTCTCGGCGCAGTGGCGCAACGGCATGATCCCGCACATCGTGTTCGCCAACGGGGTCGACGGATACTTCCCGGGGCCGGCGCGGTGGGCGGCCTCGGCGCTCTCGCCGGATGCGCCCCGCGGCAGGCACACCTCCGGGATCACGCAGCCGCCGGTGCATGCCATCGCCGTGCAGCGGATCCTCGACCATGCTCGCCGGCGTGGCCGCTCCACCCGCGCGGTCGCCGACGCATTCCTGGATCGCCGCTGGGGTGATCTGGTGCGCTGGCATCGGTGGCTGGCCGAATGCCGGGATCAGAAGGGGCACGGCCGCGTCACGGTGTACCACGGGTGGGAGTCCGGCATGGACAACTCGCCGCGCTGGGATGGCCCGTACGCCAACGTGATTCCCGGTGATGTGCCGCCGTATCAACGCGAGGACAACAAGATCAACACCGACGCGAGTCAGCGTCCCAGCGATCTCGAGTACGACCGCTACCTCTGGCTGGTCGAGCAGATGAAAGCGGTCCGCTACGACGACCGGATGCTGGCTGAGGCAATGAGTTTCGCGGTCGAGGACGTGTTCGTCTCGGCGATCTTCTCGGTGGCATGCCAGGTTCTCGCCGAGATCGGGGAGGACCACAAGCGTCCGCACGCCGACGTCAAGGACCTGTATTCCTGGGCGGACCGATTCCGGGCCGGTGTGATCGATACGACCGATCAAAGGACTGGTGCGGCAAGGGATTACGATGTTCGCGCCGATCGGTGGATCGCTACGGAGACGGTGGCTCAGTTCGCGCCTCTGCTGTGCGGGGGGCTGCCGCACGAGCGTGAGCGCGCGCTGATCCGGCTGCTCGAAGGGCCGCGGTTCTGCGGTCATCCGGACATGGCGTACGCACTGATTCCGTCGACGTCGCCGGTGTCGCGTGACTTCCGGTCCCGGGAGTACTGGCGCGGTCCGGTGTGGCCGGTGATGACGTGGTTGTTCTCGTGGTGCTTCGCCCGGCGCGGCTGGGCGGAGCGTTCGTCGGCGCTGCGACGGGAGGGGCTGCGTCAGGCCAGCGACGGCACCTTCGCCGAGTACTACGAACCGTTCACCGGGGAGCCGCTGGGCAGCATGCAGCAGTCGTGGACCGCGGCCGCGGTACTGGACTGGCTGGGCTGAGAGCTATTCGGCGATCCGCTCGAGCGGCGCCAGAGCGTTGGTCAGCGCCGCGAGTTCCTCCTCGCTGAGCTTGCTCAGCAGCTGCGCGAGGTGGGCCTGCCGGGAGGCCAGGGCGTCCCGATGCTGGGCGAGCCCCTCAGGGGTGATCTCGACGAGCACGGCCCGCAGATCCGAGGGATCGCGGGATCGCTTGACCAGGCCCAGCTTTTCCAGGCGCCGGATGGCGACGGTGGTGGTGGGGGTGCGAACCCGCTCGTGGGCGGCCAGCTCGGTCATCCTCATGGGTCCGCGGTCGAGCAGGGTCAGCAGGATCGACAGTTGCGCGAGCGTGAGATCGCCGGCGGTCGCGGTCTTGCCGGTGTGACGGAGCACGGACATCAACTTGGCCAGCACGCGCTGCAGATCGCCTGCAACATCGCTGACCTGGGCCTCCGTGGTCACCATAGTTTTGGCAGTCTAACGGGTCGCGGGCTGCCGCGACGCATGGTCAGCTTCTTTGCCGTAAATATGCTCACAGCACTTGCGAGAGGAAGCGCTGCAACCGTTCCGTTTCGGCTTTCTCGAAGATCTGCTCCGGTGGTCCGGTCTCGATCACCCGGCCGCGATCCATGAACACCACGGTGTCGGCGAAGGATCGGGCGAAATCCATCTCGTGGGTCACGATCACCATCGTCATCCCGTCGCCGCCGAGCTCGGCCATGAGCGCCAGCACGCCTTTGACCAGTTCGGGATCCAGCGCAGAGGTCGCCTCGTCGAAGAACATCACCTGCGGTGACATCGCCAGTGCGCGCGCGATCGCCACGCGCTGCTGCTGGCCACCCGAGAGGGTGGTCGGCCGCACCTCCGCCTTGTGTCGCAGCCCGACCCGGTCGAGTTGCGCGAGCCCGTGTTCACGTGCCGCGTCGGCGGCGAGGCCTTTGAGCCGACGTGGGGCCAACGTCACGTTCTCGAGCACCGTCTTGTGCGGGAACAGCTAAAACTGCTGGAACACCATGCCGATTCGTTGGCGCAGCTGGTCGGGGTCGTCGTGCAGCACGGAGCGTCCGTCGAGCAGGATGTCGCCACGATCGGGCTCGTAGAGACGATTGAGGGTGCGCAGCAGGGTGGACTTGCCCGATCCCGACGGCCCGATGACGGCGGTCGAGGTGCCGGCGGCGACGTCGAGATCGACACCGCGCAGTACGGCAGTGGGGCCGAAGGACAGGTGCAGGTCGGTGGCGGCCAGCGACACCGGTTCCAGTCCGGTGGCGGTCGCCATCAGTTCATCTCCTGGGCTGTCGAGGTGAGCAACGGATCGTCCTCCTCGTCGGGCCGGCGTCCGCGACGCAAGCGCGCGTCGATGAAGTTCACCAGGTGGGTGAGCGGGATGGTCAACGCCAGATAGAAGATTCCGGCAGCGACGAGAGGGGAGAGGTTGCCGGTCTGTGCGTTGAGGTCGCGACCCACCTGGAACAGCTCACGCTGGTTGGCGATCAGCCCGAGGAAGTACACCAGCGAGGACGCTTTCAGCAGCGAGATGAACTGGTTCATCAGCGCGGGCAGCACCCGCCGCACCCCCTGGGGGATCACCACCAGTCGCATCGAGGTGGCGTAGCTGAAGCCCAGTGCGCGCGATGCCTCCAATTGGCCGGGGTCGACGCTCTGGATGCCCGAGCGGAAGATCTCGCCCACGTACGCGGCCGCCATCAATCCCAGCGCCGCGATGCCCAGCGGGTACGGGTTGTTGCCGGTGAGGTGTCCGACGATCGGGCCGATGCCCAGTCCGATCAGCAGGATGATCACGACCTCGGGCAGACCGCGGAAGATGTCGGTGTAGATGCGTGCCGGCCACCGGAGCCACCGAGATGTCGAGATGCCGGCCACGGCCAGCACCATGCCGAGCACCAGACCGATCACGCTGGCCGCGAACGTCAGGATCAACGTGTTGGGCAGGCCCGTCGTCAGCAGATCCGGGATGGCCTGGCGGTAGAGGTTCCAGTCGAGGAACGAGTCCTTGAGTTGGGAGAGCGTCGATTTGGGGGCGACGGGCGCCGCGGGGGCGGCGGTCGCCTGGTTCTGCGCGGCGATCGCGGTGAAGTCCGGCAGCTGTGGGACCGGTGCAGCTTTGGACCCGGGTTTCCAGCCCGGGGGTAGGGCGCGGGGCACCCAGTCGGAGTAGAGCCGCGACCACGTCCCGTCGGCGATGATCGCGTCGAGTCCCGAGTTCAGCGCGTCGATCAGCGGCTGATTGTCCTTGGCGACGGCCCAGGCAACGAAATTGTCCAAGCTGAACGTGTTTTCGATGATCTCGGCGGGATCGCCGGACTTGACCGTGCCCTGCGCCTGCTGCGACGGGGCGACCCACGCGTCGATCTGGCGCGTCTTCAGACTGGCGTAGACGGTGTTGTAGTCGGGGAATTTCACCGGCTGCAGCTTCAACGTGTCGATGACGTAGGACTCCTGCACCGTGCCCTGCACGACGCCGATGCGTTGTCCTTCGGCCAGCGTGTCGAAGCCGGTGATCGCGGACCCCTGCGGCACGACGAGCGAGAAGTAACCGAAGTCGTAGCCGTTGGTGAAGCCGACGGTCTGCCGCCGGGCGTCGGTGGTGGTGATCGATGACGAGCCGACGTCGAAACGGCGCGCGGCCACCTGAGCCAGCAGCCCGGAGAACTCGGTGCCGACGAACTCTATCTTGAGGCCGAGCTTGTCGGCGATGGCCTTCAACAGTTCGTTGTCGTAGCCGGTGAACTGGCCGGCGGAGTCGATGCAGATGCTCGGCGGGGCGTCGGAGAGCGTGCCGACGGTCAGGGTGCCGGGCCGCGACAGCCCGAGTGCGTTGACGTCGATGTTCTGCAGCGGTGTCACGCCGGGTGTCGTGTACTTGTCTTCGCCGGGGCCGGCCGCCGCCGCGGAGAGGTTGGTCGGCAGCGCGCTGGCGCTCTTCTCTCCGGGCGGGGCGCATTGATCGTTCTGCGCGCCCGCCGGGGCGGCGAGGCCCATCGCGACGAGGAGGCCGGCCACCCACAGCACCGCGAACCATCTCACGACGGGAGCGGATACTCGCTTGCTGCTCATCTCAAGCAACGTAGTGGGCGTCGCGGCGCAGCCGAAAGTTTCGGCTCATCGAGTGTTGAAACACCGCTGCCGGACGTCAGCCGTCGCGGCGGTCGCGCCACCGGCACAGCGCCTCGGCTTTCGTGAGGTCGTAGTCGGGGCCGTTGACGCCGATCGTCAGCAGGGTGACACCGAGCCCGACGAGTGAGTCGGCGCCAGCGAGCATCGCCTCCTCGCTGCCCTCGGGGACGCCGGAGGAGCGCTCGATCGCCGAGGGATCGCGTCCGACGTCCGCGCAGTGACCGTCGAGGACCTCGGCTTTGCGGGGGTAGGTGGAGGCGTCGGTGAAGCCATGCCAGATGTGGGCGTACTCGGCGACCAGCCGCAGGGTCTTCTTCTCTCCCTGGCCGCCGATCAGGATCGGGATGTCGCGGGTCGGCGCCGGGTTGAGTTTGGCCAGGCGCGACGTGATGCGGGGCATCGCGGCAGCCAGATCGTCGAGCCGGCTGCCCGCAGTCCCGAACTCGTAGCCGTACTCGTCGTAATCCTTTTCTTTCCAACCGGATCCGATACCGAGGATCAGTCGGCCGTCGGAGATGTGGTCGACGGTGCGGGCCATGTCGGCGAGGAGCTCCGGGTTGCGGTAGGAGTTGCAGGTCACCAGCGCGCCGAACTCGATGCGTGAGGTCTGCTCCGCCCAGGCCGCGAGCATGGTCCAACATTCGTAGTGTGCGCCGTCGGGGTCTCCGTAGAGCGGGAAGAAGTGGTCCCAGTTGAACGCGATGTCGACACCGATGTCCTCGCAGCGGCGCACGGCGTCGCGGATGTGGCGGTACTCGGTCGAATGCTGGGGCTGCAGTTGCACGCCGATGCGCACGGGACGGCTCGTCATTTCAGCACAGTAGCCCCCGGCGAGCAGACGCAAACTCGAGTGTTCTGGGCCCAAATCACTCGAGTTCGCGACTGCTCGCGGGAGGAACTAGACGCCAATCTGGCCGTTGTCCTTCCACACCGCCACCACCGACGGCCGGGCGGTGCCGTTGCCGCCCTCGGGCCAGCGCGACCGCGGGTCGTCGATGCTGTTGTCGTCGTTCTCGCCGGGATGCTGCACGCAGACGGTGACGAGGGTGTCGGTGACGACGGGCCCGCAGGTCTCCGCGCCGATGGGCACGGTCAGGAACTGTTTCACCTCACCGCGATTCGGCCCGTCGAGCGCGACGGCGAACAGCCCGTCGTTGGAGTCCAGCGCGTTGCCGTCGGTGGAGATCCACAGGTTGCCGTGGCTGTCGAAGGCGAGGTTGTCGGGGCAGGAGATCGGGCTGACCTTGCTCTTGTCAAAGCCCGCGAAGTAGGTGTCGGCGGCCGCGGGATCCCCGCACACCAGCAGCAGTTCCCAGGTGAAGTCGGTGCCGGCGTGGTTGTCGGTGATCTCGAGGATCTGGCCGCTCTTGTTGTCGTTGCGGGGATTCGCGGCATCAGGTGCTGCCTCGCCGGGCGCGCCGCGGTCGTCGTTGTTGGTCAGCGCCACATAGACCTTGCCGGTCTTCGGGTTGGCCTCGAAGTCCTCGGGCCGGTCCATCTTGGTGGCGCCCGCTTTGTCGGCGGCCATGCGGGTGAACACCGCAGCTTCCTGGGCGGTGATGCCCTCCACCAGCGACTGCGCCTGCCCGCCGGGCCCGCTGCGCAGCAGGGGCAGCCAGGTGCCGGTCCCGCTGAACGAGCCCTTTTCCGGCAGCGTGCCCGAGCCGTCGATCTGTGCAGGCGGGATGTCGCTGGAGAGCTTGGCGACATACAGCGTGCCTTCGTCGAGGATCGACATGTTGTGCGCCATCGCCGCCGGATCGTATTTTTCCCCCGTCGCTCCGCTCGCCCCGGCCCCGGGTTGGATCTTCTTCGCCGAGACGAACTTGTACATGTAGTCGAACCTCTGATCGTCACCGGTATAGGCGACGACGGTGCCGTCGTCGGTGACGTAGATCGTGGCGCCTTCGTGCTTGAGCCGGCCCAGAGCGGTGTGCTTCACCGGGGTCGACGCCGGATCCCACGGATTGAGCTCCACGACGTAGCCGAACCGATTCACCTCGTTCGGGTTCTTGGTGAGGTCGAATCGCGGGTCGAAGGTCTCCCACTTCAACGATGTCGGTGCCGCTTCGACGCCGTAGCGATCCATCCGATCCGCGTCGACCGGCCCGGGTTTCGGGGCGCCGTCTGCCGCGCCGAAGTACTCGTGGAAGTTCTCTTCGCCCGAGAGCACCGTGCCCCACGGGGTGACCCCGCCCGAGCAGTTCGCGAAGGTGCCCGCGACGGTGCGTCCCGCGGGATCGGCTGCCGTCTTCACGAATGCGCTCCCCGCGGCGGGCCCGACGAGGGTGAAGGGGCTGTCGGCGGTGATGCGCCGGTTGTATTGGCCTATCACAGGTTTCAGCCCATCCGGGGTTCGCTCGACTTCGACGACACCCATGCCGACGGCGGCGATCTCTACCTCGAATTGCTCGCGTGTAGGGGCGTCGGACTTGTAGCCGGGGAACATGAACTGCGGGGTGACGTACTCGAAGTTGGTCACCAGCAGGAAGCGGTCATGCCGCCCGGGGATCGGCAGCAGCCCGGCGAAGTCGTTGTTGAAGCCGAACTGCCCGCGCTGCGCTGCCCCGGTCTGCCGGTTGACGTCGAAGGCGGGTGCGCCGGGCAGGATCGGGTCGCCCCAGCTGACGACGACCGCGTGCCGGTAACCATCGGCAACGACGACGGCGTCCTCGCTGTTGGGCGCCACCGATGCAAAATTCATCCCGGGCACCGGGCCGGGTGCAGGTGCTGCTGACGATGACGTGGGCGCGGGTTGGGTGGGGGAGGAGCAGGCCGCCAGAGCGGAGCCGGCGCCGACCGCGAGCACCGCGACGCCGCCGGCCTGCAGCATCGACCGTCGCGAGACGGCCTTGGCGATGTCGCTGAAGTACTCGTTGTCGCTGCGGTTGGGCACCGGCTTCGAGCAGGCGTCACCGCACTTGAACACGCACGTGACGTGTTGGCGGCGCGACTTCCCGTCGTGGCTGACGAACAGGTTCAACGGCAGGAGCGTCATGAATTCCCTCGAGTCGGTTCCAGCGCGGACCGCGCGAACCTACGACACCTGAACCAGCAGCAGACCACCAGCGAGTGAACAGCAAGTGTCCAGGCTCAGCCGGCCAGCACGCCCCGCAGCAACTCCACCAGGATTCGCGGCTGGTCGCTCTGCACCGAGTGACCCGAGTTCTCCACGACGTGGACATGCTGGAAACCCGGTGCGGTGCGGGCGAATTCGGCGGCGTCGTCGTCGTCGACGAAGAACGACTTCGCCCCGCGGATCAACGTCGTCGGAGTGTGCAGCCGCGGCACGTCCTCCCACAGGCCCTCGAAGCCCTCGCCCTTGCGGATCGAGTCGTACCGCCATGTCCACGATCCGTCGTCGAGCCGCTTGGCGTTGTGAAACACCCCGCGCCGCAACGACTCTCGATCGCGGTGCGGAGCGGCCGCGACGGTCACGTCGAGCATCGCGGCGAAGGAGGGGAACGTCCGCTCACCCTGGACCAGCGCGACGGTCCCCTTCTGGGCGTCGGTCATCTGCTGGTGCCGCTCGGGTGCTGACGGGGTAACATCCACCAGGACGAGACGGCGCACCAGTTCCGGGGCTGCCACCGCCAACCGCAGGGCGGTCAGCCCGCCGAGTGACATGCCCACCACGAGGTCCGCGTCGGGAGCCAGATCTCGCACCACCGGTTCGACGGCGCGGGCGTTGAGCACCGGGCCGTAATCGCCGTCTTCGCGCCACGCGGATCGGCCGTGGCCCGGCAGATCGATTGCCAGTGCGGGCAGGCCGAGGCCCATGATCACGGTGTCCCACGTGTGCGCGTTCTGCCCGCCGCCGTGCAGGAACACCACGCGCACCGGGTCGCCGCCGAACCGCAGTGCACTGACCGGCCCGTGCTCGACGCGAGTCGCGGGCATGGGCTCACCGCTCACGCCGGCTTGTCGCGCGTTCTCGGGAAGGAAGACGAACTCGGAGAGTCCGGCCAGTTCGTCGTCGCTGTCGACCATGGTTGGACACTACGCACCTCGGGGATATTGGGATGCGATGGGCGTCCGGGATGTGCCACCGTCGAGGCCATGTCCGACATCATGTTCCGCAGTGCAGAGGAGGCAGATTGGCCCGCGATGGGCTTGATCACGGAGACGGCCTTCGGATTCCGGCAGCCCGACGAGGCGGCTGAGGCGTGGCGTTCGTTGATCGCAGCTGACGGTGCCGTGGTGGCATGCGACCGCGATGCCGTGGTCGGCACCGCGGTGTTCCTGGATTTCCAGCTGACGGTGCCCGGCGGGGCGGTGCTGCCGATGGCCGGCGTGTCCATGGTCGCCGTCGCTCCCACACACCGGCGGCGGGGTGCTTTGACCGGCATGATCGACGAGCTGCATCGGCGGATGGGGGCCTATCCGATCGCCGGCCTGGAGGCCAGTGAGGCGGAGATCTACGGCCGCTTCGGCTATGGCCCGGCGACGGTGTGGGAGCGGCTCGAGGTGCACCGTGGCGGGGCGCGCTTCCGCCCGGGGGTGCCCGATCCCGGCGGGGTCCGGCTGGTGCAGCCCGCCGAGCATCGCGCGCAATTGGAGGACGTCGACGAGCGGTGGCGTCGGCAGACGCCCGGCGGCCTGCACACTCCGTCGCGGCTGTGGGATGAGGTGCTGGCGGACCGGGAGGCATCGAGACACGGTGGGTCGCCTCGTTATTGCCTGCTGCATCGGGACGGCTACGCGTTCTACCGTCTGCATGGCGGCGACGAGAAGACGACCGCCGAGGTGACGAAGATGGCGGCGGTGACTGCGGAGGCGGAGATCGCGCTGTGGCGGGTGCTGGTGGGGCTCGACCTGAAGGAGATCGTCGGCCTCCACACCCATCCCGGGAACGTGATTCGCTACCTATTGACGGATCCGCGGTTGGCCCGCACCCGGGAGATGTTCGACGGGTTGTGGTTGCGGATGCTCGACATCCCGGCGGTGCTGCAGGCGCGTACTTACGCGGCTGATTTCGAGGTGGTACTCGAGGTGTCCGACGACTTCCTGGGTCGCGGCGGGCGTTTCGCGCTGACGGTGCGCGACGGGCGCGCGACGTGTGAGCGTACCGACGCCGCAGCGAACGTCCACCTCGATGTCTCGGTGCTGGGCAGCCTGTACTTCGGCGCGCATCGCGCGTCGTCGTTCGCTGCCGCACGCCAATTACGGTGCAGCGACGTCGAACTGGTCACCGCCCTCGACAGGGCGTTCGCCACCGATGTGCCCGCGGAGCTCGGGTTCGGCTTCTAGGGCTCTGACCCCACAAACGACACTGCGGGGAGATCGGCCATCCCGGTGGAATGGCGATCTCCCCGCAGTCTCGACGGGAAAACCTAGCCCTCTTACTTCCCCGAGTCGCTTCGCTCCTGCCCGCCGGCGATGAACTGCTCCAGCTGCTCGCGCGCCAGGTCGTCGGCGAGCTGCTTGGGCGGGCTCTTCATCAGGTAGGCCGAGGCGGCTTCGATGGGTCCGCCGATGCCGCGGTCCTTGGCGATCTTCGCCGCGCGCACCGCGTCGATGATCACGCCGGCCGAGTTGGGGGAGTCCCACACCTCGAGCTTGTACTCCAGGTTCAGCGGCACGTCGCCGAAGGCACGGCCTTCGAGGCGGACATAGGCCCACTTGCGGTCGTCGAGCCACGCGACGTGGTCGGACGGGCCGATGTGGACGTTCTTGTCCTCGATCTTGTTGGCCAGCGAGCCCTGCAGGTTCGACGTGACGGCCTGGGTCTTGGAGACCTTCTTCGACTCGAGGCGTGAACGCTCGAGCATGTTGAGGAAGTCCATGTTGCCGCCGACGTTGAGCTGGTAGGTGCGGTCCAGCGTGACGCCGCGATCCTCGAACAGCTTGGCCATCACGCGGTGGGTGATGGTGGCGCCGACCTGGCTCTTGATGTCGTCGCCGACGATCGGAACACCGGCGTCTTCGAACTTCTTGGCCCACAGCGGGTCCGAGGCGATGAACACCGGAAGGGCGTTGACGAAGGCGACCCCGGCGTCGATCGCGCACTGGGCGTAGAACTTGTCGGCCTCTTCGGAGCCCACGGGCAGGTAGGAGACCAGCACGTCGACCTTGGCGTCCTTGAGCGCCTTGACGACGTCGACCGGCTCGGCGTCGGACACCTCGATGGTGTCGGCGTAGTACTTGCCGATGCCGTCGAGGGTCGGGCCGCGCTGCACGACGATGTCGGTGGGCGGCACGTCGGCGATCTTGATGGTGTTGTTCTCCGACGCGAAGATCGCCTCGGACAGGTCGAAGCCGACCTTCTTGGCGTCCACGTCGAACGCGGCGACGAACTTCACGTCGCGCACGTGGTACTGGCCGAGCTTGACGTGCATCAGGCCGGGCACGCTGGCGTTCTCGTCGGCGTCCTTGTAGTACTGCACGCCTTGCACGAGCGAGGACGCGCAGTTGCCCACGCCGACGATCGCGACCCGGACGTCGTTGCTTGCGGTCATGACGACTTCTCCTCTTGTCCTACTTCAACTTCTGTAAGGGGCTGTGTGGGTGGTACGGGGCTCAACTCTGTTCAGCGCGTCCCTGCGCCGATTTCTCCGCCGCGATCAACTCGTTGAGCCATGTGACTTCGCGTTCGCTCGATTCCAGCCCCAGCTGGTGAAGCTGGCGGGTGTATCGATCGAATGAGTTGCTCGCCCGCGCGATTGCTTCACGCAGACTTTCCCGGCGCTCTTCGACCTGACGGCGGCGGCCTTCCAGAATCCGCATCCTGGCCTCGGCCGGGGTGCGGTTGAAGAAGGCGAGGTGTACGCCGAATCCGTCGTCGGAGAAGTTCTGTGGTCCGGTGTCGGCGACCAGTTCGGTGAAGCGCTGCTTGCCCGCCTCGGTGAGCTGGTAGACGCGGCGCGCGCGGCGCACTTTGAGGGTGCCTTCCGGGGCGGCGTCCTCGACGATCAGGCCGTCGGCTTGCATGCGGCGCAGCGCGGGGTACAGCGAGCCGTAGGAGAACGCGCGGAACGCTCCCAGCAGACCCGTGAGCCTCTTGCGCAGTTCGTATCCGTGCATCGGCGATTCTTGGAGCAACCCGAGGATGGCGAGTTCGAGCATCCGGGGCACCTCCTCATGATTCAGCCGCTACGACGGTTCGACACCTCGCGCAATAGTATCGCGCCGATATATTGAACGCCACACGGGTGCGCCTCGTAGCGGCCGGGGGCGCAGGGTTCAGGCGTTGGCGTAGTTGATGTTCTTGACGGTCAGATCGCCGTTGAGCTGCATGTATCCGCTGTCCCCGAAATTGGGGGTGACGTAGATGCTGATTTGGATGCTGTCCGGCGGCGCGGTCATGTCGCGGTTGGCTTCGATGCTGATGTAGGTGGTCTTCACCTCGGCCGGGTTGATGCCCAGCGTCTCGGGCGCCCCACGCAGGATGCCGACCAGCTTGGGGATGTCGAAGGCGGCGAGGTTCACGACGCGCTCATCGGAACTCACGCTGGTCTCGCTCGGATCCCCCCACCCGCCGCGGTAGGAGTAGTTGAGCACCCGGCGCGGTTCGGTGGGGTCCTGCCGCTCCAGCGAGGCGTAGTCGGGGTAGATGGTGGTCGAGTAGCCCATGGTGTCGCCGAACTTCTGCTTCATCTGGGTGAACAGGCCGGTCAGACCGCCGAGCGAGTGCAGCTGCCGGGGCGGCGTGAGCACCTGGGCGGGGATTCCGTCGTCCTTGGCGCCCGGGTCGGACGTGAAGTTCAGCGGCGACGGCGTGTTGCCGTAGAGGCCCCACCCGACCGCGATCCCGAAGATCACCAGCACTGCGGCCATCGCGATGCGAATACCGACGCCGCCGGGCAGCGTCGGCAGCCGCCGCGGAGGTTTGCGTAGCTGCGTCGGCGCGTTGGCGGTCTGCAGGTCGGAGACCAGCTCCTGGAGTTCGCCGAGGGTGGCGGCGTTGGTGGCGGCCTTGACCCGCTCACCGTGCTCGGTCATCGACAGCTGGCCCTCGGCGAGCGCGGTGTCGAGGATCTGGCAGGTATCGGTGCGATCGCTGTCTTTCGCGCGCGTCCACGATGTTCCGCGCGCTGAGCTGCCGGGAGCCACGACGAGATCGTAAGAGTTGGGTCGCTGATCCCGCAGGCCCGCCGCGAACCGGGCCGCGTCGGGTGCCCCGTCGAGCCTCCGCCGCTGAGGCGCCGACGTACTCTGGTCAGCGTGCGATTGCAGCGACAGGTGGTGGATTACGCCCTGCGGCGCCGGTCGCTGCTGGCTGAGGTCTATTCCGGGCGCACGGGTGTCTCGGAGGTCTGCGACGCGAATCCGTATCTGCTGCGCGCCGCGAAGTTCCACGGCAAGCCCAGTTCGGTGATGTGTCCGATCTGCCGCAAGGAGCAGCTGACGCTGGTGTCGTGGGTGTTCGGTGATCACCTGGGCGCGGTGTCCGGCTCGGCCCGCACGGCGGAGGAGCTGGTTCTGCTGGCGACCCGTTATGACGAGTTCTCGGTTCACGTGGTGGAGGTATGTCGGACTTGCAGCTGGAATCACCTGGTGAAGTCCTACGTGCTGGGCGCGATACCGCCACCCAAGGGGTCCCGTCCGCGTCGTACGCAGACCGCGCGCGGCGCCGCGCGGACGGCCAGTGAATAGCCCGGGGCGCCCCGACCGTTCCGCCGACCGAGCCCGTGATGGGCGCAGGGCGGCCGACGGCGGTGGCGCGCTTCCCCAGCCTCAACCCCGACCGCAGCCGCCTCGGCCCCAGGCGCCTCGTCGGGCCGACGGACCCGCGCACGCCGCGCGTCCGCACCCCGACGATCGGTTGACGACGGTGCTGCCCCCGGTTCGGGAGGAGCGGCCGCGGCACCTCAAGGATCCGATCGACGACGTCAAGCGCGCGCTCGATGGCCGCCCGCCCAAGCAACCGCCACCACCGCCGCGTCGCCCGACGGGCGGTGGCGGACCGGGCGGTGGCGGCCCGTCGGACCGCCGGCCCGGCTGGCGCCAGCAGGTCAACTGGAAGTGGGTGCGCCGCGGGCTGATCGCCTGCGCCGGCGTCCTGATCGTGTTGCCGCTGCTGACGTTCGGCATGGCCTATCTCATCGTCGACGTGCCAAAGCCCGGAGACATCCGGACCGCGCAGGTGTCGACGATCCTGGCGAGCGACGGGTCGGAGATCGCGAAGATCGTCCCGCCCGAGGGCAACCGGGTGGACGTCAACATCGACCAGATCCCGGTGCACGTGCGCGACGCGGTGATGGCCGCCGAGGACCGGGACTTCTATTCCAATCCGGGCTTCTCGTTCACCGGCTTCCTGCGGGCGTTCAAGAACAACATCTTCGGCGGCGATCTGCAGGGCGGGTCCACCATCACCCAGCAGTACGTCAAGAACGCGTTGGTCGGTGATGCCCGTTCCGGCGTGGGCGGATTGATCCGAAAAGCCAAAGAGCTGGTCATCTCGACCAAGATGTCCAGCGAGTGGTCCAAAGACCAGGTGATGCAGTCGTACCTGAACATCATCTACTTCGGCCGCGGCGCGTACGGCGTGGCCGCGGCGTCCAAGGCCTACTTCAACAAGCCCGTCGAACAGCTCACCGTCGCCGAGGGCGCGTTGCTCGCCGCGTTGATCCAGCGGCCGTCGTCCCTCGACCCGGCTGTCGATCCCGAAGCAGCCACCGAGCGGTGGAACTGGGTGCTCGACGGCATGGTGTCCATCGGCGCGCTGTCTGCGCAGGATCGCGCGACGCAGGTGTTCCCGCCGACGATCCCGCCGGATGCGGCGATCACGCAGAACCAGACGACCGGGCCCAACGGCTTGATCGAACGCCAGGTGATCAACGAGCTGATGGACATCTTCAACATCAGTGAGCAGCAGCTCAACACCGAGGGCCTGCAGGTCACCACCACCATCGATCCGAAGGCGCAGTCCTCGGCACTCGACGCCGTCAACGAGTACATGGACGGTCAAGACCCGGACATGCGCACGGCGGTGGTGTCGATCGACCCCAAGACCGGCGGCGTCAAGGCCTACTACGGCGGCAACGACGCCAACGGCTTCGACTTCGCGCAGGCCGGTCTGCCGACCGGCTCGTCGTTCAAGGTGTTCGCATTGGTCGCGGCGCTGCAGCAGGGCATGGGCCTGGGCTACCAGGTGGACAGTTCACCTGTCACCGTGGACGGCATCAAGATCACTAATGTCGAGGGCAGCAGCTGCGGCAACTGCAACATCGCCGAGGCGTTGAAGCGCTCTCTGAACACCAGCTACTACCGCCTGATGCTGAAACTCAAGAACGGTCCGCAGGATGTGGCCGACGCCGCGCACGCGGCCGGTATCGCCGAGAGTTTCCCCGGCGTCGAGCACACGCTGTCCGAGGACGGCAAGGGCGGCCCCCCGAACAACGGCGTCGTGCTGGGGCAGTACCAGTCCCGGGTCATCGACATGGCGTCGGCGTACGCGACCCTCGCGGCATCCGGGGTGTACCACAAGCCGCATTTCGTGCAGAAGGTCGTCAACGCCGAGGGCACGGTCCTGTTCGATGCGAGCCAGGAGGACAACGCGGGCGAACAGCGCATCGACAAGGCCGTGGCCGACAATGTGATCGCGGCCATGCAGCCGATCGCCGGCTATTCCAACGGTCACGCATTGGCCGGCGGACGCCCGTCGGGCGCCAAGACCGGCACCAACCAGCTCGGTGACACCGGCGCCAATCGTGATGCGTGGATGGTCGGTTACACACCGTCGTTGTCGACGGCGGTCTGGGTCGGCACCGTGGACGGCACCAAGCCGCTGGAGAACAAGTGGGGCTCCCCGGTGTACGGGTCGGGTATCCCGAGCGACATCTGGAAAGCCACGATGGACGGTGCTCTGGACGGCACCGACAACGAGTCGTTCCCGAAGCCGGAGGAGATCGGCGGTTACGCCGGTGTCCCGCAGGCGCCGCCACCCCCGCCGTCGACCACGGTGGCCCCGCCGCCGTCCAACACCGTGATCCAGCCGACACTCGAGATCGCGCCCGGCATCACGATCCCGTGGGGCCCACCGACGACGGTGCCGGCGACACCCGGTCCCGTGCCGGAAGGAACGCCGCCAGGTCCCGAAGTGGTGCCCGGCGTGCCACAGCCCGGAGCCCCGGTTCCGGTGGCGCCTGGCGCTCCGCCGCCGCCTCCGTGACCTCACAGATGCCGCGGGAATCGCCAGCTCCGCTGGCTCCGGCAGAATCGCCAGCTCCGCTGGCCGACGACCTCCGGAGCCTCGACGACCGCGACTTCCCCAGCCGCACAGACACTCTCGGTGCCGGACTGTCGGGCACCATCGGAGGTCCGGTGGGTCGCCACGCGCTCATCGGCCGCACCCGCTTCCTGACCCCACTTCGGGTGATGCTGCTCATCGCGATCGTGTTCCTGGCGCTGGGCTATTCCACCAAGGCCGCATGCCTGCAGACGACGGGGACGGGGACCGCCGATCAGCGGGTCGGCAACTGGGCCAACAACCGCGCCTACTACGAGCTCTGCTACTCCGACACCGTGCCGCTCTACACCGCCGAGCTGCTCAATCTCGGGAAGTTCCCGTACAAGTCGAGCTGGCTGGAAACCGACGAGAAGAGCATGCCGCGCGTCCAGTACGACGGTGCGCCGGCGGTGCGCTACATGGAGTATCCGGTGCTGACCGGCATCTATCAGTACCTGTCGATGTCGCTGGCGAAGACGTACACGACGCTGACGAAACTGACGTCGGTGCCGATCATCGCCGAGGTGGTGATGTTCTTCAACATCTCCGCGTTCGGGCTGGCCCTGGCCTGGCTGACCACTGTGTGGGCGACCGCGCTGCTGGCCGGTGCGCGCCGGATCTGGGATGCGGCACTGGTGGCGGCGTCACCGCTGGTGATCTTTCAGATCTTCACCAACTTCGATGCGCTCGCCACCGCGGCCGCCGCTGGCGCGCTGCTGGCGTGGGCGCGCCGACGGCCGGTCCTGGCGGGCGTGCTGATCGGTCTGGGCGTGGCAGCCAAGCTCTATCCTCTGCTGCTGTTGATTCCCATGGTGCTGTTGGCCATTCGCACATCGCGGCTGCAGGAGGTGGCCAAGACGGCGCTCGCGGCCGGGGCGACGTGGCTGGTGGTCAACCTGCCGATCATGCTGCTGTTCCCGCGGGGATGGTCAGAGTTCTTCCGCCTCAACACCCGTCGGGGCGACGACATGGATTCGCTCTACAACGTCGTGAAGTCGTTCACCGGATGGCAGGGTTTCGATCCGAACCTCGGCTTCTGGGAACCGCCGGTGGTGCTCAACACCGTCACCGCCGCGCTGTTCGCCGCGTGTTGCATCGCGATCGGATACATCACGCTGACTGCTGCGCGCCGGCCGCGTATCGCCCAGATCGCGTTCCTGGTGGTGGCGGCGTTCCTGCTGACGAACAAGGTGTGGAGCCCGCAGTTCTCGCTGTGGCTGGTGCCGTTGGCGGTGCTGGCGCTACCGCACCGGCGAGTGCTGCTGGCATGGATGACGGTCGACATGCTGGTCTGGGTGCCTCGGATGCTGTACCTGTTCGGCGAACAGAACAAGGGCCTGCCCGAGCAGTGGTTCACTGCCACCGTGCTGCTTCGGGACATCGCGGTCGTCACGTTGTGCGCGTTGATCATTCGCCAGATCTACCGTCCCGAGCTGGACCTCGTGCGCGGTCACGGCATCGACGATCCGGCCGGCGGGCCGTTCGATCGGGCGCCGGATGCCTATCCGTCGTGGGTGCCGGACTGGTTGCAGCCGCGCACTCACATCCGCGCCCAGCGGGCCAACGCCAAGCTGTACAGCCCGTAGCACGCGAAGCCGAGCGCGGCGAACAACAGGAGCGCGTCACCGGAGGTTGCCGACCCCAGTGCCTGAACGGCCGCGTCGAGTCCGGCGGCTTTGGCCGGGTCGGCCCGCACGGCGGCGACGATCACCAACACCCCGGCGAGTGCGTAGACGATGCCCTCGGCGACGTAGCCGTAGATGCCGAGCACCAGCACCACCCGGCCGCCGGAGGTCGTCAGGTCGTCGACGAAGCGCCGGGAGGCGCCCTTGTAGGCGTAGTAGCCGCCGATCACCGCTACCACCGCCCCGACGCCGACCAGGAGCAGGCGCCCGCAAAACGATTGCATCAGAACAGCACTCGCGCCGGAGTTCTGCTCGCTGCTGGTCTCGCGACGCCCGACGGCGAAGCGTATGCAGGTGTATCCCACGCTGCAGTAGACGGCCAGCAGACCGAGGGCCTTGAGCCGGTTGCCGAGGCTGGCATCGCTCGGATCGCGGCCACCTTCGGCCGGATGCAGACCGAGCAAGGCTTCGGCGAGGCGCCAGGCCGCCAGAGGCACCAGCGCCGCGGCGATCGCCCACAGGATCAGCACCCCGTCGGTGGCGGCGGCGATCGTCGCCATCGCGCCGGAAGGGTCGGCGTGGCCGCCGCGGCCGAGCGCGATCCGTGCGATCACGTAGGCGATGAGGAAGTGCAGGAGTCCGCTGGCCAGGAAGCCGGCGCGTGCGGTTCTGCGGACACCGCCGTGGGCCAGAATCCGGTCGACGATCGGCGGCCGGGACATCACCGCGCTCTACCCTTCGCCCAGAGGATCGAAACCGGGGTGTTTCCCGGTGCCGCCTGGTGGTTATATTTGCTAAGCATCTGTATGCAGTCTGCAGGCTGGAGTCGTCTCATGAGTTTTCTGACCAAGACCGCGCCCGTCGCCGTGATCCTCGGCGGAATCGTCGCGGGCGCGCTGGGCTTCGGTGCGGGAACTTCGGTGGCGCAGCCGCCGCCCCCGCCTCCGGGACCGGCCGAGTTCCCCCCGAACCCGCCGGGTGAGCCGGTGCCGAACTGGGCGCCCCGCAAGCCGGCCGACATGTGGAACGGCGAGCCGGTGGTGTGGACCTCGATGTGGGGTGGGCGCTGGGGCGTGTGGAAGCACGGACAGTTCATCACGCTGTCGTCGAACCCCGTCACCAACGGCGGTTGAGGATCGGACTGCGCAGCTTCCTAGCTGCGCTATATAGTTGGCCCACGGCGGGTGAGATGCGCCGGCATTCGGCGAGGTAGGAGCGATCATGATCGGAATGGCGAGTCGAGTGCTGCGGACGGCCCTGGCGACGGCAGCAGCCGCCGGTGCTCTGTTCGGCGCCGCGGGTACCGCGCAGGCCGATTCGACCGACGACTACCCGATCCCGCACCGCATCATCGTCACCCAGTGCGATGTCGAGCAGTACATGCTCGCCGCCCGCGACACCAGCCCGGTGTACTTCGAGCGCTACATGATCGACCGGAGCAACCGGCCGGCCGACGTGCAGCAGCAGGCCTTCGACCGCATCCACTGGTTCTTCTCCCTCGACCCGGTCGCGCGGCGCCAGTACTCCGAGGACACCGCCACGAACGTCTACTACGAGAACGTGGCGACCCACTGGGGCAACTGGGCGAAGTTGTTCTTCAACAACAAGGGTGTCGTGGCGCACGCCACCGATGTCTGCATGAACTACCCCAAGGGCGACATGTCCGTCTGGGATTGGCCCGTTCGCCGCTAGCGATTTCGCAGGTCCACCTCTGGTCCTATACCCTGGGCGGGTTGCCGACGCAGGCGACCCTCCTGCCACGGACACGCCGTGGCCGTCAGACCAGAGGAGGTGATGGGTTCCCTATGCGTCCATACGAAATCATGGTCATTCTCGACCCCACACTCGACGAGCGCACTGTTGCTCCGTCGTTGGAGACGTTCCTGAACGTCATCCGTAAAGACGGTGGCAGTGTCGACAAGGTCGACATCTGGGGTCGTCGCCGGCTGGCCTACGAGATCGCCAAGCATGCCGAAGGCATCTACGCGGTGGTCGACGTCAAGGCAGAGCCCGCGACGGTGTCCGAACTCGACCGTCAGCTCAACCTCAACGAGTCCGTGCTGCGGACCAAGGTGATGCGCACAGACAAGCACTAAAGGGTGCCGATCGTCGGAGCCGCTGCGTAGGCTCGCGCCCAACGTCCGCTCACCTAGGAGGAACTCGTGGCTGGTGACACCACCATCACCGTCGTAGGAAACCTGACCGCCGATCCGGAACTGCGTTTCACGCCGTCCGGTGCCGCGGTGGCCAATTTCACCGTTGCGTCCACCCCGCGCATCTACGACCGGCAGAGCGGGGAGTGGAAGGACGGCGAGGCGCTGTTCCTGCGGTGCAACATCTGGCGTGAGGCCGCCGAGAACGTGGCCGAGAGCCTGACCCGCGGGTCGCGCGTCATCGTGACGGGACGGTTGAAGCAGCGCTCCTTCGAAACCCGCGAGGGCGAGAAGCGCACGGTGGTCGAGGTCGAGGTCGACGAGATCGGGCCGTCGCTGCGCTACGCGACCGCGAAGGTGAACAAGGCGAGCCGCAGTGGTGGCGGCGGAGGCGGCTTCGGCGGCGGCGGTGGCGGCGGGAATTCCCGTCCCTCCGAGCCGCCCAAGGACGACCCGTGGGGCAGCGCGCCCGCATCGGGGTCCTTCGGTGGCGCCGACGACGAGCCCCCCTTCTGAGACAAAACATTCAGTGATTTCAAGAAAGAGTTAGACACATGGCGAAGTCCTCCACCAAGAGGCGTCCGGCTCCGGAAAAGCCGGTCAAGACACGCAAGTGCGTGTTCTGCTCCAAGAAGGGCAAGGGGCAGAACATCGACTACAAGGACACCGCGCTGCTGCGCACCTACATCAGCGAGCGCGGCAAGATCCGTGCTCGCCGGGTGACCGGCAATTGCGTTCAGCACCAGCGTGATATCGCGATCGCGGTGAAGAACGCCCGCGAGGTCGCGCTGTTGCCGTTCAGCTCGGCGACGCGGTAAGGACGGTTGAGATGAAACTGATTCTGACTGCCGAGGTCGAGCACCTCGGAACGGCCGGTGACGCGGTCGAGGTGAAGGACGGCTACGGGCGTAACTACCTGCTGCCCCGTGGGCTGGCGATCGTTGCGACGCGTGGCGCGCAGCGCCAGGCCGAGGACATCCGGCGCGCCCAGGAGCTCAAGAGCGTCAAGAGCCTCGAGCACGCCAACGAACTGAAGACCGCACTCGAGGGTCTCGATGGCGTCGAGCTCTCGGTGAAGACCGCCGGGGATTCGGGCAAGTTGTTCGGCTCGGTCTCCGCGGCTGACGTGGTGGCGGCCATCAAGAAGGCCGGCGGACCGAACCTCGACAAGCGGACCGTGCAGCTGCCCAAGGCGCACATCAAGAGCGTGGGCACCCACTCCGTCACGATCCGGCTGCACCATGATGTGGCCGCGACCGTGTGGCTGAACGTGGTCGCCAACTAGCACTACGCGAGTCAACGGCCGGGTGAGGACCGAGAGGTCCGAGCCCGGCCGTTGTCGTGCTCTCGGCGAATTGTTCGCAGTGAATCCGCCACGGCGAACATAACCCGGTGTTAACCTCTTCGGCCCGCGATGGAAACGCAACACGCCCGAGAAGGCAACCCGGGACGACACGCCGATCGATTTATCATCCACAGAGCCGACACCGTCTCAACAGGCGTTCATCTGCGGAAACGGACCAGATCACAGTGTTGATCCACAAGTTGTCCCCAGCACCTCAACATGGCTCACCGGACCTATCCACACGCCATCCCCAGGTCTGTCAACAAGAGGTGGTTGCGTCTGCTGCAGCAACGTCTAGCGTTGGCCGTCGCGGACACGATGACGGGCGCCGCGGGGACGATGTCGGTGCTCCGTCATACAGTCTCATCGAACGTCCGTTCGACACCAACTGGGGAGGGGTGAGGGCACCGCGTGGCTGTCGTCGATGACTTGGGCCGGCCCGATGAGCATGCGGCCATGGAGCCGCCTCCCAGCGAGGATTTCGGTCGGCAGCCGCCGCAGGATCTGGCGGCCGAGCAGGCCGTGCTGGGCGGCATGCTGCTGAGCAAGGACGCGATCGCCGATGTCCTGGAGCGGCTGCGCCCCGGCGACTTCTACAAGCCGGCCAACCAACTCGTCTACGACTCGATCCTCGATCTGTACGGCCGCGGAGAGCCCGCTGACGCGGTCACCGTGGCCGCGGAACTGGACCGCAAGGGGTTGTTGCGCCGCGTCGGTGGGGCGCCCTATCTGCACACGCTGATCTCGACGGTGCCGACGGCGGCCAACGCCGGGTTCTACGCCGAGATCGTGTCCGAGAAGTCGCTGCTGCGCCGGCTCGTGGAGGCGGGTACCCGGGTGGTTCAGTACGGCTATGCCGGCGCTGAGGGCGCGGATGTCAACGAGATCGTCGACCGCGCGCAGGCCGAGATCTACGACGTCACCGAGCGGCGGGCCACCGAGGACTTCGTCCCGCTCGAAGAGCTGCTGCAGCCGACGATGGACGAGATCGATGCGATCGCGTCGCAGGGCGGCGTCTCCAAAGGTGTGCCGACAGGCTTCACAGAGCTCGACGAGCTGACCAACGGTTTGCACCCGGGCCAGATGATCGTCGTGGCGGCTCGTCCCGGTATGGGAAAGGCGCTGGCGCTGGACACACCGCTGCCGACGCCGTCGGGTTGGACGACGATGGGCGAGGTCGCCGTCGGGGACGAGCTGATCGGGCCCGATGGCTTACCGACGCGTGTGGTCGCCGCGACCGAGGTGATGACCGAGCGGCCGTGCTTCGAGGTCGAGTTCTTCGACGGCACAGTGATCGTCGCGGATGCGGAGCATCAGTGGCTGACGTCGGGTGCGATCCGCACGACGCAGGAGATCGCCGAGACCCTGTCGACTGGTCACACCGTGACGAACACCGCGGCGATTCAGCGCGCGGACGCCGACCTTCCAGTACCCCCGTACACCTTCGGTGCATCGCTCTGCGGTTCGACAGCTGATCCGGAGATCCAGATGTGGATCGGGGCGGAAGCGCCGATCGCGCCCGGGGCGGCCCGAGATCGCATCCCGGCGGAATACCTGCGCGCGTCGGAGACGCAGCGGCGGGCGCTGCTGGCGGGATTGCTCGACACCTGCGGAACCGTGGCGGGCGACGGATCGATCGAAGTCGAGCTGGCTGACGAGCGTCTCGCGCGCGACGTCGCGGAGCTCGTTGTGTCGCTCGGGTATCGCTGCGAGTCCGAGGTGGCGGGCAGGCTCCGAATCACTGCTGCCGACAGCGTGTTCCGGCTCCACCGCAAGGAGTTGCTGCACAAGGAGCGCCGGGGGACGGGCGTCGCGACACGAACAATCGTCGACGTTCGACCGGTGCCGAGTATGCCGGTGCGGTGCGTGGAGGTCGACAATTCCAGCCACATGTATCTGGCGAGCAGGTCGATGGTTCCGACGCACAACTCAACGCTCGGACTCGATTTCATGCGGTCGTGCTCGATCAAGCATCATCTGCCGAGCATCGTGTTCTCGCTGGAGATGAGCAAGACGGAGATCGTCATGCGTCTGTTATCCGCGGAGGCGCGGATCAAGTTGGCCGACATGCGATCCGGCCGAATGAGCGACGACGACTGGACTCGGTTGGCGCGGCGCATGAGTGAGATCAGCGAGGCGCCGCTCTACATCGACGACTCGCCGAACCTCACGATGATGGAGATCCGCGCCAAGGCGAGGCGGCTCAAGCAGAAGGCGGACCTACGCCTCGTGGTGATCGACTACCTGCAGCTGATGACGTCAGGGAAGAAGGTCGAGTCACGCCAGCAGGAAGTGTCTGAATTCTCCCGGCAGATCAAGCTTTTGGCGAAGGAGCTGGAAGTTCCGGTGGTGGCGATGAGCCAGCTGAACCGTGGACCCGAGCAGCGCACGGACAAGAAGCCGCAGCTGTCGGATCTGCGTGAGTCGGGATCGATCGAGCAGGACGCGGATATGGTTGTGCTGCTTCATCGTCCGGATGCGTTCGACAATGACGATCCGCGAGGCGGCGAGGCGGACCTCATCGTCGCCAAGCACCGCGCCGGCCCGACACGCACCGTCACCGTGGCGCACCAGCTGCACCTGTCGCGCTTTGCGAACATGGCCAAGCAATAGCGCTCGGCCGGCCCCCATCCCATCGGGACGTAGCGAAGATTGACAATGCGAGTCCCTCTGTTGAACAAGCGTCCTTAGTAATTATTTGGGCGCCAGCGCTCATTGGCGGTACGACGCGAAGGCGGACGCTGGTCGATCGTGCGATTGCTTCTGATTGCGCGGAACAGATTGCTTCGTAACAAGTCTGTGATGATCCTGTAGATACCGATAAGTTTGACGACCTCAGTGTTCCGCGGCGGGCGCGGCTGGTGGAAGACTGTCGCTATGCCCAAAACCGTGTCTGCGGTAATTGCTTCGGGGTCTCTTGGCGGTGAACCTCAACCTCGTCTGGACGATTCCTCGGGTGTGGTGTTGAAGCCGTGGGTGATTGAAGACGGTCCGCGCCTTCGGCAAGCTTTTGACGACCCTGCGGTCCAGTTTTGACACAGGCGAACGATTTTTACGGACGATGAAGCGGCAGCGCTGATTGGCCGCTACGCGCTGGGTTGGACCAGTGAGACTCGGGGCGATTGGGCGGTCGTATCGCACACTGATCACCTGCTGGGCCGGGTGTCGCTGAACCCGATGAACCTCGAGGACGGGGAAGCTGATCTCGGATATTGGGTGAGTTCTGCAGCGCGGGGCCGTGGGATCGCGGTCGCGGCGGTCACCACCCTGATGGCGTGGGCTTTCGACGTCGGATTCCACCGGCTCAACATTCGCCACTCAACTGCTAATCCGGCTTCCTGCTCAGTGGCCCGGAAAGCGGGCTTCGAGCAGGAGGGCATCATGAAAAGCGCGCTCCTGCAGACCGACGGATGGCACGACATGCACGTTCATGCCCGCATCAACCCACAGTAGTTCGACACAGCAGCGTGCTGCCCGGCCACTGAACGCCTCGGCCGCCCACCACCGGCGGCGCGCTGCCGCGGCCGAGAAAATTGGGTCGATTTCACGGTGGGCGTGCGTGGATGCTGAGTGGGTGGGGACTGTTGAGCGGTGGCCGTCGTTGCGTGCGCAGGAGGTGGTTGCGGAGCGCCTCTTCGGCCCGTCTGGGGTGCGCAAGGTAGCCGAATGGCTCGCTGAACAAGTCGGTTTCGTCGATGACAGTGCTTTTGCGAAGACCTTCTCCGATCATGTGCATCTGCCCGGGATCGCTTCGCTGGACTATGCGCACCGACATATCCGGACCGGCCGCGGTGACCTGGTGGGAGGTATCAGGTTCTATTCACGGAACGTGGCACGCCCGTTCGTCGAGGTAGTGGCCCACACCTTCGACGACCTCGACGCTCTGGCAGCGTGCGTGTATGCCGAATGGTCAGCCTTTGGTGTGCGGTACCTGCGGATGCGGACCGGTCCGGACCAGCTGATCAGCCGGCCAGGGGTGCTGCTGGATAAGACTATTCACGCTGCCCGATGCCGTGACATGGCTCCTGCTGATGGCCGAGTCATGCTGCAGGCCTTCGACACCGCCGAACGCGCCATCGATATCGTCTCTGCCCGTCACGCCCACGTCGCAGCGACCAACCTCGCGCTGTCGAACAATTTGTCACCGGCGTCCGCCGACGACATGCGGGACTGGCAGGCCCGGCAACAGATGTGGGCGATCACCCGAGAGTCAAACATCGTCGGCGTTCTCGCAGTCGCGCCCGGCTCACTGGGTTGGATCAGCGGCCAGGAGATCAACGAAGAGGTCATCGCTGCGACACACGGGGGTCATCGGTACGCGACCTCGGCGCAGTGCGCCTGGGCCCACGGAGGTTTCGCCGAATCCACCGATCTCCTCATCGGAACCATCGACCGCCACAACCACCCCTCCCGTACGACAGCGGTGCGCGCCGGGCGTCCAGCTGTCCTCGACGACGTCTTCATCACCCTCACCGAGGGCAGCGACCCAGCCGGCGGCATCGATGACTCGTAATCGTGATCGCCGCGACACCTGCGGTGGCCGTGTGCGGCCACGATCGTGGCGCCCTGGCGATGAATCAGGCATCGACGCCCTGCTCGACACGCCCGCGGATGTACTGTGGGAGGCGCAGTTTCACGCGCTGCACGGCCCCGATGCTGAGGGGTCACGGTGGCGGCGATGTCGGGTGGTCACCGACGCTGACGGCACACTGATCGGTGCTGCGACCGTCACCGGCAACCGGCTACACGCCGGAAGGCTGCCGTGTGCGATCGAGGTCGCTTCGTCGCGGCGCCGCCAGGGGATCGGGTCGCTGTTGCTGGATCAGATGTTGGCTTTGCGAGCGGATGTGTCGCGGCCGCTATCGACCAAGGTGCGCCCCGACACTGCCGCAGCGGCGTTCCTTCGTCGCAGAGGCGGGCGGGTGTATCAACGCTGTCCCGGCATCATTGTCACGCCGTCTGACCCCAGGGTGGCCCACTGGGCAGCCGAACAGCCGCAGACCACCTGCACCGACCTCTCTGCCGTGGCGACCGAGACACTGGTGGCTGCCTTCGCGGCTCTCTACGAGTGGACCCACCGCGACTGGTCGCCGGTCACCGACAGCAGCGAATTGATGGCAGCATCTCGCGAGGACATCACCGAGATAGACCGCACCCTCAGTCACGGCGTCTGGGCCGACGGGCAATTGGCCGCGCTGGCGTTGGCCTTTCCCAACGGTACCGATGTCGAGGTTGTCGCTGAAACCATCCACCCCGCCCAACCACGCGGTGACGAACTCACCGCCAGCGCCCTGGCGGCGCTGCTGACTGCGTTGGCGCGGCGCGACGACGGGAGCCACGTCCACATCGACGGGCATGTCACCGACCCTCACCTGCAGCCGGTACTCGACGGCATCCCCCGGGCCGACGCCAGCCTTGTCGACCTCGTCGAAATCGGCTGACCAACTGGGCCGCAATCATCCGGCTGTGGCAATCGCGAAGACACGACGGCTGACACCGGAGCTGGCACGGACCGTTGATGGCAGGTCACACTGTCGAGTGTGGGTGGGGTCGTCGAGGTGGCGCGGCAGTTGGTGCTGGAACGGTTCCCGTCAGCGCGGGCGGCCTGGCTGGGCGGAAGTCACGCGTCAGGCCAGGCGAGCGCAGGTTCGGATCTCGACATCACCGTCCTTCTGGCGGGTGAGCCGGCGCCCTACCGGTGCTCGAGAATCATTGAGGGTCTGCCGGTGGAGTTCTTCGTGCAGACCGAGCACTCACTGTTGGAGTTCTGCCGCGATGAACGCGCCCGGCGACGCCCCACGACGATGCGACTCGTGGGGTCCTCGATCATCCTCGTTGATCGTGACGGATCGGGGCGCCAACTCCGGGACCTGCTGCACCGCATGGACTGTGACGGTCCCGAACCGGTCGATCGCGCCACGCTAGAAGCCATGCGCTACCGCGTCAGTGCCCTGGCAGATGACCTTGTGTCATCCAGCGATACCGGTGAGACGCTCGTCGTGGCCGCAGCGCTGATCGGAGAGGCCGCCGACCTGGTGTTGGCGACCCACCGGCGGTGGAGCGGAACGGGGAGGTGGCTGCTGCGGGAGCTGTCCGCCCTCGATACCACCCGTAACACCGCGTACGCCGAACGTCTCCTCGACGGGTTACGCGCCACTGCCGCGGGCGATCCGGGGCCCTTGCATGCTTCGGTCGTGTCGGTTGTTGATGTGTGCGGTGGACCGCTCTTCGACGGCTACCTGCGCGGGGACCTGCACGCGGTCCAGGTGATGACCGCCAGTGTGGACGATGCGGAGGTGCCGGCGTTGCTCGCAGCTGCAACCGGCGGCGGGGACCGCCTCGATCACGTGGCCGGTCTGTACCGCCGCGACCCGCGGTACGCGCTGCTGCGCGCAGAGATGGCCGGCGAGACCGTGGGACTACTGGGCTACACCTTGCGCGGCAGCGACGTCGTGATCCTCCACATTGCCACCCGAGCGGAATATCGCCGGTCAGGTATCGGCCGCCGTATGCTCGACGCCCTGCGCGCCACCCATCCCGACCATCAACGCCTATGCGCCGAAACCGACTCCGAGGCAGTCGGTTTCTATCTCGCCAACGGGTTCGCAGTCGAATCTCTCGGCGAGAAGTACCCCGGGGTTGAGCGCTTTCATGTACACACTCTCAACACAGTTGGCGACAGCTCCGCCTGAGCAGCACCGGGCGGCTCGCCCCGGGGATGTGAGGGATGATCGTCAGTGAGGCTGAAACGCCGCGATGGCGTCATCGATGGCGGCGCCCATGCTGGGGCTGCCGGTATGGCCGGAGTCCTCGATGATCCGCAAGGTGGCGTCCGGCCACGCCTGGGCCAGCTCCCAAGCTGTCAGCAGGCGAGCGGACAGGTCGAGCCGGCCATGGATCAGGATGCCGAGAATGCCATTGAGCCGGTGAGCATCTCGCAGGAGTTGGTCGTCGTCTAGCCACGCCGCGTGGGCGAAGTAATGCGTACATGTCCGCCCAAACGCGAGTTTCGCCGCGTCGGGTTTCGCGCTGTATTGGCCGGGGTTTCCGAGCGCCTCGTGCGCGATTACCGCGTCTTCCCACGCGCACCACTCATGCGCGGCCTGCTCGCGTATGGCGAGGTCGGGGCTTTCCATCAGCCGCCGGTAGGCCTCGACCAAAGTGCCATCGCGGTCGGCGGCGGGCACTCCGGCACGAAAGCGTTCCCACTCAATGGGTAGCAGTCGGCGCAGGCCGTGGTAGAGCCACTCAATCTCGCTGCGCCGGGTCATGGTGACGCCGACCAGGATGATGCCGATCACCCTGTCCGGATGGCGTTGTGCGTAGGCGAGGATCAGCGTGGAGGCCCAGGACCCGCCGTAGAGCAGCCACCGGTCGATGCCTAGATGCGCACGCAGTGCTTCCATGTCGGCGAGCAGATGTTCGGTGGTGTTGTAAGCCATGTCGGTGGTCGGATCGGCTGCGTGGGGTTCGCTGTCACCGCACCCGCGCTGATCACACAACACGATCCGGAATGCGTGGGGGTCAAACCCCTTATGGGCGCCGCGCGGCCGCCCCGATCCCGGGCCGCCGTGAACGATGAACGCTGGCAGGCCGTTCGGATTACCCCTGGGTTCCCAATAGATACGGTTGCCCCCACCGACAGCGAGTCGACCTCGGTTAAACACCGGAGGCTCGGCAAACCGTCGCTGACCAGACACAAACAACCACGCTAACGGAAACCACCGCGGCGAGACAGGACATGATCGACCGCATATGTCTAGACACGAGACAGCCGTTCATGCTTTAGAGGTGATGGGCGGGCCTTCCTCCTGGGCGGTTAAGTGATCGTCCAGCTGCCTCGATGATGAAGTGGTGATCGTCGCGGTCGAGGGGCCGAGCGCGGCCGGCAAGACAACCTGGTGTCGGGCACAGCCGTGGCCGGTTGTGCCCGAGTACACGCCTACGGGCCGGGAGCCCGATGGCGCTGATAAGGATCAGCAGGCCCAGTACTGGGTGCAGGTCGACGCTGGGCGCTGGGAGCGAGCCGTCGAGCTGGAACGCAATAGTCGGGTGGTGATCTGCGACAGTGATCCGGTGAAGCTTCACTACTCATGGTGCTTGGCACGCGTGGGAGCAGCGCCGTGGTCGAGGTTTCTCCAAGAATTGGGCTATGTGAGAACAGCGTTCGCGGATGGACGCCTGGGATTCGGTGATGCAGTGATTGTGTCGATTCCACCCATGGAGGTATTGCGCGAGCACAAGAAAGCAGACACCACTCGTCAGCGGCGATCCTTTGAGCTGCACGCGCGGCTGGCTGAGCCGTTGCGCGAATGGTACGTCGCCCTAGAGCGCGTTGGACCGGGCAGGGTCGTGTGGTCACTGCCGGCCACCGGGATCCCGGCACATGTGGAAAAGCGGCCGCAGCGTTGCGATGTAGACCTGCTCGATCGTTTGGTCAAGTATCTACCAGCGGGTGGCCGCGAAGACTCCTAGGACCTTGGTCGACTGAGACAAGATCTGCCGTGCCAAATCTGAGACGAACTGGGTCGGGGTGGTTGAGCCTCGCTACGGTGGGGCGTGGGAAGAACGATCTACGTAGTGACCCATCCAGAAGCCACTCATCATCGAGAAGGTTTGGTCGGTGGCTGGTACGACTCCGACTTGACGGCGCGGGGCTTGGCCGAGGCGGTGTCGATCGCGCGATGGATACGTGGACAAATTCGGGCCGGGGTCACCCCGGGCATTGTCTCGTCGGACTCACTGCGCGCCCGACGCACCGCTGAGCAGATCAGCAATGCTGTTGGCTCGGCCGTAACACTGGATCGTCGCCTACGGGAGAAGTCCTACGGCATAGCGGAAGGACGCCCTCAGCGCTGGCTTGACGAGCGCTTTGTTCCCCCGCCGGTTGTCGGTGACCGGCTCAACCACGACGAGGGCGTACCGGGGGCCGAGAGGAAGGGCGATTTCGCGGCGCGGGTCTATTCAGCGATGGAATCGATCATTGCGAGCCCCGTCGAGTACCAGGTGATCGTGACCCACGGGTTCGTGCTGACCTTCGTCATCGCCGCCTGGATACAGATGCCACTGGAGTCGCTGGGCTACGCCAAATTTCGGTCAACCCCCGGCAGCATCACCACTCTGCGTCAGGACGATTTCTTCCACAATCGGCAGGTGGCCGCACTCGCGGACACTCAACATCTCGGGGGGCCTCCGACGCTCACTCCGCCGTGATGTGGTGAGTCAGAGTCGACCGCGCGAGACAGGAACTGATCCGTCTTCAGTCTCCGAAGGACGAGAAGGTGAACACGGGCGGTTATCACTATCGTCACCTGCGTGCCTTCGCGATCAAATCTGCAGCCCGCCGATCTCGACGCTGTTCGCGACTCCTATGACCGTGCGGCCGCTAACTACGTCGAGATGGTGACGACCACGGGCATTGGCGACATCCGCACCCACCCGTGGCTGAAAGCAGCCATGGATGCGTTCGCGGACACCGTCGCGCCGATCGGCCCTGTCCTCGATGTCGGCTGCGGACCGGGCACGGTCACGGCCTATCTCGCCGAGCGCGGGATCGAGGTCTCAGGGGTCGACCTTTCGCCACGGATGATTGACCACGCACGGCGCCTGCATCCTCAGTGCACGTTCACCGTCGGCTCGGCGACCGACCTCGACCTCCTACCAGCATCGCTGGGCGGAGTCCTGGGCTGGTGGTCCCTGTTCAACCTGCCGCGCGACATTCTGCCCGGCGTTCTGGCCTTTTCGCCGCGGCGCTGCGCCCTGGCGGGCAGTTGATCATCGCCACCCACGCCGGTGAGCGCGACGTCGAGCGTCCCGAGGCCTACAACGGGGTACCGGTCAAGTGGACCACCTACCAGTGGCAGCCAGAACAGCTCATCGCCCTCGTGCAATGGGCGGGGTTGCGACTCGTGGCCGACCTACGCCTCCCCGCCGATGAGAACAACGGGCCCACCATTGTTGTTGTCGTGCAACAAGACAACGCGTAGCACGCAAGATGGGACCGACTCAAGAATGCAGGGATGCAGAGGTTGTCAGCGAGTCTCCCCGTTGATCATTTCAACGAAGCGTGCGGTGTGTCTGGCAATCAACGCGGCGCGAATTCGTTGAGCTAACCGGGGGAGCGTGGCGCCAGCCAACGTGGCGGGATCAACAAATGCCATGCCGTGGCCCTCCTGGCTGGCTGGAACCGACCGAAGATCGGCCTCGTCGACAACACCTCCGTCGTAGACGAACATGACCGAGTCGCCCCGGTCACCCTCATCGGTCTGGTGATCCAGCACCAGCAACCGCCCGACGGCGATGTCGATGCCCAACTCTTCGCGGCATTCCCGCGCGCATGCCGCCGGCGGTGTCTCACCTGTTTCGACCGCACCGCCCGGCAGTTCGAGATAGTCGCGGTAGGTCACGTCGTACATCACCACCCTTCCATCCGGGGTGGTGATCAGCGCCCCGGCGCCCTGTCTCACGCGGGCGAGCTGCGCGTAGTACAGCTCCGGCGGCACGAACGGCTCTAGCATCGGCTCAGTATCGAGCACTTCGGCAGGTTCTCACTTGAGGTGCTCGACCCAAGGTTGAATCTGCGCTGTCTTCATTCTCTAGAAAGCAGACAGATGATCCCTAGCCGTCAGCAATTTCCTACGGTACGTCGACGTCGCGCGCTCGAAACCTGTCACGCGTCAACGCTTTTTGGGCTGCTGGGACTCACCGAGGAAGGGCTTGCCGAAGCGTGGGCCTACCTCGCGGGGATGGCCGGGGCATACGAGAGCCACGGAGATACCGACGCCGTGCGCGCTGGCGACTTCACCATCACCAACACGCCGTTGGCCTTCGAGGCCGGCGACTTCGGCGCCCGTGTCACCTTCCGCGACAACCGAACGATCGCGGGGCTGTACATGCTCGATCCCGAAGTCGCCAAGGCGAGGAAACCGGCCACTACTTGTTGAATACACAACAGAGCGAATAACTTTGGCGCTGCGCTCAGACGCACTCTATCCTGCTGCGAGAGGCCTAACCATTCTCAGAATCGAGACAGCGGGGGCTGCCGACGTCTTCATAGCGCAGTCACGACAGGCTAAACAGTCTTCGAGATGTGCGGTGTCGAGTTGCGAGCGAGCTGCGTCGATTTCCTTGAGCCGGATGTCGTCGCGACGGATGGTCTGCCACCGTGCCGATGTCATGGCGAATTCGATCATCATGTCGTCCTGGTCGCGGCGCGGGCGTGTGCTGGTGCCCGTCTCGGTGTAGGGCAGTGACCGTGTCAAGCGTAGCGATGCTGTGTTGTCGTGCCAGGCGCTGGTGGTGGCCTGATCAGCCTGCAAGCCAATAAAGGCCAGGTGTAGCGCTGCGTGGCGCATCTCGGTCCCGATGCCCTGAGACTGGTAACGGCGCCCAAGCCACGATCCGGTTTCGACGGTCCGCTGTGTCGGAAAATGTTCCGCCTCTAGAGAGCACATTCCCACCACGTTTCCTTCGACGATGGCAGCCAAGTTGAGATGCCACCGCGTCACGGTCGTCTCGGCACGGTTGCGCCAATAGAAGCGCAGCGTGTTGCGTTCCAGCTCCGGGGAAGGCACATCGGTCCATGGGGTGGAGAACAGCATGGTGGCGGGCTCGTGGATGCCCTGCGCTGCGAGTACGGCGAGTTCATCGCCTAAAGCGTCACTGACGTAACGCAACGTCAGCCGGGGAGTCGCTACCTCCAGATCCCGCAATGGCCACAACTCATTTGCCATGCCGCAATCGCATCAGGGGACGACAGCGCCCGTCGACACGTTTTTTGGGCACCGCGACCTGAGACAAGGTGTGGCTGTAGCTGGCCTCCGTGATCATCCCGGCACGGGTTGGCTGGAGCTTGGGGCATCAGAGTTCTGCTTTTCGGCGGTGCCTTACCTCTCGGCGGTGAGAGCGTCGACCCAGGGGTGTCCGGGGTGCACTCGGGAGAGCCAGCCGAGTAGCCGGGTGCGTCTCTCGGGCGACAGCATCGGCCGGACGTTGCCGAAGTCGGCGTGATCCTTCGGGCGCGCGTGCTTGGCCTTGAACAGCAGTGCCACCTCGGGAATGACGTAGGGGACACCGTCTGGATTGCGCAGGATGAGTTGGTCGTAGGACAGCGAGATCGACGTGTCGCGTCGGCAGACCCAACGACCGGCGATGGTGGGCTCACGCAACACGTCAACCCGGTACATGCCGGTCGCGGGTTCGCGCAGCCACGTCTGAAAGTGGTCGGCACGGTGCTGCGGGAACGGCCAGACTTGACCATCGCCGGCGACGTCCCATTCGAAACCAGGCAACGCGTTCATGATCTCATCGAATCGTTCTGCCGGCACCGCGATCTCAAGGTCATCATGATCACGGGCCGCCGACTCGGCGAACAATTCCAACGCCCACCCGCCGGCAACGCACCATGGCGCAGCGACCGCGGCCAGCCGGCGCGACACCTCATCTGGAGTCCACGCACGCCACTGCTCGTCGATCTGCTCGGCCGAAAGGGTGCGTCCGCTCATGAGTCAATTTTCACAGGACTAACGGTTCGGCCCGACTATCAGGGTGCCGGGCCGTTGATCGCCGAATGGTCGGTGCGGGTCCTGCAACCAAACACCGCCCACCCCTCAAAGGTGAGACATGGCCCGAGACGTTTCGAATGTCTAGAAACTAGACAGTGAGCCGCGGTGGTCAGAGATGCGTTCAGTCGGCCCTGAGCTGATCCCAGATGGCGATGTCGCGTGGTCGTTCGAGGATCTCCTCTAGTGCCTGATGCCAGGCTGCCCGGTAGTGTCGATGCAACTGCACCTCCACGACATCAGCGTGGTTTTCCCAGGTTTCGTGCAGCTGGAAGCGATTCTCGTCGCTCGGATCGGCATGTAGCGCAGCGTGTTTGAATGTCGACTCGTCACGCATCGCATCGAGGACGGGGTTGAGAAGTGCCAGGAAGCGGCTCCGTTCACTCGGCCGAACGACGAAGGTGATGACGTAAGTCGTGGACAACAAAAGACTCCTTGGATGGACGCGGCGGTTGCCTCGCTCGTGCGCGAATTCAACTCAAGGTGACCGTGACATGGCACTCCGCCACGGACTGCTCGCCGGGGTCGGTGACCGTGACGCGTGCGACGTTGTGCCGTCCGCCGCCGTGGAGAAGACGCGCCCGTGCGGTGAGCGTGCCCATGGCCGCGGGGCGCAGGTAGCTGATGCTCAGGGTGGTGGTGGCTCCGCCGGTGGGCAGATGACGGGCGTTGGCGATCGACACCGCTACGCCGGCGGTGTCGGCCAGTGTTGCGATGACACCGCCGTGGACGACGTCGCCGTAGGTGCAGTTGCCGGTGTCGGCCGGCAAGGTGAGTCGCACCTCGGACGGCGAGAGACTGCCGACTGCTATTCCCAGCCGACGGGCAGCCGGTGCTGAGACCAGTTGATGTACAAGGGTTTGTCGCGCCGCGTCTGGCACGGTCACGAGCGTGCGACTTCGATGATGTCGGCCGCGAGCCGTTCAGCGTGAGTGAGCACGAGCCCGTGCGCCGCTCCGGTGTACACCCGCAGAGACGACCCGGGAATGAGGCCGAGGTAACGGCGGGCTGTCTCGTCCAGCGGCGCGCTGACGTCGTGGTCTCCGTGGAGGAGGGTGACGGGAACGTCGATGGTGGCCGCGTGAACCGTGAAGTCCGTGGTCATGATCGCGCGCTGGAAGTCGACCAGCGCCTGCCGCGACGTATCCAATGCCATGCTCGCCAGCCAACGGTTGACGGTGGGTGGAGCTTCCGGCGCGAACGAGGGGAGCGTCTCGTCGATCCAGCCTGGCAAGTCGCCGATGAGTGTCGAGATGGCGGCATCCACGACGTCGGGCGAGACGGGCTCGCCGCTGGCAGGATCACTCGCCGGTCGCGGTCCGGTTGCGGCGACGAGCACGACGGCCTTGACACGGTGCGAGCCGCAGCGGGCCAAGTATCCGATGATCTCGCCGGCCGCCCCGGAATGCCCGACGAGGACGGCTCCCTCGACGGCGAGCGTATCGAGAACTGTCGCGAGGTCGTCGACGAGGACGTCGTAGACGTAGCGTCCCGGGTCGGTGGAACGGCCGTGGCCGCGGCGGTCGACGGCGATCGCGCGCAGGTCCGAACGCGTAAGCCGTGTCATGACCTCTGCCCAGCCGCGGCTGTCCATGGCCCAGCCGGCCAAGAGCACGACGGGCTGACCGATTCCCCAATCGCGGACGAACACCTGGTGGCCGTCGCCGATGCCGACGTACGGAGGACTCATCGGCGTGAGCTAGCTTGCTGTGTCACCGAAAGCATCTGCATGGCAACAGCATCACAGAATCCGGGACTAGCTGCGATTACCCCTGAGGTAAGGCGGGCAGGGCTCCTTCAGCACTCGATGGGCCGCGCGGCGGCGAGGCCAGAATCGGACCGATCCGATGGCAGGCTCTGGCCCGACAGCAGCGCGTTGATCTTGCCGCGCTTGGCGGCGAGGTCGTTCAGTTGGTCGTCGATACCGCGCAGAGTCTCGCGGATCACGCCCGCCAATTGCGGGCACATGTCCACATCGTCACCGTTGAGGCAAGGCAACACTTTCCGGATGGTGTCAGAGCTGAACCCGGCATCGATGAGGGCCCGAATCCGTCGTACGGACTCCACAGCCGACTCGGGGTAGTCGCGGTACCCGTTCGCGTGCCGGCGTGATTGCAGCAGCTGCTGCTCTTCGTAGTAGCGCAGCGACCGCGTGGACACGTTGCATCGTTGCGCGAGTTCGCCGATTCGCATGAACCCTCCCGGTGTGACCGCCGTCCCAAACGCTTGACCTTCACGTAGATGTGAAGGTTTAGCGTCCAGGCTATGACAGGCCCACACCTCGTCGCAGATCCCGACGTCATCCAGATCGGAACCGGCTCGCCCCTGGTACTCGCCCACGGCGCCGGGGGCAGCGTCACTGCCAATTTCGGACACGTGATCGAAGCCCTGTCTTCGACCCGCACCCTCGTCGGAATGAACTACCCCGGATCGGGTGCTACGCCCGAAGACGTAGGTGCCCTGGAGCTCGACGTCCTCGCTGACTCGTTGGTGGGGGCGGCGGTCGAGGCCGGTTTCGAGAGATTCCCGATTCTGGGTCTGTCGTTGGGGACAGCTGTGGCCGTGACGGCGGCCGCCCGGCATCCGGACCGGGTGAGTGGGCTGCTCCTCACCGTCGGGTTCGCTCGTGCCGACCAGCAACTGCGGTTGGTGGTCGACACCTGGACCGCACTGGCGGCGAGCGGTGATCGTCACGCTCTTGCCGGTTACCTGGTGAGCCTGTCGTCCCCGGCGGTGCTCGGGAGTCTCGACGCTGCGGCAGCCGATGCGGCCGTGGCGACGACACAGGACAACTATCCGGACGGCGGGGCGGATCAGGCCCGATTGGCTACATCGATCGACACACATGATGCATGTCGCGAACTCGCTCTGCCCACAGTCGTTTTCGTCGCAGGACAGGACCGCATCGTACTACCTGAGTCCACCCGTCGACTGGCCGCGGAGATACCGGATGCGTCGATGATCGAATACCCCGATGCCGGCCACATCTTCACCCCCGAGGAAGCGTTGGTGTGGATCGACGACATCAGTGAATTCCTGGGCACACACGAGCTGTGACGGCGAGGAAGGCCCCCGCCCCGCTGCAGACGGCAGTACTGGCGGGGGCGCTGTTCGTGTATCTCACGGCCGAGATGTTCCCGATCGGCGTGCTGACCGATATGACGCGTGATCTGCACACCACCGAGTCCGGTGGCGGTCTGATGCTCACCGTGTACGCCCTGGTCGCCGGCGCTGCGATCTTGCCGACGGTGGCGCTGACTCGGCACGTCGACCGCCGCGCCGTGCTCGTCGGAGCACTGATCGTGCTCGCGGTGTCGCAGGCAGCGCTGGCGGTAGCGCCGAACCTGCCCGCGGCGTTGGCGGCCAGGGCGGTCGCCGCGATACCCCACGGACTGCTGTGGTCGACCGTACCGATCGTCGCAGTGTCGCTGGCGCCTGAGGACCGGCAGGGGCGGGCCACTGCGCAGGTCTTCCTCGGAGGTTCGGCCGCGCTGGTGGGGGCGCACCACTGATGACCGGACTTGCGTCGTGGATCGAATGGCGCGCCGCGGCCGGCGTGGTGGCGGTGGGGGCACTCGTGCTGGCCGTTCTGTCGTGGGTGAGCCTGCCCGCGTTGTCGCCGGATGCGACGACTTCGGAGAGGGCGCCTCGGGAGCCGTCTTGGCTACCACGCGTCGTAAAGGTCTGCGTCCTCACGCTGTTGGTGGTGACTGCAACCTACGTGCCGTACACGTTCTTCGCGCTCATAGCGCAGCCATATGGTTTCCGCGCGTGGTCCCTCGGCGGTCTGCAAATAGCCTTCGGCGTAGCGGGCTTGCTTGCCGTCGCCTTGATCGGCAGGCAGATCGACCGCAGTCTCGATGTCGCCGTAGCGCTGACCACGGTGGGACTGATGGTGGCGTTCGGTGTGATCGCTTTGTCACCGCCCGCACCCGTGTTCGTCGTCGGCGTGATCCTCTGGGGCGCGGCGCAGGCATGCGTGGCCCCGACGATGCAGAGCGCGGCGCTGCGTGGCGGTCCGGGCGCCCAGGTGATGGCGTCGGCGCTCTATGTCCTGGCGTTCCAGATCGGGATCAGCGCAGGCTCGTCGCTGGGTGGCGTGGTGTTGGACCGCTCAGGGCTCCTGTGGCTACCGATGTGCGCGCTGCTCGGGCTCATGCCCGTCGTGGCAGCGCTTGTGGCGCAAGGCATTCGGTCGACCTTCGCTTCAGCGACGAGGGGGGTTTGACGCACGACGTGCCCCTCGAGCAGTCATTACGGTGTCGAGATCCCGGCGAGCAGGACATCGGCGACATGGTCGGCGACGGTACGGGGGTCCAGCGTGGGATCAGAGTGCAGATAATCCAGCATGGAGTCGACCATCCCCTGGTAGGTGACCGCCAGGAGGTGTGGATCGAGGCCGGGGCGCAGATTTCCGTCGGCTTGTCCCCGCGCGATGAGCGCAGCCTGACGGGCGTGTAACTGGCGATATTCGTTGGCGCGCAGTGTCGTTTCGGGCACGTGCGGGCGCAGACCGATGGCGATGTGCCGGATGGCCTGAAGTTCAGCGGGGTGGGTGGCAGGCAACGTCGCGGCGCGGTGAATGGCTGATCGGAACAGTGCGGTCACGTCAGCGTCCATGTCGGTATCGGAGGCCACGGCCGCTTCCAGTGTCGCCAATGCCCGCCGTCCGGCGCTGAGCAACAGGTCCTCGAGGTCCTTGTAGTACCGCCAGAGCAGCCCCTTGGACACACCCGCAGCCCGCGCGATCGACTCGGCGGTGGCCGCGGACAGCCCGTCCTGGCCGATGATCTGGATGGTCGCGCTCTCCAGCTGCCGGCGCCTCACTTCGGCGCTTAGTCGTTGTCGCGGTGCAGAACTCATCGCTCTGTCAGAGCCGCTCGCGGATGACCAGAGCGATGACACCCAACATCAGCGCGGCGATGACCCACATCTCGCTCCGCATCCACATCGGGACGAAGCCGGGCCACAGCGCCTCGACCACATTGACCAGAAACACGGTGGCAGCAATCAGGCCGACCGCCCTCAACGCGGCGACGCTACCGCGACTGGCCGACCGCAGCCGGATCGGCAGCAGGGCGGCGAAACCGGCGACGATCACCGCATGCACCCATGCTGTCTGCGGCGCGGCCACCGGGTCGACCAGTGACAACACCAGCAGCGCGACGAGTGTCAGCACGGCAAGTACCAGATACAACCGCAGCAAGGTGGCGATGCCCGCCAGGTTGTTCGCAGGAAACCGAACGGTGAGCGACATGCCTACCACGCTAATGACCAAACGGTCATTAGGCAAGTCGTCACGATAGGACCTCCTGACCACCCGACGAATTCGGCTCGTCATCAGTCTGATTGGAGACTCGGACCACTCTGGTGTCCTGATCGGATACGGGACATAGGATCGTTGAGAGCATCGGCACCGCCGGTCATAGCGTGCCGTCCGGGGCGGAGCCGCGGTTGTTGTGATGGGAGGTTCCGATGGGCCCGTTCGACGTCTTGGTCGGCGATGAGCGCACGCAGCTCGACGCGTTCGTCGAGGAATATCGCCGCGCTATCGAGGCCACTGTCGACGGCCTCACGGAGGAGCAGGTGCGTATCCGGCTCGTGCCGTCGGCGACGACACTGCTCGGCTTGCTCAAGCACGTAACCTGGATGCAGCGAGTGTGGTTCGAGCAGTGCGTCGGTGGCACATCGCGGCGGGAGCTCGGCCTGGTTCAGAGTGTGGACGAGTCGTTCAGTCTCACCGACGATGACACGATTGCGACTGTGACCGCGGCCTTCGGCAAGGCCTGCGCTACGGCCCGGCAAGCGGTTGCCGGTCTGCCGCTAGACGCTGTCGTGACGGGTCACGAGGCTGGTCGACGCACAGTGCGCTGGGTGTATCTGCAGGTTCTACGCGAACTCGCTCACCACTGCGGTCACGCCGATATTCTGCGCGAACAGATTCTGGCTGGCGCACACGGACAGTCATGACCTAGCTGTCGCCGTGAATTCGTCTGCTCGAGGGTCGATTTCGCGTTCTACGTCGGCGGTCGGAATCCGCCGAGCTCCTGTTCGAGCAGTTCTGCCAGCATCAGCGGAGTGCGGTCCTCGAACATCGGACCGATGAGCTGCACGCCGACCGGCAATCCCTCGACGGATCGCCCTGCAGGTATGGCGGTTGCAGGCAGGCCGGGCATCGTGGCCAGACCGGCCCACACCAGTTGGTCGAAGAACGCGTAGTCGACGCCGTCGATGTCGATCCGGCATCCCAGTAGATCCGGGTTGTGGTCGTGCGGGAATGCGGGAGTCGGGGTGATCGGACACACCACGGCATCGAAGGCCGCGAACAGCTGTCGCCAATGGTGCCGATGGAGGTCGCGACGATGGATGGCTTCCATCCACTCGCGATGGCTCAACACCATTCCGCGCAGCCGCGCCGCGTTCAGACTGTGATCCTCCGGTCTCAGACGCGCCGCGCGGGTGCGCAGGACCTCGTGTTCGTCGACGGGAAAACGCGCCACCGCTCCGGAGAAGAGCAGGAGAGTGTAGAGCGAGGCGGCGTCGGCAAGATCGGGTAGCAGCGGGCTGTGCCGTTCCACTCGAGCGCCACCGGAGACGAGTGCGCGGGCCACTCGATCGACGCCGGCACGCACCGCGGACCCGGTGGCGATACACGGATGCTCCTCGAGAACGAGTACTCGGAAGTCGCCGAGCCTCTCGTGACGCGGGGCAGGCAGCGAAACCGTGTGTGCCACGCCGTGCGTCAGTGGGTCGGGTCCGACCATCACGTCGAGCAGAAGTGTCAGGTCGCCGGCGGTGCGGGCCATCGGACCGACGACGGCGAGGTCGGGGTCGGCCGGTAATGCCGGCGTCCGTGGCGGGGTCATGCCACGCATTGCCGCCAGCCCGAGTGTCGGTTTGTGCCCGTAGACACCGCAGAAGTGCGCGGGCGTGCGCAGTGAACCGGCGAGGTCGGATCCGATGGACAGCGCACCGAACCCGGACGCCAGGGCAGCCGCCGATCCGCCCGACGATCCGCCCGACGTACGACTGTGGTCCCACGGATTGGTGGTCACGCCGTACAGCTCATTGAAGCTCTGCAGACCCTGTAGGGCCGCCGGCACGTTCGTCTTGCCGAGCACCACCGCGCCGGCGGCCTTGAGCCGCGCCACCTGGACCGCGTCTTCGGACGGCACGAACCCCCGGTTCTCCGGCAGGCCCCAGGTCGTGGGCAACCCGGCTACGTTGAAGGACTCCTTGACCGTCACCGGAATGCCCAGCAGCGCCCGATCTTCACCACGTGCACGGGCCTCGTCGGCGCGTCGGGCAGCGTGGCGCGCCCGCTCGAAGTCCCGCACGCAGATCGCGTTGGTCGCCCCATCGCAGCGCTCGATTCGGGCGATCGTCGCCGCGGTCACCTCGGCCGAGGACACCTCCCCTGCGCGCAACGCGACCGTCAACTCTGCGGCTGATCGAAAGGTCAATTCCACGAGTCGGACGCTAGCGACTCCCGTCGCAGGCCATAAAATGTGGCTTCTCGCAACCCAGACATCCTGGATGACAACAGGTCTCGCGAACCGCAAGCATTGCGGCGGGCGCCGACGCGGACCAGCACGGGGTCCTGACGGAGGTGGTGTCGCAGCGAGAGCCTGATCCGGATAACGGGTTGTTCCACGGTGGCGCGATGTGTCAGGCTGCGGCGGTGCACATGCGCCGACATCAGCTGACCGTGTCACGCCTCTCCATCGTCGTCGCCGTGGTCACCGTCGCATGAGCCGCATCTTCGAAGTCGCCGTCGATGGCGGGCCGTATGCGTTGGCTGCCGGCCCCGACGGCGCGATGTGGGTAACGCTGGTCCATCGCGGCGCGATCGCGCGGGTGGGTGCCGGCGGAGACCTCGAGGTGTATCCGGTGGCCGAGGGAAGCAAGCCCTCGATCATCACCGCCGGACCGGACGGCGCGCTGTGGTTCACCCGCGCGGGCGACGACCGGATCGGCCGGATCTCCACTGACGGTATGCAAACCGACTACCAATTGCGCAGCGGCAGTGCCCCGTTCGGTATCACCACCGGACCCGACGGCGCGCTGTGGTTCACGGCCATGGGAAGCGGTGTCATCGGCCGCGTCGACGTCGACGGTGATCTCAGCGAGCAGGCGGCCCCGGGCGGCATGCCGTCGTCGATCATCACCGGACCGGACAACGCCCTCTGGTTCACGTTGAACCAGGCCAACGCCATCGGCCGCCTCCATCGCGGCCAACTCGAGGTGCGGACGCTGCCGACCCCCAACGCCGGTCCGGTGGGCATCGCCCAGACCCACGACGACGCGGTGTGGTTCACCGAGGTGCTCGCCGACAAGGTGGGCCGTATCCCGCTCAACGAGGCGATCCAGGAGCTCGACCTGCCGGGAAAGCCGCACGCGGTGGTCGCCGACCCCTCCGGTGGGGTGTGGGTCAGCCTGTGGGGCGCCGATCAGATCGCCCACGTCAGCGCTGACGGTGAGGTCGACACGATCGACCTGCCCGCGGGCAGCGAGCCGCACGGGTTGGCCATCGGACCGGACGGTGCGCTGTGGGTTGCGCTGGAGGCGGGCTTCGTGATGCGGTTACCCACGGCCTGACCTCTTGGCCGAAACGAACGACGCAGCGGCCCCGGCCCTCGTACATGACCGGGCGTCCGGGCGGTCATAGTCGGGTTCAGCGAAGTTTGCCGAACGGCAGCGTATGCCAAGTTATGATCTGGGCTCGTGAAAGAGACGCGGTGAAGACGGCGCCGCTACAACTCAACATGTGGGGGCGCGCATGTGGCACAACGAATTCCCGGTACCCGGGAACGAAGACCAGCGGATGAAGGTTCTCGCCGACTACAACATCCTGGACTCCCTGCCGGAGCAGGCATACGACGACTTCGCCAAGCTTGCGTCGGCGATCTGCGGCACGCCGATCGCGCTGGTCACGCTGGTGGATGACGACCGCCAGTGGTTCAAGGCGAACGTGGGACTGGACGTCGATGAGACACCCCGCTCACAAGCCTTCTGTGCACACGCGATCATGGATCCCGGAAGCGTGATGACGGTCGAGGATGCCACTACCGATCAACGCTTCGCCGCGAATCCCCTCGTGACCGGTGATCCCGGCATCCGCTTTTACGCGGGCGCACCGCTGGTGGCGCCGACGGGCGAGGCGCTGGGCACGATCTGTGTGATCGACCGCGAGCCGCGGAGTCTCAGCGAGACGCAGCGAGAGGCGCTCGAAATTCTTTCCCGCGAGATCATCGTGCAACTCGAACTCCGTCGAAGTATCGCCACCCTCGAGCAGGCCGTCCTGGATCAGGAGAAGTACGTCGAACTGCTGCAGGAGTACCAGCGGGACATCGAAAAGGTGAGGGTGCACCTGGAGTCGCAATCGGTCACCGATGTGCTGACGGGCGTGAAGAATCGGCGTTCCTTCGATCTCACGATCGAAGAGGACTTCATGCGGGCACGAGCGAGACGCACGACCTTGTCCCTGCTCATGATCGACGTCGACCACTTCAAATCCTTCAACGACGACTTCGGCCATCCCGCCGGCGACGAGGTGCTCCGATCGGTCGCACAGCTCCTGCAATCGGAAATGCGAGACTCGGACACTCTGTTCCGCTACGGCGGTGAGGAATTCGCGGTCGTTCTCCCCGAGACCACTTGCAAGGGCGCATTCGTGCTCGCTGAGAGGTTCCGGCGCACCGTGCAGAGGGCGCCCTGGCCGAAGCGCCCGATCACGATCAGCATCGGGGTGGCCGCGATCGACACCGATACTGGCTCGCCGCGGGACCTTCTCCAATCCGCCGACCAAGCGCTCTACAGTGCCAAGCAGATTGGCCGTAACCGGGTGACGATGGCCCCCAGCGCCACGTGAGTGCCCGCGTGCTCCCTCCCAGGCGGTGGGCACTGCAGGACGTCTGAGAAGCTGCTCGGTAGCGATTGACCGAGGAGAACGATGTCGACACCGCAGGACGCCGCGCGGCACACCGAGGCCGCGCACTCACCGACGCGCGCCTGGGGCGCCGTTGTGGTGCTCGCGCTGGTCGGCACCCTCAATTACGTCGACAGGTTCTTACCCGGTGTACTGGCTGAGCCGATCAAGCAGGATCTTGCGTTGTCCGACACGGCAATCGGTGTCATCAACGGCTTCGGCTTCCTCGTCGTGTACGCCGTCGTGGGCATTCTGATCGCGCGTGTCGCCGACCGCGGTGCCTTCGGTGCGGTGATCGCCGGCTGCCTGACGCTGTGGGGCGCGATGACCATGCTCGGTGGTGCGGTCCAGTCCGGTCTCCAGCTGGCATTGACGCGCGTCGGGGTGGCCGTCGGCGAGGCCGGTAGTACACCGGCGGCGCATGCCTATGTGGCGCGCAACTTTCTCCCGGACAAGCGGTCGGCTCCGCTGGCGGTGATCACCATGGCGATCCCGCTGGCCAGTGCGGCCAGCCTGCTCGGCGGCGGACTGCTAGCCGAAAGCATGGGCTGGCGGGCAGCTTTCGTGACGATGGGAGCCATCAGCGTGCTGTTGGCGCCTGTGGTGCTGTGGGTTGTCAGGTTCCGCCAGAGCCTGCCGACTCCGCCGCCGCGGCAGGACAGCGACACGCTGAAGTGGTGGGATCTGCTGCGCAAGCCCAGCTTTCTGGCCATGGTGGCCGGTACCGCGCTGGTGTCCGCAGCGGGCTATTCGTTGACGACGTTCGCGCCTGCGTTCCTGATGCGGACCCGGGGAATGACACTGGGCGAGGTCGGTGTCGAATACGGCCTGGCCACCGGCGCATTGGGGGTCTTCGGATTGCTCGTCGTCGGACGAATCGCAGACCGGCTGGCCGCTCGTGACGCACGCTGGTTGCTGTGGATCGTCGTCATCTTGATCGCGGCGCTCCTGCCTGCATCTGCGTTGGCGTTTGTCGTGGAGAGTCGTCTGTGGTGCGTCTGGCTCCTGGCGCTGGCCTATCTGATCGGCGTCGCCTATCTGGCGCCGTCCATCGCGGCGATCCAGCGCCTGGTCCTTCCCGAGCATCGCGCGACGGCGTCGGCCGTGTTCTTGTTCTTCAACGCGACGCTGGGTGCGGTCGGCCCGTTCCTGACCGGCGTGGTCAGCGATTCACTGACTGGTGCCCTGGGCTCCCAGTCACTGGGAAGGGCACTGCTGATTCTCGTGCCGACCATGCAGTTGGTGGCGATCGGGTGTTATGCGCTTGCTGCGCAATGGTATCGGCGCGACATCGTTGCAGAACCCTGAACAGCGAAGGGCAACCGTCACATGAGTGAGTCGGGCGTGAAGGTGACGTCGACGTCACCGACGGTCATCGTCACCTGACCTTCGATCAGCATCAGCTGAGCCGATATCCGTCGATCGACAGTCTGCGCCAACTGCTGCACCGGCTGGTGCGGTATCTGCACCACGGACAGGTTTTGTACCCCGGCCACTTTGGGGCCGACGGTGCGCCACCAGGTGGCCACGCCGGCGGCGAACGGGAACAGCACAACCTGGTCGGACTGGCTGGCCGCTTTGCTCAGGACACGTTCGTCGGGCTGGCCGACGACGATCCACTCCAGGATTCGGCCCGTGTAGTCGGCGAGTCGCACGTCCGGTACGCCAGGGGTGGACAGGCCCGGTCCGAACTCCAACTCGCCGTCGACGTCGCTGAGCCGGTGTGCCCGCAGGCCAAAGGCCAACAATCGCACCACCATCCGCTCATCGGTCTCACTCGGGTGACGAGCCACGGTCAGAGTGTGATCGGCGTAGTAGCCATGGTCGACGTCGGAGACACCGAATTCGACTTTGAACACCGTTGCAGAAAGAGCCACACCACAGTGTCCATCGTTGCGCCGGCCGTCGACGCAGCGCGGACGCAGATTGTCGGTGGTCGAATGTATGTTCGAAGTGTGTCGGAGGTGCAGCAGGTGGTCGCGGGGTTACGGGCCGCTGTCGATGCTGTGCTGGCCTGCAGCCTGGATCGGTCCACTGCTGCCGAGGTGGTGGAGCTGCTCGACGAGCTCGAAACCGCGGGGTGCCGGCTCCCGGCGGCGCAGCATCGGGCGTTGGCGCGGTTGCAGGTGGAGACGTCTGCGGTGCAAATGGGGGCGAAGAACTGGAAAGACGTCCTGGCGATCCGGTACCGAATCAGCGGGTCGGAAGCGAACCGCCGGCTGAGTGAGGCGGCGCTACTTGCCCCGCGGCAGTCGATGACCGGAGAACCCCTACCGCCGGTCTTGCCCGCGACCGCAGCCGCCCAGGCCGAGGGGCGAATTACCCCCGAACATGTGGAGGTGATCCGTAAAGCGGTCGACGACCTCCCGAGCTTTGTCGACGCCGCGACCCGGGAGCAGTTCGAGGCTGAGGTGGTGCGCATCGCCACCGGTGCCGGCCCGAAAGCCACCCGCGACGCCGCAGAGTTGGAGCTGTTCCTGCTCGATCAGGACGGGCCCGAACCCGACGACGCCGAACGCGTCCGCAAGCGGGGGTTGACCAAGAGCCCGCAACGTCGCGACGGCATGACGCAATGGCGGGCCGGCCTCACCCCGGAGGCGGCGGCGGTGTGGGAGGCGATCTTCGCCAAGTACGCCGCCCCGGGCATGTGCAACCCCGACGATGAGGAACCCTGCATCTCGGGGACGCCGACGCAAGCCCAGATCGACAACGATCACCGCAGCCTGGCCCAACGCCAGCACGACGCGTTGGTGGCGGTAGGTCGGATCGCGTTGATGAGCGGCGAGTTGGGTCAGCTCAATGGGTTACCGGTGACGGTGATCGTGCGCACCACCCTGCAGGACCTGGAATCGCGCGCCGGGATCGGGACGACCGGTGGCGGTACCCGGCTGCCGATCAAGGACGTGATTCGCATGGGTTCCCACGCCAGCCACTATCTGGCGGTGTTCGACCGCGCCACCGGCTCCGCACTGGACCTGTTCCGCACGAGGCGGGTGGCCTCGGCCGCGCAGCGGGTCATGTTGATCGCGCGTGAGGGGGGCTGCACCAAACCCGGTTGCCCCGTCGGCGCGTATGGCTGCCAGGTGCATCACGTCACCGCCGATTGGTCTGAGGGCGGGGTGACCAACATCGACGATCTCGGTCTGGCCTGCCCACCCGACAACCGCAGCGTCAAAGACGGCGGCTGGAGCACGTCGATGAACGCCCGCCACGAAGTCGAATGGACCCCACCACCGAACCTCGACACCGGACAAACCCGGATCAACACCCACCACACCCCCGAACGCCTCCTGCGTCCACCCGACGAGGACGAACCCACACAGGAGACAGCCGACGCGTCAGAACCCGGCGGACCCGCACCACCTGACAACCAGGTCGCCTGACAGGCGGCACCTCATCAACGCCCTGGTGGGTCCTCACCGAGCGGTGGCACAGGGTGTCACGGGTTCAATTGTGCTGCAGGAGCGGTCATCCGCCCAGGGCCGAGTTCGGGAAGTCGGCACTGCGGGAGAGTTCCTCGTTGGACCGGATGTCGGCCAGCGCACCCTCGAGCGTGTCGACCACCGCATCGAAGCCACCGTTGCCGAGCACCAGTCGCCGGGGAGGCGGGTCCTGGGCCATCGCCGCGAGCACCGCACGGGCGCCGCGGCGCGGATCGCCGGGCTGCACGCCGTCCATCTCGACGAACGTCGCCTTGACCTGTTCGAGCATGTCGTAGTACTCCGGAATCGGCTCCGCGACAGGTTCATCCGCGAAGCCGGCGTATGCGTTGGTGCGGAACGCTCCCGGCTCGACCGCCAACACGGAGACACCCTGCCCGGCCAGTTCCTCACGCAGCGTCTCGGTGACGGCTTCGATGGCGAACTTCGTCGCGCTGTAATAGCCGAACCCGGTCGCTGCCACCAGACCCGCCACCGACGACACGTTGACGATCCACCCGCTGCCGCGTGCCCGCATTCCCGGCAGCACCGCGCGCGCCACGGACAACACCGCAAAGAAGTTCAGCTCGAACATGGCGCGCACAGTCGACTCCGCCATCCCCTCGATCGAGCCGAACCATCCACGGCCGGCGTTGTTGACCACCACGTCGATGCCGCCGAACTCGTCCTCGACCGTCTGCACCGCGTGCCGAACCTGGGCAGCGTCGGTGACATCGAGCGGCACGACGAGAACGCGGTCGCCGTACTCTTCGGCCCACGCGGCGAGCTCTTGTGGCCGCCGCGAGGTGAGCGCCACACGGTCGCCCGTCTCGAGCGCCGCCTCGGCGAACGCCACCCCGAGCCCGCCGGGCGTACCCCCTGTGATGAACCACCGCCGCGTCATGGCTCGATCACCAACCGGGCGATCAGTGCGCCGTCCAGCGTGAACCGGTAGTGCAGGTCGGCTACTCCGCCGGGGAAGTTGCCTTCGAGGTGTTGTCCTACGACGATGGTGCTTTCGGTGATCGTCACACCAGTCAACTCGGCGGTGTAGGTGTACTCGCTGGCCGCGGTCGCGATCCACGTCCCGATCTCGTCGTGGCCCGTGAAGTCGTGGCCCTCGTCGGTCACCACGGCATCGGTGGTCAGGGTGGCCAGCGCATGATCCACCTGACGGGCATCGAGTGCCGTCATGAAAGTTCTGATCGTCTCCGGGAGCTCATCCCATGCTGTTGTCATGACACGACGGTGGGCCTTCCCCGTGGGGCAAGGTCAAGCCGCCGATCCGATGTTGACCTTGCCCCTACGGGAAACTGCACAATCGTCATGGGTGAACGCAAGACCAACCGCAAGACCGTGAGGGGGACGCGATGGGCGTGCAGGTGTCGATCGGCGACTTCTCGTTGATGACCAGCCTCACGAGAAAGGCGCTGCGGCACTACCACGACCTCGGCATCCTCGAGCCCGCCCACATCGACCCGCACACCGGCTACCGCTTCTACGACAGCAGTCAGGTCGATCACGCCCACATCATCCGGCGGTTCCGCTCGCTCGGGATGTCCATCCCCGACATCAAGGCGTTGCTGAGTACCGAGGACTCCGCGGCACGCACTGAGATCATCACGACGCACCTCGAGCAGATGGAGCAGCAGCTGCAGCAGACGCGCGACACCGTCAGCGCGCTGCGTGAGTTGCTCGCTCCCGTGCACACCGCAGCAGTGGAGTTGCGCCAGGAGCCTGCGCTCGCGGTCTGGTCGATCACCGCGATCATCGACGTCGACGAGATCGACACCTGGTTCGTGGCGACGCTTTCGACACTCGGTGAGGCGTTGTCCGCGGCTGCAGGTGCACCCGACGCTGTCGTCTACGGCGGCCTATACGCCCGAGCACTGTTCAGTGAATCCCGCGGAGAGGCAACACTCTTCGTTCCTGCGCCGCAATCCACGATGGCGCCGCAGGGAATTCGGGCCCATGTCCTTCCTCGAGCCGACTACGCGGTGCTCACACATTCGGGCAATCACGAGGGCATCGACCGCAGCTACGCGGCGCTGGGGAAGTACGCCAACGAACAGTTGATCAGCGACCAAGGTCCGACCCGCGAGCACTATCTCGGCGGCTCGCTGTTGGAGCCGACGCATTTCACTGCGACCGAGATCTGCTGGCCCATCTTCCGCACCGCGTCACCAACCGGGTGAGATACCTCGGGTAGTCGGACCGCTATCGTCAGCCCCGATGAGTACCCGAGCATTCTTCGCGTTGCAGACAGAGGCCGGCGGGCGTGAACACTTCGCGCCCACGCACTGGGCTCGGGGTCCGTGGGGTGACACCATCAGCGGCAACTATCTCGGTGGATTGCTGGGCCTCATCGGAGAGCGCGATCTCGCCGACCAGACGGCCGGCATGCGCCCGGCGCGGTTCACCGTGGACCTCATGCGGCCCGCGGCGATGACGCCGGTGTCGGTGACCACCGAGATCGTGCGCGCGGGGCGCCGCCTGCTTCTGGCCGACGTCGTGATGACCCAGGATGGCAGGCCGGTCGCCAGAGCCAGCCTGCTCTATCTGCGACCGGGTGAGCAGCCTGTGGCCCCGCGCTGGTCTGCCGATGTGGTCATGCCATCGCTACCGGTGATACCCGAGACGTATCCCGACGACGCGCCGATGCTGATGTTCACCGCGGGCCGCGAGGATTCAACTCCCAGCGACGGTCTGGCAGCGTGGGCGCACAGCGGTCCCAAGTTCGTCTGGGTGCACGATGTGCTGCCGCTCGTCGATGCGCTGCCGCCGACACCGTTCGGATCCGCCGCGATGGCAGGCGATGTGGCGAGTTCGCTCACAGGCTTCGGCGAGGACGGCCTGCCGTTCATCAACGCCGACTACACGGTGTCGCTCAGCCGCCTTCCCGCCGGAGAATTCATCGGCCTCGCCGCCCTCACCCATCACAGTCATGATGGGATCTCTACGGGCACAGCCATTCTCGTGGACGAGGCGGGACCGATCGGGACGGCATCTGCCACGGCGCTGGTCAACCCTGGCTTCGAACCTCCGAACCTGCCGCTGTCCTGAGGCGGCTGAGAGACCTACTGCCTGAGCAGTGGGGCGCTGCGGTAACTCCACATCCCTATGGAGCTGAACGCATCGCGATAGATGGAGAGCAGCTCATCGGGAGTCGCGGTGGCGAGTTCGGCAAGTGGCTTGTCGGCACTCCCGCTACCCGAGAAGGGAAAGTCTCTGCCCAGGGTGTCGGCCGCGGCCAGTTGGAACAGCGTCAACGCACGGCGAATGTGGCTGGCCGAACTGATGATCAACGCGTGCGAGGCGCGCAGGCTTGCCAGCACCTCCACGCCGTACGAGGCGTTCTCGACCGTCGAGCGCGCGAAGTTCTCGTCGTGAATGCGTTGAGCCGCAACGCCGTTGTTGACGAGCCACTCCTTCATCGACTCGCCTTCGGTGCGCCCGGACTGCTCCACGCCGCCCGTGACCACGATCGGTGCGCTCGGCCAGCGCTGCGCGGCAGCCTTGGTCTGCTGGAGGCGAGCGATCAGGATGTCGTCCATCGATCCGTCGTCCTTCAGTGCATAACCCAAAGTCACGATCCCGAGCCCCGGCTCTGGCAGCGCCGGCAATGCATCGGTCAGCGGCGTTGAGACCTTCTGGTCGATCGTGGCGAACATGGCCTCCAGCTGCTCTGCGCGTGCGGGGTCCAGGCCGCGGATCTGATCGACGTAGTTGTCCGATTCGGCCCGTCGGCCGAGATAGCGGGACCAGCCGGCCAGATAGGACTGCGCGTCAACATCATTGGGTGCTGTGGCGAGCGCACTCTTGTAGAGCGCGAGCGCAGCGTCGACGTCCTTGCGAGCGATCTGCGCGGACGCGGCGCTGAAGAGAAGGTCGTTGCGGTACGGAGCGAGCTCGTGCGCCTGCATCAACCGGTCGGCGACGATCGACATGTTGTCGACTGTCTTGTCGGTGTTGCCGGCCGACGATGTTCTCGCCGGAGCGTCGAACGCTTCCTCCGCCTCGTCCAGCAACTTCTCGACCTGATCGTGCGTGCTCCCGCCTGCGGCCGAGCTCGTCTGCGAGGTCGAGGTCGAGGTCGACGCCGGGGGAGCGTCCGTGCGGTCGTCGGCGCAGGCTGCGCCGCCGAGGACGAGTGCTGCGGCGATAGGAATGATCAGCGCTCGGCGCGCGCATGAGTGGTTCATGAAACGGTGCCCCCTGGCGATCGGCTGTGAACTCCACCGTAGGCGACGAAGAACGGCGGCCGTGCCAAACCAGCTCGGTCAGCGGCCCGACAACCAGTCCTCGAGGCGCGTCGTGCCCAGTTCGGCGTCGTCGTCTGTGACGAGCGTCGTGAAGTCGATCGACAGCCCGCTGTAGGTCGCTGACGGATCGTCGATGACATCGAGCGTGCGGCCCTGGTGTCCTACGACGGTGCGGGCCATGTCGGCGAAGGACATCTTCTGTGGTCCGCCGACGTGATGGATGGCGTTGAGCGGGCGACCGACAGCGATCCTGGCCAGGATCGCCGTCACCTCAGCGGAGTCGACAGTCTGGATCAGTGCCACCGGTGCGCGTACCACGTCGTCGGTGATGAGGGACTCGGTGATGGGTCCGGCCAGTTCGTGAAATTGAGTGGCACGCAGAACCGTCCACGGCACACCCGATCTCTCCGCCGCGGCTTCCTGCGCCAACTTGCCTCGGATGTAACCGGATTGGGCCGCCATACGATCCGCTCCGACAATCGAGAGGACGACATAGTGGCCGACCCCGGTCCTGGCTGCGGCCGCTGACAAGTGGGCCGACGTGTGCGCGAAGAACGCCTGGGCGGAATCGTCCGGTGTCGCGGAGTTGATCACGTCGATGACGACGTCCGCGCCGGTCAGGGCGTCATCGAGGCCGTCGCCGGTGAGCAGATCGACACCGGACGCGCGGGAGGCCGCTGTGACGTCGAGGCCGCGGCCACTGAGGAGGGGGAGGAGTTGACGGCCGATGAGGCCGGTGGCTCCGACCACGGTGATCTTCTGCGTAGTACTGGTGAGCACAGATCCCACGGTGGCATCGGCAATGGGTGTGCGCGCCCTGGAAACCCCGTGGTATCCGAACCACCGTTGACATGCAAGTGATTGCTTGCCTATCGTATGGCGGTGGGCGATGTCTTCAAAGCTCTGGCTGATCCCACGCGACGGACGATCCTCGACGAGCTGACCGACCGGAGCGGACAGACGCTGTTCGAGATCTGCGCACGGCTGGCGTCCAAACACGGCCTCGGATCGTCGCGGCAGGCGATCTCGCAACACCTCGACGTCCTCGAAGCCTCCGGCCTCGTGACCACCCGGCGGGAGGGCCGCTTCAAGTTCCACGACATCGACACCACGCCGCTGGAACCGATCGTCGAGCGGTGGCTGAAGTGCAAGCACGTCGACCACGGAGAGGAATCATCATGAGGATCACCCTGACGAGCGTGTTCGTCGACGACCAAGCGAAGGCGTTGGCGTTCTACACCGAAGTGCTTGGCTTCCAAGCGAAGCACGATATCCCGATGGGCGAGCACCGCTGGATCACCGTCGTGTCACCGGAGGATCCGGGCGGCACCGAGGTGGTGCTCGAACCCGACGCGCACCCTGCGGTGAGACCGTTCAAGGAAGCGCTCGTCGCCGACGGCATCCCGTTCACCGCGTTCGCTGTCGAAGACGTTCGCGCGGAGTACGAGCGCCTCCGTGCGCTCGGGGTCTACTTCACCCAGGAGCCGACGAGCATGGGACCGGTCACCACGGCCGTACTCGATGACACCTGCGGCAATCTCCTCCAGATCCAGCAGATGGATTAGGCCCGTCATGGCCATTGCGATCGACGGGCTCTTCCCGAACAGTTGAGGTATCGACGAGAAGGGATGACCGATGACCACCAACTCTGGAGCCCCGAGCCGCGAGCCCCGCCCCGACGAGGCCGAAGACAACGCGTTCTTCCCGTCGCCGTACTCGTTGACCCAGTACGTTCCACCGCGTAGCGACTTCGACGGGGTCGAGCACGAAGGTGCCTACACCGAGGGCCGCTGGAAGATCCTGACGATCGCCACGGAGGAGCGGTATCTGCTGTGCCAGAACGGAAAGATGTTCTCGACCGGCAATCATCCCGTGGAAACGCTCCTGCCGCTCATCCACCTGATGAAGGCGGGTTTCGAGGTCGAGATCGCCACAGTCGCGGGTTACCCGGCCAAGCTGGAGTGGTGGGCGATGCCCGGCGAGGATGAGGCCGTCCGGCAGGCGTACGAAACCCTGAAGCCCAAGTTCAAGGAGCCGGAGAAGCTGTCCGATGTCGTCGCCGGTGAGCTCGGGGACGACTCCGACTACCTGGCAGTCTTCATCCCTGGTGGGCACGGAGCACTTCTCGGGCTGCCGGACGCTGAAGCGGTGGCCCACACCCTGGACTGGGCGTTGGACCGCGACAAGTACATCATCACGTTGTGCCACGGTCCGGCCGCGTTGTTGGCAGTCGGCCGCGGCGGTCGTCAGTCACCATTCAAGGGCTATTCGATGTGTGTGTTCCCCGATGCGCTCGACGAGGGCGCCAACGTCGACATGGGCTACATTCCCGGACATCTGCCGTGGCTGTTGGCCGAAGCGCTGCAGGCCCAGGGCATCACGGTGCTCAACGACGACATGACCGGTCGAGTTCATCGAGATCGCACGCTACTCAGTGGCGACAGCCCGCTTGCCGCCAACAACCTCGGACTGCTCGCCGCCGACGTCTTGGTGAAGGCAGTGACACCCTAGTGACACCTCAGAGCTAGAGGTCCATGCGGTCGATCGTCCAGTCGATGTTGTCGAAGTCCGGCATTTCGCGGCCGTCGTCGATACCGATCTCGTGTGTGATGAGCGCTTCGAGTTTCGCGCTGGAGGCCATCACCAGATCAGCGTGGTCCCCCTTCTCTGCCGCGAGATTCGTCATCTCCGCCGGATCGGTCTGCAGGTCGAACAGCTCGACGTCGTTGAAGCGGTAGAGCTCCTCGATGTCGCGCGGAACGTTGCGCTGGGTCGGTGCGAAGTATCGCGTGAACTTGTACCGCCCGTCGAACATGGTGCGCAGGCTGCCTCGCTTGGTCAGGTCTGGCTTGTAGCCGGCTATCGCCATGGCCTGCTTGGGATCCTGGTTCGCAGCCTTGGCGTCCGCGACGATCCGAATCACCTCGCTGTCATTGGTCGCGAGCCCGCTGTAGGTGAACAGCACTGCTTCTCGCACTGAGTGTTCGTCGGCACCCGCGGGGTCGCTCAGTACAGGACTGAAGTCCTTTCCAGGAAGGTCCCGCCCGGCGATCTCGCCGACGGCACCGGTCGGCACGCCGGCGAGAGCGAGAAGGCTCGGTGCCAGGTCGATGTGTCCTGTCAACGACGTGACCTGTTGTCCGCCAGACACATCGGGATGCTTGATGTAGAGCGGAAGGTGGATGGCTTCCTGGTAGGCGAAGGGACCCTTGCCTCGCAAACCGTGCGCTCCGCCCATCTCCCCGTGGTCGCTGGTGAACACGACCATCGTGTTGTCGGCGAGCTCCAACGCATCGAGTTCGTTCAGAAGCAGCGTCACCTGCTGATCGACACTGCGAATGCTGTTGAGATAGAAATCGGAGAACCGGCCCCAGCGCTCCTGCTCGGGCGGAATCGTTCCGAGGGTGTAACCCCATGCCTTCAGATATTCGCCATGGGCAGCAGGACGTCCTGGTTCGGTCATCGACTGCGTGAGACTATCGGGAAGCCCTACTTCCCAGTGCTTTTCGTAGAGCGCATTCTTCGGTGCGCGCGCTGCGTGCATCAGCAGACGGCCGTTGTCCTGCACCTGCTCACCGGGTGCGTCGGTGTTGAAATACATGATGTCGTGAGGATTGACCAGGCTGACGAACAATGCCCAGGGCTTGTTGTCGTCGGCCAGTGAACGCCCCTGGTCGCGCAGCCACGACACGACGCTGCCGCCGATCATGTTGTCGTAGGTGTAACCGCCGAGAGTGTGTGTGAGCACGTCGCCGGGCCACACGTAGTCGGAGAAACCGTAGGCTTCCATCTCCTTGGTGAACAGGTGGTCGGGCTGGGCGGTCTCGAAATCGCTGTTGAGATGCCACTTTCCCTTGTAGGCCGTGTAGTAACCCGCTGTGCGCAACATGTCGCCGACGGTCGGGATCTCGGTGCTCATGGACTTGACGTAGGGCAGGTCGACGTTCTCGAACATGCCGTTGTCCGCTGTCTGGAGACCGGTGAGGATGACCGACCGGGAACTCGTGCACATCACGGCCGGGCAGTAGTGGTTGGTGAACTCGACGCCGTCGGCTTGGAGGCGCTCCCGGCCCGGCAGGGACATCCCGCTCGGCCACTGGGCGAAGTGGCGTTCCTGGTCGGTGAAGACGAACACGATGTTGTGTTTCGACGCCGAAGGCAACCCGGTCCTGCTCGGCGCGGGGGTAGGTGCGGACGAAGGTTTGGCCGAGCACGCCGCTGCGGTGGCTGCGATCGAGAGTCCCGTCATCGCCAGGAACCGTCGACGGTTTGGTGTCGAGAAGTCTTCGCCGGACATTGCATGAACCATCCCATCCTTGATGTAGCGATCCCTACAATAAGGAGTATTGCATGATCGTGGGGCAGGGGAGGAGTGGTCATGCCCACCAAAAAGCAGAATTCGGTCGCGCAGCGCCGCACTCGGGCCAACGGCGACATCTCGCGTCAGCGGATTCTCGACGCAGCGACGGCGGTGGCTGCGGAGCGCGGATACGACGCGACCACCATCTCGGCGGTCAGTGAGCTCAGCGGTCTGCCGCCGACATCGATCTACTGGCACTTCGCCGACAAGGACGATCTGATCGCCGCCGTGATCGACCGGAGTTTCGAGACGTGGTCGCAGGCATTGCGCCTGCCGGAGCACGGCACTGCCGGCGAGCGCGCGAGCGAGATCGGCGCTCAGGTCGCCGCAGCGCTGCGAGAAACCCCAGATTTTCTGAGGCTGGGGCTCAAGCTGGCGCTGGACCGCCGCCCGGTGGAGCTGCAGGCCAAGACCAGGTTCCTGCACAGCCGCAATGCCGCGTTCGACCGGTTCGCCGACGCCATTCGAGCCGTCGCGCCCGGGCTTGCCGCCGACAAGGTCGAGTTACTGACCACCTATCTGATCGCCGGGGCCGACGGACTCTTCATCGCCAACGAGATCGACGACAACTCAGAGCGTTTCGTGCAGCTCTTCCAGTTGCACGCACGCTTGGTCTTCGAAGAGGCCGCTGCCATGGAGCGCTGAGGGGCCGTGTCCGCTTCTCATGCGCGCGCCGCCGCACGTCGGAAGTCTCGGGGGTTGATGCCCCGCACCCGCTTGAACGCGGCACTGAACGCGAACGGATCGGTGTAGCCGACCGAGCGCCCCACCTGGGCGATGGACAAGGCGGGATGATCGGTCAACAGGTCCATCGCCAGCGTCATCCGCCAGTGCGTGAGGTAGGTGAGTGGGGCTTCGTCCATCAGCTCGGTGAAGCGTTTGGCCAGCGTCGATCGGGACACCCCGACCCGTTCGGCCAGGGTCGCCACTGTCCACGGTGCCGCGGGGTCGTCGTGCAGCAGGCGTAGTGCATCGCCGACCACCGGATCGCGCTGCGCCACCCACCAGGTCGGTGGCTCACCGCCGGGCCGGTCGAACCATCCGCGGATGGTGCACACGAGCATCCAATCGAGGAGCCGGTCGAGCACCACCTGCTGCCCCGGCACGTCGACGGCGACTTCCTCGGCGAGATGGTCGAGGACGGCGTCTCCTGTGCCGCCGGCGCCGACGTGCATGACGACCGGCAGGGCCTCGAGCAGTCGTCGGCTGATCTCGCCCTTCACGGGGTAGGAGCCCACTATCAATGTCGTTGCGCTCGAATGACTTCCAGGGTCAGCCCACCCGCGGCGGTGTCGGGTTCCCCCCTGTTCGGCGGTTGCGCAGAATTCGCCGCAGGCGATCGGCTCGGCTGCTGTGTCGAGGGCGTCGACGAATGTGAAGGTGCCCGGGCCGCGTACGACGACCGTCTCGTAGGAGTCGAGGCGTTGCGGCGCGCCGTGCTCGGGAACGATCCATCCGCCAGGCGAGGACGGCGTGCCGAGAACCGTGCACAGCGTCAGCGGCGCGCCGTCGACGAAGTGCAGCGACCACGGCGGTGTCAGCAGAGAACTACCGAACAAGGAGCCATGTGCTCGCACGCCGCGGAACAGATCACCGAACGCGTCCATGAGTCGCACGGTAGACGATTACACAGGTATCGCGGACTCCAGCCCATGTACTCGTCCCTGAACACAGGGTTGACTGAAGAACATGAACCAGCTGACGGAGAACGATCTGCAGTTGCTGAGCCGCCCGCTCTACGGATTCCTGACCACCGCCGAGGGATCGCTGCCACCCCAGCCGAGACCGGTGTGGTTCGAGGTGACCGAGGCCGGTGACATCCAGCTCTTCAGCGCACCGGACACCGCACGCGTACGCCGGCTTCATCGGAACCCCCGTGCGTCGCTCGTGGTGACCGCACCGGTGGGGGAGCGGGAACGGTGGGTGTCGGTGACGGGGACCGCGACGATCGTCACCGACGGCGCGCACGCCGTGCTCGAACGACTCGCACCGCGCTACTGGGACCTCGACGATCCCCGTCGCGCAGGCGAGCTCGCGGCGATGTCACGAGAGCAGTGGGTGCGCATCGTCATTTACCCGCAGACGGTCCATCGCTACGCGATGTGACGCGGTGTCACACCGCGGTCGACGCCAACTCCTCGGCGAACAGCTGGGCGCGGGCAGCAGCGTACTGCCGGCCCAACCGCGCGACGAGCTCCGCCGTGGGAACCACCTCCTGGATGGGGCCGATTCCCTGTCCGGCACCCCAGATGTCCTTCCACGCCTTGGCATCGGTGTTTCCGCCGGAGCCGAAGTCCATCGCCGACGGATCGGACTGCGGAAGGTTCTCGGGATCGAGTCCAGCCGCCTCGATGGAACCGCGCAGATAGTTGCCGTGCACACCGGTGAAGAGATTCGAGTACACGATGTCGCTGGCACCGCTGGTCGTGATCATCTGCTTGTACGCGTCTTCGGTGCGCGCTTCGGTCGTGGCCAGGAACGCGGACCCGATGTAGGCGAGATCGGCTCCGGCGGCCTGGGCGGCCAGGATGGAGCGGCCGTGTCCGATGGCTCCGGAGAGCAGCAGCGGCCCGTCGAACCACTCTCGGATCTCCTGCACGAGTGCGAACGGCGAGATGGTGCCTGCGTGCCCACCGGCGCCGGCGGCCACGGCGATCAGGCCGTCGGCCCCCTTGTCGATGGCCTTGCGCGCGAAGGTGTTGTTGATGACGTCGTGCAGCACGATGCCGCCGTACGAGTGGATCGCGTCGTTGACATCGGCGCGTGCACCCAACGAGGTGATCACGATCGGCACCTGGAAGTCGACGCACGCCTGCACGTCCTCGTCGAGGCGCTCATTGGACCTGTGCACGATCTGGTTCACCGCAAAGGGAGCCGTCACCAGTTCGGGATGCTCGCGGCGTCGGGTGTCCAACGTGGTGGAGATCTGCTCCAACCATTCGCGCAGGACCGAGGCCGGACGAGCGTTGAGCGCGGGGAAGGAGCCCACGACGCCGGCACTGCATTGCGCGATCACCAGTTCCGGACCTGAACACAGGAACAGCGGGGACCCGACGACGGGCAGTGCGAGGTTGTCCCGCAGGATCTCGGGCAGGGTCATGGGGCCATCACTTTCGTTCGGGGGACAGGGCTGACGTGGGGGACAGGTCGGTGCGGCCGCGGGCTCCTGGCCGCGAAGGCGCCAATTGCTCTGTGCTCTCGGCGATGTCGCGCCAGAACGCGATCGACGCCTTCTCGATCATCTGGCCCGCCCGCAACGTCGCCAAGGGATAACCCAGGTCAGGGCGGTCCTGATAGCGGCGCTGCAGATCCGTGTAGTAAGCCAGTCGAGCTTTGCGTTCGACGATCTGATTCTCGGCGAGCTCACGCATGCTCGCCACGTCGGCGAGCTCACCGAAGTGGAGCTTGAGCAGCGCCTCGTCGTGCAGCTCCGAAGGCTGGGAGGTGCTGGGGTCGCGAAGCCAATGGCGAAGGGCGGCAAGCCCTTCGGTGGTGATCGTGAAGAACTGGCGCCGTCGGCCCCCCTCTTCGGTCTCGGACTGCAACAACCCGCAGTCCTCCAGGCGGCGCGGCTCCCGATACAGCGTCGCGTGCTGGAGTGGCCACAGATAGGCGATCGACTCAGCGACATACTGCTTGAGCTGGTACGACGTGGTGGGACCGCGCACCGCGATCACGCCCAGCACCACATAGGAGAGGTGATTGAGGCGGGAGCCTTCCGTCATGGTTCTGCACCGTATCATTGATACGGTCAGGTCAGCAGCGGAGCGGGTCAGACCGGGCCGACTCCTCTCCCCGCATCGCCGACGGGTATGGGGCTTCGCACTCGAATATCAACAGGGTGGGATAGGAGCGGATCGGCGATCTCACTACCAGAACATCCCTCGACGCTGAGACCGTCGGGGCGTCGATCGCGCCTCCCACTCCAGGTTAAGCGAGGGTACGGGGCTTGTGGCAAGACCCCGGTCGTGCGGCATGCTGGCCCGGCCCCGTACCCGACCTGGAGGTTTCCGATGTCTCGATCGGCCGAGCCCGGCCCGTTCTTCCACGGCACCATCGCGGATCTGACAGTCGGTGACCTGCTCACCGCGGGCCGGCCGTCGAACTACCGTCCGGAGATCGTGATGAACCACATCTACTTCACCTCGCGAGTGAATGGGGCCGGACTGGCTGCCGAGATCGCCGCCGAGCTCGGCGGTGGCGCCGCCGCGCCCAGGGTCTACGAGGTCGAACCGACGGGGGAGTTCGAGGACGACCCGAACGTGACCGACAAGAAGTTCCCTGGAAATCCGACCCGGTCCTACCGCAGTTCCGCTCCGTTGCGGGTGGTTGCCGAGGTCACCGAATGGGAGCGGCTGACACCGGACCAGCTGCAGATGTGGCGGGAGCGGTTGTCAGTGCTGCTCTCTGATGACGGCGGAGAGATCATCAACTGAAGCGTCGCGGCCTTCGACTAGACATGACAGAACGCACTTCGTAGCCTTGCCCGGAACGCTGATCGCCCGGCCGGGCCACTCTCGAGAACAAGGGATCGTGACTATCCGCATGCGCCACGCCTCCCGGGGAATGCTCTGCGGTGTCAAGGGCATCCCGGTGGTGGCCTTGCTGGCGGCGGCGACGATCGGCTTCGCGCACGCCGAACCCGCCGACGAGGCGCTGGCCAGGCTCAACGAACTCTCAGCACAAGCGGTGCAGAGTCGTGAGGCCGTCACCGCGGCCCAGCGTGACGTCGACGCGAAGCAGGCGGAGCTCGCCACGGCAGACGACCGTCGGCGCTCTGACCAGGGTGCGCTCGATGCCGCGACCGCACAACTCGCACCCCTCCAGGACGCGGTCGACCGCCTCTCGGCGATGACCTACATGAGTGGTGGCGACAGCCAGCTGGCGACGGTGCTCACCGCCTCGTCGCCGCAACGGCTCATCGACAGGTTGTCGCTGCAGCACGTGATGGACGCGACGACGGCCGACCGACTCCGCTCGTATCGCCAGACGCGCGAACAGGCCGAGACCGCTGCCCGCGCCTCCGAGCGCTCGGCCGCCGATGCCCGCGCCGCCGCTGAGCGCGCCGCAGCGATCCGCGCCGAGCTACAGGCCAAATGGCAGGACCTGCTGCGCCGGATCGCCGCCGCGGAGGCTCAGTACGCGGCGTTGACGCCGCAGCAGCAAGCCGTGATCGACGCTGCAGTTCCGCCGCCGGCCGCGCCTCCCGCCCCGCAGGATCCGGCTGTCGTCGCGATGCCCGCCCTGCCGCCCGGGGACCTGGCGCCTCCTCAGGTTCCGGATGCCCTACCCGTCGGCGTTGCCAATGAGGCTGGCCTGCAACCCAATACGGTCCTGGTCGCGCGAGCCGTCAGCGCTCAGTTCCCTCAGATCTCCACCATCGACGGGGTGCGGCCGGACTCGAAGCCGTGGCATCCCCGGGGCCTCGCCATCGACATCATGATCCCCAATCCGGACAGCCCCGAGGGCATCGCGCTCGGTGATCAGATCCGGGCGTTCGCATTGGCCAACGCGGGCCGCTTCGGTTTGCAGGACGTGATCTGGCGCGGCACGTACTCCACACCGGCCGGGCCGCAGGCGTCGGGCTACGGTCACTTCGACCACGTGCACATCACCACCACGCCGCGCGGCTGACCGAACGTCTCCGGTCAGGAGGTGGCGTCGATCCCCGTGATCGTGATGGCGAAGGGGCCCTGCTGCTTGTCGAGGATGTAGACGGCCACTTCGTCGATGGTCGACGGATCGAGGAGCCGCGGAGCATCGGGTGCAGGATCCAGACGCATGCCGACCGGCTCGAAGCTCTCGACGGGCAGCGCATAGGTTCGTGCGACACCGGCGTCGGTCCGGAACCGCTGGATGTAGGACCACGGTCGCCCGGCGACCCCGGCCTTCAGTACATACGTCTTGCCGTCGCCGGTGGCCCGCACGTTCAGCGCGGTGGCGCCGATGGCCCTCTGCCCGATGCCCGCGTCCTGTGGACTGCGGGCAGACGCGAACCCGCCGTTGTTCTCCAGCGACAGGGTCCCGGAGAACTGCAGGCCGCCCCCGCCGAACGCGACCCGGGAGGTGGACTTGCCGCCCATGACCGGATCGTTGACCGTGGTCCAGCCGGCCACCGCGCCGGCACTACCGACATCGACCAGGCTCATGAGGGGCACGCCTGTCGCGGCCGTGGGTTCGTCGGCACTGGCCTGCTGTCCGCAGGCCACCAGCATCAGGCCCGATATCGCAATCGCGACGCCGGCGAGCCACCGGCGATTCCGCGCCATGTCAGCATCCCTCCGTGCCGGCGTTCATCTCACGGCTCCGCATCGGCATGCCGTCGATCACCGAGTACACGACCTCGAGATCCGGAACCTCGTCGGTCCGCCACTTTTCACCGCCGTCCTTACCGACCAACACCACGGTGAAGGCGTCCGGTGCGACGCGGTAGCGCTGCCTCAAGCGGTCCGACTCACCCGGGTCCGTCGCCGCGCCGTCGAGCGTGGTGCTGCCGCCGGCCACCACCACGGCGAGCACCATGTCGCGGTCGGCGAATGCGCACTGGCTGTCGTCGATTCTCCGGAGGGTTTCGGTGAGCCTCGGGTCGTTTCCTGCGGGTGAGAAGACCACGAGGGGACGACGTTCCCAGACGTAGTCGCCGAGTCCGCCGGCCCACGCGGTGGCCGAGCCGAGCGCGGCGCACAGCACCGCCGAGGCGGCGACGAACGCCGACCGCACCACACTGCGCTGTCGAGCCATAGTGCTTCCCGATCGTACCGACGCATCGGCACGCGAGGCTGCGCGCAGCGAAGGGCGTCAGAACCGATCGAAGATCGAGTTGACTATGTCGTCGCCGATCCCGATGCCGGCGCCGGTCACCATCGCCTGCCCGAAGCGGCCGCCGAGGAACCGCTGCAGCGCACCGCCGCCCTGCGCGGGCTGCGTGTACTGCGGATACTGCGGAGGTTGGTATTGGGCTAGGGCGTACGCGACAGGGGGAGTGGAGTATGCCGGCTCAGGGACCGCCGCGACGTGGGTGTCGACGAGGCCGTGGATGGCCTGCAGGAGCTCGGCTGTCGTCGCCTGTTCGTCACGGATCGCCAGCGCGATCTCTTTGAGATCGAGCCCCCACGCCCGGGCATTCGCGTCTCCGGCCGCCGCTGCCGCGGACATCTTGTCGGCCAGCGTGCGGATCAACGCACCCGTCTGATCGGCCTGCGCCTGTAGCGCCGTGAACTGACGATCTACGGTCTCGGTGTTCATCAGCAGTCCTTTCGCTCGTCTCAGACCGGAGTACTCCCGCCGGGTGAGGACGAGCTGTGGATTTCCTGACAGCCTCCCGGCCCACCGTCGGCGACTCTGTCGGTGTTCCTTTGGTGGTTCTGCCCATCCGGCGACTGTGTCGCTGAGAGTGGACCGGTGAGCGACACGCGGGGTCACCCGAGGCCCAGAACCTATTGTGCACAATTGAACAGTGTGCGATAGAGTTCGTGCGTGCCCGGCCCCCGTCTGGATGAGCAGCTGTGTTTTGCGCTGTATTCGGCGTCGCGCGCGGTGACCGCTGCCTACCGACCGCTTCTGGAAGAACTCGAGCTGACCTACCCGCAGTACCTGGTGCTCATGGTGCTGTGGGAAGAACAGCCGTGCACGGTCGGCCATCTCGGTGACCGCCTGCATCTGGATTCGGGAACGCTGTCACCGCTGCTGAAGCGTCTGGAGTCGGCGGGCCTGGTGCGTCGCCAACGCAGTGCGACCGATGAGAGGCGCGTGGAGATCTCGCTGACCGACCGCGGGCGTGCTCTGGAGGAGCGCGCGGCGTGCATTCCGGACCGTCTGCTGGGATCTGATGCTTCGGCCGCAGCGGATCTCGCCGCGTTGCGGGACGCTCTGCATCTGATCACCGCCGACCTCCACGCGCGTACACCCGATGCGAAGCCAACACCGTGACAACGACGAAAGGGTCACCCGTGTCAGATCTGCCTGCGCCGCCGCCGACCACCCGTGCGCGCACCATCGCCCGCTTCGCGCTCGCCGGGGCGATGATCTTCGCGGGGCTCAGCCACTTGTTCTGGGCGCGTGAGGAATTCCAGGCGCAGGTACCCAAGTGGGTGCCGATGGATGCCGACGGCGTCGTGATGGCCTCCGGTGGTGTCGAGATCACGCTCGGCGTGGGTCTCGCGCTGTTGAGGCGGGATCGCGTTCTGGTCGGCCGGCTGCTGGCAGCGTTCTTCGTGCTCGTCTTCCCGGGCAACATCGCCCAGTTCGTCAACCAGGCAGACGGGTTCGGGCTCAACACGGATACGAGCCGATTCGTCCGGCTGCTCTTTCAGCCCGTCCTGATCGCCTGGGCCTTGTGGGCTACGGGAATTCCGCGGGGGATTGCGCGCCGTCGCTGAGCATCTGCTCAACGGCAGTCACGGCCTGGAATCGTCAGCGGAGCCGAACGGGGCCGCTCATACGAAAAGCGCTGGAGCACAGGAGCTTCACGGGCATGCCAGTGTGCTAGCCCGCCGCGCTTGCCCACAGGACTCCGCAAGGCAGAGACGATGCGAGGCGCGGTCATGCAGAAATGCAATACAAAGTAACGACGGCAATCGATGTGTTGCCCGTAGTGCGTCGAAAGTACTACCTGGCCGCGGTTCGACGTTTCCGCTTGGGCTTCGGAACCGGCGCCAGACCGTGCCGAATGAACACCTGCGCGTTGGCGACAATCGTGTCCACCGAGCTGCGACGTCGATCCCACCATTCCGCGGCCCAGTTGAGCGTGCCCAGGATCAGCGCCAGCGCCAGCGCCGCGTCCAGGTCGTCGCGGATCTGCCCCTCGGCCACGGCAGACTTCATCAGCCCGCGCCAGATCCGGTTGTACGCTGCTTCCTCGTTCTTCTGCCGTGTGCGCAGTCGCTCGGGCATCTGGCCCGAATTGCGGACTGATGCCCGTGCGTAGTCGGACAGCTCGAGTTCGTGCCGAAGGTGGGAGTCGATGGCGGCCATGATGCGGTCCATCGGTGATGCCTCCGGCGGAAGCGCGTCGAGCGCTTCTTGCAAGAACAGGCGCAAATCGCTGATCCCGCTGAACATGACCTCTTCGATCAGGTCCTCCCGAGAGGGGAAGTAGTAGTAGATCGCCGGGGCCTGCAGTTCCGCGTACTCCGCGACGTCGGTGAGGCGGGTGCCCGCGTAGCCCTTGACGCTCAGCACATGGGCAGCCGCATCGAGGATGCGGGCACGCGTGCGATGCGACTTCGAGTCGCCTGCGGTAGCAGCGGACGTCTTCTTCGGCATCGTTCGATCATAGGAACGCCGTTGCCTGCACACCCCGAGGGCGTGTCCGTCACATCGTGGGAACTGCAGGCGGTGTCAATCGGCTGGACACGGAATCCGGTCACCAGAGCGCGATCGTCTTCGCGCCAGTCGCAGGATAGCGACGTAGGAGCTTGGTGGGACTCCCACCGTTTCTGGGCATGTCTCCGAGAATGGTTGCGGCGCCCAGCATCTCAGCCGCCGAGCTCAGGGAGGGAACAATCGGCTTCGGCCCGGGTCGCGCGAACGAACACGCTCAACGCTGCGGACGTGTTGTCATGTGCTCGACTCAGGTCGGGCGGCCGTAGACCGCCACCACAACCGAGCGGTCAAGGCTGTTCAGGGACCAGACACCCATCTGTGTGTTGGCGCAATTCTGCATGATGGCCAGCAAGGCTGGATTGTCGTACCACTGTCGAATGATTTCGATCCCGCTGATTGCCAGCGCGGGGTTGATGGCGACCGTCTGCTGGGCTGTCCCCCGGTAGCCGGCGGCCTCCGCGCGGGTCTGCGGTGTCGAGCCATCCGAGCCGAGGTCACCATTCAGGGCGCGATTGTTCAGCACGTCATTGGCGTGCCACTCCGCAGCGAGCTGCAATTGCGCATTTCGTGTCACATCGTTGGTGCAGCCGGCCTGGTGCTGCACCGTGTAGACGTTGGCGATCACGCTCTCGTTGAGCCGGCGGTTGTCCGCCTGCGCCGTAGCCGATGTTGCGACGGCGACACCCGCGATGGCGAGCATGGCGCACACAACCCTGCTGCGGCGCAGGGATCGTTTGCGCATGATCGCCGTCGATGTCACCCCATCAGAGTGCGCAATCACGACCCCGTGGTCAAGAGAAGACTTCTAATAGGGATTAAACACTGGATCGGCGAGTCTTCGTGGGTGGCTATCCGCCGGCGACCGACAGGGCGTCGGAACGGCCGCGCGCCGTACCATCGACCAATGGCCAGGCAGAATGCCCGCGTGGCGTCGACTGCGGATCAGCAGGGCGAGGCTTCGGCGTCCAAATCCGCAGTGACGCGCTCACGCATTCTCGATGCAGCCGCACGTGTGCTCTCGGAGAACGGCTACGCCGGCTTGCGTCTCACTGACGTCGCCGCCGCGGCGGACCTGCAGGCGCCAGCGATCTACTACTACTTCCCGTCCCGGGAAGACCTCATCGAAGAGGTGATGTGGTCCGGTAGCGCCGATATGCGCGTGCACGTGACGTCCGTACTCGACGACCTGCCCGACGGCACCCATGCACTCGACCGCCTGCTCATTGCCGCCGAAGCACACCTCCGCCACGCGCTGGAGATCTCCGACTACACGACGGCATTCATCCGCAACGCGGGACAAGTCCCGCAGTCCATCAGGCGGCGGCAGATCCTCGAAGAGGAGCGCTACGGGGAGATCTGGCGACGCCTCGTCAACGACGTGGCCCGCGAGGGACTGTTGCGGCCCGAACTCGACCTCTACATCGGCCAGATGCTCATCTTGGGTGCGCTGAACTGGGCTGTGGAGTGGTGGAATCCGCGCCGCGGGTCCGTGGATGCGGTGGTCGCCAATGCGCAGTCCATCATCCGGCACGGGCTCGTCGTCCACCCGTCCTGAATCACGTCGCGCTGACCAAATACCCCGGCGCGCAAGACAGCAGCAGTTCTGTCGTCAACTCGAGCACGCGTGCTCATCGCTTCCTGACGCCGTATGCGTTCAAAGCGCTACGCTGCCGGGAGGCACTAGACCGACCAGCCGAAAGCGAGTGATGCGATGAAGCCGTTGTGGAAGGGATTGCGAACCATTCTCTGCGTCAGCGGCATCGGTGTGGCGGCGTCGGCGCCGGCAGTGGCCGACCCGTGCGCGGGCGGGTGCATCTGATGACATCACCAGTGAGTCGGCGAGCGGCCGTCCTGACCGCGACGATGGTTGCAGCAAGCGGCTTCTCAGCCCTCCCGGTGGCCTCGGCCGTGCCCGCGCCCGAAGTCGAGTACACCTACAACGTCATCGTGCGGCGTCACTTCGATTTCCCGAACAACGATGCACTGGGGTACGGCTGGGGGCTTTGCGACAAAGTCGGCAGAGGTGTGCCCTACGCCCAGCTGATGGCCGACACGAAGCGGGACGTCTTCCCGAACGACGAACAGGCCGCCAACTACGTGGTGTCCTACGCCATCGGCATCTTGTGCCCCGCGCAGATCTGGCAGCTGCGGAACTCGGCCGCGGGCTACCGGCCGTAGGTCATCCTTCGATCTTCTCGGCCTCGATGATGTCGTGCGGCACCACCGAGAAATGTCGACCGGTGGGCCGTAGGCCTGCGCCGACGAGCAGCTCCTCGAACTCCTCCTTCGACCTCAGCCTGCCCCCGTCGCGCTGAGTGAGGGTGTGCAGATCGAGGAGGGGCGAGAACGGATTCGGCCGGTTGCGCGGCTGCAGATACTCGACCACCAGGAGCTTGGCGCCGGCCGGCATGCTCGCCGCGACGGTCGAGAAGATCTTCGCGCAGCGTTCGTCATCCCAGTCGTGGAGGACGTCTTTGAGGATGTAGACGTCGGCGGTGGCGTCGATCGAACCGAAGATGTCTCCCTCGACACGCTCGATCCGGTCGTCGACACCCCGTTCGGCGAGGAACCGATCCGCCTCGGCGATCATCCCGGCACTGTCGACCAGGACTCCGCGCAGGTTCGCCTCGGTCTCGGACACGATCACCGAGAGCAGCGTCCCGATCCCCCCGGCCACGTCGCAGACCACCGCACCGTCCGGCCATGGGTAGACGCGGGCGATGCCGCGGGCGATCATGCTGGTCGCCTGCCGCATCGTCGCGGCGAAGATCTTCTCCTCGTCGGGGTGGGCGGCATACCAATCCCACACCGACGTGCCGTGTACCAGCTCGAACGCACTCCGTCCGCTACGCACGCTCGCCGCCAGACCGCCCCAGGCGTCGACCGTCGACGGCATCCCCTTGTATCGCATCCACGCGCGCAGCGAGGACGGATGGTCGCTACTCAGCACCGCGCCCATGCGGGTCAGGCGGGCCGCCCCGGTGCGCCGGTCCAGGGTGCACAGCCCGCAGGCGGCCGCGCCGCGCAGCAGGCGGTGGGTGGCCTCGGGATCCGTGTCGAGCTGCTCGGCGATCTGACGTGCGGTCAGCGGTCCCTGTGCGAGCACATCGGCGATCCCGAGTTCGGCGATGCTCGCCGCGATCTGGACGCCGGCGAGTCCCTCGCCGACATCGAGCATCGCGAACTGCGGCGGCACCAACATGTCCGCGAACCGCTTGAGCCCGCGCCGGAGCGCGAGCGTGGCCAGCACCACGGGCAGGGGCGTCGTCGGCATCCGTGCAGGCTACCTGCGGGGTCCTCGCAGATCCGGCATCCAGATAGCAGCCATGGCCGCGATTCCGGCCCGGCAACAGCCTGGAACGCTATTCCGCGGTTATCGGGGGCCGAGGAGTTCGCCACGGACGCTGCCGTGGACGGTGCGCGTCGCCACCAGACACCACGTGCCGAGCAGACACACGTAGCCGATCGCAGCAGCGACGCGTAAGGCCGGCAGTCCCGTGTGCAACGCCAACTGCGTGGTGCCGGTGACGAAGGTGCCGACCGGGAACGTCAGGCTCCACCACGTCAACGCGAACGGCATGCCGCGGCGCAGCGTCCGGATGGTCAGCGACGTCGCCAGCACGATCCACAGCACGGCGAATCCCCACACGGGCACGCCGAAGAGCACCGCGAACACCTTCAGGGCGCCGGCGATCTGAGGGTCGACGGCCGCGGCGGCGTTGCCGCCCAGCAGCCCTGCCGCGGTGATGGACTGCCCCAGCGGGCCGAGGACGATCCACAGCGTGGCGACCCGCGCGGTGCCGGAGGTGCCGTAGTGGACGAGCCGGCTCCAGATCATCGTGATGATGATCAGCGCGGCGATCATCGACAGGCCGAACATCGCGAAGCAGGCGTAGAGCATGGTGGCCCGACCTGTCTCGCTACCGATGTGCGGGATGAGCAGCGCCCCCGTCGCTGCCGACACCATCGGCGGCACCACCGGCATCAGCCAGCCGCCGAAAGCGGCGTCGGGGCCCACGTCGTGACGGGTGACCATCAGGAAGGGAATGGTGGCCGCGGTGATGAGTCCGCCCGCAGTGCCGAGCGTCCACAGTGCCCAGTCCAGTCGCAGCGCCGCGTCCGCACCGATCACGTCGCCACCGATCAGCAGCGCCCCGGCGCCGACGGTGAGCAGCGCCATCGGAGCCGCCCCGTAGAAATGCGCCATCTGCGCGTTGTGCGCGTGGCTCCTGGCGACGACGGGGTGGCGCACCCAGAACGAGCCGACCAGCACGACGAGCACTGCGAGCAGTGCCGCGGCCAGCACCCAGACGACCTGGGCGAAGCCGCGCAAACCCGGCACCTGAACGGGGAGGGTCGCCGCGGCGGTGGCGACGATCCCGGTCCCCATCACCGAGGCGAACCAGTTGGGGCCCACATGGTGAAGTCCGCGCTGTGGCGGCGGGGCCACGACGGCGACGGGCTCGGGGATGAGGGTGGAGTGCTGCATGACTGTCACGCTACGAGCGGCTGGACCTGCTGAACAGTAGCCATGACACAACGAGAAATTGTGACCTGATCACTCACTTCGATGGCGCCGGACGGCGCTGATGTGGCTGAGCAGGTCCCGCACCGCACCGGCGGGGGGAGTGCTTCCGCCCAGCCAGACCGCCCGCAACGCACGGCGGAGTTCGAGACCCGCCACGTCGACGGCGCGGAGCCGGCCGAGTTCGAGATCGTCGGCGACGGCCAATCTGCTCAGCACTGCCGGGCCCGCCTGCGCGAGCACCGCGGCGCGCACGGCAGCGGCACTGGACAGCTCCAGCGCCGGCGGAACCTGAGGGGCATCGGTCACACGCCGAAGCGCACTGCTCAGGAATTCCCTTGTCCCCGAACCTTTCTCGCGGGTGACCAGCGCTGTGGCGGCGAGTTCGTCGGCCGGGACGGGCTGCGGACGACGGGCCCACCGGTGCGCGGGTGGCACCACCACCACCAGATCGTCGTGAGCGACGGTGCTGCTGCGCAACGGCCGCGGCACACCGGGACTCTCGACGAAGCCCAGATCGGCCTGATCGTTGCGGATGGCTGCGATCACCTGTTCGCTGTTGGCCGCGGTGAGTATGACGTCCGGCGGCGTCGCGCGCTGCCGGGTCACGCTGTCTCGCCAACTCACCAGCCAGCGGGGGAGAAGCTGTTCTGCGACGGTCAGGCTCGCCGTGATGCGCAGTCTGGTCTTGCTGTCGTCGCGCAACGTGGCCAGGCCCGCGTCGACCTCGTGCGCCACGGTGAGCAGACGATCGGCCCACTGCGCGGCGACCGCACCCGCCGGGGTGAGACGAGATCCGGTCTTGCTGCGAATGACCAGGCGCACGCCGGTCTGCCGTTCGAGGGCGGCGATGCGCGCGGACACGGCCTGCTGGGTCAGCCCGCATTCGCGACCCGCGCCACTGAGGCTGCCGGTGCGGGCGATCGCGAGAAGGACCTCCAACGACGTGAGGTCCGGCATTCGCGCGCTCAGCTGCACGTCGACGACCTCACGTGGAACTCACGGTCACCGGGTGAGCGAGCACCGACTGGTGCATGTATCCGAGCTCGTTCCACGGGGTGTGCTCGGGCTGTACGGTGCCGCGGTTGTCGGTGGCCCGGACTCGCACGACGTGATCGCCCGGCGCGGCGTCCCAGCGGAACTGCCACCGTGCCCACACCCCCGAGGACCCGGGCGAGGTGATGGTCGCCGGGCGCCAGGGGCCGTCGTCGATCCGGTACTCCACGGCGGTGACCCAGCCCTCGCCCGCGAAGGCACGGCCGCGGATCACGTGTGTACCGGCAGAAAGGGTTGCGGGCCACGGGAGTTCGATCATGCTGGACAGAGCCGGCTCGGTGATCGCCGGTCCGCGCGCAGGCCCCTCTTGGGCGTGCTCCGGGCTGATCAGAACGTAATCCTCGGTGTTCCAGGGCGTGTACAGGTGTTGCGTGCTGACCTCGATGCGGCCCAGCCACTTGATGCTCGCCGCTCCCAGCCATCCGGACACCACGAGGCGGGCGGGGAAACCGTGATCAGCGGGGAGGGGCTCACCGTTCATCGCGATCGCGACGATCGTGTCGTCGGCGAGCGCTTTGGCCAGTGGTAGCGGCCTGCGTGCCCTGATCTCGTCGAGAGATTCCGGCATGACATCGCGAGCGTCGTCGGCGATGTCGGCCGGTGCCAGCAGGTCGCGGAGCCGGATGCCGGTCCACTCGGCAGTGCTGATCGCCCCTCGTCCCCACTGCGTGCCCTCGAAGGTGTGGTGCATCTCCTGGCCGAACAGCACCCGGCGATTGCCCGCGCACTCGAGGGTGCGGACGATCGAGATCAACGGGAAGTCGTCGCGCAGCTGGGCGTAGGAATAGCTCAGCGGTTCGCGCACGCCGTCACCGTCGATGTGCAGCGTCCACGTGTCGCCGTCGATGCGTGGCGTCGGAGCGTGGCTGCGAACGAAGAATCGGTCGTTGGGGGTGATGTCGCCCAGCATCTGGGTCGGCTTGGTGCCGTAATCGAGTCCGGTACCGGCGTCGTCCATCAGTTCCGGCGGTGTCGGCTTCACCAGCGCAGGATCGGTCACGTCTGCACGATAGGCGCAATTCCTCCCCACGGGACGCGCCTTGCCCGATCAGCAAGCGTCCTTGCCGATCTGACCGTGGGTGAGCATGCTGAGCCGATGGCATCTACCGACGATCGTCTTCGACTGCTGGCTCCTGCCGACCTCTACGAGCGCATCGGTGAACCCCTCACTGCGCAATGCATTTCACCGGCCTTCGAGATGGTGGGGGGTCTTGCAGGCGGGGCTGAGGTGCTCGACGTCGCCTGTGGCCCCGGTGCGCTGAGTGTTGCCGCTGCCGAACTCGGGGTGCGCGTGACGGCTGTCGACGTCTCGGAGGACATGGTGGCGCGTGCGGCGCAACGGCTGGCCCGCCATCCGGCGTGTACGGCGACGGTGATGGACGCGCAGGTGCTCGAATTCGGCGACGACACCTTCGATGTCGCGTTCTCGATGTTCGGCGTCATCAACCTGCCCGACTGGGGTGGCGCGTTGCGAGAGATGGCGCGGGTGACGAGGCCCGGTGGCCACGGGTGCATCAGCAGCTGGACGGATCCGCGGACCGTGGCATCGGTGGGGTTGCTCGTGGAGGCGATGGCCGAGGTGTTCCCGGAGCGGGAGACCATCCCGAGGCCGGCGGGTGTACTACTGGCAGCAGAGCCAGATGCGCTTCGAGAAGGACTGGAGGGCGCGGGATTTCGGGATGTCACCGTGCGCGCCGTTCACGTCGTATGGGAGGTTCCGTCTGTGGAGGGATTCCTCGCCGAACTGGACCAGGTTTACGGGTTCATGCCGGTGTACATCGGATTGACGGTCGACGAGCGTGACCGCCTGACACCAGCGCTGCGGGCGGCGGCCTATCGGCGCGCCGGGTCCGACGGAAAGCTACGCGCCACGACGACTGCGCATCTCGCGGCGGGACGGGTGTGAGAACGCGGTCGATTCAGTCTGCCCGCATCATGGGTGCGGGCCAGTCGGCCGGTGCATCCGCCAGCGACGAGAGGTCGGGTAGCGGGAGCGCGCAGAGCGCTGCTGCCTGTTTCGCGGTGATACCGAAGGTGCGCAGCAGTCCACCGGCGACCTCGTCGACCGTGGTGTCGGCGTCCCGGTCGGGTTTCTCCCTCAACAGCGTGGCCAAACCGATCAGCGCACCGCCGGCCAGTGCCAGCCCCACGTCCGGGTCGGCGATCGCGAACCGGCCGGCGTCGATGGCCGCGGCGATGTCGCGGCGGGCGCGCGGGGACAGACCGTGGTCGGAGAAGATGAGCGATCCGGCATTGGACAGCAGTAGTGCCGCCTCCTGCGGGCGATGGCGAAACAGTCTGCCTGCGAGTCGAAATCGCGTGACAAATGCTTCCGCTGGTTCGGTGATCGAGGCGGTGAAGACGTCGAGCAGGGCGCCCATCTGGTCCAGGGCATCGGTCAGGGCAGCGTCGAAGAGCTGTTCCTTGCTCTCGAAGTGGTTGTAGAACGAGCCCATGCCCACATCAGCGGCCTGGGTGATCTCCAAGATGGGCACCGCCACCTTGCCCTCCGCGATGAATCCCTGTGCCGCCCGGACCAAGGCTGCGCGGGTGCGCATCTTGCGGCGCTGGAGCCGGTTGACGGGCTGCTCCGCACCGGCGCCCTCGGGCACGTCCATGGCCGCAGAATATCAGGCTCATCCCAGTCCTGATGATTTCGTCAGTGGGCGAGGACGCGGACAGGGAATCTTTCCGGGCCGCGCTCGCTTACCACTGGACACGAGGCCGCAGGAGATCCGGCCGACGACGAAAGAGATCGCGATGACGAGTCCCCTGTCCGGCAAACGAGCCTTGGTCACCGGTGGTTCGAGAGGCATCGGAGCGGAGATCGTGCGCCGCCTCGTCGCTGACGGCGCCGATGTGGCCTTGACCTACCAATCGTCGCCGGAGCCTGCGCAGCGGTTGGCCGACGAGCTGACCGCAGCGGGCGGCACCGTCGTCGCGCTGCAGGCCGACAGCGCCGACCCCACCGCCGTCAGCGACGCGGTGCAGGCCGCGGCGTCGCGACTCGGCGGTCTCGACATCCTGGTGAACAACGCCGGCATCGCCTACGGAGCTCCGATCGAGGACTTCCCCCTGGAGGAGTTCGACCGGCTCATCGCGGTCAACGTGCGCGGCGTGTTCGCCGCCACCAAGGCCGCCGTCCCGCACCTCGGGCAGGGCGGACGCATCATCACGATCGGCAGTGTCAACGCCGACCGCGCCCCGATGGCCGGCCTGTCCGGATATGCGCTCACCAAGGCCGCCGTCGCCGGGTTCACCCGCGGACTCGTGCGTGAACTCGCGCCGCGCGGCATCACCGTCAACACCATCCAGCCCGGTCCGGTGGCCACCGACATGAACCCCGAACACGGCGGCGCTTTCTCCGACCAGGTGCGTCCGCTCATCGCCGTCGGTCGCTACGGGCAGCCGGCCGACATCGCCAGCGCCGTTGCCTATCTCGCGTCGGCTGAGGCGAGCTACGTCACAGGCGTGACGTGGAACGTCGACGGTGGTTTCGTCATCTGATCCCGCGGCGGCCGATAGGTTGCTCCTATCCGCGGCAAGGCGCCGGCTATTGGACAGCGCCGACGGCGCGGGGAAGGCTTGGCCGCAGCCCACCGTGGAGGACGCCCGTATGACCCCAATAGGTATCGACGCCACCGGTACCCGTCAGGAGTTCGACAGCCTCGGCACCGTCGACGTGCCCGCCGATCGGTACTGGGGCGCCCAGACCCAGCGTTCGCTGCAGCATTTCTCGATCGGCACCGACCGCATGCCCATCGAGGTCTACCACGCCTACGGACTGGTGAAGAAAGCCTGCGCGCTGGTCAACGAGAAGGCCGGCCGGCTGGAACCGCGGCTGGCGAAGGTGATCGTCCAGGCCGCGGAAGAGGCGATCGCCGGCGAACTCGACGAGCACTTCCCACTGTTCGTGTGGCAGACGGGATCTGGCACGCAAAGCAACATGAACGTCAACGAGGTGATCTCCAACCGGTCCATCCAGCTGCTCGGCGGGCAGCTCGGCTCGCAGCAGCCCGTCGGCCCGAACGACCACGTCAACATGGGGCAGAGCAGCAACGACACCTTCCCGACAGCCATGCACATCGCCACGCTGGACGCCATCGACGGGCATCTGGTGCCGAGAGTGAAGGCACTGCACGACGAGATCGCCGCGAAGAGCGCGCAGTGGATGGACATCGTGAAGATCGGCCGCACGCATCTGGAGGATGCGGTGCCGCTCAGCGTGGGGCAGGAGTGGTCGGGGTGGGCCGCCCAGCTGCAGGCGTGCCTGCAGGACATCGACCATGCGCGGGCAGGTCTGCTGGAACTGGCGGTCGGCGGTACCGCGGTCGGCACCGGGCTCAACGCGCCGGCGGGCTTCGGCCACGACGTCGCCACGACGCTGGCCGGCCTCACCGGTAAGCCCTACGTCACCGCGCCGAACAAGTTCGCCGCGCTCGGGTCGCTGGACCCGATCGTGCGCGCCCATGCGGCAGTGCGTGGGTTGGCAGTCGCCCTGATGAAGATCGCCAACGACATGCGGTGGCTGGCTTCCGGCCCCCGCTGCGGGCTCGGCGAACTGGTGCTGCCCGCCAACGAGCCCGGATCGTCGATCATGCCCGGCAAGGTGAACCCGACGCAGTGCGAGGCCCTGGTGATGATCGCGATCCAGGTGATGGGCAACGACGCCGCGGTGGCATTGGCGGGCTCGCAAGGCAACTTCGAGCTCAACGCGATGCGGCCCGTCATCATCAACAATGTCCTGCACTCGATCCGCATCCTGGCCGACGGATGCGGCAAGTTCCTCGAATTCTCGGTCGCAGGAACGGCATTGAACGAGGAGCGGATCACCCGCTATGTGAGCACCAGCGCGATGCTGGTGACCGCACTGAGCCCCGTCATCGGCTATCAGAACGCCGCGCACATCGCCGAGGACGCGGTGGCCCGCGACATCACGCTGCGCGAAGCGGCGCTGGCGTCGGGGAAGGTGACCGGCGAGCAGTTCGACGCCATCGTCGACCCCCACGAGATGATCGGCCGCGGCGTGGCCGGTGCCTAGCGGATCGGACAATCGCGCGGGCGCACTCGGGACGATCCTGCGCGCCGCCGTCCTGCTGCACGAGAGTGGTCAATCGACGGCCATGACACTGATTGCCGTGCGGCGACTCTCGCACGGACTGGGCCAGCCCGCGGAGGTCATTCCCGGGTGGTCGACGCTGACCGTCTATGACCCGCGCACCGGCGGTGCCGACGCGCTGATCGCGCAGACGCGGCCCATCGCGATCAACATGCGCCGGGTGGCCGCGTTGATGCGAACCGTCGACGATGCCGCTCGCCGCCCGGTGGACCGTACCGAGGTGGAGCGGGCACTGGAGGAGGCCGCACGCCTCAAGCCCTCTTCGACCACGGCCTTCGTAGCGGCCTGCGGGTTCGGCGCGGCGGCCTTGTCTGTCGTCTTCGGGGTGACCGACATCCGGGCCATCGCATTGATCGCCGTTGCCGCGGCACTGGGAGGCCTGCTGCGCCGACTGCTGGCCACCGTCACCTCGGACGTGCTACTGCCGATCTTCGGTGCCGCGCTGATCGCCGGAGGGGCCGGCGCTCTCGCGGGTGCGGTCGGGATGCAGGTGCCGGGTGGTCTGGTGGCGCTGTGCCCGGCCATGGTGATGGTGCCCGGTCCGCAGATCCTCATCGGCGCCATGGATCTGCTGGCAGTCCGCCTGCCGCTCGCGCTGGCCCGGCTCGGTTATGCGCTCCTGGTGCTCGCGGTGATCGCCGTCGGCCTCATGGTGGGGTTGCGCATGGGTGGGCAGGCGCTGCCACTGACGTCGCCACCGGCAGAGGTTCCGTTCACCCTCGACGTCCTCGCCGCAGGTGTCGCCGCTGCCTGCTATCCGGTGTTCTTCTCCATGCCGTACCGCCTGTTGGGTTGGCCGGTCGCCGTCGGCATGGCGGCGCACGCCGTCCATTGGCTGGCGACGGCGTACTGGCATGCCAGCGTTCCCGTTGCCGCACTGCTGGCATGCCTGCTGGCGGGCGCGGTGTTGACCCCGGTGGCCTATCTGAAAGGCATCCCTTTCGCCGCAGCGGGATTCGCCGCCGTGGTGGCGATGGTGCCGGGCATGTATGTGTTCAGGGCTGTCGCCGGCGCCGCCGAGCTCGCCACGCACGCCACCGACCCTGTCCTGCTCGCCGTGGTCAGCGACGGCATCACAGCCACTCTCACGGTGGCCGGGATGGCGGTCGGGTTGGCGGTGCCCTCACGGGTGCGGGACTGGGTGCTCGATCGCCGGCACCGCGCCTGACGTCCGCGGTCTCGATCGTTCGACCACAATCGTTTCCGCCCGCAGGGGCTAGGGCGCCGCAGGTGTGCCAACCAAAGTGGCCCACAGTTCGAGGAAGGCCCTCAGCGGGGCCGGCGCAGTGAGGTCATTGCGCCAGATGAGGACCTTGTCGAAGCCGATCTGCGGGCTGACGGGCCGAATGGTGAGCCCGGTTTCGCGCAGCGCAGGATCCGAGCGCACACTCAGCGCCACGCCCAACCCCTGAGCAGCGAACGCCACCTGCAATCGGGCGTCGTTGGCGGCGACGTTGGCCGACAAGACGACTCCGGCCTCCGCGGCGACCCGCTCGACAGCGCCACGTAGCGCACTGGTCGGCGGGTAGGTGATCACCGGATGAGTCACGATGTCGCGCAACGGAATCGGATCGGCGTCGCCGAGGGGGTAGACCGTCGGGTCGTACACCGCCACGATCTCGTCGGTGAACATCGGCGAGGCGCTGATCGTCGCAGGCAACCCAGCAGCGGGCCGAGCGATCACCGCGGCGTGCAGGCGACTCTGCAGCACCATGTCGAGCAGCGGTGCGCTGGTGGCCTCGGCGACCTCGACGTCGATGCCCGGATACTTCTGTCGCAGCTCACCCAGCAGCGCAGGGATCGTGGTGTGTTCGACCCCGCCGCCCGTGCCGATTCGGAGCTGGCCCCGTAGCAGACCCGCGCGAGCGGAGAACTCGGCCTTCGCGTCGCTGGCTGCGCGCACGCACTCGCGCGCGTACGGAAGCAGCACTCGACCGCCGTCGGTCAGCACCGTGGTGCGCTGGGTGCGATCGAACAGCGACTCGCCGAGTTCACGCTCCAGCCCCTGGATCTGGGCGCTGATCGAGGGTTGGGTGACGAAGCACTTCTGCGCGGCCCGGGTGAACGATTCCTCCTCGGCGACGGCGAGGAAGTACTCCAGCGTGCGCAGTTCCATACCCTGAACAATGCCCGATCACCTGCTCGATCGCAGGGGCCGACGGCTCTACTCGACGATGCGGATGAGCTTCTTGTTCACGAACTCGTCCATCCCGAATCGGCCGAGTTCGCGTCCGAAGCCCGAGCGCTTCACGCCACCGAAGGGCAGCTCGGCACCCTCGGCTCCGACGGCGTTCACGAACACCATGCCGGCCTCGATCTTGTCGGCAACGCGCTTGGCTTGTTCGCCGTCGGTGGTGAAGACGTAGGAACCCAACCCGAACGGGGTGTCGTTGGCCAGCTCGACCGCTTCCTGCTCGTCGGCCACCTTGTACACCGATGCGACGGGCCCGAACAGCTCCTCGCGGTAGTCGCGCGGCATGTCGGTGAGCACCCCCGGCGGGAAGTGGGCGCCGTTGCGCTCACCCCCGCTGGTCAGGTTGGCGCCGGCGTCGACGGCCCGCTTGACCTGATCCTCGAGGCGCTCGGCGGCGGCCACCGACGACAGCGGGGCCAGACCCTCGGCCTTGCCCAGCACCTTCTCGGTGAACTTGCCGAGGAACTCGTCGTAGACGTTCTCGGCGACGATGATGCGCTTGGCCGCGTTGCAGGCCTGGCCGGTGTTCTCGAACCGCCCGTCGACCGCGGCCTCCACGGTGGCGTCCAGATCGTCGGTCGACAGCACGATGAACGGATCGGAACCACCGAGCTCGAGCACGACCTTCTTGAGGTTGCGGCCCGCGATCTCGGCGACGGCGGCGCCGGCCCGCTCCGAGCCGGTCAGCGACACACCCTGCACACGGGGGTCGGCGATCGCGTCGGCGATCTGCTCGTTGGTGGCGTACACGTTGACATAGGCGCCCTCGGGGAAGCCCGCGTCGGTGAAGATCTTCTGCAGTGCCTCCGCCGATTCCGGACACTGCGGCGCATGCTTGAGCACGATCGTGTTGCCGATGGTCAGGTTCGGTCCGGCGAAGCGGGCCACCTGGTAGTACGGGTAGTTCCACGGCATGATGCCCAGCAGCACGCCCACCGAGCTCCGTCGGATCAGCGCCGACCCGTCTCCTTCGAGCAGATCGATCGGCTCGTCGGCGAGGAACTTCTCGGCGTTGTCGGCGTAGTAGGTGTAGATCGCCGCGCTGAACTCCACTTCGCCGATCGACTGGTCCAGCGGCTTGCCCATCTCACGCTGGATGATGCGGGCGAGCTCCTCTTTGCGCTCCTCGTGCAACTCGGCGACCCGGCGGATCAGGGCCGCGCGGTCGGCGACCGACGAGGTCTTGGACCACTCACGGTGCGCCGTGTCTGCTGCGGCGATGGCCTGCTCGATCTGCTCGTCGGTGGCCGTCGGGTATTCCTTGACCAACTCGCCGGTGGACGGGTCCACCACTGCGTACATAGACGTGCTCATCGACAGTTCGCTCCTTGAGGATCGGGCTCGGTACAGGCACCGCACAAGCTGTGCGCCGCCAGTCTAGGACGCCGTCTTCGGGGGCGTGTCGAGTTCGTCGGCGTCGGGAACCGCCTCGCCCATGTTGACCGTCAGCGGGCGTCGGAAGAAGCGCGTAAGCCACAGCAGCACAACGATTCCGATGGCGAACCAGATGATTCCGTAGCGTGTCGACTCGGGCGAGAGATAGAGCCACAGCAACACGGTGGCCGCAACGCCGACGCCCGGCAGCACGATGTTGCGGAAGATCTGCCCCGCCCCGCTGACCTCGCGGCGGCGATACGCGAAGTAGATGATCACGGTCAGGTTCACCATGGTGAACGCGATCAGCGCACCGAAGTTGATCAGCGACGCGACGAAATCCAGGTTGAACGCAATCGCCAACAGCGACACCACACCCACGAAGATGATCGCGTAGGACGGGGTCTGAAAGCTCGGATGCAGGTAGCCGAAGAACCGTCCGACCGGGCCACGACCGTTGCGCCCCATCACGAACAGCAAACGCGACACCGAGGCATGCGATGCCAGACTCGACGCCACCGTGGCGGCGAACGCGGCCGCGGTCAGCAGGATCTTGAACAAATGCCCACCGACGTTGAACGCCACCTCCGGCAGCGCGCTGTTCTCCAGAGATTCCTGGCTGAAGTTCGACACGTCCGGGAACAACGACTGCGTGAAGAAGGCGGCGACGAAGAAGATGGCGCCGCCGATGAGCAGAGCGAAGAGGATCGCCTTCGGCACCGTGGAGGCGTCTTTGGCTTCCTCGGTGTACATCGTGATCGCGTCGAACCCGATGAACGAGAACGCCACGATCGTCGCCCCGGTGATCACCAGGTCCAGATGGACGCCCTCGTGCCACAGGGGCTCCGTCGAGAACAACGTCCCGTTCCCCATCCCGTCCATCAACGACTTGGCGGCCAAGATCAGGAACACACCGATCAACACCACCTCGAAGACCACCAGAAGCATGTTCACCCGTGACGTGTTGGTCATGCTGAACAGGCACATCCCGGTGATCGCGGCGACGTAGACGACGACGAAGAGCCACTGCGGCGCGTCAGGGAAGAACGAGTACAGGTAGCTGCGGATGATCAAGGCGTTCACCAACGGCAACAGCAGATAGTCGAGCAGGGCTGCCCACCCGATCAGGAAGCCGAAGCTGGGACTGATCGTCGCCGAGGTGTACGTGTACGCCGAACCGGCCGAAGGGAACACCGTTGTCATCCGGCCGTAGCTGATCGCGGTGAACGCCATGACCACCAGCGCGAAGACGTAGGCCGTCGGCACCACACCGCCGGTCTCGTCGGAGACGATGCCGAACGTGTCGAACACGACCGTCGGGGTCATGTAACCCAGGCCGAGGAAGACGATCGCCCACAGACCCAAGGTGCGGGCCAGCACGGGAGAACCCGAGGAGCCTGAGGCTGACTGAGTCATGGTGGCACCGCCATCTCGCTGGGGGAAAAACGTACTCACGGGGCTTACCACAACCTCGGCGGTTCTGTACCGTGACCAGCCATGCGATATGTCGTCGGATACGGTCCGCGTCAGCGCGGAGTCGACGGGGTGAATGTCGCGGCCACCCTGGCCCGCTCGTCGGGCGCCACGCTCGATCTCGTGTCGGTGCTGCCCAGCGACGCACCGACGTTCCAGCGCTACTCGCCCGACCAGGCCTTCAACGCCGAGCTCGACGAGCAGGCCCGAGAATGGTTGCGCGACGGCCTGTCTCGGGTTCCTGAGGACGTGACCGCCGACAGCGTGGTGCAGCGCGCCGACTCGATCACCCAGGGTCTACTCGATGCTGCCACCGACCCAGACCGCGGTGAGGCGGCACTGATCGTGGTCGGCACCTACCACCGCGTCCGTAGCGGCCGCTTCGGGCTGGGCAGCCTCGCCGACGCGCTGCTGCACGCCTCACCCGTACCGGTCGCGCTCGCGCCGGCGCAGTACCAGGCGCAGCCGGGCGTCTCGCGAATCACCTGTGCCGTCGGGCTGCGGCCCGGCAACGAGGCGCTGTTCGACAACGCCGTCCGGCTGGCAGGTGAGTGGCGGGTTCCGCTGCGACTGATGTCGCTGGTGGCACTCGACGAGGACGCGACCAGCGACGGCAGTGACTGGGCCCGCGCCGCCGAGGAGCACGCCGCCGCGCTGGTGGACTCGGCTGCGCAGCGACTGCCGGCGGAGTGCTCCGTCAGCAGCATCATCGGCCGGGGCGAATCGCTCGAGGATGCGGTCGAAGGCGTCGAGTTCGCCGACAGTGAGGTTGCGCTGGTGGGCTCGAGCCGGCTGGCCGCGCCGCGCCGGCTGTTCCTCGGCCGGTCGGCCACCAAGATCCTGCGGGCGCTGCCCGTGCCGCTGATCGTCTGGCCGAGGGACTGACACGCCGAATTTGCCGGCGAAAACCCCGCCGAGCGCTCATGCTGTCAATTGACGCTCAAGCAAAGGGTGGCAATGGTGGGCAATCGTCGCTGCGTGTCGTACGTCGTCGCGTTCCCAATGGCCTACACCCTGGCAATTGTGGCAGGGCGTGCCACCCGGCTCGGCGGGGGCGAGATCTCGCTGGTGTGGCCCGCCGCCGCGGTTGCGACGGTCTGGCTCCTCGCTACCCGTGACTGTCCACCGCAGAGACGTCTGGCGCACGTCGCGCTGCTGCTGGGCCTCACCTTCGCGGTGAATCTGACCACTGGTGCGTCGGTCGCGCTCGCGGCGTGGTTCGTATTGGTGAATGGTTTGCTGGCGACGGTGACGGCGGCCGTCCTGACTCGCGGGGGACGTGCGCCGACACTGCGTGATCCGGCCGACCTCGCCCACCTGGTCGTGGCAGTGGTCATCGGAACAAGCGCTGCGGCGGTCCTGGCGGCCGGATACTTCTGGGTCGTCGAGGGTGACGACTTCGACGAGACCTTCGCGCTGTTCGCCGTCCGCAACGGTGCCTCGACGCTGCTGGGCGTCGCTGTCTGGCTGCGCGTTCGGGAAATCACCCCGGGGCGTCCGCAGGTGACCGTGCGCGGCCTCGCCGAAGCCTTCGCAGTGACCGGCACGGCTGTGTCGGCGTTCCTGTGCGCGTTCTGGTTGAACACCGGTGTGCCCATCGCCTTCATCGTGCTGGTGCCTGCGGTCTGGTTGGCGCTGCGCTACAGCACCACGGTGTCGACGACGTTCCTGCTGTTCGCCGGCGCGTGGATCGTCGGTGCCACCCTCTGGGAACGCGGCGCTTTGATCGTTCCCGATGTGGAGACGCGCGCGCTGCTCGCGCAGGCGATGGTCTGCAGTCTGACCATCGTCGTGTTGACTCTGGCGCTGTACCGCGACTCGCGCGCGCGGCTGATCGATGAGCTCTCGTCCGCGCGGGACTCCGCTGCTCGTACTTCTGAGCTGCTGGGCGCTGTCCTCGACAGCATCCACGACAGCGTTCTGCTCACGGACGCCGACGGCGTCGCCGTACTCCAGAACGCTCAGGCCACGTCGTCGGGCTGCGTCGACGACGTCGTGCGCGCGGCTAACGAGACCTCGTCATCAGGGGTATCCGGTGCCCAGCGGCGCGACCTCGAGGTGCCGGCGCAGGACCGGATCATCGAGCTGACCACCACCCCGCTGACCCGTCAGTCGGCGTTCACCGTCGCCGCGTTCCGCGACGTCACCGAGGAACGGCGCCACGCCGAGCAACTGCGCGCGGCTCACGACCTGTTCGCCGGCGTCCTGCAGGCGGCGTCCGAACAGGCGATCATCGGCACCGACGCGAACGGGCTCATCACCGTGTTCAACAACGGGGCGGAACGCCTGCTGGGTTGGTCGGCTGACGAGATGATCGGGCGCTCGCCCATCGAGTTCCACGACCCGCTCGAAGTCCGGGCCAGGGCGGCCGAACTCGGCATCTCGCCCGCGTTCCACGTGTTCGTCCACCACGTCACGCCGCGGAACGCCGACGTCCGCGAATGGACCTACGTGCGACGCGACGGTGCCCACCTGTCGGTCAGTCTGGCGGTCTCACAGATGACCGATCAATCGGGCTCGTGCGTCGGATACATCGGCGTTGCTACCGACATCACCGAGCGCAAGGCATTCGAGGCCGAACTGCAGCACCTCGCGACACACGATCCACTGACCGGGCTGGCGAACCGCGCCCTGTTCATGGACCGCGTGGAGTCTGCGTTGGCCGGCGCCCACCAGGGCGGATCGCGTGGAGTGGGGCTGATCTTCCTCGATCTCGACGGTTTCAAGGCAGTCAACGACACCCTGGGGCACGCCCAGGGCGACGAGGTGCTGAAAATCGTTGCGCGACGGCTGCAATCGGTGACCGCGGCAGACGGTATCGCAGCGCGTCTGGGCGGTGACGAGTTCGCAGTGCTCTGCAGAGACGTTGGCGATGCGGACGACCTGCACCATGCCGCAGAACGCATCAGAGCCGAGCTGCGCCGCCCGGTGAGGTTGGGCATGGGGCGCATGTACGACCGGTTGTCGGTCAGTGCCGGCATGGTGCTCTCCGAGCCGGGGTGCGGGGGCGAGACTCTGCTGCAGCGCGCCGACAGCCTCATGTACTCCGCGAAGCGCAACGGCAAGGATTGCGTCACCACGGGTGGTGATGCGCTCCGGGCGACCGTCCACCGTCATGAGGCACAGCTGCGTTCGGAGATCTCGCGTGCCCTGGATCGGGACGAGTTCACCGTCCACTACCAGCCCATCGTCGCGCTCAAGACGACGAAAACCGTTGCAGCCGAGGCATTGTTACGGTGGGAGCATCCTCGTCGCGGCCTTCTGCTACCCGGCGAGTTCCTGACCGTGGCCGAGGCGTCGGCATTCATGCCGGCCATCGGCCGCCGAGTGCTCAACGAAGCCTGCCGGAACGCCGCCGCATGGATCGCGCCCTGGTCTGCCTCGGCCGTTCACGTCAACGTCTCGGGACGACAGCTGGAACGAGGCGATCTACGCAGCGACGTCCTTGATGCGCTCGAGATGACCGGTCTGGACCCGCGCCGGCTCGTGCTCGAGCTGACCGAGACGCACGCGGGCGGGATCGCCGGCTCCATACCCGACGATTTGGAGTGGCTGCGTCGCCTGGGAGTTCAGATCGCGATCGACGACGTCGGCACGGGCTTCAACAGCCTGCAGAAGATGGTCGACTTTCCCGTCGACATCATCAAGATCAGTCGACAGTTCATCGCCGGGATGCTCGACGACGACCGGTGCGCGACGTTCACCCGGGCGATCGTGGATCTCGGACCTCGCGTCGGCATGACCGTGATCGCCGAGGGCATCGAGCGCCCCGAACAACGCGACCGCCTCCTCGAGTGGGGATGCACCCTCGGCCAGGGCTTCCTGTTCGGACACGCCCGGTCCGACCTCGATGGAATCAAATCGCCGGTGGTGCTGTTTGACCCTGCATAGGCGGTATCACCCGCCAGCAGAGACGACAAGAGGCGAGAGCGATGAAGAGGTTCGGGTTGATGAGCATGGTCGCCGGCGCGATGACCGCCGCGGTGATCGGTTTCGCTGGTCCGGCGCAGGCTGACCAGAGCGGCTTCGGTTTCGGCGGCTACGGATACGGCCACCACGGCTACGGATACAGCAACGACTACTACCCGTGGTACGACCAGCTGTTCCCCCACGTGCACGTGCCGCACGTGGACACCACCGTCCACCCCTGATCGACGAACTCACACGAAGGGCGCCCGCATTGTGCGGGCGCCCTTCGTGTTGTCAGAGCCGAGTCACTGCGCGTCAGCGCCGCCGTCGAGATGATCGACGACGAAGGCCGCCGCTTGATCGGCCATCCCGTTGCTCTTGTAGGCGCTGTGAGCGGCACGATCGAATGCGCCCGGTTGGCACACCGGATCACCTGGGGCGCAGAGTTGCAGCGTCTTGTCGGCGTAGAGCGGCCCGACCGTCAACGACGGTGCAGTGCGATCGACGAGGTTCAGGAAGAACGGGTCCGGCGTGCCGAACAGCACGACCGCCGCGACATGAGACGCAACCGAATCAGGCATGGGCCCGCTGATGTTGGGCGGCAAGATGAAGCCCGGCGGCACGTGGTCGAACGTCGTGTAGGCCGCGACCGCCGCGCCTTGTGAGTAACCACCCAGCACGATCTGTGTCTGCGGACAGCTCTGCGCCACAGACTGAATGTGATTGGCGGCGTCGGCGACACCGCTCACGGCGGTGGCGAAATCCAGCGAGGCTGGATAGTTCACCCCGTAGGTGGCGACGGGTGTTCGCAGGCGCGAGTCGAGCGAGTTGACCAGTGCCTGACCGGTGTCACCGATTCCGGGTGCCTCCAGCGTGCCGCGGGCGAACACCACCTCGACGTTCGGGCAGGCCGGGGCCGGCTGGGCAGACGCGAGCCCGGCCTGCGGGCCGACACCCGCGGCGACGATGGCTGCGGCGGCGCAGACGAAACGGCGCGCCCGCCGGGGCGTAGGGCTGATCGTCATGATGGTCCTTCCGAAGTGGTGGCAGGTGCGTGCTGCGATCTCCCGAACCACATGCGTGAGAACATGCGGTCGCGCAAGGTCAGGGTGTGGAGCAGTACGGCGCAGACATGGGCGGCGATGACGGCGACCAAAAGGTAGGCCAATACCGAATGTGTCTGACGCAGAACGAAGTACACGCTCGCGTTGAACGGTGCGATCGCGGGCAGGTGGACACCGAAGGCGATCGCCGGCCGACCCGCCGCCGAGACCATCGCCCAGCCGACCAGAGGTTGCGTCAGCAGCAGGCCGTACATCAGCCGCTCCGAGTGCGTGACGATCCTTCCTTCCAGACGCCCTACGGTCGGCGGCCACGCCGGGGGGTGGGCGATGCGTCGGTTGACGAGGCGCACCACCGTGACGGCAAGGATCGTGACGCCGATGCTCATGTGCACGGCGACCAGGGCGGCGTACGAGCCGACCGAATTGACCATCGCGAACCCGATCAGCAGGGCTGAGAACACTCCGATCGCAGTGACCCAGTGCAGGATTCGGGACCGCACTGCGAAGCGCTGCGGCGCCGTCACGCGGGCACCTCGTCGACCTGGACGGCCGACGGCGACGTCGGTTCCCCGGTGCGTAGCCGGTAGGACGCCGCGTACACCGACGACCGGGCGCTCAGGAGAGGGTCGGCGGACGGTTCGATGCCGTCCGGCAGCACCAGTGGGTCGAAGTTGACGTCTCGCGCGTTGCCGGGCGATTCGGTCAGGGCCGTGGTCAATGTGAGAGTGCCTGCGTCGACCCGGCGCCGATCCGCCGGCCACGGCAGCGTCGCGTCGTCGTGCGGGTCTGACTCTTCGGCCACGACGAGCTCGAGCCGCCACTGCAGCGGTGTGGTGCGGATCTGACGCACCAGGGCGTCGAACAATCCGTCGCGCCCCTTGTCGGGGGGAAGTGCGGCCTGCAGTGGGACGAACGACCAGCGCACCGGTGTGCGGACCCCCGCGGTGTCGACGGCGTAGAAGGTGTTCAGGCCCGAGAACGTGCTGTCGGCGAAACCCGTTGTCGGCGGGTGCCTTTTGATGACCGTCATCGCCGCGGCGGTCTCGGGGTGGGTGCGCAGGAAGGCGGCCATCGCGTCAGGGTCGGGCTTTCCCGTGCCCGGCACCACCTTGCCGGCCTCTGCCCTGGCCAGGAATCCCTGCGCCGAGTTGTCCGGGAAGACCGGCAGGTTCAGCGTGGCGGTCCGCCACTGTTGGCGGCTGGGCAGATCGAAGGCCAAGCCCAATCCGCGGGCAGCGCCAGGGGTGTCGGCGACGAAGGGGTCACCGCCGGCCAGTGAGAAGCGCCCGACGACCGGGGTGCGGCCGGCCCGGAACACCACAGCTTCGGACAGGGTGGCCGCGTTCCCGATGCTGTCGAAGTATCCGGTGACTGCAACGCCTTTCGCGTGATCCTTGCGGAATCCCAGGTGTGTCCCGTACACACCACGCAGACCGTCGATGACGGTCTGGCGGGTGAATCTCGCCGCCGGCCGAATCCAGTCGTTGGCATACGCGACCGCGCCGAGGTCGACGGCGAGGAACGCCCCGACACCGGCGAGACCAGCCAGTACCGACCGACGATCGACCTGGGCGCGCCAGAATTCCCCCCTCACCTTCGGCACCCTAGCTGCTGAGGGCGCGCCGCGCCGCGTGTGGAAGTGGGCATGATCGATCCTGTTTCCGGACGATCGTGTACGGCAATGGCGTCACCCACAAACTCACATGGCGGCTGTCGGTAACTCTGCAGTGGGGGTTAACCGGAACTGTCCGAGATGAGAAGGCGAAACCGGTTCACGGCCAGAGCTGTTCGTTCCGTTCGCGGCGAGCGCATTCGTCTGCCCGGTCCTTCGCCCAGAAGTCCTCGAAACGTTCGCCGGGGTGCGCGTTCGGAATCCTGTTCAATAACCTGCTGAGCCACCCCGGCGGCCGGGCCGGCTGGTACCGCGGCAGTACGGCACTCAGCGACGCCATGGTCTTCAGGATCACGAACACACTGAACAGTGCCGACGGGGCGCCGGTGAAGGCGGCACCGGCCATGCCGAACACCAGCGTCAGATGGACGACCACGACGCGGCTGAGGCCGCGCTGCGCGGTCTGTTCGATCTGCCAGAACGTCCACTGCCGCAGTGTCGCCAGATCGATCGCCAGGTCCAGGATGAGCAGGAAAGCGACGCACAGGCAGCCCTGCATCACCTGCCGCCAGTTCACCTCCGCGAAGTCACCGGCAGCGGTGCGGTTCAGCATGAACAGAATGAAGCCGAGGAACACACCGTGGGCCGTGATGAACACCGAGGTGGTGATGATGAATCCGCTGCCGAAGGTCGACCCCCGGGCGCCCGTTTTGGCGTTCTCGGGCGCGGTGTAACGGAAGTGCCCGCGGCGCGGCGTCCACCGTTGATGAAGGGAGATGCGCACCGCGATCAGCGTGCAGCCCAGCGCCGTCTCGAACCAGTAGACGACCAACGTCGTCGCGCCGGACCAGCCCTGGGTGAACCACCCCAGCGCAGGCACGGCGATGACCCCGAGAAGCGTTGCAAGCTGAGCGAATCGGATCATCGCCGCGCACTCACCTCTGCTGCGCCCGCCACTTGTCCAGCAGTCGGCGGTCCCGCTTCGTCGGCCGGCCCGCACCCCGGTCCCGCACGGCGACTGGTGTCGCGACGGCCGGCGGTGGCGGTGGGGTGCGGTCCAGGTAGCAGGTCGAGGCATCCGCGGCGCCGACCCGCTTCTGGATGACCCGGACCACTTCGACGATTCGGACACGGTCCCCGACGAGTGCGCGGACCGTGTCGCCGGGACCGACCATCGTCGACGGCTTGGCGGGCCGGTCGTTGACGCGCACATGGCCGCCGCGGCAGGCTTCAGCGGCGTCCGGGCGGGTCTTGGTCAGCCGCACCGCCCACAGCCAGCGATCCACGCGTGTCGCTTCCATGCCGGCCATCACGCACCAGAGTCGGGGTGCGGAGCATCGGCTCGGGTGTCGACGAGCTTCGCCGCCTGGCTGCTGCGCTCACTCAGAAATCCGGCCAATTCTGTTGCGGCCGTAATCAAGTCGTCATCTCCGGCACTTTCCGTTCCTAGCAGCGCGGTGACAGCTGTGCTCAGCACCTGCAGTGGGTCGGCCGTCGGTCGGGGATCGGCTGCTCCGGAGACCAGCGACAGCGCGATGCCGGTGATCAGGCCGTGCAAAGCAAAGGCCTGATCGGCGAGGTCCCAGTCGGTGCGGGCCAATCCGTGGCGCCGCCACACCGGCAGGACCGCACCGATGACCGCACTCGGCCCGAGGGTCTGGTGCAGTGCGATGGAGCGAGGATGGTCGGCCAACATTCCCAGGAGGTCGCCGTCCTGGCGTTGCATCGCGGCGATCAGAGGGTGGTTCGCGGCTGCCTCGAGCATCATCGGGCAGAAGCGGGACGGGCGTGCCAGATCAGGGTCGGTGCGGATGCGGGTGATCAGATCGTCGAGAAGGCCGAGGAATCCGCGGCCCACCAGACCGAGGAGAAGGTCTTCCTTGGTGGGCCAGTACAGGTAGACGGTGCCCTTTCCGACATGGGCGCGAGCGGCCACGTCGGCCACCGTGAAACCGCGCGCTCCCCGTTTCATGAGCAGCTCTCCGGCTGCGGTCAACAAGCGCGCGGCTTTGGCTGACTGCTGCTCGGGTAGGGCAGCCGACACGGAACTCACCCGCCGACTATATCGGCGACCGGGGCATGAATGAAGAAACTGACCAAATCGGTACTTTGGTCAGTTTGTCGGTTACGCTGGCCTCATGAATCTCCTCTCCCTTGTCGACCGGGCGAACCGAGTAGCTGCCTTGGAGTCGGCGATCTTCTCGGTCGCGGACCGGATCGAGCCTGTGGTGGCGCGGTCTCGCATCTACGTCGACGGTCTCGAGCACTTGCCGCGCGACGGTCGTTTCTTGCTGGTCGGGAACCACACGACGGCGGGATGGCCGGAGATCGTGATGATTCCGTATTTCGTTCACGCGGAACTGGGTGTGCGGGTTCGGGGACTGGCTACGCGGCAGCTCGCCGACATGAGTGGCCTCGGTCGTGAGATCGCCGAAGCTGCCGGTGCCGTGGTCGGCGACCCCGCCAACGCGGCGGATCTGATGCGACAGGGCGAGACCGTGCTCGTGTTTCCCGGCGGAGGACGCGACATGCTCAAGTTCAAGGGTGAGGGGTATCGCCTTCTGTGGCAGGGCCGTAGCGGTTTCGCTCGGCTTGCGATCTCCCACGACTATCCGATCGTGCCTGTCGGGCTGGTGGGCGGTGACGACGTGTTCCACGTCTTGACCGAGCGCGACGGCGCGTGGGAGCGGTTGACCCGGGGGATCGGCGAGCGGCTGCACGGCGTGCGCGGCGTCGGGATTCCTCTCGTTCGCGGCATGGGGCCGACGATGGCGCCTCGGCCCCAACGGATGTATCTGCGATTCGGCGCACCGATCGCAACCGCGCGGCCCAGTGACACCACGACGGAGGCGTGGGAGCCGGCCGTCAAAGAAACCACCGAAATAGCGCTGCACACGATCCTCGATGACCTGCAGTCGCTTCGCGACGAGGACCCGTTTCGCGGGCTCAACCCCCTTGCCTGGCGGCGCGCGGTCCAGCCGCCGGCTCAGACTGCGTAGCGCGTACGGCCCCGGCCGGACGCCTTCGCGTTGTACATCGCCTCGTCGGCGGCGCGCAGCAGCTCGAGGGCGTCCCGCATGTCGTTCAAGCCCACCAACGTCACCCCGATGCTGGCCGTGACGGTGATCTCGAAATCGTGGTACCAGATGGGATCGGTTGCGGCGCAGTGCAATCGGTCGATCAAACGATCCAGGTCCGCCTGTTCGATGCCTTGCATCAGCAGCACCACGAACTCGTCACCGGCCAGCCGGGCGATGAGATCGGATTCCCGCAGCGCGTCCTTCATCCGCGCGGAGGCGGTGACGAGTACCGCGTCGCCGGCGTCATGGCCGAACGAATCGTTGACCGACTTCAGGTCGTCGAGATCGATGAACAGCACCGCGCTGAGCCGCTGAACCGCATCCGGACGCAGCGATGCCGCAATGCGCGCGAAGGCCCCCGAGCGATTCAGCAATCCCGTCAGTACGTCGTGAGCGGCTTCGTGCTCGGCGCGTTCGTGGGCCATCTTCTGCGCGGTGATGTCGACGAACGTCGCCACGACCGGCGACCGCAACGGATCGTCGGGACTGAGCATCCGTGTGCTCATCGACAGCCACACCCGGCTGCCGTCCTCACAGTCGACGCCCACCACGCGGTCGACCTGCGGGTCGCCGGAATGCGCCACCTGCCAGATCGGTTGCTCAGTCACCGGCAACGCGCGTCCGTCGGCGTCGACCAGCGGAATGTTCGAGGCGAACGGCGCATCGACAGGTCGGACGGTGGCCAGGATGCGCTGCGCGGCCGGGTTCGCCGACATCGTCGAACCGTCAGGATGGAACACGACCACCCCTGCGTCCAGCGCGGTCACCACGGCCTCGAAGTGCCGTTCGGCGCGGCGAAGAGCGGTCATGTCGGCGCAGATCAGCACGTACCCCGAAGCCGTCCGTGCCGCCGTGAGTCGGATGGAGCGGGGCGAGCCGTCGGCAGCGACGTGCGTCGCGTGCAGTACCCCGAGTGTGTCGATCAGCCGGTCGGCGTCGACGTCCGCACCCACCGCCTCGTGCACGGGTCGGCCGCGCACCTCCTGGGCCGTGCGGCCGTAGATCTTCTCGGCGGCAGCGTTCCACGTGCTGACCGCGCCTTCGGGTGACAGCCCGACGACACCGTCGCTGACATGGTCGAGAAGGGCCGCCTGATAGCGCAGGAGATCCGCCGCCCGGCTCTTGGTCAAATCTCGGAAATAGGTGACGACGGCGGGCCGGCCGTGCCAGTGGATGCGGGTCGAGGTCGCTTCGACGTCGCGCATGGCACCCCGGGATCGACTCATCGACACCTCGGTCGGCGGAGCGTTGTCGCCGTCGTGGTGCAGGCCGCTCAGTCGGCTCTCCACCTTGCCCAGGATGTCGGCCGGAATGAAATCCGCCACTCGCCGACCGATCAGATCCTCGCTGCCCGGCACCCCCATCCACCGCACCGCCGTGGCGTTCGCGAACACGATGGCGCCGTCCTGATGGACACAGATCCCGTCACTGGACAGATCGAACAATTCCCGGAAGCGCTGCTCAACGGCCGCAACGCTCTCCACCGACGCCCCCGCGGCGTCGGTGTCGTCTCCTGACATATCCGCCCCCGCCGGCCCGATCCCTCTAATCGAGGCTAGCGTGTCGGCGGGTGCTTTCGATGAGAAACGGGTATCGACGGTGCCATGGGTAATGAGCGTCCGAGGGTCGTGATCATCGGCGGAGGATTCGGCGGCCTGTTCTGTGCCCGGCGGTTCCGCGGAGTCGACGTCGACGTGACCCTGCTCGATCGAGCGGCATGCCACGTCTTCCAGCCCCTGCTCTACCAGTGCGCCACCGGCACACTCAGCATCGGCCAGATCAGCCGATCCCTGCGCGAGGAACTCGAGCACCATCCGAACGTCCAGACCCTGCTCGGTGAGGCCATTCGCCTGGATCCCACCGCCCGGCGAGTGACCGCGCGACGGCCCGACGACACCACCTTCGACGTCGACTACGACTACCTGGTGGTTGCGGCCGGGATGCGTCAGTCCTACTTCGGGCACGAGGAATTCGCCGCGTGGGCGCCGGGCATGAAAACGCTCGACGACGCCTTGAGCATCCGCCGGCGGGTGTTCGCCGCATTCGAGATCGCCGAGACCCTGCCGCCGGGTCCTGACCGTGACCAGTGGCTGACGTTCGCCGTCGCCGGTGGTGGCCCGACCGGTGTCGAATTGGCCGGTCAGATCAGAGAACTGGCGACTCGGGCGCTGGCCAACGAATTCCACAGTATCCAACCTCGCGAGGCGCGGGTGCTGCTGTTCGACGGCGGCGATCGGGTGTTGAAGAGCTTCGCCCCGGCTCTGGCCGGCCGCGCGCAGGAGACGCTGGTGAATCTCGGGGTCGAACTACATTTCGGCGTGCACGTCACCGATGTCCGGCGTGACGGCATCACGGTGAGCCCCAAAGGCGCCGGGGACAAACAGGATTACGCGACCCGGACGGTGTTGTGGACCGCCGGGGTGGAAGCGGTGCCCTTCGCTCGCCATGCCGCCGAGGTGCTCGGCGCCCAGACGGATCGATCCGGCCGCATCACCGTCGACCCCGACCTGTCCGTGCCTGGGCATCGAGAGGTCTTCGTCATCGGTGACCTGGCGGGTCGCGACGGACTACCCGGGGTCGCGGAGAACGCCATGCAAGGCGGGTTGCACGCGGCCGCGTGCATCCGTCGTGACTTGGATAGCAAGCGCCGCAAGAACTATCGCTATCGCGACCTGGGCTCGGCGGCCTACATCAGCCGTGGCAACGCACTGCTGCAAGCGGGGCCTGTGAAGCTGGCCGGGGTAGGGGGGTGGTTGGGCTGGGGCTTCATCCACATCGGCTTCCCGACAGGCGTCGCTGACCGGATCAGCGTGTTCCGGCCCTGGGTGG
>NZ_QJUA01000018.1 GCF_003254575.1 Mycobacterium kyogaense | reverse complement strand
GCCTCCGCCGGTGGCGTGGACGCCGAACGTCAGCGTGTGCGCCGATGTCGGCCGACGGATCAGCGTCAGCGGGTGCGTGTGATGGACCGCTCGACGTTCGACCGGCTCTTCGACATGTCCGACCGGACTGTCATCGTGACCGGCGGTACCCGCGGCATCGGGCTGGCGCTGGCGCAGGGCTACGTGCTCGCCGGTGCGCGCGTGGTGGTGGCCAGCCGCAAGGCCGAGGCCTGTGAGCAGGCCGCCGCGCACCTGCGCGAACTCGGGGGTGAGGCGATCGGTGTCCCCACCCATCTCGGTGAGGTGGACGACCTCGGCGCGCTCGTCGAGCGCACCGTCGCCGAATTCGGCGGGGTGGACGTCGTCGTCAACAACGCCGCCAACGCGCTGGCTCAACCGCTCGGGCAGATGACCGCCGACGGGCTCACGAAGTCGTTCGAGGTCAATCTGCGGGGACCGGTGTTCCTCGTGCAAGCGGCGCTGCCGCACCTGAGGGCCAGCGAGCACGCGGCGGTGCTGAACATGGTGTCGGTGGGGGCGTTCGTCTTCGCGCCGATGCTCGCGATCTATGCGTCGATGAAGGCGGCGCTGATGTCGTTCACGCGGTCGATGGCTGCGGAGTTGGCGCATGACGGTATCCGCGTCAACGCGCTCGCGCCAGGACCGGTGGACACGGACATGATGCGCAAGAACCCGCAGGAGGCGATCGACGGCATGGTCGGCGCCACGCTGATGCGTCGGTTGGCCAGTGCGGACGAAATGGTCGGTCCGGCACTGCTGTTGACCTCCGATGCGGGAAGCTACCTGACGGGCCAGGTCATCATCGTCGACGGCGGCGGGACACCGCGCTAGCTCTTGCGCAACACCTTCGCGGCTGCCTCGCGCATCTCGCCGCTGGTGGTCGCGAGGATCTGGCTGCGGTTCTCCAGGTGCAGCGCGGCCTCCAGGCTGCCGGAATCGAGGTTCGCCCACAGCACCTGCTTGGTCGATTCCACGCCGAATCTGCCGTATCCGCACAGTGTTTCGGCGATCGTCAGAGCCTCGGCCACGGCGTCGTCGGCCAGCCGGGACACCAGGCCGAGACGCAGCGCCTCATCGGCGTCAACGACACGCGCGGTGAGGATGAGGTCGAACGCCTGCCCGGCGCCCACGATTCGAGGCAGCGTGTAGCTCACGCCGATGTCGCAGCCGCCGAGCCCCAATTTGATGAATTGCGTGCAGAATCGGGCGGAGGGGGCGGCGACGCGCAGATCGCATGCGGCCGCGATGCCCAGCCCGCCGCCGTAGGCGACGCCGTTGACGGCGGCGATCACGGGCTGCCGGAGCCGGTGGATCTTCGCGGTCAGGTCGGCGATGCGTTCCTGCCAGCGCATCCCCGAGCGGGGGAATTCCAGGCCGCCACCGGTCTGCTCGGGGTTCGTGGTGCGCAGGTCCAGTCCGGCGCAGAAGCCGCGGCCCGCACCGGTCAGCACGACGACCCGGCACGTGTTGTCGGCCGCCACGGCGTCGAGCGCCGAGTGCAGCGCCTCGACGAGTTCGTAGGACAGGGCATTCAGCGAATCGGGCCGGTTGAACGTCAGCACGGTGATCTCGGGCTGTGGTCGTGTCACTTCCAGAACGGACGCCATGGGCGTCACGCTAGCTGCTGCGCCACTCCGACACTCCGATGGTGATCATCCTCAGCTGTTTGACGGCGATCCGGCGGATCTCGGCCACCGCCACCGGGTCGGTGGTGTCTTCCAGAGCCTCGGCGATCGAGATCATCGAATTGACGAAGACACTGGCCAGGATGTTGAGATCTTCGCCGCTCCAGGTGTTCAGTCCTGGGAAGCGGGCCAGGTCGATGGCCAGCTCGGAGGTGATCAGCCGGATCTCGGTGCGGATTGCATACCTCAGCACGGTGACGCCACTGGAGCGTTCCCGCCCGATGAACAGCCAGTGTTCCCGCCGGGCCTGCACACCCTCGATCAGGATGTCCACCGAGGATTCGATCACGCGGTTGGGGTCGAGCTTGCCGGCACGGCCGCCGCGCAGCATGTCGCGCAGCGTGCGGAAGGATTCGTCGATCAGCACCAGGCCGAGCGCTTCCATCGACTCGAAGTGCCGGTAGAAGGCGGCGGGCACGATACCCGCCTCGCGGGTCACCTCGCGCAGGCTCAAGGCGCTGAAACTTCGTTCGGCGAGAAGGTGCAGTGCGGCATCGACGATCGCCCGGCGGGTCGCTTCCTTGCGCTCCTCGCGGGACAGGGATTTGTCGTCTTCCCTGGTCCGAGACGATTCGCGTGACCTGCTCGACCTCCCGGATCGGTCAGAGTGTGACCTGGGCGTACGACTGTTCACTGTCTGTGAAACCTACCACACGCTGCGCCGATCTCTTGACGGAGGGGTCGGAAAGCGCGCACGGTATACACATGTTCACTCAAACTTTGACCACCCGGACGCGGCGGTCGAGGCTGCTGGACCTCCTGACCGGACCGCACGGCGTCGACCGCTACACCGAACTGGTCGACCCGACCTGGACTCGTGGCGACGCTCGTGCCCGGGTCGTGGCGGTGCGCCGCAGCACACCCCGCAGCGTGACTCTGACTCTCGCGCCCAATCGCGCCTTCGCCGGCTTCCGGGCCGGGCAGCACATCAATCTGTCGGTCGAGATCGACGGTCGTCGTCGCACGCGGCCGTACTCGCCGGCGGGCGCCGAAACCGACGGACACATCGAAGTGACGGTCGGCCGGCACGACGGCGGCCTCGTGTCCACCTACCTCTACGAGCACGCCCGCCCCGGCATGGTCGCCTTCCTCGACTCCGTGGCCGGCGAGTTCACCCTGCCGGAGACGCTGCCCGATCGGATGCTCTTCGTCTCCGGTGGCAGCGGTATCACCCCGGTGATGTCGATGCTGCGCACGCTGCGTGCACGCGACCATCGAGGTGAGGTCGCGTTCGTCCACTACGCGCGATCGGCGCAGGAGGCGTGCTACCGCGACGAGCTCGCCGAGATCGCGGCGACGATGCCGAACGTGACGGTGCGCCACGGGTTCACCCGCGACGCCGCGGGTTCGGATCTCACGGGACGGTTCGGCGCCGACCATCTGCCGTTCGCCGATCCCGAAGCGGTGTTCGTCTGCGGTCCGCCGGCCCTGGTCGAGGCGGTCCGCGAGATGTTCCCCGACGCTCTCCACGAGAGCTTCGTCCCGCCGGTGTTCGACGGCGAAGCCTCCGGCGGGCAGGTCACGTTCAGTGACAGCGGACTCGAGCTGACCGACGACGGCCGGCCGCTGCTCAACCAGGCCGAGGACGCGGGCCTGACTCCCGAGAGCGGGTGCCGCATGGGCATCTGCTTCTCCTGCACGCGACGCAAGAACAGCGGCGTGGTCCGCAATGTCGTCACCGGTGCGGTGTCGTCCCCGGACGAGGAAGACGTGCAGATCTGCGTCACCGCTCCTGTCGGCGACGTCGACATCGCTTTGTAAAGACCTGAGCTTTGTAAAAGACCTGACCCAGTTCGTCACTCCCTGCGAAAGGAACCGAGATGACCGAGACCTTGGACACCACCGAAACTCTGGAAACCGCTGAAACTCTGGAAACCACTGCGCCGCAGCCCAAGACGCTGTCGAAGACGGTCGGCGGCCGCACGATCACGATGACCCCCGAGCAGGCCGAAGCATTCGGCCGGGAGCTCGACGCGCTCAAGGAAAGCGTGATCGCCGACCTCGGCGAGCGTGACGCCACCTACATCCGCCGCATGATCAAGGCGCAGCGCGGCCTCGAAATCGGCGGCCGGGCACTGCTGTTCGGCGGGATCATCCCGCCGTTCTGGCTGGCCGGCACGGCGATGCTGGGTCTGTCGAAGATCATCGACAACATGGAGATCGGCCACAACGTCATGCACGGCCAGTACGACTGGATGGGCGATCCGGCGATCTCGTCGCGCGGCTTCGAGTGGGACAACGCCTGCCCGGGCGATCAGTGGCGTCACTCGCACAACTACATGCACCACACCTACACCAACATCGTCGGCATGGACCGCGACGTGGGCTACGGCATCCTGCGGATGAGCGCCGATCAGAAGTGGAAGCCCTACTTCCTGGGCAATCCGCTGTGGGCCTTCCTGCTGATGGTGCTGTTCCAGTACGGTGTCGCGCTGCATGAACTCGAGAGCGAGAAGATCGCATCGCGTGAGATCACGCTGCGGGACAAGCGCGAGATCCTCGAAGGCATCTGGCGCAAGACCAAACAGCAGACGCTCAAGGACTACGTGGCGTTCCCGTTGCTGGCCGGGCCGTTCGCGCCCTGGGTGTTCGCGGGCAACATGACGGCGAACCTGATGCGCAACGTGTGGTCCTACATGATCATCTTCTGCGGTCACTTCCCCGAGGACGTGCAGGAGTTCTCGATCGAGGAGACCAAGGCCGAGACGCGAGGCCAGTGGTACTTCCGGCAGATCCTGGGTTCGGCGAACCTGACCGGCGGCAAGCTCTTCCACATCCTCAGTGGCAACCTGAGCTTCCAGATCGAGCACCACCTGTTCCCGGACATCCCGGCGTTCCGCCACGCGGAGATCGCACCCAAGGTGCGCGACATCTGCGAGCGCTACGGTGTGCCCTACAACACGGGCCCGCTGCCGCGGCAGTTCGCCACGGTGGTCCGCAAGATCGTCAAGCTGGCGATGCCCTGGAACTGACCGACTGATTCGCCGAAGCTGGATCCCGCCGAGCGGGGTTCAGCTTTGGCGTTTTTCCGGCCCCTTAACCCGCCCAGACGTCTTCGACGTAGTGGTCCGAGGCCACCAGGCCGTCGAGCCAGGCGACCGCGCCGGCCTCGTCGGCCCCGGTGCGTGACCGGTAGATGTCACGGAACGCGGCCCGCACCGCTGGCGCCATCCGCGCGCCGTCGCCGCAGATGAAGACGTGGGCGTTCTTCGACGGATCGCCCAGCAGCTCCCAGACGTCGTCGGCGGCGGCCGCGATCCTGTCCTGCACGTAGCGCACACCGTGTTCCGGCGCCCGCGAGAAGGCCGGCCGCATCGCCACGATGCCCTCGCGCTCGGCGTCCTCGAATTGCGATCGGAAGATGTAGTCGACGTCCGGGTCGCGCACGCCGAAGAAGCACAGCGCCGGAGCGAAGGGTTCCCCCGCCTGTTTGGCGGCGAGCCGGTCGCCCAGGAAGCCGCAGAAGGGGGCGACGCCGGTACCCGCGCTGACGAGGATGACATTGCGCTGCGGGTCCGCGCCGGCCCGGAAAGCCTGACGCGCCGGATCGATTCGCGCCCGCACGCACGTCCCGGGGGGCATCGTCGCGAGGTGGTTCGACGCCACACCCTTGAACAATCCGTAGCCTGATCGCGCCGGGGTGTCGAGCACGCTGACGATCAGCGCCACCTCCCGCGGCGACAGCTGCGACGACGAGGCGATCGAATAGTGGCGCGGGGTCATCGGTTCCAGCAGTTCCAGCAGTTGTGCGCCGGTCAGCGCGCAGGCAGGGAACCGGTGCAGCAATTCCACTGGGCTCAGCCAGCAGGGCTCGTCGGAGTCCGCGAGTTGTTCGAGGGCCGCGCGTTCGGGGTCACAGGGGTTCGTCGCGGCCAGGCGGCGCAGCTGGCTCTTCGTGGCCGGCTTGCGCAGTTCGACGAAGTGGGTGAGCAGTTCGCGGACGCTGACCTCGCGGTCGAGGGCGATCGATCGCCGCGAGGACCGTCGCGGGTTGACCGACAGCCGCAGCTCCGGGTCCAGGGACAGCATCTCCAGCACCGTGTCGACGACGTCCGGTGGGTTGTCGGCCAGCACCGTGAGGTGGTCTCCGGTCGAGTAGTCGACACCGTCGGGAAGTGCCACCCGCACATAGTGTTTCTGCTGTCCCGGCACCTCCACCAGCTCGTCGTTGAGGGTGACGGTCATCGGCTGCACCGCGAAGCGCTGGTCGATGGCGCTGGTCACCGGTCCGGAGATGAGGCGCAGATCGTAGAGCGGTTCGTCCGCGGCGGTCAGCGGTAAGGCGTCCGGATCGCCGAAGCGTTGCGCCAGTGCTGCCCACAGCGCGGCCTCGAACTGCTCGACCGTCGCGGTCAGGTCACCCGAGGTGTCGGCAGAAGCCCGCGGTACCAGGGGCTGTCCGCCGAGGGCGTGCAGCCGGTCGTCGATGAGTATCGGGATGGCTTGGTAGGTGTCGGCCCAGTTGTGGTCGCCCACGCCGAGCACGGCGAACAGCGGATCACCCTGCAGCGTGGTGGTTTCGGACTGCAACCACGCGGTGAACTCCCGTGCGTCATCGGTGGGTTGGCCGTTGTAGGACGACGCGACGATCACGACGGCGTCGGTGGCGGGGAGTCCGCCCGTGGCGGTGTCCAGCGGTGCGACGGTGGCCGTGCAGCCGAAGTCGGTTGCGTCGTCGGCCAATTGCTTGGCCAGGGCCCGGCACGTGCCGAGATTGGATCCGTGCAGGATGGCCACTGTCGTGCCGGCCTTGACGGGAAGAAGAGCCGAGGATGACGGCGCAGGCCCAGCGGTAGGCGTCGGGGTCGTGGTGCCCCGGTCGGCAGGCGTCCGGCGCAGCAGGTCGACGGTGAAGCCGACAGGTCGCCGGCTGAGCCCGTCCCAGCGCAGCTCGTAGTGGGCGGAGTCGATCAGGCGGTAGCGGTGCACGACGCGCGCCACGAGCAGCGCCGCCTCGTGCAGGGCGAACTGACGGCCGATGCAGGACCGCTCCCCGGTGCCGAACGGTTTGAACAGGGCGGTCGAACGGTGTTCTGCGACTGCGGGATCGAACCGCGCCGGATCGAACACCTCGGGGTTGTCCCCCCATTGCGGCTGACGATGCAGCGCACCGGTCAGAACTGTCACCGCTTCGCCGCGCGCGACAGGGTAGCGTCCGGCGAGAACGGTGTCGGTCAAGGCCATTCGGTCGAACATCAGGACAGGCGGCGAGAGGCGCAGGGTCTCACTGATCACCTGGCGCAGGTAGGTGAGCTTGCCGATGTCGTCGAAGGTCGGCACGTGATCGTCGTCGTTGCCGAACACCGCGTCCACCTCTGCGCGGACGCGGGAGAGCACGGCCGGGTGGTGGACGAGGTTGTAGACGGTGTTCGGCATGAGCTCCGACGTCGTCAGCTGTCCGGCGATCAGGAACGTCATGATCTGGTTGCGGACGTTGTCGGGGTCGAGCTGTCCGTCGAGCATGACGTAGAGCAGGTCCCCGGCACCGCCGGCGGAGTGGTCGGCGATCATCTCGTCGAACGAGGCGTGCAGCGAGGCGAGTCCGTCGCGGAACGTCGGTGTCTCGCCGTGGGTCACCACTTCGGTCAGTGCATCGGTGAACGCCTGGGGGATCGGCGCCAACCCGTCGTGTTCGAAGGAGTCGAAGCGGGCGCCGAAGCCCGCGAGCGCGACGGTGTCCATCGCGAGCTTCTGCAGATCGGCGGAGACGTCGACGGGCCGGCCGCCGGCGCTGGCGTCCCAGCGGGCGATCAGCTGGTCGTTGATGTCGAGCATCGAGTCGTGGTAGGCCCGCAGCCCGGCGTAGCTGAATCCCGGCAGCAGCACGTCGTGGGCCTTCTGCCAGGTGGGTTCTCCGTGGAAGGCGGTGAAGAGGCCGTCGCCGGCGAGCGGGCGCACTCGCGCGAGCGAGGCGGTGAGATTCTTGGCGAACTTGCTCTCGTCGCAGAGCTCCTCGACCAGCTCCAGGGAGCAGACGTACAGCTTGCGTGTACCGGTCCACTCTCCGTAGAAGATCGGTCCGTGGAGTTCGGCGAGGACGTCGACGGGCAGGGCGTACGGTCGCCCGGCGAGGTGCTCGGCGCCCGGCAGTTCCACGACCGGCACGTCGTCGAGGACCGGCGCTTCGGAGGGGGAGAACTCGGTCATGCCGCGCAGCTTAGGCGCGTGTGACGGCTTATCTGACGGCTCCGGCAATTTTCCCGTCCGCGTCCGTCGTCAGCGCTGGCAGGTGGGGCACCAGTAGGTCACCCGGTCACCGTCCTTGTCGGTCTCGACGCGTGTGCCGCAGCGGCGGCACGGCAACCCCGCCCGGCCGTACACCCAGACGTCCTGGCCGGGCCTTGTGTTGCCGGTGGTGGTGCGGTTGATCCGTAACCGGTTCTGCCACAACATCTGCTGCGCTCGGGTGACCACTCGCAGCGGGTCGGTGAGTTCGCCGACCCTGGTGGTCGGCTGCAACCCGAACACGAACGACAGTTCGTTGGCGAACACATTGCCGACTCCGGCCATCACCCGCTGGTCCAGCAGTGCCTCCGCGAACGGGCGATCCGGGTCTTTCGTCAGATTCGCCGCCGCCTCTCTCACCGACGCTGCCGACCAGTCGTTGCCGAGCAGGTCGGGCCCCAGGTGTGCGACGGCATCCATGTCGTGGTCGCGGTCCAGCACTTCGAGCACACCGAGGTCGATGCCTGAGGCCACCGAGTCGGCGGTGCCGAGAACGATCCGGATCTTGTAGGCCGGCACTCTGACCCGGCCGATGATCCAGGCGCCATCCATCTTCAGATGCGAGTGGATGCTCGCCTGTCCGACTCGAATGAACAGATGCTTGCCGCGGCTGAGAACCTCGTCGACGACCTGTCCGCTCAGGTCCACCGCCGCATACCGCGGCACCCGCACATCGCAGCGCGTCAACGTCTTGCCCTGCAGCGCTTTTCGCAGCTTGTCCGCGGTGCGGAAGACAGTGTCACCTTCGGGCATCAGCGCAGCCGCAGCCCGCGTGGCGTCCGAGAGAATCCCGCCTGGACCAGTGATTCGACCACCGTCGACTCGCGGCTCTCGAGCACCGGGACCCCGTCGATGCGTTCGACCAGCAGCGCCGGGACTCGTTGCCGCGTCACCAGTTCGGCCAGCGCGGCGGCGGCGGCATGGTGCACGCCCGTGTCGTCGGTGAAGCTGAGCAACGACCTGCCGCCGCGTTCGACGAACCATGCCAGCTCGCCGTCGACGAGCACCACCAACGCACCCGCTTTGCGGCCCGGGCGGTGCGCGCCCTCACCCTGACTGGGCCAGGAAAGCGCCGCGCCGAAGGGGTTGGCGGGATCGGTGGCCGCGAGCGCGACCGCGCGCAGACTCTGCTGCTTGTCGTCGATGCTGTCGGCGTGGCTGCGCAGCCGGTCGACGGTGCTCGCGGTCGCGAACTGGGCCCCGCCGAGCGACTCGACGAAATAGCCCCGTTGACAGCGCCCGGCTTCCTCCATCGTGCTGAGCACCTTGTACATCGAGGCGAACCCACCGGCGATGTTCTCCGCGGCGACCGCACCTTTGGTCAGCACACCGTGGCGGGCCAGCAACTGATCGGCCTGATAGGACGCCCGCAGTGTGGTGTCGACCTCGGCGGTGGGCAGCGCCGCCCATCGGCCCGCCACGGTCGGATCGGCGTCGCGGTGCGCGCCGAGGCCGGCCGAACTGATGCTGTAGCGACTCAACCGCGGAGCGCGGCGGTGCCGGTGCGACGGCGCCGCAGACCGGCGAGCCCCTGGCCCGCGGGTACCTGCCAGCAGGGCGCGCACGGGTGCGAACGTGTCGCCCCCGACATAGCCCGCCCAGATCAGTTGCCACAGAGCTTCTTTGAGGTTCTCGGAGCTCACGCCGTCGACGGCGAGCTGGCGGAAGAAGTACGCACCGCCGCCGCTGAGCGCGCCGAGGACGGCGTGGTGGGTGTCGGTGAAGTCGAGCTCGCCAGGAGGTGCCAGGGACAGCGGCGCGGTGTCGGCGGGGTGGAGGGCCACCCAGCCGTCGGCAGACGAGAGCGCGCCCGCGCCCGACCACAACACTTCGCCGGAGGCGAGGAGTTCGTCGAGCATGCCGGGTTGATAGTCACGCACCCGCTGCCCGAAGATCAACGGCTCGACCGCAGAGGCCGGCATCGACACCCCGGCGAGCTGATCGATCACCGATGCGAGACCGTCGACCCCCGACACGCGGTCGCCTCCCAGCTGCTGCCAGGCCGGGAGGAAACGACCGAACGCCGCCGTGCTGACGGGCTCGATCTGCGCCCGCAGCGCAGCCAGCGAGCGGCGCCGCAGAATGCGCAGCACCTCGGCGTCACACCACTGGTCGCCGGTGTCACCGGGCACGTCGGTGAACTCGCCGCGCACGAGCTTTCCGTCGGCGGCCAGCCTGCCCAGCACGTCGGCGGCCACCCGTACCCCGAGCCCGAACCGCGTCGCCGCCTCGGCCGTCGTGAACGGTCCACGGGTGCGGGCGAAGCGGGACAGCAGCTCGCCCAGCGGGTCCATCACCGGTTCGAGGAATGCGACCGGAACACCCACCGGCACCGCCACCCCGACGCCGTCCCGCAACCGCCCGATGTCCTCCACCGATGCCCACCAGGTCTGCCCGGCATAGGACACCGTGACCAGCCGCTTGGCGCTCAGTAGTCCTTCGAGCCAGCCGCCGACGTCCTCGACGGTGCAGCGCGCCACGATCTCGTCGACCGTCAGCGGCCCCAGCATCCGCAGCAGGTCGGCCACGCCCTCGGCGTCGCGGGCCTTCCGCTCGTCGGTGAGGTGCTGCAACTGGCGGGTGGTGCTGGCGATGACGTCGGCGTCGAGAAGCTCCCGCAACTCGACCCGGCCGAGCAGCTCGGCCAGCAGCGTGGGGTCCAGTGCGAGTGCTGCCGCGCGGCGCTCGGCGAGCGGGCTGTCGCCCTCGTACATGAACGCGCCGACGTATCCGAACAGCAGTGACGCCGCGAACGGGGACGGGGTCGGCGTCTCCACCTCGAGCAGGCGCACCCGACGTTGCGCGATGCGAGACATCAGGTCGGTCAGCATCGGGACGTCGTAGACGTCCTGCAGACATTCGCGAACGGCTTCGAGGACGATGGGGAAGTCTGGATAGTTGCGCGCGACGTCGAGCAATTGCGCGGCACGTTGGCGCTGATGCCACAGCGGTGAGCGCTTGCCGGGATGGCGGCGGGGCAACAGCAGCGCCCGCGCCGCGCATTCGCGGAATCGCGAGGCGAACAGCGCCGAGGAGCTCACCTCCGTGGTGACCAGTGGCTCGATCTCGTCGGGTTCGAAGACGAAGATGTCGGCGCCTGGCGCGGTGTCGTCGGTGTCGGGCAGCCGGACGATGATCCCGTCGTCGGAAGCGGTGGGCTTCTCGTCGATTCCGAAGCGCTCGTAGAGCCGTTTGCCCACCGCCAGCGCCAGCGGGCCGTGCACCCGCAGGCCGTAAGGGGAGTGCAGGATGATCCGCCAGTCGCCGAGCTCGTCGCGGAACCGTTCCACCACCAGCGTGGTGTCCGACGGCACCGCGGAGGTCGCGTTTCGTTGCTCGTCGATCAGTTGCCACAGGTTGTCCGTGGCGTAGGCGTCGAAACCGACCTCTGCACAACGACTCTCGAAAGCAGCGCGGTCGAGCCGGGCCAGCTCGCCGTTGAAGGCGCCGATCGCGGCACCGAGTTCGGCGGGTCGTCCCACCCCGTCGCCGCGCCAGAACGGAAGCCGCGCCGGCTCGCCCGGTGCGGGGATCACCAGAACGCGGTCATGGGTGATCTCGGTGATCCGCCAGCTCGTCGCGCCGAGCGAGATGACGTCACCCGGCCGGGACTCGTAGACCATCTCCTCGTCGAGTTCGCCGACGCGCGAGGGCTTTTCGGAGTCGGCGCTGGAGGCGAGGAACACTGTGAACAGCCCGCGGTCGGGGATGGCGCCACCGGAGGTGACGGCGAGTCGTTGGGCACCGGGCCGTGCGGTCAGCGTGCCGGAGTCGCGGTCGTAGACGATCCGCGGGCGCAGTTCGGCGAACTCGGTCGACGGATACTTGCCGGAGAGCAGATCGAGCGTGGCTTCGAACGCGCTGCGCGGCAGGGTGGCGAAAGGCGCGCTGCGCCGCACGGTGTCGAACCAGGCCTCGACGTTGATCGGTTCCAGCGCGCAGGCCGCCACGGTGTGCTGGGCGAGCACGTCGAGTGGATTGGCCGGCACACGCATCGTCTCGATCTGGCCGCCGAGCATGCGCTGCACGCTGACCGCGCACCCGATCAGGTCGGTGCGGTGCTTGGGAAACAGCACGCCCTGGCTGATCTCGCCGACCTGGTGGCCCGCACGGCCGATGCGTTGCAGCCCGCTGGCGACCGAGGGCGGCGTCTCGACCTGGATCACCAGGTCCACGGCGCCCATGTCGATACCCAGCTCCAGGCTCGACGTGGCGACCACGGCCTTCAGCCGGCCGCTCTTGAGCGCGTCCTCGACGTCGGCGCGGGCCTCCTTGCTCACCGAGCCGTGGTGGGCCCGTGCGAGCAGCGGCTCGGCACCGAATGTCTGCCCGCTGCCCATCAGGTGCGCGGGGGCGCCGCCGGCGACTCCCGGGTTGGGGCCGCCCAACTCGATGCCCAGACGCTCTGCGTGGATCTCGTTGAGCCGCGCGGTCAGGCGCTCGGCCAACCGGCGCGAGTTGGTGAACACGATCGAGCTGTTGTGCGCCTCGACCAGATCGACGATGCGCTCTTCGACATCGGGCCAGATCGAGTTGTTCTCGAGGTTCGCCATGTCGGGAACCGGGACCTGCACGGTCAGGTCGAAGGTCTTCGCCGCCGGCGGCGCCACGATCGTCGTGGGGGCGGCGCCGGAGAGGAATCGCGCGACTTCCTCGGGCGGGCGCACAGTCGCCGAGAGCCCGATGCGTTGCGCGGGTCGTTCGAGCATGGCGTCCAGGCGCTCGAGGGACACGGCCAGATGTGCGCCCCGCTTGGTACCTGCGACGGCGTGCACCTCGTCGACGATCACCGTTTGCACCCCGGCGAGCGTTTCCCGCGCGGCGGAGGTCAGCATCAGGAACAGGGACTCCGGCGTGGTGATCAGGATGTCCGGTGGCTTGGTGATGAGCTCACGACGCTTCGCCGGCGTGGTGTCGCCGGACCGGACACCGACGCTGATCTTCGGCGGTTCCTGACCGGCGCGCTCGGCGATCCGTGAGATGCCGGTCAGGGGGGTACGCAGGTTGCGTTCGACGTCGACGGCCAGCGCTTTGAGGGGCGATACGTACAGCACCCGTGTGGTGGGCTCGCTCGATGGGGACCGGGCCAGACCGTCGATCGCCCAGAGGAACGCCGCCAGTGTCTTGCCGGACCCCGTCGGCGCGATGACCAGGGTGTTGTCCCCGTCGGCGATGGCGTTCCAGGCCTGCGCCTGCGCGGCCGTCGGCTCGACGAAGGTACCCGCGAACCACTCACGTGTCAGCGCGCTGAAGCGCGCGAGCGGGTCGGTTGTCAAGGGCACGTGGTCCATGGTGCCAAGGACCTCCGACAATCGTTTCAACACCCTTGTTCACCTGCGACGATGGCGCGCAGATGCCTAGCCTTCAAAGGTGCGGTTCCTGCTTCGCTGCATCGGAACCGGAAAGCGGGGCCAGCGATGAGAAGCACGAAGATCGTGGGGATGTCGGCACTCGTTCTGGCGTCATTCGCCGTCACGCCGACGGTCAGTGCACCGATGGCCGCCGCCGGATGTGTCAAGAGCAGCGGGATCACCGTCTGCGATCAGAATGATGCGGGCGTGACCGGTCCTGTGGTGCCGTACCCCTGCGATCTGGACTGGTACTGCTACGACGGTTCCACCTGGGATCTCGGCCTCGATGTGGCGCCGTCGCCACCCCCGGACAGACCGGACATCGGTCGGCCCGGCCGGCCGGATGTCGGTCGACCCGGTACGCCCGGTAACCGACCCGGCGGTGGTGGCGGTCTCCGATGAGGCGCTCAGCATGTGTGTTCGCGGCGGGTGTGTTCGTCGCCGCTCTGGTGGACGCGGCACCCCCCGCGGCCGCTGACTGCACCAGCGCGGGTGGGACGACCATCTGCTCTCAAGGCGAGGTGCGGGGCGCCAACACGGGCAACGGACCCAGCGGATCATCGGGCCCGTACATGCCCTATCCCTGTGAGTACGACTGGTACTGCAACGACGGTGTCACGTGGGACATCAACATGGACTGGGATCCCGGTGTGGGCATCGGGGCGCCAGGACGGCCAGGCAACCGGCCGGGAGGCGGCGGTGGCCGGCCCGGTGGCGGTGGACGAGGCGGACGACGATGACGGAACCCCGAGTAACCGAGGAGAAGACAGTGGCCACATCACTCATCAGGGCGCGGCGGATGATCGCGGCGGCGCTCGGTACCGGCGCCGTCCTGGTCTGCACCGCGACGCCGGCGCAGGCTCAACCGAACTGCACCGCAGCCGATCTCGCGGGCATCATGGCGGGAGTGACCGCGTCGACGTCGGCGTACCTGTTCACTCATCCCCAGGTGAACGACTTCTTCACCTCGCTCAAGGACGTGCCCAAGGAGGACCGGCAGGCGGCACTGGCGGATTACGGCGCCGCCAACCCGCAGGTGCAAGCTGAGCTCCAGGGAATTCGGCAGCCCGCTGTCGACTTCCGCAATCGCTGCGGTTAGCCGCGCGTCGCGACCGCGTCGATCGGTTCCACGCCGTCCGGGCCGAACCGCGCCCCGGTGCGTTCCAGCCGGCGGGCGAACAGCCGTTGCAGTGGCGTCGCGACGAATGTCGTGATGATCGTCATCACGGCCAGGATCGTGTAGAGCTTGCCCGAGATCAGCCCGGCTTCCAGGCCGATGTTGAGCAGGATCAGCTCCATCAGGCCGCGGGCGTTGGCCAGTGCCCCCATCGAGCCGGCCTCGTACCAGCTCATGCCCTGCCAGCGTGCGGCCAGCCCGATGGCCCCGAACTTCGCGGCGAACGACACGACGAGCACGACGCCCGCCATCACCAGCGTGGAGCTGTCCAGGATGAGGCTGAGCTGTGTGTTGAGCCCGCTGTAGATGAAGAACGCGGGCAGCAGCAGGTAGGCGGTCAGCGGCTCGAAGCGTTCACGGATCGTGTCGAGGAGTTCGCCGCGCGGCATCATCAGCCCGGCGACGAAAGCGCCGAAGACCGAATAGATTCCGACCAGATCGGTGAACCAGCTCGCGGTCAGCAGGACCAGCAGGACGATGCTCAGCTTCGCGATCGGCAGGCCGCCTGTGCGTTCGGAATCGCGGCGGGGGGTCCACGTCTCCAGGCGCGCCAACAGCGGCCGCCCGAGGTAGATCATGAACAGCAGATAGAACAGACCGCCACCGACGGCGATCACGGCACCGAACACGCTGCCTTTGGCGGTCGCGACCACCGTCGCCAGCAGAACCCACGAGCACGCGTCGTCGACGGCTGCGCACGACAGCGACATGGTGCCCAGCCGGGTGTTGAGCAGCCCCGAGTCGTACACGATCCACGCCAACATCGGAAACGCGGTGATGGCCACTGCCGCAGCGACGAACAGCCCGCCCTGCCAGTGCGCGACCTTGTCGGTGAAATAGCCGCCGGAGTCGACCATCCACCACCCGACGACGCCGCCGAGGACGAGCGGGACGCCGATGCCGGCGGCCGACGTGGCACCTGCCTGGCGTGTGTGGGCGCCGAGGATGTCCAGCTTGAACGATGACCCCACCAGGAACATGTAGAGCACCAACCCGAGTTGGCCGACTACATAGATGGCAATCAGGTTGGGGTGCGTGATGGTCTCGGCGCCGATGGTGAGTTTCGTCGGGAACAACCAGTGCTGCGCTTGCGGCCAGATCGCACCCAGCACAGAGGGACCGAGCAGGAAGCCGGCGACCATGATCGCGACCACCTGCACCTGGCCCAGGCGGCGGAACAGTGGCCACAGCAGCCGGTAGGTCGCCAGGATCACGACGATCTGCAGGAAGAACTGGTAGGTGATGGTCAGCAGCGGCGGCATGTCAGCGCTTTTCCGTCCACCGGAACACCTTGAGGCAGGCCAGCAGACCGATGACGGTCCACGCCGCCAGCACCCAGAAGATGCGTCCGTGTTCCCAGCTGCCGGCCGGCTCGAACGCTTCCATCTCGGGCGGCAGCAGCACCGAGCGGAAACCCTGTGCCATCCACTTGACCGGGAACAGCGAGCCGATGACGAGCATCCAGGTGGGCAGCACCATCACCGGGACGTAGGTGCCCGAGATGAATTGGAGGCTGACCGCCGGGCCGTTGGTCAGCACCGCGGCCGAGACGGCGTTGTTGGCGACGTTGCTGATCAGGATGCCCAGCAGGGAGCAGCTCGTGATGCCGAGCGCGAACACCCAACCGAGGGTGAGCCATTCGTTGATCCCGGCGGGTAGTCGCAGCCCGAACGCGAACAGTCCGACCGCGAGCAGGATCACTGCCTCGGCGATGCTGGCGACGGCGACGAGAGCGATCTTTCCGACGAAGTAGGAGGTCGCGGTCGCGGGCGTGCCCCGAAGCCGCCGCAGCGCACCGGTTTCGCGGTCGGCAGCGACGCTGATGCCGAGGTTGATGAACGACGTCGACAGGATGCCGTAGGCCAGCATGCTGGCGGCGATCACCGCGCTGGTCGTCGTGTCGGTGCCGGCGATCTTCGCCGAGAAGATCGATCCCAGCAGCAGGCAGATGATCGCGGGCATCGAAAAGGTCAGCACCAGCTGCTCAGGACGCCGGTAGAACATCTTCAACTCGGGGATCACGCGGGACAGTCCGATGCGCAACGGCGACGGCAGTGCCGTGGTGGACCGTGAGCTGTGGCGGGCCCGCGACGACTGCGACGATGTCGTCATCACGTCGCCCCGATCAGTTGCAGGTAGGCGTCTTCCAGGCTGGGTCGGGTGACGGTCAGCTCGGTGAGTTCACCGCCGCCGGCGGCCTGGGCTCTGATGAACTCGGTGGGACGGTCGGTGTGCACGATGCGTTCCTGCCCGCGCTCGACCCAACGTACGGTCGCCGTGGTGTGGGCCGCGGTCAGCCGGTGGGGGGTGTCGACGGCCACCAGGCGTCCGGCGGCGATGACGGCGACCCGGTCGGCCAGCGCGGCGGCCTCCTCGAGGTAGTGGGTGGTGAGCACGATCGTGGTGCCGTCGGCGGCGAGAACCCGGATCAGATCCCAGAATTGGCGCCGCGCTTCGGGGTCGAAGCCGGTGGTCGGTTCGTCCATGAACAGCAGTTCCGGGCTGGCGATGATGCCCAGCGCGACGTCGAGCCGCCGCCGCTGCCCACCCGAGAGGGTGCGCACCCGTGCCGCGCTCTTGGCGGACAGCCCGACGAGCTCCAGGACGTCCCCGGGTCGGCGGGCTCTGCCGTAGCACTGGGCGAACATGCGCATGGTCTCGGCCACGGTCAATGTGCCGAAATCACTGGCGTCCTGCAGCACGATGCCGATGCGTGAGCGCCAGTCCCGGTCGGCGGTGCCGGGGTCTTCGCCGAGCACCCGGACCTCCCCGGCGTCGCGTCGGCGGTGGCCCTCGAGGATCTCGATGGTGGTCGACTTGCCCGCGCCGTTGGGCCCGAGGATCGCGACCACCTCGCCGTAGGCGACGTCGAGGTCGAGGTCACGGACGGCCTGCAACCGGCCGTAGGACTTGCTCAGTCCCCGGACCTGCACGGCCGGTGCGAGTTCTGCTGCGGTCACTGCGTGTCCGGACTTCCTTCGGCACCGCTTTCGATATCGGCCAGCAGCGCCCGCAGCTCGTCGTCGGACAGGGTGGCGATGAGGTCGTCGAGTTCATCGGAGGCCGCCATCTCAGACGGCACGGTGACTGCTTCGGTCTCGACACTCTCGGCGTGGATCTGCCGCAGCTCCGCCAGAATTCGCGCGGCGAGCGAGTTCACGCTGACCCCACGCAGAATCTCCAGCACCGGCAGGTCGATCGAGAACATCGTGTTGATGCGGACGCGGAACTCCATCGCCATCATCGAGTCCAGCCCGAGATCGTCGAGCATGGCATCGGGCTCGACATCGTCTGCCGCGCAGTCGAACACCGCGGCGACGATGCCCCGGACGTGCTCGGTGACGACGGGGAGCCGCTCGGCGTCCGGAAGTGCGGAGAGTGCGTCGAGCAGGGACGCCGCCCCGGCTTCGCCGGACGCGTCGCCGCCGGTCTCGAGGTCCCGGTAGATCGCCGGCAGGTGCGCGCCGAACCCCTGGCGGGCGCGATTCCAGTCCGCGGTGATCGCGACGACGTGGGCCACCTTCTGGGACAGCAGACGATCGAGTATCCGAACCCCGGCCCGCGGGGTGATCAACTCGATACCCCGGTTGGCGTAGATCTTCTCGAGTTTGAGTTCCTCGACCATCCCGACCGACCACGGTCCCCAGCCGATGGTCAGCGCCGGCAAGCCGCGGGCTCGACGGAAGTGGGCGAAGGCGTCCAGGAAGGCGTTCGCTGCGGCGTAGTTGGCCTGCCCCGGGGACGCGATCACCGAACCGGCGGAGCCGAACATCACGAAGAAGTCGAGATCTTCTTTCTCGAATGCGTTGTGGAGCAGGCGGGTACCGATCACCTTGGGCGCCATGACGGTGGCGAAGTCGTCTTTGGTCATGCTGACCAGGAGGCGGTCGTCGACCGACCCGGCGGCGTGCACGATGCCACGGATCGGCGGGCAACCGGCCCCGTCGTGCTCGTCGCGCCAGCGTTCCACGTGCTCGGCGTCGGTGATGTCGACAGCGACGCAGCGCACCTGGGCGCCGAGCCGTTCGATGCGTTGGATCGTCTCGACGGTGGCGTGCTGGGCGTCCGCGGGGTCGAGGTGCGACCAGCGGGCGCGAGGCGGCAGCTCACGACGGCTGAGCAACGTGATGTGTCGAGCCCCGCGCTCGGCGAGATAGAGCGCCACACTGCGTCCCAGCGCACCGGTGCCACCGGTCACCACGTAGGTCGCGGTGGCATTGAGCTTGGTGGGGAAGGGCTTTGTCAGTCCCGGGCACGGAAGCAGGCGCGGCGCGAGGGTGCGGTCACCGCGGAGCGCGATCTGGTCCTCGGCGTCCTCGTCGAGCAGGTGTGCGTAGAGGCGCCCGGCGACCACGTCGGGATCGTCGGCGTCGTCGATGTCGACCAGACCGCCCCACATCTCGGGGAACTCCTGGTGCCCGACCACTCTGCCGAGTCCCCACACGGTGGCCTGATCCACGGCCAGGTCCTCGGTGCCGAGGGCGGGTTGCGCATTCGCGGTGACGATGTGCACGCGCGGCGGCGAGCCGTCGCGTGTGGCCAGGGCGTTGATCGCGTGCAGGAGGGTGTGCACACCGAGGCGGTGATCGGAACCGGAGTAGATGTCGACCGGCCACAGATCGACGACGGCGCTCAGCCCGCCCTCGCGCTGGTGTATCTGCGTGATCAGCTCTCGAAGCTGTTCTCCGCGTAGCGGATCGACGGCGTATCCGGTGTCCGTTTCGGTGATGTCGGCCACCGATTGGTGGGCCACCTCGATGACCCGGTGCCCGTGCCCGGACAGCTGACGGGCCAGTGCCGAGCCGAATCCGATGGTGTCGCAGAGGATCACCCAGGTCCCGGTGGTGGGCTCGGCAGGCATCTGCGCGGGTGCACTGTCGCGCCACTGCACGCTGTAGAGGCCCCGGTCGATGCGTTCGGTCGACATCGCCGACGAGGCGCTCAGTGACTGCACGGTGAATCCCTGCAGGACCACCAGTGCCTGACCGAGTCGATCGACGACGGTGATGTCGCTCTCGATCTCCTCCCGGGTGGCGGCGACCACCCGCACGTGCACGGTCATGTCGGACTCAGGACGCCCATAGACCGCGCAGTGCCGGATGCGGGTCGGCAGGTATGTTGCCTGCGTGGCATTCTCGGCCACCGTCGACGTGCCGAACAAGCCTTGCAGCGCGCCGTCGAGCAGCGCCGGGTGGAAGGAGAACATGTCGATCTCGTCGGCCACCGCGGCGGGTAGACGCAACCGCGCTCGTGCCCAGCCGTCGCCACCGGTGACGTCGCGCACCGGCCGGAAGGCGTCTCCGTAGGCGAACCCGAGAGTCGTGGTGCGCGCGTAGAACTCGTCGGAGTCCAGCGCGGCGACGGAGTGGTCTTCGGCTCCGTGGTCGTGGGTCGGGATGGGGGGAAGGGTGTTGAGTTCGGCCGTCGCGGTGACGATCCAGCCGAAGTCCCCGTCTCCGATCCCGGTGAACGCGGTGAACTCGATCTTGCCGTTGTCCTCGTTCAGCGTGGTCCGCACCAGCGGATCGCAGGTGTCGTCGAGCAGGAGCGCTCGATGCAGCACCAGATCGTCGACGCTACAGGCGCTCCCATAGGTTTCGCTGGCGGCTGCGAGCGCCATCTCGAGGTAGACGGCGCCGGGCACCACGACCGCACCCTGTACCTGATGGTCGGCCAGGAAGGGCAGCGAGACGACGCTGAGCTCGACCTCCCAGGTGGGGTGAGGACCGGCCACGGGCTGGCCGAGCAGCGGGTGCACCGGCGTGTAGTGCAGGTCTTCGGCCGCCTCCTGTGTTTCGTGCCAGAAGCGTTTGGACTGCCACGGATAGGTCGGCAGCCTCAGCAGATGGGCATCGCCGTCGCCATGGAATGCTTGCCAATCGATGTCGTGGCCGTGGTTGTACAGCGCCGCCAGACCACCCAGCAGGGTGCGGGCGTCGTCGTCCCCTCGGCGCTGGGTCGCCACCACTGCGACGCCCTGCGATCCGGCGATCTCCAGGATCGACGAGGCCAGCACGGGGTGGGGCCCGAGTTCGATGAAGTGGGTGTAACCGTCGTCGAGCATCCGCCGGGCGGCGGCCTCGAAAAGTACTGTGGCACGACAGTTCTGCCACCAGTACGCGGCACCTGCCGCGTAGTCGGTGAGCCGTTCCCCGGTGACGGTCGAGTACAGCGGGATGCGGCTCTGAGCTGAGGACAATCCGTCGAACGCGGCGAACAGGTCGTCGCGGACGAGGTCCATGTAGTGCGTGTGGTAGGGCACCTTGACCGCGAGATAACGGTTGAAGACCTCTGCCTCGTCGAGCTGGCGCACGATCTCGGCGAGCACGTCCTCGTCGCCCGCGACCGTCACGGCGAACGGGCTGTTGATCGCGGCGATCGACACGCGGTGCCCGAATTCGGCGGCAGCATCGGCGTCGAGAGTCTGCATCAGGGTCTCGGCGCTGAGGCCCACCGCGAGCATGCGTCCCATGCCGGTGGTGCGTTGCTGCAGGCGGCTGCGGTGGTAGATCACCTCGACTGCCTGCTCGAAGGTGAGTAGGCCGGCGAGGTGGTGCGCAGCCACTTCGCCGGCACTGTGCCCGATCACCGCATCGGGCGTGACGCCGTAGTGGGCGAGCTGCTCGGCCAGGGCGATCTGGATGGCGAAGTTGGCCGGCTGGGCCACCTCTGTCTCGCCCATCCGCGAATCGGCTTCGTCACGGCGGAGTTCGGAGAGCAGCGACCAATCGGTGTAGCGGGAGAGTTCGCGATCGGTGCGCTCGATGCTGGCCGCGAACACCGGGTGGGTGTCGAGCAGGCCGCGGCACATCTTCCACCACTGCGGGCCCATGCCGGTGCAGACGAACGCCAGCTTCGGGGCGTCGGCGCCGGTGCGACCGATCGCCGAGTCCCCGCCGGTATCGGCTAGTTCGAGAAACTGCTCGCGCGCTTCGTCGACCCCGGCGACGGTCAGCGCTCGGCGGTGACTCAGATGGCTGCGGCGCCGGCTCAGGGTGTAGCCGAGGTCGGCGAGGCGGATGTCGGGGTGGGCCAGCAGGTGGTCGGCCAGCTGGCGCGCCGTTGCGGCGAGCGCCTCCGGGGAGCGGGCGGACACCGGGAGCAGAGTGAGCCCGTCGGTCGCGCGCTCGTCGGACGGTGTTGCGGCAGTGGGGGGTTCGGCCAGCACGACGTGGGCGTTCGTGCCGCCGAAGCCGAAGGAGTTGACCCCGGCGATGCGCCGCTGCCCGGGCGGGAAGGGGCGCGTCGTGCGGGGGATGTCGAGGTTCAACTCGGCGAGCGGGCTGCTCGGGGTTCTCAGGTGCAGGCTGGCGGGAATCTGGCCGTGCTGCAGGGTCAGCGCGGCCTTGATGAGTCCCGCGACCCCGGCGCCGGCTTCCAGGTGACCGATGTTCGTCTTGACCGACCCGATCAGCAGCGGATTCTGCGGTGTCCGGTCGGTCGCGAGTGCGCCTGCCAGAGCGCGGGTTTCAACCGGGTCGCCGACCGGCGTGCCGGTGCCGTGGGCTTCCACGTAGCCGACGTCGGAGGGCGCGACACCGGCCCGTCGCAGCGCCGTGCTGATCGCGGCGCGCTGGGCGTCTTCGCTGGGCACCGTGATGCCGTCGGTGTGGCCGTCCTGGGTGACCGCGGTACCGAGGATCTGCGCGTAGATTCGATCACCGTCGCGCACCGCCTGCTGTAGCGGCTTGATGACGACGACGGCGCCGCCCTCGCCGCGGGCGTACCCGTCGGCCGAGGCGTCGAAGGCCTTGCAGCGGCCGTCGCCAGAGAGGAAGCCACTCTTGGATTCGGCGATCGCGGTGTTGGGGCCGACGATGATGTTCACGCCGCCGGCGAGTGCGAGTCGGCAGTCGCCGTTCCAGATGCTTTGTGCGGCAAGGTGAACAGCGACCAACGAGCTGGAGCACGCCGTGTCGACGGCCATGCTCGGACCGCGGAAGTCGAACGCGTAGGAGATGCGATTGGCGAGCATCGTCATCATCATCCCGGTCGCCGAATGCGGCTTGAAGCGGAATCTGCTGGTGCGGCCCTGGTTCTGGAGCAGCTGATAGTCCAGCGTGAACCCGCCGACGAACACCCCGACGTCGGTGCCGGCCAGCGTGTCGGCGGGTATTCCGCCGTCTTCCAAGGCTTCCCAGGTGGCGTGCAGTAGCAGTCGCTGCTGCGGGTCGAGCAGGTTGGCCTCGCGGGGAGAGATGCCGAAGAACGCCGCATCGAACTGGTCGATGTCGTCGAGGTATCCGCCCCGGCGGGTCACCATCTTGCCGGCCTTGCCGGGCGCGGGGTCGTGGAATCGCGGGGCGTGCCAGCGGGATTCGGGTACCTCGCGGGTGGCGTCGGTTTCATCGAGCAGCAGCCGCCAGAACTGGTCGGGGGAGTCGACGCCCCCGGGTAACCGGCATCCGATGCCGACGATCGCCAGTGCCTCGCGATCGTCGTGGTCAGCTGTCGTCATCGGGCTGCCGCGGCGCACAGCACCCAGCCGGTGGAGATGGGATCGATCTCCTGCTGCTCACGGAAGATGGTGCGCAATTCCCGCAGCAGCCCGTCGCGCTGCCATGCCTGCGCCTGGACCATGACGTCGTCGTCGGAGAACCGGGAGGCCTTGTCGGCGACGACGGTGTCGATCACCTGGCCCGCGATCTGGCGCAGCAGCAGGGCGTTGGCGTCGAACTGTTCGCGGACCGCGTCGGAGGTCCCCATCATCGCGTGGTGCAGCGTGGGCATGAAGTTGAGCGGGACGTACAGGTCGACGAACCGGGCGGGGGCGGGATCGCGCTCGACGGCGGCCCATTCGCGGAAGAACAGCTGCATGCGATTGCTCAGATCGATCAGACCCTGCAGATAGGGCACCAGCTCGGGGTCGTCGGCAACCTGGGTGAAACGGTCGTTGCTGTAGAGGAATCCGATGAAGCCCCAGTAGAACGCGATGTCCCAGATGACCTTCACCGACATCACCGTCGGTGACCCCATCAGCACGTACTGGTCGCGGTAGATGTTGCACCACATGTCGGTCAGCGAGCGGAACATCGAGTCGCCGATCGCGGCGCGGGCGATGACGTCTGCCCCTTCGAGTTCGCGGGTGATCATGTCGGTGACCAGACCGTTGCCGATGGCGACCAGATCGAGACCGGAGGAGTAGAGCGGGTCGAGGAACACCCCCGCATCGCCGGTGAGGCACCAGCGTGCCTGCCCGTCGTAGACCTTCTCGACGGTGTGGCTGTACTGCTTCATGACGCGGAAGTCCTTGATCAGCCCGGCGTTCTCGTCGAGGACCGCGGCGCACTGCGGTTCGCGCTCACGCAGCCAGACCATGGCCTTGTCGAGGGTGTTGAAGCCGTCGAAGGGGTGGAAGGCCGGGTCGGCGACGATGCCGACGCTGGTGGCGCCCGAGGCCAACCGGATCAGCCACACCCAGTAGCCCTCGCCCATCAGATGATTCGTCGAGTATTCGCGTCGTCCCTCGGTCAGGCGGGCGTGCCAGGCGGGGTCGTCACTCCACTGGCCGACGTCGATCTCGGTGGCGATACGCAGCCAGGCGGCGTTGCAGTGATGTCCGTTGGCGCGCTTGAGGTCGAGCTCGCGCGGCAGCAGCCGATTGCGGCCGGACGCGTCGACGACCCAGCGGGCCGTCCTCTCGATGTCGTCGTCGTCGCGCTGGATCGTCACCCGGTGCGGTGTCGCATCGTCACCCAGCGAGACGGCACGGACTCGCCCGGTCGCGAATTCGACGCCGGCGGTGAGGCATCGGCGGTGCAGTTCGTTCTCCAGCCGGCCCCTGTCGATCTGATAGGTGGTCTGTGGGACGAATGCGCTGCTGCCGACTTCGACACGGCGGCTGATGTCGGTGTTGTCGTCCTGGCTGAAGAACATCCGCAGGCCCATCTTGCGGATCTGGTGGTTCTGCAGATGGTCGGCCAGTCCGAGCCGGTCGCGCAGATAGTGCGCGGAGATCTCGACCGTCGACTCTCCTACGGTGTGGGTGATCTCGGGGACGGGGTGCGGCGTGGGTTCTACGACGAGGACGCGGGTGCCGGGGCGGGCGGAACGCAGTTCCAGCGCCAGAGTCAAGGCTGCGACACCGCCGCCGATGATCGCGACGTGGTGATCGCTCGTGTCGTCGTCGCGAGAAGCGAGTCGGGCCTTGATGCGGCGCGCGATGGCGTCTCGCGCTGTCTCGTCGAGTTGTGACAATTGCGCGCGGACGTCCACATTCGTCCTTTCCTCGTAGAGCCCAAACGGGTGTCCAGAGTTCGGAGATTACACGCGGCGAGGGTGCCCTCGCGGGCGATGAAACGACCTGACCGGCCGGTATGCGCAGGTCGCGCAGGTGGCCCGCGGCGCCGGTGGCCGCGCCGCGAGGTACCCGGCCGTTGTCGGTTGGGACAGGTGTCCCGTGCGTGGGTTAGCGGCCGCCGAGAGAGTGGCAATCTAGCTGGTCTGACAGGTGTCAGCGACTTTGCTGTGAGTGGTTCGCCCGAGCCTCAGAGGCTCGTCCGTGATCGCGGGGCGACGTTGATGACGGGATTCTTACGTCTCGCCCTGTGCGCGCAGCGCGCGCTGGTAGCGCCGCATCCCCGAAATCCATCGGTCGTAGTCACCACCCTTGTGCCGGTACATGTCCAGCAGTTCGGCGTGCGGGAGCACCAGGAAGCGGTCGGCGAGCATCGCCTCGATCGTCGCTGTCGCAACGTCGTCGGCGGACAGTACCGCGGCGGACTGTTCGATCGATGATGCACCGAGTCGGGCGTCGGGGTCGTCGGTGCTCCGAACCGCCTGCAGCAGTGGTGTTTCCACGCCGAGCGGGCACACGCAGCTGACCCCGATCCCGTCGTCGCCGTAGCTGATCGCCAGCCATTCGGCGAACCCGACGACGGCGTGCTTGCTCACCGCGTAGCCTGCCGCGCCGAGCTGGGTCAGCAGCCCTGCCGCCGAGGCGACCGACACGAAGTAGCCTGAGCCCTTCGACTGCCAGTGCGGCACAAGCAGTCTCGCGGCCCGGATGTGGGCGCGCAGATTGACGTCGAGGATCGTGTCCCAGTCCTGCTCCGTGCCGAGCCCCGGCCTGCCGATGATTCCGGCGTTCGCGATGTAGATGTCGACGGGGTCGAATTCGCGGCTCGCCAACGTGATCATGCCCTCGATGTCGACGACGTCGGAGGCATCGGCCCGCAGGCCGATGGCCTGGCCGCCGCCCGACCGGATCGCCTCGGCGCCTGCGTGTGCACCCGCCTCATCGAGATCGCCGATGACCACGCGTACGCCGCGCGAGGCGAGCCCGCTCGCGAGCGCAGCGCCGATACCCGATGCCGCGCCGGTGACGATCGCGACCTTGCCGTCCAGTTCCATACCGACGATTCTCGACCGCGAGCGCGCGCAGAATGTACGCCGGACGCGGCGTGTCGGCGTACAAACCCGCTCACTCGCGGCACAAGGGGGCCTAGCCGAAGTGGACGCCCTGGGCCAGGGGGAGTTCGGCGGAGTAGTTCACCGTGTTGGTGGCCCGGCGCATGTAGGCCTTCCACGCGTCGGAACCGGACTCGCGGCCGCCACCGGTCTCCTTCTCGCCGCCGAACGCACCGCCGATCTCGGCGCCCGAGGTGCCGATGTTGACGTTGGCGATACCGCAGTCCGACCCGTCGGCAGCCAGGAAGCGCTCCGCCTCGCGCACGTCGAGGGTGAAAATCGCCGACGAAAGACCCTGCGGTACAGCGTTGTTCAACGCGATGGCCTCGTCGAGCGTCTCGTAGGTGAGCACGTAGAGGATCGGCGCGAATGTCTCCAACTGCACCACCTCGCTCTGCGCCGGCATGCGGACCACCGCAGGACGGACGTAGAACGCACCCTCGTCCCCGACATCCACCCGATCGCCGCCGATCACCTCGCCGCCCTCGGCCCGGGCTTGCTGCAGCGCGCCGACCATGTCGCGGTAGGACCTCTCGTGGATGAGCGGCCCGACCAGCGTGCCCTCTGCGGACGGGTCGCCCACCGGCAGCTGCTCGTAGGCCGCCACGATCCGGCCCACCAGCTCGTCGGCGATCGACGAGTGCACGATCAGCCGGCGCAGCGTCGTGCACCGTTGACCGGCCGTGCCCGCCGCGGAGAACACGATGCCGCGCACCGCCAGGTCGAGGTCGGCCGAGGGGGTGACGACGGCGGCGTTGTTGCCGCCGAGTTCGAGCAGCGCCTTGCCGAAGCGCTGCGCGACGCGAGGACCGATCTCGCGGCCCATGCGCACCGAGCCGGTCGCCGACAGCAGCGCGACGCGGCGGTCGTCGACCAGCTGCTCGCCCACCTCGCGGCCGCCCTGCACCAGCTGGGAGACGCCGGTGGGCGCGCCGACGTCGGCGCACGCGCGGGCCAGCAGCGCGTGGCAGGCCACCGCGGTCAGCGGGGTCAGCTCGGAAGGCTTCCACACCACGGTGTCACCGCAGACGAGCGCCACCGCGGTGTTCCATGCCCACACCGCGACCGGGAAGTTGAACGCGGTGATGACGCCGACCACGCCGAGCGGATGCCAGGTCTCCATCAGCCGGTGCCCGGGCCGCTCGGAGGCGATGGTCTTGCCGTAGAGCTGGCGCGAGAGGCCGACGGCGAACTCGCAGATGTCGATCATTTCCTGGACCTCGCCCAGCGCCTCGGAGGTGATCTTGCCGGCCTCGATGGTCACCAGCGCGCCCAGATCCTCCTTGTGCTCGACCAGCAGCTGACCGAGCCGGGCGACCAGCGCTCCACGGACCGGGGCCGGTGTCGTCCGCCATGTCGTGAAGGCGTCCGCGGCCGCTGCGATCGCCGCGTCGATCTCGTCGGCGGAGGATTCGGCGACCGTGAAAAGCACGTCGCCGTTGATCGGGGAGCTGGCGGTCACGCCGCCGGCGTTCGGAGCGCCGAGTTGGACCTGGGCGCCCACCGCGGCCAGCGCGTCGGTCGCGCGGGCGCGCAGCGCATCCGAAGTGGGGAGCGTCGAGGTGACGGTCGAGGTCATGAAGAGGCTGCTTTCTCGTAGAGGTGATAGGGGTCGTGGATGTGGTGGCCGATCGTGGCGGCCATCCAGTCGCGGCTGTAGTCGGTGTGGTCGGCGCCGCCCTCGGCGGAGGCCGAATGATTGGCCGCTGCGGTTGCGGAGTCGCCGTCGAGGTTCGAGCGGAAGATGCCGGCTGCCGAGGCGGGCAGGAAGTCTTCGTAGACGACGGGGCGGGCCGGATCGCCGCCGTGGTAGTAGGCCAGTCCGGAGGCGGCGAGTTCGGCGTCGGTGGTGGGGAAGTGCAGGTCCCACTCCGCGGCGGGATCCGAGCCGGCCATGGCCGCGTCGTATCGCTCGCGGCCCAGCGGGGTCAGCGCCACGCCGCGCTGCTCGACCTCGCCGAAGCGCACGCGCAGCGTCCCGTCCACGACGGAACCGTCCGGTTCGCGGAACCGCCGGGGTTCGGCCAGCGCCCGGAACGAGGTCTGGCGCAGCAGCACCTGCGGGCCGTCGGTGTGGGGCGGGCCCTGGATGTGGTCGATCATCGTGATGCCGCGCGCGGTCATCTGCTGCTGTAGCGCGTCGATGTCGAGCACCCGGGGCGTCAGGTGGTTGATGTGGGTGGACCGCACCCCGGCGATGTCGGCGGCCACCGCGGACACCGCCGACAGTTCGTCGTACCAGCCACGGTCGATGGGGTCGCGGGACAGTGCGAACGCCGAGACGGCGGCGGTGACGAAGTCGTGGGCCTCGGCGGACGGGCAGCCGCCGTGCGCCGCGATGCGGCGGGCGGTCGCGATCAAGGCCGGGTCGAAGAGCTGCCGCGTCTCGAGGAAGCCGGTCACTCGTTGCGCCAGGTCGTCGGAGAAGAACCGTCGGTCGGCCACGGCCAGCATCGACGTGAACACCCGGAAGGGGTTGCGGGCCAGCTCTTCTGGCTCGATCGGTCGGAAAGCGGTCGACACCACGGGCACCGGGGACGCCGCCTCGCGCAGGTCGTAGTAGCCCACACCGAACATGCCGAATGCGGCGAAGAGATCGGCGACCTGGGCCAGTTCGGCGGCGTTGCCCACGCGGATCGCACCGTGTCGTTCGGCGGTGACGCGGTCGAGGGAGCCGAGTCGCTCCGCGTCGCCGTCGGCGGCGGCGACGCCCCGGTTCACCTCGGAGCTGACCTCGACCAGGGTGTGATAGGCGGGCACTTCGGCGCCGTACATGGCGGACAGCCCAGCGGCGAATTGCGCCCGCAGTTGCCAGGTTTGGACGTCAGACACCGGTCCTCCGATACAGTGCGGCCATGACCGGGCCCGACGAATGCCAGCCGCTGGACGAGATCGACCGTGTGCTGGTGCGCGAACTCGTGGCCGATGGACGGGCCACCCTGGCGCACCTTGCGGCGACGGCGGGCCTGTCGGTCTCGGCGGTGCAGTCGCGGGTGCGTCGCCTCGAATCGCGCGGCGTGGTCACCGGATACACCGCCCGGATCAATCCCGAGGCGGTCGGCAACATGTTGTCGGCGTTCGTCGCCATCACCCCTCTCGATCCGTCGCAACCCGATGACGCCCCCGCCCGGCTCGAACACATCTCCGAGATCGAGGCGTGCTATTCGGTGGCCGGCGACGACAACTATGTGCTGCTGGTCCATGTGAAGTCGGCCAAGGCGCTGGAAGGCCTGCTGCAACGCATCCGTACCGCGGCCGACGTCAAGACCCGCAGCACGATCATCTTACATAAATTTTACAGCGATAGGCGCTCTGTACCGGAGTAGTTCCTGCAATGGGGCCTGTGAGCAGAACATTTCAAGATCGAAAACGTCGCCTGTCCGTAATCGCCGTCCTCCGCGGCCTGATCTCGGTCCAGCTCGGTTCGGTAACGAATCAGGCCGAGGTGTTTGCCTCGTGCCACAGTAGCCACCTGACGGAGGGGAGGGCGTGGCCGAATGAGCCTGCTCAGGAGACGTGGCGGACGGATCGGGCTCGGCGTTCAGTCCAAAGTGCTGATTGCTCTTCTCCTCGTCAGCGTGCTGTCGGTGTTGGTCACCGGAACGATCGGCTACGTCTCCGGCACGAATTCGCTCCGCGCCGCCGAGTTCAAGAACATGACCCAGGTGCGGGAGTCGCGAGCACGCGAGATAACCCAGTACTTCCGCACTGTCAGCGATGCCGCGTCGATCGTGACGCACGGAGCGACGACGGTGAATGCGACCCGCGATTTCGCGGCCGCCTATCGCGAGCTGGACGCCACGCCTCCGACACCGGAGGACCGCGACGCCGTGCGCCGCTACTACGACACCGTGTTCGCGCCGGAGCTGAGCAAGCAGTCCGGCCAACCGGCGGACCCGACGCTGTTCGTTCCCAACGGCAACGCCGCGATCGCGCTGCAGAACGCCTACACGGTGCCCGCGGGTGGTGACTTCGAGAAGGCGCTGACGCTGCGGGCGGCGGGGCCGCCGGATGCCTGGTCGGAGACCAACGATCGCTATCAGCGTTTCTTCGCCGACCTGACCACGCGATTCGCGTTCGAGGATTCGCTGCTGATCGACACGTCGGGCAACGTCGTCTACACCGCGTACAAGGGCGCCGATCTCGGCACGAACCTGTTCACCGGGCCCTACAAGGCGACCCTGCTGGCGGACAGCTACCGCAAGGCGCTGCAGGCGACCTCGGTCGACCAGACCTTCATCACCGACTTCGAGCGGTACCCGCCGGCGTACGACAAGCCGACGCTGTGGGTGATCTCGCCGATCGGCGACGGCGGCGCCATCCAGGGCGTGCTCGCCCTGCAGTTGTCGATCGACGGCATCAACGACGTGATGACCGGCAACCGCGAGTGGGAGGCCGACGGACTGGGCGCCACCGGCGAGACCTACCTCGCCGGGCCGGACCGGTTGATGCGGTCGGTGTCGCGGCGGCTGCTCACCGACCCCCAGGCCTTCGTCGGCGAGGTCGTCGACAACGGCACGCCCACCGAGGTGGCCGAACGCGAAGTGGCCGTCAAGGGCAGCACCTTGTTGCAGCCCGTGAACACGGTCGCGGTGGATCGAGCGCTGGAGGGTGAGTCGGGCACGGTGACCGACAACGACTACATCGGTCCGGCCTCGCTGGTGTCCTACATGCCGCTCGACATCCCGGGACTGAACTGGGTGCTGGTCGCCAAGATCGACGAGGACGAGGCGCTGGCCCCGGTCAATCAGTTCGCGCGCAACATCGCCCTGTCGACAGCGACGATCGTCCTTGTCGTCTGCATCCTCGCGCTCCTGCTGAGCCGGATGCTGACCCGCCCGGTCGCGCGCATCGCCGACGCTGTGCGCAGGGTTCGGGGCGGCGAGGTCGGCGTCAGCGTCCCGGTCACCACCAAGGACGAATTCGGCGATCTGGCAGCCGAATTCAACGACATGTCGGAGAGCCTCCGCACCAAGCAGGAGCTCATCGAGGAGCAGCGGCGCGAGATCGACGATCTACTGGGCACCCTGATGCCCGAGACGGTCGCGCAGCGGTTCCGCCAGGGCGAGCAGGCCATCGGCGGCGACCACCGCGACGTCTCGGTGATCTATGCCGAGCTGCTGCACTTCCAGGACTTCGCCCGCGCGCTGTCGGCCGAGGAATCCGTGCGCACCCTCAACGATCTGATCGAGGCGTTCGACGCGGCCGCCGAGCGGCACGGCATCGAACGAGTGCGTAACCTGCACAACGGTTTCCTGGCCACCTGCGGGCTGGTGGTGCCCCGTGTCGACCACGCCAGCAGGACAGCCGCTTTCGCCGTCGACCTCGTCGAGGTGATCAACGTGTTCAACGATCGGCACGATGCCGAGCTGGCCCTGCGCATCGGCATCGACAGCGGCCAGGTCTCGAGCGGTCTGATCGGGCAGCGCACCAGGATCTACGACCTGTGGGGTGAAGCGGTCGATCTGGCGCACCGCGTGCACGCCGCGACCGATCGGCCGGGGATCTTCGTCAGCGATCGTGTGCACGCGAATCTCACGGCGCTCTACACCTTCACCGAGGAGGGCAGGCTGGCCGGTCCCGAGGGTGAGGAGCCGGTGTGGTCGCTGCGCGTTCCGGCGAGGTCGGCGTGACCGGGCTGACCTCCCAGCCCTGGTTCTGGCCGACCCTGTCGGTCGTGATCGCGCTGCCGGTGGCGCTGCTGGTCCTGACCGAGGTCTATCAGTGGCTGGCCCGGCGCGGAAGCAGCTACGCCAGGCCGGTTCTGTTGCTGCGCAATGCGGTTCTGCCGGCGCTGGCGTTGTACATCCTCATCGACCAGCTCAACGACTCCGATGTCGAGGCCACCTGGCCGCGGATCGCCGCGACCGTCTTCGGCTTCCTTCTCATCCTGTTCGCACTCTCGGGCGCCAACGCGGCGCTGTTCGGGGAAGCGCGGCCGGGCAGCTGGCGCGAGCGGCTACCGACGATCTTCATCGATCTGGGTCGGCTCGTCGTCATCGTGATCGGTCTCGGACTGCTGTTCTCCTGGGTCTGGGGTACCGACGTCGGAGGGTTGTTCGCGGCGGTCGGAGTGACCTCGATCGTCATCGGCCTGGCTGTGCAGTCGGCCGTGGGCCCTGTGATCGCGGGGTTGTTCCTGCTGTTCGAGCAGCCGTTCCGGATCGGTGACTGGCTCGACACGTCGGAGGCCCGCGGCCGGGTCCTGGAGGTCAACTGGCGGTCGGTGCACATCGACACCGGCAACGGGATCAAGATCGTGCCGAACGCGTCGCTGGCCACCGGGTCCTTCACGAACCTGAGTCGGGTGACCGGTGCCGCGTTCCAGGCGACGGCGACGTTGGCGTTCAGCCCGGGAGACCGACCCGCCACCGTCGTCGAGATGTTGCGCGCGGTGGCCGACGCGTTGCCCTCGAAAGTCGCCGATCTACCGTCGAAGGTGAGCGCGCTCGGCGCGGGGGAGTACCGCGTGTCGGTCCCGGTGATCGGCCCGTCCGACGAGTCCCCGACGAAGAACCTTCTGCTGCATCGAGTCTGGTATGCGGCTCGGCGCGCGGGGGTGCGCCTGGACGGCGTGGAGCCGCAGGACGACATGGCACCGCACCTCGCCGCGCAGGCGATGAGGATCGGGGCGAGGCTGGGGCTCGACGACGAGACGACGGCCGCACTGGTCGAGGCGGGCCGGCTCGAGTCCTATGCCGAGGGCGAGATCGTGCAGGCGACGGGGTCGATTCCGAAGGCTCTGGGGTTCGTGCTCGAGGGTGAGCTGCAGCTGACGGCCACCGCGCGAGATGGCGCGCGCATGCCGATCGGGCTGGTGCAGACCGGTGACTTCATCGGGGCCACGGCGCTGACCCGCCAGCGGGTGCTGACCGGCGCGGTGGCGGTGGCCGAGACGACGGTGCTCTCGATTCCGCGCGATGTCGTCGCGCCGGTGGTGCAGAGCCACCCCGGTCTGGCCCGGCAGATCGGCGGAACCATCGATATCCGCCGGCGGGCAGCCGAAGAGGCGCTCGAGCCGGAAAAGAGTCGCGTGTAGCGGTCCGCAACGGGAAACTTTCGGACGCAGACCGTTTATTAACGGAATTTTTGCGTTATAGTCGGCGAATGACCGACGTCCTGGCGGCTCCCGCTGTCGCATCCCGGATCACTGCTGACCTCACGCCCGACGAGGTGCGGCCGGTTCTGGCCCGCAGCATCCTGGCCGACGGCCTGGACCTCGTGCTCGACGTGGAGCGCTCCCACGGGTCCTATCTGATCGACGCGCGCACCGGCCGCGGCTATCTGGACATGTTCACGTTCTTCGCGTCGTCGGCGCTGGGCATGAACCATCCGGCGCTGGCCGACGACGAGCAGTTCCGCGCGGAGCTGACCGCGGCCGCGCTGAACAAGCCGAGCAATTCCGATGTGTACAGCGTGCCGATGGCCCGTTTCGTGGAGACGTTCGCCCGCGTCCTCGGCGATCCGGCGCTGCCGCATCTGTTCTTCGTCGACGGCGGGGCGCTGGCCGTCGAGAACGCGCTCAAGGTGGCGTTCGACTGGAAGAGCCGCCACAACGAGGCGCACGGTCGCGACCCCGAGTTGGGCACCAAGGTCCTGCACCTGCGTGGTGCCTTCCACGGCCGAAGCGGCTACACGATGTCGCTGACGAACACCGACCCCAACAAGGTCGCGCGCTTCCCGAAGTTCGACTGGCCGCGCATCGATGCGCCGTACCTGCGATCGGGGGCCGGCATCGAAGCGCTGGAACAGGAGTCGCTGCGGCAGGCGCGCGCGGCGTTCGAGGCTGCGCCGCATGACATCGCCTGCTTCATCGCCGAGCCGATCCAGGGCGAGGGCGGCGACCGTCACATCCGGCCGCAGTTCTTCGCCGCGATGCGCGAGCTGTGCGACGAGTTCGACGCGCTGCTGATCTTCGACGAGGTGCAGACCGGCTGCGGTATCACCGGAACCGCCTGGGCCTACCAGCAATTGGGCGTGCAGCCCGACGTGGTCGCCTTCGGTAAGAAGACCCAGGTGTGCGGGGTGATGGCCGGCGGCCGGGTCGACGAGGTCGCGGACAACGTGTTCGCGGTGAGCTCGCGGATCAACTCGACGTGGGGCGGCAACCTGGTGGACATGGTGCGCGCGCGCCGCATCCTCGAGGTCATCGAGTCCGACGAACTCTTCGAGCGTGCCGCCGACAACGGCCGCTACCTGCTCGCGCGGCTCGACGAGGTGGCTGCGGCGTTCCCGGCGTTGGTGCGTGACGTGCGCGGCCGCGGCTTGATGTGTGCGTTCAGTCTGCCGGGGTCCGCGCAGCGCGACACGCTGGTGGCCCGGCTCTGGGACGCCGGGGTGATCATGCTGGGGTGCGGTTCCGACAGTGTCCGCTTCCGGCCGGCGCTGACGGTCTCTCGCGGGGAGATCGACGCCGCGGTCGACGCGGTGCGTGCGGTGCTCAGGTCGATGTCGGTTCCATCGGCCGGGTGAGTCGGCGGATCGTCGAACGCAGCCGGGGCAGCTCGTCACCGCCCACCAGCTCGCACCCGTGACGCTCGGCGAGTTTCCTTGCTGCAGGGGTGAATTGGTGATTGGTGACGACCATCGTGCGGGTGCAGTCCTGCATCGGCGCGCCGGCCACCACCTCCTGGACGGCGCCGGTGCCGACCGGGCGTGACTGGCGCTTGCACTGCACCGCCAGTCGGTTCGGCCGATGCCCGACGATCAGGTCGACACCCCAGTCGCCGGACAGCGGTGTCATGATCACCGGCACCCCGACCGAGCGAGCGATGCGGGCCACGTAGTCCTCGAATTCGGTGCCCGACATCTCGTCTCGGGCGTCGGTCTCACGCGTGCCCGGGGTGGCGGCCCCGACGACGACGGCGGTGAGAAACCCCGGCACGAGCGGAGTGGCGACGGCGATGGCCAGACACCACCACGGTGGTACGCCCCACAGCGCTGCGGTGACTCCGGCGGCGAGGCCGAGTGCACCCGCCCATCGCCACCGAGTCCGCGTCACCACCGGATCGTAGGACTCGGCCCCGACAGCACGTTTACCAGCGCAGATCACGGGGAAGTCACGATCGCATGACGGACCTGTCGGGTCACGAGCGCCGGCTCGGGGGCCAGCTCGCAGATCGAGGCGTGCGCGATGCGATGCGCACGGGACTGGGTTTCGCCGTGGCGGGTCTGCTCTTTCTCGTGACGGCGTCGCTGTGGATGGGCACCTGCACGGGCTCGACCATCGATGCGATCGCGTGCGGCGCACCCCAACGTGCGGGCGCCGCGGTCGGCGCGCCGCTCATCCTGCTGTTCGGCGGCGCCGTGTCACTGCTCCGCGGAGCCCGGGTGCAGCGCGAGACGTCCGCGTGGTGGGCGTGGCAGGGGGCCGGGTGGACGCTGATCGCGCTGACGGTGATCACCGCCCTCCCGGCGCTGCCCTGAACCCGCGCTGTCAGACCATCTCCACCAGAACGCCGTTGGTCTCTTCGACGCCCAGCGTTGCGTGCACCCTTATCTCGCCGTTCGCGGGATCGACAGTCGCACACACGATGCCGCACTCGCCCCGGTCCACCCTGCGGGCCAGCGCGGGTGAGCGCTGGGTGAGGCCGAGCCCGGTTTCGACGATGTGGGCCGAGGCCACCGACTCCACGGAATCGGCCGCCGCGCCCCGACGCACCACGGACAGCAGCGCGTGCTCTACCGCGGCACGCATCGCACCGTCGGGAAGCTGGGCCTGCTGCCACGCCCGCAGCGCCGCAGTCATCGCGGGGCAGTCGTCGTGGCCGAGAACGACCACCAGCGGGACGCCGAGCGCTTCGACCGCGTACTCCAGGCTGGCCAGCACACTGGTGTCGACCGTGTGCCCCCACGTGCTGACATCGAGCAGCGCGCCGGCGGACTGGCCGAACACCTTCTCGCTGCTGATGCCTGCGTCGGCGCAGCGGAACACCGCCGCCACGGGCCCGTCGCCGGGTGCGGGCACACCGGCCTTCAGCTTCTGCCAGACGGTGGTCGCATCACTGCTGTCATGTGCCATTTTCCTGTTTCCTTTCGTGGGTTTCAGCTGAAGTACTCGGGGCGGCTGACGTAGGTCTCGGTCACGAACAACACGCCGGGGGAGGAGTCGAGCAGGCGGCGCAGTCCCGCGAGCAACGCCTCGACCTTGTCGTCGGGCACCACGGTGATGATCAGTTCCAGCGTCGCCTGCTGGTTGAACAGCAGCCGGCCCTGGTGGTAGCCGTGGTGGCCGAGGCCGGACACCCCCGACAGGCTGGTGAAACCGGTGGCGCCGACACCGGCGATCAGGTCTCGCACTGCGGCGGCGTCGTTCCCGGAGACGACGACCTCGACTTTCGTCATCCGGGTCAGAGTGCTGGGTGTCTTGGGGGGTGTCTCAGACGGTGTCACGGAATCATCTCCTTGTCTTCGGTGGTGGTGTCGCGGGTGTCGAGCCAACTGCGCCAACCTGTTCGGGTGCGACGCCGCCAGCTGTCGTGGGAGTTCTCGCGTGCGGCGACCGCGACCCAGTCGTTGTCGAACAGTTGCCGCAGCGCGGGGTTGCGTTCGATCACGGTGTCGATGCGCGAGAGCGGGGCCTGGATCACCGCGAGCAGTCGCTGTGGTTCGTGAATCAGCCTGTCGCCGAATCGGACCGACTGCCGGGGCAGTCCGAGGCGTAGATCGCCGACGTGTCCGGAGAGCACCCCTGCGTCTCCGACGACGTTGTGGATCGTCTTGCTCCCGGCGCCGAATGCATCCGGTGCCACTGTCGAGAAGTAGTACTGGCAGTTGATCCACTGCGCGACGACGAGCGGTGCGGTCATGATCGTCTCCAGCGCGGTGCCGTCGACGTCGACGTCCGCATCGTAGGAGTGCAGGAAAGCCCGGCGCTGCAGGTCGATTCCGGCGCTGATCTCGCGCGGGGCGATGATGAACGCGGCGTTGCCCGCCAGTCCCCATTCGGGGTACACCTGCGCCCAGTCCAGCGAGCGTGACGCGACGTGACGCGCAGCCCTGGCAGAGGACCGACGGCGCGGGGCACCGGGGAGCTCGGCGCACCGCTCGGCAGCCAGTGCCTCACCCGCGCGGGCGAGATCGGCCTCCAGCCGGGCGATGTCGTCGCGATGACTGCTCGGGATGAGGTGGTGGTCGAGCACCGTGACCCGGTCGGTGGCGGTGTCGTGGACCGCTGCGACGACCAGGGTCTGCGCCGGGACGTCGATCCCTGCGCCCCGCAGTTCGTCGCGCACCGCGGGATCGTTGAGGATCAGCGCAGCGGTGCGGGCATTCGGTCCGCCGCCCTGCCCGCCGCACGCACCGCAGTCCAGCGACGCCTGATACGGGTTGTTCTCCGTCGTGCTGTGGTGCCCGCAGAGCACCAGCAGGCGGCCGAAATCGCGGACCAGCCCTATCGACTGGAGAACCGTCTGCGCGAACAGGACTCGCTCGCCCAGCGGCATGCCGTCGATCGCGAGGACTGTCGCGGTCGACGGAGCGATGAGGTCCCGCAGGCGATGCCGAACCTTGCCGACGGTGGCCGGTGCCGCGGTTTTCGCCGCCGCGAGTGGCGCGGCCAGCCAGCCGGCGGCTTCGGCGAGCGTGAAGGGCCCCGTCAGTGAGTGCTTGGCATGGTGGAATGCGGTCTCGGCGGCGGCGAGCTCGGTGGCGCCGCGGATCTGGCGTGCAGGGTTGGCTGCGGCGTGCTCGTGGACGTCGTGGTTCGGCGAGATCAGCACCGGGCACAGGTCGGCCGAGTCCCCGCCGAGCAGGCCCGTGAACCGGATGGCGACCGCGAAGAATCCGGCGAAGCCCAGGGTCTCGTAGCCGCCCTGGCTCTCGAGATGGCGGCGCAACCCTTCCGAGCGGGTGTCGATGCAGGTGACGAGCTGCGTGTGGGTTTTGGTACGGGCGGGCGGCGTCGCATCCGCCAGCGCCGTGAGCAGCCGATTCTGGTAGTGGCTCTCGAACGCCTGCTGCCACACCATCTCGCGGGCCGCGACCGGCATCGCAGCCAGAATGCGTGCGGCCGCAGTCAATTCACTCTCCGGTACCGCGGTGCCGGTCGAGGTGGACAGCAGCAGAGCTGCGCGATCGCGTGCGGTGGGAGTCGAGGGCCGGCGAGGCTCCTGGGCCGGTGCGGGCGAGGGCTCCTGCACGAACGCGGCCTCGTAGCTCAACCGCATCGCCAGATACTGGAGCAGGTCGATGCCCGTGGCCCGGTCCGCGCCCCACTGGATGTGCGCGGCCCAGCCCGGCAACCGGGTCAGATGTGCCTGCAGATACGTGACTCGCTCGTCGTCACCGACGCCCAGCGCGTCGAGCGCGCGCAGGCTGGCGTCATCGGCGCGCTCGGGAAGGGCGATCATCTGCCGGCGCACCGCGCGCGGCAGCGTGCGCTCGGTGCGGACCAGGTCGCGCCACGCGGGATAGAAACCCTTGTCGCGTCCCGGCATCGGCCAGCTGCCGCCGCCGAGGAATGCGGCGCACCAGGTCGCCGCGTGCGCATCGATGTCGGCGGCGATGGCCGCGGAAGCCCGCTCTGCGTGGGTGACGAAGCGGCGCAGCGGTTGTGGGGCCGTCTCCCCGTGCAGCAGATCGGCGCGCAGGAGTTCGATCGCGGTCATCGCGGCGTTGCCGACGTGCAGGTTCGGTTCGTCGGCCAGGTTGGGGTGGCGGCGGATCAAGACGTCGTCGAGGTCGGCGTCGGTGACACGGCCCTGCCGGTACAGCGCCCGGTAGAGCTCTTCGGGCAGCGTGCCGCGCATCCCGTACACGTCACTCGCGCGGCGCACTGCCTGCTCGAAAGGCATGGTCTGCAGGCCTGCCAGCGGGTTCACCGCGATGAAGGTGCCGAGCGGATGGTGGGTGGGCAGCGCGCGGGCGGCCAACCGGATGTCGCTGCGGAGCTGGGCACGCCGGGTGGCGAGGGCGGTGGTCATCGAGGTGCTCCTGTCGGGTGGAGGGTTCCGGCGGAAAGGGCGTGCGTGTAGAGCCGCGGTGAGGTGCGCAGACTCGCGACCGCACCCAGCAGGATCAGGGCCGCGGCGAGCACTGCCCACACTGTGGCCGGTGACGCCGTCGGCGGGGGCAGCGCCGGTTGCAGGTACCGGCTGACGATGCTGACGACCGCGACGTAGGCGATCGCGGTGGGCGCCACCAGTGTTGTGGCGCTTACGATTCCGCCGATCGTGGGCTGGCGGCGCAGCCAACCCCAGAGTGCGGTCGACCCGGTTACCCAGGCGAAGAGCAGCAGGGCGAATTCCGCGGCGTGCCCTTCTTGCCAGGTCGGCACCAGCGCGACACCGAGGGCAAGGGTGAGCGGCGGCAACAGGACCGCGGTGGCGGCGAGGGTCCACCGTCGAGGACGGGTGAGGTCGGGCGGCGGAGGCAGCACGTGATGGCGGCGGTGCCGTGCGATCGCCGATCCGGAGGACAGGAACAGCGTCGCCTTGTAGAAGCCGTGTCCGATCAGATGGATCACCGCGGCGGCCCACAGCCCCAGGCCGCAGGTCAGCATCACGAAGCCCATCTGCGCCATCGTCGAATAGGCCAGCGCCCCTTTGATATCGGGCCTCACCAGCATCAGTACCGCGCCGTAGGCCATCGACGCCATGCCGGCGGCGATCACGACTCCGGAGGCCAGGGGAGTCCCCAGCGCGCCGAGCTTCACCAGGAGCACGCCACCGCCGTTGACCACACCGGCGTGCAGCAGCGCCGACACCGGTGTCGGCGCCGCCAGCGTGGCCGGTAGCCAGCGGTGGAAAGGGATCTGCGCGGAGCGGGAGAGCGCGGCGATGACGATCAGCACGGCTACGAGGGGTTGTGTTGTGTCGCCAGCGAATTCGTGGAGTCCCACCGCGATCCACAGTGCGCTGTCTCCGATACCGAAGGCAAGTGCCGTACGCCGTACCCCGTCGCGGGCGGTCGGCAGCTCTCGGTAGGTGGCCAGCAGGAAGCACAGGGCCACGCCGACACCGGTCCAGCCGATCGCGAGGCCGACGAGCGTAGTGGCCATGGCCATTGCTGCCGCTGCGGCAGTGAGGAGCAGTGCGCCGCAGGTGAACCAGGGAGCACGATCGTCGCCCGCCAGATAGCGGACCGCGAAACCCTGTGCGATGGCGGACACTCCGAAGATCAGGAGTAGCAGAGCTGTGGCCAGGTGGTCGGCTGCGATCGGCGCCGTGATGGCGGCGATCAGCAGTCCTGCCGCCGCAGTGGCGGTTCCGAGTCGCGCCGACATGAGGGGTGCGCGCCGCCCGAGCGTCGCGGACACCAGGGCCATGAGCGCAGGGGCGACGATCAGTGTCGTCAGAGCCGGAGCCGCGAAGATCTCTAACATGCGAAGTAAATTACGTGTATTACGTCTCACGTGTCAAGCTTCGTAAAATGTGACGTGGCCCAATTGCCGAAACCGACTACGCGAATCACCTATGCTGTGGCCGATGCCCGCCACACGGAAAAGCACTGGCAAGGTGGCACCGCGTAAGGCGGCAGCCCCTCCCGCATCCGAGCCCGCGCAGGCGACGCGGACGTGGACTTTCCTGACCAATCACGGGCACGTGCTGCTGTGCCTGGCGCAAGGGCGGTCCCTGACGGCGCGCGAGTTGAGTGTGTTGATCGGGATCACCGAACGGTCGGTTCAGACGATCCTCGCCGACCTCATCGTCGATGGGTACGTCGACAAATCGAAGGTCGGTCGCCGCAACAGCTACACGGTCAACCGCGAGGGTCGGATGCGGCACCCGGTCGAATCGGCGCACACCGTCGGGGAGTTGATCGACGCTCTGACGTGACCCGCTGCCGGATGCTGTAACCGAGATTGCCGTCAGGGTCGTCCGCGCGACCCTCAAGGCAATCTCGCCCACAACACCGAGCAGCGGTGCTGCCTGGCCTGCGCCTGACACCTGATGTCGGCGCCTTCGGCCACGATTCGTTGCGTGACAGACATACTTCGAGGCAGCGAAGCGCTGTCCACCGGTGCGCTGACCCGCGGTGTGCTTCGGAGTCGATACCGCAGGCTTTTCCCCGACGTCTACATACCGGCCAAGACGGCGCCCACGCTGCTTGACCGTATCCACGCCGCGTCGATCTGGTCTCGCGGACAGGGCGTGATCGCCGGCCGTGCGGCCGCCGCCCTGCACGGCGCCCGGTGGATCGACGACGGCGTACCGATCGAGATGATCCGTCGTTTCCCCCGACCGCCACACGGAATCATCGTTCGCAACGAGAGCATCGAGCCCGACGAGATCTGCTCAGTCGACGGAGTTCCGGTCACCACTCCGCAGCGCACCGCGTTCGATCTCGCCCGTCACCACCCCCGCGTCGAGGCCGTGACCTGCCTCGACGACCTCGCTCGCGCCACGGGTATCGAGATCGATGAGGTACAGGCGCTTGCCGACCGCTATCCGTCAGCGCGTCTGCTGGACCACGCGCGAGACACCGTGAATCTGATGGACGGCGCTTCGCGCACGCCGGCGGTCACGCGGGTGCGGCTCATTCTGCGCAAGTGCTGGCCCATGGTGCCCCGGGCAGGGGTGCGTGTCGGATCGGCGGCCTGGGGTTTCGTCGATCTCGGCTATGAAGAATTCAAGGTCGGCGTCGACGTCAAAGACGTGGATGGCGTCGACCTCTTCGTCAAGATGCCGTACGGCACCAAGTGCCGCCCCGAGATCGCGCACAAGATTCGCTACTCGAAGGAGTTCGGGTGGGTTCTTGTGGTCCTGCATCGTCAGAGCAACTTTGGTGAGGTTCTCGGTCGCGTTGGTCTCGCTCTCGAGCAGCAGGGCTACTGACGCCGCCGGGGTGGCAGTCAACGGAGTTGACGCGACAAGAAACGGGCCCGACCGGTCATGTCCGGTCGGGCCCGTCGAGAAAGTCGTCTTACTGGTTGGCTTCCTGGCGCTTCTCGGCAGCCTTGGCGCCGGCACGGGCCGATTCGGCCTCGGCTTCCTTCTGCGCGACCTCGCGTTCGGCTTCGGCCTTGTCTTGCTGAGCCTTGCCCTCGCGCACCATGTCGTCCCGGCCGGCGACGGTGCCGACGGTTTCCTTCGCCTTGCCCTTGACGTCCTCGACGACGCCCTTGATGCCCTCTGCGGGACCGCTGTTCTCGTCGCTCATGATCACCTTTCAGCTGGGATATCGGCATCTGGCGCCCGAATCAGGCGCCGACCGGCCTGGGCTTCCCCTCGGTTGCACACCTAAACAGGTGACGCGGGTCTCACCGCCCACACACAGAATTGCGGTGACGCAACGCTTTTCGAGCCTGAGTTTGCGGATTTGGAGCCTGGGGTATGGCTTGCGCACCATGTCAGCAACAGTTCTTCGGCGGCGCCCGAACACAGATTCCACGCTCGTCGAGACCGGCCGGAGCACCCATGAGTAGCGGCGACGCGCCCTGGGGTAGTCTCTCGGGGAAGTTTTCGGGAGGTCAGATGGCGCAGGGCGCGAGCCACGTCAACGGGAAGCAACACAGCGCCCAGTCCGTGGAGCTGCGGGTTGCCGCGACGCTGGAGAACCTGGCGGTGCTGCGCACCCTCGTCGCCGCCATCGGCACGTTCGAAGATCTCGACTTCGACGCCGTCGCCGATCTGCGCCTCGCTGTCGACGAGGCCTGCACCCGGCTCATCCGCTCTGCCGTGCCCGAGTCGACGCTGCTGCTGATCGTGGACCCGCAGCCGGAGGCGCTCGTCGTCCACGCGTCGACCACCTGCGACAGCCCCGACATCCTCGCGCCAGGCAGCTTCAGCTGGCACGTTCTGAGCTCTCTGACCGATGAGGTGACGACGTTCTCCGACGGACAGTCACCGGAAGGCCAGGTCTTCGGCATCTCGATGACGACAAGGCGAGCGAGTTCGTTGCAGTGACCCGATCGTCCTCCCAGGGTTCGTCTTCGCGATCGAGCTCTGAATATGCGGACGTGGTCGCCATGTTCCGCAAACTGGAAGGCCTCGAGGCAGGGTCTCCCGCCTTCCAGCGTCAGCGTGACTCCATCGTCGAACGCTGCTTGCCGTTGGCTGACCACATCGCCCGCCGTTTCGACGGCCGCGGCGAGCCGCGCGATGACCTCGTCCAGGTCGCGCGCGTCGGTCTCGTGAACGCGGTGATCCGATTCGATGTCAACGCCGGTTCGGACTTCGTGTCCTTCGCCGTGCCGACGATCATGGGTGAGGTTCGCCGCCACTTCCGGGACAACAGCTGGTCGGTGAAGGTGCCCCGCCGGCTCAAGGAATTGCATCTGCGGCTCGGCGCGGCGACGGCGGATCTCTCACAGCGCCTCGGCCGCGCGCCGACGGCCACCGAGCTCGCCGCCGAACTGGAAATGGATCGCGACGAGGTCATCGAGGGCCTGGTCGCGGGAAGTTCCTACAACACGTTGTCGATCGACAGCGGCGGCAGCGGGAGCAACGAGGACGCCCCGGCGATCGCGGACACGCTCGGTGACTTCGACATGACTCTCGATCAGATCGAGAACCGCGAGGCGTTGCGTCCGCTGCTCGAGGCTCTGCCGGAGCGGGAGCGCATGGTGCTGGTGCTGCGGTTCTTCGAGTCGATGACGCAGACGCAGATCGCCGAGCGGGTGGGCATCTCCCAGATGCACGTGTCCCGGCTGCTGGCGAAGTCGCTAACGCGGCTGCGAGATCAGCTTCAGTAACCGCGGGGGATCGCTGTGCACCGTGGTCAGGGCAGTGGCGACGTCGACGCAGATCGGCAGCGTGGAGTCCGGGTCGCACAGGCGCAGTAAGCGGTCGACGGCAAGGCTCGGGATCAACGCCCATCGGATGTTCTCGCCGGCGCATTGCACGTTGAGGGTGTGCAGTGCGGAGAAGCCGGCGGTGGCGAAGAAGCTCAATCCGCTGAGGTCGATCACCAACCACTGGGTCTGCTTCGCATCCCGCAGGGCGTACTTGACGAAGGAGTTGCCGTTCGCGGCGTCGAGTTCGCCGTGCGCGGAGACGACCGCGGTCGACGGCTGTGGTCGCCGGGTCTCAAACTGCGCGGAGTGACACGTGTGCGTGTCGAGTTCCGCATCCGGCGGTACAGGGGGCGCTTCAGCCACTGGGGCTCCATCAGTCGAAATGGAATTCGGTCTGTGGTCGCGCCAAGGGGGCAGAGATACAAAGAAGCCTGCGCGGGAATTGCAGACCCGCGTGACGATGACGTTTCCTCAAAGGGGCTGCTTCATCAACCCGTGGTCCCGACCATACGCGCACGCGGTGATCTTGGACAATGACTTTCAGCAGTTGTTCACAATTGCCGGCCAGGTAGATGTCAAAATTGTCATACCGTCAAGGGGCTGTCGCGAAAGTGTCTGAGATCCAACAACATTCGGACGCTGGTGTGGTTCTGGCAGCGGGTGCCGGAACACGTTTCGGCATGCCCAAGGTGCTTGCTGACAGTGGTGAGTGGTTGGGGTCGGTGGTGGCGGCCTTGCGGGAGGGCGGCTGCGCCGACGTGGTCGTGGTCCTCGGTGCGGTGGTCGACGGGGTGACGATTCCGCAGTCGGCGTCGGCCGTCGTCGCCGCCGACTGGGCCGACGGATTGAGCGCATCGGTCCGCGCGGGCGTGCTCGCGCTCGAGGATGCCGATCATGAGGGGGTCGAGTTCGCGGTTTTCCTGCCGGTCGACACTCCCGACGTCAACGCCGCGGCGGTGCGGCGCGTTCTCGCTGCCGCTCGCGGTACCGGCCTGGCGCGGGCGAGCTACGCGGGTAGGCCCGGACACCCGGTCGTCATCGCGCGCCGGCACTGGGCCGCGTTGCTCGACACGTTGGCCGGGGACGAAGGGGCGGGCCCGTTCCTGCGGTCCCGCGACGACGTCGTCATGGTCGACTGCGCCGATCTGTGCTCCGGCGCCGACATCGACAGCCGGTGATGTCCACCGATCGGGGGACATGACAATCCACCGGCATATCGCCTGATCACCGGACATACTTCGGGCTCTCGGCAGGCGAAGGTTGAGTCATCACCGCAACGAAGGAGACTCACCATGAATCGCATCGCCCGCACCCTCGCCCTGCCCCTGCTGTCGGCGGGAATCATCGGTGGCGCCGCACTCGGTCTGGCCGGCACCGCGAGTGCCGCGATGACCGTCAACGACGACGGCAGCATGGTCGCCACGCCGGACACCGTCGCGCAGCCGTGGGTCGGGTGGCCGCGGGTGGGTTACGGCTACTACTACTGGCCGCAGCAGAACTTCTCGACGCCCAGCTGGTCGATCCAGCAGAGCCACTGACCTTCTCCCGGCGAGCAGACGCGACCTCGAGCATTTTCAGCCTGATTCACTCCAGTTCGCGTCTGCTCGCCGGAAGAACGCGATGGTAAACAAATTTGCTGTAGGCTCCGGCCTCATATTGACGGCCAAGTCAGTCGTCGCTTCTCGCGCCATTCGCATGGTTTGCTGTCCAGGCCACCCGTGACGGTCATTCGACTCAATTAGGCTGCCTACGAACAGTATTTCGGGACTTAGCAAAGTCTGTATGACAGCTGACAGTTTGCTGTACAGTTCGTCGCACAACGGAATGAGGGGGGTTTGTCGGTGAGTGCTGTCAGTGCCAGTGTTCGGCTGGGTTTGGCGTCGGCGGGGGTGGGCGCGGGTCTTCTGGGTTTCGCGCTGCTGGGGCCTGAGATCGGATCAGCAGCGGCGGACTCCGGCGAGGCGTCGGCGTCAGCGTCGGCGGGTGAGACAGCGGGCCCGTCGAAGCCGGCACGACTGACCAGGGCCGAGCGGGTTGAGAAGGCCGAAGCGCGGCGGCAGCGGGTGGCCGAGAAGCGCCGCGCCGCGAAGGCCGATACCGCGTCCGACGAGCCCGCCGAGGATCCGAGGAAGGCTCGGCAGGAGCGGGCCGCGGCGGTGATCAACCAGATGACCGCCGCAGCACTCGAACGCATCGACGATCGGCCGGTCAGCGACGAGCGCAAAGAGCAGCTGGAGAAAAGACTCGCGAACACCCGTCGGACCTTCTTCAACCAGGCGCCCACGGTCAATCCGGTGCAGGTCACCGGCGTCATGGACGGGCCGATCAGTGGCACGGTCGGCGCGGAGGACCCGGACGGGGATCGCTTGAGGTATCGACTGGTCAAGGGCCCGTCGACGGGCACGGTGACGATCGGCAAGGACGGTTCCTACACCTACACACCGGGTGACGGTTTCACCGGCGTGGACACCTTCGTCGTCGCGGCCAGGGACCTCGGGCTGCACGTCAACCTGCTCAACTGGTTCCGGCCGGCCGCAACTCGCGCCGAATCGGTGATCAACCATCGGGCGATCACGTTCGCGTTCACCTACGCCGGTCTGGTCGACGAGTGGACACCCGAGCGCAAGGCGGCGTTCCAACGCGCGGCCGACTACATCGCCGGCTATTTCGTGGTGAGAACGCCGATGGTGCTCCGCTACGAGCTCACCGGAATCGACGATCCCGGCTACGACGTCACCGCGGACACGGGTGTCTTCTTCACCGACCCGCCCGGTTTCCTGCAGTCGGTGATCCAGAAGGAAGTCATCACGGGCATCGACGATATGAAGGGTGCGACCCAAGGCTTCATCAATTGGAACTTCGCCTGGAAATGGGCGACGGGTGACGTGATCGCGGACGACGAGTACGACTTCCAGAACACCGCGCGCCACGAACTCCTGCACTCGTTCGGCATCTACTCGCTGGTCAGTTCCGACTTCGGGTACTGGTCGACCTACGACAGCTTCCTGACCACCGCGGACGGCACGTCGCTGTTCGGTCCGGACGGCAAGCTCCGCCCGGACGCCACGGACTATCTCAACGGGCTCAACGGTGGCGCCTACTTCGGCGGCGCGCGCGCGATCGCCGCGTACGGCAAGCCGATCCCGCTTTCGAAGCTGGGGTCGCCGTCTCACCTGGACCGGTTCGTGTTCTCCGGCGACGACTTCAAGCTGATGAACGACAAGAGCCCCGGGCCGGGGTGGCACAACGTCCGCTTCATCAGCCCGATCGAATACGCCATGCTGCAGGACATCGGCTTCACCCTGCGGCCGATGCCGATCAGCTGAACATCGCCTCGGCGAAGCGGGCCACCGCCTCGGCCCCGGTCTGTGCGGCCTGCTCATGGCCGGGGCGCGCGCGGGTGGCGACGGCGTGGGTGGCGGGGTCGAGGGTCACCTCGGCGAGCAGCTCGCCGGTCGTCGGCTCGCAGATCGCCCAGGTGAACAGCGTCTCCGCGGTCCACTGGGCGTTCGCCTGGGACACGTAGTCATCCTGGTGTTCGCCGAGGTCGGCGAGCGCGGGGCGGTCGTCGACTCGGTCGTCGGCCCGTAGGGCGCGTAGGTACCACGCGCCGGCGTTGATCTCGACGGGCTCCACGGTCAGCTCGCCGACTGCACGGTTTCTGACGGAATTCCGCGGAAATCCATCAAAAACCGTGCGTTCGGCGCGAAGGTCACTCGCCCTTGAGCTCGCAGAGCACGGTGCCCTGGGTGATCGCGGCGCCGGGCTCGACGGCCAGGCCGGTCACCACGCCGTCCTTGTGGGCGGTCACAGGGTTTTCCATCTTCATGGCTTCCAGCACGGCGATCAGCTCGCCGGCAGCCACGGTCTGGCCTTCCTCGACCGCGACCTTGACCACGGTGCCCTGCATCGGCGCCGTCACCGAGTCGCCCGACGCGGCCGCTCCGCCGCCGCCACCACGCTTGCGCGGCTTCGGCTTCTTGCGGATGGCACCCGACGGCGATCCGCCGCCGTTGCCGAGCGCCAGGTCGCCGGGCAGTGACACCTCGAGGCGACGGCCGCCGACCTCGACGACGACGGTCTGCCGGGGCAGCGTGTCCTCTTCGGAGATCGGGTCGCCACCGGTGAACGGCTCGACGGTGTTGTTCCATTCGGTTTCGATCCACCGGGTGTGCACGTCGAACTTGGTGCCGTCACCGATGAACGCGGGGTCGGAGACCACGGCGCGATGGAACGGGATCACGGTGGCGAGGCCTTCGACGTGGAACTCGGCCAGGGCGCGCCGCGAGCGCTCGAGCGCCTCTTCGCGGGTGGCGCCGGTGACGATCAGCTTCGACAGCATGGAGTCGAACTGGCCGCCGATCACCGAGCCCGCCTCGACGCCGGAGTCCAGGCGCACGCCCGGGCCGGTGGGGATGTCGTAGCGGGTGACGGGGCCGGGGGCGGGCAGGAAGCCGCGGCCGGCGTCCTCGCCGTTGATCCGGAATTCGAACGAGTGTCCGCGCGGGGTCGGGTCCTCGGTGATGTCGAGCGGCTCGCCGTTGGCGATCTTGAACTGCTGACGCACGAGGTCCAGGCCCGAGGTCTCCTCGGTGACGGGGTGTTCCACCTGCAGGCGGGTGTTGACCTCGAGGAAGGAGATCAGGCCGTCCTGGCCGACGAGGTATTCGACGGTGCCTGCGCCGTAGTAGCCGGCTTCCTTGCAGATGCGCTTGGCGGACTCGTGGATCTCTTTGCGCTGCGCGTCGGTCAGGAACGGCGCGGGCGCCTCCTCGACGAGCTTCTGGAAGCGGCGCTGCAGCGAGCAGTCGCGGGTGCCGGCGACGACGACGTTGCCGTGCTGGTCGGCGATCACCTGGGCTTCGACGTGGCGCGGCTTGTCGAGGTAGCGCTCGACGAAGCATTCGCCGCGGCCGAACGCTGCGATGGCCTCACGGGTGGCCGAGTCGAACAGTTCGGGGATCTCTTCGCGGGTGCGCGCCACCTTCATGCCACGCCCACCACCACCGAACGCGGCCTTGATCGCGATCGGCAGGCCGTGCTCATCTGCGAAGGCGAGGATCTCGTCGGCGTCCTTGACGGGCTCCGCGGTGCCCGGCACCAGCGGCGCTTCCGCGCGGGCGGCGATGTGGCGGGCGGTGACCTTGTCACCGAGGTCGCGGATCGACTGCGGGCTGGGCCCGATCCAGATCAGCCCGGCGTCGAGGACGGCCTGAGCGAAGTCGGCGTTCTCGGAGAGGAAGCCGTAGCCGGGGTGCACGGCGTTGGCGCCGGACTTGGCGGCGGCATCGAGCAGCTTCTCGAACACCAGGTAGGACTCCGCAGAGGTCTGCCCGCCGAGAGCGAACGCTTCGTCGGCCAACCGGACGTGCGGGGCGTCGGAGTCGGGCTCGGCGTACACCGCCACGCTCTCGAGTCCGGCGTCCTTGCATGCTCGGATCACCCGGACGGCGATCTCCCCGCGGTTGGCGACGAGCACCTTGGAGATCCTTGAGCTGGCGTGAGTGGCCACTGCGCCTCCTGATGGCATGTCGATTCTAAGAGCGTCTTAAAGAATGTATCCCGAGGGAGTTTAAGCGCCGCAATCCGAGTCTCGGCGAGCCGGTCCCTTACCCGCCAGTAACTCTCAGCGGACCGGCGGCGCGAGCGTGGACTCGAGGATGTCCAGCGCGTTGGCGAGCGACTCTTCGGGCAGCGGTTCTCCGTCGGAGACGGCCATCAGCACGCCGATGATCGCGCCGGCGATGACGCGCCGCTCCGCCAGGCTCAGTGACGGTCCCGGGCGGTACTGGAGCGCGTCGGTCATCAGAGCCATCAGCTCGGTGTATTCGGCGTAGAGCACGCCGCGCGTCTCGTGCAGCGAATACAGCATGTGCTGGGCGACGATGGTGTCGTGCCGGTCGTCTTCGCTCAGGCCGGCGAAGTAGGCGTTGACGGCGTGCCGGTACGCCGCGACGGGGGACAGGTGGGCGGGGGCATCGCGGAACGCGGCGACGATCGGTTCGGCCTGGTCGCAGATCAGTACGGCTTCTTTGGTGGCGTAGTAGCGGTAGAAGGTGCGGGCCGAGACGTCGGACGCCGCGGCGATCTGCTCGATGGTGGTGTTGGCGAAGCCCTGCTGTTCGAACAGGTGGATTGCGGCCCGCCGGATGGCGCGCCGGGTGGCGATCTTCTTGCGGTGCCGCAGACCCCGCGGCGGCTCCGAGATCGACATCTGACCAGTGTGACTCTCTGAATCGCCTGTGTCTGGCGGTCGCCGTGACGGATCGGTCACTTTGCGTCGGAGGCGTAGTGGTGGACGCGGTTTCCGCCGGCACGCTTGGCCTGGTACATCGCGACGTCGGCCTGCGCGGTGAGCCGCTGCAGGGTGTCGACGATGTTGGTGCTGTCGATGCCGGCGGTGTCGATGGCGGCCGTACCCACGCTGGCCGTCAACGAGTGTCTCCCCAACGTGATGGCGTGTCGGGCGCGCTCGGCGAGTGCGGGGATCTGCGTGGCGGCGACGATGTCGGCGACGAGAAACTCTTCACCGCCGACCCGGCCGATGGCCGACGATGCGGGCATCTCGGCGGTGAGCGCGTGGCCGATCGAGACGAGCGCGTCATCACCGGTGCTGTGCCCTTTGGCGTCGTTGAGCGCCTTGAAGCGATCGAGGTCGATCATCACCAGGACGAGGTGGGAGCCGCTGTGCTGACCGTCGAGGACCGCTCTGACGACTTCACGCTCGAACGAGCGGCGGTTGAGTAGTCCGGTCAGCGGGTCACGGTCGGATTGGATGAGGTCGATTCCGAGTGCGTGGACGGCGATCTGGAAGACCAGCGGCACAACGGCATTGAGTTGCAGAACGAGGACGATCATCGAGGCGGCCAGGATCGCCTGCCCGTCGCGGATCAGGTGGACGGAATGGTAGCCCGCGACGGCCAGCGCGATCGCGACGTTGACGGCGACCAGCCGACTGGAATGGAAGAACGCGAAGTAGATGCCCGGCAGCGCCAGCGCGGTGCATCCGACGAGGCCGATGCTCGGTACGCCGGCAATCCAGGTCGACGCGGCGACGCTGGCCGAGAAGCACAGGCCGTAGGCGATCGACTGGCCGCGGGTGGGCCAGCGCGCCAGCCACAGCACCAGCCAGCCGAGATGCACGGCCGCAACGACCACGCTGACGACGAGGAAGACGCGGCCGTGCACTTGGCCCGGGTCGTAAAGGGCGTTGAGCGGGAACAGGACTGCCGCGCCGGAGATCATCGCCATTCCGATGCGGACCGGACGGTCGAAACGGCGGGCGTGCAGGTAGCCCGACAGCCAGTCGTACTGGTCGGGCAGTGCCCACCACTGCTGCGCCGCTTTCACCGAAACCCCTCCGTCACTCCACGTCGATGACGTGCACCTGCACGCCGGCGGCCGAGATGCGTTCGAGTTGGTCGCGGTCGGCCGTGGAATCGGTGACGAGGTGGTCGATCTGGGCCGGTGCGATCATCTTGGCCAGTGTCACGTTGCCGATCTTGGACCCGTCGACGGCGACGACGACGCGCTGGGCGTTGGATGCCATCGCGATCGCGGTGCGGGCCTCGGCCTCGTCGTAGGTGGTGGCGCCGATCTCGGCCGACATTCCGTCGGCGCCCAGGACTGCGGTGCCGACGGTGATCACCTGGAACGCGTGCTCGGACATCGGGCCGACGGCCTCCAGTGAATTCGCGCGGACGAGCCCGCCGGTCGCGATCACCTTCATGTGGGCGTCGACGGCGCAGTCGGCGGCGATCGTCAACGAGTTGGTGACGACGGTGATGTGGCGTCGCCCCTTGAGTGCGCGGGCCACTTCACCGGTGGTGACGCCGCCGGTGAGCGCGACGGCCTGCGGACCGGGCGGGATCAGCGCGGCGGCGTGCTGGGCGATGCGGCGCTTGATCGCGACCATGCGGTGGTCGCGCAAGCGCACGGGGATCTCGCTGCCGCTGGGGTCGAGAGCCTTCGCGCCGCCGTGCGTGCGGACCAGCAGGCCCTGCTCCTCGAGTTCGGCCAGATCGCGGCGCAGTGTGGCAGGGGAGATGCGCAGTTCGGTGCACAGCACGGTCGATGCGACCTCGCCGCGGTCCCGCAGTACGGACAACACCTCCCGCATCCGGTCGGTGCGCTTGATCGACATCGGGAAACTCCTCGGAATGAGCGAGCGATCAGTTTTCCTGATCGTTTGACCGATTGGTATTGCGCGTTCGCCAGGGAGCTTCTCATAGTCGAGTGATGCACCGCACACATCTGACGAAGGGGGCCACCGCGTGACCCTGGCGTCGACCTCCGACCTCGTCGCCGCGGCGATCGAAAAACGCTGCGCTGTCTTGGCTTTCAACGCCATCACTGTCGAGCATGCCGAGGGGATCGCCGCGGGCGTCGAGCGTGCGGGGGCGGCCGCGCTGATCCAGATCAGCGAGAACACCGTGCGCTTCCACGGCGGAGCGCTCGCCCCGATCGCCGCCGCGTGCGCGCAGATCGCCGGCAGGTCGGCGGCGCCTCTGGCCGTGCATCTCGATCACATCCAGGATGCCGCTCTGCTCGACGAGGTGATCGGCTCAGCACCTGCTCTCGGCGTCACGTCGGTGATGATCGACGCGGCGCACCTCGACGCCGACGAGAATGTCGGTCAGACAGCAGCTTTCGTCGAGCGAGCCCACGCGGCCGGATTGTTCGTGGAGGCGGAGCTCGGTCAGGTCGGCGGCAAGGACGGCCGTGTGCTCGGCGCCCACGAGCCCGGCGCCCGCACCGATCCCGGCGAGGCGGCGGCGTTCGCGACGCAGACGGGGGTGGACGCACTGGCGGTTGCCGTCGGCAGCTCGCACGCGATGACCACCCGTGACGCCGAACTCGACATGGCTTTGATCCGCGACATCGCCGCCGAGGTATCGATTCCGCTTGTGCTGCACGGTTCGTCGGGGGTGTCGGATGACAACCTGCGCGCCGCGGTGACCGCCGGTATTCGCAAGGTCAACGTCGGTACCGCGCTCAACATCGCCTACACGGGAGCAGTGCGCGGCGTGCTGGAGTCCGATGCCGCACTGACCGATCCGCGCAAGTATCTGGTGCCGGCCCGTGAGGCGGTGGCCGAGACCGTTGCCCACCTGTGCCGCGTGGTCGCGGAGGTGCAGGTGTGATGGGCGCTCAGATGCTGCGGGTCGACTGGCTCGCCGACATGGTCGAGCGGCACAAGGCCGGCGAGCCCGTCGGGGTCTACTCGGTGTGCTCGGCGCACCCCACGGTGTTGGAGGCCGCGATCGTGCAGGCGGCCGCCGACGGCGGGTTCGTGCTGATCGAGGCGACGTCGAATCAGGTCGATCAGTTCGGCGGCTATACGGGTATGCGGCCTAACGACTTCCGTGACCTGGTGGTCGGCATCGCCGACGCGCAGGGTTTCGCCCGCGACCGCGTCGTCCTGGGCGGTGACCACCTCGGTCCGAATCGGTGGCAGCGGGAGAGCGCCGAGGTCGCCATGGCGCACGCGGAGACGCTGATCGCCGCGTATGTGGCGGCGGGCTACCACAAGATCCACCTGGATTGCAGCATGCGCTGCGCCGACGATCCTGCCGTGCTCTCCGACGAGGTCGTCGCCGAGCGCAGCGCGCGGCTGCTGGCGGTCGCGGAGAAGACCGCGCGGCAGGCCGGTGTCGACGCGCCGGTCTACGTGATCGGCACCGAGGTGCCCGTCCCCGGTGGCGCCCACGAGACGCTGGACCGGCTCACCCCGACACCCGCCGACGCGGCGCGCGCCACGCTGGCCGCCCACCGCAGCGCGTTCGCCGCCGTCGGCCACGACGACGTGTGGCCGCGGGTGATGGCACTCGTCGTGCAGCCCGGCGTCGAATTCGACCACCTCCAGGTCATCGACTACGAGCACGCAGCCACCGCGGACCTTCGCAGGGTGCTCGACGACGAGGGACACCTTGTCTTCGAGGCACATTCGACCGATTACCAACGTCCCCAACAGGTTCGCGAGCTCGTCGACGACCATTGGGCAGTCCTCAAAGTCGGACCGGGATTGACCTTTGCGATGCGCGAGGCGCTGTTCGCATTGGCGATGATCGAGACCGAGCTGGTGCCGCGCCCCTCGCGCTCGAACCTCATCGAGGTGATCGAGCGGCGAATGCTCGCCGAGCCCAGGTACTGGCAGGACTACTACGAGGGCGATCCCGTCGCGCAGCGCACCGCCCGGCGCTACAGCTACAGCGATCGGCTGCGCTACTACTGGTCCGACGAGGAGGTCGATGCCGCACGGCGCACACTGCTGGCCAACCTCGACCGCGTCGGAATCCCGCTACCGCTGATCAGTCAATTCCTGCCCATGCAATACGAGCGCATCCGCGCCGGCCTGCTCGACCACGACGCCCAGGCCCTCGTGGTCGACCGCGTCCGCGACGCGCTGCGGCCCTACGCCGCCGCGTGCCGCGCCGACAACCCCGGAGGTGACCCACGATGACCCAGACGTCTGTGCCCGACCAGAAAGACGGCGGCGCAACTATTCTCGAGATCGGCCAGCAGCCCGACGCGTGGCGGGAGGTGGCAGGCCGCTCCGACGAGAACGCCGAGACCTTCGTTCGGGACCTGCTGGCTCGCCCCGATCTGCGCATCATCCTCACGGGGGCGGGCAGCTCGGCGTTCGCCGGCGAGATCGCCGCCCCGCTGCTGCGCCGGCACCTGCACAGGCGCGTCGAGCCGATCGCCACCACCAGCATTGTGGCCAGCCCGCTCGATCACCTCGAGCCCGAAACCCCCACGCTGCTGGTGTCGTTCGCGCGCAGCGGCAACAGCCCGGAGAGCCTGGCAACCACAGCCCTGGCTGATCAGCTCGTCGATCAGGTGTGGCATCTGGTGCTCACGTGCGATCGCGCGGGCAAGCTGGGCCGCGCGCACGCCGACCGCCCGGACTCGCTGGTGGTCTACATGCCCGACCGCACCAACGATTCAGGCTTCGCGATGACCTCGAGCCTGACCTCGATGCTGCTCACGTGCCTGCTGATGCTCGGTCCCGCGCAGTCGACTCAGGTCGAGGCGCTGGCCCGCGCCGCCGAACACGTCGCCGGCCTGCAGGACGACATCCGTGCGCTCGCGCAGAGCAAGAAGCAGCGATTCGTCTATCTGGGCAGTGGGCCGCTGGAGGGGCTGGCGCGCGAATCAGCGCTCAAGCTCCTGGAATTGACGGCCGGTGAGGTGGTCACCTACTTCGATTCGCCGCTCGGCTTCCGGCACGGACCGAAATCGGTGCTCGACGCGGACACCCTTGCGGTCGTGTACGTGTCCACCGACCCCTACACCCGCCGCTACGACCTCGACATCATCGCCGAGTTGCGCAGCCAACTCGGCGCCGACGCGGTCCGCGTGATCTCCGCGGTCCCGATTCCCGAGGAGTACGGCGCGGCGCTGGTGCTACCCGGCCTCGACGATCTGCCCGACGCACTGGTCGCGCTGCCGTATCTGGTGTTCGGCCAGTATCTGGCGCTGTTCACATCGCTGGACTACGGCAAGACACCCGACAATCCGTTCCCGTCGGGCGAAGTGAGCCGGGTCGTGCGCGGCGTCACGATCTACCCGATGGCCGGAGCCCACTGATGGCGCGCTACCTCGGTGTGGACGGCGGCGGGTCGAAGACGGCGTTCGTGTTGATCGACGACACCGGCCAGGTGCTGGCCCGCGCCACCGCGCCCACCTCCTACTACTACGGTGCCTCCTCCCACCCAGATTCCCCAACCCGCGACGGCTTCGACGTCGTCGAACGCGTTCTCCAACAGGGCATCACCGATGTCTGCACCCTGGCCGGTGTCGACACCGCCGCGATCGACGCCGCGTTCTTCGGCCTGCCCGGCTACGGCGAGGCCAGCGCCGACATCGCGGCGCTGGACGCCGTACCCGCCGGCGTCCTTGGCCACGACCGGTACAGCTGCGACAACGACATGGTGTGCGGCTGGGCCGGATCGCTCGGCGGCGAGGACGGCATCAATGTCATCAGCGGCACCGGATCGATGACCTACGGCGAGCGCCAGGGTGTCGGGCACCGTGTCGGGGGCTGGGGTGAGCTCTTCGGGGACGAGGGGTCGGCCTACTGGGTCGCTACCCGCGGCCTGAACGCGTTCAGCCGGATGAGCGACGGCCGCATGCCGCGCGGCCCGCTCTACGATCTGCTCAAGGCGCGTCTGGAGGTCGGGGGCGACCTCGACGTCGTCAGCCTGGTCATCGACACGTGGAAGGGGAGCCGCGGCTCCATCGCCGCGCTGGCGACCACCGTCTGCCAGGCTGCGCAGAAAGGCGACACCGCCGCGTCGCAGATCCTCGACGACGCCGTCGCCGAACTCGTCGCACTGATCGAAACCACCCGCACGCTGGTGGGTTTCACCGACGGCGAGACAGTGCCGGTGTCGTACTCCGGCGGCATGTTCTCCGACCCGCTGCTCCTGCAGGGGTTCACCACCGCGCTGAGCGCCCTCCCCGCGCACTACGACCTGCGGCAGCCGCTGCTCGACCCGGCGGTCGGTGCCGCGCTGTACGCGGCCAAACACAGCGGCCACTCGTTGAGCACTGCCGCGATCGCCGAATTGTCGACGACTGCAACCACATCCGAGAAGGTGAGCACACCATGACCGATACCACCGCCAAGCCGGCCCGCAGCTGGATCTTTTACGCCACCCTGCTGATCCTGTTCTGGGGTGTGTGGGGCGCGTTCTCCGCGCTGCCCGCGAACTGGTATGGCTACCCCGACGAGATGATCTATTGCATCTGGGCGTTGACGATGATCATCCCGGCCGCGTTCGCACTCAAGGGGCAGAAGTTCGACACCCGCAAGGAAGCGACGATCTACGGTCTGCTGATCGGTCTCACCGGCGCGGGCGGCCAGCTGCTGCTGTTCCAGGCGTTGACGATCGGCCCGGCCTACCTGATCTTCCCGATCGTGTCGATCTCCCCGGCGATCACCGTGCTGATGGCGATGGTGCTGCTGCGCGAACGCATTCGCGGCCTGGCGATCGTCGGGCTGATCTGCGCCCTGGCCGCCATCGTGCTGTTCAGCATCACCAGCAGCGATTCCGACGCCTCGACGGGTCCGTGGCTGCTGCTGGCCGTCGTGATCTGCGTGGCGTGGGGCGTACAGGCCTACTTCATGCGCAAGACCGCGACCCTGGGCGTCAACGAGGCCACCACGTTCGGCTGGATGGCGATCAGCGGGCTCGCGCTGATCCCCGTCGCGATCTTCTCGATGGGCGGCCTGCCGCTCGACTTCGGGTGGAAAGCGCCGTTGTTGACGGCCGGCACTCAGCTGCTCAACGCGGTCGGCGCGCTGTTCCTGGTGATGGCGCTGGCCCGCGGCAAGGCCTCGATCGTTGCGCCGACCACCAACGCGCTCGCCCCGGCGCTGACCATCGTGGTGTCGCTGATCGCCTATCAGACGCTGCCCAGCCCCTACGGCGCCATCGGCATCGTGCTGGCTCTGGTCGGCTCGACGCTGATGGTCTACGCCGACGAGAAGCGCGGCGAGGAGCCGACTGCGGCCGTGCTGGAGCCCACCACGAAAGGCACCCGTCAGTGAAACCGACGATCGCGATCATCGGCGCGGGCAGCGTCGAGTTCACCCGCGAGCTCCTCGGCGACATCCTGTCGTTCCCTGAACTCGGCGCGGTGCGCGTGGTGTTGCACGACATCGACGACGAACGGCTCGAGACCGCCGAGAGCATCGCCCGGGCCACCGCCCGGGCGGCCGGTGCGCAGCCCGAGGTGGTGTCCACCAGGGATCGCCGCCGCGCGCTCGACGGCGCCGACTACGTCATCAACACGATCGCCGTCGGCGGGCACGAGGCCACGGTGCGGGACTTCGACCTCCCCGCGAAGTACGGGCTGAACCAGACCATCGCCGACACCATCGGGGTCGGCGGCATCTTCCGCGGGTTGCGGACCTTCCCGGTGCTCGCCGGCATCGCCGCCGACATGGCCGAGATGTGCCCGGACGCATGGCTGCTCAACTACACCAACCCGATGGCGATGAACGTGACCTACCTGCACCGGGTCGCGCCCAACCTGAAGGTGCTGGGGCTCTGCCATTCGGTGTACTGGACGATGGTCGGCCTGTGCGAGCTGATCGACGTGCCCTACGACGAGGTGTCCTACTGGTCGGCGGGCGTGAACCACCAGGCGTGGGTGCTGCGCTGGGAGCGCGGTGGGCAGAATCTCTACCCACTGCTCGACGAGCGCATCGCCGCCGATCCGGAACTGCAGCGCCGCGTGCGGGTCGACATGTACCGCCGGCTCGGCTACTACCCGACCGAGACCAGCGAACACAGCAGCGAATACGTGCCGTGGTACCTGCACAACCCCGATGAGGTGGCCCGGCTGCGGCTCAACATCGGTGAGTACGTCGGTATCAGCGAGGCGAACATCGCCGAATACCGCCGCCTGCGAACCGAATTGGCCGGCACCGACACCCTGCCGATCGACACGGAGTCCACCGAGTACGCCCCGCAGGTCATCCATTCGCTGGAAACCGGCACGCCGCGGGTGATCTCGGCCAACGTGGCGAACGCCGGCCTGATCTCCAACCTGCCCGACGGGCTGGCCGTCGAGGTGCCGACGCTGCTCGATTCGCTCGGCGCGCATCCGATGGCGGTGGGCGATCTGCCGCCGCAGTGCGCCGCGCTGAACCGGAACTTCCTCGGCCCTGTCGATCTGACCGTGCGCGCCGCCGTCGAGGGCGACCCTCGACTGGTGCGCGCGGCCGCGATGGTCGACCCGAACACCGCCGCGTCGCTGAGCGTCGATCAGATCGCCGATCTGTGTGACGAACTGAGCGCCGCGCACGGAGATCTGCTGCCCGAATCGTTGCGTATCCACCACTAAGGAGTGTCCACCGTGATCAGACGCCGCCTCTGCATTGCACTGCTCGCCGTCATCGCGCTCGTCCTCGCCGGGTGCGGGGGCGGGGGATCGTCGTCGTCCGGTCCCACCGAGATCGCGGTGTGGCACGGCTACCAGGACACCGAGGGTGAGGTGTTCAAAGGCCTGATCGCGCAATACAACAAGGACCATCCCGATGTGAAGGTCAACGAGCTGTACTCCAGCAACGACCTGGTGCTGCAGAAGGTGCTGACCGCCGTGCGCGGCGGCAGTGCGCCCGATGTGGCGTACATGTTCGGCTCGTGGTCACCCAACATCGCGCAGATCCCTCAGGTGGTCGACATGGCCGATGAGGTGAAGAAGCCGGACTGGCAGTGGGATGACTTCTATCCCGCCGAGCGCGAAGCGGCCACGGTCGGCGAGAAGATCGTCGGGGTGCCGGCGCTGGTGGACAACCTCGCGATCGTCTACAACAAGAAGCTGTTCGCCGACGCGGGTGTCGCGCCGCCCAGCCCGGACTGGACGTGGGACGACTTCCGCGCCGCCGCAGCCAAACTCGCCGATCCCAGCAAGGGGCAGTACGGCTGGCTGATCCCGGCTGACGGCAGCGAGGACACGGTCTGGCACTACCTCCCGATGCTGTGGGAGGCCGGTGGGGACATCCTGTCGCCGGACAACGAGAAGGCCGTGTTCAATTCCGAGGCGGGCGTCAAGGCGCTCACCGTGCTGCAGCAGATGGCCGTCACCGACAAGTCGCTGTACCTGGACACCACCAACGAGAACGGCCCGAAGTTGATGAACAGCGGCAAGGTCGCGATGCTCGTCACCGGTCCGTGGGATCTGTCCCAGCTCACCGACATCGACTACGACGTTCAGGTCATGCCCACCTTCGCCGGGTCACCCGGTGGTCATCAGACCATCGCCGGCCCGGACAACTGGGTGGTGTTCAACAACGGGGACAAGAAGAAGCAGGCGGCCGTCGACTTCGTGAAGTGGCTCTCGGCTCCTGAGCAGGTCAAGGCGTTCTCGTTGGGTACCGGCGATCTGCCGATCCGGCAGTCGGTCGGCAAGGACCAGGGGGTGCTCGACAAGCTGAACCAAAATGTCCCGGGCACAGCGGCGTTCGTGGAGAATCTGAACAACGTGAAGAAGGTCCGCCCCACCGTCGAGCAGTACCCCGACGTCTCCGACGCGCTGGGGCAGGCGATCGTCGCGGTCATGCTCGGTAAGCAGCAGCCCGCGGACGCACTCAATGATGCTGCGCAGGCCGCGGACGCGAAGCTGGCCGAGAAGTAGCTGGAGATGGTGACCACTGACCCCAGTTCCGGTGTGGTGGTGGCGGCACCGCCCGCGCCGCCACCCGCCCGGCCGCGGCGCCGGTGGCGACCGCGGGGCACCGACGGGCTGACCGGGTGGGCGCTGGTCACTCCGGCGATGGTGCTGATCGGGATCTTCGGTCTGCTGCCGGTGTTGATGTCGCTGCAGCTGTCTTTTCAGCGGTCGGATCTGCTGACGCCGGAGACGCCGTGGGTGGGGTTCGACAACTACCGCAAGATGGCCGACGATCCGGTGTTCCTGGATGCGATCAAGCACACGATCATCTACACGGCGCTGTTCGTGCCGGGCACGATGATCGTCGGGCTGCTGGTCGCGGCGGCGATGAACCGCTCGGTGCGCTTCATCTCGGTGTACCGGACGGCGGCCTACATCACGATGGCGGTGTCGACGATCAGCCAGGGCATCATCTTCCTGTGGCTCACCGACCGTGACTACGGGCTGGTCAACGCCGCGCTGAACGCGGTCGGGGTGCCGTCGCAGCCGTTCCTGGCCTCGCCGTCGCAGGCGATCTACGTGATCGTCGCGATGACGATCTGGGGCTGGACGGGCTTCTCGGTGATCGTGTATCTGGCTGCGCTGCAAGGTGTTCCGCCGGAGCTGCACGAGGCGGCGGCCATCGACGGGGCCAGTGCGTTCACCCGGTTCCGCACCATCACGGTGCCGCTGCTGGGTCCGGCGAATCTGTTTCTGCTGGTATGGCTCACGATCAACGCGCTGCAGCTGTTCGACGAGGTGTATGCCACCACCCGCGGCGGCCCGCTGCGCGCCACCACCGTGATCGTCTACTACCTGTGGGACCAGGCGTTCGTGCACTTCGACGCCGGCTACGCGGCGGCGATGGCCTACGCGCTGTTCGTCGTCATCCTGATCGTCACGGCCGTGCAGTTCCGGCTGGCTCGCAGATTCGCGCACCACCCATGACGGCCACGCTGACAACGACGACCCGCTGGCGGCTGCCGTTCAGTCCGTGGCACCTGGTGCTGATCCCGCTGAGCTTCCTGTTGATCGTGCCGCTGCTGTGGATGCTCATCACGTCGCTGGAGACCGAGGGGGAGGCCAATCACTTCCCGCCGGTGCTGTTTCCGGCGTCACCGCGGTTCGCGAATTACACCGAGGCGTGGGCGCAGGCGCCGTTCGGACATTTCTTCCTCAACAGCCTGACGGTCACCGCGGTGGTGTTGATCAGCAACCTCGTGGTGTGCAGCCTCGCGGGCTATGCGTTCGCGCGTATCCGATTCCTCGGCCGCGGAGCGCTGTTCGTGACGCTGATGGCCACGCTGATGGTGCCGTTCCAGGTGACGATGATCCCGGTGTTCCTGATCGTCAAGTGGTTCGGCGACAACGTGTGGGAGGGCTTGGGTATCGACCACATCGGTGCGTTGATGCTGCCGAATCTTGCGACCGCGTTCGGGATCTTCTTCCTGCGACAGTTCTTCCAGACCGTGCCGGTCGAACTCGAGGAGGCCGCGCGGGTCGACGGCACGTCGCGGTTGGGGGTGCTGTTCAAGATCGTGCTGCCGTTGTCGATGCCGGCGATGTCGACGCTGGCGGCGCTGACGGTGTTGACGTCGTGGAACGATTTCCTGTGGCCACTGATCGTCATCACGTCCCAGGATCAGATGACGATCCCGTTGGGACTCAGTTATTTCCAGGGGGCGCATCACGTGCAGTGGCCGTTGCTGATGGCCGCCAATGTGATGAGCCTGTTGCCGATGCTGCTGGTGTTCGTCGTCGCGCAGCGGTATTTCGTGCAGTCGGTCGCCAGTACCGGAATCAAGGGGTAGAGCGTTGGCAGAGGTCGAGTTTCGCAATGTGTCCCGCCGCTACGCCGGTGGCGTCGCCGCGCTCAAGGACTTGAGCCTGACGGTGGCCGACGGCGAGTTCCTGATCCTGGTGGGCCCGTCGGGGTGTGGCAAGAGCACGGCGCTGCGGCTGCTGGCGGGTCTGGACAAGCCCAGTGACGGGGAGATCCGCATCGGCGGGCAGGTGGTCAACGGGCTCGGCCCGGGGCAGCGGGACATCGCGATGGTGTTCCAGAACTATGCGCTGTACCCGCACATGACGGTGTACAAGAACTTGGCGTACGGGCTCAAGCAGCGCAAGACGCCGCGGGCGGAGATCGAGCGGCGGGTCCGTGAGACCGCGGAGCTGTTGCAGATCGGGGAGTTGTTGAACCGCAAGCCTGGTCAGCTCTCCGGTGGGCAGCGCCAGCGGGTGGCGATGGGCCGGGCGCTGGTGCGGGAGCCGCAGGCGTTCCTGCTCGACGAGCCGCTGTCGAATCTGGATGCCAAGCTGCGCAACCAGGTCCGCGGTGATCTGAAGCGGTTGCATCGCGAGGTGCCGGTCACGTCGGTCTACGTCACCCACGATCAGGTGGAGGCGATGACGCTGGGGGATCGGTTGTGCGTGATGGCCGCCGGTGAGGTGCAGCAGATCGGCAGCACCGACGACGTGTACCACCGTCCGGCGAACACGTTCGTGGCTGCGTTCATGGGCAGCCCGCCGATGAATCTGCTGCCCGGGAGCGTCAGGGCGGGCAGGCTGCAATTGGGGGGCGCAGAGCTGCACCCGGTGCAGTGCGCAGAGGGCCCGGTGACCGTCGGGGTGCGGCCGGAGCATCTGCAGTTGGGCTATGCCGATGCCGAGGGCGCTGTTCCGGCGCGGGTCGATTTCGTCGAACCGCTGGGCAGTCACGCCCTGGTGACAGCGGTGGTGGACACCCCGGAGCCGACGCGGGTGATCGCGCAGGCGCCGGCGGGTGCGTCATACGACGCGGGCGCGCCGATCGGAGTGATCGTTTCCCGGGAGAAGACGTATCTGTTCGACGCCGAGACCGGAAAAGCGTTGCCGTAGGGGCGGTTACCAGCCGCCGATGCCGGGGCCGACGCGTACGCCGCTGAAGCCGCCGGCCTTGGTGCTGGGGGTGGCGATCGGGGACTGGCGGATCGCGCCGCCGGCGGGGGCCAGGATGTAGCCGTCGCGCACCTCGCCCTGCGTGGCGTCCCTGCGGACCTCGTCCGCACCGCCGCTCTTCACCCAGGGGCTGGGCCGCATGTCGTCGGCATGGGCCATGGCGGCGCCGAAGCTCATGGCGCCCGCCGTCATCGCGGCGGCCAGCGCGGCCAGCGTCAGCGCCGAACGCTTCGTCACAGACATGGTCTTGATCGTCAGAACTGCCAAGGGTCCCCCCAAGTTAGGTGTTGCTTCACACGTCGTCCCCCGAGTGGCAGACGTTACCCGAGGGATAGATGTTCCGGTGCCTGTAGGCCAGATTGCGCTGAGGGTTGCGCCGGTAACCCTGAACGCAATCTCGGCCGTAACGCCGGCGAGCAGACCTGGCATGCTGCGCTCATGAGCATCGCGGCGCACGTCTTCAACGCGGTCAGCGACGTACTGCGTCGTCCGGCGATGCGCCCGGTGACCCGGACGTTCAGCTCGCTGCACGCGACGGCGTATCGACTCACCGGCGGTCGCGCCCAGAACGCGAAGTATCCGACGATGCTGCTGACCGTCACCGGCGCCAAGACAGGCAAGCCCCGCACGGTGCCCGTCATCTACATCCGCGACGCCGGCCGATTCGTCATCGCGGCGGCGTATTCGGGTAGCGACACCGACCCGGTCTGGTGGCGCAACCTAAAGGCCCACCCGTCGGCGACGCTCGAGGTCAACGGAGAGAAGATCGGCGTCACCGCAGCGCTCGCCGGCGAGCAGGAGCGGCCCGAGCTGTGGCGCCGCCTCGTCGCGATGTACCCCTACTTCACCGAATACCAGAAGCGCACGACGCGGCAGATCCCGGTGATCGTGCTGACGCCGGATCAGTCCGTCGAGTAGGGCTCGGGCCCGCACCAGTCACTTCCGCCCGACCGTTTCGCGCGGTACATGGCTTGGTCAGCGCGCTCGAGGGCGTCGTCGACGGTGTCCGGCGTGACCATCGCGATGCCGATGCAGATGCCGCCGGGGGACAGCGCACCGACCTGGTCGACCAGCGTCTGGGCCAGCTGCTGAGCCTGCGCGGCCGTCGCATGGGGCATCAGAACGGCGAACTCGTCGCCGCCGATACGGCCGACGGTGTCCGACAGCCGCAACCGACGACTGATGGTTTGCGCCACCGTCCGCAGGTACGCGTCTCCTGCGGTGTGGCCGTGCTCGTCGTTGATCTGCTTCAGTCCGTCGAGGTCGACCATGAACACCGCCGCTGCGTCAGAGCTCGAATGAGGGTCGGCCAGTGCGGCGAATTTGCGGAGCTCTTCTTCGAATCTGCTGCGGTTGTAGACGCCGGTGAGGGCATCGAGCGTCGCCTGCCTTCGCAGCAGTTCCTCGTCACGGCGGCGCGCGGAGATATCCTCGATGTGGGAGATGAAGGCGAGGGGTTCTCCGGCGTCGTCGTGGATGAGGAACACGGAGAGCCGAACCCACACGACGTGTCCGTCTCTGGAGTAGTAGCGCTTGTCCATCTGGTAGCTGGCGATGTCGCCGGCTATCAGTCGCGACGCCTCGGCCACGTCGATGTCCAGGTCGTCCGGATGGGTGATGTCCTGAAAAGTCAGGTGCCGCAACTCTTCCGGGCTGTAGCCGAGGAGCCGACAGAATTCGGGGTTGACGCGTCGGAAGGTGCCGTCGAGCCCGACGACGGCCATCCCGATGGGTGCGTTGACGAAGGCGGCGGCGAAGGGATCGCTCTCAGCCGGCTGGTGCGTGCCAGGCCCGCCGAACCGGTCATGGATCTGCTGCTCGAGCACGGCATGCATCTGGACGTTCTCCATCGCCACGGAGGTCGCGTCGGCCAGCGCCTGCACCAGGGCGACTTCCTGCTGCGTGGGGTTACGCTGCTGCGACCAGTACGCGCCGATGGCGCCGATCGGGTCCCGCCTGCGGATGGGCACCATGACCAAGCTCTTGACGAAGGTCGGCCGGTAGACGTCGTGGGGAATGCGGTCGTCGGCGTAGATGTCGGGGACCGCTACTGCTTGCTTGTTGAGCATGGACCATCCGCTGATGCACGCATCCATCGGGAAGCGCCTGCCCTTCCACAGCGGCGCGATCGCATCCTCTTCGACGTACAGGCACATGTCGTGGTCGCGAACGATCAATGTCGCACCGTCGCAGCCGATCACGTCGCGTGCTGCGGCCCCGATGATGCGCCGGACATCGTCGACCGTACGGGCCAGCGACAGCAGTTCGATGGCGTCGATGAGGCGGGTCATGCCCCGTAGATAGTCCGCTTCGGTGAAGGTGGGCGCGTCGTGGGAGGGCCGGTCGTCGCCCGACGGCGTTCCGGACAACGTCTCGCACTCGCTCACCGCGTCACCTACTTCCCCCACACGAAGTTTAGTGCCCGAGCTGTCGCGCAGTGCCCATTTGCCGGGTTCGTCAGATACGCAGACGACGCTTGATGCGCGTGAGCATGGCCGACATTCCGCGCAGCCGCAGCGGGCTGATGAGAGCGCCGAGGCCGAGGTCGGTGTAGAAGTCGTCGGGCACCGCCAGGATGTCGTCAGCGGACTGGCCGTCCAACCCCGCGGCGAGGATCGCGGCGAACCCCCGCGTGGTGGGTGCCTCGGCCGGCGCACTGAAGTAGAGCCGCACGTGATCGCGGTCGTCGGCGTCGACATGGAGGAACAGCGGGGACTGGCACTCCGGGACCGGTTCCATCGCCGCCTCTTCCAAAGACGAAGGCAGCTCGGGAAGTTCGTTCGCGAACTCCAACAGCATCGCGAGCTTGTCTTGGCCCTCGACCTCTTGGAAATCGGAGACCACCTCGGCGAGCGCCGGAGGCATACTCATGACGTCGCGGGCGCGTCACCCGGTTCTTCCCCGACGGCGACGGGCACCCGCACGGCATTGCCCCACTCGGTCCACGAGCCGTCGTAGTTGCGCACGCCTTCACGGCCGAGCAGATGGGTCAGCACGAACCAGGTGTGGCTGGAGCGCTCACCGATGCGGCAGTAGGCGATCGTGTTGCCGTCGGCCGGGAGGAAGGCGTAGAGCTCGTCGAGTTCGGCTCTGCTGCGGAACTTTCCGTTGTCCTGGGCGGCCTTGGCCCACGGCACGGACACCGCGGTCGGGATGTGGCCGCCGCGCAGTGCGCCCTCTTCGGGGTAGTCGGGCATGTGGGTGCGCTCGCCGGTGTACTCCTGCGGGGAGCGGACGTCGATCAACGGTTCCTTCCCCAGCGCGGCGAGGACATCGTCCTTGTAGGCGCGGATGGGGGCGTCGTTGCGGTCGACGACGGGATAGCCGGTGGTCTGCTTCTCCGGCACGTCGAGGGTGGTGTCGCGGTGGTCGTTGATCCACAGCGAGCAGCCGCCGTCGAGCAGGCGGACGTCGGGGTGGCCGAACAGCGTGAACACCCACAGCGCGTAGGCGGCCCACCAGTTGCTCTTGTCGCCGTAGATCACCACGGTGTCGTCGCGCGAGATGCCCTTGCGATCCATCAGCGCGGCGAACTGCTCGCCGGTGATGTAGTCACGCACATTCGGATCGTTGAGGTCGGTGTGCCAGTCGATCTTCACCGCACCGGGGATGTGGCCGGTGTCGTAGAGCAGCACGTCCTCGTCGGACTCGACGATGGCCAGGCCGGGCCGGCCGAGATTGCTCGACAGCCAGTCGGCGGTCACGAGCCGTTCGGGGTGGGCGTAGGACTGCAGCGCGGGGCTGGGATCAGGCGGTAGCGGCACGTCAGTCAGCCTACCGCTGGGCGCTGCAGGCATCCTCACACAGCAGGGGCGAGGACGACGGCCGCGTTGTGGCCCCCCATGCCCAGCGAGGTCTTCAGGGTCAGCCCGGGCAGCATCGGGGTGAGGCCGTCCAGCAGTCGGGGATGGCCGGGTGCGACGGTCGGCGGGGCGGGCACCTGTTCCTCGGCGTAACCCAGCGCCGCGGCGGCGACCTCGACGGCGGCCGCCGCGCCTTGGCAGTGTCCCGTCAGTGGCTTGACCGAATAGATCTGGGCGGCGCCGCCGAGAACCTCATCGAGAACTGCTGCCTCGACCGTGTCGCACTGCTGAGTGCCGGGGCCGTGCGCGTTCAGGTAAGAAATATCGGTTGCGTCGACCCCGGAGGACGCCAACGCCTCGAGGACGCAGCGGTCCACCTCGGTCCGGGACGGGTCCACCGAAGTGAGGTGGAAGGCGTCGTGCGTCATCGCGCCGCCCAGCACGTGTACGTAAGGCGCGTCAGTTCGACGGGACAGCACGAAGGCCACGGCGGCCTCGCCGGCCGGGAATCCCCGGCTGCCGTGCTGGAACGGACGGCAGGCGTCGAGCGGGTCGGTGTCGACGACACCCACGCCGAGTCGGACGAAATGCTCGACATTCTCCGGCGTCAGCGACAGGTCGGTCGAGACGAACACGACGTCGTCGACCATGCCCGTGTCCAACCACATCTTCGCGGTGATGAGCGCGGCATTCCCCGACGCGCACATCGCCGACACGTTCATCGCAGGACCGTGAAAGCCGTACTCCTGCATCAGCATTGACACCGGGGTCGACGGCATCAACGCCAGGTAGTCGCGGATACGTCGGTTGGCGTGATCCTCCACATAGAACGTGCGCCAGCCCTCGACCTCGGCGATCACGACCGCGTGCAACAGGCCCACTCTCGGCCCGGGTGTCCAGCCGCGCTGTCGGGCGTCGGTGATGGCTTCGCGCGCTGCCGCGCGCATCGCCTGGGCGAAGCGGCTCAAACCGTCGCGGGGATCGCCTTCGTCGGGGACCCGGGCCAACCAGGCGTCGTCGTTCTCGCCGGGCCCGAAACCTGGGTACAGCGTGGCGGCCGGCTTCCCGCTGGCCAGCCCGTTCCACAGCGTGTTCCTGCCCCATCCGTATCCGGTGACAGCCCCGATTCCCGCGATGCCCATGTGTGCAGTGCTCATGTGATTCCCCTCTGTGGTCGTCGTGCCCCGGCGGGGCCTTGGTTTGATTAGCCCCCAATTAGCGGCGGAGCACTAGCCCAACCGCCAGGTCGCAGCCATACTCAGGAGCAGCGCACTTCGTGACAGCTTCTGCCGTAGTTGCTGAATGTGTCTGCGCAGCAAACGGACTGTGGTGGGGAGTGTGAGTACAGCGTCGGAATCGAGCGCCGCGGGCAACTCGGAACGCCACGTCGATACGGCGGAAGAGCGTTACCGGCGGCTGGTCGATGTCAGCCCCGACCCGATGTGTGTGCATTCCGCTGGTCGCGTGGTCTACGTCAACCCGGCTGGGGTGCGTGGATTCGGGGCCCACAGCGCCGAGCAAATGGTGGGGCGGCCGATCACTGATTTCGTGCAACTCGACTCGATCGGCCCGATGCTGACGCGGATTCTCGCGCTGTCCGAAGAAGGCGACAGCTCACCGGCCTCAGAAGCCGTTCTTCGGCGTCTCGACGGCAGCCCGCTGGAGGTGGAAGCGGTATCGGTGTTGACGAGCTGGGATGGCGAGCCCGCCTACCAGGTCATCTTCCGCGATCTGACCGCGCAGAAGGCCGCGGAGGCGACGCTGCGCTACCAGGCGGCGTTGGTGAATCATGTCAGTGACGCCATCATCGCCACGACGGCAGACGGCGTCGTCGTCAGCTGGAATGCGGCCGCAGCGGCGATCTACCGGCGTCCGGTCGAGCGCGCTCTGGGCCTGCCGCTCAATGAAGCTGTCGATGCCGATGTCGATCTGGCCGGCATCGTCGCCGGCGGCGGGGTCGTGCACGCCACGCACCGCTCCGCAGACGGCTCCCCGGTCAACGTGAGGCTGTCGGTCACTCCCATGGGCGAGGGTCACGTGGTGCTGTGTTCGGACTACACCGCGCAGCGGCGAGCAGAAGTTCACTTCGAGTCGGTCGTGCGGTCCCTGCATGACGGAGTCGTCGTTCTCGATCGACGTGGAAAACCCCAGTCGATCAACCCGGCAGCGCGGCGGATCCTGCGGTTGGGCAGTGACGGATTGGTTGCCGACTACACCAGCGGCGCTCTCACGTTTCCGGTCTTCAATCGCCGAGGCGTCAAGATCGGCGACAACGAACTGGGCTCCGTCAAGCTGATGTTCGCCAACGCGCCGCTGGAGAACATGGTCGTGGGAATCGGACGGGCGGACGGCTCACGTGCGTGGCTGTCGGTCAACTGCTGTCTGCTCGACCCGGACGATGCGGAGAATTCAGCGCTGCTCGTGTCGTTCGCCGACATCACCGAAGAGCACAATGTCAAAGCCCACCTCACCTACCAGGCCCACCACGACCCGCTGACGGGGCTGCCCAACCGGGCCCAGATCGAAGTCAGGCTCGTGCAGGCCGCAACGACGGACGCCCGGTCACCGGCGGCGGTGCTGTTCGTCGATCTCGACAACCTCAAAGCCATCAACGACGATCTGGGCCATCACGCCGGCGACGAGGCTCTGCGCGAAACCGCGCGGCGACTGCGGAACAGTGTGCGGGACGACGATTTCGTCGGCCGCCTCAGTGGCGACGAATTCGTGGTGTTGCTCTACGGATCTCTGGACCGTCCGGCGTTGGAAGCGCTGACCGCGCGCATGCACGGCGAGTTCGACAAGCCGATTGAATTCGGTGGCAGGCTTCGGAAGGTCAGCGTCAGCATGGGAGTAACGGAGCTGTCGGCGGAGGACGAGCGTACCGTCGAGGACATTCTGCGTGACGCGGACGCGGCTATGTATCGGGCCAAGATCCTCCGCGCGGGAACGTCTTTCGGGTGACGAGGCCCTGGTTGACGTGTGTGTCTAGGCGGCGAGGCGGCTCAGGAGGCAGCGGGCGCCCAGCGTGACGAGGCCGCGGTCGAAGGTGATCACCATGTCGAAGCGGCGGTCGGCCTGCGGAGTGCCCGGGGGTGATACTTCGCGCGCGATGAGGCCGGCGGCGATGTCCGGGCCGAGGACGACGATGGTCCACTCCTGCACCAGCGGATCGTCGGTGTGGAGGTGGACACCGCGGATGCTGTTGCCCAGGTCGCTGGGCACGTTCGCGCCGAACATCGCGACCAGCGGTGCCCGCTGCGCGAGCTTGGTGTAGGTGCGCATCGTCGCGTCACTGAGCCTCGACTGATCCTGCACGGTGGCCAGCACCATCGGCGGGCTCTCGGCGGTGGTGGCCAATCGCTCGATGTGCCGGGACAACTCGTGCAGGGTGTCGAACCGAACCGTGCGGGGCCGCAGGCGGTCTTGGACCATGGCGAACGTCGATGGAGTCTCGGGCAGCGGGGTGATCGAGGCGTGCGGGGGCCCGAAGAAGGCTTCGGGGATCTCTGTCAGCGCGCCGGGGCGGCCGAAGCGGTAGCCCTGACCGAGCGTCGCGCCGTAGGCGAGCGCCTGCTCGAGGTGGTCGTCGCTTTCGATGCCTTCGGCGACGATGACGGCTCCGGTGCGTTCGTGATGGGCGATGACGCCGGCGATGGTGCGCGCCTGCACGCGGTCCGGTTGACGCTGCACCAGATTGAGGTCGAGCTTCAGGAATTCCGGCTGAATGATGTCGAGCAGGGCCAGCGAATCTGTGTGCGCGCCAAGGTCGTCCATGGCGATCTTGAAGCCTTGGCTGCGCAGTGCGGCGACCTTACTGAGGAGCGCCTGCGGATTGGTCAGCAACCCACGCTCGGTGAACTCGAACACGACGTCGAAGGCGGACGCTGCCGCGGCCAGGGCGCTGGTCACGTCCACGTCGATGTGCGCGGTGGTCGGTTCGCAGTTGATCAGCAGCAGCATGCCGGGGCGCCAGGCGCCGTCGAGGGCTTCGCGGGCCGCGGAGTGGATGCAGTGGCGATCGAGGACGTCGAGCCGGCTCGTCCGCTTGGCGTGGGCGAACACCTCGAGCGGGCCCAGGCCGTCGAGGGCTGGCCAACGCGCGAGTGCCTCGTATCCGACCACGGCTCCGTCGGGCAGGGACACCACCTGTTGGAAGCTGGGGACCAGGCCGACACCTGCGGCCGCAGCGGTGAGCTGATCCGTCATCGGTCCCCTAGTCCGGTGGTGGCGCCTGCCCGTTCGGTAGCGCCGGTGATCGCCCTCTCGAGGATACGTCTCAGCTCGAATGTCCGGTGTGGCGGCGACGGCGCGCCACGAGCACGGCGACCAGAGCAGCGATGACCACGAGGGCTCCGGCGATGGCCGCCAGGTGCAGCCACTTCGGCTGCTCGCTGGTAGTCGGGGTTTGCGCGGAACCGTCGTCGCCGACGGCACGGACGGTGACGTTGGTGGGCACACCTGCGGCACCCGCGGCCAGAACATCGCCGGAGAGTGCCGACCAGCCGCCCTGCTGGCCGTCTATGTAGTCGAACAGTGGGTCCACCAACCGCCAGTCGTTGGTGGTGCTGATCAGTACCACTGTGCGATCGCGGGGCTGATCGGCGAACACCTGGATCGAGCCGAGCCCGTCGGCCACGTCGGCCCGCAGCTCGGTGGGGAGTCCGATGTCGACGGTGTTGGCGTCACCGCCGACCGGCGGGTCGAGCGTCGTGTCGGCGATGGCCGCCGACTTCGCGACGATCAGCGCGCCGGAGCGGGAGTCTGCGGCGGTCTTGACGTCGACGACTTGCGGCGTCAGCTGTTGACTGGTCAGGCGCGCGATGGCGTTGATGGTGCGCGCCGCGTAGACCAGCTGCCCGGGGCTACTGCCGTCCATGGCGACCATGAAGCTGGGGCTGAATTCGGAAGGCAGAGAGGTGAATCCGCCGGCCGGAACGCCTCCGCGCTTCAGTGTCAGCGTCGAACGCGGGTCGACCTGGAAGGTGATGGGCGCGATCAGGGGGCCGCACGTCTGGTGCGGGGTGTAGGTGAGCGCCATGTCCAGCCCGAGGTACTGGGTGAGGGCTTTGCCCTGGATGTCGAATGTCGCGTCCAGGCGGCCACTGTCGTTGAGGGCGGCCCGGTACAGCACCCGGTCGTTGGACCGGATGATGATGCTGGCCGCGTCATCGGTGGGTACCGGGGTGTAGTCGGCGAGCAGGTGCACGGTTGCCGCGTCCACGCGTCCGATGCCGAGTGCCGAGCGGTCGACGCCGACGGTGACGGTTCCGGTGCGCAGCACGTCGGTCTTGCCGGTGATCTTCAACTGTTCGAAGGTCAGCGTGTCACTGCCGGCGGTGGGGGTGGGGGTGGCGCCGGCCTGGTCGATGCGTGCGGACGGCGTCTGCACCAGCGACTGCAGCTGATTGACGAGTAGGCCTACCTGCGTGGTCAATTCGTCGCCATTGCCGCTCACCCGCAACCTCGCGGTGTCGGTGCCGGGGTCTTCGATGGCCAGGCCGGCGCGCCCGCCGGATTCCACGACGACGGTGCGGCCGAACTGCCCGGCCGGTGGTGGCCGGGTGCCGCGGGGCTGGCTGACGACGTCGACGGCCAGCGGTTGGGAGTGATAGAGCCGCGTCAGCGTCGACACCATGGTGAGTACCGACTGTTGTTCGGCGGTGTTGGCGTCGGTCGGGGTGTAGATGCTCACCCGTTCCAGAACCGGCGGGAAGAAGGTGGCGACGGTCGTGGCGGGAGCTTCGGCGCCGGTGAAGACCGTGGTGAGGCCGCTGAGGGCGAGCTGCTGCAGCGGGCCGCAGAATCCGTCGCGGTTGTCGGTGGCGCGCAGGGTGAAGGTCAGCGAGATCGACGAGGAGCGCGCACGTACGGCCGCGATGTCGATGTCGAGCGGAGTCTGTGGCGGGGCAGTGGCTGCAGGCGGCAGCGGAATGTCGGCCAGGAGCACGCCATTGGCATCGCTGATCTCGAGGAAGCCCGAGTCGACGTTCATCGGCGCCTGCATGGTGCCCTGCAGTCGCACCGCCTGCAGTCCCGGGGGAACCGGCACCGTGACGGTCGTGGGGCTGTCGGGACCGAGGTAGAGGCCGTCGCTGACTCCGAGCGTGCGCCAGGGCAGTGTCACCGACGCTTGGTCTGCGGTATTGCTGGGTTGAGCGACCGCGTGCGGCGCGACGATGGCGAACGTCGTTGCTGGTGCCACACACAGGACAGCCGCCAGGAGAATCCGCCGCAGCGGCGCACTCCTCATTCCCGAACCCCGTCTGTGCCGACACCATTTGAGGTCCGAGCAATTGTGCCGCGGCACAGGACAAATGGTGCGGTGTCAAGGGAAGGCGATCGTCGTCGCACGCGTTTCTTCTTTCCCGCAGTTCGAGAGACGGAATGGCAGCAGTGGTGGACTATACCGGCGCATCAGCGGGGCGGACGGTTTATCGATTCGCTGCCAGGTCACCGTTTCGTGACGTGAATTCGTCGTCGAAGAGGGGCCGTAACACCGTCGGCAACTTCGGAACTGAGATAGCGTGAGCCCACCGGTGTGCCAGGTGATGCGCAAACGAGGGACACAGGAAAGGTCGCTGCGTTGAAAGGTCACCATTGACGGTCCACGACTTCACTCGGATTCTGCGGACCCGTTGGAAAATCATTTGCGGCATTCTGGTCGTCGCGATTGCCGGCGCCGTGGCATACCTGTTGCTCGCGACTCCGCAGTATGTCGCCTACACGCGGTTGTTCGTCTCGACGACATCCGATGGCACCAATACGCAGACCAACGATGGCGGGTTGTTCGCCCAGCGCCGCGTGCTGTCCTACACCCAGCTGCTGCAGGGCGGGTTGCTCGCTCAGCGGACCATCGACAAGCTGGGCCTGGACATGACCTCGGAGCAGTTGCAGAAGGAGGTGACGGCGGTCGCGCCGACGGACACGGTGCTGATCGACGTCACGGTGCAGGACCCGTCACCGACGCGGGCCCGCGACATCGCGAACACTCTGTGCGACGAGTTCGTCGTGATGGCGGCGGCATTGGAGACACCGGATCTCGGTGCGCGGCCGAACGCTCAGGTCGTCGTGCAGCAACGCGCGGGTGTGCCGGAGGACCCCGTGTCGCCGAAGAAGTCGCGCATCCTCGCCGTCGCGGCAGTCGTCGGCCTGCTGCTCGGGTTGTTGGCCGCCTTGATCCGCGACCGCCTCGACCCTGCGATCCGGCGGCCGGAATCGGTGGAGGACATCACCGGTGTCGGCGTGATCGGTGAGATCCCCCTCAGGGGCGGCCGGGGCGCGCCGTCGGGCGTCGCCTTCGAGCAAGATGATCCGACGGCGGCCGACGCGTTCCGCGAACTGCGCACCAATCTGCAGTCACTCGAGGTGGCGCCCGGCCCGCGGATGCTGCTCGTGGCCAGCTCGGTCGCCGGCGAGGGCCGGACCTCCGTGGCGGTCAACCTCGCCGTCGCCCTGGGTGAAGCCGACCATTCGGTGGTCGTCGTCGACGCCGATCTGCGTCAGCCCAAGGTTGCGGCGAGCCTGGACATCACCGGTTCGGTGGGGCTGAGCACGGTTCTGACCGGTGCAGCGGAGCTGTCGGATGCCCTACAGGAGACGCAGTACTCCGGAGTGACCGCGCTGCCGGCCGGGGATGTGACGGTCAACCCGACCGAGATCCTCGGAACGCAACGGGCGAGAACGGTTTTCGCCGAGCTGGGGGAGCGCTTCGACTACGTCGTAGTCGATTCTCCGCCGGGGACGGCGAAGGACGCGGCAATGGTCGGCGCGTACGTGGAGGGCGTGCTGCTGGTCGTGCGGTACGGCTCCAGTACGCGTAAGCAGTTGGCCGCTACCGTCGCAGCGCTGACGCGGGCGGGTGCACCGCTGACGGGTGCTGTCGTCATGACGCACCAGAAGTAAGCAGACACCGTCGATGCGCCCCACCGTGTTCGTGCCCGCCCCTACCGGGGTGGGCGTCGCGGGAGACGCCGTCAGGTACCCCCGGTTCGAGCGGCACGCGCTGGCCGGGTTGATCATCCTGGCGATCGCCCTTGTCGTGGTTCCCGAGGCGATCAACCACGTGTTCATCAAACACTCACCTGATCTGCCGCCGTTGGAGGAATCCGGCGGCACGGCAGAGGTTCAGCTGGCACACCTGGCGCGGCTGGGTGGCTCGGCGGTGCTGCTGATGTACACGTCGGCGGTGGTGCTGCTGACCCGCGGACGCCCGGACCGCACGGTCGGGGGTGTCCTGGTTCTGCTGTTGGCGGTCAACGTGCCGTACGTCATCAGCCCGGCTTTGCCTCCTACCGCCGACTGGCCGAAGATCCTGTTGGCCAACCTCTTCGTGATCGCGCTGTGGAAGACCGGTGCGTCCATCGAGGCGCTGAAGTGGCTGCCGATCCTGGCCACCGGGATCGGGGTCTACTCGTTGATCGGGGGACTGCTCGCCCCGGCCTACATGATGTACAACATCGTCTCGGTGAAGGCGATCGTCGCCGGCTGGGAGTTGGCCGGCCCGTTCGGTCACGGCAACGTCCTCGGAATGTATTGCGCAGTGGCTTTTTCGCTGGTCCCCCTGGTCCCTGGCCGCCGCTGGCAGCTGTTCTGCGGCGCGGTGCTGCTGGCGACGATCGTGGCCTCGGCGTCGCGGACCGCGGTGATCGCAGCGGTCATGGTGCTGCTGTGGTGGGGCATCTGTCGCGTGCGGTCGGTGATCAACGTTCGCTTCGCGGGGACGGTGTTCGTCAGCGGTGCCGCGGTGGGAATGCTGATTCTGCCGTTCCTGCCGTGGGATCCGCATGCTTTCACAGATCGCGCGGCGGTGTGGGCGGCCAGTCTGGCTCAGTGGCAGCAGTCCCCGCTGGTGGGGCTCGGGGTCAACTGGTTCCTCATCGATGCGCAGCACAACGCCAACGTGGCCGCGTGGGCGTATGTGGGCACGGGGCACAACCTCGTGGTCGACACCCTGGTGAAGTCGGGGGTGATCGGCCTGGCGGTGCTGGCGCCGGTGCTGGTGGTCGCGATCCTGGGCGCGCGGACGCTGCAGCTGAGTCGGCAGATCGCGTTGTTCGGTTATCTCGGTGCCTTTTTCGTGGCCGCCTCGACCGAGGCGGTGTGGGCGCTGCTACCGAATCTGCAGCTGTTCCCGATCAGCGGCATGATCTTCGCGGTGTTGGTGCTGAACCGGTTCGGGAAGCCGGCATGACCCGCCAAGGCGACGCGGTCAGTGTCGTGATTCCGACGATCGGGCGGCCGAGCCTTCGGCAGGCGGTGGAATCGGCGCTGCGGCAGACGGTTCCGCCGGCCGAGATCGTCGTCGTGCTGGACCGCGACTGTGTGCCCGACGTGCCGGACACGGACGCGGTGCGGGTGATCAAGACGGCGGGCGCCCAGGGTCCGAGCCGGGCCAAGCATCTGGGCGTCGAGGCGGCACGCGGCGATGTGATCGCGCTGCTCGACGACGACGATGTGTGGCGGCCGGAGAAGCTCGAGCGGCAATTGGCGGCCGCCCCGGCCGATGCGGAGTGGGTTCTGTCGTGTCGTTTCCGGCGTCTGCTCGACGGCGGTGAACCGGTCATCGGCCCGCGCACCCTTCTCGATCCGCTCGAACCGGTCGCGCCGTATCTGTTCGAGATGCGGGAACGGCAGGCGTTCAACATGGTGCAGACGTCCACCCTGGTGTTCCCGCGGGCGTTGACGCAGAAGGTCCCGCTGTCGGTGGCGGCAGGCTCGATTCACGACGACCCCAAATGGCTGATGGAGGTGCGGCGCGCGTACCCACGCCTGCCGATCATCCAGTTACCCGACCCGCTGGTCGACATCGTGTGGACGGCGGTCTCGGTGTCGCGGGCGGGAATCGATCGCAGCGCGGAGTACATCGACTGGGGCGTGCGCGAACTCGGCGGTGAGTCGCCGCGCGTGCGGGGGGACTACATGCTGACCTCGGCGGTGGGATCGGCGCTGGGCGCAGGTTCGGTGCGCGGCGTGACGAGGTCGATCGCGGCGGGGGTCCGGTACGGCCGTCCCGGTTCGCTGGCGTGGGCCAGTGCGGCGAAGTCACTCGCGAGGCTGGGCACGCAGCGGCTGACCCGCGGGCAGCGCTGATGTCGCCGAGCTTCGCCAAGAACACGCTGCTGGGCTTCGCGTCCGGGGCGGCGGTGGCGTTGGCCGGTTTCGTCGGCAATGCGGTGGTGGCGCGGCTGCTGGGCCCGGAGCGGCTCGGTGTCTTCGCCTACGTCGTGTGGTGTGTGACGGTCGCGGCGACGATCGCCTCGCTCGGGATCGACGTCGTGCAGCAACGTTTCATCCCGAATCTGCGCGCCGAGGGTCGTGGGGAGGAGGCCGAGGGCCTGATCGGGGCGACCACCCGCGTGTCGATCTCGGCGATGACGGTGGTCGGGATCGTGCTCGTCGGCTACCTGCTCTGGCCGGGCAGGGGTGCGCTCGAAGGCGCGTCGACCGGTCTGGTGATCGGGGTCGCGGCCGTGTGGTTCGTGAGCTGGAAACTGGGCGATCTCTATCTGTTCTATCTGCGTGGTGAGCAGAGGTTCGGCGAGGTCGCGAAGTTGTCGGCGGTGTCGGCGCTGCTCAAGGTGTCGACGTTCGCAGTGGGTGCGTGGCTGTTCGGAATCCCCGGTGCGCTGGCGGGTTACATCGCCGGCAGCCTGATGCCAGCCGGCAGGGTGTACCGGTTGCTGCGCAAGAAGCCCAGGGTGGAGCCGACCCTGCGTCGCGAGGTCGTGAAGTTCGCGCTGGGCAGTTGGGCGGTCGGTGTCATCGGCACGCTGGTGTTCGGCCGCACGCAGGTGGTGTTCCTCGAGCACTACAGCGGGTTGACTGCTGTCGGATTGTTCGCCGCCGCAGTCACGATCGCCGAGATGGCGGTACAGCTGCCGCCGATGCTGCTCTCGGCGCTGCTGCCGCGGTTCAGCGAGCAGCACGGCATGGGTGCCCACGACCACATGGTGCGGTTGTATCGCACCACCACCGCATTGATCGCGATGGTGATCGTGCCGTTGTGTCTCGGGCTCGCCGCGGTGGCGCCGGTGTTGGTTCCGGCTCTCTTCGGCGCCGAGTACGGGGGCGCGGTACCAGCGGCCGTGGTGCTGCTGATCGCCGCCGCCATTTCCGCCCTGGGCGTCACCACGCTCTATCTGCTGTACAGCACCGGCAAGACAGCCTTTCTCGTGATCTCCAACGGCCTGGGCCTGGTGGTCACCATTGCGCTCGGCTTCGTGCTGATCCCGCGGTACGGGCTGATGGGCGCGGCGTGGTCACGCGCAATAGCCCAGGTGCTGGTCGTTCTGCTCGAAACCTGGTATGTGACAGTCAAGTTGAACTTCCGTCCGCCGTACCGGGTGCTCGGCGCGATCATGGCTGCGGCGGTGGCGGCGGCCGCGGTCGCCGATGTGATCAGCGCGCAGTGGGGGGCGGCCCTGTCGCTGGTCGTCTCCATCCCCGCGGCGATCATCGTCTACGTCGCGGTCCTGCGGACGCTGTCCGTGGCCTCGATGGTCGATCAGGGACTGGTCAACCGCCTCGTCGAGCGCATGCCCGAACATCGGCGGCCGATGGTGCGCAAACTGTTGAAGCTGCCGACGTCGAACACGCCGTCTTAGTCGGACCCGTCGGCGGTGTCGGTCAACGCGATGGCGGCGAGCTTGCGGCTGTCGTCGGCGCGGAGCACCCCGAAGTTGTCTTCGAGCTCGCTCGCGTCGGTTCCGCCGTCGACCAGTTCGTAGTAGATGAGCGGTCCCACCCAGTCCCAGGCGGCGACCTGTTGGCGGGCCAGCAGCAGGGTCGCGGCCTGATCCTGCTCGGACACTGCGCTGGGGCCGGTTCCGGTGGGGGCGCCGTACTCGGTGATCCACACTTTCTTGGCGCCGTCACCGCGCTGGGTCATCAGCGCGTGAAGCGCGGGGAGATCGCGGAAGCCGCCCGTCGTGCGTTGGGTGCGGTCCATCGGCTGTGACGGAAACGTGTAGGGGTGCACGGCGATACCGTCGGCCAGTTGTGCCGCGCCGTCGTCGTACAGATGAGCGAGGTAGGTGGTGGGATCGACGTCGGGCCCCGGGCTTCCGTAGGTGGGGGACAGTCCACCGATCAGCAGGGTGGCGCGCGGGTCCACCTCGCGCACCGCCGCCGCGGCCGCGCGGAACACCCGCCCGTATTCGGCGGGGTCAGGGTTGGGTGGCCAGAACTTCCCGGTGTTCGGTTCGTTCCAGACCTCCCAGTTGTGCACGCCGCGGGCGGCGTAGCGCTGTGCCGCGACGCGGGCGAAGTTGGCGAAGGCCGCAGGATCGGCGGGGCGATCACGATTGGAGGTTGTTTCGCCCTTGGTCCACGGCGGGGCGAAGGCGAGCACGAGCAGCACCTGCATTCCCCGCTTGAGCGCGCGGTCGACGATGATGTCGGCCGATGTCCAATCCAGTTGACTCTGAACGGGTTCGATGACCGACCAGTCGACGTCGACGCGGACCCACCGAACGTTCATGGCGGCCATCGCGTCGAACTGCTTCTGCAGTGACTGCGCGTCGGCGCCGCGATAGTGCACGGTCATCCCGATCGGGACGTGCGTGGCCTGCGATTGGCACGACGTGACCAGTCCGGCCATCAGAAGGAGGCTCAGCAGCAGCCGGCTAGCGCAGGACGGCACGGGTGTCGGTCTCGCGGGTGAACGGCCGACCAGCGAGGCCCTCGGCCCGCCCGACCAGCAGTGCCACCCCGTCGCGCGGGCTGAACTTAGCCGGGTTGCGGACGGGCATCAGCGCTGCGGCGACGAGGTGTGCCGCCTTGTACCACAGCGGATAGTGCCAGGTGCGCAACAGGTTTCCGGCGCCGCGACCGTAGTTGCGCAGTTTACGGCGACGTTCCTGCGGCGGCAGGTGGGCGAACTCGGTCTGCGCCTGCACGATGACGTCGTCTGCCCAGACGATGCCGAACCCGTCGAGTTCGGCCATGCGCAGCAGCAGGTCGGGTCCCTCGGCTGACTGCCACGGCGTCTCGGCACCCGAGCCGCGGCCCGGATCGAATTCGCCGGCGGCGACGAAGGCATCCCGGCGGAAGACGGTGGCCGGTTCGATGGCGAACCACGCGCTGCGTTTCGTCAGTGCCGTTCCGGGCGCGGGCAGGGGATTGCGCGGGCCCTCGCTGTCGAGGAGCCGGCCCGCGCACACGGTTGCCGACGGTGTGCAGTGCCGGCTGAGGTGCTCGACGAAATCGGGTGCGACGCGGCTGGTGTCGTTGGGAAACCAGAGCCACTCGACATCGTCGGGCAGCAGCGCCGCGGCGGCGTTGCGGCCGTTGGAGATTCCGCGGGCGCTGAGGGTGGTGCGGATGGTGAGGGTGTCGGTGAAGTCGGCGATGACGGCGTCGAGTGCCGCTGCGCCGGCCGGGTCGTGATGGGCGATCGCCACCGCGGCGACGGGCCGGGTCTGGCCGGCCAGGTCGGCCAGCAGTTCGCGCAGCGCATCCCAGCGTCCCACCGTGGTGACCGCGACGCCGATCCGCGGTGGCTCCCCTCCCATGGCCGTGAGCGTAATGGAGCGACGCCGGTATTCGGCAGGCAAACGAACATCGTGAACTGGCTGGAGCCGATACGATGGCCTTCGTCGCACGTCATGGATGTGCAGGCGGCATTTGGCCATGGCATCCTGGATTGCCCAGCCACGGATCGAGCATGGGGGGCGCTGGAGATGCGGTTTGCATTCCTGACCGAGCTCTATTTTCCGAGCGTCGGTGGCCAGGAGGTGTTCTTCCAGGAACTCGGCGAGGCGCTGGTGCGCCGGGGTCACACCGTCGACGTGTACTGCATCGGCCATGTGCCCGACCTCCCCGACGTCGAGGTGATCAATGGCGTCACCGTGCACCGGGAAGCGAACTCGGGCCGCTACAAGACCCCGAGGATCAAGGCGCTGCGCCGCAACTGGTCCGACATCGCGAAGTACAGCGCAGGTGTTCGGCGCGTCGCGGCGCGCGGTGAGCACGATTTCTATCTGCTCAACGAGTGGCCGTTGATGCACGTGCTGGCGCTGCCGGGCTCGGCGCGCCCGCGAAGTGCGTTGCATTGGTGCGAGATTCGCGAAGATCTACTGCTGCGTACATTGCAGGCGCAGTTCCCCAAGCTGGTCGGCTCGAACTTCGCGGTCGGCGAGGCTGTTGCGGCCGCCATCACCGAGCAGTCCGGGCGGGAGTGTGGGGTGCTGCCCAGCGGCATCGAGGCCACCCGGTACCGCGCGGCTGCGGGTGCCGAACGCTCGGGCGTGCTGTACGTCGGTCGGCTGGCTCCGCACAAGAACCTGCCGCTACTCATCGATGCTTTCGGGCTGGCGGCTGAGCGCGGCTTCGTCGGCGACCTCGTGATCGCCGGGGCAGGTCCGTCGCTGGACGATGTGAAGGCAACCGTCAGACAGAGTCCCGTGGCCGATCGGGTGCAGGTGCTGGGGTCGGTCGACGAGGCGCGCAAGCTGGACCTGCTCGCGACGTCTTCGGTGTTGGGCATGCCGAGCAAGCGCGAGGGCTTTCCCCGGGTGATCGCCGAGGCCATGGCCAGCGGGCTGCCCGTGGTGACGGCAGACTTCACGGAGAACGGCGGCAAGGACGTCGTCAAGCAGTACGGCGCGGGAATCGTGTGCGGCCAGACGCCCGTCGCGTTCGCCGACGCGTTGCTCGACGCGCAGGCCGGCTGGGAGGGCTACGCGCAGGCCGGCCGCGCCGGTGCGGTGGATCTGGACTGGACGCACATCGCGGAAAAGCTCGAAAAGCACGCTCAGCAGACACAACTCGGGGGGTAATTGGCATGCGCATCATGGTCACCGGTGGAGCCGGTTTCGTCGGCAAGGAGCTGGTACAGACGCTCAAGGACGGCAACGAGGTGCTCGTCGCCGACCTGCTGCGGTATGGCACGCCGGACTGGCTCTCCGGCGAGCCCGACGGTTTCGCGTTCGAGCGGGTCGACATCCGCGACGCGGCCGCGGTCGCCGCGGTCGTCGAGCGCTTCGCCCCCGAGGTCGTCGTGCATCTGGCGGCCATCCACTACATCCCGGAGTGCGACGCGGATCCGGCCAATGCGGTCGCGACCAATGTGACCGGCATGGTGAACGTGCTCTCGGCGCTCGCCCCGGGTACGCGGTTCGTGTTCGCCAGCAGCGGCGCGGTGTACGAGCCGGACGAGGCACCGCATCGGGAACTCGAGTCGGTGGTGAAGCCGGTGGACATCTATGGCATCACCAAGGACCAGGGCGAGGACTACGTCCACATGTTCGCGGCGAACCGCGACATCGCGGGCGTGATCGTGCGGCTGTTCAACGTGATCGGACCCGGCGAGACGAATCCGCACCTGCTACCCGCGATCGTCGTGCAGTTGCGCGACAATCCGGACGCGATCAGCCTCGGCAACACCTGGCCCAAGCGCGACTACATCGACGTCCAGGACGCTGCGGGGGGCTTCGCGGCGGCCGCACTGGGCAGCACACCCGGCCCCGGTGGCGTCGAGATCGTCAATCTCGGCAGCGGACAGCAGTATTCGGTGGACGACATCGTCGACAGGATGCGCTCGGTGCTCGGCTTGGACTTCGAGGTGCGCCAGGATCCGAGCCGGATGCGCGCAGTCGACCGGCCTTATCTGGGTGCCGACATCTCGCGGATCGAGGAGCTGTTCGGCTGGTCGCCGAAGTGGGAGCTCGACGAGACGCTGAAGCGGATGTGGGCCAATCCTGATCTGCTGCCGGAACTGGAAGGCCGGTTGACTTGACCGACCGCCGGGTCGACTTGCTGTTCGACGCACGGCACATCCGGCAGAGCGGGATCGGCACGTACATCGCGACGTTGTTGCCGAGCCTGGAGGCGACGTTCACCGAGCGCGGGCTGTCGTTGGCGGTCTTGGTGAACGAGCATGCGGTCCCGGAGGTGCGGCACGCGCGCATCGTCCCGGCGGGGCCGGCTGCGATGTACACGGTGGGGGAGCAGCGGGTGTGGGGCCGCGCGCTCGACGAGGTGCGGCCGCGCGGCTTCTGGGTGCCGCACTATCCGTTTCCATTCGCGACGCTGTCTCCGCGCCATCGGCGCACCAAGTTGTTCGTCACGGTGCACGACACCATGCATGTGCGCGAGCAGGAGATCAGCGGTCAGAGTGCGGCGCGGCGGGCGTATGCGCGGGCGATGTTCATGCTGGACGGCCGGTTCGCGACGCTGGTGCTGACGCCGTCGGAGGCGACGTCGGCGACGTTCGCGGCGATTGCGCCGCGGGCACGCACGACGGCGACGCCGATTCCGGTGGACGAGCAGTGGTTCGAGCCGGTGGATCGGACGCTCTCGCCCGTGGCCGAGCCGTATCTGCTCTATGTGGGGAACGCCAAGTGGCACAAGAACTTACCGCTGCTGTTGATGGCATTCGGGGACGTCGTCGGCGACATCCCGCACCGGCTGGTGATCGCGGGCAGCGGTGAGGCGTTGCGTGGGGGAGACGAGCGGGTGCCGGCGCTGGCTGCGGCTCTGGGCGACCGGGTCGAGGTGATGGGCCGGCTGGACTTCGATGTGCTGCGCGCCCTGGTGGCCAGTGCGGACCTGCTGGTGATGCCCTCGCTGCACGAGGGGGCGGGGTTGCCGCCGATCGAGGCGATGGCGTCGCGCACTGCGGTGATCGCTGCCGATATCCCTGCGCTGCGGGAGACGTGCGGCGACGGGGCGGACTACTTCGATCCGTTGAATCGGTCCGGGCTCGCGGAGCTGCTGCGCACGCTGTGCCGTGATAGCGAGGCTCGAGCGGAGTTGGCGGAGCGGGGCTGGGTGCACGTGACGGCGCGGCAGAAGGGTCTGTCGCTGACGCCGGCCGCCGAGGCGGTGGCGGACGCGCTGGCTTAGCCGACGTGGCCGCAGCACGGCAGGGCGTGCTGTGCCGGTTCGAAACGGTCGGGGCGCGCGGCGAAGGCGATCACGGCCAGCGTGATCAGTACGAGCGCGGCGACGCCGGCCACCTTGGTGGCGCGCTCGACGTGGAAGAGCCCGTGCTTCATGTCCTGTCGGGCCTGGCGCACGGCGTCCCAGTTGAATTGGCGCAGCGGTTCTTCGATGAAGTGGTGGCAGGCGATGGCCAGTCCGAACGACAGCGCCAGTACGGCCACGTAGTAGTAGACGTCGGTGTGCATCGCGGTCGCGAGCAGGACGATGACGGGCCAGTGCACGAGGTAGAGCGCGTAGGAAAGGTCGCCGAGGTAGGTGGCGACGCGGTTGCGCAGTAACGGCTGGAACAGTGGCTCGGTGCCGACGCCGGCGGCGATCACGAGGACGGTACCGGCGACGGGGAGCAGCACCCACGGCACGGGGAAGCCGCCGGCCTCGGGATCAATGACGACCATGGCGGCGACGATGAGCGCGACGCCGAGCCACGAGAGGATCGGCTTCACCCACATCGGGATCAGGGCGAGGGTGCCAACGGCGGTGGCGAGCAGGGCGCCGGCGCCGAGTTCCCAGACGCGGGCGAACGTGTTGAAGAACGCCCAGTGCGGTGCTGCGGCGCTCTCGTACGTGGCCCACGCGAGGGATGCGGCGGTGACGAGGCCGGTGGCGGCGGCGATGGTGCCGAGCCAGCGTTCGCGACTCCAGGCGCGGCGCGCGGCGATAGTGGTGATCGCGAGGATGAGCAGCGGCCAGACGAGGTAGAACTGCTCCTCGATGGCGAGCGGCCAGTAGTGCAGGAGCGGCGAGGCGGCGTCCGTTGCCGCGGATGCGTCGGCGCCTTGAGAAGCGAAGTGCCAGTTGGCAAGGAAGGCGAGGGAGAAGAGGGCGTCGGCGCCGGTCTGGTGAGCGGTGTCGGGGAGCAGCATGATCGCCGCAACGAAGGTGGCGACGACGACGAGGATTGCGCTGGGCAGGATGCGGCGAGCCCGGTCGAGCCAGAAGCGGCCCAGAGACACCGAACCGGTGGGCTCGGCGCTGCGCAGGAGCAGGTCGGTGGCGAAGAAGCCGGAGATGACGAAGAAGACGTCGATGCCGACGGTGCCGCCGCGTGGCCAGTCGACGAGATGGCCTGCGAACACCGAGATGATTGCAAGTGCTCGCAAACCTTGAACGTCAAGACGATAGTTTGCTCGTTCTGCACGGCGACGCCGACGCAGTGACGACTCTCGGTAACGGTCCAGCGCAGTAACCATGATTGCCCCCCGGCGCACTTTTGACGGTTACGGTCAATGATCGCTGATATTGGATTCTGGCGCACGGCGTGAGGAAGAGTGACCTGTGTCCCGGAGGGGAAAGCGGAGGTGGCCGCAAATCGTCCAGGCAGGACCTATCAGTCAAATCGACCGCCACACAGGCGATGCCCACCGCTGACGCGCTCGATGGGCTAATGTCCTAGGAGCCTTCGACGAGACCAAAGGGGTGGACGATGCGCAAGAGCATCATTGCGGCGGGAGCGACGACGGCTGCGGTGGTTGTCGCGATGACGGGGTTCGCGGTGCCGGCCGCAGCGGCTGAGGACTGGGTCATGCCCACCACGAGGGGCGAAGTCCTGCAAACAGCCATCAACGATGTGCGCGCCGCCGCCGGTGGCGCTGAGCTCGACCTCAGATTCGTTCCTAGGCACGTCAACCAAGAGGTGTACAACTACTCGAACTGGGCGGTTTGCGCGACAAACCCAGGGGTCGGCAAGAACATCTCGAAGAAGACCAAGCGAGTTGTTTTTTCGCTACGCCGCCTCAACGAGAAGTGCTAGTAGCTTTGCGCTGAGCTATTGATAGCTCGGCCTGTGTAGTGGTTGCGCCCTCTGACTCGTGGTCTTGTCGCGGCTCGGTACAGGGCTTTTGAGCGCCCTGCCGCCAGAGCACTTGCGCTGTGGGCGCAGATTTACGCCGTCCGGCTTCAGGTTCGGTGATGCGCTAGGCAACCGCGGGCAGCCGAGACCGCTGTCTCGAATCCCATTGACGCTGTCGAGGTTTGCGACCTCAGACGAATCGCGCCATTATGGGCGCGCGTAAGAATCTGTATTCGCAAGAGGAATTGGTCACTCAAAATTGTTGCACGGCTCTCGACTCCGTTGTCGAGGACGTCTCAGGGCCGGCCGATGCCCCGATAGGTCCACCCGGCCTTGCGCCATATGAGCGGATCAAGGCAGTTCCGCCCGTCGATAATTCTGCGGTTCCGTACCACGCCCGAAAGCGTGCTCGGATCCAATGCTGCGAATTGTTTCCACTCGGTGAGGATCATGACGATATCGGCCCCGGCGCAGGCCGAGGGTACGTCCGCTGCGTATTGCAACGTCGGAAACATTTGACGCGCATTTGGTATGGCCTCGGGATCGTAGACACTGACTGCAGCACCCTGTAGCTGCATCTGGCCCGCGATGTTGAGAGCCGGTGAGTCGCGTACGTCGTCCGAATCCGGTTTGAATGCCGCGCCCAGCACTGCTATCCGCACGCCGACGAACGATCCCCCCGCCGCTTCGCGCGCAACTTCAACCATCTGATTCCGTCGCCGCATGTTGATGCTGTCGACCTCACGCAGAAGAGCAAATGCCTGTCCCGCGCCGAGCTCTCCGGCCATGGCTATAAAGGCTCGAATGTCTTTGGGTAGGCACCCCCCACCAAACCCGATACCTGCGTTAAGAAAACGCCGCCCAATACGGGCATCGAGTCCGATCGCGTCGGCCAGTATTGACACGTCCGCGCCTGTTGTTTCACATACTTCGGCTATTGCGTTGATGAACGAAATCTTTGTTGCCAGAAAAGCGTTGGCCGAAGTCTTGACCAGTTCAGCTGTGGCCAGGTCTGCGATCAAAAACGGTGTTTGCTCTTCGAGCATCGGCGCGTAGACGTCGCGCGCGACCTCCTCGGCGCGGCCAGGACGATCGCGATCTACGCCCAGCACAATGCGGTCAGGATGCAAAGTGTCTTTGACCGCGAATCCTTCTCGCAAAAACTCTGGGTTCCAAGCAACTTCGATAGCATCGCCTGCCGGGGAGAGCTCACGGGCTAGTGCTCCAAGGCGCGCAGCCGTGCCGGCAGGCACTGTGGACTTGCCGAAGATGACCGCCGGATTCACGAGCAGCGGTGCCAGTGTTTCTATGACCGCGTCTACATAGCGAAGGTCTGCGGCTAGTTCACCATGCTTCTGCGGCGTACCAACAGCGAGGAAATGAATGTCCGCGAAGTCTGCGGCATCCTGGTAGGACGCCGTGAAGCGCAAACGGCCGTTCTCGATGTTCTTGCGGAGCACCTCTGGGAGGCCGGGCTCGTAGAAAGGCAGTTCGCCGGCGGCGAGCTTCGCAAGCTTTCTTTCGTCGATGTCGACGCCGAGAACTTCGTGGCCGATCTCGGCCATGCATGCGGCGTGGGTAGCACCGAGATAACCGGTGCCAAAGACTGCAATTCGGCAGCTCACGAAGTCCTCCCTCTTCCCTATCGGCATCCTAGTGGGTATGCCTGGAACACTTCGCGACGAAACGCAATTCCTTGCTCGGCCTCAAGGAATTTCCGGCTGACATCTGCTTATTCGTCTAGTTCGACACCGCTAGACCGCTTTCCAGGCCTGCGCTCTTCTGGCCTCTATGGAGATTGTGCGGAGGTGAGCTGGCCGCTGGCGTCACCACAACGTGGTGATCGACAAACCGACACGGAGCAGCATGGCCCGAAGCAGGGGGAGACTCACGCCGATCACATTTGAGGGGTCGCCCTCGATGCGGTCGATGAACCACCCGCCGAATCCATCGAGCGTGAAGGCGCCGGCGACGTGCACCGGTTCGTCGGTGGCCAGGTAGGTGGCGATTTCGTCCGGTGTTGGCACGCCGAAATGCACTGCGGTGCTACCGGTTTCGCCCTGTGTGTGGGTGATGACGCCGCGAGAGAGGCGGAGCAGTGTGTGCCCGGTCAAGAGATGCCCGACTGAGCCAGACATCTCTGACCACTGGTCGCGCGCCGCCTCGACGTTGCCGGGCTTTCCCCGCAGCGACCCGTTCAGGTACAGCATCGAATCACAGCCAATGACAACGCAGTCAGCAGCGATATTCGCTGGCAGCTTCGCGGCCACGCTGAGCGCCTTGGCATTGGCCAGTTTCAGGACCACCGCTTCGGGCGGTGTCTCGGAGTCCAGCGAGGCGATGAGCGCATCCTCGTCGACGTCGGAGACGACGACAAGCGGTTCGATCCCGGCCTTTCGTAGGACGCGCAAACGTCCACCAGATGCGGAACCGAGGACGAAGCGCGTCACGCTCTTGTTTCTTGACGCAGGCGGCTCGTCATCGCCGCATGTGCATCCGCTCCAGCAGCGTGACTCGTTGCCAGCTGGTGACGTCGTAGCGCAGTTTATCGATCGGGTGACCCCACGGGTTGAGCTCTTGCGGGCCTGGCTCGGCATGTCCTGCGCCGCCTGCGCCGGCCAGCACGGTGACTAGCGCCGCGATCTCCTGGGCGCTGGGGTTGCCCTTGACGACCTGGAAGTGCGGGTCGGGTGCGGGCGGGTTGTCGATTGTCATGTCCCGCGGGTCGGACACCTCGACGATGTCGGCATCATGGTCCACTGCTGAACTCCTTGTCTGGCAACCGGTTCTATCTACAGCGGGATGTTGCCGTGCTTTTTCGGTGGCGTCTGGGTGATCTTTCGCTCCAGCAGTCGCAGTGCGGTGCCGATGTAGCCGCGGGTGTGCGAGGGCGGAATGACCGCGTCCACGTAACCGCGTTCAGCGGCGACGTACGGGTTGACGAGGGTGTCCTCGTACTGCTGTTGCAGTTCCAGGCGCAACGCGTCGACGTCCTCACCGTTCTGCGCGGCGTCCTTGAGTTCCTTGCGGTTCACGAAGCCGACGGCGCCGGAGGCGCCCATCACCGCGATCTGGGCGGTCGGCCAGGCCACGTTGACATCGCAGCCCATGTCCTTGGAACCCATCACGCAGTACGCGCCGCCGTAGGCCTTTCGGGTGATGACGGTGACCTTGGCGACGGTGGCCTCGCCGTAGGCGTAGAGCAGCTTGGCTCCGCGGCGGATGATGCCGTTGTATTCCTGACCGGTGCCGGGCAGGAAGCCCGGCACGTCGACAAGCATGACGATCGGAATGTTGAAGCAGTCGCAAGTCCGTACGAACCTGGCTGCCTTCTCCGAGGCGTTGATGTCCAGGCAGCCCGCGAACTGGGTGGGTTGGTTGGCGACGATGCCGACCGGCCGGCCGTCGATGCGGCCGAAGCCGACGATGATGTTCTGCGCGTAACCCGCTTGGACTTCGAGGAATTCGTCGTCGTCGAGGATGCGGGTGATGACCTCGTGCATGTCGTACGGCTGATTCGGGGAGTCCGGAATCAAGGTGTCGAGCTCGAGGTCCTCATCGGTGAGGCTCTCCTCGATGGGGCCGGGGTGTGGCGCGGGGTAGCGCGGCGGCTCGGCGTAGTTGTTGGGCGGCAGGTAGGACAGCAGGTCGCGAACGTAGTCGAGAGCGTCCTGCTCGCCGGAGGCGACGTAATGCACGGTGCCCGATTTGGACATGTGGGTCTGGGCGCCGCCGAGCTCCTCCATGGTGACGTCCTCACCGGTGACGGTCTTGATGACGTCGGGTCCGGTGATGAACATCTGGCTGGTCTGGTCGACCATGATGACGAAGTCGGTGAGGGCGGGGGAGTAGACGTGGCCGCCGGCGGCTGCGCCCATGATCAGCGAGATCTGCGGGATGACGCCCGAGGCCTTGATGTTGTTGTGGAAAATCCGGCTGTAGAGGCCAAGGGAGACCACCCCTTCTTGAATACGGGCCCCGGCCCCGTCGTTGATGCCGATGAGCGGGCGACCGGTCTTGATCGCGAGTTCCTGGACCTTGACGATCTTTTCGCCGTAGACCTCGCCGAGGCTGCCGCCGAACACGGTGGCGTCCTGGCTGAAGATGCAGACGTCGCGGCCGTCGATGGTGCCGTAGCCCGTGACGACGCCATCGCCGGTGGGGCGGATCTTGTCGAGGCCGAAGTTCTTGCTGCGGTGCTTGGCGAGCGCGTCGAGTTCGACAAAGGAATCTTCGTCGAGCAGGGCGAGGATGCGCTCGCGCGCGGTGAGCTTGCCCTTCGCGTGAACCTTCTCGACGGCCTCTTCGCCGACCGGGTGCAGGGCTTCCTCGGCGCGCTTGCGCAGATCGGCCAGCTTTCCGGCGGTGGTGTGGATATCGATCTCGTGCTCGGCGGAGGGCTCAGTCACGCTCGTCATGGTTCTTGATGCTAACGGCGGGACTCACGCGAGTCGCGCGGGGGTCTTACTAGTCCCTTAAGAACGCCTGGGAATCGCCCGCTCACTGTGAGCCCCCAACCCCTTCCGCCCGCAAATGGTCGCTGACAGCCATCTGCCAGTAATTCGTGATCAAAGGTTGGACCACCATAAACATCCAGGCGTAACACTCTCAGCAAACGTTTCTGCGGTGTTACGGAGGGGCTTATTCCCCGGGCCGAACCGGTCCGGATGGGGTTGCGAGGCGGCGTAGCCGCCGACTGCCGACGTGCTGGTTATGACGTATTTCGGCAATTGCAGAGAAAGGTGACGAAACATTGCCGGATCGTTTGACAGCACCCCCGGCGTCTGCGATGCTTCCAGCAACTTGTTCCGAGATGGGGACTCGAGAAAGTGGGGGGAAATGACCACCATTGCTACCAAATTCCAGGTGACGGTCGCGGCTGCCGCCGTGGCAGCAGCTGCGGCCTTCGTGCCGGCGGCTGCGAACGCGGCACCGCAGATTCAGCTGCCGGCAGCGCCGAGCTTCGCGGACCTGCCGCTGCAGCCGAAGGGGCCGGTGTACATCATCACCGCAACCTCGGTTCAGTTGCTGTCGGTGTTCCTCAAGCAGAGCGCTGCTTCACAGGATCGGCGTGCCGACCGACTCGAGGCTTACGCTGCTGCCCATCCGGACTCCTTCTTCGGACAGCTCGCTGCTTCACGGGCTGCGCAGCTGCGTACTAATCAAGCAGTCACGAACAGCATCACGTTCGACTTCTGCGTCGGCGGCAACTCCGTCGGCATCGGGCCGTACGGAACGGTCACCAGCGGCTCCTGCTAGACCGGAAGCTGCTTCGCATCTGTCGTGCTGAGGCCTGCACGTCGAGAGACGTGCAGGCCTCTTCTATTCACAGGAAGATCTGAGTGGGATTCTTTTCGCGAGGCGGTTCCGATCGAGAGTTGGACCCCGAGGAAGGAACCGGCGAGGACGACGATCGTCGTGGTGCATCGCGGTTGGTGCGGAGTCGCGGGTTTGTTGTCACGGCCGCCGCATTGGCCCTGGTCTTGGTCGGACTGGGGTGCTGGGTCGCCTTCGGTGCCGTCGAGGCAAAGTCGAACCTTGAGCAGGCGCGGGCCAGCGCTCAGAAGGCCAAAGATTCTCTGCTGGAGGCAGATACGGCAGGTGCGGCCGCATCTGCTCGCGATGCTGCCGACCATGCGCAGGCAGCACGTGACGCCACGCACTCCTTGGCGTGGAACATTGTCGCCAACGTTCCTTGGGTGGGCAGCCCGTTCAAGACCGGACAGCAGATCACCGACGTCGTTTCCGGTCTCGCATCGAACGTGCTGCAGCCTGCGGCTGATGTCGGTGTGACGATTTCTCCCGACCGGTTGTACAACGACGGCCGGGTGGACGTCGACCTGCTCCGCAGCCAAGAGGCGAAACTGTCGTCGTTGGCCGAGAAGGCGACGAAGCTCAACGCTGAGGCCGGCGCCATCCAAGACCCGCGCTTTGTGTCGTCGATCGGTGACGCGCGCACGCAATTGCAGAGCCAAATCGCCGATCTCACTTCAATTCTCGAGAACACAGCCATGGCGGCGCGCTTGGTGCCGCCGATGATGGGTGCCGACGGCCCGCGCACTTACTTCATGGGCTTCCAAACGAACGCCGAAGCGCGGGGAACGGGTGGCTTGCTGGGCGGATTCGGAGTCCTTCGGTTCGACAATGGCGCCCCAAGCGTGGACAACCTAGCCCCGAACACCGACCTTGCCGATGCCGTCGCCCCCGTAGATCTCGGGTTGGAGTATGACCAGCAGTACGGATTTGCGAACCCGTTCACTGATTATCGCAACAGCAATCTGAGCCCGCATTTTCCCTATACAGCTCAGATCTGGAAGTCCATGTGGGCGGTAGAAACTGGGACGAACGTCGACGGCGTGATCGCGATTGATCCCGTTGCGTTGAGCTACATTCTCGGTGCGGTGGGGCCAATCAAAATGCCGGACGGTGAAACGGTCTCGAAAGACAACGTGGTCGAACTGACTGAGTCGACCGCGTACATCCGGTTCCCTACGGATCAGACGGCGCGTAAGCAGTACTTGCAGGACATCGCCAACGCGGTGGTCACAAAGATCACAGGGCGGGTGAAGTCGCCGCGGCAATTGCTTGAGGCGCTCGGGAAGGCCGTCAGCGAGCGCCGCATTGCAGTCTGGAGTGACGTTCCAGGGGAGCAAAAGCTTCTCGAACAGACGTCGCTCGCCCATGCCATCCCCGATGACGCAGCTCCGTATGCGGCAATTGTCTTGAACAATCTGGGAGGCAACAAGCTTGATTACTACCTGCGACCCGAAATCGAGTATGCCGCAGACGAATGCAAGGGCGAGACACGTGCGTCGACCGTGACGGTGAAACTCGACAACACTGTGCCGAACGATCCGCTGCCTGATTATGTGGCCGGTGCTGTAGGTTTATCGCCAGAGGTTCCAATCGAGATTCCCCGCGGGACCAACATCACCTCAGTGCGACTCTTCGCGACCAAGGATGCGAAATTGTCGGCCGCGATCCTCAACGGTGAGCGAGTCCCCGCAATCGTGAGCACCGAACGCGGACATCCGGTATTTGAGGTTCAGGTCATAATCCCGCCCGGTCAACCCGCCAACATCAGCTTTCAGCTGTCAGAGCCCTCCGTGCCGGGCGTACCCAGGGCGCCAAGCCAGCCTCTGGTGAATACCGTCGTGCCGAAGGTCGCGGTGCCCGCATGCTCAAAGTAAATTTCCAATTTATCTCAGGCAAAATGCCTTTGCTATTGGGCGTAACAAATGTCAGCCACTGATGCCGGCTTAGCCGTGTTCGGGGACGACTTGCGATTGAATCGAGGAGCTCACGGGGCTCGGTTTGAGTTAGCCGCCCTGATTGAAATTGGTCCTGGCACCGCGCTTGGGACTGCACGGGAGTGAGGTTGCGCAATGAGTCTGCAAGATTTTGTGAAAGTTCTGCGGTCGCGGTGGCTGACCATAGCTGTGACGACTGTAGTCGGTGTGCTGGGAGGCGTCGCCTTCACACTTCTGACGACACCTCTATATGAGGCATCGACCCGGCTATTCGTTTCAACGACAAGCGGCTCGTCGTTGTCGGAAACCTACCAGGGCAACCGGTTCTCTCAAGAGCGCGTGGCGTCGTATGCGGAGTTGCTGACAGGTCAGACTCTTGCGCAGCGCACCATTGACAAGCTGCAGCTGGACATGACGGCGGCCGAACTTCAAGGTCATATCAAAGCCGATGCAAAACCCGATACAGTCCTGATCAGCGTCAACGTGCTCGACAGCTCTGCGATCCGTGCTCGGGATATTGCGAATACGCTATCTGACGAGTTTGTGGTCATGGTCCGTGATTTGGAGACTCCGGAAAACGGATCAGCTCCAGATTCGCGCGTTGTCGTAGAGCAGCGAGCGTCTATTCCAGATGGTCCAGTCGTTCCAAAACCTGCGCAGAATATTGGAGTCGGGTTGGCGCTAGGCGTTGTCGTTGGCGTGGCGTTGGCAATGCTGAGAGACTTGTTAGACAATACAATAAAGAGCAGAGAGCAGCTCGAGGAGATAACAGGTACGGGCCTCGTCGGGAGCATACCTTTGGATAAGGAGCGTCGTAGGCAGGCGTCAATCTCTTTCGACAAAGAGACAAGTGGTATTGCAGAGGCATTCCGGAAATTGCGAACGAATTTGCAATTTCTTGCTGTAGATAACCCGCCGCGCGTGATCGTAGTGACGAGTTCCGTGCCCAGTGAGGGAAAATCCACTACTGCAATCAATGTCGCGTTGGCCTTGGCCGAGAATGAAAAATCAGTTGTGCTCGTGGACGGAGACCTTCGACGTCCCTCGCTCAACAAATATCTCGACCTTATCGGCACTGTTGGGTTCAGTACTGTCTTGAGCGGTGCGGTGTCGCTCGACGAAGCGCTCCAGGAAACTCGCTACCCCGGACTGACGGTCTTAACGTCCGGGACAATTCCGCCGAACCCGAGTGAATTGTTGGGATCTCAGTCGGCGCGAAAATTGCTGACCGAACTGCGATCGAGGTTCGACTACGTAATTGTCGATTCCGCGCCCCTGCTCGCCATCACCGACACCGCGATTCTCGCAGCTGGTGCGGATGGAGTGCTCGTAATCGCTCGGTTTGGTAACACGAAGAAGGAACAGCTTTCTCACGCCGTGGGCACTCTGGAGAGTGTCGGCGCGCCCTTGCTTGGCGCGGTCTTCACAATGACGCCCGCTCGTGGCGGCGGTTCCTACAGCTACGGCTACTACGGAGAGTATTCCGCGCGGACCGAACCCTCACGCAGGCTGGAAATCACGCGGAATCAGACTCGAGAAATCACGGAGTCGTCGCAAACGATGTTCCAACCGTCGGTGAAAAGCCGAAAATCGGGCCCGGGAGACTGATCTGAGCGGTGGCTCGCATCGCCAAGACCACCCTGCGGAGTTCGAACTATCCACACTGCGTCGGCGCTTTGAACCAGTCTCACCGCCCAATGTCAAAACATCCGGCAAGCGCCAGTCGTCTGAACTAGGCTTCGCGAGAGAAGAGGCCTCCAGAAACTCGGATCAAGGCCCTTGAGCCTTGACCTAGACCGTGAAAGAGCTTCGAAATCGACGCTACGTTTCTGTTGCCGTTCGGTCTCCTGTTCGGCGTGATGTTCGTGATCTCCTATGCGAGGTCACGATCCATTCTCGCGCCTGCGCCCTTGTGGAATTTTTGCTGGTGCATGCTTTTTGCAGTTGGAGCGGTCCTCGGTGGCGGCTATTTCATCGACACATCAAGCACTGTCTTTCTGTTCCTACTCGCGGCTTCATTCAACTTGTTCCCACTTCTCGCGACCACTTCCAGCGTTCCGCTAGGTGCGGGTAGCGAGCGGGCTCAGCTGATGCAACGAGCGGTTCGAAGCCCAGGTTGGCTTCTCCTGGCCACGGCGGTCGTGGGACTAGCAGGCGCTTTTGACCTCAGTGCGGAGCTTGGGCATTCAATTTTTTCCCTGGATTCGATCGCCGAGATTTTTGATGCGGGCAAGGAGAATGCGGCAGAGCTGTACCAGGGAACGGTGACGCGGTCTGCTGGTCAAACGCTTTCTTATGCCACTGTGCAGTTCGGTGCGGCGGCGGTAGGCGCCCGTATCCGAATACAAACCGACCGCTGGAGTTGGCTGCTTCTGGCTGTGAACGCCATTTCAGCGATGTCGTGGTCGGTCGTTACGACACAACGTTCGTACTTTCTGGTTCCCCTACTTTGGTTCGTCGCAGGTTATGTGGCCGCAGCCGTCGCAACAGGTAATGAACGAATCTCGGGCAAAGCGATTGGTTGGGCCGTGCTGACTGCGGGTGTCGTGGTGGCATTCGTCGTCTTCGCGCGTGCGATTCGTGTAGCTGGAGCCAATTCCGCGTTCGACATGTCGGTAATTGCCCAGGGCAAGCACTGGGCTGCTTGCTACATCCCGACTTTTGCCCAGTGGCACAGCGATGGGGGCGGAAGCGTCATTTACCCCTTGCGTCTGTTCTCAGGTGTGCTTTCTTTCATCGGTCTAGATGTCGAGGATGGTGTGACCGCCGATGGTGAGACTTTTACGTACATCGGAAATGGTTTGACGTCCAACGCCGCGACTATGATGCGCGCTGTCGTGCTGACGGGCGGAACTCTTGGAGCGTTCTTGATTGTCATTCTGTTGGGTGCGCTCAGCCAGATCGTCTACGCCAATGCAAGATCTGGGAGAACCTGGGCGGTAGCTACATACACTGGTGTCGTTGCCATGATCATCTGGTCGGTCAACGCATGGCAATTTAGTTATGGCAATCGGGTTCTCGCGCAGGTGCTGATCTTGGTTGCGCTCTTAAGCTCGGTGTGGCTAGCTCGTCGCAGGCAAAGGCCCGCGGTTGGCGGCGGGCGTCTTGTGGGCCACCGCGGCGATACTGGGGTCAGGCCGAGCAGGGCAATCACTACCACGGGCTGATGCCTATTCGAGGACTCTCAGCGTGCCCTCCATCACGTACCGGGCCTGCAGCAGTAGGCGAGCGATGCATCCAGGTGACCAAGTCTTGGCAGCAGTCCTTCAGCGTTCCAACTACTTCGGCGGTAACGAATGCGAATCGGTGAAGCCCGATGGCGGTCCGGTCACCGGTTCCATGTTCTGCTTCGACACGAATCGACTGCCTCTGCGCCTTGAATCTCCGTGCGAGAATCGCGAACGGACAATGTCGGGGCCTGACGTGCTGACACCCCACCGGGGGACCGAGGAGCGGGCCGGCCCGTGGCATTGCAGCACAGTCGGTCTGTATTCCGACTTCTGAACCGATCTACAACCTCGGCGATGAGAGTGGTTGCACGGGTCGAATCTGCGATCACCTCTCGTAGGGCGTTGCGGTCGGTGTGTAGGTGATGGCGGCCGTGGCTAGCAACAGCGTCCGGTGTTGAATCGGCTTTGCATTCAACGGTATCGACCACGCTTGGACTGAGAGCTGTCTCAGTAACGACTATTTGGATCGGCGTCGCCCTTTTCGTGACGAAACGTAGATCGCGGCCCTTTCCGAATGTCCGTCATCGAGCGCCAATCGCGCCACAATGCTTGCTCGCTAGCGGCATCCGCGGCCGCGGTCAAACACATGAAGCTGGTTTCGCTAAACCAGCACGCCGGCTTTCCTTGCGTTTTCAATAGCTACAAAAGCCGCTGATAAGCATATCTGCCCAATGCGTCCGCTGTTTGCCAGTATTGCGCTACGCTGCATTTTCAGATTCCAATCTCTTGCCATCGGGGGGCCAGGGCAGTGACTGAACGCGTCTTAAATCGCTCGTGGGCTTCGGCCCACTCCACACCCAGCGCGCGACACGCCCAATACGTTGGCCGAGTCGGCGCTTTGGCTGTCGCGCTAGGGGTGGGATTTGCGGCGGCAACAACGTTCGGCGCAGGTATCTCGCTCGCCGACGAGTCTGAGAACACAGAGTCTGCGGCGCCGGGGACTTCGCAGCGTACGGATCGTCCCGCCGAGAACACGGCGCCACCGGCGGGGGAGGTGAATGGCGGCGAATCTATCGGCGGCGGCGACGATGAATCCGATGAGGCAACCTCCGAAACCGACGACTACTTCGGTGGAGTGGCTGCCGAAACCCACACGGAGGAGTCCGATGAGACGATCAACGAGCCTGACGGCGCGTCGCCCGAGACGGACCCGGCATTCGACATCACGAACGACGAGGCTGCGAACGATGCCGAACTTCCCCGGAAACATAGACACCGCCTTGACGACACGTCGCTAATTGCCGTGCATTCGCGGATATCGACGTCACGGGACTTCAAAGACGCGGTCGCGACAGAAGAGCCGATGGTCGTTGCATCGGAGCTTTCGCCGACGCCGACTCTTCAAGAACCGTCAAATACGAGTGCCTCGATTCCATCCGAGGTGGGAGCAAGGGACTTCACCTGGGAACCTCCACTCAAAGCGCCCAGTTCCGTGGTTGGGCTGTCATCTCGTTTGATGGCGGTACTGAAAGCGTCGTCGTCGGCGTTGTCGGGCTCGGGCTTACCGCCGGAGTCGCCGTTTTTGTTAGCGATGTTGGCGTGGGGACGCCGCGAGTCGCAGCGGTCCTTGGTCGGTGGCATTGAGCCGTCCGCTCAGATGGCGGCAATGAGCCTCGCTACGGTGAATTCGGCACCGACGGCTGTCAATGACGGTCCCTTCACGGTCACCAAAAACGGCTCGATCACTTTGACGTGGGCGCAGCTGCTGGGGAACGACATCGACCCTGATAAGGCCAATGGTGATGTGCTGGCGGTGAATTCGGTGTCCTCGTCCAAGGGCACTGTCGTCAACAACGTCGCAGCCAAGACCGTCACCTTTACGCCGATCGCTGACTACGTCGGGTCTGCGTCGTTTGTCTACCGTGTGAAGGATTCCAGCGGAGCCACAAGCGGCAATCTCGCCACCGTCGCTGTGCAGGTGACGAGTCCGAACACGGCACCGACGGCTGTCAATGACGGTCCCTTCACGGTCACCAAAAACGGCTCGATCACTTTGACGTGGGCGCAGCTGCTGGGGAACGACATCGACCCTGATAAGGCCAATGGTGATGTGCTGGCGGTGAATTCGGTGTCCTCGTCCAAGGGCACTGTCGTCAACAACGTCGCAGCCAAGACCGTCACCTTTACGCCGATCGCTGACTACGTCGGGTCTGCGTCGTTTGTCTACCGTGTGAAGGATTCCAGCGGAACTACCAGCGCAAACCTCTCGACAGTCTCTGTAACCGTCCTTGAGAATGCCGGCTCAGGTTCGCACAGCATTGACCTAGGCGGTACAACCACAGCCGTAACCAGGGTGAGCCCTGACGGGACTCGCATCTATGCAGGCAGCGGGCTCCTGGACAGTCCGTCTGTGGTGGTGATTGACGCCGCCACCAGCGCGGTGATCTCCAGAATCAATCTTGGCCCCGAAGCGGCGTACAACGGCTTCGTCGGTGTCGCTGTCAGCCCAGACGGCCAATACGTCTACGCAACAAGCCAATACGATGGGGTGCAGACGCGGCCCACAGTACACGTTATCAGCACGGCCACCAACAGCGTTATTCGGACCATTCCAATCGGCGCCGCCTACCAGCCGGCGACCGGGATGGGGAGCACCCCGCTCGGGCTGTCCTCTCTGGTGGTCAGCCCGGACGGAGAGCGGCTCTATGTGAGCACCACCGTCGACACCCCTGACACCACTAGCGCGGCCGGCTACCGCACCGAAACTGCAATTCACGTCATCGATACCACCGCGGGCACTGTGGTATCGACTATCCCGGTCGGCAACAGTGATCAGGAGGTGATCACAGCGCTGACCATCAACGCCGCCGGCGACCGCGTCTACGCTGCCACCTACGAAGCGACCTACGACAGCGCCGGCAAGACCGCCGTGCGTGGTCTCATCTACGCCGTTGACACCGCCACCAATACCGTGGCGGCCGCCATTTCGGTTGATATGCCCGCCACGCAAGAGGTCATCACCGCAATTGCGTTGACTCCCAATGGAAACAAGCTCTATGCCACTGGATACCTGCTGGCCGATACGGCCACGGCCGGGGCGCAAATCCAGGGTGTGGTCTACGTTGTCAACACCGCCACCAGCACCGTGACCGCCACGGTCTTGCTGCCGGAACTGCCTACCGGTGTCACCGTCAGCCGCGATGGTGCGCGCGCCTACACCGCTGCGATAAACCTTCCGGGCGACGAGGCTTTTCACCTCATCGACGCCATCGAGAATTCCGATGCGCCGCTTGGCGCGGTCCACATGATCGACACTGCGACCGACACGGTCTCCGCCACGATCCGCTTCGATGCGTTGGTGGCGCCAGGTCCGGTGTCCAACATTGATGTCAGCCGCGACGGGACCCGCCTCTACGTCAGTGGGATCGCCTATGCCGACGGCTCGGCCCGTGGAGTCGTGACTGCGATCGACACCAGCAGTGCTACCGTCCTGCCCCTCGATGCCGCATCATCGGCAGACAGCCTTGGCACACGAATCGATGACTTCGACGGCATCGGTAGCGCGACCGGGCACACGGGCCTGCTGATCGCCAACGGCACCGCCGCCCACGCCAGCGCTGGGTTGCTCTTCGGTAACGGCTTCAGTTACGACGCCACCACATGCATCACCAGCACGGGCTGCGCAGGTGGCGACGCTGCGTTGATCGGCCATGGTGGGAAGGGATTCCGCGGTGGTAGGGGCGGCGACGCCGCACTCGTAGGCCTGTATCTTATCCACATCTGACCCTGCCGACCATATGCCGTGTGCATATCACCATCG
>NZ_QJUA01000017.1 GCF_003254575.1 Mycobacterium kyogaense | reverse complement strand
CGCCGCGCCGTCCGGTGCCCCCGGTGCCGCCCGGCCAGCGCAACGGCCGGCAGTCGCCGAACTATCAGCGGTAGCTATCCTCTGGGCATGTCCCGCCCTGTCGCCCTGATCACCGGGCCGACCTCCGGAATCGGCGAGGGTTTTGCGCATCGCTACGCCGCCGACGGCTACGACCTGGTGCTGGTGGCCCGCGACACCGCCCGACTGGACCGGTTGGCCGCCGATCTGCAGCAGCGCCACGGCACCGCGGTCGAGACCATCACCGCCGACCTGTCGTCGGCCGCCGACCGGGACGCGGTCGCCGAGCGGCTGCGCGCCGGGGTGCGCGTCCTGGTCAACAACGCCGGATTCGGCACCGCCGGGGAGTTCTGGTCCGCGCCCTATGAACAGCTGCAGGCGCAGCTCGACGTCAACGTCACCGCGGTCATGGCCCTCACGCACGCGGCGTTGCCGTCGATGGTCGCAGCCGGTACGGGCACCGTGCTGAACGTCGCCAGCGTCGCGGGGCTGCTGCCCGGCCGCGGCTCGACGTACTCGGCGTCCAAGGCGTGGGTGGTGTCGTTCTCCGAGGGGCTGGCCAACGGGCTGGGCGGCACGGGTGTCGGTGTGCACGCACTCTGCCCGGGGTTCGTGCGCACCGAGTTCCATGCCCGCGCCGGCATCGACATGGCCGGCACGTCCTCGTTCCTGTGGCTCGAGGTCGACGACGTGGTCGCCGAGACGATGTCCGACATGGCCAAGGGGAAGGTCGTGATCATCCCCGGCCTGCAGTACAAGGCGCTGACCACCGGCGGACGCATGGTGCCGCGCACCCTGGTGCGTGCGCTGACCCGAACCGTGGGCAAGGGCCGTGGCCGGACCTGAGACGCCGTGCGACTGATCGCGCTCCTGGTGGTCCTGGTGCTGACCGCCACCTCCTGCTCGAGTGACGACGACCGTCCTGACGTGTATTCGGCGCTGACCGCGACGATAGGCGAATCGCTGGCCGTCCTCGGCTGGAACATCTCGGTGACCGACCTGCGTTTCGACGCCGACTACGTGCTCGTCGACATCGATGCCGCGCCGGCGCAGCAGGGCGCACCCCACACCGCGCCGAAAGACATCCGCTTCGGCCTGTACGGGGCGCTCGACCATCCCGTCGAGGCCAACGTGATCGGCGGCTGTGACGACGTGACAACCCTTGCGCTGCAACCGGTCTCGCCGCAGGACCAGGATCGGATGTCGGGCACCGTGTGCATCGGGCCGTTCCGCGACCAGAGCCAGGTGCGCGGGGTGTACGCCTACTCGCCACGCGACCGCATCGCCGGGTCGACGGTCGCCTACCCCGTCGCGTTCCCCGTCGGGCTTCCGGAGATCAACGCCAACGACACCGGGCTGGACCTGACGACCACCAGCCTGGACGCGTTCCGCGCCGACGGCGCCGCGCTGAACCCGACCGCCCTCGGCGATCCCGAGGCGTTCAGCGGCAAGGGCTACATGCTGATCGGGCTCGACGTCAGTGGCCTGGCCGCGCGATACCGCGACGACGCCGCCGCCCGCGGCGGCCCGCTGATGGTGGTGGCCGCGCCGACGGTGCAGGGCCGGGGCCTCAGCCACGCCTGCGACGTCTACGGCGCGTCGGTGCTGGTGCTGCCCGAGGCGTCGCGCGACGGGGTGCACGTGCGGGCGTCGTTGTGCACCCAGGGTGAGATCAACCAGGCGCTGCTGTACGCGACGGTGTCGGTGGTGGGCACCCACGCCGCGCTGTGGACGCGCTGATGAGCGAACCGCCCGGCCCCACCGAATGGGGCGAGGGGCCCGGCGTCGGTCCGTGGCCGGGTCCGCTGCCCGACGACCCCCGTTACGACGCGAACCTGTTGCGCGACGGCGACACCCGCAACGTCGTCGACGCGTACCGGTACTGGACGCGGGAGGCGATCGTCGCCGACATCGACGCCCGCAGGCATCCGCTGCACATCGCGATCGAGAACTTCGGCAACGACGCCAACATCGGTGCCGTGGTCCGCACGGCGAACGCGTTCGCCGTGCACACCGTGCACATCGTCGGCCGGCGGCGCTGGAACCGGCGCGGCGCCATGGTGACCGATCGCTATCAGCGTCTGCGCCACCACGACAGCACCGCCGCGCTGCTCGACGCCGCCGCGCAGGACGGGTTGACGCCGGTGGCCGTCGACAACGTCCCCGGTGCGGTGCGCATCGAAGAGGTCACGCTGCCGCGGGCGGCCCTGCTGATCTTCGGCCAGGAGGGGCCTGGGATCACCGATGACGCGAAAAGCGGTGCGGCGCTGACAGTCTCAATCGCGCAGTTCGGCTCCACACGCAGCATCAACGCGGCGGTCGCCGCGGGGATCGCGATGCACACCTGGGTCCGGCAGCATGCCGACCTCGGCCGGGCCTGGTGACTTCAACAGAATCCACACGCCCACCGCCGAGGTGAGCAACAGCAGTGCCCCGACGCCGGAGGCGATCGAGAGCCCGTGGGTGAACGCGGTGCGCGCCGCGTCGATCAGGCCGTCGGCTTGCGCCGGCGGTAGGTCCCGAGCCGCCTCGAGCGCGTGCGGCAGCGAGTCGCGGGCTTGCGCGGCGGCGGCGGCCGGGATGGCGGGAGACAGGGTCACGGTGCGGTAGACCGCGGTCACGATGGAGCCCAGTACCGCGATGCCCAACGCCATGCCGAGTTCGTACGCCGTCTCCGAGACCGCCGCTGCCGCACCGGCGCGCTCCTTCGGAACGCTGGCCAGGATCACGTCGCTGGCGACGGTGAACGCCAGGCCCAACCCGATGCCGACGACGAACAGTGCGATGCCCAGCGGCAGATACGGCGCGATCGGGGTGAACACCAGCAGCGACACCATCATCCCCGCCATCGCGACGCCGACCAGCGCGAGTCCGGCGGTCAGGACCGCCCGGTGCGAGACGTAGCGCACGAGCACACCGGCGAGCACGCCGAACACCGTCGCCGTCAGCGCGGCGGGCAATTCGGCCAGCCCGGCCTTCAGCGGACCGTAACCGTGCACGAGCTGGAAGTACTGCGACAGGAAGAACACCAGCCCGGACAGGCCGAGCACCGACAGGAGGTTGCCCGCGACGACGCCGGAGAATCTCGGGTTCGCGAACAGCCGGACGTCGATCAGCGGGTGCGGCAACCGCAGCTGCCGGCGCACGAAGGCCACCAGCGCGGCAGCGCCCAGCACGCCCGCCGCCACCACGTCGCCGCCGAGCCCCTCGGAGAGACTGGTGAAGCCCTCCTTGATCGCGTAGACAACGCCGATCATGCCGACCATCGACAGCGCCACACTCGGCAGATCCCACGGGCCCGGCTCCGGATCGCGGTGCTCCGGCAGCAGCAGCACGCCGCCGACCACCAGGACCACCATCACCGGGATGTTGATCAGGAACACCGAACCCCACCAGAAGTGTTCGAGCAGCACGCCGCCGACGAGCGGTCCCAGCGCAGCGCCCGCGGAGAACGTCGCGGCCCAGATGCCCACTGCGATACTGCGTTCGCGCTGATCGGCGAACAGCCCGCGGATTAGCGCCAGCGTCGCAGGCGCCAGCGTCGCGCCGGCCATGCCGAGCAGGACTCGGGTGCCGATCAGCATCGGCGCGGTGGCCGAATAGGCCGAGAGCGCGGAGAACGCGGCGAATGCTGTTGCGCCGCAGAGCAGTAGCCTCTTATGGCCGATGCGGTCGCCGAGGCTGCCCATGCTGATCAGCAGTGCGGCCAGGACGAAGGAGTAGATGTCGCCGATCCAGAGGATCTGCGTTCCCGTCGCGTCGAGGTCGGCGCTGATGAATGGTGTGGCGAGGGCGAGCACGGTGCCGTCGATGCCGATCAGCAGCACGGCGAGAGTGAGGACGCCGAGAGCGAGCCAGCGGCGAATCATGAGGTACGTACTCCGTTCAACAGAAGGTCGATGATCAGTCGGGTGCCGTCGCGGGCGGCGACGCGGCCGGCGCGGATGGACCAGTCGGTGGCGGCGACGAGGCTGTAGAAGGACTCGGTGAGCCAGGCGGCGGGAAGATCGGGTCGGAACAGTCCGTCACGCTGCCCGCGCAGGAAGAGCTGGCTGATCGCGCCGTCGACCTCATCCCACACCTCGATGCAGGCGGTCACGTCGTCCTGGCTCTGGCTGTACAACAGTGCGAGGTAGGGGGCGATCGGTTCGCACGCCGTCACGAGCCGGCGCAACGCGTCGTCGGCAGGGCCGTCGTCCAGACGGACGGCGGCCAGCACCTCGGTCATCTCGGTGATGGCGAGCTCTTCGAGCGCGGTCATCAACGCGGCGCGACCGGAGAACTGCCGGTGCAAGGTCGCGCGGCTGACGCCGACCGCCGAGGCGATCTCGTCCTGCGTCGCGTTCGGCCGCCGGCCGAGATAGTCGGCGGCGGCGCGCAGCAGATCTTCGCGCGTTGACATGAGACGACTATAGCTCACGTGAGACAAATTTGTCTCATGGCTTTTGGGGGAGCCCGTGAGGCAGGATCGACCCATGGATCAGATGTGGGCCAACCGCGCCGCCAGCGCCGAGGCCGCGATCACCCGCCGTCATCTCCGCAAGGTCTGGGGGTTGCCGGGCACACAGCTCGGCGTCGTGGCATGGCCGGCGACAGGCGGCCAGCGGCGCTTCGGTAAGTGGCACTACTGGTGGCAGGCCCATCTGATCGACAACCTCGTCGACGCGCAGGTGCGCGACCCGCAGCCGGACCGGCTGACCCGCATCGCCCGCCAGATTCGCGGCCAGCGGCTGCGCAACATCGGCCGCTGGACCAACGACTACTACGACGACATGGCGTGGCTGGCGCTGGCGCTGGAGCGCGCCGCCCGGCTCGCCGACGTGGCGCGACCGAAAGCGCTCGACACCCTCGCCGACCAGTTCCTCACCGCGTGGGTGCCCGAGGACGGCGGCGGCATCCCGTGGCGCAAACAGGACCAGTTCTTCAACGCCCCCGCCAACGGTCCGGCAGGCATCTTCCTGGCCCGAATCGAGGGGAGACTGCGACGCGCCCAGCAGATGGCCGACTGGATCGACGAGACCCTGATCGATCCCGAGACGCACCTGGTCTTCGACGGCATCCAGGGCGGCTCGATGGTGCGCGCCCAGTACACCTACTGCCAGGGCGTGGTGCTGGGGCTGGAGACCGAACTGGCCGCCCGCACCCAGGATCCGCGGCACGCCGAACGCGTGCATCGGCTGGTGGCTGCGGTGGCCGACCACATGGCCCCCGACGGTGTGCTCAAGGGCGCGGGCGGCGGCGACGGCGGGTTGTTCCACGGCATCCTCGCGCGCTACCTGGCGCTGGTGGCGACCGACCTGCCCGGCGACTCGCCGGAAGACGAGGCGGCTCGTTCGACCGCCGGATCGCTGGTGCTCTCCTCTGCGGAGGCGGCCTGGGAGAACCGGGCGACGGTCGAGGACCTGCCTCTGTTCAGCGCGTTCGTGGAGCGCGAGGCGCAGCTGCCGACGGCCACCTCGGGTGACGCCCAGTTCGTCGCCGGCGCGGTGAACTCCTCGGAGATCCCGGAGCGCGATCTGTCGGTCCAGCTGGCAGGGTGGATGCTGATGGAAGCAGCCCACACCGTCGCCGGAGCGCCGTGACCGAACCCGCCACCCAGTCGCGCGGTTTCCCGCTGCGGCCCTCGCGGCTCAGCCGCGGCTCCACCACCAACAAGACCACCGACAACACCGCCGCGGCGCTGCTGCTGTTCGCGACCGTCATCGCGATCCTGTGGGCGAATTCGCCCTGGGCCGAGGCGTATTCGGCGCTGCTGCACACCGAGGTCGGCTTCACGGTCGGCTCCTTCCACGCCGAGATGTCGGTGCAGCACCTGGTCAACGACGCGCTGATGACGTTCTTCTTCTTCATCGTCGGACTCGAGGTGACCCGCGAATTCACCATCGGCGAACTCACCGACCGGTCGCGCGCCGCGGTGCCCGTCGTCGCCGCGATCGCCGGGCTCGTGCTGCCCGCGGTCGTGTTCCTCGCGCTCAATCCGTCGGGGGAGAACGCCGCGGCCTGGGGTGTGGTGATCTCGACCGACACCGCGTTCCTCGTCGGCGCGCTGGCGATCATCAAGCCGGTGTTCCCCGCCCGGGTGCGGTTGTTCCTGCTGACCCTGGCCGTCGTCGACGACGTCGGCGCGCTCGGCGTGATCGCGCTGTTCTACTCCGACGAGATCCAGTGGGTCCCGCTGCTGGTGGCCGCGGCGCTGCTGGCCGCGCTGGCCGCCGTCCGCTACCTGCCGAAGGGGCATGGGCCGGCGTACGCGGTGCTGGGCGTCGCACTCTGGATCGCGCTCTACCTGGGTGGCGTGCACCCGACCCTGGCCGGCGTGGCCGTCGCGCTGCTGATCCCGGTGTTCACCCCGGAGCGCCAGCCGGTGGAACGGGCGGTCGAACAGATTCGCGCGTTCCGGCAGTCGCCGAACTCGCTGTACGCCCGTGCCGCCAGCCGCTCGCTGCAGGAATCGATCTCGATCAACGAGCGGCTGCAGACCGCGGTCGGACCCGTCGTGTCGTTCGGCATCCTGCCGCTGTTCGCGCTGGTGAACGCCGGAGTGAAGCTGGACGCGGCGAGCGTGGGTGCGGCGCTGAGGTCACCGTTGACGTGGGGCATCGTCGCCGGCCTGGTCATCGGCAAGTTCATCGGCATCACGGGCGCGACGTGGTTCATGCGCCGCACCGGGCTGGGTGTGCTGGCGCCGGGCCTGACGCTGCGACGGATCATGGGCGGGGCGGCCCTGTCCGGCATCGGCTTCACGATCTCGCTGTTCATCGTCGACATCGCGATCGAAGACCCGGGCCGCCAGGACCAGGCGCGCATCGGCGTGCTGACCGCGTCGGTGCTGGCCTTCGTGTTCGGCTGGGCGATCTTCCGGATCACCGATTGGCTCAGCCCGCCCGAACCCGTCGGCCTGCACCTGCTGCGTCCCGTGGACCCGGAGCGGGATCACCTGCGTGGCCGGCCCGACGCGCCGCTGACGCTGGTCGAGTACGGCGACTTCGAGTGTCCGTTCTGCAGCCGCGCCACCGGCGCGATCGACGAGGTGCGCGAGCACTTCGGCGACGAGTTGCGCTACGTGTGGCGGCATTTCCCGCTCGAGCGCGCGCACCCGAGGGCGTTCGACGCGGCCCGGGCGAGCGAGGCGGCGGCGCAGCAGGGCCTGTTCTGGGAGATGTCGCGGCATCTCTTCGCGCATCAGGACCATCTCGACTGGTCTGACATCTACCGCTACGCGGTGGCGGCGGGCTGCGACATCGAGCAGTTCGACAACGACGTGCGACTGCATTCGTCGAAGGTGCTGCACCGGGTGACCGACGACGCCGAGGACGCCGAGGCGATGGACCTGAACGCAACGCCGACGCTGTTCGTCAACGGTGTCCGGCACAAGGGACCGTGGGATGCTGCGAGCTTGATCCGCGCGCTGGAAGGCGGTCGCACCTCACGGCTTTGAATGACGGTATTAGCACCGTCGAGTACTCGGTAGTGCAGCTCGCGCCAGAGTCGCTTGCCGCGCAGGTCTTGCGGGTCGGATATTTCGGGGCAGGGCGCGCGTACTCGTCCGCGTTTCTGGACCGAATGCGGGCAAAGTCGACGTTTACCCCCGGGGTTATCCGGGTTTGTCGACGCTCACAGCGTCGGAAAAACCGGGCCATCTGACGCACGTGTCCCGCACCCGAACTACCGGTCCTGGAGGGTCGGGAGGGGGGCCCCGGATGTTTTGCTAGTAGTTGCTGCCGCAACATTCATAGCAAGCTGAACGGGTTTGCTAAAAATACTCCAGCTGTCTGACGCTGTGCGTATGCTGTCATTCGTATGTCAGTGCGTGGGGGGATGAAATGAAGCATCTGGTGCATGGCCTGAGCGTGTTGCTATTTGGCACCGGGCTAAGCCTGGCGCCGGTAGCGTCGGCTGGTCCGTATTGCGATTTCTTCGACATAGCCGGGCTCTGTGATGTGCGCGACGCGGTGAAGGCGTGTTCGGATTACCCGGATGCATGCCAGCAGTACTTCACGCCGAAGCCAACACCGGCGCCGACGTGGCCGTACGAAGGCCAGTAGTAATGTCGCGAATCCTGTTGAGTGCGCTGGCTTTCTGCGCCGCTGTAATAGTGGCGCCGCCTGCGGATGCGCAGCCGGGCTGTTTCACTGACACGGTGCGTCGGGGGATCTTTGGTCTGCAGTCGCTGACACGCACGATGTGCGATGGGCCGGTGCTGCCGGACGGTTCCTGGACGCGGCACCGGGTGATCGGCATCCCGGCGCATTACCAGAACGCACACTCCAGCTGCTCGCACAGCACGTACTCGAGCAACTGCACGTATTACGAGGCCGGGTGGGTCGCCGAGGATGTGTTCGAAGAGGACGTGTACCCGGTTCGGCCAGAGACGGTTTTGCCAGATGAGCCCGGGCACATTCTTTGAAGTTTACCGGCGAGGCCATAGTCGGTCATCGGCGGTCGAGAACCGGTGGTGGGGATACCTGCCTGGGGTCTTCGGGCCGACTTTTCACATCACGACGCGCCGAGCCAACACGGCTTTGCTACCTGTTCGCCTAACGTCTCGTATGCAGCGCGCGACTCCGCTGCTGCGAAGCCAAGATCACTAGGGAAAAATGACGACGCCACCGCCACCATCTACGCCAGCAGGGTGGTATCCAGATCCCTCGGACACTTCGGGGCTGCGTTACTGGGACGGCGCACAGTGGACCGAACACCGGTCCACAAAGCCGGCGGCGGCAACAACCTCACCGCTGACGCCACCTCTGCTGCCGTCGTCCAACACGGCCCAGACGAAAACCTCTTCGTTCTCCCTAACTCAAAATCAAAAGATCGGATGGGGGCTGGTAGCAGCATTCATCGCGCTAGTGGTCATAACGAATATTGTTGACAGCGGAGACGATTCAGACAAGGGGTCGACACGACCCAGTGCGACGGCAACGACGGAGCGAGCACCTTCGGCTGCAGCAGTACCGACTATCCCTGCTGCTACGGCCCCAAGTCCGACCCCGACCGGCCCGGTGGCCCCCGAAGGGGTCGTTTTCCGCACCGAACCTGGAACGACCGGCGAAGTGGTGTTCGCTGACTTCGACATCCCTGACGCGGTGTTCATGTATCTCACCAAGTTCGGTGCACGATCGACGACTAAGGAAATACTGCAGTACGCCCGCACTGAGTACCCGCAGGCCAGCAGGGTCGTCGTTGAGGGTCGTTTTCCCACAAAGGATGTCTATGGGAACACCGAGAACAGCGTCGTGCTGAATGTGTTTTACACCCGGGACACACTCGACAAAATCAACTTCGCCGGCATCGACAACGATCAAATCTGGACCGTTCGCGACGGCGGCACAATCCACCCGGAGCTCCAGTAACTACGGGGGTGGCCGAACGGCCGCAATCAATTCGGCGCCGGAGCTATTCTGCGTCGCGACGAGGGGGGTTTGGTCGTGTCCAGTGCTCGACCAGGAGGCTCGAACGGCGAGGTGTCGCGGAACGACGCGGTCGATCCGTCCGCGCCGCAGCACTATTCCACAGTTCCAATGGCTCCGGCGTGGGCTGCAGAACCCTCATCCTTACCGCCACCTGTAATACCGCCCAACTGGTATCCCGATCCGACATCGCCGGGGATCCTGCGTTACTGGGACGGTGTGCAGTGGACTGAACATCGGCACGCGGCTACCCCTCAGGCCACCGCGACGGTAGTCAACAATGTTTCGGTGAGAGGTGGCGGCGACTCACTTGTCGGTCTTCACCTGGTCCTCACCCTCCTCACGTGCGGGTTATGGCTGCCCGTTTGGCTCCTAATCGAGGTCATCAGGGCCATCAGCAAGTGACGCTCGTGCGGCGGGCCCCGGTTTGATAAGTCAGGCGGCGTCGTAGCCGCGGATCACTGCAACCGGTTAGAGGAACCCGTTGCCGACGCGGGCGACGGCCAGCGCGTCGTTGTAGGACCCGGAGTGCTCCGACCGGGTCTCCTCGGCGTCCCTGCCGAGGACGGTCACGACGGGGCCCTCTGGGGATATCCAAGAACAGCGTCGACCGCCGGCTTCGCTTTTCCGCCACGATGCGGCGTGTCGAGTCACGAGTGGCCGGTCGCGGTCATCAAGCTGCAGACGCTGCGGTATGCCAACCCGGCACCGAGGAGGCCGGCCAAGTGAGCGAGAGTGCCGTTCAATTCTGCTAGCTCGGCCGAACTGCCGGAGGCAGCGTGCCAAACGCGGTGGAGCCGCTCGGAGTCGCTCAGAGTCCGACTGAACCCCGACCGTCTCGCCTGCATGTTTCGAAGCGATTCCACCTGTTGCCGCGAGACTCCCAGGGCGGACAGTTCTGAGCAGGCTCTTAGCCCCGTTCCGGGGACGTCGTAGCGTCAGTGACGCGGGACAGTAAGTCAACGATCAAGGCTCGCACCTAAGCGTCCTCTCACACGGGGTAGAACAAGCCGTCGGTTTAGGACGTCGGCGTCATCGCGCTCGAGCAGCGCTGATCCCGAACACGACGAGTGCCCCGGCGATCGCGGTCAGCGCGAGCCCGGCCACGGTGACCGCCTCCCGGAACTCCGTCGTCTGACTCGCCGTCCAATGCGCGGCGGTGATCGTGCCCGTGAACATCGCGGCCAGGATCGTCCCGCTGACGGCGATACCGACGCCGGACGTCACCTCGCTGGACGTGTCGACCAGGGCCGTGCCGATCGTCGTCCGGTTCTCGGGCAGCCCGCGCAACACGTTCACCGCGGCGACGACCCCGACCACCCGCAGGCCCGCCGCGACGAGCACCAGTGCGGCCGCGACGAACGGATAGCCGAAGCGGCCCAGCACGGCATAGACCGCGAGCCCGAGCACGACCGCCGATGCGCTGAGCCACGCGGCACGTTCCGGCCCGACCCGCTTCACGAACGGGTTGACGCCGAAGCTGCCCGCGATCAGCACCGCGACCTGCGGCAGCATCCCGATCGCGGCGAGCGCCGGCGGCCAGCCCCAGTCGAGCTGGAGCTGCAGCGTGACCAGGTAGCCGAGCCCCGCGATCGCCAGCCCGGCTGCGGCCTTGAACGCCAGCCCGCTCGCCACCAGCGGGTGCGCCACGAGCTGTAACGAGATCAGCGGGAAGCGTGCGGTCCGCTCTCGCACGACGAACGCCACGAACCCGGCCAGCGCCAGGCCTGCCGTCGTCCACGGCAGCCACGCGCGGGCGCCGTCCTCGACGAACAGCGACGGCGCCACCAGCGCGCACGCGATCGCGACCGTGCCGAGAACGCCTCCCGCGACGTCCAGCGGGTCGCGATGCAGCTCCTCGGGTCGGTCGGCAGTGATACCGACGCGCACGCCCACGATCGCGAGCAGCGCGATCGGCACGTTGACCAGCAGCAGCACCTGCCACGGCGCGACCTCGATGACGAACCCGCCGACCGTCGGGCCGATCGCGAGACCGACCAGCCCCACGGTCGAGATCAGCGTGATCGCCCGCATGCGGAGGGTGTCCTCGTCAAACAGCCGAAAGGCCAGCGCCATCGCGCCCGGTGTCGTCATCGCCGCCGCGACGCCGGTCAGCACGCGCACGGCGATGAGCTGTTCGGCCGTCGTCACGAACGCGGTCGCCAGGCTCGCGGCGGCGAGCAGGGCGAGGCCGAGCAGCATCACGCGACGCCGTCCGACACGGTCGGCGACCGCGCCGAGCGCCAGCATCAGCGCGCCGAACACGACGGCGTAGGCGCCCGTCACCCATTGCAATGCGGTGGTGGAGGCGTGCAGGTCGCGGCCGATCGTGGGCAGCGCGACGGTCAGGATCGAGTTGTCGAGCATCTCGAAGAGGAACACGGCCGACAGGCCCAGAAGGGCGGGCCAGGCCTGGGTGAGCGAGCGAGGAGAGACAATGCTCGGAGTCGTCATGTCACGAAGCTAAGTGACTAAACTAAGTGAGTCAACACAGTGAGGTGCAATGCCCAGGACCTCGGAGCGCGGCGGGCCGATGACGCGCCGCAAGATCTCGGATGTCGCGACCCGGATGTTCCTCGATCGCGGGTTCGACGAGGTGACGGTCGCGCAGGTCGCCAAGGAGGCTGGCGTCTCGAGCGTGACGGTGTTCAAGCACTTCCCGCGCAAGGAGGACCTTCTCTTCGACCGAGTCGACGACGCCGTCGAGATCCTTCGTGCGGCAGTGCGGGACCGCGTGGCGGGCAGCGATGTGCTGACGTCGCTGCGCGACGCGGCGGTCCGTCTCGTCGACGAGCGGCATGCGCTCTCCGGCGTCAAAGACGGATCGATCCCGTTCTATCGGACCGTCGCCGGATCACCGGTGTTGATCGCGCGCCTGCGGGAGATCGCGGCTGAACTCGTGCGGGCGCTGCGGGACGCGCTCGACGCGGACCCCGCCTTCGCGGGAGACCCGGACCTGTTCGCCGCGCTCGTCATCGCCGGATACTCCACGGTCCTGACCGAAACCGCACGGCGCGTCATCGACGCAGGTTCACCGGATCCCCTCGTCGAGGATCATCGCCAACGCCTAAGCGGGCTCTTCGATGCGCTGCAGAACGGGCTCGGCCAGTTCTGAACGGCAGGTGCGGGCCAGCTCGTCGAGCCGGATGTCCAGCACCGCGGCGAGCGCCGCGACGGTGGTGAACGCCGGGGTCGCGAGCCGACCGGTCTCGATCTTGCGCAGCGTCTCCGGGGAGATCGCCGCCGCGCGCGCGACGTCGGCGGCCTTGCGGGCCCCGCGGGCGGCGCGCAGGTAGGCGCCGAGGCGAGCGCCGGCTGCCCGCTGCTGCGGGGTCAGGGGGGAACGCACCATGGGCCAAGGATAAGCCCGGTCTAGAGTGGTATTTCTATACCGGTTTGAGGAAGGGTTGTCGATGGTCGAGTTGAAGACGGCAGCAGAGGTCGACGCCATGGCCGTCACGGGAGCGTTCATCGCGGAACTCCTCGACGACCTGGCCCGTCGCGCACAGGCCGGCGTCAACTTGCTCGACCTCGAGCAGCGGGCGCGTGAGCTGATCGGCGAGCGCGGTGCGCAATCCTGCTATTGGGATTACGACCCGTCCTTCGGCCGCGGGCCCTTCCGTAACGTGATCTGCCTGTCCGTCAATGACGCTGTGCTGCACGGACTTCCGCACGACTACGTGCTGCGCGACGGCGATCTGCTCAGCATGGACATCGCGGTGTCGATCGACGGGTGGGTCGCCGACTCGGCGCGCAGCATCATCGTCGGCACCCCACGCCCGGAAGACCAGCGGATCATCGAGGCCACCGAGCACGCGCTGGCCGCGGGCATCGGCGCGGCGCGTCCGGGCAACCGCCTGGGCGACATCTCGGCGGCCATCGGCGCGGTGTGCGCCGAGTACGGCTACCGGGTGAACACCGACTTCGGCGGCCACGGCCTGGGCCGCACGATGCACGAGGACCCGCACGTGTCGAACGTCGGACGCGCGGGCCGCGGGATGGTGCTGCGGCCGGGTCTGACACTGGCATTGGAGCCCTGGCTGGCCCTGGGCACGAACAGGATCGTCTACGACCCGGACGGGTGGACCATCCGCTCAGCCGACCGCTCCCGCGCGGCCCACAGCGAGCACACGATCGCGATCACGGATGGTGCGGCTCGGGTGCTGACGGCCCTGCCTGCTCGTCGGCGTCCATCGGCGGAGTCGGAATGCCGGCCGCCTTCGCAGCCTTCCGTCGCTTGTACCACTCCCAGATCATCGGGGTGATCGACGCGACCGCGATCAGGATGAAGATCGGCTCGAGGAGCTTCTGCACCACCTCGAACTGGCCGAGTCCGTAGCCCATCAGCGTCAGGCCCACGCCCCAGACCACGGCACCGAGCACGTTGAACGCGGTGAACAGGCCGTAGCTCATCTTCGCCGCACCCGCGGTGATGGGCGCCAGCGTGCGCACGATCGGCACGAACCGGGCGATCACGATCGCAAACGGTCCGCGCTGCTCGAAGAACAGGTGCGCCTCGTCGAGGTAGCGCTGCTTGAGCACCCGCGCGTTCGGCTTGAACATCGCGGTGCCCAGGCTGCGGCCGATCCAATACCCGACCTGGCCGCCGAGTACGGCGGCGATCGGGATGAACAGCAGCAGCTGCCACAGATGGAAGTTGGCGTCGACCGCTTCGCCGCGCGCGGCCGTACCCGCCGCCAGCATGCCGGCCACGAACAGCAGCGTGTCGCCCGGCAGGACCGGGAACAGCACACCGGACTCGACGAAGACGACGACGAGAATGCCGACGAGCGCCCAGGTGCCGAAGTAACCGATGAGGTTGATCGGGTCCAGGAAATCGGGCATCAGCGCGAGATTGTCGACGACCACGGCCACAAGGGTACCGGCGGCATAGGGTGAGGCATGCCCATGCACAAGGCTGTCCAGGTTCCCGAAGCCAACGCTGCGCTGACCGTCGTCGACGTCGACACCCCGTCGCCGTCGGCGGGTCACGTCCGGATCGACGTGGCCGCATGCGGCGTCTGCGGTACCGATCGTGAGTTCCATGCCGGGCACTTCCCGGGTTTGCAGTGGCCGCTGACGCTGGGCCACGAGATCGCCGGCTCCATCGCCGAGGTCGGCGACGGCGTCGAGGACTTCGCCGCCGGTGACCGCGTCGCGGTCGGCTGGTTCGGCGGCAACTGCAACCGCTGCATCCCGTGTCGGCAGGGGCACTTCATGCAGTGCGTGCGCATGGAGGTGCCGAGCTGGCACTACCCCGGCGGCTACGCGGAGTCGGTGACCGTGCCGGCCACCGCGCTGGCCCGCATCCCCGACGGGTTGTCGTTCGTCGAGGCGGCGCCGATGGGCTGCGCCGGGGTGACGACGTTCAATGGGTTACGCCAGACGCGCGCGAAAGCCGGCGACGTCGTCGCGATCCTCGGGGTGGGCGGCCTGGGCCACCTCGGCGTGCAGTTCGCGCGGGCGATGGGCTTCGAGACCGTCGCGATCGCGCGGGGTACCGGCAAGGCCGAGGAAGCCACGAAGCTCGGCGCGCATCACTACATCGATTCCACCGCCCAGGACGTCGCGGCCGAACTGCAGAAGCTCGGCGGGGCCGCGGTCGTTCTGGCGACGGCCAACAACGCCGAGGCGATGGCGGCCACCGTCGGCGGCCTGCGCCCCGCGGGCGAGCTGGTGGCAGTCGGCGTCACGCCGGAGAACCTGCCGATCAGCCCGCTGGACCTGATCAACTCCGGGCTCTCGGTGAGCGGCCACCCGTCGGGCACCTCCCGCGACGTCGAGGAGACCCTGCATTTCGCGGTGCTCAGCGGCGTGCGGGCGATGGTCGAGGAGCGGCCGTTGGCCGAGGCCGCCGAGGCGTTCCAGGCGATGGATTCGGGCAAGGCCCGCTATCGCATGGTTCTGACCGTGTGAGCGTCCACCGCACCTGAGATACTCCAACCACCCCAGCTGAGAGGAACAGTCATGCCCATCGCCACGCCCGAGGTCTACGCCGAAATGCTGAGCCGGGCCAAGGAGCACTCGTTCGCGTTCCCGGCGATCAACTGCGTCGGCTCGGAGAGCATCAACGCCGCGATCAAGGGCTTCGCCGACGCCGGCTCCGATGGCATCATCCAGTTCTCCACCGGCGGAACGGAATTCGCGTCGGGACTCGGTGTGAAGGACATGGTCACGGGTGCGGTGGCGCTGGCCGAGTTCGCGCACGTGATCGCCGACAAGTACGACATCACCGTCGCGCTGCACACCGACCACTGCCCCAAGGACAAGCTCGACGGGCTGGTCCGTCCGCTGCTCGCGATCTCTGCCGAGCGCGTCGCCAAGGGCCAGAATCCGCTGTTCCAGTCGCACATGTGGGACGGCTCCGCGGTGCCGATCGACGAGAACCTTGAGATCGCGCAGGAGCTGCTCAAGCAGGCCGCCGCCGCCAAGATCATCCTGGAGATCGAGATCGGCGTGGTCGGCGGCGAAGAGGACGGCGTCGAGGCCGAGATCAACGAGAAGCTCTACACCTCGCCCGAGGATTTCGAGAAGACCATCTCTGCGCTGGGCGCAGGCGAGCACGGCAAGTACCTGCTGGCCGCCACGTTCGGCAACGTGCACGGCGTCTACAAGCCGGGCAACGTCGTGCTCAAGCCTGAGGTGCTGGCCGAGGGGCAGAAGGTCGCGGCAGCCAAGCTCGGCCTGCCCGAGGGCTCCAAGCCGTTCGACTTCGTCTTCCACGGCGGCTCGGGCTCGCTGAAGTCGGAGATCGAGGATTCCCTGAAGTACGGCGTGGTGAAGATGAACGTCGACACCGACACCCAGTACGCGTTCACCCGGCCCATCGTCGGGCACATGTTCAGCAACTACGACGGTGTGCTCAAGGTGGACGGCGAGGTCGGCAACAAGAAGGTCTACGACCCGCGCAGCTACTTCAAGAAGGCCGAGGCGTCGATGGCCGAGCGCGTGGTCGAGGCGTGCAATGACCTGCACAGCGCAGGCCGGAGTGTGACCGCGGGCTGAACGAAGAGAAGCCCGCAATCAGATACCGCGGGCTAGCTGGTGGGGGCCTGGCAGATCTTCCACTGCTCGTCGGTGAACTCCAGGTCGAAGCTGCGCGTGGAGCGGGTCTGCGGCGCGTAGGCCATGAACGTGGTCACGTTCGCCTCGGCGTGCTCGCCGTTGACGACGACCTGATCGATGCTGGCGACGACGGGGTACTGCTTGGCCGCGGCGACGCGGGCGTGGGTCTGCTCCCACGCCTTGTCGTTGTAGGCGACGTAGCTGTCGCGGGTGCTGCCGCAGGTGATGCTGCGCAGCGCCGCCAGGTCGCCGTTCTGCACCGCGACGTCGAAGTCGGAGATGGTGGCGCGGACCTTGTCCTCCTGGGAGGCGGCCGGCGACGACCCGCGGGTGAGCAGGATGGTGCCGAGGATCGCGACGGCCGCGAGCGCGGCGATCACCAGCACGATCGCGATCACCCAGCCCCAGCTGCGCTTCTTGCCCGGCGGCTTGGGGGCGTCGTCGCGGGCCGGAATCTTTTGCGGCGCAACGTTTTGCGTGGCGAAGGCCTCGGTCTCGGCGGTGCCGCCGGTGCCGAAGACCTCGGTGGCCGGCTCGTGCGGCCGGTTGATGATCTGGGTGGACCCGGCGTCGAAGCCTGACGGTGCGGTGAACCGCCGCTCGCCTTCCGGCGGATCGGTGGGTTGTGTCGACGGGTCGGCCGGCGCGAACACCTCGGTGGCGGGCTCGTCCTGCGGGTGGGCTGCTTCGTCCGGTTGATCCGGGCCAGTGGGGTTCGACATCGGTGCTGCGGTCCTCCTGACGGCTACGGGCGAAGCTTATCCATCCGCGGTGACGATCGGATAACCCTGCACGGCACAATGGGGCCATGACTCGGATGGGCGATCTTCTCGGACCGGAACCTGTACTGCTGCCTGGCGATCCCGACGCCGAAGCCGAGCTCGACGCCGGGGAGAGCCCGGCGATCGTCGCCGCCGCGCATCCGTCGGCGTCGGTTGCGTGGGCCCAGCTGGCCGAGGATGCGCTCGACGCCGATCAGGCGATCACCGCGTACGCCTACGCGCGCACCGGTTATCACCGCGGCCTGGATCAGTTGCGCCGCAACGGCTGGAAGGGCTTCGGGCCGGTGCCCTTCGCCCACGAGCCCAACCGCGGCTTCCTGCGCTGCGTGGCGGCGCTGGCCCGCGCGGCCGATGCGATCGGTGAGGAGCCGGAGTTCCAGCGCTGCCTGGACCTGCTCGACGACTGCGATCCGGCAGCACGCGCCGAACTCGGCCTGGCTTAGATCCACAGCGCGGCGATCGTCTGAGACGACGCCCGTTCGACGGCCAGTACGTCCGGACGCAGGCGCTCCGCCGCCTCCCGCTGCTTTCGCGGTCCCGCCTCGGCGGCCTCGAGCACGTCGAGCATGTCCAGCGTGGCCCGCTGAAGGTCCCGCCGCGCGGTACGCGCGGAGAGGCTCTCCGCGTCGCCCGCTGCGGCGAACGGTTCGGCGAGAGCCAGCGCAGATTGGGTGGCCGTCAGCGCATCCGCGAGCCGCTGGGTCTCTTGTCGGCGCGCGAGCGCGAGGTACACCGCCAGCCCGATGGCGCAGCCGATCATCGTGTCGACGCCGCGGGTCAGCAGCAGGTGCCCGACCTGCCCGGGGGCCAGCGGGTGGCTGGCGGTGCCGATGGTCAGCGCGGTCGAGGTGATGAACACCGAGGCGAGCAGGTAGTTGCGGACCACCAGCATCTCGATCGCGAAGTTCAGCAGCGCGAGCACCGCGGCCAGCAGCCAGCCCTGCGGATGGATCACGATGATCGCCGCGGCCAGCGCCAGTCCGATCCAGGTGCCGACCAGCCGCTCGGCGCCGCGGCGCATTGCGTGCCAGAGCGGTGCGCCCTGGTGCAGGATCAGCACCGCGGCGGCCATCGCCCAGTACGCCCGGTCGATACCGAGCCCGACGGCGGCGAACCCCGCCAGCGGCACCCCGATCGCGACCCGGACCATCACCCGGCGTGTCTGCGAGCCGGTGCGCAGCGCGTCGCGCAGGAGACGCCACGCGGGCACGGGCGCGGGAGCACGTTGACCGGGGTCGCGGTGTGCGACCGCATCGGGGTCGGCGTCGAGTCGTCCGAGAGCGCGTGCCACATCGGCGGTGTCGGCGTCGGCGCGGGCGAACAGCACGTGCACGGCATGGGTGGCGGCGCGCAGTCGCTGCAGTTCGTGGCTCGCCGACGCGGCCGGCTGCTGGTCGATCAGGGCTGTCCACGCCTGATGGAGCGCGTGTGCCGCCTGACGCCGGGAGCTCTCCTCGGCCGGCCCGCCGATCGCGTCGAGGTAGCCCGCGACCCGTTCGGCGGCCGCCTGTACCGCCGCGCGTTCGGGGCGTCGGAATCCGGTGACCGCGCCGACCATCTGGACCGCCCAGGCGATGGCGCCGCCGGCGAGCACGAGTCCGCCGATCTGCCAGGGCTCCAGCCGGGACGCCGAGACGCCGATCCCGGCGGCGCAGGCGACGACGAACACGTACGCCCCCGGCGGCCCCACCCGCAGCGCACTGCACAGCCACACCGCGATCACCGCGACGGCGGAGACGGTCAGCACGCCGGCCCACGCCACGTCGGCCGCCCAGGAGCCGGCCGCGACGGCCAGTGCCAGCGCGAGTGCGACGACGGCGAGTTGGACAGCGCGACTGAGGTAGGGCCGGCCCACCCCGAACCGGGACGTGAAGGCCCCGAGGGTGGCGATCAGGCCGGCGCCGAGGTCGCCCGCGGCCACGCCGACGAGGACGGGGATGGCGGTGCTGACCGCAGCGCGCAGCGCGACGGGCAGCCGGGCGGGGCTACCGGTTCTGGCTTTCGCACTCGCAGTCGGCGGCCGAATCCGGCGGCTCGACCTGCACGGTCGCGTGGTCGAGCCCGCGCGCGGTGAGCACGGCGCGCGCGTCGTCGAGGACCAGCGCCGAGTTGCGCCGGCTGGTCAGGTGGGCGGTCACCATGTCCTTGCCGGGCACCAGCGTCCAGACGTGCAGATCGTGGACCTCGGTCACGCCCTCCACCGCGCACAGTGCGGAGCGGAGTTCGTCGACGTCGATGTGGCTGGGCGAGCTCTCCGAGAGGATGCGCAGCGCGGCGCGGGCCAATGCGATCGCCCGGGGCAGTACCCACAGTGCGACGAGCACCGCGACGACGACGTCGGCGTAGGGCCACCGGGTGGTGACGGTGACGATGCCCGCGATCAGGACGCCGATGCTGCCGACGGTGTCGGCGACGACCTCCATGTAGGCGCCCTTGACCGCGAGGCTGCTCTCCGACTGCGACCGCAGCAGGAGCACGACCAGCGCGTTGGCGAGCAGTCCGGCGAGCGCGACGACGATCATCGGCACACCGGGCACGTCCGGCGCACCCCCGAGCCGCTCGAACGCCTCGTACAGGATGAACCCGGCGACGCCGATCAGCAGCACCGCGTTGGCGACCGCGGTGAACACTTCGGCACGGTGCCATCCGTAGGTCCGCGACGGGGAGGTGCTGCCGCGCTTGGCCAGCAGCACCGCGGTCAGCCCCATGAACATCGCGACGAGGTCGGTGAGCATGTGGCCGGCGTCGGCCAGCAGCGCGATCGAGTTGATGGCGAGCGCGGTGCCCAGTTCCACGGCGAAGAACACCGTCAGGATCGCCGCGGCGATCACCATCCGCGAGACGCGCGCATCGCCCCCGTGGCTGTGGTCGTGTCCCGCACCCATGCCGGCGAATATATGCGTACTAACGCATATATGGCAAGACGCTACTGCCAGGCCGACCAGAACCGCGTCAGCTCGCCGCCCACGGCCGACAAGTACGCCGGCACTCCGGACAGCTCGAACAGCGCGTAGACCCCGGAGAAGAACCACTGGTTCACGCCCGGGGCGAAGAGCAGCAGGATCAGCAGCAGGAAGCCCCACTGCTTGGCCGGCGCCACCGCCCGCTGCGTCTGGGGGCTCAGGTGCGGCTCGAGCGCTCCGTAGCCGTCGAGCCCGGGGATCGGCAGGATGTTCAACAGGAACGCGGTGATCTGCAGGAACCCGAGGAACGCGACCCCGGCCCAGAACACCGAGTGCCCGGGGTCGTAGAACAGCCGGGTCGCCGTCAGCAGCACGATCGCGCACACGACGTTCGCCGCCGGCCCGGCCAGGCTGATCACCGTGCGCTGCCACGCGCCCATCCAGCCGGTCCGCAGGTACACCGCGCCGCCGGGTAGCCCGATCCCGCCGAGCGCGATGAACAGCACCGGCAGGCCCAGCGACAGCAGCGGATGCGAGTACTTCAGCGGGTTGAGCTTCAGATAGCCGCGCGCCTCGACGTCGCGGTCACCGAACCGCCACGCCGAGTAGGCATGCCCGAATTCGTGCAGGCACAGCGAGATCAGCCAGCCGAAGATCACGAACACGAACACCCCGAGATAGGCCATCGGCCCGACTTCGGCGGCCGACAGCCACGCCGCCACCCCGCCGGCGGCCGTCACGGCGATCAGGACGAGGAACAGGGGGCTCGGCCGTACCGACTGGCGCAGCGGGCCCCCGCCTCTGATCACGCTCACGCACCCACGCTACCTGCGGCCGACGCGCAACCAGCCCTGCGTGTGGCGGTAGAACGTGGAGCGTCGCACCGGCCGCGGCCCGGGAGCGCCGTCGCGCACCACCTGCGCGCCGGTGGTGCCCAGTTGCGCGGCCCGGCCGGCCACCCACCGCCGCGGCCGCCACCGCCCGGTCTCCACCGCCGCGCGCAACCCCGGCAGCTGCCGGGTCGGCTCCACACGCACCCCGGTCACCTCACCGTCGAACAGCACGGTGTCGTCGACGACGGCCTCGCCGTGCAGGGTGCGCTCGCCCTCGGGCGGCCGCCACAGCGCGGCGCCGACGACGACGGAGCCGGTCTCGTCCCTGATCAGGGGGACCCGGGTGGCCGGGGCGTGCACCGCCCGGCGGGCGCCGAACGCGCGGCGGACGTGAGCCACCTCGACGTCGAGACGATCGGCACGCAGCAGCGCCTTCAGCACGGCCGCCAGGTCGGCCTCGGCGCCGACCACGACGACGCGGCGCCACGTCCCGACCTGGTCCAGATCGGTGCCCGGAAGCTCGCGCAGCGGGCGCGGCACCCGGGCGCCGCCGGGGTTGCACACCGCGACAGACGGGGGTACAGCGCGCGATCGGATAAGGTAGCTCACCGGCTGCACACACTATGCACAGCATTCGAGCGGGAGAGGCGCGGCATGCCGGCAATCGTCCTCATCGGCGCCCAGTGGGGCGACGAGGGCAAAGGTAAGGCCACCGACCTGCTCGGTGGACGGGTTCAATGGGTGGTGCGCTACCAGGGCGGCAACAACGCCGGCCACACGGTGGTGCTTCCGACGGGGGAGAACTTCGCCCTGCACCTCATTCCGTCGGGCATTCTGACGCCCGGCGTGACCAACGTGATCGGCAACGGCGTCGTCGTCGACCCGGGCGTGCTGCTGACCGAGCTGCGCGGACTCGAAGACCGCGGCGTGGACACCGATCGGCTGCTCCTGTCGGCCGACGCGCACCTGCTGATGCCCTATCACGTGGCCATCGACAAGGTCGTGGAGCGCTACGCAGGAAGCAAGAAGATCGGCACCACCGGCCGCGGTATCGGCCCGTGCTACCAGGACAAGATCGCCCGGCAGGGCATCCGCGTCGCCGACGTGCTGGACCCGAATCTGCTGGCCGAAAAGATCGAGGGCGCACTGGAATTCAAGAACCAGGTGCTGGTCAAGATCTACAACCGCAAGGCGCTCGACGCCGGCGAGGTGGTCGACAACCTGCTGGCCCAGGCCGAGGGTTTCCGGCATCGCATCGCCGACACCCGCCTCCTGCTCAACACCGCACTCGAGCAGGGTGAGACCGTGCTGCTCGAGGGATCGCAGGGCACGCTGCTCGACGTCGACCACGGCACGTATCCCTTTGTCACGTCGTCGAATCCGACGTCCGGGGGAGCGGCCGTCGGTTCGGGAATCGGGCCCACCCGCATCACGACGGTGCTCGGCATCCTGAAGGCCTACACGACGCGCGTCGGGTCGGGGCCGTTCCCGACCGAGCTGTTCGACGAACACGGCGAATACCTGGCCAAGACCGGCGGCGAGATCGGGGTCACCACCGGCCGGCGGCGCCGCTGCGGCTGGTTCGACGCCGTCATCGCCCGGTACGCGACCAGGGTCAACGGCATCACCGACTACTTCCTGACCAAGCTGGACGTGCTGTCGAGCCTGGAGACGGTGCCGATCTGCGTCGGCTACACCGTGGACGGCAAGCGGACCGACGAGATGCCGATGACGCAGACCGACATCGCCCACGCCGAGCCGATCTACGAGGAACTGCCCGGCTGGTGGGAGGACATCTCCGGGGCGCGGGAGTTCGACGACCTGCCCGCCAAGGCACGCGACTACGTGCTGCGCTTGGAAGAGCTCGCCGGTGCACATGTCTCGTGCATCGGCGTCGGTCCCGGCCGCGACCAGACCATCGTGCGCCGCGACGTGCTGGCGTGACGGATGCGGCCCGGGGCGGCTTCCCTGACCTCCAGCCGGTCACCCCGCCGCCCGGGTTCGCTCGATTCCTGACGGCGATGCGCCGCGCCCAGGACCTCGCGGTGTCTGCCGCCCCGGACGCGGCGACGTGGGACGACGCTGCCGATCAGGTGGAACGGCTGGTCGAACTCCTCACCCCGTTCGAGGCCGACGAAGGGGTGGGCCCGGCGAACCGCGCACCGTCGCTGCCGGGCACCGGAAGCTTGCTGATGCCGCCGTATCGCATCATTTCTTTCACTGACGCAGGCGTCGAACTGCAGGTAGAGTTCAGTCGGTTCTCGGTGGGCGGGAACCGTGCCGTCCACGGCGGAGTGTTGCCGTTGTTGTTCGACAGCGTGTTCGGAATGGTCATCCATGCCACCGGGCGCCCGATCAGCCGGACCGCGTTCCTGCACGTGGACTATCGCAACGTGACACCGATCGACACGGTGCTCACCGCGAAGGGCTGGCTGCGCGAGGCGCAGGGGCGCAAGGCGTTCGTCAACGCCGAGCTGCTCGGCCCGGACGGCACAGTGCTCGCCGAGGCGAACGGACTGATGATCAGGCTGCTCCCCGGACAGCCCTAGCGCTGCTTCTCAGGGGGGCGATGGACAAGGGCTTACGCGAGTACCTGCTGATCTGGTGGCGGCAGCCGTTCGACTACGAATGGACCAGGCGTCATCTGCAGTCTCGCGGGCTGATGCGCATCCATCAGCTGTTCATCGGATCGTTCACGTTGCTCTACGGGGTGACCGCGCTGCTGACCGTGGTGTGGGCGGCCCGCGACGGCGGCGGGGTGAACGGCCGTCCGCTGGTGATCGCAGTGGCGGTCAGTTCCGCGATCGTGGGCGTGATCTGGATCGTCGGGCCTGCAGTGACCGAGCGGCAGTCCCAGGCCTTCGCGATCTATGCCGACCTCGGCACCATCGCCGTGATCGCCTGCTATCAGGACGCGTTCACCGCGATGCCGGGCTTGGCGCTGCTCGCCGCCAACGGCATCTACATCGTGGTGCTGCACGGCCCGCGCGCACTGGCGGCGCATCTCGTGTTCACCGTGGTGGCGTTCGCGGTGCTGTACGGCATCGCCCTCGCCCAGGGCACCAACGCGACGAGTGTCGTCACCATCCGCCTGCTGGTCCTGTTGCCGACCGTGATCGGGGTGCAGGTGATCGTGCAGTCCTACCTGCTGGCGTTGCGGATGGGCGCAGTGGATTCGCTGTACGACCCGCTGACCGGGCTGCTCAACCGGCGCGGCCTGGAGGACGAGGTGGCCGGACTGGTGTCCGAGGACGGCGCCCACCTCGGCGTGCTGGCCGTCGACATCGACAAGTTCAAGACGATCAACGACGGCCACGGCCACGACGTCGGCGACGCGGTGCTGGTGGCCGTGGCCGACGCCATCCGGAGTGCGGTGGCAGCCGCGGACGTGCGGTCGCTGATTGCGCGCACCGGCGGAGAGGAATTCGCGGTGGTGGTCCTCGGGCCGCCGACGGCCGTGCGCTCGGTCGGCGGGCAGCTGCACGACGCGGTGGCCCGGTGTGGCGCCGCGGTGGTGCCGACGGTCAGCGTCGGCGTCGCGACGGCGTGGAGCACCGACCGGGAAGCCTCGTCGACGGTGCGTTCGCTGCTCGAGCTGGCCGACGGCGCGATGTACCGGGCGAAGAGCGTCGGCGGCAACCAGACCGTGGTCGTCGGCGACGGACTCGCCGCCGAACACTGAGCGTGCGTGTCACGATGACGCGCATGACGGAGCCTTCGGGTCGGCAACTGCACAGCCTCACCACCCCGCGTGCCGCGGCGTTGGCCGGAGTGGTGTTCGCGCTGCTGTTCGCGGCGGTGCTCGTGGCGCTGCGTCTGCCAGAGCCGGCGACGAGCACCCGGCTGCGCATCTCGATCGTGCTGACGCCGTTCGCGGGCATCGCGTTCCTGTGGTTCATCGGCGTCGTGCGGGACAGCCTGGGCCGGCTCGAGGACCGGTTCTTCACCACCGTGTTCATCGGCAGCGGGCTGCTGTTCCTGGCGATGGTGTTCGCCGGGACGGCGGTCGAAGCGGGTCTGCTGGCCGGCAGGAAGGCCGGTATCGAGGCGGACCCGGAAGTGGTGGCGTTCGCCCACGGATTGCTGGTGGCGCTCACCAACACCTATGCGCTGCGGATGGCGGCGGTGTTCATGATGTCGCTGGCCACCATCTGGCTGCGGACTGGATTGATGGCGCGCTGGCTGGTGGTGACGACGTATCTGGTCGCCGTCAGCGTGCTCATCGCCGGTGATGTCACCCCGTGGATGACGTTGACGTTCCCGGCGTGGGTGCTGGTGGTCAGCCTGCTGATGCTGCGTCGTCCCCCGAGCGGTCCTGCAGTGCCAATGCCGCTGCCGGACAGAGGTTGACGGCCTGCTGTGCCCGGTCCTCGGCGTCGCCGCTCACCTCGTCGGTGAGCACGACGACCACGCCGTCGTCGTCCTGGTCGAAGACGTCACCGGCGACCATCACGCAGTTGCCGGACTGGATGCAGATCTCCCGATCGGCGCTGACCCTGCTCACCAGCGCACCCCCAGCGATGCCACGCCGTAGATGAAGTGGAAGGACCGGAACGCGATCTCGTCCGTGTCCTCGGTCAGCGTCAACGTCGGGAATCGGCGCAGCAGTGCCGGGAAGGCGATCTGCATCTCCATGCGCGCCAGCGGCGCACCCAGACAGTGGTGCACGCCGTGGCCGAAGGCCAGATGCCCCGGTGCGCCCCGGCGGATGTCCAATTGTTCTGGCGCAGGAATGAATTCGGGGTCTCGATTGGCGGCGGGCAGTGAGGCGAACACCAGCCGGCCCGCCGGGATCTCCACCCCGGCGATCTCGACGTCGGTGGTGGTGATGCGCGGAATCGAGGTGTGCACGATCGACAGGTAGCGCAGCAGCTCCTCGACGGCGGGACCCACCGCGGCGGGATCGTCGCGCACGGCGGCCATCTGGTCGGGATGGCTCAGCAGCGCCACCGTGCCGAGCGCGAGCATGTTCGACGTGGTCTCGTGGCCGGCGAGCAGGAGGAGTCCGGCGATGCCGATCAGTTCGTCGTCGGTGAGGTCGTCGCCATGTTCGCGCACCAGCATGCCGAGGATGTCCTCGCCCGGAGCGGCCCGGGCTCGGTCGACCAGCGAGCCCATGTAGGCGCGGCCCTCCTGCTGCAGCTGCAGCCGTTCGGGGATCGGGGCGGACAGGTCGAGCTGACGCGCGCTGCGGCGTTGGAAGTCGTCGCGATCGGCGTAGGGCACGCCGAGCAGTTCGCAGATCACCAGCGAGGGGATCGGCAGCGTGACGTGTTCGACGAGGTCGGCAGGGGAGCCGGCGGCTTCGAGCGCGTCGAGTTGCGCGTCGACGATCTCGACGATGCGGGGCTGCAGCCGCTGGATCCGCCGGATCGTGAACTCCGGGGTCAGCATGCGCCGAAGCCGTTGGTGCTCGGGCGGATCGAGGCCCAGCAGGTTGCCGGCGCGGTTCCGCGCGGCCTCCTCCTCGTCGATGAGGGGTGCCCCGGGGACGACGAAGCCGGGCGGCCTCCCGTTGGAGAACCGCGCGTGGTCGCTGAGCACTGTCTTGACGTCCTCGTGGCGGGTGACGAGGAAGACCTGCATGCCGAAGGCGTTGGTGACGCTCGCGACGCCGACGCTGTCGCGGATCTGGGCGAGCGCGGGTGTCGGGTCGAGGGCGTCGCGGCGCATGTGCAGCGGCGGCAGCCCGGCCTCCGGTTCGGTGCGGGTATCGGCCTGACTCATCTCTCGACGCTACCTGACCGTTAGCCCAGCTACCTTTCCGCTCGCAGCGCCGGCCACCAGATCTTCGGACCGATGAGCGTGAACAGCGCCGGGATGACGACGGTGCGCACCACGAACGTGTCCAGCAAAATGCCGAGCCCGACGATGATGCCGACCTGCGTCAGCGCGATCAGTGGCAGCACGCCGAGGACGCAGAACACCGCGGCGAGTACGATCCCGGCGCTGGTGATCACCGCTCCGGTCGCCGAGACGGCCCGCACGATGCCGTCTCGGGTGCCGTGCGCGGGCGTCTCTTCCCGGGCGCGGGTCACCAGGAAGATCGTGTAGTCGACGCCGAGCGCGACCAGGAACAGCAGCGCGAACAGCGGCACCGTGTTGTCCAGCGCGGGGAAGCCGAACAGGTGCACGCTGGCCCAGCCGCCCAGACCGAGCGCAGCCAGCGCACTGAGCACGGTGATCGCGACCAGGATCACCGGCGCCAACGCCGAGCGCAGCAGCACGAACAGCACCAGCAGCACGACGGCGAGGATCGCGGGCACGACCAGCGCGCGGTCGTGGCCGGCGGCGCCGGCAGCGTCGCGGGCCTTGGCGTCCGAGCCGCCGACCAGACCGTTGGGGTCGGCGCCGTGCACGGCGGCACGCAGCGCGTCGACGGTGTCGAAGGCCTGGTCGGAGGCCGGTTCGGCGGCCAGCACGACAGACCACTGGGTCAGGCCCTGCGGCGAGGTGCCGGTCGGGTTGGCGGAGACGACGCCGGGGGTGCCGGTGATCGCCTGCTGGACGGCGTCGGTGCGCTCGGTGGAGGCGATGACGACCGTGGGATCGGTGACGCCGCTCGGGAAGTGGTCGGCGAGGGTCTCGAAACCGCTGACCGATTCGGCCTGCACGCGGAACTGTTCGGTCTGCGACAGCCCGATGGGCGTTTTCAGCAGCCCCGTGCACAGCAGTGCGAGCACCCCGATCGCGACGACGGCGACGACGACGGGCTTGCGCGCCACCCCGGCGGCGACGCGATGCCATGCGCCGCCTTCGGTCAGTGCGGTCGCACCGAGGCGCGGGATGAACGGCCAGAACAGTTTTCGCCCGAACAGGTCGAGGAACGGCGGTAGTACCAGCAGTACGAACACGGCGGCGACGACCAGGCCGGACGCGGCCTGGACTCCGAGGCTGCGGGTGCTGGGGGAGGACGCGAGCAGCAGGGTCAGCAGCGCGAGGACCACGGTCGCGTTGCTCGCGATGATCGCCGGCCCGGCTCTGCGCACCGCTGTGGTGAGCGCATCGTGGTGAGACTGGTGGCGGCCCAGTTCTTCCCGGTATCGGGAGATGAGCAGCAGCGCGTAGTTGGTGCCGGCACCGAACACCAGCACGCTGGTGATGCCGGCCGTCGACCCGTCCGGGGACATGCCCAGCGCCTCGGCGACGGCCGTGCCCACCACGCCGCCGACGCGGTCGGCGAACGCGATCACCAGCAGCGGCACCAGCCACAGCACGGGCGAGCGGTAGGTGACGATCAGCAGCAGGGCCACCACCGCGGCGGTGACGGCGAGCAGCGTGATGTTTGCGCCGGAGAAGGAGTCGGCGATGTCGGCGCCGAACGCGGGACCACCGGTGACCTGCGCGCGCAGGTCTGTGGGCAGGCCGTCGCCGGCTGCGGTGCGCAGCTTCGTGACCTCGTCGCCGAGCGCGAAGCCGGACAGATCGGCCGGCAGCGGGACCACGGCGATCGCGGCCTGGCCGTCCTCGGAGACCTGGACGGGAGGGCCGCCGGGTCCGGTGTCGCCGGCGGCGGCCAGCATGCGCTCGCGCGCCGCGTCGGCGGCGGCCCGGTCGGCGGGGCTCAACGCTGCGCCGTCAGTGCGGGTCAGCACCAGCAGCGCCGGTGCCTTGTCACCGCCGGGGAAGTCGGCACGTAGCGCGTCGGCGCGCGTCGACTCGGCGCCGGCGGGTACCGGCACCGGCGACTGCTCACCGGAGGAACCGCCGCTCAGCAGCCCGAGGGCGGCTCCGGACGCGATGAGGATCACCAGCGCGATCAACCACGACAGTCGTCTGCTCATGCCGACCAATATTTCAGATACTTAAACGTTAATCAAATGAACAAGCTGTAAGGTGTGGGTGTGCCAGAGCAAGACCGAGCCGCGTTGGAAGCGCTCATCGCCGCGGACGTGCGGGCGCTGACCGCCCAGTCCGACCAGATCGGTCACGCCTTCGCCGCCCACCACGGCCTGTCGGACAACGACTTTCGCGCCCTGCTGCACGTGATGGTCGCCGAAGCCGGCGGTGATCCGCTCGCGGCCGGAGGATTGCGCGAGCGCATGGGCATGTCCGGCGCGGCGATCACCTACCTGGTCGAGCGGATGATCGCCTCCGGCCACGTCCTGCGCGAACCCGATCCCGCCGATCGGCGCAAGGTCAAGCTGCGGGTCGCCGACCACGGTCTCGAGGTCGGCCGCGAGTTCTTCACCCCGCTGGCCGGCCATCTCAGCAGCGCGCTGGCCGACGTGCCGGACGCTGATCTGCAGGCCGCTCACCGGGTGTTCGGCGCCATCGTCGAGTCGATGCGTGCCTTCGGTGCCGATCTGCACGTCACCCCCGAGTGAAGGTTCTGGCAGGCTGGATGCTCGATGAGTGAGACGACTGCGGCCGAGACGACATCGGTGCTGCTGCTAGGGGGCGGTGAGCACACGAGTGACCTGGCGCTGGCCTTCGAGCGGCTGGGTGCCCGGGTGACGGTGTCCGACGACATGGCCGCGATGACCGATGCGGATGCGCTGACGGCGCTGATCGACCAGACCCAGCCCCGATTCGTCGTCGCCGACGCCGGTGGGGTCGCCACCGATGCGCTGCTCGCGGCCGCCGACCGCGACGACGTCGAGGTACTGCCGACCCCGCGTGCGCTGCGGCTGTCGGTGGACGGGGAAGGGCTGCGCCGGCTGGCTGCCGACGAGCTCGGACTGCCCACGGCACCGTTCTGGTTCGCCGGCTCGGTGGCCGAACTCACGGCGGTCGCCCAGCACGCCGGTTATCCGCTGCTGGTCAAGCCGGTGACCGCGGCACCCGGCGAGGGCGAGTCGATCGTGCTGCGCGCCGACGACATCGAGCCGGCCTGGCGCAGCGCGGTAGCCGGTGGCCGGCTCAGCCTGCAGAGAGTGCTGGCCGAGACCGTGGTGGAGGTCGACGTGGCGGTGACGCTGCTGACCGTGCGCACCACCGGGCCGTCGGGACCGACCGTCAGCTTCTGCGAACCCATCGGTCATCACCGGGAGTCGGCCGACACGCTGGAATCCTGGCAGCCGCAGCATCTTCCATCTGCGGCCTTGGACGCGGCGAAGTCGATCGCCGCGCGGATCGTCAACTCCCTCGGCGGTCGTGGCGTCTTCGCGGTCGAGCTGTTGATCCGCGGCGACGAGGTGTACTTCAGCGATGTGGCGCCCCGGCCGCAGGACAGTGCGCTGGTGACGCTGCGTTCGCAACGGCTGTCGGCGTACGAACTGCATGCTCGGGCCGTCCTCGGGCTGCCCGTCGACACGATCATGGTGTCGCCGGCGGCGATGGAGGTCTCCTCAGACGACCACGAGCTCGCCGATGACTCGTGGCGCGCCGCGCTCGGCGAGGCGCTCGCGGTCGCCGAGAGCGATGTGCGGTTGTTCCCCTCGCAGCGTTGGCTGGCCACCGCGACCGCGCCCGATCCGATCGTGGCCCGCGACCGCGTCCGCCGCGTCGCGTCGGCACTGCGCAGGCTCGCGTGACCGAGCCCGACGAGTCCACCGGCACGTCGGCGGCGCCGTTCCTCGGTGCGCTGGCCATCTTTGTCGCCATCGTGATCGCAATCTGGTTGTTCAACGTGTTCTCCGGCGGGGAGCTCACCGACGAGCAACTGATCGGGCGCGCCGCGGCCGGTCAGAACGACGCCCTGCAGCGCGACGACTACGCGGACTTCCGTAGCTACACGTGCGCCGCGCAGATCGGAACCGAAGCGGGAATCCTTGACAGACAGCGGGATTCGAAGGCCAAGCAGGGGGAGCGATTCCTCGACGGGGTGACCAGTGTCCGGGTCGACGGGGACCGGGCCACCGCGTCGGTCACCTATCACTTCTCGAACGCACCGGATGCCAAGCAGACGGTCGACATCCCGTTCGCGCGGGAGGACGGGGCCTGGAAGGTCTGTTCGACCGGCCCCAGCTAGCTGTGCGACACTCACGACCGTGAGTTATGCCGGAGACATCTCGCCGGAGGAGGCCTGGAAGCTCCTGAGCGAGAACCCCGATGCCGTGTTGGTCGATTGCCGCACCGATGCCGAATGGCGCTTCGTGGGGGTCCCGGATCTGACGCCGCTGCAGCGCGAGACGGTGTTCATCGAGTGGAACCGCACCGACGGCTCCCGCAACGACGGCTTCGTCGACGATCTCGTGGCCGCCGGCATCACCCCGGGGGAGAGGCCCGTGGCCTTCCTTTGTCGGTCCGGCAACCGGTCGATCGGGGCCGCCGAAGCCGCCACCGAGGCGGGTATCGGGCCGTCGTACAACATTCTCGACGGGTTCGAGGGCAACCTGGACGAGCACGGTCACCGCGGTGCCACCGGCTGGAAGGCCGTGGGCCTGCCGTGGAGGCAGTCGTGACCGAATCACCTGGCAAGTCGGTGCGTACCCCCGCTGAGCTGCCCGAGGGCGTCAGCCAGGCCACCGTCGGCGTGCGGGGTGGCTTGCTGCGATCCGGTTTCGAGGAGACCGCCGAGGCGCTGTACCTGACGTCGGGCTACGTCTACGAGAGCGCGGCTGACGCGGAGAAAGCGTTCACCGGCGAGATCGACCGCTACGTCTACTCCCGGTACGGCAACCCGACGATCTCGATGTTCGAGGAACGGCTGCGGCTGCTCGAGGGCGCGCCGGCCTGCTTCGCGACGGCCACGGGCATGTCGGCGGTGTTCACCGCGCTGGGCGCGCTGCTGGGCGCCGGCGATCGACTTGTGGCCGCGCGCAGCCTGTTCGGCTCGTGCTTCGTGGTCTGCAGCGAGATCCTGCCGCGCTGGGGTGTGGAGACGGTCTTCGTCGACGGCGACGATCTGTCGCAGTGGGAGGAAGCGCTGTCGGTGCCCACGCAGGCGGTGTTCTTCGAGACGCCGTCGAACCCGATGCAGTCGCTGGTCGACATCGCCGCGGTGAGCGAGCTCGCCCACGCCGCGGGCGCACAGGTGGTGTTGGACAACGTCTTTGCCACCCCGATCCTGCAGCAGGGTTTCCCGCTGGGGGTCGACGTGGTGATCTACTCGGGCACCAAGCACATCGACGGGCAGGGCCGGGTGCTCGGCGGCGCGATCCTCGGCAGCAAGGACTACATCGACGGCCCGGTGCAGAAGCTGATGCGGCACACTGGTCCGGCGCTGAGCCCGTTCAATGCGTGGACCCTGCTGAAGGGCCTCGAGACGCTCGCACTGCGTGTGCAGCACCAGAATTCGTCGGCGCACCGCATCGCCGAGTTCCTGGAATCCCACTCGTCGGTGAGCTGGGTGAAGTACCCCCTGCTCGAATCGCACCCCCAGTTCGACCTGGCCAAGCGGCAGATGACCGGCGGCGGAACCGTCGTCACCTTCGAGCTCGCCGGTGGCACGAAGGACCGGGCGTTCGAGGTGCTCGACAAGCTGCGCATCGTCGACATCTCCAACAACCTCGGCGATTCCAAGTCGCTGATCACGCATCCGGCGACCACGACCCATCGGGCGATGGGGCCGGAGGGGCGCGCGGCGATCGGCCTGGGTGACGGCGTGGTTCGCATCTCGGTGGGCCTGGAGGGCACGGAGGATCTGATCGCCGACCTCGATCAGGCGCTGGGTTAGGTGTCGCGCCGCTCCGAGCAGAAGAAGGCCCGCCGCAAGAAGCGGCAGGCAGGGCGCGAGGAGGGCTGGATTCCGGCGCGCATGCTCGAGCAGCTCGAAATCGCCTCTGATCTGGAGGCTTTCGACGAGCAGTTGACCGAGCGCGGGTGGGAGTTCTCCGAGGACGTCGACGACGAGACCGGTGCGGCGTGGTATTGGGTGCCGTCGGAGGCCGACGTTCCCGACGAGGACGACGTCGTCAACGTGACGGTCGCGTTGCTGACTCCCGAGGACGACGGCGAGATCGTGCACGTCGTGTTCGTCGGGACGGCCGACGACTACCAGTTCGGTGTCGAGGAGTTCTTCGCCAACCTCGACGCCATCGAGGCCTACCGACTCGGTGATCCGATACCGGATTTCGCCTGACGCACGATCGCGGCGGTGACCGCCTCCGGCGCGTCCAGCGGCACGAACGTGCTGGCGCCGGGGACGTCGATCACGGTCGAGTTCGGGAACAACGCCGCCAGTCGGCGACCCAAAGCCGTTGTGAAGCAACGGTCCTCGGTTCCCCACACGATGGTGACGGGCTTGGTGAAGCGGTGCAGGCGCGGCGCGGTCTCTGTCAGATCGGTGCGGCCGATCCCGCGGGCCAGCGCGGCGAAGTCGCCGGCGATGCGTCGATCGGTACGGGCCGGGGTGAGCCACGATGCGGTCAGGGCCGGATCCAGCGTGCGGGCGAGCAGGCCGAAGCCCAGTGGGGAGTGCCGCAGCGCGGTGACGCCCATGGGTGCCATCAGCGCGCTGGTCGTGATCCGGGTTCGCATCGCCGCGAACACCGCATTGAACGGAAACGGCGGAAACTTGTCGAACGCATCGCAATTCGTCAGGACGAGCCGCCCGATCCGTTCGGGGTGCGCATCGATCAGGAACTGGCAGACGCCGCCTCCGGTGTCGTTGCCGACCAGGATCACGTCATCGAGATCCAGCTCGACGAGGAACTGGTGCACCAGGTACGCGACGCCCTGGGGCGTCAGGACGGTGCGGTCGCCGACGGGGATGCGGTGGGCACCCAATGGGAGATCCGGCTGCAGGCAACGGAATCCGCGTGCTGCGAGGTCGGTGGCCACGGCATCCCACAGCCGGGAGTCGACCAGGGCGCCGTGCACGAAGACGACCGGCGGGAAGGCCGAGTCCGCCGGACCCGATTCGCGGAACTCGATGGTGGCGGTTGGCAGTTCTACGGTGGGCATACCGGATATCCTTTGCGTCGACATTTACGAACACTGAGTATGAAAGTTACGTACTGACTGTATGGAAGTCAACCCTCGGCCTCGCCGTACCCAAGCAGAGCGCACTGCCGCGACCCGCGCGAAACTACTCGGCGCATCGCGGAAGCTGTTCGCCGTCAAAGGTTTTGCGGATGTGTCGACACAGGAGATCGTCGCTGCCGCCGGTGTGACGCGCGGTGCGCTCTACCACCAGTTCGCGGACAAGGCCGAGCTGTTCGCGGCGGTGTACGAGGAAGTCGAAGCCGAGTTGGTCACCCAGATCGCCACGCGGATCGCCGAGGCTGAGCCGGCTGACCACCTGGCGGCGATGCGGACGGGCGCCCGGCTCTTCCTGGATCTGTGCTCGGCGCCTGATGTCCAGCGGATCGTGCTGATCGATGCGCCCGCCGTGCTCGGCTGGCAGCGCTGGCGCGAGGTGGGGATGCAGTACGGGCTCGGCGTGGTGGAGGCGATGGTGGCGCAGGCGGTTGCCGACGGTGTGATTCCCGAGCAGCCGCTACGGCCGACGGCGCACGTGCTCCTGGGCGCGCTGGACGAGGCGGCGCTGTTCATCGCGCGGGCACCGGATCAGGCCGCAGCGAAATCCGACATGTACGCGGTCTGCGACCGTCTCATCGACGGGATCGCAGCGAACTCGACGTGACCTGTTCTCATGACTTTCACGCGAAGCCGGTCAGGAGAGTCGCGTCAGACCGGGGAGATTCGTTGCCGTGACGGCCGCGGTCACCTGCCAGAGTCGTTCAGCATTCCCCTCGTCGAGTGCGTAGGGCTTCACGCCCCCTTCGTCCATCGACCCTGTGGGGCTTGATGTTCGGGCAATGTCGCAGTCTTCGAGGTAGAGACCGCCACGTGAGGCGAGCAGTGGTGATGTCGCCGCCCAGAGGCCGGTGGCAGCGCCCTGGGCTGGTGTCTTGAAGTCGTCTGCGATGACGGTTCCGGATGCGTCGATCCAGCCGAGTTCGACCTGTTCGGCATGGGTCAGATTTCGCTGCAGCCCGGTGATGATCTTTCCCGGGTGCAGGGCGAAGGCGCGAACCCCACGGTCTCGGCCGAGTCGGTCAAGACGAACCGCGAAGAGAACGTTCGCGGTCTTGGACTGACCGTATGCGGCCCATTTGTCGTAGCCGGTGAGGAAGTGGAGGTCATCCCAGCGGATGTCTGACGAGTGATGCCCGGCGGACGAGTAGACCACCACCCGACCGGCGGCACGCTCCAGTAGCGGGAAGAGCCGGGATACGAGGGCGAAGTGGCCCAGGTGGTTGACACTGAGTTGGTAGTCCCACCCCGGCCCGACTGGTTGTTGCGGGGTGGCCATGACCCCGGCGGTGGTGATCATGAAGTCGATCCGATTGACGAGGCAGGCGATGGTCTCGGCGACTCGCTCGACACTTCTGAGGTCGGCAAGGTCCAGGCCGCCGATGACCGTCACGCCGTCTACGCCCCGCAACACCGTCTGCGCCTTCGAGGTGACACGGGCTGGTACGACAACGCGAGCGCCCGCTGCCGCAAGAGCTTTCGTCGTCTCCAGCCCGAGGCCGGAGTGGCCTCCGCTGACGACAGCGGTTCGACCATCGAGGTCGATCCCCGTCAGGACCTCGGCCGCTGTCGTCGCTGCTGAGAAGCCGGAGTCGACGGGCTGCTGTTCTGTGCTCGACACACCTGCGACGCTATGACCTAGAGTGCGCTCTAGGTCAAGAGTGAGGTGTTGTGATCGATACAGCCGAGTCGGCGTCGTTCTCGATCGGTGAGGTCGCCGCCGCTGTCGGGATGAGCGTCCACGCGTTGCGCTTCTACGAGCGGCAAGATCTTCTCGTCGGCCCGATCCGCCGAACCTCGGGTGGTCGTCGTCGCTACACCGACATCGACATCGACTGGCTCCGAATCTGTGTCCGACTCCGCGAATCTGGGATGCCGCTGTCGGAATTGCAACGGTTCGCGGCTTTGGTGCGGCAAGGGCCCGGCAACGAGAACGAACGCCTCGCGCTGCTCGATGCACAACGTGACCGCGTCGAACAACAGATCCACGCCCTGGAGCAGGCCAGAGAGATCATCGCGTGGAAGACCGACGTCTACCGCAGTCATCTCCAGAATGGTGACGCCGGACTCTGGGACCCGACGCGCTAGTTGTTGTCGACGCCCTCGACCACGCCCAGCGCCGACTGGGCGCGCTGCTCGTAGCCGGCGCGCTTCGTCTGGTCGAATTCGAGGAAGACGTTGTCCAGACCGAGCTTTCCGTTCAGCCACCGCCGTCCACGGGGTCCCAGCATCTGCGCAGCCTGAGCGGTGAACCGCAGGGCCGGCGGCACCGACACGTGCGTCTTGGGCTTGTTCAGCGTCTTGACGATGGCCGCCGCGATGTCCTCCGGCTCAGCGGGTTTGATGGACATCTCTTTGGTTCCGGAGATCAGCTCGGTGTTGGTGAACGGCGGCATCACGACGGACACGTGCACACCGTGCGGTGCGACTTCGTCGGCGAGTGCAGCAGAGAGCCCGACGACGCCGAACTTCGCGCCGACGTAGACGACCTGACCGGGCACGGGGATGACGCCGGAGAGCGACGCGATGTTGATGATGTGGCCGCGGCGGCGGGCGATCATGTCGGGCAGGGCCAGCTGGCAGCCGGCGATCACGCCGTAGAGGTTCACCTCGATCGACGAGCGGATGGATTGCTCGGACTGGTCGAGGAACGGACCGATCGGCATGACGCCGGCGTTGTTGATCAGCACGTCGATGTGGCCGCCACCGTCGGTGCGGGCCTTGTCCAGGAATGTCGCGAAGGATTCGCGATCGGTGACGTCGAGGGGATAGCCCGACGCGGGGCCGAGGTTGGAGAGCTTGGCGACCGACGACTCCTGGAGGGCGACGTCTCGGTCGCCGATGACGACCCGTGCGCCGCGCTTGAGCAGCGCTTCGGCGGTGGCGTAGCCGATGCCCCGCGCGGCCCCGGTGATGGCGATTGTCTTCCCGCGGATGTTGTCCATGCGGGGGAACTTTACACATGTCAAGTTTTACAGGGAAGTGGCTTGTCCCCAGGCTTCGAGTTGTCCACAGGCTGGGATTTTTGTGCTCCCGCCTGCGCCGATTATCGGTAATTTCGTATATGTGTTCGATATAGCGGGGGTGGCAGACGCGGATCTGGTCGAGGTGATGACCAGCTCCGCGGCCGCGGCTGCGCGCACCGAGGCGATCAAGCTGGCCGCGATCGCGGAGCTGTGGCGGCGGCGCCGCTGCCCGGAGCGCGAGCGCTGGGTGTGCGCGGACTGGGACGCCACCGCCGCCGAGATCGGCTGCGCCTTGGGGATCGGCCCGGGGCGGGCGTCGACGCTGATGGACCTGGCGCTGGCCGTGCGTGACCGCCTCCCCCGCGTGGGGGCCTTGTTGGCCGACGGGCAGGTGACCCTGGACATGGTGAGGACGATCGTGTCCCGCACCGCGCTGGTCCTCGATCCCGCTACTTTGCGGCTGCTCGACGCCCATTTCGTCGACGCTGTGGCGGGGTGGGGAGTGTTGTCTCAGAAGAAGCTCGAGGCCGCGATCGATGTGTGGATCGAGACCTACGACCCAGATGCGGTGCGCCGGGTGCGTGACCGGTCGCGGGATCGGTCGTTCACCATCGGCGACCGCAGCGATGCTGATGGCGTCACCAGCGTGTACGGGCAGTTGGCCGCCTCGGACGCGGCGCTGCTGGCAGCGCGGCTGGCGATGATGATCGCCTCAGTGTGCGAACACGATCCGCGCACGCTGAATCAGAAACGCGCCGACTCGATCGGTGCGATCGCCGCCGGCGCCACCGCACTGACGTGCCGCTGCGGGCGCCCCGACTGCGCCGCCGCCCGGGTGGATGACGGGCGCGCCTCGGCCATCACGATCACCGTGATCGCCGACCACGCCACCCTCGACGCGCAACCCGATCCGCAGCTGCACGGCGAAACACCCCCACCGAACTACACGCCACGAAACACCACGCGCGCCGAGGAGCCGGCCGGGCCCGTCGCCGAGGCCGTCGGCGGCGATGTCGACAACGCGGCCGACGAATTCGATTCGGCGACAGCGCCCGTCGCGTCGACGCCACCCGCCACCGGACAGCGCCGTCGCGCGGCGCTGATCGTGGGCCCCGGCGGGGGCATCGTTCCCGCACCGCTGCTGGCCGAACTCATCGCCCACGGTGCGACAGTCCGCTTCGTCGGCGCCACCGAGGGCCTGGCCACCGACGGCTACCGACCCTCCGCCGCCCTGGACCGGTTCGTCCGCTCCCGGGATCTGACATGCCGCTTCCCCGGCTGCGACCGCCCCGCCACCCACGCCGACATCGACCACACCGTGCCCTACCCGGCCGGTGCGACCCATCCGGCGAACACCAAATGCTATTGCCGCCAGCATCATTTATTGAAAACCTTTTGGGAGGGCTGGACCGAAAGTCAAACCCCCGACGGGCGCCTGCATCTGATCAGTCCGACCGGCCACGCCTACACCACCGCGCCGCTGTCAGGGCTGCTGTTCCCCTCCTGGAACACCCGCACCGGACCACCACCGGCGACCACCACCACCGCGCAGCGACCCACCCCGGGCCGCCACCTCATGATGCCCACCCGCGGCCGCAGCCGCACCCAGAACCACCTTGCCTACATCCGCAGGGAACGCGAACTCAACCACCGCGAACGCGCTCAAGAAAGCACCAAATCCGCAGCGAAGCAACACAACTGGAACAACTACCTCACGCCGCCCGCTGACGCGGTCGATGGTGAGCCGCCACCGTTCTGACAAGCGTGGTCATACAGGTCGTGATGCCGCCACCACTGATACGGCGGCGACTGCGGGTAGCCCGTCGGGGAGTCCTCCCACGTCTCCTGCCGCCCCAGCGCTGTGATGTCGAGGAGGTTCCACGTGCCGACGAACGCTTCGTCCCCGCGGCTGTTGACGAAGTAGGTGCGGTACACCTCGTTGGTGTCCGGGTGTCGGATGAACGCGTTCGTGCCGTGCCATTCGTCGACGTCGAAATCGGCATCGAAGAAGCCATCCTCGCTGTCGCGCATGGTGAACCACGGAATCGTCCATCCCATGCGGTCTTTGATGCGCGCGATGTCGGCCTGCGAGCCTCGGGAGACATACGCGAACGTGGTGTCGCGGGCATGTAGGTGCGACAGATCCGGAACGTGATCGGCCATCAACGAGCACCCCACGCAGCCGTGCTTCGGCCATCCGCTGACGCCGGAATCCATGAACGCCCGATACACGATCAACTGGCGCCGGCCCGCGAAAAGATCGCGCAGCGTGGCCGGTCCATCGGGGCCCTCGAACCGATACTCCTTGCGCACCGCAGTCCACGGCATCCGCCGACGCATCGCCGCGAGTGCGTCACGCGCCCGGGTCAACTCCTTCTCGCGAACCAGCATCTCCGCCAACGACTTCTGCCACTCCGTGGCCGACACGATCAGAGGCTCCATCGTCACACCGCCCTCCCCAACGTTCAACATTTCAGTTGAACGTCAGCGAACCATCAGCCGCCGCTATAGTCAACAGAATGGTTGAAGATCTTCTCGATCGCGCCTATGCCGCCCTCGCCGATCCGACGCGACGGCGGCTCCTCGAAACCCTGCGTACCGGCGACGCCCGCATCACCGACCTGGCTGCGCCGCTACCGATGAGCTTCGCCGGCGTCTCCCGGCACGTCGCGGTCCTCGAGGCCGCCGGCCTCGTCCGTCGTGAGATCCGCGGTCGCGAACACTGGCTTTCGCTGGACCCCGGCGGGCTCTCTCCGGCCCAGCAGTGGATCGACGAGCAGACCGAGTTCTGGTCCGACCGCGCTGACGCCCTCGCCCGACGACTCCGCTCGAAGAGTCGATGACCCGACCCGTCGTGCGCATCCGCCGCGTGATGCCTGCACCTCCCGACGCCGTCTTCGCCGAATGGCTGGACCCCGACGCCCTGATGGACTGGATGTGTCCGCGCCCGACGCGCTGTGTCGCCGTCACCGTCGAACCCCATGTCGGCGGCCGCGTGCGCTTCGACATCGACGACTGCGGCCGCTCCGTCCTGATCTCCGGCCAGTTCCTCGTCGTCGACCGGCCCGGCCACCTGCGATTCACCTGGAGCCACTCGGGCTGGGCCGACCCGAGCGCCGCCAGCGTCGTCGACGTCACTTTCGAACCCCACGGCGACCAGGAGACCCTGATGTCGATCGAGCACACGCTGCTGCCTGCCGAGGCGGTCGACGACCACGACCACGGCTGGTCCGTGAGCGCCGACCAACTCCAGCAGCTCCTGACGCAGCGCCTCCGCTTCGTCGCCGTCGGTCAGGACGATCCGCTAGCCGTCCCGCTCATCGATGAGCTGGCCGTCGAGTACGCCGATCGCTACGGCGGGCAACGCGATCGAGTGCACGCGTGGCTGCGCGGCTACCCGGCCGCCGAGTTCGATCCGCCCTCCGGCGGTCTGCTGATCGGACTGCTCGACGGACGGCCGGTGACCGGCGGAGCGTTCCGGCGCTTCGACGACACCACCGCCGAACTCAAACGCATCTGGACCGACAGCCGCCATCGCCGTCGCGGCCACGCCAAAACGTTGGTGAAACAGCTCGAATCTGCCATCGCGGCACGCGGTTACACCCGCGTCTACCTCACCACCGGCGACCGCCAGCCCGAGGCAGAAGCGCTCTATGAGTCGATGGGGTACACACGGCTCGACGAGCCGCTGCCGTATGACGGTGAGACGTATTCGGTGGCCTTTCTCAAAGCCCTCACCTAGCGCGGGCCTATAGGCTTGCCGCTGTGTCGCAGGCGACCGTGGGCTGGCTGATGCTGGCCGCTGCTGCGCTGACGTTCGTTTTCGGCGGGCTCTCCCGGGTCTTCGTCGGGCGCCGTCGGCACTCCGTGGGTGTCCAGCGGATGGTGCGCGTGTTCCGGCGCACCGGCATCGCGCGGGTCCTGTTCGGCCGCTTCGACGACGACGTGCTCAACGACGACGAACTCGACACCATGATCCTGATGCCTGCGATCGTCCTCGCCTGCGGCCTGGCCCTGACCGCGATCTTCCTGCTGGGCTACGACACGCTGGTTTGATTCACGGCTTCGCCGTGGCGGCATAAGCCGCCTCCGCCACCGGACCCCGCCACACCGGCCCGTGGCCCGGCAGCATCACCTCGGCCTCCACCTCGGCGAGGACATCGAGGCTGCGCCGGCAGGCCGCCTCATCGTGGTTGAACAGCGACGGCAGCAGCTGCGGGCCGGAGCGCGGCGCCACCGGGTGATCGGTGATCAACGCGTCGCCACTGACCAGTACGCCGTCGACCAGATACGAGCAGTGCCCGCCCGTGTGCCCTGGCGTCGCGATGATCTGCGGCGCCCCCGGCAGTCCGGCCGCCACCTCGTCGGTCAGCGGTTGCGCCGTCGGGATGCCCTCGTGAGTGAGGCCCCCGTTGCGCACCAGCGCCAACGACCACAGCAGGTACGACGGCCGCCAGGCGCGGGCGATGACGTCGCGCGGCGACGCCTGCTCGAGGTAGTCGCGCCGAACGTGCCCCACCTCGGCGCTGTGGCAGTACACCGGCGTGCCGTGCTCGCGAGCGAACCAGATCGCCGAGCCGAGGTGATCGACATGGGCATGCGTCAGCAGGATCGCGCGCACATCGGACGGGCCGAAACCCAGGCCGGACAGGGACGCGAGAACCTCGTCGCGGTCACCGGGATACCCCGCGTCGATCAGGATCACCCCGCCGTCCGCTGCGACCAGCGCCCAGTTCACGAGATCCGTGTGTGCGAAGTGCACGCGGTCGGTGATGGCCGCGACAGCCAAGCTCATGACGCGAGTGTAGAAACATAGTCATGGCTGAACTGAAACTGGGCTACAAGGCGTCGGCGGAGCAGTTCGCGCCCCGTGAACTCGTCGAACTCGCGGTGCTCGCCGAGGAGCACGGCATGGACAGCGCCACCGTCAGCGACCACTTCCAGCCCTGGCGCCACGAAGGGGGGCACGCCCCCTTCTCGCTGGCCTGGATGACCGCCGTCGGTGAGCGCACCAAGCGGCTCGTGCTCGGCACCTCCGTGCTCACCCCGACGTTCCGCTACAACCCGGCCGTCATCGCCCAGGCGTTCGCGACAATGGGCTGCCTGTACCCCGACAGGATCTTCCTCGGCGTCGGCACCGGCGAGGCGCTCAACGAGATCGCCACCGGCTACGAGGGGGAGTGGCCGGAGTTCAAGGAGCGCTACGCCCGGCTGCGTGAGTCGGTCCGGCTGATGCGTGAGCTGTGGCTGGGCGATCGCGTGGACTTCGACGGCGAGTACTACAAGACCAAGGGCGCCTCGATCTACGACGTGCCTGAGGGCGGCATCCCGATCTACATCGCCGCGGGCGGACCTCAGGTGGCCAAGTACGCGGGCCGCGCCGGCGACGGCTTCATCTGCACGTCCGGCAAGGGCGAGGAGCTGTACAAGGACAAGCTGATCCCGGCCATGCGGGAAGGTGCGGAGGCCGCGGGCAAGAATCCCGACGACGTCGACCGGATGATCGAGATCAAGATCTCCTACGACACGGATCCCGAACTGGCGCTGGAGAACACCCGGTTCTGGGCGCCGCTGTCGCTGACTGCCGAGCAGAAGCACTCCATCGACGATCCGATGGAGATGGAGAAGGCCGCCGACGCGCTGCCGATCGAGCAGGTCGCCAAGCGCTGGATCGTCGCCTCCGATCCCGACGAGGCCGTGGAGAAGGTCAAGGACTACGTGGGCTGGGGTCTCAACCATCTGGTGTTCCACGCTCCGGGTCACGATCAGAAGCGCTTCCTGGAACTGTTCCAGCGCGATCTCGAACCGCGGTTGCGCCGCCTGGGATGATCCGTGTCCTCGCGACGGTGCTGGGCGTGCTCGGCCTCGTCGTCGCCGCGGCCGGCATGGCCGCCCGGTATCTACCGCTGTCCAATCAGCCGCTGCTGATCGCTGCTGCGGCCGCGCCGTACCTACTGCTCGCCGCACCCGTCGCCGCGGTGCTGCTCCTCGTCGGCCGACGCTGGCTGCTCGTCATTCTGGCTGCCGCGCTGACCGCGGCCGCCGTGGTGGTGTACCTGCCCCGGTACCAGGCACCGGGGACACCCGAGCGTCAGGACGTCGACGTCCGCGTTCTCACCACCAATCTGGCCATGGGAGAAGCGGATCCGCGGGCATTCGCGGCGCTCGCGAGTGAACGGGCCGACATCGTCGCCGTGCAGGAGATGACGCCGCAGGCGGCCGCGGGGCTGTCCAGCGCGGGCATGGACGTCGCGTTCCCCTACCGGGTGATCGCGCCCGCTCAGTTGGCGTCCGGCATCGGTGTCTGGAGCCGCTACCCGATCGTGAACTCCGGTCGTATCGACGGGTATTCGTTGCCGATGATCGGTACCCGCGTGCGCATTCCCGGCGTGGCCGTCGACGCGACCGTGCTGTCGGTGCATCTGGCCGCGCCCTGGCCGCAGGACATCAGCCACTGGCGCGGTGACATCGCTCGGCTGCCCGACACGCTGTCCGAAATCGGTCGCACGGCCGGGGCCGGCGCCGTGATCGTCGCCGGTGACTACAACGCGACCGCGGACATGGCGCCGTTCCGGGCGTTGCTCACCGGTGGGTACGCGAACGCCGTTGCCGGAGGTGGGCTGCTGCGTACCTACCCCCAGAACCGCGTCGTACCAGCTCTTCTCGGCATAGACCACATCCTGACCAAGAACGCCGATGCGGTGTCGGTGGCGACGGTGGACGTGGCCGGCACCGATCACCTGGGCCTGGTGGCCACCGTGAGCGTGCCGGTCGACATGACCTCGAGCTGATTCTGCGAGACCGGCCGTCCCGTGGTTCGGTACACCCGGAACATCTCGTCGGATGTCGGTCCGTCGGTGGTGTACCCGAGTGCGGCGACACCGGCGCCGTCGTCCCAGAGCGACGGGTAGCGGCGGTTCAGCGCATCCGGCACGTTCCGCCCCGGATTGGTGGCGACGATGTAGCGAATCCCGAAGTCCCACGGCCGGTTCAGGGCAGCGACGAAGTCGTAGTCACTGGTGATCACGAACTGTTCGGGATGTTCGGAGGACAGCCAGATCCCCCAGGTGAGGAACGTGTCCATCAACACCGACCCGTCCGGAAGGTCCTTGCTGTCGAACCACTGGGCGAGGCGTCTCTCGCTGAGCAGCCGGCGCCGAGCCGGATCTTCACCCGGGGGATGGGCTTGCGGGTCGAGAAGCGATGCGAAGCCCGCCTCGAGTTGGCCGTAGGCGATGTCCTGGTCCACGATCAACGGCGTGGTCACGGGAATCGCCACCACCACCGAGGCGCTCACCAGCGCGGCAGCCGTCACCCGGACAGCGGTTTGCTTCTGCCAGCACGACAGCCCGACACAGATCACCATCGGGATCGCCAACAGATAGAACCGGAACCAGCCGAACGTCAGTGAATCATGTTGTGCGACTGCGGCGAAGGCCAGTGTGGCGCCGAACACGACGACCGGTACCAGCGGTGCGGCACGCTTGCGCGCCACGGCGACCACCACGGCCACCGCGACGGCGACGCCGACCAGCGGTTGCATCCCGAACAGCCGGGATGCGACCACCGACCACTGCGCCCCGGCGTCGGCCGTGCCGCGGGCGAGCCGGCCCGCGACCTGGCTGGCGTTGCCGTACTGCGAGGACAGCGTGGCGAAGAACTCGTCGTTGATGATCCAGCCGGTGATCGCCCACACGAAGAACGCTGTCACGACGGGGAAGGCGACGATCACGACGTCGGCCGCGGCGGCCGACCAGCGGACCTCACGGGGGGCCCGCCGCCACGTCATCACGGCGACGAGGCCGACCGCCGCCGCGGCCGCCGGGATCACCTCGTAGCGCGCGAGATAGCCGACCCCCAAGGCGATTCCGGCCCAGCCGAGATCGCCCACCCACCGGCTGGTGCACCAGCGCATCAGGTAGCGCACGCACCACAGCAGGCAGAACATCTGCGCCGCCTCGCTCAACCCCGAGGCGCCGTAGATCACGATCATCGGGTGCAGTGCGAAGCCGGCCGTGGCGACGCGACGCAGGAGCGCGGAAACCCCGGCGTCGAAGGCGATCCGGCGAACCATCAGTGCCGCGCCGGACATGAAGAGCGCGCTCTGGATCACCCCCGCGAGCCCCGCGTGTTTCAGCGCGGACAGTCCGGGCCACTGGCTCAGCCACACCAGCGGGAGCTCCACCAGGCTGGGCAGCGGATTCCACACGAAGCCGATGGCCGACAGGTGGGGGTGCCGGGACTGCAGGGCGAAGCCGGCGTTGGCCACCCGGTTCGGGGCGTCGGGCTCGAAGATGTTGTACCGCAACACCAGAACCGAACCGACGACGGTGTAGAGGAGGCAGAGCGCGCCGAAGAGCGCGACGCCGGGCCACCGGCGTGACGGGGTCACGCGCGGCGGCGGCGGATCAGCACTGTCGCCCCGGCGGCCACGGCGGCGGCGCCGACGGCGGCGATGCTCGCCCAGGCCCACCACTGCCATCCCACGCCCGGTGCGGGCTGGTGGGGCATCGAATCACCCTCGCTGACCGACAGAGTCACCGTCTCGCCGGCGATGCCGGTGGCGACGACGTCGCCGGTGAGCGATCCCCACCGATTCGGCAGGCCGCGGACATGATCGAGCGTGGCGTCGACCAGCGTCCAGTCACCGGTGCCGGTGACCGCGACCACCGCTCGGCCGCTGTCGGTGAACGCCTGGACCATGCCCAGCGGTGCGTGGAGGTCGACCAGCGTGGTGGCCGCCGACGACGGGGCGCTGCCGACGTCCACGGTGTCGGCTGCGCCGGGCAGCAGCGGTGGATGCATCCCCGCGTCGGCCAGCCCGCGCCCACCGCTCACCACGAGTGTGCTCGAGCCGGAGGACGCCGCATCGGACAGTTCGGTCACTCTGGGCCGCAACGTGATCTGCGTCTGCTGGGCGATGAGGTTCAGAGCGGCGGCGGCGTAGCGCAGGTGCTCGGGGCTGTCGATCGCGACGTCGAAGTCGGGTGTGAACGCCATCGGCAGGGCCGCGAAGCCGCCGCGGTTACCCGCGCCGGGCCGCACCGTCACCGTGGACTGCGGATCGATCGAGAACGTCACACGATCGCTCAGCGGCGGGCAGTCCTGGCGGGGGATGTAGCGCAGTTCCACGGCCAGGCCCACATTGGAGGTGATCGATTCGGCCGGGATGTCACCGGTGATGTCGAGGGTGCCGGAGCCGTCGAGACTGTGGGCGGCGAGCACGGTGTCTCCCGAACGCACCAGCACCGATCCTTCGCCGCCGACGACCGGGGTGTAATGGGCTTTCAGATGCACCGCGGCCCCGTTGATCGCGCCGACACCGAACGCGGCGGCGTCGAAACCGGTGTAGAGCGTGGTGGTTCCGACCACCGAAGCCTGGGCCGAGATGCCGAGCTGACCGAACGTCTTCATGGTCGAGGACACGTCGGAGGCCTCCCGGCTCGACACCAGCGTCGCCGAGTTCCCCTGCGCCAGGCCGAGTCGCCGGTCGGTGAACAACCCGACCTGCGTGGCGAGCTGCTCCCCGGTGCCGGTGATCGCGAGGACGGCAGCAGGGGTGCCGGGGTTCTCCACCGTGATGCCGGGACGGCCGCCGTCGCGGATGTCGATCACGCGGGTGGTGCCCGAGAGTGACTGCAGCGAGACCACACCGGGCTCTGCGCCGGTGCTCACGTCGACGCGGACCGGCATCGGCCGGTAGAGCCGGGTGAGCTTGGCGACCAGATCCAGTGCGGCCTGGGCGACGGCAGGCGAGGGGGCGGGGTCGACGCGGATCACTACGTGGTCGAGGTAACCGGGAAGGAAGCCGGCGACAGTGGTGGGGTCGGGCGCGGGTCCGGAGAAGGTGGTGGCCAGACGGCTCAGCGTCACCGCGGGGGGCTGCGTGCACGTCGTCGCGGCGGGTCCGGTGTCGCGGACGACGAAGCTGAGTCTCGTTCGCCCGTCGATCACCTGGGCGGCTGAGGTGTCGATCGTGAACGGGACACTGATGGCGCCGGCGGGCAGTGGGATCACCCCCAGCACGACACCGCGGCCGTCGATGACGTCGACGCGGCCGTTGGTGACGTTGACGATGGAGCCGACCTCACCGGTCAACAGAGTCGGGGTCACCCCGTTGGGCACCGGAACGCTGACGTCTGCAGGCAGGTTCGCGCCGATGATGTCCATCCGATCGGAGAGCCCCAGCTGCGCCCAACCGATCGCCGGCGTCACCGACGGACCCGCCACCGCTTCCACGTACGGTTCGGCTGCGGCGGGCGAGACGCCGGGCAGGACGGCCAGACTGGCGGTCACGGCCAACGCGGTGACCAGGCGGGGGAGGCGTCGGGAAAGCGGGAGCGTCATCGAGGGGAACCTTCCGTGGGGACAGTCGTGGGTGTGTCGAGCGGGTGGCTGAGTCCGTGCACCGTCTTCTCCCAGAAGGACGGCCGAAACACCAACTGGTAGATGGCTTTCAGCGCTGCGATCGACTGCAGCACCCAGTACAGCGGGGTCAGCAGCGCGGCCCAGGCGAGATGCGGTTTGCCGAGCGCTCGGGTGACGATCACCCCGGAGTAGACCGACAGCGGCGAGCCGATGATGAACAACGTCAGGCACACGTAGTAGGTCATCGGCGGAAACAGCATCTCGATGAACGGGGGCCGGCCCAGCACCCAGACCAGCAGCGCGAACCAGAACGCGATGTTCACCGCACTGGTCAGCGGGACGCCACCGGTCATGTTGATCAGGCGCAGCGTGGCTTTGGTCCCGATCGTGCGATGAAGCCCGACGGGATCGCGCAGAGCCACGAGCATGGTCTGCAGGTAGCCCTTGTACCAGCGGGAGCGTTGGCGTATCCAGTTGACCACGTCGGAGTTGGCCTCTTCCAACGTGATCGAGTCCAGGATCAGCGTCCGGTAGCCATGCCGGGCGAGCCGCACCCCGAGATCAGCGTCCTCGGTGACGTTGAATTCGTCCCAGCCGCCGATTTCGCGCCAGACCGAGACGCGCATGTGGTTCGAGGTCCCGCCCAGTGGCACCACACACCGTGCCTGCTCGACGGCGGGCAGCACCACGCCGAACCATTGGTCGTACTCGAGCGAGAAGAACCGGGTGAGCAGGTTCTGCCGTTCGTTGAAGTAGCCCAGTCGGGCCTGCAGGCATCCGATGTCGGCGGGCAGCTGCCGGAAAGCGGCTGCGGCACGGCGTAATTGCAGCGGATCGGGAATGTCCTCGGCGTCGTAGATGGTGAGCAGCTCACCCCGCAGATCAGGCAGGGACATGCCGTAGTTGCAGGCCTTGGGCTTCGTCTTGGGTTGGCTGTGCGGGACGATCACGACGCGCACGGAGGTCAGGTCCGCATCCAGTAGCGCCGTCTGGGTGGCGATGTCGTCTTCTTCGACGAGGAGCAGGATCTCGAGTTTGTCTGCCGGGTAGTCGAGCTTGCCGACACCGTTGATCAGGTTGGACACGATCGAGGGTTCGTCGTAGACCGGAAGCAGCACGGTGTAGACGGGCAGGTCGTCGTCTGGGATCGCCAACGCCTCGTCGGCGTCGATGCGGATCAGCGCCGAGGCATGAAGACCTCTGAGCAGCAGCAGGTTTCGATCCAGGCTCGACACCAGGTACAGCAGAGCCGCCAACGCGGTCACGGCCGGCAGGATCACGTGCGGCCAGCAGGCCACAGCGGCGACGACCGGAACGGCGGCCAGTCCGGTGCGGAACAGGGTGCGCCGGCCCAACAGGGTGCGGGCGGACAGATGCTCCGCGAGGTGATCAGACACTGGCCACCGCGGCCACCGCAGCGACGACGGCGCGGGCCCGCACAGCGACCAGCTCGTCGATGTCCCCGGTGTCGTCGGGTTGTTGGCGGGCCAGCCACAGCAGTGGGCGCACCGACGCGGCGGGCATCGACAGGGGTGCGGGAGGTGGGACCGCTCCGGTCAGCGACTGACTGACGATGACGGTGATCCGCTGGTGCAGCGTCCCGCTGGTCCAGGTCCAGGTCACGGCGTACCAGGGCGCCTCGGCCCCGGTGGTGACGGAATCGGCGTTGCTGTGCAGGATTCGCGCGCCGTCGGGCATCGGGTGCGGTGCGGGGCGGTAGTCCAGAGGGCGGGCCGAGGGATACCAGACTGCGTCGGCCAGGTCGCGTAGAGCGCCCGCGTCGGGCGTGCTCATCACGTCCACGGCCGCCGCGGGCAGCCCGTCCACCGGAAGAATCGAGAAACGCTGCAGCGTGCTGTCCGGACCGAGGTAGTGGGTGATGAACGGGAAACTGCGCGGGGTGCCCCACGCTGTGCGCTGGATCCACCCGGGGTCCACGGACACAGCGGCGGCGCGCGATGGTGGGGCAGGCACGGTGAGCAGGGGCAGGGCCGCGGCCAGCAGGACCAAGAACGCCATCGCCGGCGCGGACCGCTTGGGCAGCGGAAAATCCTGCGGGACGGAGGGGTTGGTGCCCCGGACGGTCAGCATCGTCGCGACGGGTAGGACGGCGGTGACGAGCATCGTCAGCCCGATCGACTGTCCCGTTCCAGCGGCTGCCCACACGATCAGCAGACCGAGGCCGAGGCAGGCCATGGCCGCCACCGAGCGTCGGCGCCACGGCACTCCCGGGGTCCCGATCGCGACCGCCGCGGCGCCGATTCCCGCCGACACGGCCGCCGCCGCGCGGTCGCTGCCGCCGAGCTCCGCGGTGAGGAGCAGGAACGGCAGTGGAGTGGCGGTGGCCAGCGCGAACACCCAGACGGCCCACATGCGCACCACGTGCCGGACGCCGAAGAGCAGGATCAGCACACACGCAAACCAGACCACGCCAGTGAGTGCGGGCAGGCGCCACAGCCCGGCCAGTGTGGGCAGTCGCTCGGCGAGGACCGCGATCCCTGCGACGCCGGCGACGCCGAGGAGGACTGCGACGATCCAGTCCGACTCGGCGTCGCCGACGCCACAGGGCGGGTTCCGGTGACCGGCTGCGAGAGCGACGAGCAGCACGGGGACGGCCAGCAGGTAGGCGCAGCGCGATTCACCCGGTAGATCTCGGAATAACCCGAGGTAGAGCGGTGCCCACCCGGCGGCGCCGAGCGCGGTCGCGGCGAGCATGCGGACCACGAACGGCCTGATCCGGACGGCTTCGGCGACCGCCTCACCGGTGTCTGGCAGCGCTCGCAGAGCCCTCGTACTGCGCAGGTCCAGAACGGCCACGACACCCCCTCTATCGAAAAAACCCCGAGTCGTGCAATTTCAGCGATTCGCTTCAGAACGCTAATTAACGTCTCTGTCAGCATGTTGTACGCAGTGAACCATGTTCAGCAAACTCAGACAACTTACCGCGGAGTAAAATCGATCCCTCCGGTTCCGTAATGTGCGGCACACGCCACCGCGCTGGCCATCGCGGCGGGGATCGGGCAGGCTTTCGATGTGCCTGACGCTCCTCGGACTGCAACAGCGATCTACGTGGCCTCACCCGAAGGCGACACCGGAAAGTCGACGATCGCGCTGGGCATCCTGCACCGGCTCGCGGCGACCGTCGCCCGCGTCGGGGTGTTCCGGCCGATCACCCGCATCAGCGAGGGGCGCGACTACATCCTCGAGTTGCTGCTCACCCACACCACGGCGGGCCTGTCCTACGAGGAATGCGTCGGGGTGAGCTATCAGCAGCTGCACGACGACCCCGACGGCGCCCTCGCCGACATCGTCGACCGGTTCCACCAGGTGGCCGACCGGTGCGATGCGGTGGTGATCGTCGGCAGTGACTACACCGACGTCGCGACCCCCAGCGAGCTCTCCACCAACGCGCGCATCGCAGCCAACCTGGGTGCCCCTGTCGTGCTCGCGGTCAAGGGGCTGGGCCGGACCTCGGAACAGGTCGCCCAGGTCGTCGGCCTGTGCATCGACGAGATCGCCGCCCAGCACGCGCACACCGCGGCCGTGGTGGTCAACCGATGCGACCCTGCCCAGCTCGGTCAGGTCGCCGACGCGCTGAGCAGCGTGACGCCGCCGAGCTATGTATTGCCCGAGGAGCCGCTGCTGGTGGCCCCCTCGGTGGCCGAATTGCAAGCCGCCGTCGAGGGTTCGGTGGTCAAGGGTGACCACGCGCTGCTCGTGCGCGAGGCGGAGGACGTGCTGGTGGCGGGGATGACCGCCGAACATGTGCTGGAGCGGCTGACCGAAGGCGTCGCGGTGATCACCCCCGGCGACCGTTCCGATGTGGTGCTGGCAGTGCTCAGTGCCCATGCCGCCGAAGGATTCCCGTCGCTGTCCTGCGTCATCCTCAACGGCGGGCTGCCGCTGCACCCGGCCATCGACGCGCTGGTGAGCGGGCTCGGGCTACGGGTGCCGATCCTGCAGACGCGGTTCGGCACGTTCGAGACCGCCAGCCGTGTCGCGGCGACGCGCGGCCGGGTCACCACGGATTCGCCCCGCAAGGTCGACACGGCGCTGGCGCTGATGGACACCTATGTCGACACCGCAGATCTGTTGGCGCGCTTGACCCTTCCGATCCCCTCGGTGGTCACCCCGCAGATGTTCACCCATCAGCTGCTGGACCAGGCGCGCAGCGATCGGCGCCGCATCGTGCTCCCGGAGGGGGACGACGACCGCATCCTGCAGGCCGCCGGCCGGCTGCTCAAGCGCAACGTCGCCGACCTCACCATTCTCGGCGACGAGCAACAGGTGCGGGCCCGCGCGGCCGAGCTGGGCGTGGATCTGTCGGCAGCAGACATCCTCGACCCGCAGCGCAGCGAGCTGTGCGACCAGTTCGCCGAGCAGTACGCCGAGATGCGCAAGCACAAGGGGGTCACCGTCGAGCAGGCCCGCGAAACCATGCACGACGTCTCGTATTTCGGCACGATGCTGGTGCACACGGACATGGTCGACGGCATGGTCTCCGGCGCCAGGCACACGACCGCGCACACCGTCCGTCCGGCGTTCGAGATCATCAAGACACTGCCCGATACCTCGACGGTGTCGAGCATCTTCTTCATGTGTCTGGCCGACGAAGTGCTCGCCTACGGCGACTGCGCAATCGTGCCCGACCCCACCGACGAACAGCTCGCCGACATCGCGCTGTCGTCGGCACGCACCGCCGCGCAGTTCGGCATCGAGCCGCGGGTGGCGATGCTGTCCTATTCCACCGGCACCTCGGGCAGCGGAGCCGACGTCGAAAAAGTCAGGAAGGCAACTGAATTGGTCCGGATGCGAGATCCCGAACTACTGGTGGAGGGGCCGATCCAGTACGACGCGGCGGTGGAGCCGTCGGTGGCTGCCACCAAGATGCCCGATTCGCCGGTCGCCGGGCGGGCAACCGTGCTGATCTTTCCCGACCTGAACACCGGTAACAACACCTACAAGGCCGTGCAGCGCAGCGCCGGCGCGATCGCGATCGGTCCGGTGCTGCAGGGCCTGAACAAACCCGTCAACGATCTGTCCCGCGGCGCGCTGGTCGAGGACATCGTCAACACCGTGGCGATCACGGCCATCCAGGCGCAGGGGCGCAGCTGATGCCGGATACCGTCCTGGTCCTCAACTCGGGCTCGTCGTCATTGAAATACTCTGTCGTGCAACTGGATTCCGGGGCCACCGTGGCCGACGGGATCGTCGAGCGGATCGGCGACGATCCGAAGGTGCCCGACCACCGCGCCGCGCTCGACGTCGTTCACGAGGCGCTCGCCGGCGACGGCCACCGCCTCGACGAGCTCGGCCTGGTGGCGGTGGGACACCGCGTCGTGCACGGCGGCCCGGACCTCTACCGGCCCACCGTCATCGACGACGACACGATCGAACGCCTGAAACGTCTGTCCCCGCTCGCCCCCCTGCACAACCCGCCCGCGCTGCTCGGCATCGAGGTCGCCCGCGCGGCGCTGCCCGACCTGCCGCACGTCGCGGTGTTCGACACCGCGTTCTTCCACGACCTGCCACCCGAGGCGGCCACCTACGCGATCGACAACCAGGTGGCCGAGGAATGGCACATCCGGCGCTACGGCTTCCACGGCACGTCACACCAGTACGTCAGCGAGCAGGCCGCCGCCTACCTCGACGTCCCGCTGGCCTCGCTGCGCCAGATCGTGCTGCACCTGGGCAACGGCGCGTCGGCGTCGGCGATCGTCGGCGGCCGGCCGGTCGAGACGTCCATGGGCCTGACCCCGATGGAGGGGCTGGTGATGGGCACCCGCTCGGGTGACATCGACCCGGGCATCGTGATGTACCTCTGGCGCGAAGCGGGAATGTCGGTCGAAGACATCGAGACCATGTTGAATCGCCGCTCCGGCGTGCGTGGCCTCGGCGGGGAGATCGACTTCCGGGAACTGCACCGGCGCATCGACGCCGGCGACGCCGACGCCCGGCTCGCCTACGACGTGTACATCCATCGGCTGCGCAAGTACATCGGCGCCTACCTCGCAGTGCTCGGCGGGGCTGACGTCATCACGTTCACCGCCGGGGTGGGGGAGAACGACGCGCTGGTGCGCCGCGATGCGCTATCGGGGCTCACCGCGTTCGGGATCGAGATCGACGAGCATCTGAACGAGAGCCCGTCCCGCGCTGCGCGACGGATTTCGGCGGCGGGTGCGGCGACGACGGTGCTAGTGGTCCCGACCGACGAGGAGCTTGCGATTGCTCGGGCGTGTACGGATGTACTTGGCGGAGTCGGCGGCGACGGGTAGCTCGCGGTGCGGATCGCAGATGCGCAGCAGCCGCAGCACATGCGAGCCCGCCAGCAGCGACCAGCGCACACCCGCCCGGCTGCACAGCACGTCGATGTGGGTGAGCGCGGCAAAACCGGCGGCGCCGAAGAACTCCACGGTCTGCAGGTCGAGGATCAGCCTGCGGGAGTGGCCGAGCCGCTTCTCGATGTAGTGGGCCAGCGCAGCGGCGTTGGCGGCGTCGATCTCCCCGTGGATGGTGACGAGCACGGTGTGCGGCGGCAGCTCGCAGGCCGAGAAGGTCGCACGGTGCTGTTCCTCGCGCAGATCGAACGACGTCGGATCTGGGCGGAACACGCGCTGAGTGCTCATCGCCGTCTGTTCATGAGAGAGGCCTCCCGGGGCGAGATGCCGGAGTGGGGGATAGCAGCCCTGCGGTCTGAAAGCGTGGCGATGACGATACTACGGATTTCGTAGGTTGACCATAATCTTCTCTGGATTGGCCGAGGTGACGGCGACCGCCTGCCATGTGTCACTAAAGGTATAGACGCTTTCGCAACGGATTTCGTCGTCAGCGTCAAAAGGTCGACATGGGCCGCACACTGTTCGCGAGGTCGATCAGCGCGTAGCGGTGTGCCTGCGTCGGCGCCACCCGCGCGAGGCTCCGCAGCGATGCCTCCACGCCCAGTTGCAGCCCGTGTTCGGTGAACGGGAAACCGAGGATGTGGTTGGTGCTCGCGGTGTGGTCGGCGAGCCAGTCCATCGCGGTGCCGAGCACCAGCGCGCGGATCTGCAGCACCCGCGGTTCGGTGTCCGGCAGCGCCTCGACGCGGCGGGCCGCGTCGCGGATGTGTTGTTCGGTGATCTCCCCGCTGGACCGGCCGGACAGCAGCGTCACCGCGCTCGTCAAGCGGGCAGTCGTGAAATGTCGTGAGGTGGCGGGTACTTCGTCGAGCGTGCGCACCGCGGCGTCGCGTTCGCCCGCCGCAGACTGGGCTCTCGCGAGCCCGAAGCCGGCGGAGATCACGCCGTTGTCCGTACCCCACACGGTCTTGTAGAACTTCCGCTCGTCGGCGTTACGCGCCAGCTCTGCGGTCGCGGCCAGCGCCAGCTTGGGGGCGAGTTCACCGGGCAGGGTGTCCAGCACGTCGGTGAAATACTTTGTCGCGGAATCATAGTCAGCGGTCAGCAGGGCGGCGACGGCGCGGAACCAGACCAGCCGCCACCGCCAGCCGACCCGCTCGGCGAGTTCGTCGAGCTTGCGGGTCGCCTTGGCGACATCGCCGAGGTCCAGCAGCGCGCGGACCTCCATCAGCGGCAGCTCGATCGACTGCGACAGGTCGATCCCCTCCGAGTCCAGCGCGCCGTGGCGCGCAGCCCGCAGCGAATCCAGCGTCTGCACAGGCTGACTGAGCACCGTCGCGCTCAGGATCGTGGCGCCGACGTCGGTCGGGTCGACCAGCGGTACCTGCAGCGCGCGCACGATCTCCTGCGCCGTCAGCTTCTCCGAATGGACCTGGCCGTCGAGATACACGTCGGTGTGGGCAACCAGCAGATCCACCCCGAACGTCGATCGCGACCGGCTGAACGTGGTGGACAACCCGGGCCGCGGCAGCCCGGTGTCCTGCGCCACCACCTCGCGCAGCACGCCCATCAGCTGGCTGGACATCTCCTCGGCGCTGGCGAACCGCCGCCGGGGGTCGGGATCGATGGCGCGGCGCAGCAACCGGCCGAACGAGTCGTACTCGGCGAGCACCGGATCGTCCTCGGGCAGGCCGTCGGCGTAGCGGCCCTTGCGGGTACGCATCCGCAGCGTCAGCGCCGCCAGCGTGCGACCCACCGTGTAGATGTCGGTGGCCACCGTCGGCCCGGTCCGCACGATCTCGGGAGCCTGGTAACCCGGTGTGCCGTAGAGGTATCCGAATGAATTGATGCGTGACACCGCGCCGAGGTCGATCAACTTGAGCTGGTCCTCGGTGACCATGATGTTCTCGGGCTTGAGGTCGTTGTAGACGAGGCCGATGGAGTGCAGATAGCCCAGCGCGGGCAGGATCTCGAGCATGAAGCCGATCGCCTCGGCCACCGGAAGCCGGGTCCGCTCACTGGATTTGAGGTGGGTGGCCTGCTTGAGCGAGGTGCCGCCGACGTACTCCATCACGATGTAGCCGACCGGATTGCCGTGCTTGTCCTCGTGCTCGACGAAGTTGTAGATCTTCACGATGCCGGGATGGGTGACCTGGGCCAGGAATTGACGCTCGGCCATCGCGATGGCCTGGGCCTCGGCGTCCCCGGAATGCACCAGACCCTTGAGCACCACCGGGCGGTCGTTGACGTTCTTGTCGAACGCCAGGTACACCCAGCCCAGGCCGCCGTGCGCGATGCAGCCCTTGATCTCGTACTGGTCGGCGACGATGTCGCCGGCCGCCAACTGCGGCAGGAACGAATACACGCTGCCGCAGTGCGGGCACCAGCCCTCCGACAGCGCCTTGCCGTCCTTCGACGACCGGCCCACCGGCCGGCCGCAGTTCCAGCAGAACCGTTTCGACTCGGCGACCACCGGGTCCGTCATCAACGCGGTCAACGGATCTCGCGCCGGCACTCGCGGGATCTCGACCAGGCCGCCGCCGAGGCGACGGGTGGGGGACAGCGTGCGCGTCAGCGTCGTCGCCTGATCCTGCGGCTCGGTGTCCCCGGTGTGGAAGCCGGAATGGAACGTGTCGTCATCGTCGTCGTCGTCGAAGTTGGGCCGGAACACCGCCTGGGTGGCCATCGGCCGCATCGTCGAGATCGAGTCCTCGTTCAGTTCGGCCAGATCGGCGAACGAGGCGGGCTGGGTGCCGGGATCCTCCGCGTTGTCGTCGGCGTCGTCGGTGCGCTGGTCGGTCATCAGTCCGAGTACCTCGCCACCGGTGGAGAGGGGGCGGGCCCCAACACCGTCAACCACTTGCGGTACAACGTGTTCCACGTGCCGTCGCGGCGGATGCGCTCCAACGTCCCGTTGACGAACCGCACCAGGCCGGGGTTGTCGAGGTTCACTCCGATCCCGTAGGGCTCCTGGTTCATCGAGGGCCCGACGATGTGGAGGTAGGGGTCCTGGGACACCAGCCCGGCCAGGATCGAGTTGTCGGTGCTGACCGCGTCGACCTGGCGCTGCTGCAGCGCCACGAGGCAGTCCGCCCACGTCACCACGCCCACGATGATCGGTGGCGGCGCGATCTCCTGGATGCGCTGCAACGACGTCGTGCCCTTGGCCACGCACACCCGCTTACCGGACAGATCCTGGGCGCGGCGGATGGTGGAGTCCCTCGGGGCCAGGATGCGCTGATCGGCGGTCAGGTACGCCGTGGAGAAGTTGACCAGCTTCTTGCGCTCGCAGGTGATCGTCATGGTCTTCACCACCACATCGACCTCGTTGTTACGCAGCGCGGCGATCCGGTCCGCCGACGACAGGATGCGGTACTCCACCTGCGAGGGCGTGCCGAAGATGTCTCGGGCGATCTCCCCGGCGATGTCGACGTCGAAACCGGTGATCTCGCCGGTGATCGGGTCGCGGAAGCTGAACAGATTGCTGCCGATGTCCAGGCCGACGATCAGCCGGCCGCGGGCCTTGATGTTGGCCACGGCGTCGTCCGCCTCGGCCTCGGTGTCGAAGGGGCGCAGGCTCGCCGTGCGGTCGCACTGGTCGTCGGGCAGCGACGGCGGCTGCGCCGGACCGGGCGGCAGCTCGGCCATGCCCGACGGGGACGGCGGCGCGAGCGTGACCGTCGGCGTCGGCACCATCGGCGCGCTCTGCCCGCACCCGGCCAGCAACAGAGCACCCACCGCGATCGCCGTCAGCCTCTTCACGCGGCCCGGTTGTCTGTTCTTCGCGCGAGCGCTCATCACCTGTACTCGCTCAATCGCGGCCAGATGCCCAGCGCCACCGCGATCGCCGCCATGATCGACAGCACCGCGGCGCCGACCGTGGCCCCGGACAGCACCCGGCGCGCGTTGACGATCTCGTTGCGCAGCTGGGCGCGGCTCTGCTCGATGCCGTTGGTCAGGGCCTCGTCGAGTTTGTCGAACGCCGGCGTCGCATCGTCTTCGCCGACGCCGAGGGCGACCTGCGTCGCGGCCTGGTAGTTGCCGACGGCGATGTAGGCGGTGATCCGGTCGTCGGCGGCGCGCCAGCGGTTGAGCAGCGCGTCGGCATCGGCCAGGTTGGTCTTGTCGATGGAGTTGTCGGTGCCCAGGTAGCGGGCCAGCTGCTCCTGCATCTGGTCGATGCGCTGGTAGTAGGACTGCTTGCGGACGTTCTCATCGCCGCGCCGGATCAGCGACAGCGTCTCGTCGGCGCGGGCCTGCTGAGCGGTGATCGCGAGCGTGGTGACCGTCTTGAGGGATTCGGCCGCCGTCTCCTTGGCGCTGCGGCTGTCCGACGTCGAGATGATCAGCGCCGTCCCCACCCAGATCAGCATGATCAGAACTGCCAGGCCGCCGGCGACGAAGCCGATGTTGACCCGGCGCCGCGTCCGCTTGGCCAGCCACCGGTTGGCGAACGCGCCGAACAGCAGCGTGCCGACGACGATCAGGATGACGGGGCCGGGGATGCGGGTGGATGCGGTGGTCTCGGCGTCGACCCGGGCGGAGGTCTGCTCGTAGAGCCGTTGGGCGTCGGGCAGGATCTGCTGCTGCATCAGCGACGACGCCTCGGACAGATACGAGGAGCCGACCGGGTTGCCGGCCCGGTTGTTGGTGCGCGCGGTCTCGACCAGCCCGGTGTAGACGGCCAGCCGGGCGTTGATGCGGCCGAGCAGCTGCACCAGCGGCTCGTCGGTGAGCCCGCTGGACGCGCGCGCGACGGCGACCGCGGCGTCGGTGATGGCCTGCTCATAGCGTTGCCGCACGGCCCGCGGCTCGGCTCCGGCGATGAACGCGGTGGCCGCGGCGGCGTCGGCGACCGACAGCGTGGTGTAGAGCTGGCCGGCGGCGAACGCCAGCGGCTCGGTCCGGTTCAGCACGGTGGTCAGCGCCTGCTGACGGTCGTTGATCGTGGTCGAGGTCGCGAAGGCGCTGGCGATGACGAGGGCGGCCAGGATCAGCCCGATCGTCAGGATGCGGCCCGGCGTCGTCCACAGGAACCACCACCGCGGATGGGCGGTGACCGTCGGCGACCGTGACGCAAGAGGCTCGGTCGACGGGTGCGCCAACTCGACTGTCACGTGTGCGCGGACCTCATCCCGGTCTCGATCTCAACGGCGGTCATGCAACTCTAACGGTGCAAAATATCTGAGGGAATTCTAAGAGATTCGGGTCCGGCGCGTGCGGATTCGCGGTCGCGACTCGCCCTCGACCCGTTCTCGTTCCTTAAGCTGGACGGGTGCGTGGTGACGGTGACGGGTGGGTGGTATCAGCCGGCGGGACGGCCTACTGGGGCAGGCACGGGGCCGCCGGTCTGCTGCTGCGGGCGCCGCTGTCGGACGGATCGCTGGCGGTGCTGCTGCAGCACCGGGCGCCGTGGAGTCACCAGGGCGGCACGTGGGGACTGCCGGGAGGCGCCCGCGACAGTCACGAGACGGCCGAGCAGGCGGCGATCCGCGAAGCCCACGAGGAAGCCGGTCTGCCTGCCGAGCAGGTCGTGGTCCGGACGACGGTCGTCACCGCCGAGGTGTCCGGCTGGACCTACACGACCGTGATCGCCGACGCCGAGGCGGTGCTCGAGACGGTGCCGAACCGGGAGAGCGCCGAGCTGCGCTGGGTGGCCGAGGACGACGTCGCCGACCTGCCGCTGCACCCGGGCTTCGCGGCCAGCTGGAGCCGCCTGCGTGAACTCGCTGCGGGCATCCCGCCGCTCGCTAACCCGTAGCGCGCCCCGCCGCGGTGAGTGCCGCCTTCAACTCCTGCGCCGCCGCCCGCGGATCATCGGCGCCGGTGATGGCGCGCACGACGACGATGCGACGAGCTCCGGCCTCGAGCACCTCGGGAATCCGGTCGGCGTCGATGCCGCCGATCGCGAACCACGGCTTGGCGGGATGCAGGGCTGCGGTCGCGCGGACGAGGTCGAGCCCGGGCGCGGACCGGCCGGGCTTGGTCGGCGTCGGCCAGCACGGGCCCACGCAGAAGTAGTCGACGGGCTCGGCGATCGCCGCCTGCACCTGGTCGAGGTCGTGGGTGGAGCGCCCGACGGTGCCCGAGAAGATCTGCCGGGCCACCGGTAGCGGCAGGTCGTCCTGACCGAGGTGCAGCACGTCGGCATGCGCTGCGAACGCGACGTCGGCGCGGTCGTTGACCGCGATCAGGGCGTCGTGGCGGCGGGCGGCGTCGGCGAGCACCTCCAGCGCCGCCAGTTCGTCGCGCGCCTCCAGGGGGCCGAACTGCCGTTCACCCGGCGACCCCTTGTCGCGCAGCTGGATGATGTCGACACCGCCGGCCAGTGCGGCGTCGGCGAACTCCGCCAGATCGCCGCGCTCCCGGCGGGCGTCGGTGCACAGGTAGAGAGAGGCGTCACGCACACTGCGAACCGTAGCGTCCCCGCGACGTAGGCTGGACGGCGACAAGACCGTCCACACGGGAGTCCCGGGTACGGGGACTGAGAGTGAGCCCGCCGGCTCTGACCGTCGCACCTGATCCGGGTCATGCCGGCGAAGGGAGTAGCAGCTGTGAACCCGCACCCGAACCGGCTGGCCGTCATCGGCGGCGGCGTCATCGGCCTCGCCGTCGCCCGTCGCGCCGCCCAGGACGGCTGGCGCGTGCGGGTGCATCGGACCGGCACCCCCGGCGCCTCCTGGGTGGCCGGCGGCATGCTCGCCCCGCACAGCGAGGGGTGGCCCGGCGAGGAACGACTGCTGCAGATCGGCCTGGCCTCGCTCGCGCTCTGGCACGACGGCTTCCTCGATGGTCTGCCGCCCGAGGTCGTCACCTCCCGGGAGTCCCTCGTCGTCGCGGTGGACCGCGGTGACGCCGCCGATCTGAGGACGGTCGGGGACTGGTTGTCCGCCCAGGGCCACCCCGTCACCGCGACCACCGCGGCCCGCGACATCGAACCCCTTCTGGCGCAGACGATTCGGCACGGATTCGTGGCCGAGACCGAGCTCGCCGTCGACAACAGGGCCGTGGTCGACGGGCTGGCTGCCCACTGCGAACGGCTGGGTGTCGAGTGGGCCGGGCCCGTCACCGCGCTGGACGAGGTGAGCGACGCGGATGCCGTCGTGATCGCCAACGGCATCGACGCGCCCACGCTGTGGCCGGGCCTGCCGATCCGGCCGGTGAAGGGCGAGGTGCTGCGGCTGCGCTGGCGGCGCGGCTGCCTGCCGATCCCGAAGCGGGTGGTGCGGGCCCGCGTGCACGGCCGGCAGGTGTACCTGGTGCCGCGCGCCGACGGCGTCGTGGTCGGCGCGACCCAGTACGAGCACGGACGTGACACCGCACCCTCGGTGGCCGGCGTGCGGGAACTGCTCGACGACGCGTGTGAGGTGATGCCGGCGCTCGGCGAGTACGAGCTGGCCGAGTGCGCGGCGGGCCTGCGCCCGATGACCGAGGACAACGTGCCGATCGTCGGCAGGCTCGACGACCGGACCCTGGTGGCCGCGGGCCACGGTCGGTCGGGATTCCTGCTCGCGCCGTGGACCGCCGACACGATCGCCGCCGAACTGCGGGTGCGGGAAGGAGTCACGACGTGAAGCTAACGGTCAACGACAAAGCCGTGGAGGTCGACGGTCAGGTCACCGTCGCGGCGCTGCTCGACCGGTTGGGCTACCCGGAGAAGGGCATTGCGGTGGCCGTGGACTGGGCCGTGGTCCCCCGGTCGCAGTGGGACATCGAATTGACCGAAGGAGCGAAGATCGACGTGGTGACGGCGGTGCAGGGTGGTTGACACCGGAAAACTGAGCATTGCGGGCCGCGAGTTCGGCTCGCGGCTGATCCTCGGCACCGGCGGGGCGGCCAATCTCGCGGTGCTCGAGGAGGCGCTGGTGGCCTCGGGCACCGAGCTGACCACCGTGGCGATGCGCCGGGTGGACGCCGACGGCGGCACCGGGGTGCTCGACCTGCTGACCCGGCTGGGCATCACGCCGCTGCCGAACACGGCGGGCTGCCGCGGAGCCGCCGAGGCGGTGATGACCGCGCAGCTGGCCAGGGAGGCGCTGCAGACCAACTGGGTCAAGCTCGAGGTGATCGCCGACGAGCGGACCCTGCTGCCCGACGCGATCGAATTGGTGAGGGCCGCAGAGCAATTGGTCGACGACGGCTTCGTGGTGCTGCCGTACACCAACGACGATCCGGTGCTGGCGCGCCGGCTGGAGGACACCGGCTGCGCCGCGGTGATGCCGCTGGGGTCGCCGATCGGCACCGGGTTGGGGATCGCCAACCCGCACCACATCGAGATGATCGTCGATCGCGCGTCGGTGCCTGTGATCCTCGATGCGGGCATCGGGACTGCCAGCGACGCGACGCTGGCCATGGAATTGGGTTGCGACGCCGTGCTGTTGGCGACGGCGGTCACCCGAGCCGCGGATCCGGCCATGATGGCCTGGGCGATGTCGGCGGCGGTGCAGGCCGGCTACTCGGCGCGGCGCGCGGGCCGCATCCCGAAGCGGTTCTGGGCGCAGGCCTCGAGCCCCTCGCTGTGACCCGGTATGTGGCGCTCGGCTCGTCGATGGCGGCCGGACCCGGCATCGCGCCGCGGGTGTCGGAGTCGCCCCGCGCAGCCGGCCGCTCCGCGCGCAACTACGCGCACCTGGTCGCCACCGCGCGGGGGTACGACCTCGTCGACGTCACCTATTCGGGGGCCACGACCGCGCACATCCTGACCGACTCGCAGCGGGGTGCGCCGCCACAGATCGACGCGCTCGACGGATCGGAAGCATTGGTCACGATCACCATCGGCGGCAACGACGTGGGATACGTGCCGCTGCTGTTCGCCGCGGGGCTGCCGCGGGCGGCCCGTGCGATCCCGCTGCTGGGCGGTCGACTGCGTGGGCTGCTGAACCCGGCCGAGCGGTACCTCGCGCTCGACGCGGTCGGCGCCGCGCTGGTCGAGGTGGGCCGGACGGTCCGACAGCGTTCACCGCGGGCGACCGTGCTGTTCGTCGACTACCTGACGTTGTTGCCGCCCGCCGGCGGCGCCGCCCCGCCGCTGAGCGATCGGGACGTGGCGCTGGGCCGCCACGTCGCCGGTGAGTTGGAGCGGTTGACCGCCGAGGCGGCCGCGACGACCGGCTGCGGAGTGGTTCGGGCGGGGGCCGCCAGCCGCGAGCACCATGCGTGGTCGTCCGACCCGTGGACCACCCGGTTCGGCTGGCCGGTGCCGCGACGGCCGGCGCCGCTACACCCGAACGCAGCGGGGATGCGTGCGGTGGCCGACCTGGTGCTCGACGGGTTGTCGAATTTCTCAACACACTGTTGACCACGTCGACACGATGTTGATAGCTTTACACCATGACCGAATTTGTCGACGTCGTCATCGTCGGAGCCGGGATCTCCGGCATCAGCGCCGCCTGGCACCTCCAGCAGAATTGCCCCGGTAAGAGCTACGTGATCCTCGAGCGGCGTGAGCAGCTCGGCGGTACCTGGGACCTGTTCAAGTACCCGGGAATCCGGTCGGACTCCGACATGTACACCCTGGGCTTCCACTTCAAGCCGTGGGCCACCGACCAGATGATCGCTGACGGCCCGTCGATCTGGAATTACCTCAACGAGGCTGCCACCGAGAACGGCATCGCCGAGCACATCCGCTACGGCCAGCGCGTCACCGCGGCCAACTGGTCCGACGAGCACAGCCGGTGGGAGTTGACCATCGAGCGAGACGGCGAGACGGTCGAACTGCACACCGGCTTCCTGTGGGCGTGCAGCGGCTATTACAACTACGACAAGGGCTTCTCGCCCGAGTTCCCCGGCGCCGAGGACTTCACCGGCACGATCGTGCACCCCCAGCACTGGCCGGAGGACCTGGACTACCAGGGCAAGAACGTCGTCGTGATCGGCAGCGGGGCCACCGCGATCACGCTGATCCCCGCTCTCGTCGACAGCGGCGCAGGCCACGTGACGATGCTGCAACGCACTCCCACCTACATCGGCTCGCTGCCCGACAAAGACCCGTTCGCGGCCCGTGCCTACAAGATGCTGCCGGAGAAGGCGGCCTACACCGCGGTGCGCTGGAAGGCGATCCTGCAGGCCACCGCGCAGTACCAGCTCGCCCGCACCCTGCCCAACGTGTTCCGGAAAGCGTTGCGCACCATGGCCGAACGCCGGCTGCCCGAGGGCTTCGACTACGACCGGCACTTCGCACCCGACTACAAGCCGTGGGACCAGCGCGTGTGCCTGGCCCCCAACGGCGATCTGTTCAAGACGATCCGCAAGGGCAAGGCCGACGTCGTCACCGACGTGATCGACCACTTCACCGCCGACGGCATCGCGCTGAAGTCCGGCCAGGAAGTCAAGGCCGACATCATCGTCACCGCAACGGGATTGAACGTGCAGTTCTTCGGCGGTGCGGAGGTGCTGCGCAACGGAGAGCCGCAGGACCTGTCGAAGTCGGTGGCCTACAAGGGGCTGATGCTCTCGGGTCTGCCGAACGTGGCGTTCACCTTCGGCTACACCAACGCGTCATGGACGCTCAAAGCAGATCTGACCTCGGAGTACGTCAGCCGGCTGTTGCAGCACATGAACAGCAACGGCTACGACACCGTGGTGCCGCGCGATCCGGCCCCCGATGTCGAGGAGCTGCCGTTCGTGGACCTGTCCTCGGGCTACATCAAGCGTGCGCTGGACCGGCTGCCGAAGTCGGGATCGAAGGCGCCGTGGCGGCTCAAGCAGAACTACCTCGTGGATCTGCGCGTCATCCGCAACGGCAAGATCGACGACGGCACGCTGGAGTTCAGCAAGCAGCGGGCCCTGGCGTCCGCGTAGATTCCTGGGCGTGACCGACGCGCAGCGCCTGACCTTCGAGCTCGACCACCTGAAGGTCAGCGCGCTGGCGTGGGGTCCCCCCGACGGCCGGCTGGTGCTGTGTCTGCACGGTTTCCCTGACAGTGCCTGGGGCTGGCAGAAGTTCGCGCGCCTGCTCGCCGAGCGCGGCATGCGGGTGGTCGCGCCGTTCTCGCGCGGCTACGCGCCGACGGGGCCGGCCCCCGACGGGGATTACCGCATCGGGGCGCTGATGGCCGACGCACTGGAGGTGCACGGCGCGCTGGGGGCGCCCGCCGACGCCGTGGTCATCGGTCACGACTGGGGAGCGTTCACCGCGGCCGCGTTCGCCGCGCACCCCGCGTCGCCGTTCGCCGCGCACATCACGATGGCGGTCGCGCCGATCGGCGCGGTCAACCGGGCCCGCGGTGATGCCGCACGGCAGCTGCGGCAACTGCCCCGCCAGCTGCGCAACAGCTGGTACATCCTGTTCTTCCAGCTGCCCGGCATGCCTGAACGCCTTCTGCCGCGCGTGATCCGCCGGCTCTGGCGCGACTGGGGGCCCGCCGGTTTCGACACCGACGCCGAGCTCGACGCCGCGCTGGCCGCGCTCCCCAGCGCGGTACACCGTCGCGCGGCGCTGGGGTACTACCGCGCACTGGTCCGGCCGGGCACACCACCGGCGCGCTACGCCGATCTGCACCGGTACCGCTTCGATCTGCCACGCGTGCCGATCCTGCACCTGCAGGGCGTGCAGGACGGCGCGATGCTGGTCGACTATGCCGAAGCCATCCGCGACGTGCTGCCCACCGGGAGCACCGTCGTCACGCTGCCGTCGGCGGGCCACTTCCTCCAGATCGAGGAGCCGCAGCTGGCCGCCGACGCGGTACTGGAGCATCTGAGCGCGCGCTAACGTGGTGCGGGTGACCCACACCCGACTGCGGCTCGCGATCCTGCTCGCCGTCGCACTGCTGGTCGGCGGCGGATGCAGCCGCGACAGCCGACCTGATCCCGCTGAGTCCTCGTCTGAGTCCGCCTCGCCCTCGGCCGACGCCGGGGCGGCCGGGCAGTTCGCCGACTCGCTGGCCCGAAAGGTCACCGTCGACGCGACGATGGCGCACATGCAGGCGCTGCAGGACATCGCCAACGCCAACGGCGGGAATCGCGCGCTGGGCACCGCAGGTTACGCCGCCAGCGTGGACTACGTGGCAAGGGCGCTGCGCGACAAGGGGTTCGACGTCGAGACCCCGGAGTTCGAGGTCCGGCTGCCGTTCGCCGATGCGCCGAAGCTCACGGTCGCCGGCGGTGACATCACCGCGCGGCCCCTCGAGTACACCGCAGGCGCGCCCGGCGCGGGAGTGTCCGGTCCGATCGTCGCGGCCCGCGTCGAGGACAGTCCGGGCTGCACCGCACAGGATTACGACGGATTGCCGACGCAGGGTGCCGTCGTGGTGGTCGATCGGGGTTCGTGCCCGTTCGGGGAGAAGCAGACCGCCGCAGCAACCCGTGGCGCGGTCGCGCTGATCGTGGTCAACAACGACGACGGCGAGGTCACCGGCGGAACCCTCGGTGAGAGCACCGACGTCAAGATCCCGGTCATCAGCGTCGCCAAGGCCGAGGGTCCCCGCCTGCGCGAGGCAGCCGGTGATCCGGCCACCATCAGGATGAACGCAGGGGTGCGGACCGAGAAGACCCGCAACGTGATCGCACAGACCAAGACGGGCTCCACCAAGGACGTGGTCATGGTCGGGGCGCACCTGGACAGCGTCCCGGACGGGCCGGGGATCAACGACAACGGTTCGGGCACCGCGGCTGTCCTGGAAACGGCTCTGCAACTGGGCAGTTCACCCCAGGTCGCCAACGCGGTGCGGTTCGCGTTCTGGGGTGGTGAGGAACTCGGGCTGCTCGGGTCCTTCAACTACGTCGACTCGTTGAATGTGGACCAACTCACCGACATCGCGCTCTACCTCAACTTCGACATGCTCGGCTCGCCCAACCCGGGCTACTTCACCTACGACGGAGACCAGTCCACCGGCGTCGGCAATCGGGCCGTCCCGCGGGTGCCCGAGGGGTCGGCCGGGATCGAGCGCGCGCTCGTCGGCTACCTGGACAGCGCCGGAAAGCAGGCAGAGGACACGGGTTTCGACGGCCGCTCCGATTACGACGCGTTCACCCGCGCCGGAGTGCCATCGGGCGGATTGTTCTCCGGCGCGGAGGAGAAGATGACCGCCGAGCAGGCCAAGCTCTGGGGTGGCCAGGCCGATCAACCGTTCGACCCGAACTACCACAAGGCGACCGACACCCTCGACCGCGTCGACCGCACCGCGATGGGTATCAACGGTAGCGGCGTCGGCTACGCCGTCGGTCTCTACGCGCAGGATCAGCGCGGCCGCAACGGGATTCCGGTGCGCGATGACCGGACCCGCCACGTCCTGCGCGAGTCATGAGGGGCTGGCCCCGGGCGGCCGTGCTGGTGTTCGCCCTGATTCTGACGGCGTGCTCGTCGCAGACCGCCGCGCCGCGGGCAGATCTGGGCGGCGATCTGGCCGACCGGGTGACCGTCGACGGGGTGTACAACCACCTCGTCGAGCTGCAGAAGATCGCCGACACGCATGACGGCACGCGTGCTGACGGCACACCGGGCTATCAGGCGAGTGTGGACTATGTCGCGAAGGCGCTGCGCGACAAGGGCTTCGACGTCCATACTCCGGAGTTCCAGCGGCTCTCGGGCTCCGGCGGAGGCAAGCCGGCGCTGACGGTCGGTCGGCGTGTCTTCCGTGTCGACCAGGCGTCGCTACTGCTCACCACCGCGCCGGGCGGGGTGAAAGCGCTCACGCTGCGGCCCCGCGCTGCCGCCGGGTGTGCTGCCGCCGACTACACCGGGGTGCGCATCAAGGGCGCCATCGCAGTGGTCGACGACAGCGGATGCTCGGTCGTGGCGAAACACGACGCGGCCAAGGCGGCCGGTGCGGTCGGCGTCCTCGTCGTCAGCCAATCCACGCCGACCCGGCCGGTCGCGGCGCCCGCCGGCCTGTTCACCCCCGGCTACTACCAAGCCATGACGATTCCCGTCGGCATCATCGATCCGGCCACGGATGCGGCGCTGCGGCGCACCGACGACCCCGTCACGCTGGTGCTCGACAACAAACCCGTGATGACGACGTCACGCAGTGTGATCGCCCAGACCTCCTCCGGCAACTCGCACAACGTCGTGGTCGTGGGTGCGCACCTCGACAGCACGGGGGACGGGCCCGGGATCGACGACAACGGTTCCGGCGTCGCGGCGGTCCTGGAGACCGCGCTGCAACTCGGGCCGAAGCCCGATGCCCACAACGTCGTTCGGTTCGCGTTCTGGGGTGGCGGCGAGACGTCTGCCGACGGCTCGGCGGCCTATCTGCGCGCGCTGAAACCCGATGAGCTCAACGACATCGCGCTCTACCTGGATCTCGACGTGATCGGGTCGCCGAACGCGGGTTACTTCACCCTCGACGGTGACCAGTCCGCGCAGACCTCGGCGAACGTCCGTCCACTACCGGAGGGGTCGGCAGGTATCGAGCGGACGCTGGCCGCGCGACTGTACGAACACGGCGTGCGGCCGGCCGACATGCCGCTCACCCGCGGTACCGATTACGCCTCCTTCGTCGCCGCCGGGGTGCCGGTCGGCGGGCTGACCACCGGGACCTCGCAGCTCAAATCGGATGTGCAGGCGCGTATCTGGGGTGGCCGTGCGGGTGTCGCGTTCGATGCCAACTACCACCGGCGCGGCGACAGCATCGACAACGTGGACCGAAAAGCGCTGGGGATCATGGCGTCCACGGCCGCGGATGCCGTGGGCAGCTACGCCCAGTCGATCGACAGCGACGGAGGCGCTAACGGGGTCCCGGCGCGGGATCAGCGGAATCGGCGTACGCCCTAGCCACCCGCGTGACGAACTGATACACCCCGTCCTCGTCGGGGGCGAGCGGACCGGGCCGCGCGTGCGGTGAACTCAGTCCGCGCTGCACCGATTCGCAAGCCGCCCAATCCTGCCGATTCGTCAGGTCCCAGAAGTCGACCGCATACGACGGGTCGAATCCGGGCTCAGCGGCAACCTCTTTCGGGAATGCCCAGGTGCACTCCACGTGGGTCCGATCGGCGGCCAGCGGAGTCATCAGGTGGGTCATCACGTAGTCGGGATGCAGGCTGATCAGGAGGTTGGGGTAGGCGACCACGTACATGACGGTGCGCTGCTCGTGCTCCGAAAGTCCCGCGATGCGCACCCCGCCGCTTTTGCCGTCGAGCGACATCGTCTCTGCCCCGTCGACGATCGACATCCAGCCACCCATCCATGCGCCGTCGTGGTCCAGATTCTCGCCACTGGTGGGCGGGCTGATCCGGGACAACTCGGGGTGAATGCTCTGGCAGTGGTAGCACTCCTGGTAGTTCTCCGCGATGACCTTCCAGTTGGTCGCCAGCTCGTAGGAGTGTCGCGCCACGACGGTGAGGTCTTCGGGACGGTAAGGGGCGATGACCTCCTCCCATCCGGCGACATGCTCGGCGAAGTCGCCGTCGGTTCCGCTGCGGTCGACGAACAGCCACCCGTGCCAGTCCACCAGGCGCAGCTCGATCAGCCCGAAATCGCTCGCGTCGAACCCGTCGGCGTCAGCGAAACCCGGTGCGTTGCGCAGACTTCCGTCCAATCGATAGGACCAGGCGTGGTACGGGCAGACGATGCTGCGCGCCTTCCTGGCCGTCGACTCGGGTGCGCCGCAGGGCAGCAGTTCGTGGCCGCGGTGCCGACACGTGTTGGCGAATGCGCGGAGTGTGCCATCCTCCCCGCGCACGAGCAACATCCCGGCGGCGCCGCTGCCGAGTGCCTTCTGCGCTCCGACGGTCGCGAGGTCGTCGGAGCGCCCGACACACGTCCAGCCCGAGAAGACCTGGCGCTGCTCCCAATCGAACACTGCGGGATCGACGTAGGCCTCGCGCGGCAGCATCCGGGACTGACCGAAGGGCGCGAGTGCGGCGGCCACTCCGTCGGCGGGAACGGGTGCCGGGTCAGGCTGTTTGAACATACAGTCAGTCTAGTGCGGCTTGCCGGGCAGGTCCAGACCGTCAGAGCTCGCCGGCGAAGGCGCCGATACCTCGATCGGCGGTCGTGCCGTCGTTGCGCGTCATCCGGCGGAACACCAGATAGCCGATGGTGACCGCCGCGAGCGCGGTGAACAGCAGCAGCGTCGCCAGAGCGTTCAGAGCCGGTGTGGGCGCCCCGCGGGCGGTGTTGTAGATCTTCACCGACACCGGTTCGGAGGAGGCGCCCCCCGACAGGTAGCGGACCATCACGAAATCATCGATGACGTCGGCGAACACGAGTACGGTGCTGGCGAAGATCGCCGGCATCAGCATCGGCATGACCACGCGCCGCAGCGCGCCCAGAGGTGAGGCGCCCAGATCCATGGCAGCCTCTTCGTACTGCGGTCCGATCGTCGCCAGGCGGGCCCGCACCAGGACTGCGGGATAGGAGATCTGGAACGTCACCAGACCGATCACCTGGGCCGTCGTGCCGAGTCCGATCGGTAGGGCGACGGTGGTGATGACGAAGAGCAGCGACACCGCCAGCAGGACCTCGGGCAGCACGAAGGCCAGCAGCATCAGGAAGTTCGCGCCCGCAGGGAGACGGCCCCGCCACCGGTCGATCCCCAGGGCGAACAGCACCCCGAGCGGCACCGTGATCAGCGTGGTGAGCAGACCGAGCTTCAGCGTCTGCAACAGCGCGTTGTGCAACGTCGCGTCGTGCCAGACCGAGAGCGTCTGATCGCCCCAGTACCAGCGGAACGAAAAGCCTTGCCACACCGTGCGGGATCGCCCGGCGTTGAACGAGAACAGCACCGCGACGAGAACCGGGAGCAGCGACCACAGCAGGTATCCGATCGTGACCGCGATCAGGACCCGAGGCGGCCGCCACGGATCGTGCCACCAGGCGACCGGAGATCTGCGCGGGATGCTCACGACGCCACCTCGTCGCGCCGGCCGGTGACGCGGATGTAGTACAACATCGGGATCAGCGCGACGAGGAACACCAACAGCACGAACGCGCCGGCCTGCCCGGTCTGGCCCGGAGTCAGCACGCTGTCGTTGATCAGGTTGCCGACCATCGCCGTTTTCGGAGAGGCCGAGAGCATGTCGCTGGTGAAGTAGTCGCCCAGCATCGGCAGGCATGTCAGGAGGATCGCGGCCACGATGGTCGGCCGGCTCAGCGGCAGCGTCACCCGCCAGAACGACGACGCCCGATCGGCGCCGAGATCGCGTGAGGCCTCGAGCACGGGTTGGGGTAGCCGGTCCAACCCCGCGTAGAGGGGCAGGATCATGTACGGCACATAGCCGTACACCAGGCCGAGGACCACGACTGCGGGCTGGCCGGTGAGCCAGTCGATGCCGGGGTGGAACACGCCGCCGAGTCCGAGGATCCGGTTCACCAGTCCGTCGTCCTGTAACAGGTTCACCCAGGCGAACATTCGCATCATGTAGCTGATCCAGAACGGTGCGATCAAGAGGGTGAGCAGCAGTCCTTTGCGCCGGCCGGACAGTCGCGCGACATAGTAGGCCACCGGAAACGCGATGAGCAGACACAACGCACTGGCGGTGAGCACGTACAGTGCGGTCCGCAGCAGGGCCGGTCCGAAAACCCCGTCGGCGCCGACGATGTGGGACAACACGTAGGTGAACTGCGTCGGATCCCACTGCACCGGGTTCCAGATGGGCACTGCTGTCCGGAAGATGGGATCGAGCCGACCGAAGACGATGCACAGCACCACGTACATCGGCGCGACGAAGAACAGCAGCAGCCAGATCACTCCGGGAGCGGCCAGTGCGGGCCAGATCCCGCGGGCCCCCTTCGGCCTGCTCGACATGCGGATGAGCCTACGACCCGCCGGCTTTGAAGGTGCGCCAGATGTTCTGCCAGGCGGCGTCGTTGGCCGGATCGAGCTCGAGGATGCGGTAGCCGGCGTCGAACCACTCCGGCTTGACGATCGCCGTCGAGAGGTTCGGCGGGATGAAACCGTCCGCGACCAGCGCATCGGGTTTGATCGAGTTCTGCGGCGGTTGATAGCCGATGGCCTGGAAGTTCTGCATCGCCACCGCCGGATCGAGCATGTGGTCGAGGAACAGGTGTGCGAGTACCGGGTTCTTGCCGCCTTTGAGTGTCACGAGCATGTCGTTGTCGACCATGCCCTTGCCGTCAGCGGGAAACCAGTAGCGCAATATGTCGGGTCCGGTGCCCTCGGGCAGATAGGACTGCGCGTTGATGATGTCACCGGACCACATCTGGGCCAGACCCAGTTGGCCGGCGGGCAGATCGTTGTACGCGGTGATCGTGACCTTCGGTGAGGTGGCCGACACCAGTTGCCCGAGTTGATCGCCGACCATCTTCAGGTCACTTTCCGAGGACGTGTTGACATCAGTTATACCGTTGCGCAACAGCACCATTGCCATGGTCGTGTGCCAGTCGTCCAGCACGGCGGTCTTGCCCTTGAAGGTCGGGTTCCAGAAGGCGTCGTAGGGGTTGCCGAGCGCGCCGATGTCCGCAGGCACCTGATCGGTACGCCAGCCGATGCCGGTGGTGTAGATCGTGTAGGGCACGCTGTAGCGCCACTGCTGGTCGTACCAGGGATTGGTGAAGCTCGGCCAGACATTGGTGATGTTCGGTATGTAGGAGTGGTTCAGCGGCCGGAGCAGGCCGCCGTTGACCAGCCTGCTGATCTCGGTGTAGTTCGCGTTGTAGATGTCGAAGTCCACGCCGCTGCGGAGCTTGGTCAGCGCCTCGCCGCCGTCGTTGAACGTCGAGATCTCCACTGTCACGCCGTATTTCTGCTCGAACGACTTGACCGCGTCCGGGCTCACGTAATCGGCGTAGGTGTAGAGCTTCAGCGTGCCCTTCTCGGGAGCCAAGCCGTCGGCGACAGGGGTGTTGTCGGCGGGGATGTCCCAGGTGACCGGGTTGGCGGGCGATGCGAGTTTGAGTGTGGGGGTGGCGCCCTGATTGTCGGACCCCCCGCCGCATGCGGCCAGGAATGCGCCGAGTGCAGGGGCACCTGCGGCGAGAAGCGCTGCGCGCGTCAGGAATTGACGCCGGGTGGTGGGCTCTGGCATCGCGCCTCCCGATTGATTCCGCGTCTTGTCGCTGCTAGGACTCTCGCATAGACTGAATGCTCAGTCAACCGATAGACCGGAGGTTCGCGGTGGCTGCAACGGTGACGTCTCGTCCCCATCCCGTCGGTGCTCTCGATTCCCTGATCGCCGAGCAGGAGCAGATCTTCTTGCGGCGGCAGCCGCGCAGCGCCGAACTCATCGACGTCGCCGGAGCGCACCTGGCCGGTGGTGCGACCTCGAACTGGCAGATCGCGGAGCCGCAGGCGGTGTGGATGAGCCATGGGTTCGGGTCCAAGGTCTACGACGTCGACGGCAACGAATACGTGGACATGCATGGTGGTTACGGCGCCGCCATCGCCGGGCACGCGCACCCGGCCATCGTGGCCGCGGTCGGCGATCGGGTGCGCCGTGGCACCCACTTCGCCCAGCCGACCGAGGACGCGATCTGGATCGCCGCCGAGCTGGCCCGTCGCTTCGGGTTGCCGCTGTGGCGCTACGCCAACTCCGGCACCGAGGCCACGATGGACGCGGTGCACCTCGCGCGCTCGGTGACCGGACGCGACCTGATCATCAAAGTCGAGGGCTGCTATCACGGCCACCACGACTCGGTACAGGTGTCGGTGCTGCCCGAGGCCGACGAGATCGGACCGCGGGAGACACCCACCCCGGTGCCCGGTAACACCGGCATTCCCCGCGCCATCCGAGATCTCGTCATCGTCGTGCCGTTCAACGACGTCGAGGCCGTCTCGCGGGCGCTCACCGCCCATCCCGGCCGGGTCGCCGCGATGATCGTCGAACCGGTGATGATGAACGCCGGGATCATCCCGCCCGACGAGGGTTACCTCGCCGCGGTGCGGCAGCTGATACACGACGAGGGCGCGCTGCTCATCTACGACGAGGTGAAGACCGGATTCACCACGGGACCGGGTGGGATCACCGCGCGCAGCGGTGTCACACCGGACCTCGTCTGCCTGGCCAAGGCGCTCGGTGGCGGCATCGCCGTCGCCGCGATCGGCGGCACCGAGGCGGTGATGTCGGCGATCGCGGATGGCCGCTACGAGCAGGTGGGGACGTTCAACGGCAATCCGCTGGCGATGGCCGCCACCCGGGCGACGCTGTCCGACGTGCTCACCACGGCCAGTTACCGTCACCTGGACTGCCTGTCGGCGCGACTGCGCACCGCGCTGGAGGAGGTCATCGCCGACCACGGATTCGATTGGCACGTCGTGTCGGTCGGTGCCAAGGGGTGCGTGACGTTCCGCGGCGAGCCGGTCCGGGAGTTCCGCGACTTCCTGGAGATCGACGCCAGACTGGGCCACCTGCACTGGCTCATGCAGCACAACGGTGGCGTGTTCCTCCCACCATGGGGGAAGGTGGAGCAATGGCTGTTGTCGGTTCAGCACACGGAAGACGATGTCGACAGGTTCGCTCGCAACTTCTCGGCTTTCGCGACCGCGGTCGCGGGATCACGCTGACGGTGTGGGTCTGATGGCCGGCGGCGCGATCCGGCTCGAGGCGCTGGTCAAGTCGTTCGCGGGGATGCCGGCCGTCAATGGCATCGACCTCGATATCCCTGCCGGGCAGTTCTTCTCGCTGCTGGGGCCGTCGGGGTGTGGGAAGACGACGACGCTGCGCATGATCGCAGGGTTCGAGCGACCGGACTCGGGTCGCATCGAACTCGACGGACGCGACGTCGCGGCAGATCCACCGCACCGCCGTCCGGTCAACACCGTGTTCCAGACCTACGCGTTGTTCCCGTTCATGTCCGTATGGGACAACGTCGCCTTCGGATTGAAGTACCAGAAGGTCTCCCGGGAGGAGACGCGCCAACGCGTCGGTGACGCGTTGGAGCTGGTGCAGATGACCTCCTACGCCCGGCGCAAGCCCGCTCAACTCTCGGGCGGGCAGCAGCAGCGGATCGCGCTGGCGCGTGCCCTGGTGCTGCGACCGCGGGTCCTTCTCCTGGACGAGCCGCTCGGCGCGCTGGATGCCAAGCTGCGCAAGCAGTTACAGCTCGAGCTGCGTGCTCTGCAGCGAGAGATCGGCATCACCTTCGTCTACGTCACCCACGATCAGGAGGAAGCGCTCACCATGAGCGATCAGATCGCGGTGCTGGCCGAAGGCAGGATCGAGCAGGTCGGCGCGCCGCAAGAGATCTACTCGTCGCCGGCGACGACGTTCGTCGCGGGCTTCCTCGGCGCCGCGAACATCTTCGACGCGGAGGTGGTCGACGTGGTGGGTGCGTCGGTCACGTGTCGCGCGCTCGGAACGCAGATGACGGCCGAGGTGACCGGCGCGGCCGAGCCGGGAGCGGCCGCGATTGTGATCCGACCGGAACGAATCACGCTGCAGGACAGTGGAAGTGCAGTCGAGAGCGGAATGAACTGCATCCCCGGGACTGTCACACACGTTGTCTACCTGGGCAACTGTACCCACGTCCACGTGGACGTCGGTGCACCGAGAGATCTCGTCGTCGAGGTGCCCAACAGATCTGGCCCGACCTCGGTGACCCATCACCCCGGCGCGCAGGTCGTGTGCCTGTGCAGTCATGATGCGGTTCGAGTGCTCCAGCGCAGCACCGCGGCGCTCGTCACCGATCCGGTGACCGCACTCAGTTCCGCTTAGCGGCCGAGGCGGGCAGGTTGAGCTCGCGCTCGGCGAAGCGCATCGCGATGTCGTAGGCCACCTCGGAGTCGACCTCCGGATCCTCCAGCGCCACTTGAATGGACAGCCCGTCGAGGAGGGCCGCGAACGCGAGGGCGAACATCCGCGGATCGGCGTTGGCCTGATCGGCTCCCGAACGGACGGCGTCGACGATCATCGCGCGCCAGCGGGCGTCCAGTTCGACCCGTCCCGCCTTGATCTCGTTGTGTCGGAACGCTTGCGCCCACAGGTCGAACCACAACCCCCACGCCCCGGGGATCTCGTCGTCACCCCGGGGGATGCAAGTCCACCGAATCAGCAGAGACAGCCGCTCCTGCAGTGACGGCACCTCGGCGAGCATCTTCTCGGCCGCCTCGTAGAAGGACTCCTCGGAGTAGCGCAGCGCATCGACGAGCAATCGATCCCGAGTGCCGAAGTAGTAGATCACCAGAGCCGAGCTGACCCCGGCACGCTTGGCCACGTCGGCGATCCTGGTGTCGCCGAAACCGCGCTCGCAGATGAGCTCCGCTGCGGCGCGCAGCATTTCGATCCGGCGGCCCTCGTTCTGCTCGGTCGCCGGGGCGGGTTCTGCCATGGTGGCGCTCCTCCCATCGTGGGGCCGCGTCGCCCCTTGTCCGAAGCCTAACACTTCGTTAGATTGAACAGTCAGTCAGGACCCTTTGGGAGAGGCCTTTCGATGTCCAACAACTATGACGCTCTGGTGATCGGCGGCGGTCACAACGGCCTGGTGTCGGCCGCCTATCTCGCGCGGTCGGGCGCTCGCACCCTGGTTCTCGAATCGCGCGGATCACTCGGCGGTGCGGCCACGACGGAAGCGCCATGGGAGGACGCCCCGCATCTGCGGGTGACCCGGCTGTCCTACGTGGTGAGCCTGATGCCCCCGACGATCGTGCGGGAGCTGGAACTGGAGCGGCACGGCTACAAGGTGCACCCGATGGGCCCCTACTACCAGGCATTCCCCGACGGCGGATCGCTGACGATTTACGAGGACGACCCGGCACGCACCTACGAGCAGCTGGCGAAATGGTCGAAGAAGGACGCGCAGACCTGGCCGAAATGGAATGCCTGGCTCGAGGGTGTCGCCGATGTGATGGGGCCTCTGCTCTTGCAGGTGCCACCGACCATCGGGTCGCACCGGCCCGCGGACCTGCTGGAGCTCGCGAAGCTGGCGTGGAGTCAGCGCGGCATCTCGGTACGCACCACCGCTGACGTCACCCGGCTGCTGACCATGAGCATCGCCGACCTGCTCGACGACTGGTTCGAATCACCGCAGATCAAGGGAGCTCTCGCCGTCAACGGCGTGATCGGGACGTGGGCGGGACCCTACGAACCCGGCACCGCCTACGTGATGGCCCACCATTCGATCGGTGATGTGGGCGACGGCCAGCTCGGCAGCTGGGGATACCCCGAGGGCGGTATGGGCGGCGTGTCCGAGGCGATTGCGAAGTCCGCGCGCAGCTTCGGCGCCGAGATCCGCACCCACGCCCGGGTGGCTCGGCTACTCGTCCGCGGCGGCGAGGTGCGCGGTGCAGTCCTCGACACCGGCGAGGAGATCACCGCGCCGCTGGTGGTCACCACGCTGCACCCGAAAACGGCTTTCCTCGAGCATGTTCCGCGCACCGAGCTGCCGGAGGACTTCGTCACCGACATCGAGCGGTTCAAGACGCGCAGCGGCGTGGTGAAGATCAATCTCGCGCTCGGCGAGTTGCCGAACTTCACGGCCGACCCGAGCAGTGGCCTCGCTGAGCATCACACCGGTTCGGTGGAGATGGCCCCGACGATGGAGTACATCGAGGCGGCGTTCCAGGATGCCCGCGCCGGTCGGCCGGCGCTGATGCCGTTCAGTGACGGGGTGATCCCGACGACGTTGGACACCACCCTCAATCCCGATGGCACACACATCATGTCGCTGTTCACGCAGTGGGTCCCGGCGGCGTGGGCGGATGCCCCGCACACCGAGGAACTCGATGCCTACGCCGACCGGTTGATCGACCTGTACGACCAGGTCGCGCCCGGCTTCAAAGCCTCGATCCTGCACCGCGACATCGTCGGACCTCACGAGATGGAGCAGGAGTACGGTCTGCTCGGCGGGAACATCTTCCACGGCGAGCTCTCGCTCGAGCAGCTGTTCCACATGCGTCCCGCACCCGGATACGCCGACTACCGAACGCCGATCGCCGGGCTGTACAACGGCAGCTCCGGAACCCATGCCGGCGGCGGAGTCTGCGGGATACCCGGATGGCAGGCGGCGCGGGCGGCGCTGGCAGATCAGAAGAAGAAGCGTTTCCGGCGTACGCGATGAGCGCGCGGGCTGCTGCCGTCGCCACGATGCTGGGGGCGCGGTCGATCGCGGTCGTCGGGGCGAGCCCGCGTCCCGACAGCTTCGGCGCCCGGATGGTGATCGAGGCGGCGCGGGGCAGCGCTCGGGTGCATCTGGTCAATCCGCGCTACGACCGGATCGGTGATCGCATCTGTGCCCCGTCCCTGGCAGATCTCGACGAGCCCGTCGACCTCGTGCTGCTGGGGGTGCCCGACGCCGCGCTGCTGGATCAATTGCGCGCTGCCGCTGCCGCGGGCGCGCGGTCGGCCGTCCTGTTCGGCGCCGCTCACGGCCTCCGCGACGACGTGCGGGCGGTGGCCGCGTCGGCAGGAATGGCAGTGTGCGGTGCGGGATGTATGGGCTTCGTCAACGTCGCCTCGGGGGTGCGGGCACTGGGCTATCTGGAGCCCGACCCGCTGCCGGCCGGTCCCATCAGCCTCGTCACGCATTCGGGATCGGCGTTCTCGACGCTCCTGCGGGCCAACCGTGGCTTCGGGTTTCGGCTCGCGGTGTCGTCGGGGCAGGAACTGGTCACCGACACCGCCGATTATCTCGACTATGCGCTGTCCGATGACGGCACCCGGGTGATCGCGCTGCTGATGGAGACGCCCCGCGCGGTGCCGCGATTGCGCGCGGCGCTGGTGCGTGCGGCCGATGCCGGCATACCCGTGATCGTGCTGGCGATCGGCGGCTCGCCGCGCGGCCGCGCGATGGTCGCTGCCCACTCCGGCGCGCTGGCCGGCGGTAGCGATTCCTGGCGTGCGTTCTGCACCGCGACAGGCGCCGTCCACGTCACCGACATGGCCGAATTCGTCGACACCGTCGAGTTGTTCGCGACCGGGCGGCGTGGGCGGGGCAGTGCCGTGGCGACCGTGCACGATTCGGGCGCCGAGCGTGCGCTCACCGTCGATCTCGCCCACGATCTCGGAGTGGACTTCGCGGCGCTGACGCCGGCCACCGTGGCCGCGATCGCCGACGTGCTCGACGACGGGCTGCAGCCGACGAACCCGCTCGACGTGTGGGGTACCGGTGCCGACACCCGCAATCTGTTCAGCGCGTGCTTGCGAGCGATGACCGATGATCCCGGGGTCGCGGTGACCGCTCTTGCGGTGGACCTGGTCACCGAGTTCGACGGAGACACCGCCTACGCCGACGCCGTCGTCGACGTGGCGAAGCAGACCGACGCGCCGCTGGCCGTCCTCGCCTCGGTGCCCTCGGCGATCGACCGGCCGACGGCGCAACGGTTGCGCGATCACGGCGTCGCGGTACTGGAGGGGGTGCGCAGCGGTCTGGCGGCGATGGGGCACCTGGCGGCCTGGCCTGCGCCCGTCGAGACAGCCCCGACCGTCGGGACGGGTCCGACGACGGCGACGGAATTCGACCTCCTGGCCCACTACGGCATCCCGGTGGTGCCGACCCGCTCCGCTGCGGACCTGAACTCGGTGTGCGTCGCGGCCGCGCAGATCGGCTACCCGGTGGCGCTGAAAACGACTGCAGTGGAACACAAGAGCGATGTGGGCGGCGTGCGGCTCGATATCGGCGACGAGGACGAGCTGCGTGAGGCCTACCGCGACCTGGCGCCGTTGGGGCCTGCGGTGACCGTCTCGGCGATGGCATCACCGGGCGTCGAAGTGTCGGTGGGATACGTGTGCGACGCGGCCTTCGGTCCGCTGGTCGTGGTCGCCGCGGGCGGGACGCTGATCGAGCTGCTCGCGGACAGGGCGATCGCGTGCCCGCCGCTGACCCGCGACCGGGCCCGAGACATGGTGGCCACACTGCGCATTCGGCCGCTGCTCGACGGGTGGCGTGGCGGGCCTGCAGTGGATAAGGACGCGCTGGTCGACGTGATCGTGGCCGTCGGGCAGATGGCGGTCGATCTCGCGGATCGCTACCTCGCGGTGGAGGCGAACCCGGTGATCGTCTCGCCGGCCGGCGCGGTGGCCGTGGACGTACTCACCGTTCAGAACAGCACGTAGACCTTGCGGAGGGTCTCGTGGATGACCCAGGTGCCGGTCCAGCCGACCGGGAACACGGCGATGTCCCCGGCCCCGAGGTCGAGGGGCTCGCCACCCTCTGGCGTCACGGTCATCCGGCCCGACAGCACGTAGATCATCTCGTTCTCGTCCTGACGCCAGAACGATGGGCCCGGGCTGCACTGCCAGATGCCTGCGGACCGGTCGCCGTCGGCCCATACTTCGACGCCGTGCACCGCCATGGGGCGGTCGGTCGCCTCGTCCAGCGGGCCCCAGTCCTCGAGGTCGGCTGTACCGGCTCCGGGCAGTAGTGCGGTGAGAATGGCGTTCGTCATCGGGTCAGTGCCTCCGTGGTTTCCGGGAAGGGGAGCGAGATCGGTTCGGGTGCAACGCGACTGCGGCCCTCGGCGTCGAAGCGATCGAGCCCGAGATCGGTCAGGTCCAGCCAGTCGCAGCGCCCGGATCTGACCAGGTCGGCGGCGACCTGGGCGACTGCGGGGCCCCACATCATGCCGTGGCCTGCGGCACTGGCGACGACCGTTCCCTCGATCGGCCCGTCGCCGGTGAGCAGCGGCCCGAGGATCGGCAGGTGATCGGGGGTGTAGTCGATCGTCGCGGCCCAGGTGCGGCGCAGGCCGAGCCCGACCACCGCGGGCAGCAGCGTCTCGATGCGTGCGAGCGCGGTGTGGTAGTAGGCATTGTCGAAATCGATTGCCTCACCGGGTGCTTCGTCGGGATTGCTCATTCCCCACAGCAGGCCGCCGGCCTCGCCGGGCCGCCAGTAGATGCCGGAGGTGACATCGAACACCATCGGCAGCTCGGTGACGTCGAGTTCGCGCAGCGGCTCGGTGACCACCACCTGGTGTCGCGTCCCGCCCGCAGGAATCCGGCCTCCGGCCCTGGCGCCGACCTCGGCCAGTTGGGGGCCACCGGTCAACACCACCCGCTCGGCATCGATCGGACCGTCCGAGGTGTCCACTCCGACGACCCGGCCGCCGGAGGTTCGCAGGCCGGTGAACGCGCAGCGCTCTCGGACGTCGACACCGGCCGTCGCCAGGGCGGCCGTGTAGGCGAGCACGTTGCGCGGCGCGTCGATGTAGCCGTCCCCCGGAGCGTACGACGCACCCCTGGTCACTCCCGGTGCGAGTCCCGTTCTGCGGGAGTCGATGTCGTCGCTGGAGAGCCACTCCACCTCGAGTCCGAGGGAGCGTTGCAGCGCGATCCGGTCGTGCGCGGCCGCGACGTCGGCGTCGCTGAAACACGGCATCAGGTAGCCCTGCCGCACGAACCCGCAGTCCAGTGGGAAACGGTCCCCGCTCTCGGCGTAGAACTGCTGGCTGTGCAGCCCCAGACGGATGGCGGTCTCGGTGCCGCCTTGGGCGCGCACCATTCCGGCCGCGCGACTGCTCGCGCCGTCACCCAGTGTCCGCGACTCCACCAACACCACGTCGGCGCTGCGATTCTCGGCAAGCAGCACCGCCGTCCACGCCCCGACGGTACCGCCGCCCACTACCACGACATCGGCGCTGCGGATGCTGGTCATACCCAGGAACGCTGGCATAGACTGAACGCTCAGTCAAGAGGAGAGGCGGGCCGGATGTACGGGTTGACCGACGAGGATCTGCGCATCCGCGACACAGCCCGCGAGTTCGTGGAATCACTGATGCCCCTTGAGGTGGAGGCCGAGCTGGCCGGTGGTGTGCTGCCCAAGGAGGTCACCGCCGAGCACCGCGCCCGCGCCCTCGCCGAGGGCCTCTACGCGACCAACATGCCCACCTCGCTCGGGGGCGGAGGGTGTAGCGCTCTGCAGCAGATCCTGGTCCAGGAGCAGTGCGGCCGGGTGACCAACGGCCTGGGCTGGGTGATGGCGACCCCGCCGCAGTGGTGGCCGGAGGTGGCGACCGAACACCAGCTGCAGCGCTGGTTGCTGCCGACGGTGCGCGGGGAGATGCACGAGGCGTATGCGATCACCGAGGAGTTCGCGGGGTCGGACACCTCGGCGCTGCAGACCACGGCACGCCGCGACGGCGACGAGTACGTCATCGACGGGATCAAGTGGCACGTCACCTCGTACAACCTCGCCGACTACGTCTTCGTCGAGGCGGTGCTGTCCGACGGACCGCACGCCGGAGACCATGTGCTGCTGGTCGTCGACGTGCCCTGGCCGGGCATGGAAGTCGTTCGCTCACCCAAGTATTCGCACAACATCGCGGACGAGCACCCGATCGTCGCCTTCCGCGACGTGCGGGTGCCGGTGGCCAATCTCGTGGGCGTCGAGGGCGGACCGATGACGTTCACCCAGGACTGGTTCCGATTCGAGCGGATGATGGTCGCCGCACGGTGCGTGGGTGCGGCGCAGCGCCTGCTCGACGAGGTCAGCGCGTTCGCCCGCGAACGGATGGTCGCGGGCCGGCCGCTCGGCGAGCACCAGCTGGTCGCCGGCATGCTGGCCGACAGCGCCACCGAGCTGTTCGCCGCCCGCACGATGCTCTACGAAGTGGCCCGCGCGATCGACGCCGGTCACGACCGCAAGACACTGCACGGGCAAGCGTCGATGACCAAGCTGTACTGCTCGGAGATGGCGGGCCGGGCCGCCGACCGGGCGGTGCAGATCTTCGGTGGCCGCGGGTACATGCGCGAGAACGTGGCCGAGCGGCTGTTCCGCGAGCTGAGGGTGGAACGGATCTGGGAGGGCGCCAGCGAGATTCAGCGCATCATCGTGGCGCGTCAGCTGATGAATCGTGGCCCGGCCGCGCTGCTCGATCCGGTCTGAGGCCGAGCAGCCGCATCCCGTGGTAGATGATCAGCGCGGCGATCGATCCCAACGCGATGCCGGTGAACTGGAGATCGCCCGCGGTCCACGTGAAGTCGGCGATGCCGATGATCAGCGGGATGGCCGCGGTCATCTGGTTGACCGGCAGCGAGAAGTCCACGTGATTGGTCAGCCAGATCCGCACGCCGAGAATGCCGACCAGGCCGTAGAGCACCACGGTCGCACCGCCGAGCACCCCCGCGGGCACCGCCGAGATCACCGCACCGACCTTGGGGCACAACGAGAGCAGGATCGCGACGCCGGCGGCGATCCAGTACGGCGCGGTCGAGTAGACCCGGGTCGCGGCCATCACGCCGATGTTCTCCGCGTACGTGGTGGTGGCCGAACCGCCTCCGAAACCGGCCAGCGTGGTCGCCACGCCGTCGGCGGCCAGCGCCCGGCCCATCAGCGGGTCCATGTCGCGCTGGGTCATCTGCCCCACGGACTTGACGTGCCCGATGTTCTCGGCGATCAGCGCGACCACCGCCGGGAGGAACAGCGGCAGCACCGACAGCGAGAACGTCGGAGTCTGGAACTGCGGCAGCCCGATCCAGGGCGCGGCGGCGATGCCCGCCGTGTCGATCTCCCCGAGGATCAGTGCCAGCACGTAACCCGCCGCGACCGCGAGGAAGATCGCGAGCCGGCCGATCATGCCGCGGAAGAACGCGAGCACCGCGACTAACAGGACCAGCGTCACGATCCCCAGCACGGGGCCCTTCTCGAAGTTCGACTTGGCCACCGGCGCCAGGTTCAAGCCGATCAGCGCGACGATCGCACCCGTCACGACAGGCGGCAGCGTCAGATCGATCCAGCGGGTGCCCGCGACGTGCACGACGAGGCCCACGATCATCAGCAGCACGCCGACGGCGATGATGCCGCCCAGCGCACTGCCCGCGCCGTCGGAGGCGACCGCCGCGGTGATCGGCGCGATCACCGAGAAGCTCGACCCCAGGTAGCTGGGCAACCGATTGCCGGTGATCAGCAGGAACAGCACCGTGCCGACGCCGGAGAACAGCAGCGTGGTGGCCGGCGGGAAACCGGTCAGCACCGGCACCAGGAACGTCGCCCCGAACATCGCGACGACGTGCTGGGCGCCCAGCCCGATGGTGCGCGGCCAGCTCAGGCGCTCGTCGGGCGCGACGACGAACGACGGGTCGGCTCGGGAATCGACACGCTTCCAGGCCAGAGACATCCGGGCGGTGGGCATTCCCGAGACTCTAATGACGCCGTAAAGGTTCCGCTCGGGAGCGTCAAAAGAGCGTAAAGACACTGGCGAGGGGCCTACGCCGGGCAGAAGCTGTGTGAGGCCTGCGAGATCCGCAGGCCCGCATACCTGTGGGAGCAACCCATGTCAGTCGTCGTCTTCACTGTGCTGACAGTGGCGATCTTCGCCCTGCTCGGCATCGTGCAGAGGCTGGTCGAGCGGCTATGAGCTACGACAACATCATCGGCCTCGTGCTGGCCGTCCTCATCGCCGTCTTCCTGTTCGCCGCCCTCCTGTTCCCGGAGAGGTTCTAGTGAACTCGACCACTGCGGGAATCCTGTTCTTCGCCTCGCTGGTCGTCGCACTGGCTGCAGTGCACGTGCCGCTCGGCGACTACATGTACCGGGTGTACGCCTCGGAAAAGCACCTGCGCGGCGAACGCGCGATCTACCGGCTGATCGGCGCCGACCCCGAGACCGAGCAGACGTGGGGCGCCTACGCGCGCAGTGTGCTCGCCTTCTCGGCGGTCAGCGTGCTGTTCCTGTTCGCGCTGCAACTGGTGCAGGGCAGGTTGCCGCTGCACCTCACCGACCCGGCCACCGAGATGACCCCGGCGCTGGCCTGGAACACCGCAATCAGCTTCGTGACCAACACCAACTGGCAGGCCTATTCGGGCGAGTCCACCCAGGGCCACCTGGTGCAGATGGCCGGCCTGGCGGTGCAGAACTTCGTTTCCGCCGCCGTGGGCATGGCCGTGGCCATGGCGTTCGTGCGCGGGCTCGCCCGGCGCAACACCGGCGAGCTCGGCAACTTCTGGGTCGACCTGGTGCGCGGCACTCTGCGCATCCTGCTGCCCATCGCAGTGGTCGGTGCGATCGTGCTCGTCGCCGGCGGGGTGATCCAGAACTTCGCGCTGCACAGCCAGGTGATCGACACGATCGCCGGTGCGCAGCAGACCATTCCGGGCGGACCCGTCGCCAGCCAGGAGGCCATCAAGGAACTCGGCACCAACGGCGGCGGCTTCTACAACGCCAACTCCGCGCACCCGTTCGAGAATCCGACCGCCTGGACGAACTGGATCGAGATCTTCCTGCTGCTCGTCATCGCGTTCTCGTTGCCGCGCACGTTCGGACGCATGGTCGACAGCCGCAAGCAGGGCTACGCGATCGTCGCGGTGATGGGCGTGATCGCCACGCTCAGCGTCAGCCTGACGATGCTGTTCCAGGTGCAGGCCCACGGCACCGTCCCGACCGCTGTCGGCGCCGCGATGGAAGGTGTCGAACAGCGTTTCGGCGTCGCCGATTCCGCGGTGTTCGCGGCGTCGACGACGTTGACCTCGACGGGCGCGGTCAACTCCTTCCACGACTCGTACACCAGCCTCGGCGGGCTGATGACGATGTTCAACATGCAGTTGGGTGAGGTCGCCCCCGGCGGTGTCGGATCCGGTCTCTACGGCATGTTGATCCTCGCGATCATCACGGTGTTCATCGCCGGGCTGATGGTCGGACGTACGCCGGAGTATCTCGGCAAGAAGATCACTCCCCGCGAGATCAAACTGGCCGCAACGTATTTCCTCGTCACACCGCTGATCGTGCTGACCGGCACTGCGGTCGCGATGGCGATGCCGGGGCTGGGCCCACACGGCAGTAGGGGACGGGCGGGCATGCTGAACTCCGGTCCGCACGGCTTGTCCGAGGTGCTCTACGCGTTCACCTCCGCAGGCAACAACAACGGCTCCGCGTTCGCCGGCATCAGCGTCAACACCGAGTGGTACAACACCGCGCTCGGCCTGGCGATGGTGTTCGGCCGGTTCCTCCCGATCATCGTCGCGCTCGCGCTCGCCGGTTCCCTTGCCCGCCAGGGTAAGACGCCGGAATCGATCGGCACACTCCCCACTCACCGGCCGCAGTTCGTGGGCATGGTGGCCGGGGTGACGCTCATCCTCGTCGCCCTGACCTTCCTGCCCATGCTCGCGCTGGGACCTCTCGCTGAAGGACTGCACTGATGTCACTGACCCTGGACACCGAACCCGAGGCCGGGGCGAACCCCGCCCGCGGCAGGAAGATCGGTGGCGGTCTGCTCGATCCCGCGATGCTCGCGAAGTCACTGCCCGACGCGCTGCGCAAGCTGAATCCCCGAACGCTGTGGCGTAATCCGGTGATGCTGATCGTCGAGATCGGCGCCTTGTGGAGTACGGTCCTGGCCATCGCCGATCCCTCCTGGTTCGGGTGGTTGATCGTGGTCTGGCTCTGGCTCACCGTCGTGTTCGCCAACCTCGCCGAGGCGGTCGCGGAGGGCCGCGGCAAGGCGCAGGCCGAATCGCTGCGCAAGACCAAGACCTCGACGATGGCGCGCCGGCTGGTCGGCTGGCAGCCCGGGGCGCACGGGCAGGAGGAGGAGATCGCGGCGCCGCTGCTTGCGCAGGGCGATGTCGTCGTCGTCGAAGCGGGACAGGTGATCCCGGGTGACGGGGACGTCGTCGAAGGTATCGCCTCGGTCGACGAATCCGCGATCACCGGCGAATCCGCGCCGGTGATCCGCGAATCCGGTGGCGACCGCTGTGCCGTCACCGGCGGCACCACGGTGCTCTCGGACCGCATCGTCGTCCGCATCACCCAGAAGCCGGGGGAGAGCTTCATCGACCGGATGATCTCCCTGGTCGAGGGCGCCAACCGGCAGAAGACGCCCAACGAGATCGCGCTGAACATCCTGCTGTCGTCGCTGACGATCATCTTCGTCTTCGCCGTCGCGACGCTGCAGCCACTGGCGATCTACGCCAAGTCCAACAACCCGGGCGTGCCGGACAGCCTGGCGCTGAACGGAAACGGCGTCACGGGCATCGTCATGGTTTCCCTGCTGGTCTGCCTCATCCCGACGACCATCGGCGCGCTGCTCTCAGCCATCGGCATCGCCGGCATGGACCGCCTCGTGCAGCGCAACGTGCTGGCGATGTCGGGACGCGCTGTCGAGGCGGCCGGGGACGTCAACACCCTGCTGCTGGACAAGACCGGCACGATCACGCTCGGCAACCGGCAGGCGTCGACTTTCGTGCCGTTGACGGGCGTGACCGAGGACCAGCTCGCCGACGCGGCGCAGCTGTCCAGCCTCGCCGACGAGACCCCCGAAGGCCGGTCCATCGTCGTGTTCGCCAAGCAGCAGTACGGTCTTCGGGCGCGCACGCCCGGCGAGCTCGACGGTGCGCACTGGGTGGAGTTCTCGGCCACCACCCGGATGTCGGGCGTCGACCTGCCCGGTCATCAGCTGCGTAAGGGCGCGGCCAGCACCGTCGCCGAATGGGTGCGCACCCAGGGTGGTGACGTGCCGCAGCAGCTCGGTGAGGCCGTCGACGGGATCTCCGCGGCAGGCGGTACCCCGCTCGCGGTCGGCGAGGTGCGCGACGGCACGGCGCGGCTGCTCGGTGTCATCGGGCTCACCGACGTCGTCAAGGAGGGCATGCGGGAACGCTTCGACGAGATGCGCCGCATGGGCATCCGCACCGTGATGATCACCGGCGACAATCCGTTGACCGCCAAGGCGATCGCCGACGAGGCCGGCGTGGACGACTTCCTTGCCGAAGCCACCCCCGAAGACAAGATGGCGCTGATCAAGGCCGAGCAGGCCGGCGGGAAGCTCGTCGCGATGACCGGTGACGGCACCAACGACGCGCCCGCGCTGGCCCAGGCCGACGTCGGCGTGGCCATGAACAGCGGCACGTCGGCGGCCAAAGAGGCCGGCAACATGGTCGATCTGGACTCCGACCCGACCAAGCTGATCGAGATCGTCGAGATCGGCAAACAGCTGCTGATCACCCGGGGGGCACTGACCACGTTCTCGATCGCCAACGACATCGCCAAGTACTTCGCGATCATCCCCGCGCTGTTCGTCGGGCTGTTCCCCGGCCTCGACCTGCTCAACGTGATGCGGTTGCACAGCCCGCAGTCGGCGATCCTGTCGGCGGTGATCTTCAACGCCCTGGTGATCGTCGCGCTGATCCCGTTGGCGCTGCGCGGTGTCCGGTACACACCGGGCAGTGCGTCGAAGCTGTTGAGCCGCAACCTGTCCGTGTACGGACTCGGCGGCATCATCGCGCCGTTCATCGGTATCAAAGTCATCGATCTGCTCGTCCAACTCTTCCCAGGAATGTGACATGTTGACGTCCAACGTCTTTCGTCAGCACTGGGCCGCGCTGCGTGCGCTGCTGGTGCTCACCGTGATCCTCGGCATCGCCTACCCGGTGGGGATCTGGCTGGTGGCCCAGCTGCCCGGGCTCGACCGGGACCACGGCTCCCTGATCGGGCAGTCGTTCACCGACGCCAACGGGGCCGCGCTGCCGCAGTACTTCCAGAGCCGGCCGTCGAACGCGGGTGATGGTTACGACACGATGGCGACCGGCGCGAGCAACCTCGGGCCGGAGAGCATCGTGGACACCCCCGACAAGCCGAGCCTGCTGACGCTGGTGTGTTCGCGGAGCAAGGAGGTCGGCGAGCGCGAGGGCATCGACGGGCTGCGGCCGTACTGCACCGGCGGCGGGGTCGGCGCGGTGCTGTCGGTCTCGGCGTCGCGGGTGGTCAGCGTCAACGAACCGTGCGACCAGGTGACCGCCCCGTTCGTCAGTACGTACGCCGGAATGCGCGTCGAGTGCGCCACACCGGGTGAGGACTACAGCGCCGGTTCGACTGCCGGCCGGCTCGTGCCGGTACGCGGTGATGCACCCGCCGATCCCGCGGTGCCCGCCGACGCGGTGACCGCCAGCGGCAGCGGCCTCGACCCCGACATCTCGCCCGCCTACGCCGACCTGCAGGTCGCCAGGGTCGCCCGGGCCCGCGGGGTGTCGCCCGCCGCCGTGCAGGCCCTGGTCGACGACCACACCAGCGGCCGCACGCTGGGATTCCTCGGCGAACCGCGGGTGAACGTGCTGGAGGTGAATCTCGCTCTCGATCAGCGCTACCCCGAGCGACAATAGAGCCGTGTCGCCGAGCAGCCCTGAACCCAGACGCGGAGAGCTGCGCATCTACCTGGGCGCAGCCCCCGGCGTCGGCAAGACGTTCGCGATGCTGGGGGAGGCGCACCGACGCCTCGAGCGCGGCACCGACCTGGTGGCCGGGGTGGTCGAGACACACGGCCGCAAGAAGACCGCCGAACTGCTCGAAGGCATCGAGGTCGTCCCGCCGCGGTACATCTCCTACCGCGGCAGCCGATTCCCCGAGCTCGACGTGCCCGCGATCCTGGCACGCAAGCCCCAGGTGGTCCTGGTCGACGAGTTGGCCCACACCAACACGCCCGGCAGCACGAACACCAAACGCTGGCAGGACGTCGAGGAGCTGCTCGCCGCGGGCATCACCGTGGTCAGCACCGTCAACGTGCAGCATCTGGAGAGCCTCAACGACGTCGTCACCCAGATCACCGGAATCGAGCAGCAGGAGAAGGTGCCCGACGAGGTGGTCCGCGCGGCCGACCAGATCGAGCTCGTCGATATCACGCCGGAGGCGTTGCGGCGCAGGCTTTCCCACGGCAACGTCTATGCGCCCGAGCGCATCGATGCCGCCCTGTCCAACTACTTCCGCCGCGGCAACCTGACGGCGCTGCGCGAGCTGGCGCTGCTGTGGCTCGCCGATCAGGTCGACGCCGCGCTGGCCAAGTACCGCGAAGAGAACGCCATCACCGCGACCTGGGAGGCGCGTGAACGCGTCGTGGTCGCGGTGACCGGCGGATCGGAATCGGAGACGTTGGTGCGCAGAGCATCCCGGATCGCGTCGAAGTCCAGCGCGGAGCTGATGGTGGTGCACGTCGTACGGGGCGACGGCCTGTCCGGGGTCTCGGCGTCGCACATGGGGAAGGTGCGCGAACTGGTGGCCAGCCTCGGCGCGACGCTGCACACCGTGGTCGGTGATGACGTGCCCGCCGCGCTGCTGGATTTCGCGCGCGAGATGAACGCCACGCAGTTGGTCCTCGGGACCTCGCGGCGGTCGCGGTGGGCGCGGCTGTTCGACGAGGGAATCGGTGCGACGGTCGTCCAGCACTCGGCCGCGATCGACGTGCACATGGTCACCCATCCCGAGTCCGCGCGGGGGTTCCGCTGGTCCGCGTTGGTGCCGCGCAACCGCCGGGTCACGTCCTGGCTCGCCGCGATCGCGGTGCCGTGGGTGATCTGCGGTCTGGTGGTGGGCCTGCTCGACTCGGTGCTCGACGTCGCCGGCGAGAGTGCCCTGTTCTTCGTCGGCGTGGTCGTGGTGGCCCTGCTCGGCGGTGTCGCCCCCGCGGCGCTGTCGGCGCTGCTGTCCGGCCTGCTGCTGAACTACTTCCTGGTCACACCGCGGTACACGTTCACGATCGCCGAACCCGACAGCGCGGTCACGGTGGTGGTGCTGCTGCTGGTGGCGGTCGCCGTCGCGGTGCTGGTGGACCGGTCGGTCAACCGCACCCGGGAAGCTCGCCGGGCCTCCCAGGAGGCCGAACTGCTCGCGTTGTTCGCCGGTTCGGTGCTGCGCGGTGCCGACCTGAACACGCTGCTGGAGAAGGTCCGCGAGACCTACGCCCAGCGCACCGTGAGCCTGCTGCGCCGCACCGGAGCAGGAGACGAGATCGTCGGCTGCGTCGGCACCGACCCGTGCGCCGACGTGGACAGCGCCGACACCGCGGTCGAGGTCGGCGACGACGAGTTCTGGTTGCTGCTCGCCGGCCGGAAACTGCCCGCCCGCGACCGGCGGGTGTTGACCGCGGTCGCCACCCAGGCTGCCGGTCTGGTCCGGCAGCGCGAGTTGGCCGCCGAGGCCGGCCAAGCCGAGGCGCTCGCACAGGCGGACAACCTGCGCCGGTCGCTGCTCTCGGCGGTCAGCCACGATCTGCGCACCCCGCTGGCCGCCGCGAAGGCCGCTGTGTCGAGTCTGCGCAGCACCGATGTCGCGTTCTCCCCCGAGGACACCGCCGAACTGCTCGCCACCGTCGAGGAGTCCACCGATCAGCTGACCGCTCTGGTGGGCAATCTGCTGGACAGCTCGCGCCTGGCCGCCGGGGTGGTGAGCCCGGAACGGGATCATGTCTACCTGGAGGAGACGGTGCAACGTGCGCTGTTGGGCATCAGCCGCGGCACCACCGGCCACGGCCGTGCGGAATTGGAGCGGGTCAAGGTCGAGGTCGGTGACGAGATGGTGATGGCCGACGCTGGTCTGCTGGAACGCGTGCTGGCCAATCTGATCGACAACGCGCTGCGGTACGCCCCCGACGGGCCGGTGCGCGTGTCGGCCGGGCGGGTGGGGAACAGGGTGCTGATCGCGGTCGCCGACGCCGGGCCGGGGATCGCCCGCGGGGCGGAGGAACAGATCTTCGACGCGTTCCAGCGCCTCGGGGATCAGGACAACAGCATCGGCGTCGGGTTGGGACTGTCGGTGGCCCGCGGGTTCGTCGAGGCGATGGGCGGCACGATCTCTGTCGGCGACACCCCGGGCGGCGGCCTGACCGTCGAGATCGACCTGCCGGCCGTGACGTCCACAGTGACGGAGGCTGCCCAGTGACCCGCGTCCTCGTCGTCGACGACGAACCCCAGATCCTGCGCGCGCTGCGGATCAACCTGTCGGTGCGTGACTACGACGTCCGCACCGCCGCGACCGGCAAGGAGGCGCTGCGCGTGGCCGCGGACTTCCGGCCGGAGGTGATCGTGCTCGATCTCGGGCTGCCGGACATGAGCGGCATCGACGTGCTGGGTGGCCTGCGCGGCTGGCTCTCCGCGCCGGTCATCGTGCTCTCGGCGCGCACCGACTCGTCGGACAAGGTGGCTGCGCTCGACGCCGGGGCCGACGACTACGTCACCAAACCGTTCGGTATGGACGAGTTCCTCGCGCGGCTGCGCGCTGCGGTCCGCCGCTCCTCGGCGACCGGGAGTGGCAGCGATCCGATCGTCGAAACATCCTCGTTCACAGTCGATCTCACGAACAAGATCGTCACCCGCCACGGTGCGGAGGTGCATCTGACGCCGACAGAGTGGGGGATCCTGGAACTGCTGGTGCGCAACAGCGGCAAGCTCGTGACGCGCGAGCAGCTCCTGACCGAGGTGTGGGGCCCGACGTATGCGAAGTCGTCGCACTATCTACGGGTGTACCTGGCGCAGTTGCGACGCAAACTCGAGGACGACCCGGCGCATCCGGTGCACCTGGTCACCGAGGCCGGGATGGGGCACCGGTTCCGGCCCTGAGATTCAGGCGCCGGCACGTGAGCAGCACGACGGCCGGGGGAGCCAGGATCACCAGCAGCGCAACCATATCGGTCATACGAACCACTGTTCCGCCCGATCGACGGGTGAGGCCAGCGTCTTGACGGGATCTCTACGGCGTCAGCCCGATTTCTGACGGGCCTGTACGGCATAGGTCGCCATTCCGACCGCCACCACCGCGGCCCCGGCGATCACCGAGCTCGGCGGCAGTGTGAAAGCCAGAGTGAGACAACCGATCAGCCCGATCACCGGCACCAGGCGGCGGCCCAGCGTGAACGCCGATGCGTTCGCGATCGCGTAGTACAGCAGCACCCCGAAGCTCGAGAAGCCGATCGCGCCGCGCACGTCGACCAGTGCGGTGACGATCGCGACCACGACGCCCACCGCCAGCTCCGCGCGGTGCGGGGTGCCGTGGCGCGGGTGCACGGCGACGAGCACGTGCGGGAGGTGGTGGTCGCGAGCCATCGCCAGTGTCGTGCGGGACACCCCGAGCATCAGGGCCAGCAGCGCGCCCAGTGCGCCGATCGCCGCGCCGGCGCTGACGATCGGCACCAGGGCACCGAACCCCGCGGCCCGGATCGCCTCGGACAGTGGCGCATCGGCGGCGGCCAGCCGCGTGCTGCCCAGTTCGGCGAGCACCGCAACGGCCACCACCGTGTAGACCACCAGCGTGATGCCGAGGGCGATCATCACCGCCCGCGGGATGGTGCGGGCGGGGTCGCGGACCTCCTCGCCCAGCGTCGCGATCCGGGCGTAGCCGGCGAACGCGAAGAACAGCAGCCCGGCCGCCTGCAGGACGCCGTAGGGCGACGGATCATCACCGACCAGGCGGGCGGCCTGCGGCTCGCCGGCACCGACGATCAGCACCACGACGAATGTCAGCACCGCGAGCACGATGGCCACGATGATGCGAGTGAGCAGCGCCGACTTCTGTACGCCCGCATAGCCGATCGCGGTCAGGGCCACCACCGCGGCCACCGCGACCGCGGTGGCGTGCGCGGGCCAGGCGTAGTGCCCGACCGTCAGCGCCATCGCCGCGCACGACGCCGTCTTGCCGACCACGAAACTCCACCCGGCGGTGTGACCCCAGAACGCGCCCAGGCGTTCCCGGCCATAGACGTAGGTGCCGCCGGACTGCGGGTAGCGCGCGGCCAACCACGCCGAGGACAGTGCGTTGCAGCATGCGACGACCGCGGCGATCGCCAACCCGATCAGCAGCCCGGTGCCGGCGACGGACGCGGCGGGTGCCAGCGCGACGAAGATGCCCGCGCCGATCATGGCACCCAACCCGAGCACGACCGTGTCGACCGTGCCGAGCCGGCGTGCCAGCGCGTCAGGCACGGTTACTTCTGTCGGATGACATTCCCGCCGAGGTACAGCAGGTAGGCCAGCACCCCGACGATCGCGAGCTTGCGCGTCTTGGCCGCAGCGAGGCCGAGCCCGAGCGCGGTCTCGATGCCGCCGTCGACGTAGACGTGGGTCCGGGTGTTCTCCGGGAACGCGGCCTTCGTCATGCCCTCGTAGATCTGCGGGGCGACGAAGTGCGACAGCCCGGTGGCGGCCAGCGCGAGGCCGGCGGTCTTGGCGGCGGGGGAATTCTGTTCCGGCACGTGGGGTCCTAACTGATCTGGTAGTCGCTCAAGGGAAATTCCGACGCTTCCCGGATCGCGGTGCTCGTCGACATCGGCCGCAGCAGGCTCGGTTCGCCGTGCGGATTGAAGTAGTAGGAGCGCGAGCTCACGCAGTTGCCCAGCTTCCAGAGTGAATCGCCGAGCAACTCGGTCATCCGGTCCAGGTACTCGGCGTTGGCTGCCTCGGTGACCTCGAACGTCGTGGCCCCGCGGCGCTTGAGCTCATCGAACAGCCGATCCATCAGCCGCATCTGGTATTCCATCGTGTTGAAGAAGTTCAACCCGAGGAAGGCATACGGGCTCGCCAGCGACAGGTAGTTCGGGAAGTAGGGCATCGACACACCCTGGTATGCCTGGAAGCGGTTCTCCCGCCACCACTTTCCGAGGTTGCGGCCGTCGCGGCCGATCACCTCGATGGCCGGGAAGTTCGCCTCCCACAGGTCGAACCCGGTGGCCAGCACCAGCGTGTCGATGACGGTTTCGGTGCCGTCGGCGTTGACGATCCCGTCGGCGGTGACGTGGTCGATGCCGTCGCTCTGCAGGTGTACGTGCGGCTTCGTGAAGGTCCGGAAGTAGCTGTTGGAGAACGTCGGCCGCTTACAGCCGATGTCGTAATCGGGGGTGAGCCGGCGGCGCAGTTCCTTGTCCCGGACCTGGATGAACTGGTTGATCTTGCACAGGTCCATCGCGGAGATGTTGAGCCTGCGGTTCAGCGGGACCCGGTAGTGCACCACGCCGACGTTGATCATCATCTCGTAGATGGTGTCGGTGATCGCCCGGACGATGCGCTGCGCCAACGGGATTCGCCGGAACACCCGCTTGGTGCGCTCGGAGATGCGGAAGTCGAGCTTGGGGGCGACCCAGATCGGGGTGCGCTGGTACACGGTCAGATCGGCCGCGGTCTTGGCCAACTCGGGGATCAGCTGCACCGCCGTCGCGCCCGTTCCGATGACGGCGATCCGCCGGCCCGCCGGATCGAACGAATCGTCCCAGTCGGTGGTGTGCAGCACCCGACCCTCGAACGTCTCGATCCCGGCGATCTCGGGCAGCCGCGGTTGGGACAGGAAGCCCGTGGCGGTGAGCAGGTAGCGCGCCGACAGCGTCTCGCCGTCGGCCAAGCTCACCTGCCAGCAGGCGGCCTCGTCGTCCCAGCGGGCTCCCGAGACCACCACGTTGAACCGCATGTGGCGCCGGACGTCGTACTTGTCGGCGACGTCGTCGGCGTACTGCTTGATCTCCGACCCGGTGGAGAACAGCCGCGACCAGTTCGGGTTGGGCTCGAAGAAGTAGGAGTAGGTGGTGGTCGGCACGTCGACCGCCAGCCCGGGGTAGTGGTTGACGTACCAGGTACCGCCCAGGTCGTCTTCCCGGTCGAGGATCACGAAGTTCTCGTAGCCCATCCGCTTGAGCTGGATGGCGGCCCCGATTCCGGCGAATCCGGCCCCTACGATGACCGCGTCGTACTGCACCGAAGTCATGCGGTAGACGGTACTAGAGGTCCCGGCAACCGCCGGATCAGCCCTTGATGGAACCCGCGCGCGGCGGGTTGAGCGTCGCCACACAGGTCACCGCGCGGTCGCCGCTGGACCACGTCTCGGCGGTCGGATACAGCACGTAGAGCTGCACCGTGTCGTCGGTGAGCGAGGACGGGGAGTAGCCGGCCAGCGCAGGTGCGCACTTCTGGCTGTAGGCCTCGACGGCGGGCTGCCCGGGGAAGTCCCCGTCGGGCATGTTCAGCACCGCGAACACCTCGCCGGCGTGGGCCTGCTCGCAGCCGACGGTCTTGACCCGCATCACCGTGTCGCCGGTGGGGATCTCGGACAGACAATCCCCGACCTTCACGTCGGTCGCGGTGACGTTGCCGGAATTGGCCACACTCCACACGATTGCCCCGCCGGCGACCACCAGCAGCAGAACGGCGGCAAGCCCACCGAGCAGCCACCACTTCGCGCGGCTCTTCTTCTGCGGCGGCGGGTACTGGCCGGGATAGCCCTGGTAGGGCATGGGTGGAGGCGGCGGATAGTGGGGATGCTGGGGGTACTGCTGGTATCCACCCGGGCCCTGCGGCGGCGGTCCGTAAGGCGGCGGAGGTGGCGGCGGCGGTGGCGGCCCGGGCGGAGTGCTCACCGTGCTGACGATAGCTCAGCCGAGAAGTTCGAGCGCTGCTTCAACAGCGAGAACCGGCACGTCCAGGGTCTTCGACTTCAGGTCGTGGCGGGCGCCGGTGACCTCGACGATCGCTGTCGGGGCGGCGATCAGCGCGGCCGCCGGCCGCAGCTCGTCGAGCGTGCCGAACGGATCGGCGGTGCCGTGGGTGAACACGGTCGGCACGGTGATGCGGGGCAGGTGCTCGGTGCGGGCCTTCTCCGGCTTGCCCGGCGGGTGCAGCGGATAGGAGAACAGCGTCAGCGCGTCCAGCAGCACCCCGTGATCGGCGACGGCCATCGAGGTGAGCCGGCCGCCGTAGGAATGGCCGCCGGCGAGCATCGGGCCGTCGGCGAGCGTGCGCACCGCGGCCACGGCCTCGACGATGCCGGCGAGGTCGGCGGCGGCCCCCGACGGTGGGCCCTTCGGGCGGCGGCGCCGGTACGGCAGGTTGTAGCGGACCGCGAGCCAGCCGCGCCGGGCCCACTCCTCGCAGACGGCGACGAGCATCGGGGAATCGCGGTTGCCGCCCGCGCCGTGCGTGAGGGCGACGGCGCCGACGGGCGTGCCCGCGGGCCGGTGCACGACGCCGGCTATCGCGTCGAGGTCAGCCATCCCCATCTCGACCATCGCCGAGCCGGAACAGCGGCGAGACAGGGCCGTGGCCGTGGCCGAGCGGATAGGCGGCGCGCAAGCACTCGGTGATCCACCCCTTGGCGAACGCCACCGCCTCCGGCATCGGATAGCCGTGCGCGAGCGCGGCGGCCGTCGCCGCGGCCAGGGTGTCACCGGCGCCGTGGTCGTGCGGGGTGTCGATGCGGGTCGAGTCGAACTCGTGGAAGTCGGTGCCGTCGAAGAGCAGGTCCGGGCTGTGCGACGACGCGCGCAGGTGGCCGCCCTTGACCAGCGCCCACTGCGGACCGAGCGCATGCAGCGCCCGGGCCGCGGCCCGCTGGCTGTCGGGATCGACGACGTCGATGCCGGTGATCAGCCTGACCTCGTCGAGGTTGGGTGTCACGAGTGTGGCCAGCGGGAACAGCCGCTCCTTCAGCGATCCCAGCGCACTGGGGTGCAGCAGCGGGTCGCCGTGCATCGACGCGCAGACCGGATCGACGACCAGGGGCACCGTGCCGGTCAGCCCGAGCCGCTCCCAGGTGTCGGCGACGGTGTCGATGATCTCGGCGGACGCGAGCATGCCGGTCTTGGCTGCCTGGACGCCGATGTCGGTGACGACCGCGTCGATCTGCCCGGCGATGATGTCCAGCGGTATCTCGTGGAACCCCTGCACACCGACGGAGTTCTGGATCGTCACCGCCGTCATCGCGACCAGACTGTGCAGGCCGAGCAGCGCCAACGTGCGCATGTCGGCCTGGATGCCGGCGCCGCCGCCGGAGTCGGAACCGGCGATCGTCAGCACGCGCAGCGGGGTCTGCCCCGGCGGCGTCAGCGGCAGGACGTTCACCTCGTCACGACCGGCAGGTGGATCGCGTCGCGGTAGGCCTCTCGCACGTCGTGGCTGATGCGCATCGAGCAGAACTTCGGGCCGCACATGGAACAGAAGTGTGCCGTCTTCGCCGGCGTCGCGGGCAGGGTCTCGTCGTGAAAGTCCCGTGCGGTGTCCGGATCGAGCGACAGATTGAACTGGTCCTCCCACCGGAACTCGAAGCGCGCGGCCGACAGCGCGTCGTCACGCTGCTGGGCGCGGGGGTGGCCCTTGGCCAGGTCTGCCGCGTGGGCGGCGATCTTGTACGCGATCACGCCGTGCTTGACGTCGTGGCGATTCGGCAATCCGAGGTGCTCCTTGGGGGTCACGTAGCAGAGCATCGCGGTGCCCGCCTGGGCGATGAGCGCCGCGCCGATGGCGGAGGTGATGTGGTCGTAGGCAGGCGCGATGTCGGTGGTCAGTGGGCCCAGCGTGTAGAACGGCGCCTCGTCGCACACTTCCTCTTCGAGGCGGACGTTCTCGACGATCTTGTGCAACGGCACGTGACCCGGGCCCTCGATCATCACCTGCACGCCGTGCCTGCGCGCCACCTGGGTGAGTTCGCCGAGGGTGTGCAGTTCGGCGAACTGGGCGGCGTCGTTGGCGTCGGCGATCGACCCCGGCCTCAGCCCATCGCCCAGGGAGAACGTCACGTCGTAGCGGGCCAGTATCTCGCACAGCTCATCGAAGTTGTTGTACAGGAACGACTCTCGCTGATGGGCCAGGCACCAGGCCGCCATGATGGACCCGCCCCGCGACACGATCCCGGTGACGCGGTCGACGGTCAGCGGGATGTGGCGTGCCAACACGCCGGCGTGCACCGTCATGTAGTCGACGCCCTGCTCGCACTGTTCGATCACGGTGTCGCGGAAGCACTCCCACGTCAGGCGCGTCGGATCACCGTCGACCTTCTCGAGTGCCTGGTAGATCGGGACGGTTCCGACGGGCACCGGAGAGTTGCGCAGAATCCACTCGCGGGTGGTGTGGATGTCGCGGCCGGTCGACAGGTCCATGATCGTGTCGGCGCCCCAGCGGGTGGCCCACACCATCTTGTCCACCTCTTCGGCAATGGACGAGGTGACGGCCGAATTGCCGATGTTCGCATTGACTTTCACCGCGAACGCCTTGCCGATGATCATCGGCTCGGCCTCGGGGTGGTGGTGATTGGCGGGGATGACGGCGCGGCCTCGGGCCACCTCGTCGCGGACCAGCTCGGGATCGACACCTTCGCGCGCGGCGACGAACACCATCTCCGCGGTGATCTCCCCGGCGCGGGCGCGCTGCAACTGCGTGCCGCGGTCGGCGACGACGCCGGCCCGGGCCGGCAACCCGGCCTCGAGGTCGATGATGGCGGCGCTGTCGGTGTAGGGCCCGGAGGTGTCGTAGAGGTCGAGATGGTCGCCGGTGCTCAGGTGCACGCGGCGCACCGGCACCTTCGCCCCGCTGTCCTGCGGGAGGTAGACCTTGCTGCTGCCGGTGATCGGTCCGGTGGTGACGGTCAGGTGGTCGGGGGTCGACAAATCAGCCATCTTCGCTTCTCCCTACGCCGGCATTACCCGGTCAGGTTCGTACGGTCGACGGGCCTACCCGTCCTCTCAGCGCGCTCGGTGCGTGCTCCCGTGGGGACGGCTCCCAACATAGTCGAAGCGGGCCGGGCCGGGGAATACGGTTTGGCCCCGATGATTTATATAGCTAACATATGTGTTTTCCGGCGCGCTGCTGCGCCGGCCCCCGATACGAAACGTGACAGCGAAAAGACGGCAACCATGGCGACGACTGAGACGACCGGTACGAGCGCGACCAGTGGCATGAGCGAGACCACGATCCGGCGCACTCGGATGGATCACGAACACCCCTTCTACAAGTGGATCGTGCTGTCCAACACCACATTGGGCGTCCTGCTGGCGACCATCAACGCCTCGATCGTGCTGATCTCCCTGCCCGCGATCTTCCGCGGTATCGGGTTGAACCCGCTCTCTGCCGGCAACGTCAGCTACCTACTGTGGATGCTGATGGGCTACCTCGTGGTCACCGCCGTGCTGGTGGTGCCGTTCGGTCGGCTCGGCGACATGTTCGGCCGGGTGCGGATCTACAACCTGGGCTTCGCGGTGTTCACCGTCGCGGCCATCGCGCTGTCGTTCGACCCGTTCCAGCTCGACGGCGGCGCGATCTGGCTGATCGCGTGGCGCGTGGTGCAGGGCGTCGGCGGCGCGATGCTTATGTCGTCGTCGGCGGCGATCCTCACCGATGCGTTCCCCGCCAACCAGCGCGGTATGGCGCTCGGCGTGAACATGGTTGCCGCTGTCGCGGGCTCATTCCTCGGCCTGCTGATCGGAGGGTTCCTGTCCGAATGGCACTGGAAGGCGATCTTCTGGGTCGGCGTACCCATCGGCATTCTCGGCACCATCTGGAGCGTGCGTTCACTCAAGGAACTCGGGGTGCGCAGCCCCGGCAAGCTCGACTGGGCCGGGACGCTGACGTTCGGCATCGGCCTGACCGTGCTGCTGATCGGCATCACCTACGGCATCCAGCCCTACGGGGATTCGACGACGGGCTGGACCAACCCCGCCGTGCTCGGCGCGATCGGCCTCGGGGTGGCGCTGCTCGTCGCGTTCTGCATCGTCGAGCTGCGCGTCAAAGACCCGATGGTCAACATCCGGTTGTTCCGCTCCGCCTCGTTCGGCATGGGCAATCTCGCCGGGTTGATGTCGTCGGTCGGCCGAGGCGGGCTGCAGTTCATGCTCATCATCTGGTTGCAGGGCATCTGGCTTCCGTTGCACGGCTACAGCTTCGAGTCCACACCGCTGTGGGCGGGCATCTATCTGCTGCCGTTGACGGTCGGGTTCCTGGTCGCGGGTCCTCTCGCGGGTTCGCTGTCCGACCGGTTCGGTGCGCGGCCGTTCACCGTCGGCGGCATGTTGCTGATGGCTGTGAGTTTCGTGGCGTTGGTGATGATTCCGGTGAACTTCGACTACTGGGTGTTCGCATCGCTGGTGTTCCTCAACGGGCTCGGTGGCGGCATCTTCACCGCACCCAACAGCGCGGCGATCATGTCGAGCGTGCCCTCGGCCGAGCGCGGCGCCGCCTCCGGTGTGCGCGCGACGTTCTTCAACGCCGGCTCCTCGCTGTCGATCGGCGTGTTCTTCTCGCTGATGATCGTCGGGCTGGCCAACACGCTGCCGTCGGCGCTCAGCAGCGGCCTGCAGGCCCAGGGAGTATCCGCCTCGGTGGCTCACGACGTGGCCAACCTGCCGCCGGTGGGCAGCCTGTTCGCCGCCTTCCTCGGCTACAACCCGATCGCCGAGCTCCTCGAGCCGTCGCACGCGCTGCAGCAGCCCGGTGTCAACGCCGACGTGCTGACTGGCAAGACGTTCTTCCCCGAGCTCATCACCGAACCCTTCCACTCCGGGCTGACGGTGGTGTTCCTCGCCGCGGCGGCGATGATGCTGATCGGCGCTGTCGCGTCGATGTTCAACCCCGGTCGCTACGCCGAGGACCGCACCTAAAACGGCGGCGGCTCGTCCGGGACGCTGATGGTCAGTGGTGGTGGTTGCCAGTTCGGTTCTAGTTCTTCGAGTTCGATGGGGTGGTTGACGAACCGGGCGAACGGGCTGGTGCTGGGCTTCGTAGCGGTCGATTCGCCGTGGAAGAACTCGCGGAAGCGACGGAACTGATTGCGCCAGCACCGAACCCGGATCTCCTCGCGTGCCGCGCGGTTGCGGTGCCGGGTGACGGTGTTGGCGTGGCGGGTGGTGCACATCTGATCCCGCCGCGTGGCGACGTTCTCGGTGTCGGGTATACGGTGACGGCCGGCGAGGTCGGGGAACAACGCGGCCCCGCCCGGTGTGGTGGTGTAGGTGTGGCCGGCCGGGGAGGTCCACACGATGGTGCCGTCGGCCAGTTGCCGATCGCGCCAGCCTTCGTCGAAGGTCTTGCGGCGGTGATGTTCTCGGCAGTAGCAGCCCAGGTTCTCGGCCACGGTCAGTCCGCCGGAGGCGGGGTCGGCGTGGTTGAAGGGCTCGGTGTGGTCGATGTCGCAACGCGCGGCGGGAACGGTGCAGCCCGGGAAGCGGCACGTCAGATCGCGGGTGCGGATGTAGCGGGCCAACGCCGCGCTCGGCCGGTAGCGGTGCGCCTGCTCGACGCTGACATGCGGTAGCCCGACCAGGTGCCGGGTCGCCTCGCGGGCGAGCTCGCGCACCAGTTCGGCGTCGATCACCCCGTGCCCGGCGAGGTAGCCCGGTTGATCACTGCGCCCGGTCACGGTGTCAGCTGTCGCGACGATGTTCAGCACGACCGGAACGACGGGCGCGGGCGTCCGATCGCGGGCGGGACAGTCGGGTTCGGTGCAGGCGCAGGCCAACTCGAGGCAGCCGTGCCCGAGGGCGGTCAACGCATCGGCGCGGCGCTGCATCAGCGTGCGCTGATCGTTCGGGCACACCGAGGCGGCCATCGCAGCCAGCCGCCGATCCAGGACCGCACCGTCGGCGCGCGACAGGTTCGCCCGCACGCGCGCCATGCCGTCCAGATCGGGCCGCACGTCGACGCGGCGCTGGTCGTAGGCCGCGCTGCGGCGTGCCTTGGCGGCCTCGGAATCCATCGCGGTGACCACGGCGTCGATCGTGGTGATGAGTTTCTCCCGCGACCAGCACCGCCAGCTGCCGATCTGCTCGGCCAGGGCCGCGTCCACCTCGGCGATGACAGCGTCGGTGACCAGCTCGGTGCGGGCGCAGATCAACTCGGTGGCACGCCAGTCGATGTGCCCGGCGGCCAGCGCGGCAGCGACCGCGGGCAGCCGCACCGCCAGGGTTTCGGCATGCCCGACCAGCACCCGCGCCCCGGCGGCGGTCATGTTCAGTGCCGCCGACACCTCGGCGGCGGTGCGGTTGAACCCGCTCATCACCGCGGCCGCGTCCTGCTCGACGGCCAGCTCCTGCTCGGTCCGGCGGCCCAGCAGCTCGGCGATCGCGGCCAGTTTGCGCGCCATCACCATCGACTCTTGACGATGCGCATCATCGACCGCGGCGACAAGATCACCATCGGACCATTCTTCGAACACGTGTTCGAGTGTAGATGGTTCCACTGACTCAAACTTTCTGTCAGGGTCGCCGGAGAATGATGGTGACACGTCCAGAAGGAGTGTCAGATGGCCAGATCGCGAAAGGCGAAGGTCAGCGCCGAGGAGAAGACCCGTTTGGTTCTGGC
>NZ_QJUA01000016.1 GCF_003254575.1 Mycobacterium kyogaense | reverse complement strand
CACCAGACCCACCCCCGCCCACAGGTTCGGATAGATCTCGAGCTGGTCGATGCGCCCGCCGTGCAGCGCAGTCATGCGGCGCTGGCCCTCGGATTCGGACTTCGCATGCAGCGCCGTGGCATTGGCGATCTGTTCGGGGCTCAGCTGGGCGAGCAGGTCATCGGCGACCGCCCACGCCGCCTCCGAGGTGTCTCGGCTGATGGTGTGCAGCCGAATACCGAAGCGCACCCGGCGGCCGCGCTCTTCGGCCAGCGCCCGCACCTTCGCGATCTTGGCGGCCGCGTCCTGCGGCGGCTCACCCCACGTCAGGTACACGTCGACGTACTCGGCCGCGATCGGCAGTGCCGCCGCCGACGAGCCCCCGAAGTAGATCTGCGGCAACGGATCCGGCGGTGCGGACACCCGCGCGTCGGCGACCTCGTAGTGGGCACCCGAGAAATCCAGGTGCTCTTGCCGCCAGATCGACGTCACGATGTGCAGGAACTCACCGGTGCGCGTGTAGCGCTGATCATGGTCGAGCCAGTCTCCGAAGCGGCGCTGCTCCCGATCGTCTCCGCCGCTGACGATGTTGAGCAGTACGCGGCCTTCGGAATACCGCTGCAGCGTTGCCGTCTGCTGGGCGGCCAGTGTGGGTGGGATCAGCCCGGGACGGAACGCCACGAGGAACTTGAGGCGTTCGGTTTCGGCGAGCAGCGCCGACGCCGTGAGCCAGGCGTCCTCACACCAGGTGCCGGTCGGGGTCAGCACGCCTTCGTAGCCGAGCCGGTCGGCCGCCCGTGCGACCTCGGCGAGGTAACGCCGCGTGGGTGGCCGATAGCCGGGCGGCACCGTGTGATGCGACGATGCGTGAGACGCGCCGACGATGGAGCGACTGTCCCCGTTGGTGGGCAGGAACCAGAAGAACTTCGCAGAAGGCATGGATTCCTAACTTGTCGCGGCGAGCAAGGGGCGCAGCACGTCGTTGTAGCGACGGTCCACCCACTTGTCGAATTCCGGTGCCGGAGAGGCGATCTGACCCGATTTGGCGAACAGGTCGGCGATCTTCTGCTCGGAGGCCACCACGTCGTCGTCGAGTTCGGTCGGCAACCGCAGGCTGCGGGACTGCGACACCGTCGCCACCTCGGGGCTCAGCCCGACGGCCTGGGCGTAACTGCTGGCCCACTGCTCGCGATGGTCCTGAGCCCACCGCGCGGCTTTCTCGAACCGGACCAGTAGGTCCGCGAGCGCGGTGTTGCGCTTGGGGTCGGCCAGCGCCTGATCCGATGCCACCCCGAACCAGTAGCCGTTGGTGACGTCGCGGGCCTGCCCGATCGAGCGCACAGGCAGCTGCGCAGCAGTCTGCGCGGTGTAGGGGTCCCAGATCGCCCACGCATCGGCTTGGCGCTGCGAGAACGCGGACAGCGCGTCGGCCGGTTGCAGGAACACCAGCGTGACGTCGTCCGGGGTCAGTCCCGCCTTCTCGAGCTGCGCGAGGATGTGCCCGTGCGCCGAGCTGCCCTTCCCCACGGCGATCCGTTTGCCACGCAGATCGGAGATCGAGGTGATCGGCGAATCCTGGTGCACCAGAACCTGATCGCCGTTGCCGCCACCGTCGTAGGCGGAGACGACCTTGACCTTCGCCCCCGCTGCCGCACCGAAGATCGGCGGGGTGTTGCCGGTGATCGCGAAGTCGATCTTGCCCGCCGTCGCGGCCTCGATCTGCGGTGGCCCGGAGGTGAACGTCGAGAACGCGATTCGATAGGGCAGGCCGTCGAGCGCACCTGCGGCGCGCAGCAGGGACTCAGTGCCACCCTTCTGATCGCCCACCTGCAACGTCAGCCCTGCCAACTCCGACAGCGGTACCGTCTCCGGAGCCTCCTGCGCGCCCGAGACCTCCTGGCGCGAAACGCAACCCGCCAGCAACAGGCTCACGGCCGCGATCACAGCAACAACCCTGGACATGAGGGCCCTCTCGTCGACGATGGTCAGGACTGCACGCCGAGCGTGTCGAGCAGCTCGGCGCGGTAGCGGTCGGTGTGGCCTTCGCCGGGCACCCGCCGCGGATCGGGGATGTCGAGGGTGTGCACGATCGCGCCGTCCTCCAGCACGAGTACGCGGTCGGCCAGCGCGACCGCCTCGTCGACATCATGGGTCACCAGCAGCACGCCGAAGCCGTGTCGACGCCACAGGTCGAGCAGCAGGGCGCGCATCGAGAGCCGGGTCAGCGCGTCGAGCGCCCCGAACGGCTCGTCGAGGAGCAGGAGTTGCGGTTCGGCGACGAGCGCCCGGGCGAGCGACACCCGTTGCGCCTGACCGCCGGACAGGGTCGACGGCCACGCCGCGGCGCGATCGGCCAGGCCCACGTCAGCCAGCGCCTGTTCGGCCCTGGTGAGCACCTCGGCCTTCGGCAACCGGGTCCGGGTCAACCCATAGGCGACGTTGGTGCGTACGTCGCGCCATGGGAACAATCGCGGCTCCTGGAAGGCCACCGCCGGCGCGCCGGCGACGGCGCGGTCGCCGGTGTGATCGCTCGACAATCCGGCGAGCACTCGCAGCACGGTCGATTTGCCCGAGCCGCTGCGGCCGATCAGCGCGACGATCTCGCCGTGGCCGATGCGCACGGACAGGTCGGTCAGCACGTGGCGAGAGCCGTACCACTTGTTCACGGTGCGTAATTCGCCGGCACTCTCGGCACGTCGACCGGTCGCGCGGCTGGATGTGTCAGACGTCAACGTCATCCCCGATACCTCGCCGCCCTGTTCTCGAGCGCGCGGACCAGCGCGTCGGTACCGATGCCCAGCAGGGCGTAGATGATCAGACCGAAGATGATGATGTCGATCCGCAGGAAGTCCCGCGCGTTCATGATCAGGAAGCCGATTCCCTTGTCCGCGTTGATCTGTTCGGCCACGATCAGGGTGAGCCAGGCGATCGCCAGCGATTGCCGAAGGCCGACGAGAACTTGAGGCGCCGCGCTCGGGACGATGATCGTGCGCAGCTTCTGCCAGAACGAGAAGCCGAGCACCTGCGCGGTCTCGAGCAACTTCGGATCGACCTGGCGGATGGCAGAGAAGGTGTTGAGGTAGAGCGGGAAGCTGACCCCGAGCGCGACGAGCAGCACTTTGGGTAGCTCACCGATGCCGAACCACACGATGAACAGCGGGATCAACCCCAGGTGCGGCAATGCGCGGATCATCTGCATCGGCGGGTCGACGGTGACCTCGAACCATTTCGACAAGCCGACGGCGATGCCGAGGGAGATGCCGACCACGCCGCCGAGAAGCAGGCCTTCGACAACCCTGACCCCCGATACGGCGAGGGCGTCTGCCAGCTGGCCGGTTCTGAGCAGCTCGACCCCCGCCTCGGCGATCAGCGACGGTGCAGGTAGCACGTCCTGAGGAATGAGCCCGATCGCACTGCCGATCTGCCACAGCGCCAACAGCACGAACGGCGAGGCGAGCCGGATGAGCACCCATCTGCGCTGACCCCGTGGGCGCGGGGCGGTAGGGGCCGACGGCACGGCCAGATCGGCGGGACTGGTCACGGTCAGGCGACGTTACGGCCGGTCGCCCCGCCGATGAAGCGTTTGATTCGGCGTGAGCGAATTCCGTGTGAGGACGCAGAAGTCGGGTCAGCGCCAGCCGTCGGCCGCACGGGCCGCGCGCATCACCGCGTCACACAGTTCACGCAGTTCACTGGCCTCCGCGCCCTCCTCGAGAGCGGTCGCCATGTCCTCAGCGGCGCAGCGCACCTCATAGACCCGGTCGGACAGGACCGAAGCCTCCTCTGCGCTGAGGACCACCGCGTCCTCGGCCACCGCGGACCCCTTCACCAGGGCGCGTTGCTCGTAGGCCCGCTGACGGCAGGACTGCCGGCAGTACTGACGTCGTCTACCGAGCCCGGCGTCGGCCACTTCGCGGCCACACCAGCGGCACATCTGCGGGCGCGTGCGCGATCTGCGAGGGGGAGCCAGCCGGTCCGGGGAGGCGGTCACGGGCCGACTCTAAACCGACCGATACTCGGATCCCGGTATCATCGGGGGCCGAGTCGGGAACTCCGCGGAAGAGATCTGCGTTGAATACCCCGGACCAAAAGCGCTGAAGAGGAGTTGACGATGGCTGATCGTGTCTTGAGGGGCAGCCGCCTCGGAGCCGTGAGCTACGAGACGGACCGCAATCACGACTTGGCGCCGCGTCAGGTCGCCCGCTACCGCACGGACAACGGCGAGGAATTCGACGTTCCGTTCGCCGACGATGCCGAGATCCCCGGTACGTGGCTGTGCCGCAACGGCATGGAGGGCACGCTCATCGAAGGTGACGTGCCGGAGCCCAAGAAGGTGAAGCCGCCGCGCACCCACTGGGACATGCTGCTCGAGCGGCGCTCGGTGGAGGAACTCGAGGAGCTCCTCAAGGAGCGCCTCGAGATCATCAAGACCCGCCGTCGGGGCTGATCAGCGGGCGGTGCCCCGGGCCCGGTCCAGCCGGGCCCGCATGCCCCACTGGGCGATCTTGACGATGGCCTCGCGGATGGTCGAACCGTCCATCTTCGAGACGCCGTGCTCGCGTTCGGTGAACGTGATCGGCACTTCCACGACCGTGAATCCGGCGTTGATGGAACGCCAGGTCAGATCCACCTGGAACCCATAGCCCTTGGAATCGACGGCCGCGAGATCGATCTTCTCGAGCACCTCGCGCCGATAGGCACGGTAGCCCGCGGTGATGTCGTGGACGCCCACGCCCAGCAGAATGCGGGAGTAGCCGTTGGCGGTCTTCGACAGCACCATGCGGCGCCGCGGCCAGTTGCGCACTTCCCCACCGTCGACGTAGCGCGAGCCGATCGCCAGATCGGCGCCCGCATCGACCGCGTCGAGCAACCGGTACAGCTGCTCCGGAGCGTGGCTGCCATCGGCGTCCATCTCCACCAGCACGGTGTACTGCCTGCTCAATCCCCATGCGAAGCCGGCGAGGTAGGCCGCGCCCAACCCGTCCTTGGAGGTGCGATGCATGACATGGACGCGGTCCGGATCGGCCAGCGCGAGCTCATCGGCCAGCGCGCCGGTGCCGTCCGGGCTGCCGTCGTCGACGATCAGCACGTGGACCTGCGGCGCCGCGTCGGTGACCCGGCCGACGATCTTGAGCAGGTTGTCGCGCTCGTTGTAGGTCGGGATGATCACGAGGGTGCGTGCGCTGGGTTTCGCCACAGCTTCCTGGCCGGCTTCCCGGCCACCGGGACTACCGGGGACGCTCATGCGGCTCCTTTGCCGTTCTCGGACGTCGATGTGCGACGCGTCGTTCTTCGTGGCCCGAAGCGGCCCACGAAGAAATCATTGTGCAGCATGGCTGCGAGAAGTCCTGCAACGCCGATGCCCACCAGCAGCGCCTCGACGTAGGGACCGAACCGGGTCGCCGGGGTCAGCGATGTCCGCAGCCGGACCTGTTGGTCCAGGTAGGCCGGCTCGAAGAACTGTGTGCGCGCGAGCTCGCGGCCTGCGGGCGAAATCACAGCGCTGATCCCGGTGGTCCCGGAGACCACGACGTAGCGCTCGTGTTCGACTGCCCGCAACCGGGCGAACGCGAGTTGCTGTTCGCTCATCGACTCGTCGAACGTCGCGTTGTTGCTGGGGACGGCCAGCATCTGCGCTCCGCTGCGCACCGCCTCCCGGGCGGCCCGGTCGAAGATCACTTCCCAGCACGTGGTGACACCGATCGGCACCCCTGCCGCCCGCACCACGCCGTCACCGTGTCCCGGCACGAAGTAGCCGGCACGGTCGGCGTAGGACGAGAGCTTGCTGAAGAAGCTGCGCCACGGCAGGTATTCGCCGAACGGCTGGATGATCTGCTTGTCGTGGCGGTCGGCGGGACCGGTGTCGGGGTTCCACACGATCACCGAGTTCGTCGACACCGGGTTGTCGCGGCGGTAACCGGGTGCGGCGAGCACGCCGCCCACCAGGATCGGCGCCCGGATCGCGGCGGCCGCCGCGGAGATCTCCTTCGCGGCGTCGGCGTTGGCCAACGGATCGATGTCCGAGGAGTTCTCCGGCCAGATCACCACCATCGGCTGTGGCGCTCGACCCGCCCGCACGTCATCGGCGAGTCGAATCGTCTCGTCGACGTGGTTGTCGAGGACCGCCCGCCGCTGGGCGTTGAACTCGAGACCCAGCCGCGGCACGTTGCCCTGCACCACGGCGACGGTGACCGGTGGTTCGTCACCGACGCCGGCACCGGAGGTGCGCACGTGCGGCCAGGCCAGTGCCGCGATCAGCAGCACGACGGCCACGCAGAGGCCCGGCAGCACCACGGCAGGCGGCGCGGCGACGCGCGCGGCGCGATCGCTGCGCCACCACCTGATCACCTCGATCGTCAGCGCTGCGAGAGCGAAGCCGACCAGGGCGACGCCGAACGACACCAGCGGAGCGCCGCCGAAATACGCCAGCGGCAACGCCGGACTCTGCGTCTGCGAGTAACCGACCACCCCCCACGGGAATCCGCCGAACGGCACCGTCGACTTCAACCACTCCTGCGCCGACCACAGACCGGCGAACCACAGGGGCCAGCCGGGCACCCTGCGCACCAGGACGGCGACGAGGCCGAACAGCGCGGGGAACAGCGCCTCGACCGCGCTGAGCGCCAGCCACGGCACCGGCCCCACCAGCCCGCTGATCCAGGGCAGCAGCGGGATGTAGAACGCCAGGCCGAACAACAGCCCGTAGCCGAACCCGCCTTTCGCGGTCACCGAGGGCACGGTCAGCAGCCAGCCCAACCCCGCGAAGGCCAGGAAGGCGAGGAACCACCAGCCGAACGGCGGGAAACTGAGGCACAGCATCAGACCGCCGAGCAGCGCCACGGTCAGCTGCGGCAGCCGGCTCAGGACGGCGCGGCCGATCCGCTGTCGTCGCGACGGCGGTGCGCCGGTGTCTGATTCGGTATCGGGTACGCGTTCGGTGGCCTCAGCCATGCAGGATCGCGCCTCGATGCACCGTCTGCCGACACCGCGGCGCTTCGCCGTCCAGGCGGGGCAACACAGGAACGCGGGAGCGGGGGTCGGTGGACCAGCGCTGCACCGCGTCGGCGGGGGCGTTGACGTCGAATTCGTCGGCATCCCACACGGCATAGGAAGCGGGCGCACCCGGTACGAGGGTGCCCGTCACCCCGTCGCGGACGCCACCGGCCCGCCAGGCTCCGCGGGTGGCGGCCGCGAAGGCGGCCCGGGCCGACACAGCGCTGCCGGCGCTCTGATGGGTGGTCGCTGCGCGCACCGCAGACCACGGGTCCAGGTCGGTCACCGGGGCATCGGAACCGAAAGCGAGGGGCACGCCTTGGGATGCTAACAGCGCGAAATTGTTCATCCCTGACGCCCGCGTCGGCCCGACACGCTGGGCATACATTCCGTGCGGACCGCCCCACAGCGCGTCGAAGGCGGGCTGCATGCTCGCGATCACACCCCAGCGGCCGAGCGCCGCAGCCTGCTCGTCGGAGACCATCTCGAGGTGTTCGAGGCGGTGCCCGCAGCGGGCGACCGCGACGCTGCCAAGCTGATCGACCACCGCACCGAGGGCCTCGACGACCGCGGTGACGGCGGCGTCGCCGATGACGTGGAAGCCGGCGGTGATGCCGGCCTCGGTGCAGGCCATCAGATGCGCGGTGATCGCGTCGGTGCTCAGGTAGGCGTTGCCGTGCGGCGCGGCGCATCCCGCCGGTGCGTCGGCATAGGGCTCGTGCAGCCAGGCGGTGCGCGAACCGAGGGCGCCGTCGACGAACAGGTCGCCGGCCAGCCCCTGCGCGCCGGTCTCCGCGAGCAGGGCCCGGGCGGCGTCGGCGCTGCCGACCGCCTCACCCCAGTAGCCCACCACGTCCACGCCGTGATCCAGCGCGCGCAGCTCCCGCCAGTCGTCGAGGCCACCGATCTCCGGTCCCGCGCACTCGTGGACCGCGACGACGCCGCGCGACGCCGCGAGGTCGAGCGCGGCCCGGCGAGCCTCGTCACGTTGGGCGACGGTCAGGCGCTCGCGGGCGACACGGCGCACCCGATGGTGGTCGTCTGCGGTCAGGGGGCCCTGTCCCGCGACACCCGCGGCGCGCTGCAGCGCCGTCGAGGCGAGCGCGGAGTGCACGTCCACCCGGGCCAGGTACGCCATTCGGCCCGGGCCGACCGCGGCGTCGACGTCGTCGACCGTCGGTGGGGTGGGGTCGGGCCAGCCCGATTCGTCCCAACCGTGGGCCCACAGCACACCGTCCGGATGGGACCGCGCGTAGGCGGCGAGCAGGTCGACACAGTGCTGACGGGACGTCGCCGCCCTCAAATCCAGGCCGGTCAGGCTCAGACCGGTGGCGGTGACGTGCACATGGCTGTCGACGAACGCCGGGGCGACGAACCCGCCGCCCAGGTCCACGATGTCGGCGTCGGGGAACTGCGCCCGGCCGACGTCGTCGCTGCCCAGCCAGGCGACGACACCGTCACGGACCGCCATCGCGGTGGCGTCGGGCATGGCGGGGCTGTGGATGCGCCCGCCGAGCAGGAGGCGGGTGGCGTTCACCCCGGCAGACGGCGCGGTTCGGCCTGGCTGCCTGCCGGGTCGGCAGGAGCATCGACGACGTCGATCACCTCACCGTCGATGTACTCACCGCGAGAGGGCCGGTACACGAACCGCTGTGCGCCGAACCTCGAGGCGGTGCCCGCACCGACGATCAGCGGCGCCCGGCGGGCGGCCATCGCGGTGACGACGGGACGCGCGAGCGTGCGCGTGGGGGGAAGCAGCAGCAGTGCGCCGACGACGGAACTGGCCAGCCCGGGAATCACGACGAGCACCGTACCGAGCGCCACCAGGGCGCTGTCGGTGACCACCCCGGCGGCGTTGTCAGCGGTGAGCCCGGACTGCAGCCGCCGCAGGTGCCGCCGCAGCTGAGACCCGGCCAGCGCGAGGCCCAGCAGGAACATGCCCGCGACCGCCAGCATGGTCCAGCCGAAACCGATAGTCGCAGTCAATCCGACCAACACGGCCATCTCGACCACCACGTAGAGCACGAAGAGCCTCATCGCCATGTCCGGTCAACGTCCGGGGCACGCGTTCGGTTCCTCCTCGGTGTCAGGGTTCCTGGGCCCCGGCAGGAGGTGCGGTCACCTCGATTGCGGCGTGCACCTTGTCGATACCGCCGCGCAGGATCGCCTGGGGGATGAAGTACCAGGCGTGGTTCCAGTAGCGCTTGATGATCATGGTGAACACCCGGCGGGTCTCCGATTTCGGCAGCATCCGGGCCACGGCTTCCACCGGCTCACCCTTGACCTTGCCGAGCACGCCGCACTTCTGGATCGTCACCCGCGGAGTGTTGTTGATCCGCTTGGTCTTCCACGACCCGTCGTCGGTGATGATCAGCAGTTTGTCGCCGTCGGGAACACCCCACACCGGGGTGGGCTTCGGTTTGCCGTCCTTGGTGAAGGTCGTCAGCAGCAGGTACTTCTCGCGGTACACGTCGGCGAAGGTGGGTGCCACGGCTCAGTTCCCCGTCAGCTCGATGGTGACGTTCTTGTCCATGCCGCCGCGCAACTTGGAAAAGAAGTTGAACACCTTGCCCAGCAGGCCGTAGCGCTTGCCGATCGCGTCGTAGGTCGCGGCGTTGGCGGACTTGTCGAGTATGCGCGCGGTCGCCTCCACCGCCTCGCCCTTGGGTTTACCGCCTCGGTCACAGGGCGCGATGGTCACCCGGGGAGTGTTGCGGATGCGCTTGACCTTCCACGACTTCTCCTGGGTGATGGCGATCAACTTGTCCCCCGCCGGCGCCGCCCAGATCGCGGTCGGCTTGGGCCGGCCATCCTTGGTGAACGTCGTGAGAAGGATGTACTCGGACTTGGCGACCTCGGCGAACGTCACGGGCATGGCACAAATGTAGCTGGTGTGCGTGCGCGCAGGTCAGCCCTCGAGATCCCCCTCGGTCTCCAGCAGTACCTGCCGCAAGCCGTCGAGCGTGGCCTGCTCCGGCGCCGCCCACATCCCGCGCCCCGCCGCCTCCAACAGCCGCTCGGCCATCCCGTGCAGTGCCCAGGGGTTGGACTCGTTCATGAACTTGCGGTTCTCGTCGTCGAGCACGTAACTCTGCGAGAGCTGCTCGTACATCCAGTCGGCCATCACTCCCGCGGTGGCGTCGTAGCCGAACAGGTAGTCGACGGTCGCGGCCATCTCGAACGCGCCCTTGTACCCGTGCCGTCGCATCGCGGTCATCCAGCGCGGGTTGACCACTCGGGCCCGGAACACGCGCGTCGTCTCCTCCGACAGGGTGCGCGTGCGCACCGCGTCGGGCCGGGTGTTGTCGCCGATGTAGGCCGCGGGCGCGGTACCGGTCAGCGCGCGCACCGTGGCGACCATGCCGCCGTGATACTGGAAGTAGTCGTCGGAGTCGGCGATGTCGTGCTCGCGGGTGTCGGTGTTCTTGGCAGCCACCGCGATTCGACGATAGGCCCGGTTCATGTCGTCGGTGGCAGGCGCACCGTCGAGGCCCCGGCCGTACGCGAACCCACCCCACGCCGTGTAGACCTCGGCCAGATCGGCGTCGTCGCGCCAGTTGCGGCTGTCGATGAGCTGCAGCAGGCCGGCTCCGTAGGTACCCGGCTTGGAGCCGAAAATCCTTGTCGTGGCGCGTCTGTCGTCACCGTGCTCGGCCAGGTCCACCTGGGCGTGCGCGCGCACGAGGTTGTCCTCGTCGGACTCGTCCAGGCCCGCGACCAGTCGTACCGCGTCGTCGAGCATCGCGACCACGTGGGGGAACGCGTCGCGGAAGAACCCCGAGATCCGGACGGTCACGTCGATGCGCGGCCGGCCCAACTCGGCCAGCGGGATGGGTTCCAGATCCACCACGCGACGCGACGCATCGTCCCAGATCGGGCGCACTCCGAGCAGCGCCAGCACCTCCGCGATGTCGTCACCGGAGGTGCGCATCGCCGACGTCCCCCACACCGAGAGCCCGACCGACTCCGGCCAGCGCCCGTGATCGGCCCGGTAGCGTTCGAGTAGCGAATCCGCCATCGCCACACCGGTTTCCCACGCCAACCGCGACGGAACAGCCTTGGGGTCGACCGAGTAGAAGTTGCGTCCGGTCGGCAACACGTTGACCAGTCCGCGCAGCGGCGATCCCGACGGTCCCGACGGGATGAAGTGGCCGTCGAGAGCGCGCAACACCTGGTCGATCTCACCGGACGTCTGCCTCAGCCGCGGCACCACCTCCGTGGCGGCGAACCGCAGGATCGCCGCGACGTCGCAGTTGTCGGTCAGCGAGTCGACGACGTCGGCGTTCCAGCCGCTGTCCTGCAGTGCGGCAACGAGTTCCCGGGCCCTGCCCTCTGCCTCGTCGACGGCCGACCGCTCGTCGTTGCCGTCCTCGGCCAGTCCGAGCGCCTGACGCAGACCGGGAACGGTCTGCTCCCCGCCGAAGAGTTGCCGGGCCCGCAGGATCGCCAGGACGAGGTCGAGCTCGCTCTCGTCGGCAGGTCGTCGGCCGAGGATGTGCAGACCGTCGCGGATCTGGACGTCCTTGATCTCGCACAACCATCCGTCGACGTGCAGCAGCATGTCGTCGAAGGAGTCCTCGTCCGGCCGGTCCTCCAGACCGAGGTCGTGATCCATCTTGGCCGCCCGCATCAGCGTCCAGATCTGCTGACGGATCGCGGGGAGCTTGCCGGGGTCGAGTGCGGAGATGGTGGAGTGCTCGTCGAGGAGCTGCTCGAGCCGGGCGATGTCGCCGTAGGTCTCGGCCCGTGCCATCGGCGGGATCAGATGGTCGATCAGCGTGGCGTGGGCGCGCCGCTTGGCCTGGGTGCCCTCCCCCGGGTCGTTGACCAGGAACGGGTAGACCAGCGGCAGATCGCCCAGCGCGGCATCGGTGCCGCACGACGACGACATGCCCAGCGTCTTGCCCGGCAACCATTCCAGGTTGCCGTGCTTGCCCAGGTGGACGACGACATCGGCGCGAAAGCTGTTGCCGAACGCGCCATCCAACCAGCGGTAGGCCGCGAGGTAGTGGTGACTGGGTGGTAGATCGGGATCGTGGTAGATGGCCACCGGGTTCTCACCGAACCCGCGGGGAGGCTGAACCAGGATCACGACATTGCCCGATTGCATTGCCGCGATGACGATGTCGCCCTCGGGATTGCGACTGCGGTCGACGAACAACTCCCCTGGCGGTGGACCCCAGTGCTCGACCACCGCGTCCGCGAGCTCGCGGGGCAGCGTGGCGAACCAGGCGCGGTAGTCCGCGGCCGACACCCGGATCGGGTTGCCGGCCAGCTGAGTCTCGGTGAGCCAGTCCGGATCCTGGCCGCCGCGTTCGATGAGCGCGTGGATGAGCGCGTCGCCGTCGCCGGCATCCAGTCCCGGGATCTCGCCGACGTCGTAGCCGGCGTCGCGCATGGCGTCCAGCAGAGCGATCGCGCTGGCGGGCGTGTCCAGGCCCACGGCGTTGCCGATGCGGGCGTGCTTGGTCGGGTAGGCGGAGAAGACCAGGCCGACCCGCTTGTCGGCGGGGGCGATCGACCGAAGCCGGGCGTGCCGCACGGCCAGTCCGGCGACCCTCGCGCAGCGTTCGGGATCGGCGACGTAGGTGATGAGCCCCTCGTCGTCGATCTCCTTGAACGAGAACGGAACTGTGATGATCCGGCCGTCGAACTCGGGTACGGCGACCTGGGTGGCCACGTCGAGCGGCGACATCCCGTCGTCGTTGGCGTCCCACTGGGCGCGCGACGACGTCAGGCACAGGCCCTGCAGGATCGGGACGTCAAGGGCTGCAAGGTGAGCCACGTTCCAGGTGTCGTCGGCCCCGCCTGCCGTCACCGCCGCCGGAGTCGCGCCACCGGCCGCGAGCACCGTGGTGATCATCGCGTCGGCGGTGCCCAGCAGTTCGATCAGCGCGGGCTCTGGCGTGCGCAGCGAGGCACAGAACACCGGAAGTGCCACTCCCCCAGCGGTTTCGATGGCCTCACACAGAGCCTCGATGTACGCGGTGTTTCCGGCGAGCTGCTGGGCCCGATAGAACAGCACGGCGACGACGGGCCCGTCGGTTCGGCCTGCGACCCGGTCCAGGACACCCCAGGCCGGGGTGCTGGCCGGCTCCGCGAAACCGAAGCCGGTCATCAGCAGCGTGTCGGACAGGAAGGCGTGCAGGTTCGCGAGGTTCTCGACGCCACCCTGGGCGAGATACACGTGCGCCTGCAATGCGACGCCCGCCGGCGTGGTCGAACGGTTCATCAGGTCGGCGTCGGGCGCCTGTTCGCCACTGACCACCACGGCCGGCACCCCGCTGGCGACCACCGCGTCGATACCGTCTTCCCACGCGCGATAGCCACCGAGGATCCGGACCACCACCACGTCGGCGTCTGCCAGCAGTTCTTCGAGCTCACCGTCGACCAGGCGCGCCGGGTTGGCCCAGCGGAAGCCGGCGCCGGACGCGCGGGCGGTGATCAGGTCGGTGTCCGACGTGGACAGCAGGAGAACGGTCGTCACCCCCCATTCGTACCGGACTCCGGCGAGCTCCGTGACCTCGGCGTGGTCAGTGGACGGTTCGAACCGTCAGCGGTTCCAGCGGCCGTACCAGGTCTGCCGGTAGGGCGTGCCCGCGACAACGGCGAGACCGCCGATGACGATGGCGAATGCGATGAGTGTGAACATCGTTGTTCCTTTCCCGCGACCCCGATGATCACGAGGCCACTGAGCGCAGACGGTACCGCCGGTACCGGGTTCTCAGCGGGAAAGGTGCGGCACGGAACTCATGCCGCAATTCTGTGACAACCGTCACATCAGACGATGCCGAAGCTGTCAGCCGGCCGTCACGAAGCCCCGCGACACCATCCAGTCGCGGGCCACCACGCTGGGGTCGCGACCGTCGACGTCGACCTGCTTGTTCAGCTCCGTGATGACCTCGTTGGTGATCGCCGCCGTGACCGGCGCGGTCACCTCGGCGATCTCGGGATGGGCCTCGAAGAAGCTCCGCTTCATCGTCACGGACGGGTTGTAGTGCGCGAAGAACTGCTTGTCGTCTTCGAGCACTGTGAGATCCAGAGCCACGATCCGGCCGTCGGTGGTGAAGACCTCCCCGAAGTCGCACTGCGTGCCGTCGGCCGTGGCCTGATAGATGATCCCGACCTGCAGGATGGGGGTGTTCGCGCGGGCCGGATCGAAACCGTACGCCGACGCCATGCCTGGGAAACCGTCCTGCCGGGCCCGGAACTCGGTGTCGACGCAGGTGCGCGCGGCGGCAGGATCGCGCATGACGAGCGCAGCGTAGTCCGACAGCGTCCGGACGCCGGTGCGCTCGACCGTGCGCGTGCTGGCAGCCAGCGCGTAGGTGTCGTCCATCGGCCCCGGCTCCAGCCACACCATGTCGTTGCGGGCGAGATCCTCGTCGCGCACCGCCTCGTACTGCTTGCGGGTGTCGGGCAGAGGCTTCTCGTGGCCCAGGTAGTTGATCCAGGCATTGCCGGTGAACTCGTAGGCGACGTCGACCTGACCGGACAGCTGGGCGCCCCGGGTGCTGCGACTGCCCACGATGCCGGTCAGGTCGCGTACCTGCGCGCCGGCAGCGGCGAGCGTGTACTCCAGGATGTAGCCGAGGATGACCTGCTCGGTGTACTCCTTGGAGCCGACGGTGATCTGCACCCCTTCCAGACCCGGCGTGGGCTTGATCGAGCCCGGCCCGACCTGCAGCGGAACCGCGCTGCCCGACCCCAGCCCGCAGGCGGTCGTCACCAGCAGGACCACGGCGGCGAGCGCAGCCAGCCCGCGGCGGCTCATCGCAGACCCTTGGGGCCGACGTAGAACTCGGCGAGCCCGCCCAGCCAATCCACCAGCAGCGCCAGACAGACCGCGAGCACGCTGCCGAGAATCAGGGTCACGTTGTCCTGCAACTTGTATCCGGTGTCGATGAGGATGCCCAGGCCGCCGGCATTGACGAGGAACGACAGCGTGGCGGTGCCCACTGCCAACACCAGGGACGTCCGCAGCCCGGCGAGGATGAACGGCACCGCGAGCGGGAGTTCTACGCGCGTGAGAAGGGCGGCGCGCGACATCCCCTGTCCGAGACCGGCATCGATCAGCGCCCGGTCCACGCGGTCGATGCCGAGGATCGTGCTCGACAGCACCGGGAGCAGCGAGTACAGCGCGATCGGCAGTACACCGATCCAGAAGCCGGTACGCGCTGTCAGCAGGAACAGCAGCACCAGCAGGCCGATCGCGGGAGCCGCCTGACCGACATTCGCGATGCCGATCACGAAGGGCCGCAACGCTTTCGCTCCCGGCCGCGTGACCAGGACACCGAGCGGCACCCCGACCAGCACGACGATGGCGGTGACCGCCGCGGTGATCAGCAGGTGCTGCCAGATCAGTGTCGCCACACTGGCGGGATTGATGTTCTCGCGCTGGGTGGCGGTCAGGTCGCGATCGAACGCCCAGAACACCACGGCGGCCGCGACGATCAGCACCAGCACGGGCTGGATGAACAACCGCAGCCGCTCGGCGGCCGTGCGCGCCGGCGCACCGGAAGTGGCCGTATCCGGGTTCGCGGTCTGAGTGGTCACGACGGGGCGTCCCCGTCGGCTGGCTCTTCGGCGGCACTGTCTTCGGCCTCGTGACGCAACCGCGTGATGGTGTCGATGAGGGTGTCGAGGGTGACCACGCCTTCGTACCGACCTCCGGGGCCGGTCACGACGGCCGAGGCGTGCTGTTCGGCCAGGATCGCCTCCAGGGCGTCCTCGAGCGTCGCCTGGGTGCTGACCACGTCGAGGTGCTCTGCGGCATCGGCGAGTGCGCCGGCATGCCGCAACCGGTTGGCGCGCACCCAGCTGACGGGCCGTCCCCGGTCGTCGAGCACGACCGCCCAGTCACAGTCGCTTGCGGCGATGGTCGCGCGCACCTGGTCGACGGTGTCGTCGTGGCGCACGGACGGCCGCGACTCCAGTGCCACGTCCTTCACCCGCAACAGTCCGAGTTGACGCAGTGACGCCCCGGAGCCGACGAAGCCCGCCACGGTGTCGTCGGCCGGGCTGGCCAGGATGTTCTGCGGGGTGTCGTACTGCAACACCGCCGACTGCTGGCCGAGCACGGCGATGCGGTCTCCGAGCTTGACCGCCTCTCCGAAGTCGTGGGTGACGAAAACGATCGTCTTGTGCAGTTCGTCCTGCAGCCGCAGTAATTCGTCCTGCAGCGTGCTGCGCGTGATCGGGTCCACCGCGCCGAACGGCTCGTCCATCAGCAGCACCGGCGGATCGGCAGCCAGCGCGCGGGCGACGCCCACTCGCTGCTGCTGCCCACCGGAGAGCTGGCGGGGATAGCGATCGGCGTACTGGCCAGGTTCGAGCCCCACCAGGTCGAGCAATTCGTCGACCCGGTCGGCGATGCGCTGCCGGTCCCACTTGAGCAGACCGGGTACGAGCGCGACATTCTGCCGAATGGTCATGTGCGGGAACAGACCTGCCTGCTGGATCGCATAACCGATCGAGCGGCGCAGCTCGGTCGGTTTGATCGACAGGGCGTCGTCGTCGCCGATGAGGATGCGGCCGGACGTCGGCTCGCTGAGCCGGTTGATCATGCGCATCGTGGTGGTCTTCCCGCAGCCCGACGGCCCGACGAACACGACGATCTCGCCGGCCGGGATGTCGAGTGACACATCGTCGACCGCGGGCTGCTTCGCCCCGGGATAGACCTTGGACACATGGTCGAGTTCGATGCGAACCCCGGTGACATCGGTTGTCATCGAACACCTTTCGATGTGGTCAAGCGCCCGACGAGAACCAGGATGGCGTCGAGCGCGAGGGCGAGGATGACGATCAGCAGCGTCGCGGTCAACGCCATCGGCAACGCGGTGGGACTGCCCACCCGCGCCAGCCCGGCGAAGATCAGGTTGCCCAGACCGGGCCCCTTGACGTAGGCCGCGATCGCGAGCACTCCCATCGACATCTGCGTGCTCAACCGCATCGCCGACAGGATCGCCGGCCAGACGAGCCGTAGCTCCACGCGCGTCAGCGTGCCCAGCCGGCTCATCCCGATGCCCCGCGCCGCATCGGTCAGCGCGGGATCGACGGAGTTCAGCCCGACGATCGTGTTGCGGATGATCGGCAGCAGCGAATACAGCACCAGAGCCGCGACGCTGGGAATCACCCCGAGCCCGAACAGCGGGATAAGGAGACCGAGCAGAGCGAACGCCGGAACGGTCAGGATCACGCTCGACGTCGTCGTCGCGAGGTTTGCCGCCAGCGTGTTGCGGTAGGTCAGCACCCCGATGACCACGCCGATGACCGTCGCGATCAGCACGCTCTGCACGACGGCACTGACGTGCTGATACGAGTCGAACAGCAACTGTTCGTAGTGGGTGGAGACATACCCCCACACCGTTGAATTCGAGGTGGAATTCGAGGTCACCGCGTCACTCCCACAGCCCCCTCGATTTCGTGCGCCTTTGCTGACTCGATGCGCTCCGGTCGTGCTGCGTTACCCGATCTTCACCCGCGCGAAACGGCACGGGTTCGACTCTCGGTGAACCTAAGGCTGGGCGGGCGTCCCTCTCGCAGAGGACAGTCGCGCGAGAACGTCACGAGGAGGCAGTCGATGGTTCGAGTGGTCAAGCTGGGTGCCGTGATCGGCGCGCGCATCGAGGGTGTCGATCTGGCCCGCGGTATCGATGCCGCCACCGCAGCGCAGATCAACGACGCTCTGCTCGAACACAAGGTGATCTTCTTCCGGGGCCAGCACGATCTCGACGACGAGGGTCAGCTGGCCTTCGCGCGGTCGCTGGGCACCCCGACGATCGCGCACCCGACGGTGACCTCGCGCGGGACGAAGGTGCTGCCGATCGACTCCCGCTACGACAAGGCCAACAGCTGGCACACCGACGTCACGTTCGTCGATCGGATCCCGAAGGCGTCGATCCTGCGTGCCGTCACGCTGCCGCCCTACGGCGGGAGCACCACGTGGGCGTCGACGGAAGCCGCCTACGACCGGCTCCCGGAGCCGCTGCGCGCGCTGGCCGAGAACCTGTGGGCTGTTCACACCAACACCTACGACTACGCCAAGGACATCGACGGCCGGCGAGAAGCGCTGGCCGACACCGAACGTCAGTACCGCGAAGAATTCGTCTCGGACTACTACGAGACCGAACACCCGGTGGTGCGGATCCACCCCGAGACGGGGCGGCGGGTGCTGCTGCTGGGCAACTTCGTCAAGGGCTTCGTCGGCCTCGGACGCACCGAGTCGGCGGCCCTGTTCGACCTGTTGCAGACGCGCATCACCAAGCTGGAGCACACGGTGCGATGGAACTGGGAGCTCGGCGATCTGGCCGTGTGGGACAATCGTGCCACTCAGCACTACGCGATCGCGGACTACGACGACCAGTTCCGCCGCCTGACGCGGGTGACGCTGGCCGGTGACGTTCCCGTCGACGTCCACGGGCAGCGCAGCCGGGTGATCGCCGGTGACGCATCGACATACTCCGACATCGTCGTGCCGGTGCGGCTGGTCAGCTGAGAACGGCGCCAGGGCCGCCCGCGTACCGTGGTCGGATGGCCAGAAGCCGGGACACCGACGCCTGTCCCGGCGCGCTCCAGACGCACCGGGCCGCCGACGGCGACCTGGCCCGCGTTCGGCTGCCGGCGGGAATGCTGACCGCAGAGCAGATGGAGGCCATCGCCACCGCCGCTCTCGATCTCGCCGCACCGGCGCTGGAGCTCACCTCCCGGGGCAACGTGCAGATCCGCGGTATCCGCGACGTGGCGGAACTCGGGCGTCGACTCACCGAAGCCGGTCTGCTGCCGTCGCCGGACCGCGAGAAGATCCGCAACATCGTGGCGTCGCCGCTGTCGGGGCGCCAGGGCGGTCTGCTCGACGTCCGCGCGATGGTGCACGCGCTCGATGTCGCGCTGCAGCAGGACCCGACACTGACCGATCTGCCGGGGCGCTTCCTGTTCGGTATCGACGACGGTCGCGGCGACATCGCCGGCCTCGGCGCCGACGTCGCCGGCTGTGCCGTCAGCCCGGACACCGTTGCGGTTGTGCTGTCCGGCACCGACACCGGGGTCCGGGTGCCCGCAGCCGACGCGGTCGACACGCTGCTGGCCATTGCCCGCCGGTTCGTCTCGGTGCGGGGAAAAGCCTGGCGGATCAAGGAATTGGCGACACCCGAGGTCGTTGTGGACGGGTTCGGCGCGACGGCGCCGCCCGGCCGGACATGGCCGGCGCGAACCCGTCCCCCGGTCGGCTGGCTCACCCAGGACGACGGCCGGATCACTCTCGGCGCGGCCGTGCCGCTGGGTGTGCTCGACGCCGAGCTGGCCCGCTACCTGGCCGCGGTGCAGGCGCCCCTGGTGATCACGCCCTGGCGATCGGTGCTGATCGCCGACCTCGACGACGGGGTGGCCGACGCGGCGCTGCGCGTGCTGGCACCCCTGGGATTCGTGTTCGACGAGGCGTCGCCGTGGCTGTCCGTGTCGGCCTGCACGGGCCGGCCGGGCTGCGCACACGCAGTGGCCGACGTGCGCGCCGACGCCGCGGCTGCGCTCACCGACTCCGCAGCACTCGACGACGCAGCGCCACGTCACCGGCACTTCGTCGGCTGCGACCGGGCGTGCGGCAGCCCCCCGGACGCGGACGTGCTGATCGCCACCGGAGATGGCTACCAACCGCGGCGGGCCCACCCGTAGGGTGATCGGGTGCTCGACTACATCCGCGATGCCGGGGAGATCTACCGGCAGTCGTTCGCGACGATCCGTGCCGAGTCCGACCTGTCCGGGTTCCCCGCCGACGTCGCCCGGGTCGTGGTCCGGTTGATCCACACCTGCGGCCAGACCGACGTGCCAGAGCATGTCGCCTACACCCCCGACGTCGTCGTCCGGGCCTACGAGGCGCTGGCCTCCGGTGCCCCGATCCTGTGCGACTCGTCGATGGTCGCCGCCGGAATCACCCGCTCGCGGCTCCCCGCCGACAACGAGGTGGTCTCCCTCGTCGCCGACGAGCGGGCACCGGCATTCGCAGCCCAGCACGCCACCACCCGCTCCGCGGCGGCGGTCGACCTGTGGGCCGACCGGCTGCCCGGCGCCGTGATGGCGATCGGCAACGCCCCGACGGCCCTGTTCCGACTTCTCGAGCTCGTCGACGGCGGGGTCGCGCCGCCGGCAGCGGTACTCGGCGGCCCGGTGGGCTTCGTCGGGTCCGCGCAGTCCAAGCAGGAACTCATCGACGACCCGCGCGGCATGTCCTATCTGGTGGTCACCGGCCGGCGCGGCGGCAGCGCGATGGCCGCCGCCGCCGTCAACGCGATTGCGACAACCATCGAATGAGCGAACGATGAGCGAACGCGGCACGCTGTGGGGGGTCGGCCTGGGACCGGGCGACCCCGAACTGGTGACGGTCAAGGCAGCCCGGGTGATCGGCGAGGCCGACGTGGTGGCCTACCACAGCGCCCGGCACGGCCGTAGCATCGCGCGCGGCATCGCCGAGCCCTACCTGCGCGCCGATCAGATCGAGGAACATCTGGTCTACCCGGTCACCACCGAGACCTCCGAACATCCCGGGGGCTATGCGGGGGCGATGGAGGACTTCTACCGCGAGGCGGCCGCCCGTATCGCGGCGCACCTCGACGCCGGGCGGGACGTCGCGCTGCTGGCCGAGGGCGACCCGCTGTTCTACAGCTCGTACATGCACATGCACACCCGGCTGACGCAGCGCTTCGACGCCGTGATCGTGCCCGGGGTGACGTCGGTGAGCGCGGCGTCGGCAGCGGTGTCCACGCCGCTGGTCCAGGGCGATCAGGTGCTGACCATCCTTCCGGGCACCATGGCGCCCGCCGAGCTCGAACGCCGCCTCGCCGACACCGACGCAGCCATCATCATGAAACTCGGCCGCTCCTATCCTGCTGTGCGGCAAGCACTCTCGGCCGCCGGTCGGCTGCAGGACACCTACTACGTGGAACGGGCCAGCACCTCGCGCCAGCGGGTGTTGCCCGCCGCCGATGTCGAGGACGACTCGGTGCCCTATTTCGCGCTGACCATGCTGCCGGGGCCGATGCAGGACCCGGACGCCCCGGGTTCGGCCACCGACGCCACCTCTGAGACGGCCACCGGATCGGTCACCGTCGTCGGGCTCGGTCCCGGCGGTACAGCCTGGATGACCCCGCAGAGTCGCCGCGAGCTCGCCGCGGCCACCGACCTCATCGGTTACGGGCCCTACCTGGACCGCGTCGGGGTACGCGAGGGCCAGCGCCGGCACCCGAGCGACAACACCGACGAACCGGCCCGCGCCCGCCTCGCCTGTTCACTGGCCGAGCAGGGCCACGCCGTGGCTGTGGTGTCCTCCGGAGACCCGGGGGTGTTCGCGATGGCGACAGCGGTGCTCGAAGAAGCCAAACAGTGGCCCGGCGTGGACGTCCGGGTGATCCCGGCGATGACGGCCGCGCAGGCGGTGGCCAGTCGGGTGGGAGCCCCGCTCGGGCACGACTACGCCGTGATCTCGCTGTCGGATCGCCTCAAGCCGTGGGAGATCATCGCGGCGCGGCTGGACGCGGCCGCGCGCGCCGACATGGTGCTGGCGATCTACAACCCGGCGTCGAAGACGCGGACCTGGCAGGTGGGTGCGATGCGCGACCTCCTGTTGGCCCATCGCGATGCCGGCACGCCGGTCGTGATCGGTCGCGACGTCGCCGGACCGACAGAGTCGGTGCGCGTGGTACGCCTGGCCGACCTCGATCCCGCCGACGTCGACATGCGGTGCCTGCTGATCGTGGGATCGTCGCAGACGCAGTGGTATTCGGCGGAGCCGAACCCCGATCGGGTGTTCACGCCGCGGTACTACCCGCAGCAGTGACGGAGGGCGCAGCCATGACCATTCCCCGCACGCCGGCCGACATCACCGCCGCCTGGTTGAGCTCGGCGCTGGGCGCTGCCGTCACCGATGCCGACGTGACCCCGATCGGCACGGGGCAGACCGGCGCCACCTACCGGGTGAGCGTGACCTACGCCGGCGCGACGAGCCTGCCCGCGACGTTCGCGGTGAAGTTGCCCGCCCAGGACGACGCGGTGCGCGAACGGGTGGCGCTGGGATACAAGTCGGAAGTCGAGTTCTACGCCGCGGTCAGCGCCGAGGTCGCCGTGCCGGTGCCGGCCTGTGTGCACAGCGACATCTCCTCCGATGGAATGGATTTCGTACTCGTGCTGGCCGACATGGCGCCGGCCGAACAGGGCGATCAGCTCGCGGGCTGTACGCCGGACGAGGCGGCGCTGGCCGTCGACGCGCTGGCCGGCCTGCACGGCCCCAGCTGGTGTCAGGCGCGCTGGTACGAGTTGACCTCGATCATCATGCCCAAGCCTGGCGACGAAGCCGCGGCCGCCGGTATGGGCGAGGTGTCGGCGATGGCGGCCACCATCACCCTCGACCGCCTCGGCGCGCGGATCAGCGATGCCGATCGCGAGACCCTGACGACGTCGATGAACCTGGTGACACCGTGGCTGTCGGCCGAGGCAGACCGGTTCTCACTGCTGCACGGCGACTTCCGGCTGGACAATCTGCTGTTCGACCCGCAGCGCACGCGGGTCACCGTCGTGGACTGGCAGACCATCGGGCTCGGACTGCCGGCCCGCGACCTCGCCTACTTCACCGCGACCAGCTTGGCGCCCGAGACCCGCGCCACGGTCGAACGGGACCTCGTGCAGCGCTACCACGCCGCGGTGTCGGGGTACGGCGTCACCGACTACGACCTCGACACCTGTTGGCAGGACTACCGTCTCGGAGCTCTGCAGGCTCCGTTCCTGACGGCGCTGGGGTTCGCGTTCTCGGCATCCACCGACCGCGGGGACGAGATGATCCTGGCCATGCTGAGCCGGGGCTGCCGGGCGGTGCGTGAACTCGGCACGATCGAGTTGATCAGGTCGTATCAGGCTTGGTCACCGACCACTGCATGACCGGCATCGCGGGCCGCCACCCGGTGAACGCACCGACCGGCTCGCCGCGGTAGTGCTGAAACTTCGCCAGCTCTCCCCCGTGTTGTGAATACCACTGGACGAGAACGGCTTCCGACTCCGCCGTGACCACGTTGGCGACGAGCCGACCACCGGCGGGCAGCCGCTCCCAGCAGGCCTGCAGCAGGCCGGGGTTCGTGACTCCGCCGCCGACGAAGATCGCCGCGGGCGTGGGTGCGTCCGTCAGCTCGGCCGGTGCGCTGCCGCGGATGTCGATGGCCACGCCGAATGTCCGCGCGTTGTCGGCGATCCGGCGGCGCCGTTCGCTGTCGCGTTCGAAAGCAATGGCGCGACAACCGGATCCGGTCAGGCACCATTCGATCGCGACGCTGCCCGATCCGGCACCGACGTCCCAGAGCAACTCCCCCGGGCGCGGCGCCAGCGCGGTCAGGGTGACCGCCCGCATCCCCTGCTTGGTGAGCTGCCCGTCGTGGTCGAACAGATCGTCGGGTAGCGCACCGGAGCGGCGATCGTCAGGGAGGTATCGCACCGCGACGACGTTGAGGTCGTCGACGTCGCCCGGCGGGCGCGCGACCCACTCCCGTGCCGTCGACGAGCGGCGCAGCTCCCGTGGCCCGCCGAGCTGTTCGAGGATCGTCACCTCGGAATCCCCACGGCCCGTTGCGGTCAACAGCCGCGCCAACTCGACGGGGCTGGCGCGATCCCTCGACAGCACCACGGCCTGTCCGCCACGCCTGATGGCACTGACCGTGTCCGCGGTGACCAGGCTGATCACCTCGGTGTCCTGCACCGCCCACCCGAGCCGTGAGCACGCCAGCGTCACCGACGACACGTGCGGCAGGACCGCGACCCGGTCTGCCCCGTACGCGCGGATCAGCGTGCTGCCGATGCCGTGCAGCAGCGGGTCACCGCTGGCGATCACGTGGACATCGGCGTCCGCGCCGTCGAGCAGCGTGTCGATCGCGGGTAACAGCGGACTCGGCCACGGCCGCCGCACCGCCCGCACGCTGTCGTCGAGCAGAGCGAGTTGACGCTGCGATCCGTAAATCACTGTGGCCCTCGCCAATTCGGTGCGCGCAGGCGGGGCAAGGCCGGCCATCCCGTCGGCGCCGATCCCGACGACGACGATCATGGCGTGTCCGTTCGTCTCGCGAGCGCTCATCACCTCGGCAACCTCCGCCACACCGGGCGCGGCGTGACGCGAAACGCTGCCGCCAGACCGACCAGGGCGACCGGCACCCACACCACGCTGCGTCCGCGCCGCAGCGCGGCCACAGTGGCGTCCGCGACGTGCCCGGGCGTGCTGGACAGCGGCGCGGGCGTCATGCCTTCGGTCATCCGGCCGACCACGAAGCCCGGCCGCACCAGCAGCAGCCGCACGCCGGTGCCGTGCAGGGCGTCGGTCAACCCGCTGCAGAAGGCATCCAGACCGGCCTTGGCCGACCCGTAGACGTAGTTCGCCCGCCGCGCCCGCACCCCGGCCACCGACGAGAACGCGATCAGCGTCCCGCGCCCGGCGGACCGCATCGTCTCGGCGAGCACCGTCAGGAGGCTGACCTGCGCGACGTAATCGGTGTGCACGATCGCGGCCGCATGGGCGGCATCCCGCTCGGCCAGTGCCTGGTCGCCGAGAATGCCGAAGGCCAGCACCGCGGTGCCGATCGCGCCGTGGCGCGCCACGATGTCGGCGACGACGCTGGCGTGGGAGCCCAGGTCGTCGGCGTCGAAGGCGACCGTGTGCACCTCGCGGGCGCCCGCGTCGTGCAGCGCCGTGGTCTGGGCGATGAGATCGTCGGGTCGGCGTGCCGCCAGCACCACCGTGGCACCGCTGGCCAGCCGGCGCGCCACCTCGATGCCGATCTCGCTGCGGCCTCCGAACACCACGACCAGGTCGGTGTCGGCCGTCTGAGCCGTGTCTTTCATGGCTGCGATTATGTCCTGCGCTAGCGTGGAGCCCGATGGGCAAGGCAACCACGCGGCTGACCACCGATGCGATCGCATTCCTGACGGAGCGGCATCTGGCGATGCTCACGACGCTGCGGTCGGACAATTCTCCCCACGTGGTCGCCGTCGGGTTCACGTTCGACCCGGCCACCCACATCGCGCGCGTGATCACCACCGGCGGCTCGCAGAAGGCCGTCAACGCCGACCAGCGCGGCGTCGCGGTGCTCAGCCAGGTCGACGGTGCACGCTGGCTCTCGCTGGAGGGCTCCTCCACCGTCCACACCGAGGAAGACAAGGTGCGCGACGCCGAACGGCGGTATGCGCAGCGCTATCGGACGCCGCGACCGAACCCCAAGCGGGTCGTGATCGAGGTGCGGGTGGAGCGGGTGCTCGGCTCGTCGGGTCTGCTGGACCGGGGCGAGAGCTAGCCGGTCACACCGGCACCACGACCAGGTCGTGGGGCTGGTTGTTCACCGACTCCGAGCCGTCGGCGGTGACGATCACGATGTCCTCGATGCGCGCCCCCCACTGCCCGGGGAAGTAGACGCCCGGCTCGACGGAGAAGGCCATGCCCTCCTGCAGCGGCAGGTCGTTGCCGGCGACGATGTAAGGCTCCTCGTGCACCGACAATCCGATGCCGTGTCCGGTGCGGTGCACGAAGTACTCGGCGAGTCCCTCGGCGGCCAGCACGTCGCGCGCCGCGGCGTCGACCTGTTCGGCGGTGACACCGGGACGCACGGCTGCCACCGCGGCCTGCTGGGCCCGCTGGAGCACCCCATAGCGGCGAGCCACTTCCGGGTCGGGTTCGCCGATGCTGTACGTGCGAGTGGAGTCGGAGTTGTAGCCGGGTTCGTACGGGCCGCCGATGTCGACGACCACGATGTCACCGGCCTGCAGTGCGCGGTCCGAGCATTCGTGGTGGGGATCGGCCCCATGCGGTCCGGAACCGACGATGATGAAGGCCACCTCTGAATGTCCTTCAGCCACAATGGCTTCGGCGATGTCAGCGGCGACGTCTGCCTCGGTGCGGCCGGGGGTGAGGAATTCGGGCACCCGCGCATGCACCCGGTCGATCGCGGCTCCGGCCTTGCGCAGCGCGTCGATCTCGGCCGGGTCCTTGACCATGCGCAGCGTGCGCAGCACGTCGGTGGCGAGCACCGGCACCGCGCCGAGCACTCCGGCCAGCGGTAGCAGGTGCAGCGCGGGCATCGCGTCGGTCACTGCCACGCTCACCGGGGCACCGCCCAGCGCATCGGCGACCAGAGCGTAAGGATCATCGCCGTCGACCCAGTCACGCACGGTCACGTCGAGGTCGGGCACCGCCGACTCCTTCAGCGAGGCCAGCTCCATGCGGGGCACCACGATCGTCGGCGTGCCGTCGGCCGGGAGCACCAGCGCGGTCAGCCGCTCGAACGTCTGCGCCTGCGAGCCCACCAGGTAGCGCAGGTCGTAGCCGGGGGTGATGACCAGACCGGCAAGTCCCGCGTCGGCCGCGGCGCGGGCCGCGGCCTGCAGGCGGTGGGCGTACACGTCGGTGCCGAATCGGGACTGTGCGCTCATGCCCACCAGGTTAGTGCCCACGTTCCCTCGCGCGACCAGACGCGAACTCGCGCGACACGCCGGGCAGAACACTCGAGTTCGCGTCTGGTCGCCGGAGAAACCGGCCTGGCAGGATGGCGGGGTGACTGCTCCCCTGGTGCTGCTCGACGGCGCGAGCATGTGGTTCCGCTCGTATTTCGGTGTGCCGTCGTCGATCACCGCACCCGACGGCCGTCCCGTCAACGCGCTGCGCGGCTTCCTCGACGCCGTCGCGACCGTGATCACCCGCGAACAGCCCCACCGCCTGGTGGTGTGCCGCGACGACGACTGGCGCCCGCAATGGCGGGTCGACCTGGTGCCGTCGTACAAGGCCCACCGGGTGGTGCAGGAAAACCCCGGCGACGAGCCCGACATCGAAGAAGTACCCGACGAGCTGACCCCGCAGGTCGACATGATCATGGAGATCCTCGACGCGTTCGGCATCGCGACCGCCGGCGCGCCCGACCACGAAGCCGACGATGTCCTGGGCACCCTGGCCAGTCGGGAGACCCGCGATCCGGTCGTGGTCGTCAGCGGCGACCGCGACCTGCTGCAGGTCGTCCGCGACGAGCCGACCCCGGTGCGGGTCCTCTACCTGGGCCGCGGCCTGGCCAAGGCCACGAAGTACGGGCCCGCCGAGGTGGCCGAGAACTACGGCGTGCCGATCGACCGCGCCGGCCCGGCCTACGCCGAACTCGCGCTGCTGCGCGGCGACCCGTCCGACGGGCTGCCCGGGGTGGCGGGCATCGGCGAGAAGACCGCCTCGACCCTGCTGACGAAGTACGGATCGCTGGCGGAACTGCGTGGTGCCATCGAGGATCCGGCGTCGAAACTGGCCAAGGCGCAGCGCACCAAGCTGCGTTCGGCCGCCGAGTACCTGGCCGCCGCCGAACCCGTGGTGCGCGTCGCCACCGACGCACCGGTCACGTTCTCCCGGTCCGACGACACGCTGCCGCTGGCCGCCGAGCACCCGCGCAAAGTCGTCGAACTCGCCGAACGCTACGGCGTGTCGTCGTCGATCGGCCGCCTGCAGAAGGCGCTCGACGGCCTGCCCTGACGAGCCGGGCTGACGGGCCGGACTACTTGGGCCGGCCCACCTCGTAGGTGCCCTTGTCGTCCTGGAAGGTGACGGTGACCTGGCGCTTGGTGCCGTCGATGCTGACCTCGCAGTTGAAGGTGTCACCCTTCTTCACCGTCGGGCTGACGCCGTTGTTGCACTTGACGTTGCTGACGTTCTTGGCGCCGTATCCATTGGTCTGATCGGTCAGGATCTGCTGCACACCGGTCTGCGCGGCGTTGACGTCGAGCTTGGTGGTCACGAAGAAGCCCGGCTTCCAGAATCCGAGGACCAGCACGACCGCGACGATGATCGCGGCGAGCAGGCCGACGATGGTCCCGACGACGGCCATCGACTTCTTGGAGCCTTCTTCGCCGCCCGGGGCCTGGTAGTTCGGGTACTGGCCGTACTGCCCGGGTTGACCCGGTTGTCCGTACTGACCGGGCTGCCCCGGCTGCTGGCCGTAGGCGCCGGGCTGCCCGTACTGCGGCTGCTGACCGTAGGCGCCGGGCTGGCCGTACTGTCCCGGCGGCGGGTATCCGGTGGGACTGGTCCCGTACTGCTCCGTCGGCGGGTACTGCTGCGGCGGGTACGTGGGCTGCTGGTACTGCGGGTACTGCTGCGGCGTGTAGGCCGGCGGCTGCCAGGACTGCTGGTCCGGCGCCTGCGGCTGCTGCGACCCGGACGGCGGCTGCCAACCCTGGTTGGCGGCTGCCTCGCTCGACGGCTGCTGCTCCGCGCCAGACTCAGGCTGATGACCCGGCCACTGCTGGTTCGGATCAGATCCCTGCGGTCCGCTCATTTCTCTCCTCGGTCGTGCGCGGCGGTCTGGTGGTGTAGCTGGCCACACACTACCCGGCGTCAACGGCCACGACGCCGCGCCGAACGTCGTTGATGGCGCGTTTCGCGGTCGCTCGCAAAGCCTGCGACGGCGCGGCGATGCGGACCTGATCGGCGAGATCGAGCACCTGGCGGCACCACCGCACGAAATCGCCCGCCGGCATCGTGACCCCGGTGCCGGGATCGCTGGCGGCCAGCGCGGAGGCGAGGTCCCCCGTGCTGGCCCACCGGTAGATCGCCGCGACGAAACCGTCGTCGGGTTCGCGGCTGGGCGCCAGCCGGTGCCGCTGCTCGTCGGACCGCAGCTCGGTCCACAGCCGGCGGGTCCGGTTCAGCGCGCGCCTCAGCCGGCCCGTCGGCACACCGGACCCGTCGGTCGGTCCGTGCCCGTCCCGCCGCGACTCGTAGAGCACCGACGACAGGGCCGCCGCGAGTTCCGGCGCATCGAGGTCGTCCCACACACCCGTGCGCAGACATTCGGCGACCAGCAGATCCGCCTCGCTGTAGATGCGGGCCAGCAGGCGACCGTCCGCGGTGACGGAACGGCTCTCGCCGTCCCCCGCGACGTAGCCGCGCTCGGTGAGCAGCACGACGATCCGGTCGAACGTGTGCGCCAGCGAGTTCGTCGCGGTCGCGATCTTGCGGCGCAACGCCTCGTTCTCGCGTTCCATCTTCAGGTAGCGCTCGGCCAGGCGCGCCTTGTCCTCCCGGTCGGGAAGCTGATGGGCCCGGTGGGCTCGCATCCGGTCGCGCAGCGCGGCCAGCTCGGGGTCGACGTCGGGTTCGTCGGCGGGACCGCTGCGGCGCCTGCGGGCCGACGGGACGTCGAGACCCGCCGCGGCCGACGTCAGCGCCGAGGCCAGATCGCGGCGCGCCCGCGGGTTGCGGTGTTCCACGCGTTTGGGCAGCGTCATGCGGCCCATCGGGCCGATCGCCCCCGAATAGTCGGCCGAGGAGATCCGGCCCGCCCAGCGGGTCTCGGTCAGGACCAGCGGGCGCGGGTCGTCGTCGTCACGGGCCGGCTCGAGGACGACGGCCAGCCCGCCGCGCCTGCCGTGGGTGATCGTGATGATGTCGCCGCGCCGCAGCGCGGTGAGCGCGTCGTTGGCGGCTTGCCTGCGCTGCAACCGGGATGCCCGCGACTGGGCGCGTTCCCGCTCACCGATCTGTGCCCGCAGCCGCGCGTAGTCGAGGATCGGTGCTTCTCGGCCGCCGAACTCGGCGGCGAGCTGGTCGAGCAGCTTCTCCGCCCGTTCGACGCCGCGCACCAGCCCGACCACCGACCGGTCTGCCTGATACTGCGCGAACGACCGCTCGAGCAGCTGATGGGCCTGCTCGGGACCCATCTGGTGCACCAGATTGATGGTCATGTTGTAGGTCGGGGCGAACGAGCTGCGCAGCGGGAACGTCCGCGTCGACGCCAGCCCGGCCACCTCGGCCGGGTCGATGTCAGGGTTCCACAGCACCACCGCGTGGCCTTCGACGTCGATGCCGCGCCGACCGGCCCGACCGGTCAGCTGCGTGTATTCGCCGGGAGTGAGCGGCAGATGTTGCTCGCCGTTGAATTTCACCAACCGCTCCAGGACCACGGTGCGGGCCGGCATGTTGATGCCCAGCGCCAAGGTCTCGGTGGCGAACACCGCCTTGACCAGGCCCGCGGTGAACAGCTCCTCGACGGTGTGGCGGAACACCGGCAGCATGCCGGCGTGGTGGGCGGCCAGGCCGCGCAGCAGCCCCTCGCGCCACTCGTGGAAGTCGAGCACGATCAGATCCGAGTCGTTCAGATCGGCGGTACGGCGGTCGACGATCTCGGCGATGCGCGCCCGTTCGGAGTCGGTCGTCAGCCGGAGCGACGACCGCAGGCACTGCTTGACCGCGGCATCGCAGCCGGCCCGGGAGAAGATGAACGTGATCGCGGGCAGCAGATCGCGCTGCTCGAGCACGCTGATCACGTCGGCTCGGCCGGGCGTGCGGTAGATCGGTGGCCGCCCGCCCCGACCGCCGCGGCCCCGGGGTTGCCAGTCGGTGAGGCGGTCGGCTTCCCGGCGATGGGCGATGTGGCGCAACAACTCCGGATCGACCAGGAGGTCCCGACCACCACGCGGCGGACCCGAGGCTCGGTAGTCGAACAGATCCATCAGGCGCTTGCCGACCATCACGTGCTGCCACAGCGGGACCGGTCGGTGCTCGTCGACGACCACGGTGGTGTCGCCGCGCACGGTCTGAATCCAGCCGCCGAACTCCTCGGCGTTGCTCACCGTGGCCGACAGGCTGACCAGCCGCACGTCGTCGGGCAGGTGCAGGATCACCTCCTCCCACACCGCGCCGCGCATCCGGTCGGCCAGGAAGTGCACCTCGTCCATCACGACGTGCGAGAGTCCCTGCAGGGCGGGCGAATCCGCGTAGAGCATGTTGCGCAGCACCTCGGTGGTCATCACCACCACGTCCGCGTCGCCGTTGATGTTCTGGTCGCCGGTGAGCAGACCGATGCGCTCCGGGCCGTAGCGGCGCACCAGATCGTTGTGCTTCTGATTGCTCAGGGCCTTGATCGGCGTGGTGTAGAAGCACTTTCGGCCCGCTGCGAGGGCGAGGTGGACAGCGAACTCGCCGACAACCGTCTTCCCCGCGCCGGTGGGCGCGCACACCAGGACCCCGTGGCCGTGCGCCAGAGCGTCACAGGCACGGCGCTGGAACCCGTCCAGCGCGAACGGGATCAGTTCGGTGAACGCCGCGACCGAGTCAGCGGTCACCTCAGGTTGCATCGTCGTCGATCGACAGTCGCGATGGCGCGGGCACCGGTGACGGCGCTTCCACCGGCTCGGCCGCGCCGATCGGGGCGGCTTCGTCGTCACCGACGGTGTCGAGGGCGCGCCGCGCTTTCCGGCGGTCGTTGACGCGGGCGAGTTGGATCGCCACCTCGAGCAGCACCGTGAGCGCCAGCGCCAGGGCGAGCATCGAGAACGGGTCCGAGCCGGGGGTGGCGAACGCCGCGAACACGAACAGGCCCATGATCAGCCCGCGCCGCCATGCCTGCAGCCGCTCATAGGTGAGCACGCCGACCAGATTGAGCATGACGATCAGCAGCGGGAACTCGAAGCTGATCCCGAACACCAGAAGGAGGTTGATCAAGAAGCCGAAGTACTGGTCGCCCGACAGAGCCGTCACCTGGACGTCGCTGCCGACCGTCAGCAGGAACCCCAACGCCTTGGACAGCACCACGTAGGCCAGCACCGCGCCGGTCATGAACAGGGCCGCCCCCATCGTGACGAAGGCGATCGCGAACCGGCGTTCGCGGCTGTAGAGGCCCGGGGTGATGAACGCCCACAGCTGGTAGAGCCACACCGGGCAGGCCATCACCAGACCCGCGGTGAGGCCGACCTTCAGCCGCAGCATGAACTGGTCGAACGGCGCTGTGGCGAGGAGTCGGCACTCTCCGTCCGGCGCGATCGATGCGCGTGCCGACGCCGGCAGCGAACAGTAGGGGCCCCGCAACCAATCTCCGAGGCTGGGCAGGCCGAACGCGCCGTGGCTGTACCAGACGAAGCCCAGGATCGTGGTGAGCAGCACGGCGAGGACCGAGATGAGCAGACGTGTGCGTAGCTCGGTGAGGTGATCGACCAACGACATCGTGCCGTCGGGATTGACCCGGGAACGGCGCCGGCGAGGATCGAGCTTCTTGAAGAGTCCGGGAATCTGCACTATCGAAATGGCCTACCTGTCAACAGGCATTACGGCACGACGCGGACACTGCCCGCGTCGTGCCGAGGTGACGATTCAGGCGGGGCGCTTGTCCGACGACGGCTCGGTGTGCCCGACGGGCCGCTCGGCGTCGATCCGCTCCGACGAGATCTGAGTCGGCTGGTCCGACTTCCCGTCGGCCTGCATCTCCTTGATCTCGGACTTGAAGATGCGCATCGACTTGCCCAGGGAGCGGGCCGCGTCCGGCAGCTTCTTGGCACCGAAGAGCAGCACGAACACAGCGATGACGATGATCCAGTGCCAGGGTTGTAGACCACCCAATTTGGTTACCTCCAGACGTTGCGGTCGAGTCTACCCGCCGTCGGTGCCCACCCGATAGGCGTCGAGCGCGGCCACGGCCGCGCGCTGCACCCGTTCGGCGAGCGGCTGCGGCTCGAGAACGCGCACTGCGGAGCCGAAGCCGAGCACGAATCGGGCCATCCAGTCGTCGGAGGCGTAGGTCATCGCGGCGTCGCACGATCCGTCGGGATACTCGCGCAGCACCCTCAGCGGGTAGTAGTCGAACATCCACGACGCCGACCGGTCCACGCGCAGCGTCGCGGTGGGCAGCGACGGGTCTGCGGTGTCGGGGTCGAACAGCGACGTGTCGGGGCCGGCTTGCACGGCGGGCGGCGGGGGCGCCGACGGTTCGTCGAGCACCCGGGCGTCGACGATCCGGTCGAAGCGGAACAACCGGACCGCCTCGGCGGTGCGGCACCACGCCTCGAGATAGCTGTGGTCGGCGACCAGCACCACGCGGATCGGGTCGACCACCCTGGCCGAGAGCATGTCGTGGGAGGCCGAGTAGTACTCGATGGCCAGGGCCCGGTCGCCGCGCACCGCGGTCCGCACGGCCGCCGCCGCGTCGCTCTCCACCGGCGCCGGCTCGTCGACGGCGGTGCCCTCCACCGAAGCGCTGCCGGCCGCGGATTCGATCTTGGCGATCGCGCTGCGGGCCGCCTCGGGATCGACCATGCCCGGCACGTCGACCAGGGCGCGCAGGGCCACCAGGATGCCGGTGGCCTCGGGCGAGGTGAGCCGCAGCGGATGGTCGATACCCGCGGTGAACGTGACCTCGATGGTGTCGCCGGAGAACTCGAAGTCGATCAGGTCGCCGGGCCCGTAGCCGGGCAGGCCGCACATCCACAGCTGGTTGAGGTCGTCGCGCAGCTGTTTGACGCTGACCCCCAGGTCCGCGGCGGCCTCGTCGTAGGTGATCCTCGGGTTGGCCTGGAAGTACGGGACCATGTTCAGCAGCCGGACCAGCCGGGTGCTCAGCGCGGTCATGCCTGCACCTGCTGGACGCCGGCCTGGGCCCGCAGACGTGCGATGACGTCCTCGCGCAGGGACGCGGGCTCCAGCACCACGGCGTCGGCGCCGTAGCTGGCGATCTCGCGGGCGAGCCGGTCGAACATGCCGACGTCCACGGTGATCTCCTGCCCCAGCCGTCCGCCGAGCGTCTTCGCGCCGACCACGGTGGCCTGGCGGCGCAGCGCGGTTGCCCGTCCGTCGGCGACCCAGACACGGGCCTGCCCGGCACCGGGCCAGTCCCCCACCACCCGCGCGACGATCTCGCGCAGGTTGACCTCGGGCGGGCGCGCGACCGCGCCGGGCTCGCCGATCGGGGTCACCTCGGCGCCGATGCGGGAGAGCCGGAACGTCCGCACGGCGTCGCGGTCGCGGTCGTGGCCGACCAGATACCAGCGGCCCCGGTCGGTGACGACACCCCACGGTTCGACGGTGCGGGTCGTGTACGGCTCGCTGCGCGACGGCCGGTGCGGGAACTGCACCGCGCGGCCGGAATCGATGGCGGACAACAGGATTCCGAGGACGTCCTCGGAGCCGCGCAACCCGGGCAGCGCCGCGGTCGACGTGATCGTCACGTCGCCGTCGGGCGCGTCGACGTCGACTCCCGCGGCCCGCAGTTTGAGCAGGGCGCTCTGCGTGGCGGTGATCAGTTCGGGTGACTCCCACAGCTGGGTGGCCACCGCGACGGCAGCGGCCTCGTCGGCGGTCAACTCGACGGCGGGCAGCGCATACGCCTCGCGGTTGATCCGGTAGCCCTCCGTGGGGTCAGTGGACGACACCCGGCCCGTCTCCAGCGGGATGCCGAGGTCGCGGAGTTCGTTCTTGTCGCGCTCGAACATCCGGGAGAACGCCTCGTCGCTGGATCCGTCGGAGTAGCCGTAGACGGTGTCGCGGATCCGGTCGGCGGTGATGAACGTGCGCGTCGAGAGCAGCGCGATGACGAGGTTCATCAACCGTTCGACTTTCGAGATCCCCACGGCGTAGAGCTTAGGACGAATCGGCGGTGGGCTCGGACGGCTGTCGCGGCGCGCCATGACAGCATGGGCCGATGAGCAGCCGCTGGCAGTCCTCCGACCGGCCCCGCGGCGCCGACTACGACGCGCGATGGGCGCAGCTCGAGGCAGCTGGTCGCAGTGTGCACGGCGAGGCCGACCTCATCGAATCGCTGCTGCGCGCCTCAGGTGGCACCCGGGCGCTCGACGCCGGCTGCGGTACCGGGCGCGTCGCGATCGAATTGGCGGGCCGCGGCTTCTCCGTGGTCGGTGTCGACGCCGATCCCGCGATGCTGACCGTCGCCCGAGACAAGGCCCCCGAACTGCGGTGGGTCCAGGCCGATCTCGTCGACACCGCCACGGCGGTTCCCGACGAGTTCGACATGGTGGTGCTGGCGGGCAACGTGATGATCTTCCTCGACCAGGGCACCGAATCCACGGTCGTCGCGCAGCTCGCGGACCGGCTCACGCCCGGCGGATTGCTCGTGGCCGGCTTCCAGCTGCTCGCCGGCCGGCTGACGCTGCAGCGCTACGACGACATCGCGACCTCAGCGGGTCTGAGGCTGGTGCACCGCTGGGCGACCTGGGAGCAGGCGCCGTTCGACAACGGCGACTACGCCGTGTCGGTGCACCAACTCACATAGAAGCGATGAGCCTCTTGACCCTCTCGTCCACCGACCGGAACGGGTCCTTGCACAGCACCGTGCGCTGCGCCTGATCGTTGAGCTTGAGGTGCACCCAGTCGACGGTGAAGTCGCGGCCGGCTTCCTGTGCGGCGCTGATGAACTCGCCGCGGAGCTTGGCCCGGGTGGTCTGCGGCGGGGTGTTGACCGCCGCCTCGATCTCCTCGTCGGTGGTGATGCGGGTGGCCAGGCCCTTGCGCTGCAGCAGATCGAACACCCCGCGGCCCCGCTTGATGTCGTGGTAGGCGAGGTCGAGCTGGCTGATCTTGGCGTCGGAGAGATCCATGTTGTAGCGATCCTGGTAGCGCTGGAACAGCTTGCGCTTGATCACCCAGTCGATCTCGGTGTCGACTTTCGCGAAGTCCTGGCTCTCGACCGCGTCGAGCTGGCGGCCCCACAGGTCGACGACCTGCTCGATCTGGGTGTTGGGTTCGCGGGTCTGCAGGTACTCTACGGCGCGCGCGAAGTACTCGCGCTGGATGTCGAGCGCGCTGGCCTGCCTGCCGCCGGCCAGCCGCACCGGACGACGGCCGGTCAGGTCATGGCTGACCTCGCGGATCGCCCGGATGGGGTTGTCGAGGGAGAAGTCCCGGAATGCCACGCCGGCTTCGATCATCTCCAGCACCAACGATGCCGAGCCGACCTTGAGCATCGTGGTGGCTTCGCACATGTTGGAGTCGCCGACGATGACGTGCAGGCGCCGGTACTTCTCTGCGTCGGCGTGCGGCTCGTCGCGGGTGTTGATGATGGGGCGCGAGCGGGTGGTGGCGCTCGAGACGCCCTCCCAGATGTGCTCGGCGCGCTGCGACAGGCAGAACGTCGCCGCCTTGGGGGTCTGCAGGACCTTGCCGGCCCCACAGATCAGCTGGCGGGTCACCAGGAACGGCAGCAGCACGTCGGAGATCCGGGAGAACTCGCCGGCCCGCACGATCAGGTAGTTCTCGTGGCAGCCGTAGGAGTTGCCCGCGGAGTCGGTGTTGTTCTTGAACAGGTAGATGTCGCCGCCGATGCCCTCGTCGGCCAGGCGCTGTTCGGCGTCGATCAGCAGGTCTTCGAGCACGCGTTCGCCGGCGCGGTCGTGGGTGACCAGCTGGGTGAGGTTGTCACATTCGGCCGTCGCGTATTCGGGGTGGCTGCCGACGTCCAGGTACAGGCGCGCGCCGTTGCGGAGGAAGACGTTGCTGCTGCGGCCCCACGACACCACCCGCCGGAACAGGTAGCGGGCGACCTCGTCCGGACTCAGCCGGCGATGCCCGTGAAACGTGCAGGTCACGCCGAATTCGGTCTCGATGCCCATGATCCGTCGCTGCACCTCATCGAGACTACAAGCTGGTCGGCGCATGCGTGGGCGCCCACGCCCAAGACGCCTGTGGATAACCCCGGGGACGAGGGGTGCCGGAGTGCCAGCATGAGCCATGGGGGAAATCACGCGGGTCGACCTGCAGCGCCTGATCGAGCTCGCCGACCGCATCACCGGGATCGCCGACGACATCGAGGCGCTGCGTTGCCCGACTCTGGACCCGTCAGCTCTGCCGGGGTCGGCGGTGGCCGACGTGGCCGGCGCTGCGGCACTCGTCGACGAGTTCGACGACATGGTCGCCGGGCTGCGGGGGTGGGCCCTGGCGGCCCGCCGGTCGGCTGAGGCGTTCGACCGTGCAGACCGTGCCGGTAGCGACCGGCTGGGCGGGTGAACGCTCCGACGCTGACGCAGGCGCAGGCGTGGCGGCCGGGAGCACTCGCCGAGCTCGCGCAAGCCTGGGATGCTGCCGCGCGGCGAGTCGACGACGCCGCGGACGCCGTCGTCGCGTTGACCGAGGCCAGCCGCGAGCACTGGGCGGGCCACGCGGCCGACGCCGCGGCAGAGCAGGCCCGCCGACTCGCCGCCGCGGGCGCCGACCGGGCCCGGGCGCTCATCGCGGCATCCGTGGCGTCCCACGATGGTGCCGGCCAGATCGCCACGGCCAGAGGCGATCTGCTCGAGCTCGTGGAGACCGCCCGGCGCGACGGCTTCGTCGTCGCCGACGACGGTTCGGTGCGCCACACCGGTACCGCGGACCCCATGCTGGTCCTGCTGGCCGGTGGAGACGTGGGCGCGGCTGCGCAGATGCTCGAGGTGCGCGGCGCCGACCTGCAGAGTCAGATCGCCGCGGCTCTGGCCCGACTGGCCACTGCTGACGAGGACGCCGCCGCCGACATCACCAGCGCGCTGGGCGCCGGCGGCGCGACCGATCCGGCCCCGACAGCGCCGGCCGACCCGGATGGCATGGTGCGTTCGTGGCCGCGGATGGGTCAGGACGCGATCGCAGCCCAGATCGCGGCGATGACGGCCGATCAACGCGACCGGCTGGTGCACGAGTTCCCCAAAGAGGTCGGCAACACCGACGGCGTGCCCTGGCCGCTGCGGATGGCCGCGAACCGGGTCAACATCGCCGAGGCGATCCTCGCCGAGTCCGGCGCCGACGACGGCTCGCGGCGTCGACTGGCGCTCTATCGCGACCTTCTCGCCGAGGTCGATGACCCGAACCATGCCGGCGGCCGCATCCGACGCCAGATCCTCGGTTTCGACCCGGCCCGCGCGTCGCTGATCGAACTGCACGGCGACCTCGCCTCGGCGCGCGGCGTCGCCGTCCTGGTTCCCGGGGTCAACACCACGATGGAGGGCTCGGCCGCCAACGCCGCGACGGCGCGTCGATTCGTGACGGGATCCGAGGGCGACGTCGCGATGATCACCTATCTGGGCGGCCCGTTCCCACAGGTCCACAACCCGCTGGCGGTCCTTCTCGATGCGGCCGATCCGGACAAGGCGCTGGACATGGCGCCGCGCCTGGTCGCGTTCAGCGAGGACGTCGAGCGCACCGTGGCCCCGGGCGTGCCCGTGACGGTCATCGGCCACTCCTACGGCGGCTCGATCGTCGGTACGGCCGAGACGATGGGCATGACCTCGGATCGCACGCTGTTCCTGGCCGCGGCGGGCGCCGGTGTCGGCGTCGACGACGCGTCGGAGTGGCACAACCGCAACCCCGCCGTCGTGCGGTTCTCGATGACCGCGCCGGGCGATTTCATCGAGATGGTCCAGGGCATCCCGGGCGGGCCGCACGGCGCCGACCCCGACGAGATGGCCGGGGTGATCCCGCTGGCCACCGGCCGGTACGACGACGGCGGATTCGTGGCCGGGTTCGGCGCCCACAGCGGCATGCTGAACCGGCCCTCGGACTCGTGGCGCACGATCCTGGCGGTCATCACCGGAGACGCCGAGACCTGGCAGCACGCGAAGCTCGGGTGACACCCCGCCGTAGGCGCGCCGCCGGTTGTACAGAGCAAGAACCCGTGGAAAAGGGGTGGGCTATCGTGTCGGCGATTTGTCGCCATTCGATCGAATTCAGGAGCGCAGAGATGCCAGCACGACCGCCCAGCTTCCTGATCACCGACGTTCTGCAGGCCTTCACCGAGGACGGCGCCCACCGCAAGCTCTCAGCGTGGCTGAAGGAGGTGCCCCGTCCGGTTGATCGCGAGCGTCAGTTGCTCAGGTTGTCTGATCCTGAACTGCAACGGCTCGGCGAGCACGCCGATGTCGCCGATATCGTCGACCTACTGGAATCGGTCAACAAGGATGTGGCCGCTCGCCTGCTGGCGGCAATGGCCGCCGCCGACGCCGCGCGGACCATAGATGCGCTCGATACCGACGATGCGGTTGCCATCCTGCGGGAAATCCCGGACGGGTCTCGGGAGTCCATTCTGGCGGCGTTGCCCGTGGACCGCGCCCAACTATGTCGTGGTTTGCTGTCCTGGCCACACGATTCGGTAGCCGCCCACATGGTGCCCGAGACCCTGCGGGTGACCCCCGAGATGTCCGCCGGCGAGGCCATCGCTGCGGTGCGCGACGATGCGGTGACTCTGCGCAGCGACTCGCGCACAGGCGCCTACATCTACGTCGTCGACGCGCAATCCCACCTCTTGGGCGTCGTCGCGTTCCGCGATCTGGTCTTGGCTGATCCGCGGGAACCAGTGACCCGGCTGATGAACGACGACCTGCTGATGGTCTCACCGCTGACCAACGCCGAGGAGGCCGGTCTGGCACTGACGGACTTCAACCTGGTCGCGGTCCCTGTGGTAGACGCCGAGCGCCGGTTGCTGGGCATCCTCACCGAGGACTCCGCGGCCGACATCGCCGAGTGGGAAGCCACCGAAGACGCTGCGCGGCAGGGTGGTTCGGAGCCACTGGACGTTCCGTATCTGAGGGCCTCGCCGTGGCTGCTGTGGCGCAAACGAATTGTGTGGTTGCTTTTGCTCTTCGCCGCCGAAGCCTATACGGGCGCCGTGCTACGTGCTTTCGAGGACGAACTCGAAGCCGTCGTGGCACTGGCGTTCTTCATCCCGTTGCTCATCGGCACCGGCGGCAACACCGGAACCCAGATCACCACCACGTTGGTGCGGGCCATGGCCACCGGGCACGTGCGATTCAGGGATCTGCCGGCGGTGCTGGTCAAGGAGCTCTCCACCGGAGTCCTGATCGCGGCCACGATGGGGATCGCGGCGGTGATCCGGGCGTGGATGCTGGGCGTTGGCCCGGAGGTCACCATCACCGTGGCCTTGACCGTCGCGGCGATCGTGATGTGGTCGGCGTTGGTGGCGTCCGTTCTGCCGCCACTACTGAAAAAGATGCGCGTCGACCCGGCGCTCGTCTCGGCCCCAGCGATCGCGACGATCGTCGACGGTACCGGTCTGATCATCTATTTCCTCATTGCCCACGCAACCCTCTCTCAGCTCAACGGTCTCTGATTCCGCCCGCTGGTGGGCATCACGCCGGGTCAGCACTTCGTGTGCCACGTCACTCGACTGAACTTCGTTCCCACACGTCTGCTATCAGGCGTTTCTCAGAGTCGCCGCAGATAATTTCGAACCGTCATGACACAACGCGAGCCTGCTGAGCTGGTCACGGATGTGCTGCCGCAGGTGAGAGGCCCGCGGCACCGCATGCCGCGGCCGACTGCGTGGCGCCGCGGGCGGGTGGCGCTGCGCGCGATCACCGCACTGCTGGCGGTCGCCACGGTGGTGACCACTGGCATCGGTTGGTCGGTGTACCGCAACATCGCTGTCGGGATCACCACGTCGGAAGCGCTGGCCGGTGCGGCGACATCGACTGGCGGAGACCAGAACATCCTCATCATGGGTCTCGACAGCCGCCTCGACCAGCACGGCAACCCGCTCCCCAAGGACGTGTACGACGCCCTGCACGCCGGCGACGAGACGGTCGGCGGCTACAACGCCAACGTCCTGATCCTCGTGCACGTGCCGGGCGGCAACGGTCCCGTGACCGCGGTGTCGATCCCGCGCGACGACTACGTGCACCTGCACGGCTGCCCCAGTGGCGAGTGCCAGGGCAAGATCAAGCAGGCCTACGGTCTGGCCTACCAGGAGACGATGAACTCGCTCGCCACCAGCGGGTCGGCGTCCGCCGATCCCGCGGCCGACGAGCAGGCCGCCCGCGAGGCCGGTCGCAAGGCGCAGATCAACACGATCAGCGACCTGCTGCGCGTTCCCGTCGACCACTTCATCGAGGTCACTCTCGGCGCGTTCTTCCAGATCGCGCACGTCGTCGAACCGATCACGGTGTGCCTGAACGACGACACCGCAGACGACTTCTCCGGCGCCGACTTCCACCGCGGGATTCAGCAGATCGACGCCGCGCAGACCATGGCCTTCGTGCGGCAGCGCCGTGACCTCAACAACGACCTCTTCACCGACCTGGACCGCACCCGCCGCCAGCAGGCGTTCATCGTCTCGCTGGTGAGAGCCGTGCGGGACGGCGGTGCCCTGTCGAACCCCATCGCGCTGCGACATCTCGCCGACGTGGCCATGCAGAACGTGGCCGTCGACGCCGGATTCGACATGATGAATTTTCTCGGGCAGGCGTCGGCGCTGAGCGACAAGCCGATGTCGCTGTACACACTGCCAATCGGAGAATTCGGTCAGGACTCACTAGGGCAAGACGTGAACATCGTCGACGTCGCGACGATCCGATCGATCGTGCGGAACCTGTTCGAGACCGGTTCACCGAACCCGACTGTCACCGCGGCCCCTTCGCCGTCCGCTGATGAGCCGTCGATCGTTCACGTCGTCAACGCGACCGGACACAAGGGACTGGCAACCAGCGTCGCCGACGAACTGAGTGCCCACGGCTTCACCCGCGGTGACATCGGCACCGCCGACGGGCTCTCGGACACCACCGTCGTCGAGTACGGCCCCGGCGCCGAGCACACAGCCGCCGCGGTCGCAGACGAGTTGCCCATCGCCGTGACGTCCGAATCGTCCTCCGCGGTGCCGCTCAACACCGTCGTCGTCACCATCGGCTCCGACTACCCCGTGAACGGCCATGAGAACGAAAGATCGCCCAGCGTGAGCAGCACGGGCGCTACTGCGAAGGTCACGGCGGTCGATGCGACCGCTACCGGAAATCACGCACCCACGCCGACCGATCTGACCGAGATGTCCGGCGCCGGCATCCCCTGCGTGCGCTGACGGCTTCAGCCCTGGCGCCCCGACAGGCCGACGGTGCCGACCCGGCGTCGCACGGCGGCGATCTCACGCAGCCCGTCACCGAGCTGGCTGCGGTCCAGCGGGGACAGTTCCGAGGACGCGACGATGTCCCCGGGCGGGCGGCCGGCGGTGATCTGCTCGACCTGATGCGCCATCCGCATGCGCTGCAGCATCGTGAACACCTCGGTCAGCGTGCGGGCGTCCCGTTCGGTCAGGGCCCCTGCCTGGGCGGCCGCGGAGAGGCGGGTCGGGGTCGCTGCCGAGGTGACCCCGGCCATGAGCCCGCCCCAGCGCGCGAGGTTCACGATCGGGGTCACGGCGTGGTTCTTCAGATCGAATGTGCCTCCGCGCCGCGACAGCACATCCCGCAGGGAGCGGGTCCGCATCCGGCCCGACAGCGCGTCGAGCAGCTGCAGGCGCAGGGCTTCCGGGTACTGCTCGCGGATGCGGTGATAGGCCGACGGCACGGTGTGCAGACCCGGATCACCCCACACGACGCGGCCGTCGATCAGCAACGAGGAGAACATCAACCCTCGGCCCTGAAGCGGTTCGGCCAGCCAGCCCTGCGCGGCGGTGCGCCACTCCGACTGCGAGCGTGAGAATTTCGGCTTGTCCGCGGTGGCCCCGTTGCGGTCGGTCGGCAGACCTGCCTGCGCGAGCAGCTCGTGGACCTCCGCGGCGGTGTGCCGGAACAGGCCGGCGTGCGCGTCGAGGTCGTCGCGCCACGACACCGCACTGTCGACGTCGGAGGACGGCATCGCCTCCCGGCGCGCGACGCTGCCCAGCGTGAGCCAGGCAAAACCGTCCGGCGGCGGGCTCTCTGCCTGTGCCACAACGATTTCCAGTGCTCGACGCACGAGGCTGTCGACGACCACAGACAGGATGGCGCTCGTCGCGACCGCTTTGGTGCCGCTACGGAACAGGTCGACCGCCGTCCCGGTGACCTGCCGACCCACCTCGCGCAGCTGGGCTGCATCGTCGGCCTGCGCGATCGAGCGTCGCAGCAGAAAGCTCTGCCGCGCAGAGGCGGCCAGCAGGTCGGCGTCTTCGAGGACCCCGAGCACGTCGCCGCGCGGTGTGAGTACCGGCATGTGCCGCAGCCCGCACTCCAACATCTCCATCAGCACGCTGTCGGCCGTCAGATCGGAGGTGACGGTGCGGGCCGGTGCACTCATCACCGACGCGATGGGCACGTCGACCGACCGCCCGGCGGCCACCACCCGGGTCCGTAGATCCCGGTCGGTGAAGATCCCCAGACCCCCGTCGGGCAACCGGATCAGGGCGTAGGACACGTGATGTCCGGTCATCTCGATCACCACGTCGCGCACCGTCTCGCCGGGCTCGACGAGCAGGACATCGCCGTGCACGAGCTCGGCCACCGGCCGGGCGTCGGTGGCCGGCGCGATGGTCGCGCGCTCGGCGGCCCGGTTCCAGCCCGAGGCGGCGAGGAAGGCCAGTCCCGAGGGTTTGGCGAACTGCTGCTGAACCAGGGCACCCGGTAACCGGATCAGCGTGCTGGGCGCCGACGTCGTTGCCCGGAAATCCATTCCGGCGCCGCTGAGCAGCGGCAGGTAGCCGAAGATCCCGCCCGGACCGACGACGTCGATCAACGCGCCGTCGCCGCTGGCCCGCAGCGTGACCAGCCCGTCGCGCACCATCCACACCGCATCGGGCACCCGGGACGCGTAGTCGGCCACCACGACGTCGGCGGGGAACGTCTCGATCGCGGCACCGTCGGCCAGGGCGGTCAGCTCGTCGTCGGTCGCGGCCTGGAACGGGGTGTGCTCGGCCAGGAACTGGGGCAGCGCGGCGCGGTCAGCCCGCTCGGATGAGGTCGGCACACTTCTCCGCCATCGTCATCACCGTGATGTTCGGGTTCACCGCAGGCAGTTTCGGCATCGCCGACGCGTCCACCACCCGCAGCCCTGTGACCCCCTTGACCCGCAACTGCGGGTCGAGCACCGCCATCGGGTCCGTCGGCGCACCCATGCGAGCAGTCGCGGCCGGGTGGTAGACGGTGTTGTGGCACTGGTGGATGTAGTCGAGCAGTTCGTCGTCGGTCGTCGCGTCGGGCCCAGGCGCGAGCTCACGCGCCACCCAGGGCGCCAGCGGCGACTGTTCGGCGATACGGCGGGCCAGCTTCACTCCGGCGAGCATGATCCGGTCGTCGTAACCGTCCGGGTCGGTGAAGTAGCGGGGATCGACACGGGGGCGATCACGGAAGTCGCGGGTGCTCAGCCGCACCGTTCCGCGCGAATGTCCCTGAGTCACGTTGGGCGTCAAGCAGAATCCGTTGTCGGTGGTCGGATACCCGCGGCGCAGCGTGTTCATGTCGAACGGCACGCTGCCGTAGTGCATCATCATGTCGGGTTGGGTCACACCGTCGTCGATCGTGGTGAACAGCCCGATCTCCCACCACTGCGTCGACGTGGTCACCATCGGCTGGGCGGCCTCCCAGAACACCAGACCCTCGACGTGGTCGTCGAGGTTGGCGCCCACCCCCGGGGAGTCGACGCGGACGTCGATGCCGATCTCCCGCAGATGGGCGGTGGGCCCGATTCCCGAGAGCATCAACAACTTCGGGGTGTCGATGGCGCCGGCGGTCACGATCACCTCGCGGCGGGCCGCGATGGTGTCGTACCCGGTCAGGTCAGGGCGTTGATACCGCACGCCGGTCGCACGCAGGGCGTCGTCGAACAGGATCTCCGACACCCAGGTGTCGGTCCGGACCTCCAGGTTCTTGCGCGTCCCGAGGATGGGGTGCAGGAACGCGTGAGAGGTCGAGTTCCGGATGCCGTCTTCTCCGGCGTTGATCTGGAACCACCCGGCACCGTTGCGCACCGTCTCGCCGCGGTTGAACGACACCGTCGGCAGTCCCACCATCGCCGCGGCCTCGAGAACTGATGCGCCGCAGGGATCGTCGGGAGGAACGTCGCGCAGCATCACCGTCTGGGTGAGCCGGTCGACCAGTGGCAGCACCTCGGCGGCGCTCCATCCCGTCGCACCCATGGCCGCCCACTCGTCGAGCGCCTCGGCCGGCGGATGGAAGGCGATGCAGGAATTGTGCGACGAACACCCGCCGAGCACCTTGGCGCGCGCGTGCCGCATGAACGAGTTGCCCCGCTCCTGCGGTTCGACCGGATAGTCCCAGTCGTACCCGGAGTCCAGCAGGTGCATCCAGTCCGAGAGCACCAGGATCTTGTCGTCGCCGACATCGGACGGACCCGCCTCGATCAGGCACACCGTGACGTCGGGATCCTCGGACAACCGGGCGGCGAGCACGCAGCCCGCCGTGCCGCCCCCGGCGATCACGTAGTCGAACACACCCGTCTCAGCCATCGGTACGCGCCTCGGCGACGGTCGCGGCGGCGTGCGACTCGAGCGTTCCGATGTGGTTGCGGCCCTTGACCGCGTACCACAGCAGACCGGCACCGAGGATGACGCCGATGTAGACGAATGCGCCCCAGGTGTTGTACCAGGGCTCGCCGTAGACCGCCGTGCGCGGCCAGGCGAGGTTGACTGCCATCCCGACACCCCACACCACCGCGACGATGTTGACCGGCAGACCCCAGCGACCCATCGTGAAGTAGCCACCCTCCTTCAGATCCGCCGGCGGCCACTGCCCCTGCAACCGCTTCTTCAGCAGCGGACCGGTCACCATCAGATAGGCCAGGTAGATCATGATGATCGCGATCGAGGTCAGCACCGTGAAGATCTTGGGCTGCTCGATGTTGATCACCAGGATGATCACCGAGATCACGCCGATCGTCACCGCGGGGACGATCGGGGTCTGAGTCTTCGGATGCACCGTGGCGAGGCGTTCACCGAAGGGCAGCGCGTTGTCGCGGGCCATCGCGAAGGTGAGCCGGATCGCCGCGGTGTGCACGGCCAGCGTGCAGACCGTCACCGCCACCACGATGCAGACCAGGAAGATCTTGCCCAGCGGTCCCCACATCACCGATTCGACGATGTACTGCAGTCCGCCCGAGCTCTCCCCCAGCTTCGGATCCTCGAGGTTGGGCGCGGCCATCACCGCGAACACCAGGATCGCGCCGCCGATCACGAACGAGGCCAGGATGGCCCGAAGGATGGCCTTGGGTGCGGTGCGACGCGGCTCGACGGTCTCCTCACCGAGCGAGGACGCGGTGTCGAAGCCGTACATCACGTATCCCGACGCCAGCGACGCGACCAGGAACGCGCCCAGGTATCCCATCGACTCCCCGGCGCCGTATCCGTTGGTGGAGAAGAAGATGTCGGGACCGCGCTCGATGTTGACGGCCAGCAGGACCGCGATCAGGACGGCCGCGATCAGCTCGATGAACACGCCCGCACTGTTGATCATCGCCATCAGCCGCACACCGAGCGCATTGACCAGGGTGGTGAACGCGATGAGGATCGTGCCGAGCAGCACCGCGTTGGCGGCGTAGTCGTACTCGCCGGTGCCGTCACCGATGATCTGGAATCCGCTCCACAACCGGGGCAGGTTGAGCTGATAGGCCAGCGCGACCGCCGAGATGGTCACGATGGACGCGGTGAGCATCAGCCATCCCGATGTCCAGCCCACCACCCGGCTGGCCAATTTCTTGCTCCAGTTGTAGACCGAGCCGGCGACCGGGTACTTGGCCGCGAGCTCCATGAAGCACAGGGCGACGGCCATCTGGCCGACGAAGACGATGGGCCAGGACCACAGGTACGCCGGTCCGGCGCTGGAGAATCCGAAGTAGAACAGCTGGAACGTGCCGGTGAGGATCGAGATGTAGCTGACCCCGGCGGCGAAGCTGGCGAACTTGCCGATGCTGCGGTCCAGCGATTCCTTGTAGCCGAAATCCTCCATGCCGCTGTCGTGGTGGGGCTGTTTGATCACCATGATGAGCCTTTCTGAAGGGGACTGCTCTCAGTTGTGGAACCAGCCCGCGGCAGCGGGGGCGGTGTTGTGCCAGATGTGTTTGAGCTCTTGGTATTCGGCCAAGCCAGAGGGCCCGAGCTCGCGTCCGTTCCCCGAGGCGCCGAAGCCGCCCCATTCCGCGGCAGCGGTGTAGTAGCCAAAATCGTTGAGCCACACGGTGCCGTGGCGCAGGGCACGCACCACACGCTCGCCGCGCGCCGCATCCGACGTGCGCACACCGGCGGCCAGCCCGTAGCGCGTGTCGTTGCCCAGCATGATGGCCTCGTCCTCGCTGGCGAACCGCTCGACGGTCAGGATCGGCCCGAAGGTCTCCTCGGTGACGATGCGCATCGACCGGTCGCAGTGGTCGAAGATCGTGGGCAGATAGAAGTAGCCGTCGGCAAGGGCCGGATCGGACGGCCGTGCGCCGCCGCACACCAGCGTTGCACTTTCGGAAATCCCCAGCGCCACATAGCTTTCGACCTTGGCGCGATGCTGTTCGGAGACCAGCGGCCCGGTCTCGCTGGCCGGGTCCATTCCGTTGCCGACGCGGATCGTCGCGGCGCGCTGGGCGAGCGCGGCGACGAAGTCGTCGGCGATGGACTCTTCGAGGATGACCCGGGTACCCGCCGAGCACACCTGCCCGGAGTGCAGGAACACCCCGGTCAGGACGTGGTCGACGGCGGCGTCCCAGTCGCCGCTGTCGCGGACGTCGGCGAAGACGATGTGCGGGTTCTTGCCGCCGAGTTCGAGGGCCACCTTGGTGACGTGCGCGGCGGCGGTCGCGGCGATGGTGCGCCCGGTCGACAGGCCGCCGGTGAACGAGATGAAGTCGACGTCCGGGTTGTCGGTGAGCGCCGCGCCCAACGTTGCGCCGCTGCCCTGCAGCAGGTTCACCACCCCCGGCGGTACGCCCGCCTCGTCGAGCAGCCGGACGAACGCGATGGTCGACAACGGGGTGACTTCGCTGGGTTTGGCGACCATCGTGCACCCCGCCGCCAGGGCCGGGGCCACCTTCCACGACATCTGCAGCAGCGGATAGTTCCACGGCGCGATGAGTACGCACACGCCGATCGGTTCGGCCACCACCCGGCTGATCACCGCCGGATTGCCGACATCGACGAGAGTATCGGTCTCGACGCCGATCAGGCGAGCGTAGTAGCGGAACACCGACGTGACGTCGTCGATGTCGATTCGGCTCTCGGCCAACGTCTTTCCGGTGTCGCGAGTCTCCAGGAGCGCGAGGTCTTCTTTGTCTCGCTGCAGCAACTCCGCGACGCGGTGCAGCAACTCCGAGCGCTCGGACGCCGTGGTGGCGCGCCAGGCCCCGTCGTCGAACGTGGCGCGAGCGGCCGCGACCGCCGCGAGCGCGTCGTCAGGGGTGGCCTCGTCGACCACGGCCGCCACACTGCCATCGGCGGGGTTGACGATGTCGCGAGTGCCGCCGTCGGAGGCGTGCCGCCAGGTACCCCCGATACAGAGGTCAGGTTGACCGTCCATGCCCGCTGCGGCCTCCTCGCCTGGTGTCTCGACGTCGCCAGCGGGGACACTACCCAGTCAGGGCACCACGCGCGCGGAGAACGGGCAGGAGTTCAGCTTTCGGCGGTGTCGGCAGCCGGTGTGTCCGAGGCAGGCAGCAACGCCTCGAGCGCGGTGCCGGTGATGCGCCGGAACGCGCGCCGCGGCCGGTTGGCGTCGAGCACCGCGACCTCCAGGGTGCCCGGGCCCAACACGCGCGGCTCGCTGCCGTTTCCGCCCGCGCCGAGCGCGGTCACGGCGACCGACACTGCCTCGCCGAGACTCAGGTTCTCCGAATACGAGTCGGTCAGCGCCGTCGAGATCGGCTCGGTCGTCCCGCCCATCACCACGAAGTGCGGTTCGTCGGCGATCGACCCGTCGTAGGTGATCCGATACAGCTCGGGGGGTTTGGTCTCGCCGTAGTGGGCCACCTCGGCCACGCACAGCTCCACCTCGTACGGCTTGGCCTGCTCGGTGAAGATGGTGCCGAGGGTCTGGGCGTACACGTTGGCCAGCTGGCGTCCCGTCACGTCGCGGCGGGAGTACGCATAGCCCTGCGTGTCGGCGAACCGAATCCCGCCGCTGCGCAGGTTGTTGAACTCGTTGAAGCGGCCGACGGCGGCGAAGCCGACGCGGTCGTAGAGTTCGCTCACCTTCTGCAGTGAGCGCGACGGGTTCTCCGCGACGAACAGCACGCCGTCGGCATAGGCCAGCGCGATGACACTGCGACCGCGGGCGATTCCCTTGCGAGCGAGCTCGGAACGCTCGCGCATCGCCTGCTCGGGTGAGATGAAATACGGGAAACTCACAGCTCGTCACCCCGGACAGGCTCAGCGTCGGGCCCGAAAGTGTCGGTCCGCGAACGGTTGTCGATGATCTCGCGGGCCAGCCCGGCGATCTGCTGCTCGGTCACCTCGACCGCGCCATCGGCGGTGATGACGACGGCGGTCGGATAGATGCCGCGCACCAGATCCGGACCACCGGTGGCGGAATCGTCGTCAGCCGCGTCGTAGAGCGCCTCGATGGCGACCCGCAGCGCCGAATCGGCGTCGCGGACCCGGGAGTAGAGCTTCTTCATCGACGACTTGGCGAAGATCGAACCCGAGCCGACGGACTGGTAGCCCTCTTCTTCGAGGTTGTGGCCGCCGGCGGCGTCGAACGACACGATGCGCCCCGCCCCTTCGGGATTCGGATCATCGAGGTCGTAACCGGCCAGCAGCGGCAGCGCGATGAAGCCCTGCAGCGCGGCACCGAGGTTGCCGCGCACCATCGTGGCCAGACGGTTCACCTTGCCCGGGAACGTCAGTGGGACACCCTCGAGCTTCTCGTAATGCTCGAGCTCGACGGCGTAGAGGCGGGCGAATTCGACCGCGATCGCCGCGGTGCCGGCGATGCCGGTGACCGTGTAGTCGTCGGTGATGTACACCTTCTGCACGTCGCGGCTGGCGATCATGTTGCCCTGGGTGGCGCGCCGGTCCCCGGCCATCAGCACACCGCCGGGGAACTTCAGCGCGACGATCGTGGTGCCGTGCGGCACCGCGTCGGTCGGCAAGACGGTCGGCACTGCCGCCGGTACCTGAAGACCTGAGCCTCCGGCGCCCGGCAGCAGATGGGGAGCCTGGTGACGAAGGAAGTCGGAGAACGACGACGGGTTCACGCCACCATGCGACAGCCCTGCGGGTAGGGCGTCAAAGGCTCCCGGTACCTGGTTGGCAGAGGTCTGATCGCGATGCGGCCAGGTCACTGTCCACCCTTCTGCACGTACGCACGCACGAAGTCTTCTGCGTTCTCTTCCAGGACGTCGTCGATCTCGTCGAGCAGATCGTCGGTCTCCTCGGTCAGCTTCTCGCGGCGCTCTTGGCCGGCCGCCGTGCTGCCGGTGAGATCGTCGTCCTCGCCGCCTCCGCCGCCGCGCTTGGTCTGCTCCTGCGCCATCGCTGCCTCCTGCGTCTCTCACTCCGAGTGGTGACACCGCGATATGTCGAGATGTCCCAGCTCGCCGTTCCCCCACACTACCGGTCAGCCGTCCGATTGCCGGGGATAGCCCGATCAGGTCGTGAGTTGTTCGACCAGCTCGACCGCGCTGTCCACCGAGTCCAGCAGTGCACCGACATGGGATTTGCTACCCCGAAGCGGCTCGAGGGTGGGGATGCGCACCAGCGAGTCACCGCCGAGATCGAAGATCACCGAATCCCAGCTGGCGGCCGCGATGTCGGCACCGAAGCGGCGCAGGCATTCTCCGCGGAAGTACGCCCGGGTGTCGGTGGGCGGATTGTCCACGGCGTCGAGCACCTGTTGCTCGGTGACCAGCCGCTGCATCGAGCCGCGGGCCACCAGCCGGTTGTAGAGCCCTTTGTCCAGCCGCACATCGGAGTACTGCAGGTCCACCAGGTGCAGACGCGGCGCGTTCCAACTCAGGTTCTCCCGCTGGCGGAAACCCTCGAGCAGACGCAGCTTGGCCGGCCAGTCGAGCAGGTCGGCGCACTCCATCGGGTCCCGCTCGAGCAGATCCAAAACGTGCGCCCATGTCTCGAGGACGTGGCTGGCGCGCGGGTCGGGATCTCGACTGTCCACGAGCTTGGCCACCCGGTCGAGGTAGATCCGCTGCAGCGCAAGGCCGGTCAGTTCACGGCCGTCGGCCAGCGCGACGGTGGCGCGAAGCGACGGATCGCGCGACACCACGTGCACCGCGTGCACGGGGCGCGCCAGCGCGAGGTCGGACAGGTCGAGGCCGAGTTGGGGTCCCTCCTCGATCAGGTCGAGGACGAGCGCGGTGGTGCCGACCTTGAGGTAGGTCGACGTCTCGGCCAGATTCGCGTCGCCGATGATGACGTGCAGCCGGCGGTACTTGTCGGCGTCGGCATGCGGTTCGTCGCGGGTGTTGATGATGCCGCGCTTGAGCGTCGTCTCCAGGCCGACCTCGACCTCGATGTAATCCGATCGCTGCGACAGCTGGAAGCCCGGCTCGTCGCCCGACGGGCCGATCCCGACGCGGCCGCTGCCGGTGAACACCTGCCGCGACACCAGGAACGGCGTCAGGCCGGCGATGACCGCCGAGAACGGCGTGTGGCGGCTCATCAGGTAGTTCTCGTGCGTTCCGTACGACGCGCCCTTGCCGTCGACGTTGTTCTTGTAGAGCTGCAGCTTGGCCGCGCCGGGCACGCTCGCCACGTGGCGGGCCGCCGCCTCCATGACCCGCTCACCTGCCTTGTCCCAGATGACCGCATCCATCGGGTCGGTGACTTCGGGCGCGGAGTACTCGGGGTGGGCGTGGTCGACGTAGAGGCGGGCCCCGTTGGTCAGGATCATGTTGGCGGCACCGACCTCGTCGGCGTCGACGATGGGTGGCGGCCCCGATGAGCGGCTCAGGTCGAAGCCCCGGGCATCCCGCAGCGGGGATTCGACCTCGTAGTCCCAGCGCGTGCGCTTGGCCCGTTGCAGACCGGCCGCCGCGGCGTAGGCCAGCACGGCCTGGGTGGACGTCAAGATCGGATTCGCGGTCGGATCGGACGGCGAGGAGATGCCGTACTCGACCTCCGTTCCGATGATCCGTTGCATGCCGTCCAGCGTAGAGGTGCGCCCAGAACGGCTCACAGCGCCCCGGTGCGGAATACCGTCGGTGAGCTGGGCGGCGTGGTGAGATGAGGGCGATCATGATCACCCGTTCCGGCGACTCCGACCTGCGCTCGGCCGCAGAACAGTGGTTCCTGCGCCGCGGTCTACCCGCGGTGCTGCGGCCCGGCACGCTGGTGCGCGGGGTGTGGTCCCGGTCGGCGCCGGCGCTGGCCGCGTTCGCGGTGAGTATGGCGTTCTCGATCGTGATCGTCGCGGTGACGGGCAAGCACACGATCGACATCGACGGCACCCCGACCCGCACCGAGTGGTTCGTCCTCGTGATCGTGGTGCTGGTGGCGCCGGCAGCCGCCACGGTGGGCCGGCTGGTGTCGCGGATCGCGCATCGCCGGCGGCGGGAAGCGGTGTCGGCGGCCTCGGTGGCCGTGGCGGGCGTGGCCGCGGTGTTCGGCGGGCCGAGCGCGCGGATCTTCGTCGACATCGTCGCTGAAGGGACCGTGATCGGGCTGATCCTGCTGAGCACCGCGACGGGGCTGGGATCAGTGCTGGGCTGGGCCGCGACCGTGACCTTGCACAACCTGGCATCCGTGGGCAGCCTGCTGCTGCGGGCGCTGCCGGTGATGCTGTTGACCGTGCTCGTGTTCTTCAACGGCCCGGTGTGGACCATGGCGTCGACGATCAGCCGGGGCCGGCTGTGGCTCGGCATGCTGTTCCTGTTCGCCGTGGCCGCCTCCTTCATGGTGTCGAGCACTCTCGGCCTGGCGCGTCCCATCCTGACGCCTGAGGCCAAGCGGCCAGAGCACGCGCAGATGCTGGTCGGCACCCCGTTCGAGTCCATGCCCGATCGGCCCCGGCGGGTGCCGCTGTCGCGGCCGGAACGGGTCAATGTCGTTGTCGTGCTAGCTCTGTCGCAGATCATCCAGGTGCTGACGGTGGCCGTGGTGACGGGTTCGCTGTTCGGCGTTCTCGGGCTGATCCTGGTCAGTCCCGACCTGTTGGATGCCCTGACCGGCGGCAGCCCGGGCGACGGTCAACTGCTCGGGATGACGCTGCCGATCCCCGACGCTCTGATCCAGCTCGCGATGTTCCTGACCGCGCTGACGTTCATGTACCTGGCGGCGCGGGCGGTCACCGACAAGGAGTACCGCCGCCAGTTCGTCGACCCGTCGCTCGAGGACCTGCTGCTCACCCTGGTGGCGCGCGACCGCTACCGCACCGCGACGGTGACCGCGACGACGGCGCAGGGCGAATCCCGGTGAGCGCACCCGCTGTCGACATGCCGCAGGTCCACGAATGGTTCCTGCACCGGGGGCTTCCCCTGGTGCTGACCCGGCGGGTACGGTCGCGGGCTCTGATGGCCCGAGCGGCGCCGGCGGTGGCGGGGGTCGGCGCGCTGACGGCGGCTGTCCTGCTGCTGGCCGAATGGACCGGAGGCGATCCGCAGGTGGTGGTTCTGCTCCGACTGGCCGGCATCACCACCGTGCTGGCGGCGGCGCCGTTCGCCCTCGAGGTGCTGCACCGCAGGTCCACCACCGCAGCGCGACTGGGCCGCCGGACCACGGCGCTGGCCGTGATGGGGATCTTCGTCCTGGTGATGCCGTTCGCGGTGTCCGGCCTCTCGGCCGCAGCACTCGCAGAGGTGCCGGTGTTCCTGACCGTGACCATGGTGACGATCTGGCTGACCTACATCGGCCTGGGCTCGATCGCGCTGTGGGCCTTTCGTTTCGCCTGGGAGCAGGTCGGCGCGCTCGGCACGCTGCTGAGTCGGGCGCTGCCGCTGCTGATGCTCACCGTGGTGGTGTACTTCACCGGCGAACTCTGGCAGCTGTCGGCCCGGGTGACCCGCGAAAGGCTCTGGCAGACAATAGGATTCCTGGCCGCGGTGGGGCTGGCCTTCATGGTGGCCACCATCCGCGACGAGATCAGCGCGTTGCGGCAGGACAGGACCCGGCAGTCGGACCCCGGGGCACTGCTCGCCGAGACCCCTCTGGCGAGGCTCGCGCCCGGCACACCGACACCGCTCTCGTGGCCCGAACGGGTCAACGTCGTCGCCGTCATGGTGGTCGCCCAGGCCATCCAGGTGGTGCTGTTCACCACCGGACTGTTCCTGTTCTTCATCGCCCTGGGCTTCGTCGCCGTACCCCCGGACGTGCTCGTGCTGTGGTCGGGTGAACAGAGTTGCCCCGTCGGAGTGCCGCCCTGCGACGGCACATGGTTCGGCGTCCACGTGCCCGTACCGCAGACCGTCGTGCACATGTCGCTGTTCGTCGCCGTGCTCTCCGGCCTGTACTTCACCGTCAGCACCAGCGTCGACCCGCTCTACCGTGAGCGCTTCTTCGAACCATTGATCTCCGACGTCGCGGTCAGCCTGGCCGGCCGCGACACCTATCTTTCGATGCACCGAGAGGAGCCGATCCGATGAAGAACACCGGGCTGCGGGGTGGGCGCTACGGCGAGGTGCTGCTGGTCAGCGCCGGAGCGGACGGACCCACGGCGACCGTCTACAACACCTACCCGCTCAACGACTGCCCGCCCGAGCTGTGGACCCGGCTCGACGCCCAGGCGCTGGCCACCGAGCACGGCGCGCTGGCGGCCCTGCTGAACGGTCCGCGCTACTGGCTGATGGACGCCATCGAGAAGGACATGGGCACCGAGCGCGAGATCGTCACCTTCGGCGGGCTGGACATGTACCGCCAGGCCACCGTCGCGCTGTCGTCGATGAATCCGGCCCCCTACGTGCCCAACACGGTGGCGCGCAACGCGGTGTTCGTGTTCGACGCCGGCGCACCGGTGTTCGAACTCGTCGACGCCGACGGCAGGGCATGGGTGATGCAGACGTGGAGCCAGATCGTCGACCCCGAACTGAGTTACGACGACCTGCCGGGGCTCGCGGAGCGCTTGACGCTTCCGGACGGTTGGAGCTACCGAACCCGCACGCTCGAGACCGACCTGCGCGTGGACACGAGCAGTCAGGCCGCCCAGGTGCTCCAGGACGGCCTGACCAACAGCTACTCGCTGGTGTCGAGTTAGAGGTACTGCCCGAGGTTGCTCTCGGTGTCGATCGCCCTGCTCGCACTCGACGACTTCCCGGTGACCAGCGTGCGGATGTAGACGATCCGCTCGCCCTTCTTGCCCGAGATACGGGCCCAGTCATCGGGATTGGTGGTGTTGGGCAGGTCCTCGTTCTCGGCGAACTCGTCGACGATCGAGTCCAGCAGGTGCTGGATGCGCAGACCCGGCTGACCGGTCTCCAGCACGGACTTGATCGCGTTCTTCTTCGCCCGGTCGACGACGTTCTGGATCATCGCCCCGGAGTTGAAGTCCTTGAAATACATGACTTCCTTGTCCCCGTTGGCGTAGGTCACTTCCAAAAAGCGGTTGTCGTCGATCTCGGCGTACATCCGCTCGACGACCTTCTCGATCATCGCCTTGATGGTCAGCCGGCGATCGCCGCTGAACTCCGAGAGATCGTCGGCATGGATCGGCAGGTGCTCGGTGAGGTACTTGCTGAAGATGTCCTGCGCCGCCTCGGCATCCGGCCGCTCGATCTTGATCTTGACGTCCAGGCGGCCGGGCCGCAAGATCGCCGGGTCGATCATGTCCTCGCGGTTGGAGGCGCCGATCACGATGACGTTCTCCAGGCCTTCGACACCGTCGATCTCGCTGAGCAGCTGGGGCACCACCGTGGTCTCCACGTCGGAGCTCACGCCGGTGCCGCGGGTGCGGAAGATCGAGTCCATCTCGTCGAAGAACACGATCACTGGCGTGCCCTCGGACGCCTTCTCGCGGGCCCGCTGGAAGATCAGGCGGATGTGCCGCTCGGTCTCACCGACGAACTTGTTCAACAGCTCGGGGCCCTTGATGTTCAGGAAGTAGGACTTCGCCTCACGAGAGTCCTCGCCGCGGAGCTCGGCCATCTTCTTGGCCAGCGAATTGGCCACCGCCTTGGCGATCAGCGTCTTACCGCACCCGGGAGGCCCGTAGAGCAGCACACCCTTGGGCGGCCGCAGCGCGTACTCGCGATACAGGTCCTTGTGCAGGAACGGCAGCTCGACTGCGTCGCGGATCTGCTCGATCTGTCGGGTCAGGCCACCGATGTCCAGGTAACTGACATCGGGCACCTCCTCGAGCACCAGGTCCTCGACCTCGGCCTTGGGGATGCGCTCGAAGGCGTAGCCGGCCTTGGTGTCGACGAGCAGCGAATCGCCGGGACGGAGCTTGCGCGGCTGATCGTCGCCGAGGCTCGGGTCCTCGACCTCGGGCAGGTGCTCGGCCGCGACGAGCGGCTCGGCCAGCCACACGATGCGCTCCTCGTCGGCGTGGCCGACGACGAGGGCACGGTGGCCGTCGGACAGGATCTCGCGCAGCGTGCTGATCTCTCCGACCGATTCGTAATGGCCGGCCTCGACGACGGTCAGTGCCTCGTTCAAGCGGACCGTCTGGCCCTTCTTGAGCACCTTGGTGTCGATGTTCGGCGAGCAGGTGAGGCGCATCTTGCGACCGGAGGTGAACACGTCGACGGTGTCGTCGTCCTGGACCCCGAGCAGCACGCCGTAGCCGCTGGGCGGCTGACCGAGCCGGTCGACCTCCTCACGCAGCGCCAGCAACTGTTGGCGAGCTTCTTTCAGCGTGTCCATCAGCTTGGCGTTGCGGGCCGCCAGCGAGTCGATCCGCGCCTCGAGTTGGTGGACGTCGCGGGCGGCGCGCGCACCGCTCTGCGGACCCACCGCACCGTCGAGTTGTTCGCGCAGGATGGCGGCTTCCCGACGGAGCTGCTCCAACTCGGCAGCGTCCTCGGCGGACAGCCTTCTTTCGGGGGATGTTCCGGAACGCTCGGACTCACTCATGCTGAGCTCCTTCCCCACACCTGCAGTTGGTGCGGTAACAACTTCAACGCTACCGGCGATTCAGCCATTGTGTGTGCTCTAGGAATTCGACACACCAGCAACACTGTTAGCCTCTGTACATCAGTTCGTCCGAACGGAAGGACCGTCGTGACCCTCAAATCCCTCTTTACCAGCGTGACCGCTGGGACCGCAGCAGCTGCCCTCGCGGGCGCCGCGGCCGTGGGTGTGACCTCGATTGCAGTCGGGGCCGGTGTGGCCGCCGCCGACCCGGTCGTGGTCAATGCGCCGCTGGCGCCGGCGCCTGAGCTCGCCGGTCCGCTGCAGCAGACCGTCAACGTCCTCGGTTCGGGTGGCTCGTTCTCCGGCAAGCAGGCGTACGTGCAGGACCTGGGCCGCATCGGTGGGATCGGCGTCTCCGCGAAGTACAACAGCGCGGTCCAGAAGGGCTACCTGCCGCTGACCGCGACCGTCGCCGACGTCGATGTCAACGGCAATGTCGCGACGGCGAACGTCACCGCGACGCTGCCGACCGGCGAGAGCCGGACGATGCCGCTGAGCTTCGTGCAGGGCCCGAGCCCGACCGGCTGGCAGCTCTCGCAGTCCTCGCTGTTCACCCTCGCCGGAATGCTCGGCTGATCCCTCCAGATCAGCTCGAGCGTTGATCCTTACCGATCGATGACGCCGGTGCGTCACCCTCTTCACCGCGGCGCCGCCACGATTGTGGCGGCGTTCGTGTTGGGTGGGTGCGCGCCGGCACCGGCCCCTCCGGCCGCGACGACCATCGAGACGTCGCCCACTCCGTCGGTGGGCATTCCCGCGCCCGCTCCGCCCGCGCCGGGCGGTCCACCGTTGCCCCAGCCCTCCGCGCTGACCGACGTTCTGTCTCGCCTCTCCGATCCCGCCGTCCCCGGGGATCAGAAGATCTCGCTGATCGAAAACGGCACCCCGAGCGAGGCTGCCGGCCTGGATCGCTTCGCCGCAGCGCTGCGCGACAACGGCGCACTGCCGCTGACGTTCGACGCGCGCGACCTGGGGTGGACGCAGAACGGTGACGGTGACGTCGTCGCGACCGTGACGATCACGCTGGCGAACCCGCCGGGCTCCCAGTTCACCTATCCCATGCAGTTCGCGCCGGAGGCCGGCTCGTGGCAGCTGACGCGTCAGACCGCCGACCAGCTGCTGGCGCTGGACGCACCGCCGGCCGCACCAGCCGCGCCTCCCCCACCCCCGCCCTCTCCGCCACGGTGAGCATGTGGATCGGCTGGTTGGAGTTCGACCTCCTTCTCGGGGACGTGCATTCGCTCAAGCAGAAGCGCTCGGTGGTGCGGCCGCTGGTCGCCGAATTGGCCCGTCGTTTCTCGGTGTCGGCCGCCGAGACCGGAGCCCAGGATCTGCACCGGCGGGCCGGCGTCGGGATCGCCGCCGTATCCGGTGACCGCGCCCACGTGGTGTCGGTTCTCGACGCGGCGGAGCGTCTGGTCGCGGCGCGCCCGGAGATGGAGTTGCTCGCGGTCCGGCGGGACCTGCGCCGCAGCGACGACGACTGAACGTCAGACGGTCGGGCGCTTCTTACGCAGCGGGATCGGCGCGATCGCGCCGGGTGCGAGTTTGCGCGCACTGATCAGGAACGCGGTGTGGCCGCGCATCGTGTGCTCAGGGCGCACCGCGAGACCCACGACATGCCAGCCGCGCTGCATGCTCTCCCAGGCGCGCGGTTCGGTCCAGCACTGCTGCTCGCGCAGCGCCTCGACCGTCTTGGACAGCTGCGTGACGGTGGCGACGTAGATCATCAGCACACCGCCCGCGACGAGCACCTCGGCGACGCGGCCGAGCACCTCCCACGGCGCGAGCATGTCCAGCACCACCCGGTCCACCTCCGGCCCGGAGTAGTCGACCAGGTCGGCGGTGACCAACTCCCAATTGTCCGGCGCAGCACCGAAGAACGTGGTCACGTTGCGCAGCGCGTGCTCGGCGTGGTCCTCGCGCACCTCGTAGGAGGTGACGCGGCCCTCGGGGCCGACGGCGCGCAACAGCGAACACGTCAGCGCACCCGATCCGGCGCCCGCCTCGAGCACCCGCGCGCCCGGGAAGATGTCGCCCTCGTGCACGATCTGCGCCGCGTCCTTCGGATAGACCACCTGCGCTCCGCGCGGCATCGACATCACGTAGTCGACGAGCAGCGGCCGCAACACCAGGAACTGGTCGCCGTTGGTGGACTTGATCACGCTGCCTTCGGGCTGTCCGATCACCTGATCCAGCGAGATGATGCCGCGGTGGGTGTGGAACTCCCCGCCCGGCTTGAGCACCATCGTGTAGCGCCTGCCCTTGGCGTCGGTGAGCTGCACGCGGTCACCCACGTCGAACGGACCGGTCCGCTTCTGTCCAGGCACAGCTGATCAGCCTGCCAGCACCGGCGGCGCCGGCTACGGCCGGGTTGCCCCGATCTGTCGGCGGCCGGTTCTAGGGTGGGCACCGTGGACGCGCAGCCTGATCGGGAGATACGCCGGCCGGCGCTGTCCCCGTCGCGGGCCAGCGATTTCAAGCAGTGCCCGCTGCTGTACCGCTTCCGCGCGATCGACCGTCTGCCCGAGCCGTCGTCGACCGCACAGGTGCGTGGGTCCCTGGTACATGCCGCGCTGGAGCAGCTGTACCTGCTGCCTGCCGCCGAGCGGGTGCCGGAGACAGCACTGGCACTCGCGTCGCCGGCATGGGAGCGCGTGCTCGCCGACAAGCCGGCCCTGGCCGAGGACATTGGTCCCGACATGCGGTCAGTTCTGCTCGAGGAGGCCAGGGCGCTGCTGGCGGGCTACTACCGGCTCGAGGACCCGACCCGATTCGACCCGCAGGCATGCGAACAGCGCGTCGAGGTCGAGCTGGCCGACGGCACGCTGCTGCGCGGCTTCATCGATCGCATCGACGTCGCGCCCACCGGGGAGATGCGCGTCGTCGACTACAAGACCGGGAAGGCGCCGCCCGCGGCCCGCGCGCTGGCCGAGTTCAAGGCGATGTTCCAGATGAAGTTCTACGCGGTGGCGCTGCTGCGGTCCCGCGGCGTACAGCCGACGCGGCTGCGGTTGATCTATCTGGCCGACGGCCAGCTGCTCGACTACAGCCCCGATCTCGACGAACTGCTGCGGTTCGAGAAGACGCTGATGGCCATCTGGACGGCGATCCAATCCGCCGGCGTCACAGGCGATTTCCGGCCGAATCCGTCGCGGCTGTGCAACTGGTGTGCACATCAGTCGTTCTGCCCGGCGTTCGGCGGCACCCCGCCGCCGTATCCCGGATGGCCGCAGGTCCCGGCCGGTGCTCCCGATGACGGCGATCCCGATGCGGTGCTGCGCGCCCCCGGAGCCGCAGCGTGATCGACTGCCTCTTCCGCTCCCGGGGCGTCGACGGGGGATTCGACGTGTTCGAGTCCACCGACGGCACCCGCAGCAACTGGGGTCCGCAGATCCAGCACGGCTCGCCGCCGCTGGCGCTGCTCACCAGAGCGATCGAGCGCTTGGCCGAGGACACCGGGATGCGGGTCGGACGCCTGAGCTTGGACATCCTGGGCGCGATCCCGGTGGCGACGGTGAAGGTGCGAGCCTGGGTGGACCGCCCGGGCGCCCGCATCGCGTTGATGGTCGCCGAGATGGTGGTCGACCGCAGCGACGGCAGCTCCCGGACCGTCGCGCGACTGACCGCCTGGCTGCTGGCGATCAGTGAGACAGCGGACGCCGCGCAGGACCGCCACCCACCGATGCTCGAGGGTGAGACGGCGGGCGCGACGCACGCGTGGGAGGGCGCCACCGGCTATCTGGAGACAGTCCAGTGGCGCTGGCAACGGACCTCGCCTGACGCGGCCTTCGAAGCCTGGATGACTCCCCTTGTGCCGCTGGTCGATTCGGAGCCGACGACAGCGCTACAACGGCTGGCGATGGTGGTGGACTGCGCGAACGGCGCCGGCGCGGTCCTCGACCCCGCGCAGTTCGTGTTCATGAACACCGACACCGTCGTGCACCTGCATCGACTTCCCGTCGGACAAGATTTCGGCCTGCGCGCGCGGGCCTCGATCGGCCCCGACGGCATCGGGGTCACCACCGCCGAGATCTTCGATCGCAACGGGTTCATCGGCACGTCGGCGCAGACGCTTCTCGTGCAGCGACAATCCTGACGCCAACCCTGACGCCACCCGGGAATAACAGTGATCTGCGGCACTGTTGGGCCTGACCATGAAGGCTTTCTCGGACGAAGAGCGGCAGAAGTTCCTCACCGATCTGCACGTCGGCGTGCTGTCGGTGGCGACCTCGGACGGCCGGCCGCCGGCCAGCGTCCCGATCTGGTACGACTACGTCGACGGACTCATCCGCATCAACACGGGATCGTCGTCACGCAAGGCGCGGCTGATCCGCGAGGCCGGCGCGCTGAGCCTGGTGGTCCAGCGCGAGGAGCCGCCGTACCAGTACGTCACCGTCGAGGGCAGCGTGGTCGACACCCTCGATCCGGCGCCGCGGGACATCGCGGAGACCATCGCGATCCGCTACCTCGGCGAAGAGGGCGGCCGCGCGTTCGTCGAAGCCATGGAGGGCAGTGCGAGCGTGATCTTCCTGGTACGGCCCGACCGCTGGATCACCGCGGACTTCTCCGACGAGCTCTAGGCAGACCTCAGGCAGAGGCCGCGAGCGCCTTGCGATCCTCGTCGGCGAAGGTGTCCTCGAGCTGCAGCGGCGAGTAGTCGACGTCGATCTCCCCCAGCGGGCGGCCGCGGGCGCTGCTGATGGTGCCGAACCGGCGCATCCCCTTGTCGGCGGCGTAGGCCTGGAACTCGTCCTTCTGCAGTCCGAACGGGATCTCGTCGTAGAGGTCGTACGCGTCGTCGGTGTTCTTCAGCGCCAAGGGAATCAGCTCGTTCATCCGGCTCTCGAACACCGCCCAGTTGCTGTCGTCGGCCGCGACGTGACGCCGACACGTGAACGTGCCCCAGGCCATGTGCCGCCGCTCGTCGTCGCCGATCCTGCGCACCAGCTCCTGCATCCCCGGCAGGATGTTGTTGTCGACGCAAATGCGGTGCCACGCATAGTATCCGGTCAGCGCCATCATGCCCTCGATGACGTGGTTGTACGTCACCGACGCACGCACCTGTGCGGCCGGCGACGGGTCGCTGACCAACGCATCGAGCGAGGCGGGCAGCTCCTCGTAGAAGATCGTGCGGTAGGTCGGCAGATCGTCGAGGAAGACCTGCATGTCGTCGGTGACCCCGACGGCGTCGAGCCAGAGCCGGAACACCTGCGTGTGCTTGGCCTCCTCGAACGCGAACTGGGTCAGATACATCTCGTCGCCGAGGCGGCCCTCGGCGCGCATCGCGGCCATGAACGGCTGGATGTCCTGGGTGACCGCCTCCTCGCCGGCGATGAACTGGGCGCACAGCCGGGTCGCCCACTCGCGCTCCAGATCGGTCAGCGCCTCCCAGTCGGCGCGGTCGCGGGAGAAGTCGATGTCGGCGGGATTCCAGAATTTCGCGTTGCCCCCGGCAAAGAGCTTGAGCGGCAGGCTGTCCCAGTTGAGGCCGCCGGCGGCCAGCGAATCCGATCGTGTCCTAGCGGTGTGAGCCATGTGCGGTTTCTCCTTCGTGCGTTGCGATGGGCTGAGGTCTGGTGCTGGAGCCAAAAGCGGTGTCGGATCCAAAAGCGGAGCCGAGCACCGCGACGTAGCGGCGCACGACCAGTGCCGGCTGGTCCGGCGAGAGTTCGTCGAGGCCGAGCAGCGGGTCCATGCCGCGCACATAGGGTGCGAGCGCGAGGTGGGGCAGCAGCATGAGCAGCAGCGACAGCAGCGCATCGATGTCGGCGTCGGGACGCAGGTCGCCGCGCGCGCGAGCATTCTGCACGAGCGGCCGCAACACCTCCAGATAGTGCCGATGCACGACCGCGCGGATGCTGACCCGGGCATCGGTGTCGACCTCGAAGCTGGCCGCGGCGTGCAGCGCCCGTTCGCGGGGATGTTCGGCGAAGTAGGCCACCCACACGTCGAGCAGATCGGTGAGGAACGTGAAGAACGGCCGCGCCGGATCCAGTTCGCGGATCTGGTCTTCCATGTACGTCCGCACGCGTTGGCTGCCGACGTCGGTGATGTAGGCGTACAGGTCGCGCTTGTCGGCGAAGTACTGGAAGAGGCTCCCTTTGGCCACGCCCGCACGGCGTGCGATGACGTTGAGGCTGCCGCCCGAGAAGCCGTGGGCGGCGAATTCGGACTCCGCGGCGGCCACCACCGCGGCCCGGCGTTCACCGCCGAGACGGGACCAGGTGACCGTGGGCATCGCGCCTCCCAGGCTTGATATGACCACTGGTCATATTACTGTGACTCAAGCCACAGTCAAGGGGGCTCTCACTCCAACGGGGTCAGCTCCTGCAGCAACGTCGGCAGCAGTTCGCTGACCGTCGGGTGAATGTGCATGGTGCGCGAGATCGCGGTGTAGGGCAGCTTGGCAGTCATCACATCGAGGATGTCGTGGATCACCTCGTCGCCGCCGACGCCGAGGATCGCCGCTCCGAGGATCTGTTCGGTCTCGGCGTCGACGACCACCGTCATGAAACCCTGCGTCTCCCCCTTCTCGACCGCGCGCCCGACCCGCGTCATCGGTCGCTTGCCGACCAGGGCCTTGCGTCCCGAACGACGCACCTCGTCGACGGTCATGCCGGCGCGACCCAGCGGCGGATCGATGTAGAGCGCGTAGGTGGGCACCCTGTCGCTGACCCGGCGCGGGTCGTCGTCGAGGAGGTTGGCGGCGACGATCTCGAAATCGTTGTACGACGTGTGGGTGAACGCGCCGCGGCCGTTGCAGTCCCCCATCGCCCAGATGTGGGCGACGTTGGTGCGCAACTGGTCGTCGACGGTGATGTAGCCGCGCTTGTCGGTCTCCACGCCGGCGGCGTCGAGTCCGAGATCGTCGGTGTTGGGTTGGCGCCCGACGGCGACCAGCAGGTGTGACCCGACGATCGGATCGGCACCTGCACGCGGGGTGACCGTGAATCCCGATCGAGATCCGTTGTCCTGCTTGGCGAATGAGATGCCGTCGGCTCCGGTGACGACCTGGATGCCCTCGCCTTCGAGGATCTCCCGGATGGCTGCGGAAACGTCCTCGTCCTCCCGGGAGGTCAGCCGTGGCCCCTTCTCGATGACGGTCACCTCGGCGCCGAAACGCCGGTACATCTGGGCGAACTCGAGCGCGATGTAGCTGCCGCCGATGATCACCAGATGCTCGGGCACCACGTCGAGTTCGAGGATGCCGACGTTGGTCAGGTAGTCGATGTCGGCCAGCCCGGGCATGTCCGGGGCGACCGCGCGGCCACCGACGTTGAGGAAGATGCGGTCCGCTTCGAGCACCTGGTCGTCGACGCGCAGGGTGTGCGGATCCTCGAAACGGGCGTGACCGCGGATCAGCGTGGCACCGTCCATGCCGTCCAGCCAGGATTCGACGCCCTCCCGGTCGCCGAGGCTGATCCGATCCTTGCGAGCCTTGACCGCGGCCATGTCGACGGTGACATCCCCGGTGCCGATGCCGAAGTCGGCGCTGCGTCGGGCGATGTGGGCGGCATGTGCGCTGGCGACGAGAGTCTTGGTGGGAATGCACCCGGTGTTCACGCAGGTTCCGCCGACGTGTTTGCGCTCGATGACGGCGACCTTCTGGCCCGCGGCGGTGAGCCGGCCGGCCAGCGGCGGACCAGCCTGTCCGGCGCCGACGATGATCGCGTCGAACTTCTGCGTCATGCCGCGACCAGGCTCACGAGGAAGGCGACCACGAAGCCGCCCACGACAGCGAGAGCGTCTTCACCGAATGCGCCCGGGCGGTCATTGCCGCCGCGCGCCGCGGCGACCCGGCTGCGGAGTTCGGCGCCGGCGAGGGTGCCGAGGACGGCGCCGATCATGCCGGCCCCGGTCCCGATGAAGGTGTGGAAGGAGGCGCTGCCGATGACCGCACCGGCGAAGCCACCGGTGAGGATGCGAGCGATGAACTGCGGCGGCACTTTTCGGCTCGGCGTCTTCGGGAGCTGATCGGTGACGAGTTCGATCACCAGGAAGATGGTGAGCACGGTGACGGTGATCGGGTGGGCGACCCACTCCGACCATTTACCGTCGACGCCGATCCAGCCGAGAAGGGCACCCCAGGCGACGGCGGCGGGGGCGGTCATGGCGCGCAGGCCGGCGATCACCCCGATCAAGAGCGCTAGCACGAGAACAACGACCTGCGTCATCGGAGACCTCCGTGGTTGGACACCGCGACGCTAACACGCTAGAAGCGGCAGAACCGGATGTCCGATGCCAGGATCGCCTTGGCGCCGATGGCGGCGAGCTCGTCCATGATCGCGTTGACGTCGCGGCGCGGGACCAGCGCCCGGACCGCGACCCACGCGGGGTCGGCCAGCGGCGCGATCGTCGGCGATTCGAGGCCGGGGGTGACTTCGGTGGCGCGCTCGAGAACCGTACGGGGGCAGTCATAGTCGAGCATCAGGTACTGCTGGCCGAACACCACGCCCTGCACCCGCGCGGCCAACTGGTCGCGCGCCGGGTTCGGGGCTGACTCGGCGCGCTCGATCAGGATCGCCTCGGAATCGCAGAGCGATTCGCCGAAGGCCACCAGGTTGTGCAGGCCGAGGGTCCGGCCCGATCCGACGATGTCGGCGATGACATCGGCCACCCCGAGCTGGATGGAGATCTCCACGGCACCGTCGAGCCGGATGACGGTCGCTTCGATCCCTCTGTCGGCCAGATCTTTTCGGACCAGATTCGGATAGGCGGTCGCGATGCGCCTACCCGCCAGGTCGGACACCTGCCAGTCACGGCCGGCGGGCGCGGCGTAGCGGAAGGTGGACGCGCCGAAGCCGAGCGCCAGGCGCTCCTGCACCGGGGCGTCCGCATCGGCGGCCAGGTCACGTCCGGTGATACCGAGGTCCAGCTGCCCTGAACCCACGTAGATCGCGATGTCCTTGGGCCGCAGGAAGAAGAACTCGACGTTGTTGGCCGGGTCGACGACGGTGAGGTCTTTGGGATCGGTGCGGCGGCGATAGCCAGCCTCGGACAGGATCTCCGAGGCTGATTCGCTCAGCGCACCTTTGTTGGGGACCGCGACGCGCAGCATGTCACAGCTTCCCGTACACGTCGTCGAGGGTGAGACCGCGCGAGAGCATCAGCACCTGCGTCCAGTAGAGGAGCTGACTGATCTCCTCGGCCAGCGACTCGTCGCTCTCGTGTTCGGCAGCCAGCCACACCTCGCCGGCTTCCTCGAGGATCTTCTTGCCGATACCGTGCACCCCGCCGTCCAGCGCGGCGACGGTGCCGCTGCCTGTGGGCCGCGTACGGGCCCGCTCACTGAGCTCGGCGAACAGGGCGTCGAAGGTCTTCACGTTGGCCGATTCTGTCACGTCAGGCGGCAAGAGCCGCGATCGGCCGGTCCCGCAGCGCCAAGCCCTAGGTCGCCGCAGTCTTGTCCTGCTGCAGGATCTCGCCGTGCATGTCCTCCAGCGACACGCCCTTGGTCTCCATCACCCAGCGCCAGACGAACAGACCCGACAGCACCGCGCACAGGCCGTAGAAGCCGTAGGCCAGGCCGAGGTGCTCCCGCAGGCCGGGGAAGGTGACGGTGATCAGCCAGTTGGCCGCCCACTGCCCCGCGGCGGCCAGTCCGAGCGCGGCGGCGCGGATGCGGTTCGGGAACATCTCGCCGAGCAGCACCCACACCACCGGGCCCCACGACATGCCGAACGCGACGACGAACAGGTTGGCCGCGATCAGTGCGATCGTCCCGGATGCGCCGGGCAGACTGGGAGTGCCGTCGGGGTTGAGCGTCGCCTGACCGAAGATCACCGCCATGGTGACGAGCGTGACCGCCATGCCCGTCGACCCGATCAGCAGCAGTGGCTTACGGCCGATCTTGTCGATCAGCGCAATCGCGATCAGCGTGGTCAGCACGTTGATCACCGAGGTGATCACGGTGAAGATCGCGGAGTCGTCGGCGCTGAACCCGACGGCCTGCCACAGCACGTTGCTGTAGTAGAAGATCACGTTGATGCCGACGAACTGCTGGAAGATCGACAGCCCCAGGCCCACCCAGACGATGCCGTAGATCCCGCCGGTCGGCTTCTTCATGTCCCGCCAGGACGGCTTGTCCTCGCGCTCGAGCGTCTCCTGGATCCGGCTGATGGTGATCTCGAGGTTCTTCTGGCCCAGCAGCCGGGTCAGCACCCGGCGTGCCTCCGGGATTTTGTGCGTGGCAACGAGATAGCGCGGGGATTCGGGAATGGTGAACGCAAGCGCGCCGTAGACGACCGCGGGCACCGCCATCGCCAGGAACATCCACCGCCACGCATCCAGGCCCATCCAGAGGGGCTCGTTGGGTCCGCCGGCCAGCCACTGCAACAGGTAGTTGATCGCGAACGAGGCGAAGATGCCCGACACGATGGCCAGCTGCTGCAGCGAGCCGAGCCGGCCGCGGATGCCGGGCGGTGACGTCTCTGCGATGTAGGCCGGCGCGATCACCGAGGCGACTCCGACGCCGATGCCGCCGACGATCCGGAACAGCACCACCGTCCACACCTCGTGTGCGAAGCCGGTACCGAAGGCGCTGATCAGGAACAGCACCGCGGCGATCTTCATCACCGCGATACGGCCGATCTTGTCGGCGATCCGGCCGGCCGTCATGGCTCCCGCGGCCGCGCCGAGCAACGCCGAGGCCACTGCGAAACCCAGCTCGGCGTTGCCGATGCCGAAATCCTCCTGGATGGAGTCGACCGCGCCGTTGATCACCGCACTGTCGTAGCCGAACAGCAACCCGCCCAGCGCAGCGACCGACGCGATGCGGATCGCGGTCTTGCCCGAGGAGAAGTCCTCACCCTCGGCGAAAATCTCGGGGCCTTCCCCGACTGGACCACCTTGACCGGCCATCAGACACCCTTCCGCACCCTCGCGTGATACCCGTCACATTCAATCACTCGTGACCGACGGTCGGGGGCATTCCCACAAGTGCGGGGGTTTATGCGCTGTGCAGCTCGCGATCGATCTCGGAGTGGATACGGCGCAGATCCACCGCGCCGAGCCCCGCCAGCGAATCGGCATGGCGGCGCCGGATCCCGCCGGGGACGGGGACGTCGTTGGGTACCACCAACACTGCGCAGCCGGCCTTCTCCGCGGCTGCCGCACCGGTCACCGAGTCCTCGACAGCGAGGCACGTGGCGGGGAGCAGGCCGAGCACCTCGGCCGCGCGCAGATACGGATCGGGTTCGGGCTTACCGCTGGCCACCTCGTCAGCGCACACGGTCACCGAAAAATAGTCCCGTCCAATGCTGTTGAGCGCCCGTTCGGTCAGCGCACGCTGCGTGTTGGTCACCAGAGCCATCGGAACATCGGCGGCGGCAAGTGAATCGAGCATCTCGCGGGCACCGTCGCACCACGGCAGACCGCGATCGAACAGCTCACCGGTGTAGGTGTGGAGCCAGCGAATCGAATCGGCCATCGCGTCCGGATCGGGGTCGAGACCGAGCTCGGCATACACCGTGACCATCGTCTCCTGCGCCGACGCGCCGACCAGCGCGGTCCGGGTCTCGCGACTCATCTCGCCGCCGAACGATTCGTAGAGCGCAGACAGCGAGACGTCCCAGAGCTTTTCGGAGTCGACGAGCGTGCCATCCATGTCCCACAGCACCGCTTGCACCCGGCAATTGTGTCACGCGGGCGGGGCCACGAGCCAATCTGCGAACCCCACCGAGGCGACGATCACATCGACGACTGACGCGGCAGCGGATGATCGGGCTCCAGCGCCGGGAGGCCGTCGATGCTGCGGCCGTTGTCCCCGGCGATGCGCCGCGCGAACTTCTCCTCGGTCACCGTCGCGTGGTAGTCGTCGAGGACCGGCCGCTCGCCGACGAGTTCGTAGTAGGGCACCGCGAATCCGCACGCGTCGGCGATGCGTTCGACGTCGATGACGACCGCGGACCGAACCCCTGGATGCTCCCCGTCGAAACACGAAGCGACGCGAGCGAACTCGGCATCGTCCGGACGCACCACCCGCCCGGTGCCGTACAGCCGCAGGATGCGTGACTGCCGGGTGAACGAGCAGAACATCACGGTGATGCGCCCGTTGTCCCGCAGGTGGGCGATCGTCTCGGCACCGCTGCCGAACAGGTCGAGGTACGCCACGGTCCGGTCGTCGAGAATCGCGAACGTGTCACGATATCCCTTGGGCGACAGATTGATCCGACCTTCCGCCGACGGCGCCGTCGCCACGAAGAACATCGCCTGGGCGGCGATGAACTCGCGCAGCGACTCGTCGAGCCGGGCGAACACCTTCGCCACCTGATCAGTCCTCCGGGTTGTAGCCCAGATTCGGGGCGAGCCAGCGTTCGGCCTCGGCCAGCGTCCAGCCCTTGCGACGGGCGTAGTCGGCGACCTGATCCTGGGCCAGCCGCCCGATCACGAAGTACTGCGACTGCGGATGCGAGAAGTACCAGCCGCTGACCGCGGCGCCAGGCCACATCGCCATCGATTCGGTCAGCTCGATACCGGTGCGCGCGGTGACGTCGAGCAGATCGAACAGCGTCACCTTCTCGGTGTGCTCCGGGCAGGCGGGATAGCCTGGCGCGGGCCGGATTCCGACGTAGCGCTCCCCGATCAGATCGGCGTTGTCGAGCTGTTCGTCGGGCTGGTAGCCCCAGAACTCCTGGCGCACCCGCTGATGCATCCGCTCGGCGAACGCCTCGGCGAGCCGGTCGGCCAGCGACTCCAGCAGGATCGCGCTGTAGTCGTCGTTGGCCTTCTTGAACTCGGCGATCTTGTCTCCGCTGCCCAGCCCGGCGGTGACGGCGAACGCACCGACGTGGTCGGCCAGCCCGGTGTCTTTCGGCGCGATGAAGTCGCCGAGGCTGCGGTTCGGGATCCCGTCGCGGTGCTCACCCTGCTGGCGCAGGTTACGCAGCGTGGTCAGCACCTCGGTGCGGGTGTCGTCGGTGTAGACCTCGACGTCGTCACCGACGGCGTTCGCGGGGAAGAAGCCGATGACCCCGTTGGCGGTCAGCCACTTCTCCTTGATCGCGGTGTCCAGCATCTCCTGGGCGTCCTCGTACAGCTTGCGGGCCGCCTCACCTGACGCCGGGTTGTTCAGGATGTCGGGGAACCGGCCCTTCATCTCCCAAGCGTTGAAGAACGGCTGCCAGTCGATGTACTCGCGCAGCTCGGCCAGGTCGTAATCCAGGAACTCCCGCACCCCGAGGCCCTGTGCCGGGACCGGTGGCGTGTAGCCCTCCCAATCGATCGGCGTCCGGTTGGCGCGCGCCTTCTCCAGGGTCAGCATCGGCCGCTCGTTCTTCTGGGCGTGCCGCTCACGCAGTGAGGCGTAGTCCTTGGCGGTGGCCTCGAGCAGGGCCGGCCGCTGCTTGTCGTCGAGCAGCGCGGCCGCCACCGGCACTGAACGCGACGCGTCCTTCACCCACACCACCGGACCGCTGCGCCGCGGCGCGACCTTGACGGCCGTGTGCGCTCGCGACGTGGTGGCCCCGCCGATCAGCAGCGGGATCTCCAGGCCTTCGCGCTCCATCTCGACGGCGAAGTTGACCATCTCGTCCAGCGACGGCGTGATCAGTCCCGACAGCCCGATGATGTCCGCGTCGTGTTCCTTCGCGGCCTCCAGGATCTTGGCCGCGGGCACCATCACGCCGAGGTCGATGACCTCGTAGTTGTTGCACTGCAGCACAACCCCGACGATGTTCTTGCCGATGTCGTGGACGTCGCCCTTGACGGTCGCCATGATGATCGTGCCGTTGGTGTCCTTCGCGGCCGCGGCACCGTTGGCTTCCTTCTCCGCCTCGATGAACGGAAGCAGGTAGGCAACAGCCTTTTTCATCACGCGCGCCGACTTCACCACCTGGGGCAGGAACATCTTGCCGGAGCCGAACAGGTCTCCGACGACGTTCATGCCGTCCATCAGCGGGCCCTCGATGACCTCGATCGGCCGGCCGCCCGCCGCGTCGATCTCGGCGCGCAATTCCTCGGTGTCGTCGTCGACGTGGGCGTCGATGCCCTTGACCAGAGCGTGGGTGATGCGCTCGCGCACCGGGAGCGAGCGCCACTCAGCCGCTGCCGGGTCCTCACCTTTCTCGGTCTTGTTGAACCGCTCGGCGATCTCCAGCAGGCGCTCGGCGGCGTCCTCGCGCCTGTTCAGCACGACATCCTCGATCCGGTCCCGCAGCTCGGGGTCGATCGAGTCGTAGGGCACCAGTGCGCCGGCGTTGACGATGCCCATGTCCAGGCCGGCCTTGATGGCGTGGAACAGGAACACCGCGTGGATCGCCTCGCGCACCGGGTTGTTGCCGCGGAACGAGAACGACACGTTCGAGATGCCGCCGGAGATGTGCACGCCCGGCAGGTTCTCCTTGATCCAGGAGCACGCCTCGATGAAGTCGATGCCGTAGGTGGCGTGCTCCTCGATGCCGGTGGCCAGCGCGAAGCAGTTCGGGTCGAAGATGATGTCCTCGGCCGGGAAGCCGACCTCCTCGGTCAGGATCCGGTAGGCGCGCCCGCAGATCTCCTTGCGGCGCTCCAGGTTGTCGGCCTGGCCCTGCTCGTCGAAGGCCATCACGACCACGGCCGCGCCGTACTTGCGGCACAGCTGGGCCTCGCGGACGAACTTCTCCTCGCCCTCCTTGAGCGAGATCGAGTTCACGATCGGCTTGCCCTGCACGTTCTTCAGGCCCGCCTCGATGACCTCCCACTTCGAGGAATCGATCATCACCGGCACGCGGCTGATGTCGGGTTCGGCCGCGATCAGCTTGGTGAAGCGATCCATCGCGGCGACGCCGTCGATCATGCCTTCGTCCATGTTGATGTCGATGACCTGCGCACCGACCTCGACCTGCTGCAACGCCACGGACAGCGCGCTGTCGTAGTCCTCGGCCTTGATCAGGTTGCGGAACCGGGCCGAGCCGGTGATGTTGGTGCGCTCACCGATGTTGACGAACAGCGAGTCTTCGCTGATGTTGAGGGGCTCGAGGCCCGACAGCCGGGTCGCGACGGGGATCTCGGGCAGCTGACGGGGCGGCTTGCCGTCGACGACCTTGGCGATCTCGGCGATGTGCGGCGGCGCGGTGCCACAGCACCCGCCGACGAGGTTGACCAGGCCCGCCGAGGCGAACTCGGCGATGTAGGAGGCCTGCCGCTCGGGCGATTCGTCGTACTCACCGAACGCGTTGGGCAGACCGGCATTCGGGTAGCAGGACACGAACGTGTCGGCGATGCGGGCCACCTCGGCGATGTAGGGCCGCATCTCGGGGGCACCCAGCGCGCAGTTCAGTCCCACCGCGAGCGGCCGGGCGTGCCGGATCGCGTTCCAAAAGGCCTCGGTGACCTGACCGGACAGGGTGCGGCCGGACGCGTCGGTGATGGTGCCCGAGATGATCAGCGGCCAGCGGCGGCCGCGCTGCTCGAACAGCGTCTCCACGGCGAACACCGCGGCCTTGGCGTTCAGCGAGTCGAAGATCGTCTCGATGATCAGCAGATCAGAACCGCCGTCGACCAGGCCGTTGGCCGCCTCGAGGTAGGCGGCGACCAGTTGGTCGTAGGAGACGTTGCGAGCGCCGGGGTCGTTGACGTCGGGCGAGATCGACGCGGTCCGCGTCGTGGGCCCGATCGCGCCGGCCACGTAGCGGGGCCGCTCCGGGGTGCTGAATTCGTCCGCGGCCTTACGGGCCAGCGCGGCGCCGGCGTAGTTCAGCTCGTAGCTGAAGTCCGCCATGTCGTAGTCGGCGAGCGAGACCGCGTTCGCGTTGAACGTGTTGGTCTCGAGGATGTCGGCGCCCGCTTCGAGGTACTCGCGGTGGATACCCTCGATGATCTGCGGCTGCGTCAGTGTCAGCAGGTCGTTGTTGCCCTGCAGTGCGGTCGGCCATTCGGTGAATCGGTCACCGCGGTAGCCCGCCTCGTCGGGCCGGTCGCGCTGGATCGCGGTACCCATCGCACCGTCGATCACCAGGATGCGTTCGCGCAGCGCGGCCTGCAGTTCTTCGGTGCAGTCCGGGCGCACGTTCGGCGTGAACTCCGATGCCGTGGTGCTCGTCGTCTCTGATGTCACAGCGGTCACGTGCACTCCTTCCATGACGGAAGGCGTCCTTGACTCTGCCGAGCGTGGCGGATACCGGCGCAGGAGACCGGACCCGTTGCAACGCCTCTCGACCTGGATGAGTCTACGTCGTCGTTCAACTGACTTCTGGACGCCTGTGGGCGGTGGCCTGCAGGGGATCAACCCGTGTGCCGACGAGCCTATTTCCTCGTCGGCCCACGAGCAGGCGTCGGGGGGCGGGTCGATGCCCGTCATCTGACCCCCGGAGGGCTTAGGCTGGATTGGTGACCCACCCGGATTTCGGCGGTCCCAAGCGACCTGACCTGCCCGACCTGCGCGACACGATCGTCGTCGCTGCCTTCGAGGGCTGGAACGACGCGGGTGACGCGGCCAGCGATGCTGTCGAGCATCTCGACGCGATCTGGGAGGCGGACACCATCGTCGAGATCGACGATGAGTCCTACTACGACTACCAGGTCAACCGGCCGGTGATCCGCCAGGTCGACGGCGTGACCCGCGAGCTGGTGTGGCCGTCGATGCGGATCTCGCACTGCCGGCCGCCGGGTGCGGATCGCGACATCGTGCTGATGCACGGTGTGGAACCGAACATGCGGTGGCGCACCTTCTGCGCGGAACTGCTGGCGATCGCCGACAAGCTCAACGTGCAGACCGTCGTGATCTTGGGCGCGCTGCTCGCCGACACCCCGCACACCCGCCCGGTCCCGGTGTCGGGTGCGGCCTACTCCTCCGACTCGGCGAAGACGTTCGGCCTCGAGGAGACCCGCTACGAGGGGCCGACCGGGATCGCCGGCGTGTTCCAGGACGCCTGTGTGCAGGCCGGAATCCCTGCGGTGACGTTCTGGGCCGCGGTGCCGCATTACGTGTCGCAGCCGCCCAACCCGAAAGCGACCGTGGCATTGCTGCGCCGCGTCGAGGACGTCCTCGACATCGAGGTCCCGTTGGCCGACCTGCCCGCGCAGGCCGAGGAATGGGAGCAGGCGGTCAGCGAGATGACCGCCGAGGACGACGAGATCGCCGAATACGTGCAGTCCCTCGAGGAGCGCGGCGACGCAGAGGTCGACATGAACGAGGCGCTGGGCAAGATCGACGGTGACGCCCTGGCCGCTGAGTTCGAGCGCTATCTGCGCAGACGAGGGCGCTAGCGGCTCAGCGGAACCGCGCCAGGTACTCCGACCAGTTCCATGTGGTCAGGAAGCCCCGGCCGGCCCGTGCACCGTCGTCGTAGAGTGCCGACTTCTGCTGGGTCGACAGCCCGAAATCCAGCACACCGATGTCGGCCGTGTCGATGCGGATCGTGCGGGCGCTGACCCACGGCTGATCCAGATAAGCCTGGTCGCGACCGACCAGGGTCGTGGTGACCACCCGTTCGAGCAGGGTCGGCCCGCCGAACAGGTGCACCGGCCGCAGCGCCGGGATGACCTGCTCGTTGTCCGCGGGCAGCGTGGGTAGCAGCGTCACCCCGAACGTCGGCCATCGCGGCGGCGCGCCGTCGGTGCGGTCGAGCGAGTCGATCGGGAAGTTCGACAGCAGCCCACCGTCGACGAGCGTCGACTCACGCCCGTCGGCTGCGGTCACGGTCGCGGGCCGGAAGAAGAACGGGATGGCCGTCGAGGCACGTACCGCATCGGCGACCGACTGTCGGTCCGGGTCGAGGCCGTAGACGCGCCGGTAGTCCCAGGGCAGGCGCACGAGCAGGCCCCGCGTGACATCGGCGACGGTGACCACCAGTCGATAGCGCCGTTCGGGTGGCAGCTCGGGATCGTCGATCGCCAGATCGGCGAACGTCTCGACGCCGTAGCGGGCCAGCTGCTCACCGATCCAGCGGTGCAGGGCGTCGCCACGATAGATTCCGTCGCCGCTGAGCACGCCGGCCACCGGACCCAGCACCGGGATGCGTTCGATCGGGCCGGGGTCCAGAAACCGCCGATAGTCGATGCTGACGGCGAGGTCGGCCAGCAGGGCCGAGGACAGGTCGCCGCGCTGGGCGGCCGCGGCCACCAGGGAGCCGACCAGCGCGCCGGCCGACGTGCCCGACACTCGCTGCGGGGTGTAATTCGCCTCGACCAGTGCCGCCACCGCGCCGGCGAGCGCGATGCCCTTGACCCCGCCGCCGGAGAGGACCAGATCGGCCTGCTTCACCGCCGCCAGGTTAGACCTTCACCGGCTGGGGCGGCTTCCACGTGCCGTTGAGGGCGTCGGGCTTGGGCCAGTACAAGCGCAGCACCAGCGAGAACGGCCCCTTCGGCGCGGGCAGCCAGTTCGACTCGCGGTCCAGTCCGGGGGAACCGTTCTGCACATAGAAGGTGTAGCCGCCGTCGGGGTCGGGGACCAGGCTCGGCAGCATCGGCGAATTGATCAGGTAGCGGTTGATCGGGTTGGCCACCAGCAGGCTCTGCGGCTGCTCGTACATGGTCAGTGACCAGAACGCGTTGACCGGCGGCAGCTGGCCCTTCGGGAAGTGGAACGTGTAGTTGTTGGTGCCGTTGAGCGGCGCGCCGGTCGAGTCGTTGGTGAAAATCGGATACAGCGCCTCGGCGGCGGTGTTGCCGTAGATGCCGAACACCGCGCCGGCCATCCGGTAGAGGTAGTCGCCTTTGAGATCCTGGCGGCTGCCGAAGAACTGCGCCGAGCCGACCTTGCCGGTGTCGATGTCGTTCTTCTTCAACGCGTCGAGCTCGGCCCAGGCGTCGGCCATGCCGCTCTCGATCGCGCTGCGCATCTCCGGGGCCAGCTTGTCCGCGTCGAAGTCGCCGTCGGGGCCGACGCCGATGCGGGCGAAGCGTTCTCGCAGCTCCTTCTCCTCGGGCAGCGTCGGCGCGAACCGCAGCGCGAAGTTCAGGATCTCGAAAAACTGCGGTGACGTGCGCTGCTGGTCGGGGGTCAGCGGCGGCACGAAATCGATCGGCGGCGCGGGTGCGGGCGAGGGCTGGTTCAAAAAGACCGACAGCGGCGCCACCTGGTAGCCGACCTGGATCTTCTTGACCTCGTCGATGTCGGACGGCCCGAACAGCTGCGTCCGGTAGAGCACCATGGCGAGCTCGGTGTCCGAGCGGATCACCTCGTCGATCCCGGCGGGCTTCTCACCCTTCCAGTCCGGCCCGACCAGCAGGAATTTCCCGCCGCCGTTTCCGGTGGTGCGGCTGCCGATGTAGGCGAAGTTGTAGGTGTAGCCGTCGACGAACTGCAGCGAGTAGTACCTGTCCTGCTGTATGGGCGGGACGGTCAGCACGAGCGGTTCGGTACGCAGGTCGGCACCCGCAGCCGAGTACGGCGTGTCGGAGTTGGGGGTCTGGATCGTGGTGTCGGCGGGGGTGAACACCTGGGCGGTGCTGTGCAGCTCGTTCCAGCCACCCTTGTACTGGGGGTTCTGCTTGTCGACGAAGTAGGTGTACTGCACCCGGTAGTTGTCGACGATCGGGAAGCCGTAGATGTAGGCCTCCTTGGCGATAGCGCGGGCTTCCTCCGGGGTCACCGGTGCCGGGGTCGACGCGGCCGAGGACGACGACGACTGCGGCTGGTCGCTCGCGGTTCCGCTGCACCCGGCGACCAGAATCATCGCGAGCATCGTGAACAGGGCCTTGATCTTCATTTCGGCTGGGTCTCCAGTTCTTCGGTGCGGGCGCTCATCGACCGGCCGAGCGCCGCGACCTGGGCATCCATCCGCGGCAGCAGGCCGGGGACGAACCTGCGGACGGGTTGCTCACCGAGCGGAGTCGACAGCAGCGGTTTGAGCATTCGGATCGCCCCGACCCAGCCGGGACAGTTCACCTGGCGTCTGCGTCCCTCGATACCGGCGACGAACGCCTTTCCGCACGCTTCGACCGACGTCGTCGTGCTGAGCGGATACGGCAGCTTGCTCAGCATCTCCCCGAAGGTCGAGAGGTCCTTCTTGGCGTCCTGCACCAGCGGGGTGTCGATCCACGACATGTGCGCAGACCCGACATCGACGCCGCGGTGGGCCACCTCGAGGCGCAGCGCGTTGGCGAAGTGCTCGACGGCGGCCTTCGACGCGTTGTAGGGCGCCAGCCCGGGCGCCGCCGCATAGGCGGCGAGCGACGACACGATCAGCACGTAGCCGCGCCGTTCCAACACCGCGGGCAGCGTCGCGCGCACCGTGTAGAAGACGCCGGTCACGTTGACATCCATCAGCGTGCGGAAGGCCTCGGGATCGACCTGCAGCACCGACCCGTAGGCGGAGATGCCCGCGTTGGCCAGCGCGATGTCGATGCCGCCGAACTTCTCGATCGCCGCGGCGGCGGCGGCCTCCATCGCGGGCAGGCTGCGGACATCGGCGATCTCGGTGTGCACGCGTGCGCCGCCCAGCTCTGCGGCCAACGCGGTCAGCGGACCTTCGTCGAGATCGGTGAGAACCACGTTCGCACCTCTGGCATGCAGCCGGCGCGCCACTTCCGCGCCGATGCCCCGTGCCCCACCCGTGATGAACGCCGTCTTACCTGCCACCGATCCCATGGCGGCAACCTACTCCACGCGTGTCAGAGAACAGCGGATGTCACAGGGAGATGCCCAGCAGGGCGTCGATCGCCGTCGCGACCGTGCCGCCCGCCGTCGCATCGTGACCACCGTAGGACAGCGCGTCGGTTGCCCAACCATCAAGAGCACCAAGGGCTTTGGGGGTGTCCAGATCATCGGCGAGGTACTGCCGGACACGAGCGACGACATCGGCGGCGTCCGGCGCGCCGGCGAGCGCGGTCGCGCTGCGCCACCGGTGCAGGCGCTGCTGCGCCTCCTCCAGGACCGCGGGACTCCAGTACCGGTCTTCGCGGTAGTGGCCCGCGAACAGGCCGAGCCGGATGGCGGCAGGGTCGACCCCGTCGCGGCGCAGCTGGGACACCAGCACCAGGTTGCCGCGGCTCTTGCTCATCTTGTGACCGTCCCAGCCGATCATCCCGGCGTGCACGTAGTGGCGGGCGAATCGTCGCTCCCCCGTGACACATTCGGCGTGGGCGGCGGAGAACTCGTGGTGCGGGAAGATCAGATCGCTCCCCCCGCCCTGGATGTCCAGCCCGGTGCCGATGCGGCTCAGCGCGATCGCGGCACACTCGACGTGCCAGCCCGGCCGGCCCGGCCCGAACGGCGCCGGCCAGCTGGGCTCGCCCGGCCGCTGCGCCCGCCAGAGCAGGGCGTCGAGCGGATCGGCCTTACCCTGCCGGTCGGGATCGCCGCCGCGCTCGGCGAACAGCGTCAGCATGGTGTCGCGGTCGTATCCCGACTCGTAGCCGAACTGCACCGTGGCGTCGGCCCGGAAGTAGACGTCGGGGTACTGCGCATCGTCGACCACGTAGGCCGCACCCGAGGCCAGCAGCTTCTCGGTGACCTCGACCACCTCGTCGACGGCTTCGGTGGCGGCCACGTACTCGCGGGGCGGCACCACGCGCAGCGCGGCCATGTCCTCACGGAACAGGTCGATTTCGCGGTCGGCGAGCTCACGCCAGCCGATGCCGTCCCGCTCCGCGCGTTCGAACAGCGGATCGTCCACGTCGGTGATGTTCTGCACGTAGTGCACGTCGTGGCCGGCATCGAGCCAGACGCGGTACACCAGGTCGAATGTCAGATACGTGGCCGCATGGCCCAGATGCGTGGCGTCGTACGGGGTGATCCCGCACACGTACATCGTCGCCGTGTCACCGGCGCTGACCGGCCGCACCTGACGGTCGGCGCTGTCGTAGAGCCGCAGCTGCGGACCCCGACCTGCGAGCACCGGAACACTCGGCGCCGACCACGATTGCATGGCATCGACTCTAGACATCAGGGTGTGCGACAACGTCGCCGGCCGTTTCATTCCCCGGTTCGTCACCGCTCTAGAGCCGGCGCGTCGAATGAATGACCTCGAGCAGGGGCCCGGCCACCTCGGGTCGGCACATCAGAAGGTCGGGCAGATACGGGTCGCGGCGGTTGTAGATCAGCGGCGAGCCGTCGATACGGGTGGCGTGCAGCCCGGCGGCCCACAGCACGCCGGCAGGCGCGGCCGAGTCCCACTCCCACTGCCCGCCGGCGTGGATGTAGGCGTCGACGTCGCCGCGGACCACGGCCATCGCCTTGGCGCCGGCCGAGCCGATCCGGACGAGCTGGATGTCGAGGTCGTCGCGCATGCGCCACAGCACTGCCGGCGGCCGGCTGGCGCTGGCGGTGATCCGGATCGGTCCGTCGGCGCGGGGCGGCGGCGCGGTGACGGTGTCCGTGCGGTACACCTCGCCACGCGCGGGGAGGGCGACCGCGGCATCGGTGATCGCCCCATCTCCGTCAGAAGTGCGCTGCCACAGCGCGATGTGGACGGCCCAGTCCGCCCGGCCCGGCATCGAGTACTCGTGCGTGCCGTCCACGGGGTCGACGATCCACACCCGGTCGGCGTGGACGCGGGAGACGTCGTCGGCGGCCTCTTCGGAGAGCACCGCATCGCCGGGTCGGGCGCGGCGCAATCGATCCAGGATCAGCGTGTTGGCTCGCCTGTCACCGGCGTCGCCGAGTTCATAGGGGTCGTAGAACCCGTATTGGGTGCGCATCGACAGCAGCAGCTCACCGGCCTCGGCGGCCACGGTCGCGGCCAGTGCTGCGTCGGTCGGCTCCGCCGGATCAGTAGACCGCATCAGAACGCCGGCCACGGGATCGGGCGGCGCCGGTCCGGTGTCGGCATCACCGGGTTTCGCAGCAGCGCAACCACTCTGGCGCGCAGCGCGGCAACCTCCCGCGGGGTGATGTGGCAGCACAGCTCGGCACCCAGATCGCCGCGCAGGGCCTCGCCGAGCGCCTCGATGTCGGCCAGCGTCTGATCGTCGACCGGCTTGCCCGCCCATCCCCACAGCACGGTGCGCAGCTTGTCCTCGGTGTGCAGTGTCACGCCGTGGTCGACGCCGTACACCCGGCCGTCGACGCCGCTCAGGACGTGCCCGCCCTTGCGGTCGGCGTTGTTGATCAGCACGTCGAAAACCGCGAGGCGGCGCAGCCGGTCGTCGTCGGCGTGCACCAGGGTGACCTCGTCGCCGGCGTAGTCGTAGGCCTGCAGGATGGGCAGGAATCCCGGCGGCACCTTGCCCGCGGGGACGAGGTCGATGAGGTCGGGACCGCTCGGCTCCGCGGCCTCGGCGTCCCCGTCACCGTCCTCCGGCTGATCCACCCACCGCTGCACCATGCCGGGGCCGGCGGGACCGTCGCGAACGATGGTGTGCGGCACCAGGTTCCAGCCCAACGCTTCGGAGATCAGATACGAAGACGCCTCGCGGCCGGCCAGGGTTCCGTCGGGGAAGTCCCAGAGCGGAGCCTCACCGCGCACCGGCTTGTAGACACAGTGCACCACGTCTTCGGCCAGCGTCGCCTCGCACAGGAACGTCGCGTTACTCGCGGAGCGGATGCGGCCGAGGACACTCAGTTCACCACGCTCGAGGACCTCAGAGGTCGTCGTCATCGTCGGACCCGGCCAGCGCGCCGCGCCGGTAGCCGTTGGTGCGGACGCAGATGTGGCCTTCGGGGTCCAGTGGTTCGTCACACAGCGGGCACGGGGGCCTGCCCGCCGAGATGACGCGGTTCGACCGGGTCGCGAACTGGCGGGCCGATTCGGGGGTCAGGAAGACCCGCACCGCGTCGGGTCCGTCCTCCGCGTCGTCGAGGACCACCGACGCGTCGAACTCCGTGTCGGAGACCGCGAGCAACTCCACGACGACCGTCTGGGCCTCCGAATCCCAGCCCAACCCCATCGTGCCGACCCGGAACTCGGCATCCACCGGCGTCACCAGCGGGCTCAGGTCGTCGACCTCACCGGTGTCCGGCGGGATCGGGGTGCCGAAGCGGCGATTGATCTCCAGCAGCAGCGCCGCGATCCGCTCGGCCAGCACGGCCACCTGCTGCTTTTCCAGCATCACCGAGACCACACGGGTGTCGTGCACCGCCTGCAGGTAGAACGTCCGATTTCCGGGTTCGCCGACGGTCCCGGCCACGAAGCGGTCGGGGGTGCGGAAGACGTGGATTTCACGGGACATGACTCTGCCCAAAATACCGTCGTCCAAAATGCCGTGCGTAGCTCATCCGGCGGAACCGCCGACCACGGCGTCACCGGCGGGCACCTCGGGCTTGTCCCCGTCGGTTTTTTCCGATGCCGGCGGCGCCGTCAGTGCGGAGTTCAACGCCGGGCCCGTGTGGTTGACGTGGATCACGAACGGCCGGATCGCCGTGTACCGGACGACGCTGACCGACGCGGGGTCGGCGTTGATCCGCTGAAAGCTGTCCAGGTGCGTGCCCAGTGCGTCGGCCAGCACCGACTTGATGACGTCACCGTGCGTGCAGGCCACCCACAGAACGTCGGCGCCGTGCTCGGTGGCCAGCCGGCGATCGTGTTCCCGGATCGCGGCCACCGAGCGCGCCTGCACTGCCGCCAGACCCTCCCCGTCGGGGAAGACCGCCGCACTGGGCTGCTGCTGCACGACCGCCCACAACGGCTCCTTGACCAATTCGCCGATCGCGCGCCCCGTCCAGGAGCCGTAGTCGACCTCGACGATCCGCTCGTCGACGACCGGCTCGAGGCCCAACGCGGCCGCCAGCGGCTCGACGGTGCGCTCGCACCTCAGCAGCGGCGAGCGCACGATCGCGCGGATGGGGAGCTCGCCGAGCCGCTCGACCAGCGCCTGCGCCTGTTCCCGGCCACGATCGTCGAGATCCACGCCGTCGGACCGGCCTGCGAGCGTGTGGGCGGTGTTCGACGTCGATCGACCGTGCCGCAGCAGCAGAACGGTCATGTCGCTGCCACCACCCCGGTACCGAGCAGGATCAGCACGACCGTGCCCAGCACCACGCGGTAGCCCACGAACCAGTACATGCTGTGGCGGACCAGGAATCGCAGGAACCAGGCCACCGCGGCGAATCCGACCACGAACGCGATCAGGACGGAGACCAGCAGCTGCGGGCCGGTGGCGCTCATCCCCTCGCTCACCGGCTCGAACGCATCGGGCAGCGAGAACAGCCCGGAGGCGAACACCGCGGGGATGGCGAGCAGGAAGCCGAAGCGCGCGGCGAGTTCGCGGTCCATTCCGAGGAACAGGCCGGCGCTGATCGTCGCACCGGAGCGCGAGACACCCGGCACCAACGCGAGGCACTGCGCCAGGCCGACGATCACGCTGTCGCGCCAGGTGAGCTGTTCCACCCGCCGGGTCTGCCGGCCGTAGTACTCCGCCGCGGCGATCACGACGGAGAAGACGATCAGCGCGGTGGCGACCAGCCAGAGGTTGCGTGCCCCGGTGCGGATCTGGTCCTTAAACAGCAGGCCGATGATGCCGATCGGCAGCGTGCCGATGATCACCCACCAGCCGAGCCAGTAGTCAGCGCTGCGATGCGCGGCGACGAAGAGGCCGTTGAACCAGGCCTTCAGGATGCGGCCGATGTCCTTGGCGAAGTACAGCAGCACCGCCGCCTCGGTCCCGAGCTGGCTCACCGCGGTGAACGAGGCGCCGGCGTCGTCGTCGAAGAAGACCCGGGACGCGATGGCCAGATGCCCAGACGAGGAGACCGGCAGGAATTCCGTCAGGCCCTGCAGGACCGAGAGGACAACGACCTGAAGCCACGACATGGCGGGGACGTCAGTCACGTCGAAGACCGTACCGTGGAGCGGGCTCAGCGTCCGTTCCGCGCCACCGGGCGCGCTCCGGCGACGGCGTCGCGCACCGCCGCGGTCATGCTCCGCTCATCCGTCAGATCGATGTCGGTGAGCTTGCGGGTGGCCATCGCGACGATGTCGTCGTTCGACGGGACCAAACCGCGCAACCGCGGCCGGTACACCTCGACGACCAGCCACAGGCGCTCGAGGTGGAACGAGAAGGTGCGCCCATCGCCCACCTGGCCGTAGCCACTGGCGTGCACCCCGGTGATGATGTCCTCGAGCACGAAGCCGTCAAGGCTCGCATCGCGATCCATGGCCAGCGTCATGGTCTGTACCATACGCTCGCCGAGCCGTTCGCACCGTGCAGATAGGGCCGAAAGTCCTTTCCGGACCCGAATTTTTCGGCGCCTACACTGGCTGTTCGATCAAGATCTGGACGCACCACGGAGAGCTACCCCTTGCAGCGCCGTTCAAACAGTCTTTCCCAGCCGTTTCGTCACGCACTGGTGACGCTGGCAATCTTGCTGGTCGCCGCATGTTCTTCCGACAAGGCGGAGGCGCCCCCGCCGACCATCTCACCGGCCACCGCCGCCGACTCGCCCACCGTGACCGCAGCCCCCGCGGGCACCGTGCGGCCGTCCCCTATCGGCGCATTTGCCGCCGTCGTCGACCCGGCCACTCGGGCGCTGGTCGTGCTGAGCACCGACCGTCCGGACCGCGCAACGGTGACGATCATCGACCCGAACGGCGCGCAGACCCCGGTTCCGCTCCCCGGTGGGGCCACCGCGATGACCGCCGACGGACCCGGGCGGGTGGCGGTGGCAGTGCGCGGGGGTTACGCCGTGCTGGATGTGGCGGCGCGGGCGCTGTCCCGCGTCGCGGTGAGCGGCCGCGAGGACGCTGAGTTCACCGCGATCGCTCGGCGCGGCGACGGCCGGATGGTGCTCGGCGATGCCGGCGGGACGGTGTACACACTGGCCGCCGACAACACGGTCGCCGCGTCGCTGAAGATCTTCGCCCGGGTGGACGGCATCGTCACCCAGGGTGACACCGCGGTGGTGCTCGACCGCGGGCAGACCTCGGTGACCAGTCTCAACGCCGAGGGAACCAGCGCCGACCTGGCCCTGCGCGCCGGCGACGGCGCCACCACGATGGTCGCCGACCCCAACGGTCGGGTCCTGGTCGCCGACACCCGGGGCGGCGAGCTGCTCGTCTACGGGGTCGACCCGCTGATGTTGCGGCAGCGCTATCCGGTGCCGGACTCGCCCTACGGACTGACCGCGTCGGGCGGGAAGAAAGTGGGACTCGCGTGGGTTGCCCAGACGGCGACCAACACGGTCGTTGGATACGATCTGGCGACCGGGATTCCTGTCGAGAAGGTGCGATATCGAACCGTGCAGCAACCGAACACGCTGGCTTTCGACGATGCGTCGGACACCCTGTACGTGGTGTCCGGCACGGGCGGTGGTGTCCAGGTGATCCCCCGGGCGACCTCATGAGTACCGGTTCACGCGGCAGGATGCCGGCGACGTGGCGTCAGGCCGTCGCGGAGGATTCCGGTGAGTACGAATGGATTCCGTTGCGGCTGCCGCCCGATGTGACCAGGGTGAGCGCGTCGGTGCGGCTGTCGATCGAGGCGGAGTACCGCGGGTGGGAGCTGACCCGGGTGCGGCTCTACACCGACGGCAGCAGACGGGTGCTGCTGCGCCGCAAGAAACGTGGCGACGCCACGCAGAATCCCGATCAGCCGGCCCTGTGATGTACGCAGCGCTGCGCCGCGCGATGTTCCTGGTTCCGCCCGAGCGGATCCACCACGTCGTCTTCGCCGCACTCCGGGCCGCCACCACCCCTCGCGCCACTCGACACATGTTGGCGCGCAAGTACTCCGACTACGATCCCGCACTCGCCAGCACGGTGTTCGGGGTGCGCTTCCCCGCGCCGCTCGGGCTGGCCGCCGGATTCGACAAGGACGGGCTGGGCGCGAACACGTGGGGCGCGCTGGGATTCGGCCACGCCGAGCTCGGTACCGTGACGCCGCGACCGCAGCCGGGCAACCCGGCGCCGCGACTGTTCCGGCTACCCGAGGATCGGGCGCTGCTCAACCGCATGGGTTTCAACAACCAGGGGGCGTCGGCGCTGGTGCGCACCCTGGCGCGGGCCACCCCGCAGGTGCCCATCGGGATCAACATCGGCAAGAACAAGACGACACCGCCGGACGCGGCGGTCGACGACTACGCGGACTGCGCGCGGCTGCTCGGGCCGCTGGGCAGCTACCTCGTCGTCAACGTCAGCTCACCGAACACACCCGGGCTGCGGGACCTGCAGTCGGTCGAGTCGCTGCGCCCGATCCTGACCGCCGTCGTCGCCGCCACGTCGACACCGGTGCTGGTCAAGATCGCGCCGGACCTCGCCGACGACGACGTCGATGCCGTCGCCGATCTGGCCGTGGCCTGCGGCCTGGCCGGAATCGTCGCCACGAACACGACGATCTCGCGCGACGGCCTGCGCACGCCCGGCGTCGCGGAGCTCGGCGCGGGCGGGGTGTCCGGACCGCCGGTGGCGCGCCGCTCTCTGGAGATTCTGCGGCGGCTGCACCGGCGGGTCGGCGAGTCCCTGGTGTTGATCAGCGTCGGCGGGATCGAGACCGCCGACGATGCGTGGGAGCGCATCACCGCGGGCGCCTCGCTGCTGCAGGGTTACACCGGCTTCGTCTACGGCGGCGGCTCGTGGGCTGCATCGGTCAACCGCGGGGTCGCAGAACGCTTGCACCGCAACGGTTTCAGCAGCCTCAGCGAGGCCGTCGGCTCTGGGGCGGACTCAGGGACGGTTTAGCCCTTGTTCTCGTAGGTGCCGGTGATCAGCGCGCGAGCGATCGCATGGCTGAACAGGTTGAAGCCCAGATAGGCGGGCGTGGCGTCCTCGGGCACATCGAGCTTCTCGACGTCGACGGCGTGCACGGCGACGATGTAGCGGTGGGGTCCGTGTCCGGGCGGCGGGGCGGCACCGATGAAGCGCTTGAGCCCGGCGTCATTGGACAAAGTGACCGCGTCGCCGGGGAAACCCTGGCTGCTGCCGTCGCCGACACCGGCGGGCAGGTCGGTGACCGTGGCGGGCAGGTTGAACACCGCCCAGTGCCAGAATCCCGAACCCGTCGGCGCGTCGGGGTCGTAGACGGTGACCGCGAAGCTGCGGGTCTCCTCCGGGAAGCCGGACCAGCTCAGCTGGGGCGACACGTCGTCACCGCCGGCGCCCATGATCCCGCTGACCTGATCGTTTTCCCAGGTCTCGCCGTCTCGGAACGACTGCGAGGTGAGCGTGAAGGTGGGCAGCTCAGGCAGAAACGAGTAGGGATCGTAGTCAAAAGCCATGCGAGAGGCGTCCTTTCAGTCGGTTGTCAGCTGTGCAGGAGAAAGTGTTCGAGCACCTGCGCGCCGAAGGTCAACGCGTCGACGGGTACCCGTTCGTCGACGCCGTGGAACAACGCGGCGAAATCGAGATCCGGCGGCAGCCGCAGCGGCGCGAACCCGAAGCAGCGGATGCCCAGCCGAGCGAAGTGTTTGGCGTCCGTGCCACCGGAGAGCATGTAGGGCACGGTGCGCGCGTCAGGATCGGTGGCCAGGATGGCACCGTTCATCGCCTCGAGCAGCTCACCGTCGAACGGTGTTTCGTACGAGGGCAATTCGGTGACCCACTCACGCTTGACGTCGGGGCCGATGATCTCGTCGACCTCTTTTTCGAACGCGGCGAGCCGACCGGGCAAGACGCGACAGTCGACCATGGCCTCGGCCGTGGCGGGGATGACGTTGGCCTTGTAACCGGCCTTGAGCATCGTCGGGTTCGCGGTGTCGCGCAGCGTGGCGCCGACGATGCGGGCGATGCCGCCGAGCTTGGCCACCGCTCCCTCGATGTCGGGCGACGTGGCGTCGAAGGTGTAGCCGGTCTCCTCGCTGACAGCGGCGAGGAACTGCTCGACCGATTCGGTCAACACGATCGGGAACTGGTGGCGGCCGAGTTTGGCGACGGCCTCGGCGACGGCGGTGACGGCGTTGTCGTCGTGCACCATCGAACCGTGCCCGGCGCGGCCGCGGGCGGTCAGCCGCATCCACATCATCGCCTTCTCGGCGGTCTCGATGAGGTAGAGCCGGCGGTCGCCGCCGTCGCGGCGCGGCACGGTGAGCGAGAAGCCGCCGACCTCGCCGACAGCCTCGGTGACGCCCTCGAACAGATCGGGGCGGTTCTCCACCAGCCACTTGCAGCCGTAGTTGCCGCCCGCCTCCTCGTCGGAGACGAACGCGAACACCAGGTCGCGGGGCGGGGTGATGCCGGCCCGTTTGAAATGGCGGGCGACCGCGATGATCATCCCGCACATGTCCTTCATGTCGACCGCGCCGCGGCCCCAGACGTAGCCGTCCTCGACGGCGCCGGAGAAGGGGTGCACGCTCCAGTCGGACGCCTCGGCCGGCACCACGTCGAGGTGGCCGTGCAGCATCAGGGCGCCCCGCGAGCGGTCAGCACCTTCGAGGCGGGCGAACACGTTGGCCCGGCCGGGCGCGCCGGCCTCGATGTACTCGCAGGTGTAGCCCACCTCTTCGAGCTGACTCGCGACCCAGCGGGCGCACTCGGCCTCCCCTTTGGTGGTGGCGAGCTCACCGGTGTTCGACGTGTCGAAGCGGATCAGGGAACTGACGAGGTCCACGACCTCGTCGCTGGGTGTCAGGGGACCGCTCACGCTCCCTTTCCTACCACCCGCTGCCGGTTTGGGTCCGAGCCCACCGATCCGTTAACCTAAGCTGCCTTCGAACAGGTCCGAGTGGCGGAATGGCAGACGCGCTAGCTTGAGGTGCTAGTGCCCTATTAACGGGCGTGGGGGTTCAAGTCCCCCCTCGGACACATCCGGCGACACGACTCAGGTCGGTAGTCGCCGTGACTCGCCGAAGATGCGGGTCGTAGTCGAGACGCAAGCCCAATCTTGCGTACACCTCGGCGCGCTCAGCTCCGGTTGCCTTGCCGAGGATGACCGACAGTCCGCCTAACTCCTCGACTAACTCATTGATCTGGGCGGCAGACATGGCGCGGGGCCGCTCCACTCGCTCAAGGCGTGCCCTCAGCTCGTCGCGCTCGGCGGTACGTTGACGCAACGCAGCAGTTAGATCCGCAACGGCCACGCCAGACTCCACGGCGGTGATCAAGGCAGCCACCTTGGCATTCGCCTCGCTCAGCTGGCGCTGCAAGGCGGCGGAGCCAGTTTCGGCCGCCGCATCCACGTCCTGCCCGCGTGCGAGGTCTTCTGGATCGGCCAGAGTAGCGATCCATTCGTCAAGCCGCGCTGTCACCGCGTCTTCACGGAGATAGACGGTGCGTGGATGATCACTGAGGTCCACAGGTACAGAACGTGACTTGCCGAACTCACATCGGTAGAGGATCCGCGTTGTTTGCTTCCCCGGTCGGGCGGCGCCCTGCATTCGCCGTCCACATGCGGCGCAGAACAGCAGCCCACGCAGCGCATAGGGCACCGTCGATTCTCTGCTGCACACGCGACCGGGACCACGCCGCGCCTGCATCCGGAGACGAACAGCCTGCGCCAGCTCATCAGGGATCAGCGCTTCGTGCGTGCATCGGTCGGGTGCGATCCAGTCGGCCTGATCGCGCCACCGCATACGGGTCTCATACCCCGCGGCGACATCATCGGGGTTCAAGAGGACCTCTTACTTCTCCTGCTTGCCCCAGACACGGATACCGCGGTACGCGGGATTGTCGAGTATGGCGCGGATCGCCGAATGCGACCATCCGCGTGGATCACGATGCCGATTCCGCGCCGGGTCGTATTGGCTCGGTGATGGCACTCCATCGTCGGTGAGCTGCTGAGCGATGTAACGCAAGCCAGCACCATCGGCGTACATGCGGTAGATCCGCTCGATGACCGAACATGTCGCGGGGTCGGGTTCGAGACGATGGAGCCGCTGCCCAAGACTTGCCTTAGCAGGGTTGGGATGCGGGCCGGCATCGACGAGTCGATACCCGTAAGGTGGGCGACCGCCGAGGTATCTGGTTGTGTCCTGCGCGAGTGCCGACATCGCACGACGGACGCGCATCTGGATTCGTGCGCGTTCTCCCTTGCTCATACCGCCGAAGAGCGTCATCACGAGGTCGTGTGCCTCGGATCCGGGATCAACCGCTCCGCCGACTTCAGGCACCCATAGGCCAACCCCGTAGTGCGTGAGCACCGGGAAAGTGAGCGCAAATTGCGGTCCGTAGAACGCGCGAGCAGGTTCCCCGATCACCACGGCATCGAAGCCACGGTCACGAGAAGTGACGTCTGCAAGCAGACGTGAAGCCTCCGGTCTGCGTTTCCAGGGAAGCGAACGGCTTCGACCTATATCGAAGTAGTCGACAGCGAGGACTCCGCCATGCGGAGTGATCAGATCGATGGCACGACGTTTCTGCCAGCTGCGGCTCGCCTCGGAATCTTGAGCGTCCTCGGTACTCACTCGGCCATAGAAAGCGAACCTGCGGCTCATGCCACTTCCCTCCGTGATCCGCGGGTCCGGTCCCGCACAGCCCCGGTTGCCCCGGCGATCAGCACGTGGTGACCGAGCAGCGGCACCTGCCACCAATGTCGCGTTTCGGTGATCCCGACCCGCACCGACACCAGATCGACCGGGGTGGCCGGGGTAGGCATGGGCAGGGCGATCGGTTCAGCCAGCACGTCTGCGCGCATTAACGTGATGCGCAGTTCGCCGGGCGAGATGGCGGCGATGCTGATGCGGCCGGCGCGCCACGCGGCGGCCAGCGCGTCGGAGTGTTTATGCCAATCTGCCACGGACTGGCCGGTGACGATCCGCACCACGAGCACATCGGTGGTTTTACCGATCGTCACCGTGCGCAGGGTGGGAGTGAGAGTGCGTCCGCCGAGGGTGGCGGTCAGGCCGTGCAAGGTGCAGGTCGATTCCCAGGTGCGGGTGTAGCGCGACCACGTGAGCCAGCGCCGCCGTACCGGTTCGGTCACCCAGGCGCGAAATGACCCCGGTTGGAGCCAGGCCCAGCCCGCATACCCGGCACTGCACACGATCGCGCAGATCAGGCCCACGCGTGGGCCGTGGCTGATAGCCAGGACGAGGGTTTGGATTTCTAAGTGGTCGGCATGCTGCTTGCGGAAGCGTCGGTCGATGCGTCCTGATTTGAGCGCCACGGCATTGATCCAGTTGGTTGCCTCGGTGCGAAGACGCTCGACAATGACGCCCTCTGATGGGGTTCCGCGTTAACGTTCCGTTGCCTTCATCCTGTTCCTGCTGTGAAATCCATCGGGTGTGTTACAGCGGGGAGGAAGTAGTGTCGTGGGCCGCTGGCCGCGTGCGGCAGAGCGATGAGGTGTGTGCCCGAAACCGCGGAATCCGGGAGTTGGAGGTGGCTTCCGATCAGGTTCACCAGAGTGGCTGCGACCGCTACGAGGTCGGCTGCCGAGCCGTGGAATGTGGGGACCGAGCAACCCCTGGTCGGTATGAGCTCGTCGTCATCGCTGGGTTCTTCCCACAGCGTGTGGTAGAGCTCAAGTTCACTGTTGCAATGGATTATTCGGCCGGCGCCTTGATCGATGCTGGAAACTGTCGCTGCTGCGTTTGCGGCGCACAGCACGGCCAGGCCGAGCGTGCCAGAGCGAGCATCTGTGGCGACCTGAGCGATCAATGCCTTCCGCGTCGGCGCAGTTGCCAACGCATCGAGACAACTCGTGATGCCGTTGTTCACTGTGGCGTCGATGATGAGATCCGCTGCCAGGCATGAAGTGTGGTCTTCTGGCAGGTGCCCTTCTGCGACGGTGACAGTCAGATCATCACGGATCGCGCGGAGCCGTTTAGCGAGTGCTTCGGCTTTGGAACGGCCAATGTCGTCTTCGACGTAGTTCTGTCGGACGAGCAAGCCGCCGGTAACGATGCCAGGGTCACACACGGTGATCTCCGATGCTCCTGCGCGAGCGATGAATTCGGCGATCCATGATCCGAGCCCGCCGCAGCCCCAGACTTGGACAGTCTTTCCTTGGAATCCGTTCACGGGACGGCCGTCGTCGCGACGGGTTGTCACTTCGGGTCGTTCGTCGGACATCCTGCACCACTCAATCGGGGTTTCAGTGTTGATTCTCGCGGGGTCGAGAGCAACCCCCACACCCCATTGCTGCGCGACCTTGCGGAGCGCATTCGCCGTTGGGGTGGGGAGCCGTCCGCCCAAGAGGTGGGGTGGGCCTCCAGCGGGGTGCGGCACGGCGAGGACAAAGTATTGCTCGGTGTCGTGGTGGTTTCGTACCGCTGCCGCCAGGAGGGCGGTGAGGAACGCCGGCGACTGTGGCGCGATCGGGGGAGCCCGTCCTTCGAGGCGGTCAATGTAGGGGTCGTCTAGGAGCGCTAGCAGTAGCGCGAATGTGGATGCGGCACCGAACGGTAGCGCGGTGGCCAGGGTAATCACCGGTATGCGATGCCCGGCGGTTCCAGGCGAGTACGTCAGGTCGTATCGGTGCGTTGACCGGGCGATCAGGCGAGCCGTTTGGTGGCGCTTCGCCGGTCCGGGTTCTCGGATAACGATCGTCGGTGTGCCATCCGCTTGATGTGGTACTCCGCCAACAGCGTGGTACATGGCGGTGGAGGCGTCGAAGTTTCCGGCGGCCGCGTCGACGAGCCAGTCCCAAAGGCGGGTGAGTAGGCCGGCCACACCAAGCGTTGGCTGCCATTCACGTGAGGGATCCAAATAGATGCAGAGTCGTTGACCCGCGAGCACGTGGGGGTAGCCGAGAAACCGAGTGTGATCAACGTCGATTGCCGGTAGCGAGTAGGAAGAGGCGCGAAGCTGAAGGATGAACTCCTCGACCTCTTGAAGTTGCAGACCACCCGGATGATGCGGGATGTCGGCCGTGCGTAGCGAGATGCGGAGCGACGCCTCGCCGTTAGGATCGAGCGTGGGTCTTCCTCGGACCTGGATTTCGCCGGGACGTTGTTGCGCTAGCGCTTTGAGTTCAGCGAGGAGATGCTTCTGCCAGCCCGTCAGCGTGGGATGGCGGCCTCTGATCACCCTGCCCGACCAGAGCGCCCCACTGTCGAGGCCGCGGCAGAGGTGGCTGCTGGAAACTTCGCGCTAGCGGTTGTTGGGGCCGGCGCCTTGAATCCGTCGCCGAAGATGTTCTGCCACAGCTCGACACTGCGGTCTTTGTCTTTCTCCTCGTAGGCCGCTTCGATGTCGGCGGCATGCACGTGGATTCGGTCACGGAAGTAGCTGTAGGTCGCCTGGGCGCTCTCGGGGTCTGGCCCCCACCGGTGGTCGAACGTCACGCCGGAACCGGACGGGTCGACGATGGAGGGCTTGATCGGGTTCGCTTGCAACCAGGTGTCAAGGTCCTGCACCACATGAAGAAGAGTTGTGGGGACGTTGCTGTAGTAACTCGGGTCCAGGAGCTTGCGCAACTCTGTTACCTGCTCCCCCAGCATGGTGGTCAGCAGGACGGAACGTGTGCCGGTGAACGAATTCTTATGATCGCGAAGGTATTTCATCAGTCTGATCACTTTGCGCAAGTTCCCGTTGGCGATAGAGTCGTGCTTCTTCATCCAATCGGTGAAACCCTGCGGGTTGGTCAGCTCCCACTCGTTGTCGTCACGGTTGACGATGACCTCTCGGCCGTCGGCTAGGTTGAGGTGAGGGACGATATCAACGTGCATGGAGTTGGCGTAGACGAGCCGCACGCAGCGGCACTTCCGTGAGTGCGGCATGGTGCCGTAGGTGCCGTGCCGATGCAGGGCTGCGTAGACCTCATCGATGTAGGTCTTGGGGTTGTCGGCCCAGTCCGGGTTCTCGCTCATGTCGAGCATGAAGTCGGCATCGAACTCGTTGTCGCCGACGGGGTTGATGATCGTGCGGTGCGCCCAGGAGCCTTGCGGCGTCTTGCCGGTGATCAGCGCACCGATTTCGGCGTCGGCTTTGAGTGCCTTGTAGATGGCTTCGACGCGCTGGTTGAGTAGGTCCAGTTTGAACTGGCTGAGATTGACCGTGTCTTTCAGCAAGACGTTGAAGTGGTCAGCGAGTTGCATTGGGGGCCTCCGTGTGCGAAGTGCTGCTTAGATCGCCGCGGTGTCGGTGTCCGTTCACCGGCGTGTATGCGGGCGCCTGGTGGTCAGCGAATTTCGTGGTGTAGCTGGGGCTGAGTTCTCGGCTGACTGAGGCCGCGAGGCCGGCCACGTCCTTTGGGTCCGCCGAGTCCAGTGCGTAGAGCCCGCCGGGCACCAGAGCGTCGAAGCGCGTGTAGTTGGATTTGCCGATCAAGTGTTCGGCGAGGCCTTGTCCGCCACGGCTGCTGGCGTTAAGGATCAGCGGGGCAATCGGTCTTGCCCAGTGTAAGAGCCCGCCGCGGTCCAAGCGCTTGGGGTGATCGGTCAGCTGATCAATGGTGCCGACGTTGAGGACGGTGATCGCGTCGAGTGGAACACCGAGCATGCTGACGGCCTCGGCGATCGCGACGACAGCCGGGTTGTTGGCCCATACTCCGCCGTCAATGAGCCTGTGTCCGTCGACGTACGCCGCGGGGAAATACAGCGGCGCCGCCGAGGTCGCCAGTGCAACGTCCACCATCGGTATGCGCCAGTCGCGAGTCAGCCGTGTGTGGTGCGGAGTCTTGAAGATGTGCACGGCCCCGCGTTGCACATCCCACGAGGGAATGACGAGTTGCTTCGTGCTGTCGCCAAGGAGTCGTGCGCCGAGGACGCCTGTCAACGCTTGCCGCAGCGCCTCTGCGTCATAGATGGGCGATCTCAGCTGACGTAGCCGGCGCCGTACTCGCCGCCTCGACGCCGGAAAGACCTTCTCGACCAGTTCTTCGTAGTGGGAGACAATCTCCTTCGGTGCGAGGCCCGCGCCGAGACCCAGTGCGACGATGCCGCCCGCCGACGTGCCAGCAATGAGGTCGAAGGAATCGGTGATCCTGACGCCCAGATCCTGTTCCAGACGTGCAAGGACATGCGCAGTGAACAGCGCCTTGGCGCCCCCTCCATCGAGAGCGAGGATCTGGAAGCGCTCGGTGCGCGAGCTAGAAGCCTCGCGCTCGGCTGCTGGACAGACCTGCGCGGCGAATTCGCCAGTTCCTGGCGACGACGTACAATTGCCAAGGTCGGCAGGCGTCGCGGGAACTACATTCATGTAACTAGACTACGCCGCCGAGCCGACAACGATCTAGCTGATATTGCTACCGACGTCGAACCTCGCCGTGCACTTCATCAGTAATGCTGAGCAGTCAGTTTTCTTCGGGTGCAGTGACCAGGCTCGCGTCTCTGGCAACCAGTGGGTCTCACGGGACGGCTGTTAGCTGCGGGGCGCTGGGCCCGGCTCGTGTGGCGTGTCGCGCCTGCCACCGTCGGCTGCTTTGAGCAATGATCCGGTCATTGGGATCGACAGCGTGAAACGATGGATGGGACGCTCGGCCATTTCTGTATGAACTTTGGCCGCCTCCTAGTCTGGGGTGGTGGACATGGTGGAGCCTGCGCGGAAGCATCTGCGAGTGGGCCATCGCTCTGAAAGGGGCGGAATCAACGCCGTCCGCACACTCCTGGAGCGCCACGATCTGGTAGTCGACGAAGTCGCGGGTAGAAGCGACTACGGACGCGACCTCAACGTCGATGTGACTCGTGGGTCCGAGATCACCGGCGGGATCATCGGCGTACAGGTAAAAGGGGGCAAGTCCTTTTACCGGAATGGCCAGTGGATCATCCCTGCGACGCCGACGGACTGGCACTACTGGCACTCATCGACCGTCCCCATCATCGGTATGGTGCACGACTCCGCTACGGCAACGATCAGGTGGATCAACCTCTCGCAGCATGCGCGCAGCAAGGTGCAGATCGACGACGGCGGCTACGGTGCTACGCCGCAGTCCGACGAGGTGGCAGAGGTAGTCGTCAGCAACGTGCTCGACGACACGACGTTTGAAGCGTTCTTGGGTGAAGTCGAGACCTACCTCGCCGCAACCGCGGAATCAGCCTTTCTTCTTCTGGTCGAATCCGACGACGAGGCTCGTCGACGTGGGATCTTCAACTGCTGGACGCTGGGCCGTCGCGACCCACGGCCCTTGATTCTCCTGCGGCGACTGCTCCCGTCCATGACGGGACGAAGCCTGCTCGACGGCATCACAATCCTGGCGCATGCCACTCCGCACCCCGACATCCTCTGGACGAGGCAGAACTGGATAACCCCACTCATCGAGGATGAGGTTCGCGCAACTCTTCGTTGGTCCTCGGAAGAACTGGCAACGCTGGTTCACGCGGTGGAGACCTTCGATGACAGCGGTGTGGACTGGCAGCGAGGTGGCATCGGCCAAAGCCTCTGGTCGATCATGGTGGTCGACCCGGACCTGTGCCAGAAGCTGCCGGGCGCCCTCCGGATCTGCGTGGAGGCTGATCAGCTGCAAGCCGCGCTCCGCCTAGTCATCTGCTACCAGTACCTCGTTGAGGACCCGGCGTCCACCGTCGACGCGATCATGAAGAAGTATCCATCGCTCGCCGCCGATGGGATGGCCGGATGGATCGTGGAACACCTGCATGAGTGGGGCAGGATCGATGTGTACTAGCCGGAACGCGACGACAAGCCCCGCTAGCGGATTCGTCTAGAGGACACATTCGAGGGCACGCCCTGCCTTCTTTCCGGTCCTGTGGCGCACATCAATGCCAGGCCGGCTGTCACACCTGCGTGATCAACTGCCCATCGCAAGCCGCCGTGAGCAAACGCAACGAAGCCCTCAACCCCCTTGGCCACAGTGCCGTGCCGGCTGGCATGGGACGCTCGCACCTGCCACCACTGTCCTGTCCCCGTGGCGGCCCCCCTCGCACGAGTCTCGGAGGTTACCCGCCAAATGGGACGAAACCCGAAAAGTCACTGGTAGCGTGACGTTAACGCCCATGACGAGAGGTTGCGGGAAGATGGTGGAACACCATGAGGTCCTGACGACCGAAGAAGCTGCAGCGTTGCTCCGAGTCAGCACCAAGACTGTGCTGGGTCTCGCTCGCAACGGGACGCTGCGCGGCGAGAAGATCGGTCGCGCTTGGCGCTTCCTGCGCAGTGATGTCCTAGCCCATGTCGGCGGCGCCCATGCCATTGCGAAGGAGGCAGAACCGAAGTGAGTGCACTCCACTGGCCCGCACGAAGTCACGTTAACCCCGACGTGTTCGGTGCCGAGGCCTCATGATTGACATGACCACATGGGAGGAGGTCGGTGTTGACGTTGTCAACGACGTCAAGCTCGATCCGCGAAACATCCGACTTGACATACCCGAAGGTGTTCCAGAATCCGACATCGTTCAAGACCTTTTCACCAACGAGAAGGCCCTGAGTTTGGTCGAGGGCATCGTCCGACTCGGATTCCTAACCCACGAGATACCTATCGTCGTCGAGCGCGACGGCCACCTCGTGGTGGTCGAGGGCAACCGCCGGGTCGCTGCACTCAAGGCCATCCAAAACCCCTATCTCGCACCCGACCACCAAACTCGGATCAGCAGGCTCGCCCAAACCGTGCCCAACCGGGACGCATTCCGCCATATCACGGTCAAAAAGGCTCCATCCCAAGACGATGCCGATCAGCTCGTCGCTGCGCTTCACACTGGTAACCAACGCGTCGCGTGGAGCCCGGCCCGACAGGCGGCGTTCTTCCAGGCCCAGCTCGATGGGGGAAGGACCGCCGAGGACCTGATCGCGCGCTACCCCACTATTGATGTCCGAAAGTTCATCACGCGCAGCAAAATTCTCGACCTCTTCCGCAACGTCGCATACGACGATGCATCGCTCGGTGATTACGTGCGACGCCGACGCTTCCCGGTATCGACCCTCGCGCGGCTCTATGACTACGACGCGTTCCTCGACCTTGCTGGTATTTCAATCATGAACGACACCGGAGATGTCACCTTGGTTGCGATTCCGAAGGTTTTCAAACGATTCGCGACAAAGATCGTAAGCGATATCCGCGCTGGGGCCATCAACACCCGCACCCTTAACAAGACGACCAGCGAGCACTACATCGCCTACATGGATGAACTGCGGGACCTGCTCAATGAGCCCGTCGAGGACGACATTCCATCAAGCAGCGAAAGATCCGCCGGCACAGCGACGGACCCTGCGCCGCGTACCGCGAATGGGGGTTCGGGATCCTCAGGTCCCGCCGGCGCCCATCCCAACCCAGATATGAGCCTCCACGATTCCGCGGCCCCCTCAGCAGGCGGATCCGCTAACTCAGGTCGTGACACACCAAAGTCATTCCCCCGCAAACGAAACTATCTCAACACCGATAATCTATCGGTGCCGGCAGCGTTTCCGGCCTCGGTGCACGAAATCGTCAAGGAGCTATCGGCTATCAATATCCAGCGTTTCCCCAACGCGGCGTTGGACTTACTGCGCACCTTTCTGGAAAAAGCCATCAAGGCATACGCGGAAGCGCTCGGGCAAAACATTCGACGAGGCTCAAACCAGCAGGGCTTCGTGTACCTGTCAAATTGCCTCATCTGGCTGGAAGACCACTTTCGAACCCAGGGCGCCACGGCGTACATCCAACCGGTGCAAAAGATTCGTGGCGGACGGTACGGATTTGTCGGATCCAAGGAACACCTCGATGCGATCAACCACAATCATCACATCTGCGCAGAGCCAGACGATGTTCGGGAATGCTGGGCGACCATCGAAGGCATAATGAAGGCGGTGCTGAAGTCATGACCCGCACCACTTGGCCGACTCGCTCACCCAAACGCATCGTCGTCTCGCCGCTCCGATACCCCGGCGGCAAGGGCATGCTGTACTCCCGGCTGCGGCAAATCATTCGTGACAACAGGTTGACCTCCAGCACCTATATCGAGCCTTACGCCGGCGGTGCCGGCGCGGCGCTGGGTCTGTTGATCTCAGGCCAAGTGTCGCGCATCGTCATTAACGATCTCGACCCGGCCGTCTATTCGTTCTGGAGGGCCGTCGTCGATCACCCCAAAGAGTTCGGCCAACTGGTCAACGACGTCGACCTCACCGTCAAAGAGTGGGAGAAGCAGCGGCAGACCTATGACCAGTCGCCCGTGGATGAGCACCTGGCACTGGGCTTCGCGACGTTCTACCTCAACCGGACCAACCGTTCCGGCGTACTCAACGGAGGTCCGATCGGCGGCAAAGATCAGTCCGGAAACTACAAGATCGACGCGCGGTTCAACCGCGAGACCCTGCTGGAACGGATTCGCCTGATCGAACTGCACGCCGACCGCATCACTGTCACTAACGACGACGGGCGCGCAGTGATCCGACGATACGCCCGCGACGCAAATGCCTTCATCTACGCCGATCCGCCGTACTTTGAGAAGGCAGGGTCGTTGTACATGAACGCCTTCCAAGCCAATGACCACGACCAGCTGGCCCGGAGCCTCCAACGCGTGACGAAGGCCCGCTGGGTGCTCACGTATGACAACGTTCCCCAGGTCGCCGAACTTTACGCCGACCGGCGCCGCCGCCTATTCGCACTCAACTACTCAGCACATCGAGTCGTGAAGGCTCAGGAGATCATGGTGTTTTCCGACACGCTGACTATTCCCGCCGAGATCGACACGGCGCACGACGCGCTCTCTGATGGAGCGGAGCCGGAAGACAGAGACGGGCAGGCCACCCGATGACCTCATTGACCGAAGTCGCGCCCAGCCAGCTCAAGCTAGATCTCGCGAACCCGAGAATTCCCGACGCATCCTTCGCCTCCGAAGATGAGGCGCTCCACTACCTTTACACGCAAGCCGACCTCAGCGAACTCATCCAATCCATAGGCAACTCGGGATGGCTGGACTTCGAGCCGCCAATTGTCGAAAAAGACTCAATGATCGTGATTGAGGGCAACCGTCGCCTTGCGGCTTTGCGCATCCTTGCCGACTCGGAACTGCAGCAACGACTCAAGGTCACGCCGCCAGACCCCCTCCATGACCGCGCCATCCCTTCGACCATCCAGGTCAACTTTGTCAACTCCCGCAAGGAAGCCCGCGACTTCATCGGTTTTAAGCACGTCAACGGTGCCTTTAAATGGGACTCCTATGCCAAGGCCAGATTCGCCCACGCGTGGCTCAAGGACGGCGAGGACATCGATGCGGTTAGCCGACGGCTCGGCGACGGCCACAACACCATCAGCCGCCTCGTGAACGGCATCGTTGTCCTCGAACAAGCGGAGAGCGCAAAGCTTTTCGACAAAGAGCAGCGTACGAAGAAGTCGTTCTACTTTTCCCACCTCTACACCGCACTGTCGACACCAAACGTGCGGAACTTTCTGGGGCTGCCCGAAAACGACAACACTGTGCTCGAACCCGATCCCGTTCCCAACGACCACAAGACCCACCTCCGAGACCTCTTGTCGTGGCTCTATGGTCAAGGAGACGAAGACCGATCGGTGATCCGAAGTCAGAATCCAGACCTCGGGCGGCTCGTCAACGTCCTGGCCAATGAGCGTGCCACGGATGTCCTGGCGACTACGCGCGACCTAACCAGAGCCTACGATCTTGTCGAAGATCGAGCGCGCGCGTTCGAGAAATCGTTTTACCGTCTGCTGGCCTCATCTGAGGAAGTATCCGGCATGATCGGCAGATACGACCCCAAGTCCGACCTTCTCGCCGATGCCGAAACCATTTCTCGTGCAGTCGATTCCGTCGTGCAAGCCATGAAGAAGGCTCACACGCAACAATGATATCGCGACTCAACGCGCCAGTAGACAAATCAACTCGCGCCATAGAGGCCGACTGGGTAGAACTACAAGTTCTGATCACCGAGTCCGATGTCTCTGAACAGAGACTCGTCAGGAGCCAATCGGTGCAGTCCGAACCCGAACACGGCGATATCACCACCGATCTGGACCACGAGCTTGCCGACGAAGAGATCCTCGAGCCGCGCACTGATGAGCTGTCTCAGCGGGTCTATGAGGAGCTTTCTCTCCGCGAACAAGTCCTCGGAGACCTCTACCCGTTTGAACTGGGCTCCGAGTACGGAAAATGGGTTCTGCGCCGCCGGGAGGCTTCCGAACCTGAGATCCGGGCCGCTCACGGGTGCTACGTGTGTTGCCTGCTGATCACCGCGATGCACTCCGAACTCCTGCCCATTCCAGGTAGTCACGGACTTTTCACCCAAAGCGCCAAAATCATGCAGATCGAGTCCTACTTGACGGCAGCGGAAATCTTGGGCGGAAGTGCGTACTGGTTCGGCTTCCCACGGCCAGACAACACGGGCATGCTCGCCGCCATCCAAAAGCTCGTGACCACGATGGGACTGGGCCACGCGCCCGACGAGCGACCAGCTGGGGTAGCACCCCATGCTGCTGATGGCACGGTGGACATCGTGGCTTGGCGTCCCTTCCGCGACGGTCAACCCGCTGCCGTCGTCGCCTACGGGCAAGTGGCCTCGGGACGAAACTGGGAAACCAAGCCGATCAAGGCATATCTCGCGGGGAACTTCCTCGCGTGGTTCGTCAGGCCCCCGTCCCAACAGCACATCGAGCTGTTGTTCATACCCTTCCTGCAGCACCACAAGCTCCAAGAATCACGAACACAGGACTTCTGGAGTCAAGCCCACGACGAAGCTCATGTGCGATCGATGAATTTCGGCGTTGTGATCGACAGACTGCGTCTCACCGAGCTGATGGCCGCTTCCAAGATCAACGGGCGGTACGAGATAAACGAATACCTAAACCATGAGGCAACTGCTCAAGCGTGGATGCATGAAGCCTTAACCTACGCATCCGGCGCCCCAGCCTGACAATCGGCGAAGTCTATTTCGCATGCACGCCGATGCGTCCACAGCACGCCCTGTCAATGGCCACGGACACGCCCCGACGGCGCATGCCGCGAACTCCACTGGTCACTTCAGACTCAGGTGAAAGGTCTCAACTCGTGTCGCAGGTGGACAAGTCCCCCCTCGGACACTCAGTACGGATCCCGGCTTCGGCCGGGATCTTTTCATTTGGCGGGCCGTCTTCGCACATCCATTCGACCACCGACAGATTTCAGCGGCGCTTTTTCGGCCGGTTGAAGCGGTGCCGCCGGAGACTGCGCGGGAACTCCGACACGCCGGGCCCGCCGTCGCACAGCCACTCCGCGATGGCCGATCCCGCCGTCTCGTCGAAGACGTATCCGAGCCAGGTCGATCGCCCGCCGCGCCGATGCCCATCCGCTGACGGTGTGACCACCAGGACGTTCGACCGCTCGCACGGTCCCAGGCAGTCGGATATCCGGAGGTCGGCCACGTCGTGGAGCAGAGCGCGCAACGAGTGGACTTGGGCTTCGTGGTCGTTGTCCGGGTGCTTCTTCGACGTACCGCAGCAGCACCCACGGCACAGAGTCACGGTGGGTTTGGTTCGGTCGAGGGCCACGGTCGCGATCCTGCCAGGTGGTCAGTAGACGTCGCGCACGTAGCGCTTCTCCCCCACCAGCTCTCGCTTGTACGCCCGTGCGGCCTCGTCGTTCATGCCGCCGTGGGTCCGGATGATCGTGGTGAGCGCGTCGTCGACGTCCTTGGCCATCCGCGTCGCGTCCCCACAGACATAGAAGTGCGCGCCGTCCTCGAGCCACCGCCACACGTCGGCGCCGTAGTCGAGCATCTTGTGCTGCACGTACACCCGTTTCGGTTGATCGCGCGAGAAGGCGAGGTCGAGCCGATTCAGGAACCCGTCAGACACCATGTCCTGCAGGTCTTCTCGATAGTAGAAGTTCTGCGCCCGGTGTTGATCGCCGAAGAACAGCCAATTGGGCCCGGTGTGGCCGCGTGCCCGACGGTCCTGCAGGAAGGCGCGGAACGGCGCGACACCGGTTCCTGGGCCGACCATGATCATCGGCGTCTGCGGGTCCGTCGGCAGCCGGAAGTGCGGCGACCGCTGCAGGAACACCGGAACCGTTGTGCCGGCAGCGAGATCGGCCAGATGGGTCGAGCCGACCCCGCCGCGCGGCTCACCGCCCGGATTCGAGTAGCGCACCACCGACACCGTCAGCTGTATCTCGTGGGGACTCACCAGCGGGCTCGACGAGATCGAGTACTGCCGCGGGGTCAGCCGCACCAACACCTCCTGCCACGATTCGATGTCGGCACGGGCGCCGAATTCGGCCACCAGATCGAGGCCGTTCCGGTTGACGAGCCACCTGTCCAGCTCGCGCCGATCCGTGCGCAGCCGCCGCACCGACGAACCGTCTCGGCTGTGCTCGGCGACGAAGTCGACCAGGTCGGCGGTGACCTTGCACACGTCGTAACGTCCAGTCAGAGCTTCCCGCAGCGACATCGGAACACCGTCGACGACGACGACCTCATCGCCGCCGAATCCCGTTGCCTGCAGCCATGTCTCGACAGCACTCTGCGAGTTGCGCACATAGACACCCAGCGAATCACCCGCCGCGTAGGAGACATCATAGGCGCTGATGTCGAAGCCGAACTGACGCACCTCCTTGGCGGCGCCTGCCGGCGTCAGCAGCACGTTGCGGCACAGTGGCGCCGAGATCGGCTGCGCGCGCGTGAACGCGACCGGATCGGGCGGTGGCGCAGTCTCGGTTTCCGGCGCCACACCGGTCAATGTCTCGACGACCGCGTCCGCCCACCGGGTCATCGGCGCCTCGTCGTGCACTTCACAGTCGGCGCGGTCGAGCATCCTCGTCGCCCCGAGCGCGGTCAACCGCGCGTCCAGGGACTTCGCGTGACCACAGAAGTTGCCGTAGGAGCGATCGCCGATTCCCAGCACCGAGTAGCGCATCCCGGTGAGCGCCGGCGCATCCTCGCCGGCCAACCGCTCCCAGAACACTGCACCGTTGTCGGGTGGGCCCCCGTCGCCGAACGTACTGGTGACGATGACCACCTCACCCGCATCGGACAGCTCCCCGACGTCGATGTCGTCCATGGCCGCCAGACGCGCCCCGCCGAGCCGCCCACTGACCTTGCCCGCGAACTCCTCGGCGTTGCCGGTCTGCGACGCCCACAGCACCAGCGGGCCTGCCGGAGTGGACGTCTCAGGGGCGCGGGAGTAGCGGCCGGCCAGCATGCCCTCGACGAGGAGCCGGGTCCGCATACCGAGCGGAGCGTCGGAGGGCAGCACCGGAATGCCTGGCCGCCCCTGCTCGACGCCGGCCAGAAAGCCCTGGACATAAAGGTTCTCGTGCTCGGTCAGCTCCGGAGCAGGTAGCGGTCGCAGGGCCACCGCACTGACTTTGAACTCCGGTTGCAGAGAGAAGGGGTCAACCGCGTCGTTGGTGACAGCATTGACGGTCAGATCCTCACCGTGTTCGTCGTTCCAGTGAAACGGCACCCACGTGTTCCCCGGCCTGACCCGATCGGTGAGAAGGGCGGGCAACACCGCGCGGCCCCGCCGGGACACCACCTCGACCGCGCTGCCGTTCGCGATCTGCGCGGCTGCCGCGTCGTCGGGATGGATCTCGATGAACGGTTTCGGATTCAGCTTGGTGAGCTTGGCGACCCTGCCGGTCTTGGTCATCGTGTGCCATTGGTGCTGCAATCGACCGGTGTTCAGCACCGCGGGGTAGTCGCCGTCAGGTTGTTCCGCGGCGTCGACGTGCGGCCGCGGATGGAACGCGGCGCGCCGCGACGGCGTCGGGAAGGCCAGGCGCGGTCGGTCACCGTTCGTGTCGACGAACAGGGTCTGTGAGACACCGTCGTTGACGTAGCGAATCGGGTTGCGGTCCGGCGATCCGCCGGCGGTGTCCTCGGGCGGGCACGGCCACTGGACCGGGGTGTCGCGCAGGCGTTCGTAGGTGACACCACGCAGGTCATAGCCGGTGTCCGGGTTGGAGAATCGGCGGATCTCGTCGAAGATCTCCTCGCTGGACTTGTAATCGAAGTCGTCGCCGAAGCCGAGGTGGCGGGCCACCCCGCAGACCAGCTCCCAGTCCGGCCGGGACTGCCCCAGCGGCGGAATGGACTGGGCCAGCAGCGTCATCGTGCGGTCGGAGTTGACCATCACCGCGTCGGCCTCGGCCCACAGCGTGGCAGGCAGCACGATGTCGGCGTGGCGGGTGGTGGCCGTCTCGGCGTAGGCGTCCTGCGCGATCACCAGCTCGGCGGCCTGCAGACCTGCCAGCACCGTCGCGCGATTCGCCACGCTGGCAACGGGATTGGTGCAGATGATCCAGACGGCCTTGATATGGCCGTCGGCCATCCTGCGGAACATCTCGACGGTCCCCGGCCCCACGTCGGTGCGGATGGTGCCCGGCTCGAGACCCCACTGCTCCTCGACGAATGCGCGGTCCCGCGGAGACAGCACGGCGCGCTGCCCCGGTAAACCCGGCCCCATGTAGCCCATTTCCCGCCCGCCCATGGCGTTGGGCTGTCCCGTCAACGACATGGGTCCGCTACCCGGGCGGCAGATCGCGCCGGTGGCCAGATGCAGGTTGCAGATCGCGGTGGTGTTGGCGGTGCCGTGGGTGCTCTGGTTCAGACCCATGGTCCAGCAGGTCATCCACTCCCCCGCCTCGGCGATCATCGTCGCGGCGGTGCGGATGTCGGCTTCGGAGAGCCCGGTGATCTCGGCGACACGGTGCGGCGGGTAGTCGGCGAGGAAGGCCGGCATCGCTTCCCAGCCTTCTGTGTGCTCGGCGATGAACTGCTCGTCGATCGCACCGTCGGCGACGAGCAGGTGCAGGATGCCGTTGAGCAGGGCGAGATCGGCGCCCGGCCGTATCTGCAGGTACAGGTCGGCCCGGTCCGCGGTGGTGGTGCGACGCGGATCGACGACGATGAGTTTCGCACCGGCCTTGAGACGGTCGGCCATTCGCAGGTACAGGATCGGGTGGCAGTCGGCCATGTTGGACCCGATCACGAAGAACAGGTCGGTGCAGTCGAAGTCGCTGTAGGACCCCGGGGGTCCGTCGGCGCCCAGCGACTGTTTGTAGCCGACACCAGCGCTGGCCATGCACAGCCGCGAATTGGATTCCAGATGCACGGTCCGCAGGAAACCCTTGGCGAGTTTGGTTGCCAGGTACTGCGATTCGATCGACATCTGGCCGGACACGTAGATGGCCACGGCATCGGGTCCGTGCTCGTCGACGATCGCCCGCAAGCGGCGGCCCGCCTCGGCGATCCCGTCCTCGACGTCGACGGCCACCGGATCGGCCCCTCGCGAAGGTCGCAGCAGCGCCGTCGTCAGGCGACCGTCGGTGGCGGCCATCAACTCCGCGTGCGTCGCTCCCTTCGTGCACAGCCGTCCCGCGTTCGTCGGGTGCAGGGTGTCCCCGGACACCGTCGCGATGACCGGCGCACCCGTCGCGGGGTCGGGGCGGGTCTGCACCGAAATCCCGCACCCGACACCGCAGTACGAACAGGCTGTACGCGTCATGGCTATCCGGCGGGCACGGGTGTGGCCGGACGTCCGAGCTGTTCGCCTGTGTGTGCGCGGTTACCGAGTCGCAGGAACACGATCCAGGTCACGACCGCGCACACCACATAGAAGATGCCGAACACCCAGAACGCTGCCGTCGCTGACTTCGCATCGCCGACGTAGGAGGCCCGCAGCACGATGTTGATGAACACGCCGCCCAATGCGCCGACCGCACCGGCGAATCCGATCAGCGCACCCGACATCGACCGCGACCAGGCGGCCTTCTGCTCTCGGTCGAGGTCGTCGCGGCCCTGCGCCTTGGCCTCGAAGATCGACGGGATCATCTTGTAGGTCGAGCCGTTGCCGATGCCCGAGAGCACGAACAGGAGGATGAATCCGATGACGAAGCCGGCCATCTGACCGCCGGTGGCCGCGCTGGCCTGCGCGTCGTCGAGAGTGCTCGCCACGATGAGGATGCCGGCGGCGAACATCATCGCGATGAACGTGTACAGCGTGATCTTCCCCCCGCCGATGCGGTCGGCGAGCTTGCCCCCGAACGGACGCGCGACCGAGCCGAGTAGCGGCCCCAGGAAGGCGATCTGGGCGGCGTGCAGCGCTGCCTGAGCGGGGGTGTCACCACCGGCGAGGTAATTGATCTGCAGCACTTGGCCGAATGCGAACGAGAACCCGATGAACGAGCCGAAGGTTCCGATGTAGAGGAAGCTCATCACCCAGGAGTGCCTGAACCGCAGGGCTTCCACCAGCGCACCGAGGTTCGACTTCTGGTTGCGCAGGTTGTCCATCTTCACCGCCGCGCCCACGGCCGCCACGCTGATCGCCACCAGGTAGACGGCACAGACGATCTCGGGCCGCATGTTTCCCGCCGTGGAGATCACCAGCAGGCCGATCAGCTGGATGACGGGGACGCCGATGTTGCCGCCGCCGGCGTTGAGCCCGAGCGCCCAGCCCTTGAGTCGCTGCGGGTAGAACGCGTTGATGTTCGTCATCGAGGAGGCGAAGTTGCCGCCGCCGAGACCGGCGAACGCGGCGACGACGAGATAGGTGGTGTAGGACGCGGGGTTCTTCATGAAGTACAGCGTCAGCAGGGTGGGTATCAGCAGCAGCAGCGCGCTGACGATCGTCCAGTTCCGTCCGCCGAACCGCGCGGGCGCGATCGTGTAGGGGATGCGCATGAACGCGCCGACCAGCGTCGGTACCGCGACCAGGTAGAACTTGCCTGCGGCGTCGATCCCGTAGACGTTCTGCGGCATGAACAGCACCATCACCGACCAGATCGACCAGACCGAGAAGCCGACGTGCTCGGCGATCACCGACCAGATGAGGTTGCGGCGCGCGACATCCTTGCCGCCGGCCTCCCACGCCTGGGTGTCTTCGGCATCCCAGTGCTCGATGTCGTGCTTGCCCGCTGTCGTGTTCGCCATGTCCTCAAGTGTTGGCCCAGGTCATTGTCGACCCGTTGCACCTCGATGACACGCAAGAAAACTCACCCTCACAGTGGGTGCCGGCTCACCGTGAGCCGCGCGCGATGTGAGCGGGGATATCCATGGGCGCAGCATCGGCGAAACCGCCCGGAAACACGCGGCTCATACCTTTCCCAGCATGTCCGACGGAAGCAGTCCGCAATTCCTCCAAGGCACTTACACCTTCGTGGGCAAGGGCTATGACGCGCCCCTGCCCGTGGACGCCTCGCTCAGATACCAGGTGCCCGCGGGCGCCATCGCGCAGCCGGTCTATTTCCGCGGGGGCAATTCCGCCGACGAGATGGTCAGCGTGATCCTCTACCGCGACGGTGCACCGATGCGGTACTTCCCGATCGCCGCCAAGGGCGCCACCCACGTGGCGCTCCGTGTGGTGGAAGATCTGCTCGCCGACACCGTGCTCGAGATCTACGTGGCCGCACCCGACGGGCTACAGGGCACGGTCGTCGTCGATCTCGGTCTGGTCGAGGTGTAGACGGTGGCGCAGCGGCTCGTCGTCGTCGGCAACGGGATGGCCGGCATTCGCGCGTTGGAGGAGATCCTCGCTCGCGGCGGCAGGGACCAGTTCCAGATCACCGTGTTCGGCGACGAGCCGTACGGCAACTACAACCGCATCCTGCTGTCCAATGTGCTGGCCGGCGCCGACGTTCCGACCGACATCTACCTCAACACGCTGGATTGGTACACCGACAACGACATCGAGTTGCGCGCCGGGGTGCGCGTCGTGCGGCTGGACACGTTCGCCCACCTGGTGCACGCCGACGACGGCACCACCCTGCACTACGACAAACTCATCCTCGCGACGGGCAGTCGCTCGTTCTTCCCGCCGATGGCCGGGCTGTGGGCGGACAACAAGACGTTGGCCGACGGCGTGTTCGGGTTCCGCACGCTCGACGACACCGCGGCAATGATCGCCGAAGCAGCGCACCGCACGAAGGCGGTCGTCGTCGGGGGCGGTCTACTGGGCCTGGAAGCCGCGCGCGGACTGCAGAACCGCGGCCTCACAGTGGATGTCGTGCACGCGGGGCCCACCCTGATGAACGCGCAACTCGACGACCCCGCCGGGGCGATCCTGCGGGCGTCGGTGGAATCACTCGGCATCGGTGTGCACACCGAGAAGCGCACCAGCGAGGTGCTGGTGACCGACGACCGGTTGACGGGCATCCGGTTCGCCGACGGCTCCCAGTTGGACTGCGACATGCTGGTGATCGCGGCGGGTATCCGGCCGAATGTCGGCCTGGCCCAACGGGCCGGGCTCACAGTGGAACGCGCCGTCGTCACCGACGATCACATGCGGTCGGTGGATGACGACGACGTCTACGTCGTCGGTGAGTGCGCCCAGCATCGCGGCCAGGTGTACGGTCTCGTCGCGCCGCTGTGGGAGCAGGCGCGCGTGCTGGCCGACCACCTCACCGGCGCGGACGTCACCGCCGCCTACCACGGGTCCCGGGTGGCGACGAAACTCAAGGTCGCCGGCGTCGACGTCGCCTCGATGGGCGTCAAGGCGCCCGAGCACCCCGACGACGAGTTCGTGCAGTACAGCGAACCCAAACACGGCGTCTACAAGACGGTGGTGATTCGTGACGGCAAGCTGGTGGGTGCCACGCTCGTCGGCGACGTCTCGAAGGTGTCCTTCCTGACCCAGGCCTTCGACAGTGGGCTCCCGCTGCCCGACGAACGGGTGGCGCTGATGTTCGACATCGGGACCCCCGACGTCGGCGTCGGTATCGCCGAACTGGCCGATGACGCGCAGGTCTGCAACTGCAACGGCGTCTCCAAGGGCGCACTGGTGGCGTGCGTGCGCGACGGCGAGACTTCGGTGGCAGGCGTGATGGCGAAGACCAAGGCCGGCAAGGGATGTGGATCCTGCAAGGAGCTGGTCTGCCAGGTCGTGGAGTGGGCCGCCGGTGGCGCCGTCATCGAGGATCCGTCGGCGTCCTGGTATGTGCCCGCCATCCCCTATGACAAGCCGACGCTGATGCACCACATCCGTGAGCTCCAGTTGCATTCGGTGTCATCGGTGTTCGCCGCACTGGCCCCAGACGGTAAGCCCGATGCCGGCTCGAAGATGGCGCTGGCGTCGCTGCTGGAGATGATGTGGGCCGACGAATTCGTCGACGAGCGGGATGCCCGGTTCATCAACGACCGCGTGCACGCCAACATCCAACGCGACGGCACGTTCTCGGTGGTGCCGCAGATGAAGGGCGGGGTCACCAGCGCCGCGCAACTGCGCAAGATCGCCGACGTCGCCGAGAAGTACGAGATCCCGATGATCAAGTGCACGGGTGGTCAGCGCATCGACCTGCTCGGCGTGCGCAAGGAGGATCTGCCCGCGGTGTGGGCGGATCTGGACATGCCGTCGGGTTACGCCTACGGCAAGAGCTTCCGGACCGTGAAAACGTGTGTCGGCAGCGACTTCTGCCGCTACGGGGTGGGTGACTCGACGGCGTTGGGTATCGCCATCGAGGAGCGCTACCAGGGGCTGGCGAGCCCGGCCAAGATGAAGCTGGCCGTCACGGGGTGTCCGCGCAACTGCGCCGAGTCGCTGTGCAAGGACCTCGGGGTCGTCGCCGTGGACGGCGGCCGCTGGGAGATCTATGTCGGCGGGGCGGCCGGGGCGCACATCCGCAAGGGTGACCTGCTGGCGACGGTGGACTCCGCCGACGAGGTGATGACGCTGACGGGCCGGTTCCTGCAGTACTACCGGGAGAGCGCGAACTGGCTGGAACGCACGTACAAGTGGGTGCCGCGGCTCGGGATCGAGCACATCCGGGCGGTGGTGGTCGAGGACGCCGACGGGTTGGCCGCGGGGCTGGACGAGCGGATGCAGAAGTCGGTCGACGCGTACCGCGATCCGTGGAGCGACGGCCGAGAACCTCAGACGGAGGGCCAATTTCGCACGTCGCTGCCGCTGCTGCCGCTCCCCCAGGTGCCCGTCCGATGACTGTCGAGGTCGGCAGGCTCGACGAGATCCCGGTCGGCGAAGGACGCACGTTCGCCGTCGACGGGCGCCAGGTGGCGGTGTTCCGGCTGCGTGACGACTCACTGCGCGCACTCGACGCGGTGTGTCCGCACCGCGGTGGGCCACTCGCGGACGGGCTCACCGACGACTGTGTGGTGGTGTGCCCGCTGCACGGGCACACCTTCGACATGTCGACGGGCACCGAGGTGTCCGGTGCCGACTTCGCGGTGCGCAGCTATCCGGTGGAGGCAGTCGACGGGGCCATCCAGGTCACGCTGTAGCGCGCTACCACACAGGTCTGACACGAAACACGTTGCCAGATCGGTTTATTAACAGCGTGGTCGCTATCCACAGATGACCGCGAATGCCGTGGCGAAGAGCAGCGGTACGCGCATAGATTCGACGGTATGTTCGAACGTTTCGTCACCGGCGCCACCGCGTTGACTCATCAGAAATGCGCGCGAATGGGCGGGTCGTTGCCTCATCAGGAATGCGCGCGTAGGCCCAGTGGATGGGGTTGACGTTGACCGAGCGCCGAGCAATCACCGAGGCGGCTGCGAAGC
>NZ_QJUA01000015.1 GCF_003254575.1 Mycobacterium kyogaense | reverse complement strand
ACCTCACCCACCACTACGACACCGCCGACATCCTCCCCCTCACCCCCCTCCAACAAGGACTCCTCTACCACGCCCAAACCACCACCACCCCAACCGATCTCTACGCCATGCAGATCGACGTCACGGTGTCGGGACCACTCGACGGGGAGCGTCTACACCGGGCCGTCACCGCGGTCGTGACCCGACACCCCAACCTCGCGGCGGTGTTCACCGACGAGGTCGATCTGCCCGTTCAGGTCATCCCCCGACACATCGAGGTCCCCTGGCGCTACCTACCGAACGGATCCGACACCGACGTCCGACAGCTGGCCACCAGCGAGCGGATCGCCGTCTGCGAGCTCGCCACACCGCCCGCGGTGCGCGTGGCACTGATTCGCGTTGCGCCAGAACGGCATCGCTGCCTCCTGACAATGCACCACATCGTCGTCGACGGATGGTCCATGCCTGTACTGCTGCACGAGATCTTCGCGATCTACCACGAACAGCACCTCCCTCCGCCTACCCCCTATCGCCGCTTCGTCGAATGGCTGGCCACCCGGGACATCGCCGCTGCCCAGGCGGCGTGGCGGGACGCGTTGGCCGATCTGGACGGCCCGACCTTGGTGGGACAGCCTGACCGACTCGGACACGGCGAGCGAGCCACATCGTCGTTCTCGCTGTCCGAGAGTCTCACTGAAGATCTGGGGCGACTCGCGCGCACGTCGCACACCACACTCAACACCGTGCTGCAGGCCGCCTGGGCGGTCGTGCTCACGGTGCTGACCGGACGCCAGGACGTCGTGTTCGGCACTGCGGTCTCCGGGCGACCTGCCGACATCGCGGGCGCCGAGGCGATGGTGGGCCTGCTGATCAACACCGTTCCGGTGCGCGCCACGATCGACGGAACGACGACGACGTCCGGGCTGCTCGCCCAGCTGCACCGGCACCACAACGACACCCTCGATCACGAACACCTGTCGCTGGCCGAGATCCATCGCGTCTGCGGACACGACCAACTGTTCGACACGCTGTTCGTCCTGGAGAACTATCCCGTGGGAACCGGGGCCGCATTCGGCTCGCAAGGACTGACGCTCACCGACTTCCGCACCACCGAATCCACGCACTACCCGCTGACTCTGCAGGCCCTGTCCGGTCCTCGCCTCGGAGTGCGGATCGAATACGACGCCGGGCTTTTCGACGGGGCGCAGGCGGATGCACTGGGCGAAAGAGTAGAGCGGGTACTGATCGCCATGTGTGCCGACTCGTCGGCGCCCCTGTCGTCGATGGACCTGCTCGACATCGCCGAACATGCGGAGCTGGCGCTGCTGGGCCGACACACCGTCCTCACCCGCCCGGCGTCCGGCATGTCGATTCCCGCCCTGTTCGAACAACAGGTACGCGACACACCGGATGCACCGGCGCTCACGTGTGACACGCTCACCTACACCTACCGTGAACTCGATACCGCCGCCAACCGGTTATCGCACATGCTGATCGCGCACGGCGCCGGCCCCGGCGAATGCGTTGCAGTGCTGCTCGAGCGCTCGACCATGACGGTGATCGCGATCCTCGCGATCCTGAAATCCGGCGCCGCGTACCTGCCGATCGACCCGTCGCTCCCGTCGGCACGGGTGGCCTTCATGGTGTCGGACGCGGACCCGATCGCGGCGGTGGTCGCCGGGCACCTCGCTGATCGGGTCGCCGGCCACGACATCGCCCTGATCGACGTCGAGGATCCGCGCATCGCTTCATGTTCCGGTACCCCGCCGCGTCCGCCTCAGGCCGACGACCTTGCCTACATCCTGTACACATCGGGTACCACCGGCGTGCCGAAAGGCGTTGCGATCGCCCACCGCAACGTCACACCGCTGCTCGTCGGGTTGAGCGACCACCTCCCCACCGACGGGGTGTGGACACAGTTCCACTCGCTGAGTTTCGACATGTCGGTGTGGGAGACGTGGGCCCCGTTGCTGCACGGCGGTCGACTGGTCGTCGTTCCGGATGAGGTGAGCAAGTCCCCTCAGGACCTGCACGCTCTACTGCGGCGCGAGCAGGTGACGGTGCTGAGCCTGACGCCCTCGGCAGCAGGGATGCTCTCCCACGAGGGGCTGCCGCACACCAGCCTGGCCGTCGCCGGGGAGGCGTCCTCGCCGGACCTGGTCAACCGGTGGGCAGCGGATCGCTTGATGATCAACGCCTACGGTCCGACGGAGACCTCGATCGTGGTGGGGATCAGCGCCCCGCTGCGCGTGGGGGGTGGGGCGCCGATCGGGGCACCCGCCCCCGGGGCGGCACTGTTCGTGCTCGATCCCTGGCTGCGTCCGGTCCCGATCGGCGTGGTCGGTGAACTCTACGTCTCGGGAACCAGCGTGGGCGTCGGTTATGTCCGGCGCGGTGGACTGACCGCGTCACGCTTTGTCGCGTGCCCCTTCGGCCCGCCAGGCACCCGGATGTACCGCACCGGTGACCTCGTCAGGTGGGGTCCCGACGGTGCACTTCGCTACCTCGGGCGCGCCGACCAACAGGTCAAGATCCGCGGGTATCGCATCGAACTGGGCGAGATCCAGTCCGCGCTGGCAGCGCTTCCCGGCGCCGGCCAGGCAGCGGTGATCGTCAGGGAGGACCGCCCAGGTGACAGGCGCCTCGTCGGGTACGTCATCGGCGCAGTGGACAGGGCATGGGCGAAAGACACTCTTGCGCAGACTCTCCCGCCCTACATGGTGCCCAGCGCGATCATCTCCCTGGATCGACTGCCCTTGACCACCAGCGGGAAGCTCGACGTCCGCGCCCTACCCGCACCCGAGTTCGGAGATGCCGACCGTTATCGCGCACCGTCGTCACCGGGCGAGGAGATCCTGCTCGACATCTTCGCGGCGGTCCTCGGAGCGCCCCGGATCGGGGTGGACGACTCGTTCTTCGACCTGGGTGGGGACTCACTGTCGGCGATGCGTCTCGTGAGCAGCGTCAACTCCGCGCTGGACACGGACATCTCGGTGCACACTCTGTTCGACGCACCGACGGTGGCGCGGTTGGCACCCGCTGTGGCCGGGGAAGCCGGGCGACACCAGAGGATCGTCGCCGGACCGCGTCCGGACACGATTCCCCTGTCCTTCGCTCAGACCCGGTTGTGGTTCCTCGACCGTTTCCAGGACGGGGCTGCGACCTACAACATGCCGAACGCGCTGCGCATCACCGGAACGCTGGACGTCGATGCGTTGTGCGTGGCCCTCGACGACGTCATCGCCCGCCATGAGGCGCTGCGGACGGTCTTTCCCGAGACCAACGGGGAACCGCATCAACGGATCCTGGCCGCCGCGCCCGATGCGTGGCACAGGGGCGAGCACGCAGTCGTCGCATCCTCGCCCTCCGCTCTCCTCGCCGAGCTCGCGGCACTGGCCGTGCGCCGCTTCGATCTCGCCACCGAGATCCCGATTCGTGCGCGCGTCTACTCGCTGAGCCCCGAGGAACACGTGGTGGCGATCGTCGTGCACCACATCGCGTTCGACGGCTGGTCCCTGGGCCCGATGATCAGGGACATCGGCACCGCGTACACCAGCCGTTGCGCCGGGGTGGCACCTGAGTGGCCGAGCTTGCCTGTGCAGTACGTCGACTACACCCTCTGGCAGCGCGAGCAGTTCGGCGACATCGACGACACGCACAGTCGTATCGCCGGGCAGCTGGCCTACTGGCAGGACGCACTGCGAGGGAAACCCGAACGCCTCGACCTCCCCACCGACCGGCCGTACCCCCGCGTTGCCGACTACCGCGGCGCGAGCGTCGACATCGCCTGGTCGGCCGATCTGCAACAGCGCATCCGCACCGTCGCACACGACAACAACGCCACCAGTTTCATGGTCATCCATACAGCGCTGGCGGTCCTGTTGTCCGCGCAGAGCGCCAACGACGATGTCAGTGTGGGATTTCCGATCGCCGGACGTCGGGATCCCGCCGTGAGCGACCTCGTGGGATTCTTCGTCAACTCCCTGGTGCTGCGCACGGATACCAGCGGGAACCCGACCTTCGCGGAGCTGCTCGCGCAGGTGCGGCAGCGCAGCCTGGCCGCGTTCGATCACCAGGACGTGCCGTTCGAGGTACTCGTCGAGCGGCTCAATCCGGCCCGGGATCTGACTCACCACCCGGTGATCCAGGTGATGCTCGCCTGGCAGAACGTCCTGGGGCAGAACGCCTCCGCCATCACGGCGCTCGGCGATCTGCAGATCACTCCGGTCACCATGGACACCCACACGGCGCGGATGGACCTCGTCTTCCACCTCGCCGAGCACTGGGACGCCGAGGGGGCTGCCGCCGGCATCGCCGGCATCGTCGAGTATCGAACCGACGTCTATGACCATCAGACGATCGCCGCAATGGCTCGGCGGCTCGAACGTGTCCTCGACGCGATGACGACAGACGCGAGCGCACGCGTGTCCTCGGTGTGTCTCCTCGACCCTGCCGAGCGCACTCATCTCGACGAGATCGGCAACAGGTCAGCTCTGATCACGCAACGACCCATAGGGCAATCGATTCCGGCGTTGTGGGCTGAGCAGGTCACCCGCACTCCCGACACCGCAGCGGTGACCTTCGACGGTGACACGTTCAGCTACCGGGAGATCGACGAGGCATCGGATCGGCTGGCGCACCGGCTGGTCCGCGAGGGCGCCGGGCACGGTCGGTACGTGGCGCTGCTGTTCCCCCGCAGCGCCGACGCCGTCGTCGCGATCCTGGCGGTGCTCAAGACCGGCGCAGCGTATGTCGCCATCGACCCGGCCTATCCGGACGCGCGGATCGACTTCATGCTCGCCGACGCTGCTCCCGTCGCCGCGGTCACGACCGCCGATCTGAGACCGCGCATGGACCGCGCAGGCCTGTCGATCATCGCCATCGCCGATGACGGCGCTCCCGGTGACGCCGCGTCCCAGACACCATTGGCCTACCCCGACCCGGACACCGTGGCCTACCTGATCTACACATCAGGAACGACTGGAGTGCCCAAAGGTGTTGCCGTACCGCACCGCAACGTGACCGCTCTTCTCGACGCGCTGCGGACCGAGGTCGGCGCCGGCGGAGTGTGGTCGCAATGCCACTCTCTGGCCTTCGACTTCTCGGTCTGGGAGATCTGGGGCGCACTGCTCGGCGGGGGCCGGCTCGTCGTGGTGTCCGAGCAGGCCGGCCGCTCCCCCGACGACCTGCACGCGCTGCTCGCCGACGAGCACGTCACCGTGCTCAGCCGGACACCGTCCGCCTTCTATGCGCTCCAGACCGCCGATGCCGTGAGCCGACAACCGCTGCGATTGGACACCGTGGTCTTCGGCGGGGAGGCACTCGAGCCGCAGCGGCTTCGTCCGTGGTTCGCCGCGTATCCCGCGTCTCCGCGGATGATCAACATGTACGGGATCACCGAGACCACGGTGCACGCGTCGGTCCGTCAGATCACCGCCGCCGACGCAGACGCCAGCGGCAGCCCCATCGGGGCCCCACTGTCGAATCTCGCCTTCTTCGTGCTCGATCCGTGGCTGCGGCACGTGCCGAGTGGGGTGATCGGCGAGCTGTACGTGGCCGGAGCGGGCCTCTCGTACGGGTATCTCGGGCGTACCGGCCTGACGGCGTCACGATTCGTCGCCTGCCCGTTCGGCGGCCCCGGCGAGCGGATGTACCGCACCGGCGACCTGGTCGCGTGGAGCGGCGACGGCGACCTGCGCTATGTCGGGCGGTCGGATCACCAGGTGAAGATCCGCGGCTACCGGATCGAATTGGGCGAGGTGGAGAACGCCCTGGCGTGCTGCCCGGAGGTCGAGCAGGCAGTGGCCGTCGCCCACCAGAATGACGGAGCCGGTCAACTGGTCGCCTACCTCACCCTGCACCGTTCCGCGACGGACGGCCGCGACGTCGAGGTGGTCGGCGCGTGGCAGCAGATGTACGACGATCTCTACGGTGCGCCGGCTGGAACACCGATCTTCGGCAGCGACTTCCGCGGTTGGAACAGCAGCTATTCCGACGGCCCGATTCCGTTGTCCGAGATGGCCGAGTGGCGCTCGGCGACCGTCGACCGCATCCTGGCTCTGCGGCCGCGGCGCGTTCTCGAGATCGGCGCCGGGTCCGGTCTGCTGCTGAGTCAGATCGCCCCGCACACAGACAGTTATGTCGCCACCGACTCCTCACCCGTCGCCATCGAGGCACTGGGACACGCCCTGCGCGGCAATGACGTCGCCTGGCGAGATCGCGTCGAGCTGCTCGCCCGACCCGCCCACGACACCACCGGCCTACCCCGCGGCGCCTTCGACACGGTGGTGGTCAACTCCGTCGTCCAGTACTTCCCGCACGCCGATTATCTGAGCGAGGTGATGGAAGCCGCACTCGACCTCCTCGCCCCGGGCGGCGCCCTGTTCATCGGCGATGTCCGCAATCATGCTCTGCAGAACGCGTTTCAGACCGGAGTCGCGCTGGCCCGAGGTGCGGGCGACGCCACCGGGGTACGTCGACGGGTTCAGCGCGCCATCGTCAGCGAACCAGAATTGCTACTCGCACCGGACTTCTTCACCGCCTGGGCCGATCGACACCCAACGGCGCAGCAGGTCGACATCCAGGTCAAGCGTGGTCTTGCCGACAACGAGCTGACCCGGTACCGCTACGACGTCGTCATACACCGCGCACCCGCTCGGTCCGCCGCACCGTCGCCGGCACTGCTGTGGCAGTGGCGCGAATGCGCCGGGCTGCCGGGTCTCGCCGACCGCCTGGCCCGTGAACATCCCGACGCGGTGCGTGTCAACGGGGTGCCCCGTCGCGGCCTGATCGGCGACGTGGCCGTCGAAAAGTCCCTGGCCGCTGGAGACTCGCTGTCGGATGCGCTCGCGGCGGCCGCAGCGATCCTCGAGGCGGTGACTCCCGAGGATCTTCATCGCCTCGGCGAGGAGTGCGGGTACCGGGTCGCCGTGACGTGGGGATCGGAGCCGGGCACCGTCGACGCGCTGATGACCGCCCGGGACACCGACGGCGACGTGATCGGCGCGTACCGGCCTTCCGCCGTGACGCTGCCGACGGCTGCGCTGGCCAACAGCCCGCAGACGAATTCGCGGATCGGGGCGGTTCGCGCGCAGCTGAGCACCCGGCTTCCCGACTACATGGTGCCCGCCCACCTCGTCGTCCTCGACGAACTGCCATTGACGGCATCGGGCAAGATCGATGTCGGTGCGTTACCGGATCCCGTTCCCGCCGTGTCCGTTTCCCAGCAACCCCGCACGGTGACGGAAACGGCGATCGCCGCGGTCTTCGCTCACGTGCTCGGACTCGAGACGGTCGGTATCGACGACTCGTTCTTCGAGCTCGGCGGGGACTCGTTGTCTGCGATGCGTGTGATCTCCGGAGTGAACGCCGAACTGGACACCGAGCTGGCAGTCCGCACGCTGTTCTCCGCACCCACCGTCCGCGGTCTCGCCGCGCAGATCGGCACCCCCGACAGCACCACGCAGATCCTGCCCATCGAGGTCCTCAAACCCGGTGACGGCATCCCGCTGTGTTGCGTGCACGACGGCTTCGGCACCAGCTGGCCATACCGGGCACTCGTCGACCACGTCAGTGGACCGATCATCGGAATCAACCAGACCGTCGATGATGCTGCGCCGGAGCCGGATTCGATCAGCGCCATGGCCGCGCTGTACGCCGACCGCCTGCAAGAGGCACATCCGTCCACGCACTACCGCCTGCTCGGCTGGTCGCTGGGCGGCGTGGTCGCCCACGACCTGGCTGTGGAGCTGCAGCGCCGTGGCTGTGTGATCGACAGTCTGATCCTGATCGACGACGCGTTCACCGCTGACCGTGTGATCGGCGGCGCGTCCTCCGAGGGCGAGGTGCTCGCGGAGCTTCTGCGGTTCAACGGAATTGCCGTCCCTGACGAGCAGCGGCCGCTCACCCACATCCGTGCGGCCGAATTGATCGGAACGGCGCTGACGGCTGCCGACCAGGTCGTTCCGCCGGCCGCTCTACTGCAAGTCATGGTCGGCTGCGTTGCGGCCAATCAGATTCGCCTGCAACGTCATCACCCGCGGATCTTCGACGGTGACATCGCGATCTTCCGCGCCACGGCAAGCGCAAGCTCCGTCTTCGACTGGGGACACTTCGTCACCGGCACCGTCACCTCCCGGACGGTCGACTGCAGCCACCTCGAGATGCTGGCTTCGTCGTCTGTCGACACCTACCGGGAGCAGCTGATCGACGCGCTGGAGGGCCGATGACAGACACCACTGCGTCGGCCATCTCCGCGATGCCCCGTGGCGGTCCCGACGCGTCCTGGCTGGATCGCAGACTGCAGACCGACCGCCTCGAATACCTCGACCGCGACGACGTCGACGAGCTCAAGCACAAAGTGGTGCGCGCGCTGGACCGCGGCGGGCGGCGCCGCCACGGGATCTACGGAAGGTGCGCCCGGATCGTCCGTGACGAGGCCGCAGGCCTTCGTGCGCCGAAGATCCTCGAGCTCGGCGCGGGCCTGGGGGGCTTGTCCGAGAAGCTGCTCGAACTCCACCCCACCGCGGAGGTCACGGTCACCGACCTCGACGCCGGCTTCGTGGCCGCGATCGCCGAGAGCGCCGTCGGACGGCACCCGCGGGCGACGGTCCGGGTCATGGACGCGACCGCAATCGACGCGCCCGACGGCGCCTACGACCTGGCGGTGTTCGCACTCTCACTGCACCATCTACCACCGCCGCTCGCCGCCCAGGTGTTCGCCGAGGGCACCAGAGCGGCTCGGAGCCTGGTGATCATCGACCTGCGCCGCCCACCGGCTCCGGTGCATGCGGTCGTACTGGGCGCCGTGCTGCCGTTCACCCGGCTGCTCCCGTTGACCCACGATGGCGTGATCAGTTCGATGCGGGCGTACAGCCCGTCCGCCCTGCGCGCCCTCGCACGTCACGCCCACCCCGACATAGACGTCGAATTCCGCACGGTGCACATCGGGCCCACCGTCGCTGTCGCACGACGGCGTCCCGCGCACCACTGACGCCGGTTCCCGGGTTACGGTGACGGGGGTGAATCCGGGGAGGACACGCAGAATGGGCAAAGTCCGTCGATCGAGCAGGGTCAAGGCCGGCATCGTCAGTGCGGCCGCGATGGGGGTCGCAGCAACGGTCGGCGGTGTCGCTTCCGTGCAGCCGACGGCGCTCTCCGCGCTCCCGGTGGACCTGTCCGCGCTCATCGTGGTGGGCAGCTCGACGCACCCTGACGGCAGCGGCAACGAGAACTTCTTCGGCGGACTGTTCAACCAGGCGCCGTACAACCCCGGCGGCCAACCGGGTCCCGATCTGGTCGGCGTCCCGTTCGGTGGCGGGCCGCGCGCGATCGACGCCGCGCTACGGGCCCACTCCGGTGAGGACAACGCGGTGCTGTCGTCGGGCTGGGGCGCGGCGAACGCCAGCCTGGTGCTCTCCCGCCTGGACGGTGCAGCGGATCCGATGTTGCCGTCGACCGTGTTCGTTCTCGACAACAACGTCTCCCGGCCCGACGGCGGCTTCGGCACGCGCTATCCGTGGTTCTCGCTGATCGGGGTGAACCCGTTCCCGTCGCCGACGGACACGGCCGCCGCCGCGGTGGTCGACATCGCCTATCAGTACAACTACAACTCGAACGCGCCGGCGGATCTACTGAACCTCGTCGCGCACGTGAACTCTTTGGTCGCGTACCTGTACGGCTACCGCGAGCAGGAGCAGATCGACCTACCCGTCGACAACGAGGGCCGGCCGACCGTCTCCTGCGGCGGCGCGAACACGTGTGCGGTGCTGGCCAGCGGAGCCGAGGCGCTGCCGTGCGACGACGCCAGGTGCGACGCTCCCGACGGTGACCGGGTGCTCGCCTACGTGACCACCCGCGGGAACACCACCTACGTCACCTACACCACCGAGGAGTTGCCGTTGGCGCGGCTGATCCGCGACGTGGTGCCGTTCGGCGACGCGATCGCCGACGTCAGCGAGCCACTGCTGAAGGTCATCGTCGATTCGGCCTACTACGACAACAACCCGATCTCTTCCGACCCGAGTCGCTACCGCCCAGCGCGGCTGATGCCCACGGTCGGTGAGTTCGCAGAGACCGTGTCCAAGGTGCCCGGAGCCATCCGAGACGGCCTGAAGGCTTTGTCGGACAGAGATTCTGACGCTGACCAGGTGGCCAAGCTCGCCGACGAGGCCGAGACCGACAAGGCCGACGACGCCGCCACTCCGAAAGAGACGCGGCGCGAGCGTCGGCAGGAGCGAATCCGTGAGCGCGCCGCCGCACGCGAGGAGGCTTCGCGTTCGAAAGCCGTTGAGCAGACAGAGGAGTCGAACACCGACAGCTCGCGTGACGCTGCAGCAGCGGATGGCGCCGACACCGCCGACTGAGGCGTATGGCCGACTACTGGAACCACAACACCGCATATCACCCGTGGGTGCTGGCACTCGCGCGCGGCCGCGACGTTCTGGACGTCGGGTGCGGCGAGGGCCTGCTCGTCGAACGTCTGGCGCCGCTCGCGCGCTCGGTCGTGGGAATCGATCCCGACCCGACGGTCGTTCGGCGAGCGCGCGCCCGATTGTCTGACGTCGACGGAGTGTGGGTCACGGAGAGCACCTTCGCCGACTACGCCTCGGACACACCACGATTCGACCTCATCACCTTCGTTGCGAGCCTGCACCACCTCGATCTGCGCGAGGCGCTGACTGCCGCGAAGGGCATGCTGCGGCCCGGTGGCGAACTCGCCGTGGTCGGACTGAGCGCGAACACGACCGTGGCCGACTGGGCGTGGTCGGCGCTGTGCCTACCCGCGGTGCGTCTGGGCTCGCGGTGGCACCGCGAGACGCGAGACATCGGCGTGGCCGTCGCGGAACCACGCGAAGGCCTGACCGAGATCCGCCAGGTTGCCGAGGAGGTCCTGCCGGGCGTCCAGATCCGCCGCACGCTGTATTACCGCTACCTGATGCGGTGGCAGAGGAGACACGAGACCTGACTTGTCGGTGGGTCGAACTAGTGTTCGATATATGGATGTGGTCGCGGGTGCGGTGGAGGGGATGCGGGCTCAGCTCGCGATCCTGTCTGAGGCCTGCGACACGCTGACCCACCCGGAGTTGGTGGTTCTGTTGTCTGAGGTGACGGCGGTGGTGCGATCTGCCCCGGCGCTCGAGCATCAGATCCTGGCTCGGCTCACGACGGAGACGGAGCCGCGTCGGCTCGGTGAAGCGTCATGGAAGAAGGTGCTGACGACCGCGCTGCGGGTCTCGGAGCGCGACGCGAAACGCCGCCTGGCTGAGGCTGCGGCCTTGGGTCCGCGCCAAGCGTTGACCGGGGAACCGTTGCCGCCGGTCTGGGAGGCCACCGCCGCCGCACAAGCCGCCGGCACCCTGGACGGCGAGCATGTCGCGGTGATCGCGACGTTCCACGAGGACCTGCCGATGTGGGTCGATGTCGACACCCGCGCCGCCGCGGATCGACAGTTGGCGTCGCTCGGGGCCGGATTGACGCCGGAGGATCTGCGCAAGGCTGCGGATCGGTTGGCGGCGATGATCGACCAAGACGGTCCCGAACCCACCGACGCCGACCGCGCCCGCAAGCGCGGGATCACACTGGGTGAGCAGCAGGCCGACGGGATGAGCCGCCTCTCGGGCTGGATCACCCCGGAAGCACGGGCCACGTACGAAGCCATCCAGGCCAAGCTCGCCGCGCCGGGGATGTGCAACCCCGACGACGAGACACCCTGTGTCGACGCAGAACCCGACCTGGAAAAGGTGCGGGGTGATAGCCGCAGCGTGGCGCAGCGCAATCACGACGCGTGGCTGGCCGTCGGGCGGATGGCCCTCAGTTCCGGAGATCTCGGCTCCCACAACGGGTTACCGGTCACCGTGATCGTCTCGACCACGCTGCAGGAACTGGAGAGGTCCGCGGGGGTGGCGGTCACCGGCGGCGGCTCCCTGTTGCCGATGGCGGATCTGATCCGGATGGCCAGCCATGCCCACCACTATCTTGCGGTATTCGATCAGCACACCAATCAGCCGCTGTATCTGGGGCGGACGAAGAGGTTGGCGAGCCCGGCGCAGCGGATCATGCTGCACTCCTCCGCCCGCGGCTGCACCCGGCCCGGCTGCACCGTGCCCGGTTACTGGACCCAGGTCCACCACATCGACGACTGGAAGAGCGGCGGGGTCACCGACATCACCAACCTCACCCTCGCCTGTGGGCCGGACAATCGCATGATCGAACAGACCGGCTGGACCACCACAGTCAACAACCGCGGCCAGACCGAATGGCTACCCCCACCCGACCTCGACACTGGCGGCCGACGCCGCGTGAACGGCTACCACCACCCCGACCGCCACCTCCTGCCCGAAGACGACCACGGACCGTAGGCTGACCGGCGATGAGCACTGAAGACGTCGACCGCCGACTGAGCCCGCTGCCCGAGTCCGGATACGTCTATCGAACGGGGTGGCGCGTCGCGACGGGCGACGTCGGCGACGACCTCAACCTGCGCCTCGACGGCGTGGCCCGCTACATCCAGGAGGTGGGTGCAGAGAATCTCGTCGACGCGGGCGAGGCGGAAGAGCACCCGCACTGGCTGGTGCAGCGCACGGTCATCGACGTCATCGAACCGATCGAATTCCCCAACGAGGTGACCTTCAGCCGATGGTGCTCGGCCCTGTCCCTGCGTTGGTGCACCATGCGGGTGGACCTCGTCGGCAGCGACGGCGGCCGCATCGAGACCGAGGGCTTCTGGATCGCGATGAACGCCAAGACGCTGACACCGCAGCGCGCCACCGACACCCTGCTGGAGAAGTTCGGCACCACCACCTCCGAGCACCGCCTCAAATGGCGGCCGTGGCTGAAGAACCCGGAGACGGTCGAACACACCGCGCCATTTGCGTTGCGGCGCACGGATATCGACCTGTTCGAGCACGTGACCAACACTGCCTACTGGCATGCCATTCACGAAGTGATGGCGCTGGCGCCAGAGGTGTGCGCGCCGCCCTATCGAGCCGTCATCGAATACCGGAAGCCGATCAAGTACGGCGAGGACGTCACCCTCGGATGGACCCGCCAGGGTGACGACGTCCACATCGCGCTGACCGTGGACGACGAGGTCCGCGCCGCGGCACTGCTTCGGAGTCTCTGACTCCGGTCTCGATCAGTGGGACTGCGCCTTGTTCCCACCTGACCCGCCGATCACGGTGAACACGACCTTGACCAACGGCGGGAGGAACCCTTCATGAAACAGGCGTCTGTTCCGGACGCGTCCCACGGGCAGCGACGCACGGTGCGTCACCTGCTCGGAGTCGCATTGGCCGTCACCGGCCTGCTGATCGGCGCCGCGGTGCCGGCCAGCGCCGCCGAACTGATGAGGGTGACCTTCATCCGGCACGGAGAGTCGGCGGGCAATGCGTCGGGCAACATCGACACCTCGACACCCGGGCCGGTGCTGACCGCCAAGGGCCAGCTGCAAGCCGAGGCCGTGGCGGCGCTGCTCGAGGACAACAACTACGACGGCATCTACGCCTCCACGATGGTCCGGACGCAACTCACTGCGGCTCCGATGTCCCGGGACCTGAGGCTGCCCATCCAGGTTCTGCCCGGCCTGCAGGAGATCGAAGCGGGCGTGTTCGAAGGGACGCCCGAGAGTCAGGCATCCAGCGGCTACGGCCTCTACCCGTTGGCGTGGGCTGTCCAGGGCAATCGCAACCTGCGGATCCCCGGCTCGATCGACGGCAACGAATTCGATGCTCGCGTCGACCAGGCGCTCGCCACGATCTACGACAACGGTGACCGCAACGCTGCCGTGTTCTCCCACGGCGGCGCCATCATGTTCTGGACGATGATGAACGCCCAGAACCTCACGGCCGCACAGAAGATCGACCTCCTGCGAACCGCACCTCTGGGCAACGCCCAGTACGTGATCGTCGAAGGAAACGCCGAGGACGGCTGGACCCTGGTTAACTGGAACGGCAGGCTGTTCGCGCCGGAGCCGACCTTCGTCGCCGAGGTGCAACGCCAGAGACGAACCTTGAATCGTCAACTCGCCGCGAGCGCACAGGAGTTCGTCGCCTCGTTCCAGTCTCGCGACCTCGCCACCATCGCGAACGCGCTCAATCACAGTGTCACCGACGCGGCGTTCTCGATCTCGAAGTATCACCGCGCGGTTCGGGCCAAGATCATCGCGGGACTGGGCACGAAAGCCGACCCGGCGCCGGCCCTCGTGCCCGCCACCGAGAAGTCCGCCGAGAAGTCCGATGTGTCCCGGGCGCAAGTCATCAAGGCCGAGGAGACCGAAGCCAGCGAGGCGTCCGACGACACAGCCGCGCCGACACCGAAACGCAACCGGATCAGAAAGCTCGAGGCTGCGCAGGAACGCGACGGGGCAACAGTCGACGCCACGGCCGACACCACCAGGAAAGCCTCGAAGCCGTTCGGCAAGCGCCGCGGCACAGCCTCCACCGCAGCGGATGCCGGCGCAGACAACGCGGGCAAAGGTGCAGGAACCCACGACGCCGCGGCGTGACACGCCACTAGGAAGAATCGCCGATCAGCCCCTCCGCCGGACAGCGGAGGGGCTTGATCGTGTCGCGAATCCGCACCGCCGTCGGTCCGCCGCCGCTACCGTGACCGAGGTGGTGGCGCGGCAGACCGGTATCGACACCGACGGTGCACCTGCGTCGATGGTGGCCCGGGTGTCGCTGATCCTCACTGCGTTCGACTCAGCAGCGACTCTGCTGCGGCTCGATCAGATCGCATCCCGAACCGGGCTCCCCCGCTCGTCCACACACCGCATCCTGACTCAGCTCCATGGCGCCGGACTGCTGGAGCACCGCGCCGACGGCTACTGTCGCACCGCCGCATCGCTGCCGGTCTCCGACGATCATCAGGCCCTGCGCCGGGTGGCCTCGCCTGTCCTGGAGCGCCTGCAGAACGACACCACGTTGGTCGTGCATCTGGGCGTGCTCGACGGCGCCGAGATCTCCTGCCTCGACAAGATCTCGGGTGGCGGCGGAGTCGTGGTTCCCGTCGGCGTCGGCGGGCGCAGTCCCGCCCACGCCAGCGCACTGGGCAAGGCCGCGCTGGCGATGATGACTGCCGAGGACATCGATGCCCTCCTCGATGCGACGCTCCGCAAGATCACCCCGGCCACCATCGGCGACCTCCCCACCCTGCATCAAGAGCTGGCACGAATTCGCGCGCGGCACGGACTCGCCTACGACGATCAGGAACTCACGGTGGGGCTGGCGAGCATCGCTGCCGCGATTCGCACGCCGGCCGGCCACATCGCCGGAATCTCTCTGACCGGCCCCGCCCCCGCCGAGCGGTTGAAGAGAGTGGCACCGTTTTTGACCCGCGCCGCTCGCGGAATCGCCGACCGACTGGGCGACACCGTCGCCCCCACGGGTGTGCAGGCAGATCTGGCCGCCGTCACCGACGACATGCTGTCCCGCGTGTTGCGCACGCTGTCCGCCGACGACTGGGTGTGAGCACCGATCACCAGATCAGGTCATCGACGGTGAGCCCCAACGCAGATCGGCCGGCGACGGACAGCACCTGCTCCACATTGCTCGACACGTGCTTGCGTGCCGTCTGCATATCGCGCCACAGCCGTTCCATCAGCGCCTCGTCGTGGTCCTCGTCCCGGTCCTCGTCCTGACCCCCGTCCTGCACCACCGCTCGCACCGCGCCGACCGCCCGTTCGCACGCCATCACCTGATCGCGCCGGGTCCGCAACACCAACGCGGTATCGGGCTGCCCTCCGTCCTCGACACACCGGACGAGATCGGCCACATCCCGCTGGAGCTGGAGCAGCGACAGCTCGATGTCCGTGGCCGCCATGGCGATAGAACTCAACGCCGGGCGTCCCGCGCCCCCTCCCACACTCTGCAGGGCGCGCTGGGCGGCACCCAGCAGCGGCATGGTTCCGGCGAGCGTGAACACCGTCGGCTGCGGTAGCCGATCCAGTGCCGTCGCGGACACCTCGCGGTCGAGGTGCAGCCAGCTGAAAACCCGATGATCCGGTACGAACGCACCGGCCACCACCACGTCGTCAGCGCCGATCCCCCTCAGACCCAAGCCGTTCCACGTCGGTTCGACGACGTAGTCGGCTCTGGGCACCAGCACGGCCATGAAGTCCTGCGCCGCACCGTCGGCGCCGACCCGCAGCGCCGCAGCGCTCAACCACGACGAATGTCTGGCGCCGGTGCACCTCGACCACCGGCCGGACAGCCAGAAGCCGCCGTCCCGTCGATGCAGACGACCCGTCGGGGCATACGACGAGCACAGCAGCGCACGGCGATCGGTTCCCCAGATCTCGCCGAGCACTCGCGGGTCGCGCATCGACAGTCCCCAGCTGTTCACGGCGAGCCACCCAGCCAGCCACCCTGTGGACGTACATGCCGTCGAGAGTTCGCGCGTCGCGGCCAGGTACACCTCGAGATCAGCGTCGAGGCCGCCCACGGCCTGCGACTGCAGCAGAGCGAAATAGCCCGCGTGGTGCAGCGCATCGATGACATCCGAGTGCACCGCGCCGTGCCGGTCGACATCGGCCGCGGCGTCCGCGATGGCAGGCAGAAGAGATCGCACCGCGTCGAGAACAGATGGGGTAGACGGACTCGACATCACCGACCTGTTCTCCGTGCCACGATCATGCTTACCACTTCCCGTGAGAAAGGTCGGTATGACCGGTCCGGAAAGGCCGATTCGCGAATTCGTCTCCCGCATCCGCGAACTCGCCGTCGACGACAGTTCCCGAGCGTGGCTCGAAGCGACGTTCGACGCGGGCGACGAACGTCCCCTCGACCGCAGCCGGACGATCCGCGCCGTCACCGGGGCGACCGCGGTGGTGGTCGGATCGGCCCACGGCATGTGGCTTCGACATGTCGAGCAATTGCGGAGCCATCTCGCGGCCCACCATGGCGGCGCGACCGCGGATTCCGATGCCGCGCAGGTCGCGCGGGCGGCATCCGATATCGACGCCGCCGAACTCCAGCTCACCGAATTCGCCATCGCGCATGCCGATCTCGAGCAGGTCGTGGTGGTGTGCCGCCAGGTCGTGGCGCGCGCTCGAGCAGCCGCTGACCGGCTACTCGAACACAGCAGGCACGCACTCGACGCCGACGACCCCGCGACGCGGCGGTGGGGTGAGGTGGACGCCGGTGCACGGCGGGCCGTTCACGTGTTCGACGACATCGCCGCCTCGCTACGCTGAGCGGATGTCCGATCTGGTACTCAGCGAGGTCACCGACCGCGTGGCACTCATCACCGTCAACGACCCCGATCGCCGCAACGCCGTCACCGCCGAGAGTTCGGCCGCGTTGCGCACCGCCGTGGAGGCCGCCGAGGCCGACCCGGGCGTGCACGCGGTCATCGTCACCGGCGCGGGAAAAGCCTTCTGCGCGGGCGCTGACCTGACCGCGCTCGGCAAGGCCACCGAGGACGGGCTCCGGGTGATCTACGACGGCTTTCTCGCCGTCGCCGAATGCAGTCTGCCGACCATCGCCGCGGTGAACGGACCCGCCGTCGGTGCTGGCCTGAACCTCGCGCTGGCCGCCGACGTGCGGATCGCCGGCCCGGGGGCGCTGTTCGATCCGCGGTTCCAGAAGCTGGGCATCCATCCCGGTGGCGGCGCGACGTTCATGCTGCAGCGCGCCATCGGACCGCAGGCAGCGCGCGCCGCGCTGCTGTTCGGGTTGCGCTTCGACGCCGAGGCTGCCGTGCGACACGGGTTGGCGCTCGAAGTCGCTGACGATCCGGTGGCGGCGGCACGCGCCCTGGCCGCCGGACCGGCGGCGGCGCCACGGGACGTGGTCGTCGCGACCAAGGCGTCGATGCGCGCGACGTTCAACCCCGGGATCACCGACATGCATCAGCACCACATGGCCGTGGACGTCGAGATCGGACCTCAGGCCCGCTCGATCGAGTCTCCCGAGTTCGCCGAACGCCTGGCCGCCGCGAAACGCCGCTAGCCGCTACAGATCGAGCAGCGCCGTCGCCGGCGACTCGATCGACGACCGCAGCTCGGACAGGAACGCACCCACCTGGGCGCCGTCGGCGACCCGATGATCGAACGCGCACGTCAGTCGCATCGTCGACCGCGCCACCACCTCGCCGTCGACCACCACGGCGCGCGGCTTCACGGTGCCCACGCCCAGGATCGCGGCTTCGGGGTGGTTGATCACCGGCACCCCGTCGTCGAGTCCCAGCGCCCCGAAGTTCGACACCGTGAACGTCGAGCCCTGCATCTGCGACGGCGCGAGCGTTCCCTCGCGGGCCGCCGCCACGAGCCGTGCCACGTCGTCGCCGAGCTGCCGGGTGGTCCGGTTGTGGGCGTCGGGAACCACCGGCACCAGTAGCCCGCGCGGCGCGGCCACCCCGACGCCCAGGTGGACCGCGGAGTGTCTGTGGATGCGTGGCCCGTCCACGGTGTCGAGCCAGGTGGCATTGAGTTCGGGATGTCTGCACAACGCCGCGACGGTGAGCCGCAGCACCAGGACGAACGGGGTGACCGATGTCGCGCCGGCGGACACGCAGTGTTCGCGCAGCCGGAGCAACTCGGTGCCGTCGACCTCCACCGACGCATGAGCATCGGGAATCTCGCTGCGCGACAGAGCCATTCGCCGCGCCATCGCCAGCCGCACCCCGGTCACCGGCGCATCGGCGGCCAGCCCGGCTGCGGTGAGCACGTCGGCGCGGGTGACGATGCCCTCGGGCCCCGACCCGTCGACGCGGCCGAGGTCGACGTCGAGGTCAGCGGCCAGCTTGCGTACCGGCGGCTTGGCTCTGGCGCGCCGGCGGCTGCCGTCGAGCGCGTCATCGGCGCCGTAGCCGACCAGGACGGGCGTGCGCTTCGGCGCGGAGCCGTCGGTTTCGATCCGCACCAGCAGCGCACCGACCGGCAGCGTCTGCCCCTCGGCGCCACCGAGTTCGACGACCCGCCCGGCATGGGGGCTGGGGATCTCCACTTCGGCCTTGTTGGTCTCGACCGTGCAGAGCGTCTGGTTCAGCGCCACCTCGTCGCCGACGGCGACGGCCCAGCCGGTGATCGTGGCGTCCTCGAGACCCTCACCGAGATCGGGTACCAGGAAATCCCGCGCGGTGCTCATGGCCGGCTCATCGCGTCGTCGACGCAGTCGAGGAGCCGGTCGACGCCGGGTAGCCACAGTCGTTCCAGCCGGGCCGGCGGGTAGGGCGTGTCGAATCCGGTGGCGCGCAGCACCGGCGCTTCCAGTTCGTAGAAACACTCCTCCTGGATGCGGGCCGCCAGTTCGGCACCGAAACCCAGTGTGCGCGAGCCTTCGTGCATCACCACGGCCCGTCCGGTCCGTCGCACCGACGCGGCCACCGTGGCCATGTCCAAGGGATCGAGCGTTCGAAGATCGATGACTTCGACGCTGGCAGTGGCTGTTTCCGCTGCGGTCAGCGCGGTGGCGACCAGCGGGCCGTAGGTGATCACGCTGACGTCCTCACCGGCTCGGCGAATCACCGCGCGGCCCAGCGGTTCCGCCGGGTTGCGGGTGTCGACGGGTTCTCGGGCCCAGTAGCGGCGTTTGGGTTCCAGGAAGAGCACCGGATCGCGTTCGGCGATCGCGTACCGCAGCAGCCAGTACGCATCCGCCGGTGTGGACGGGACGACCACCTTCAACCCGGCCGTGTGCAACCAGTAGGTCTCGGTGGATTCCGAATGGTGTTCGACCGCACCGATTCCGCCGAACGACGGGATGCGGATGGTCACGGGCATGTCGACGTCACCGTGGGTGCGCATCCGATACTTCGCAAGGTGGCTGACGATCTGGTCGAACGCCGGCGCGGCGAAACCGTCGAATTGGATCTCCGGCACGGGCACGAATCCACGGATCGCCATCCCGATCGCGATGCCCACGATCGCGGACTCGGCGAGCGGGGTGTCGAAACATCGGCTGTCACCGAATCTCTGGGCCAATCCGTCGGTGACGCGGAAAACACCACCCAGCGTGGCGACGTCCTCCCCGAACACCACCACGCGGTCGTCGGCGAGCATCGCATCCGACAGAGCTCGGTTGATGGCCTGTGCCATCGACAGGGTCTCCACCTCCGGCACATCGTCGTCGAACCCGAAGGGCCGCTCGATCAGCTGCGTCATGTCAGGCCTCCTCGAGAGTGTCGGCTGCCAGTTCGGCGATCAGGGCGTCCCGCTGGCGGGCCAGATCCGGTGTGATGCGGTGATAGACGGTGTCGAACACCTCCTCGATCGCGGCGTCCGGCTCGCTCAGCACGGCCTCCCGCAGCTCACTGCGCAACCGCTGCGCCCGGTGCGCGACGCGGTCCTCCAAACGCTGCGTCCACACGCCTTCGCCGTTGAGGTAGGTGCGGCACCGGTCGATGGGATCCCTTGCCCGCCAGTGCTCCGCCTCGTCGGCATCGCGGTAGCGGGACGGATCATCGGAGGTGGTGTGCGGACCCATCCGGTAGGTGACCGCCTCGATCAGCGTCGGTCCCCCGCCGGCACGGGCGCGGGCAGCCGCCTCGGCCATCACCGCGAAGCAGGCGAGCACGTCGTTGCCGTCGACGCGCACACCGGCCATGCCGTAGCCGTCGGCGCGCTGGGCGATCGACGGCCCGGCCACTTGGCGGTGCACCGGCACGGAGATCGCCCACTGGTTGTTCTGCACGAAGAACACGCACGGCGCTCGGTACACCGACGCGAGGTTCAGCGCTTCGTGCACATCGCCTTCGCTGGTCGCGCCGTCACCGAGGAACGCGACGGTCACGCTGTCCTCGCCGAGCCGCTGCGCGGCCATCGCGGCACCGACGGCGTGCAGACCCTGCGTACCGATCGGAATCGAGATCGGGGCGCAGCACTTGTCGGTGAAGCCCACGCCGCCGTGCCACCGGCCCCGCCACAGGGCGCCGATCTGCGGCGGGGAGATCCCGCGCACCAGGAACACGCCGAGTTCGCGGTACTGCGGGAACAACCAATCGCTCTTGCGCAGACAGGCGGTCGCGCCGACCTGCGCCGCCTCCTGCCCGCGACACGACGCGTACAGCGCGAGCTCGCCCTGCCGCTGCAGGTTGACGAACTCGGTGTCGAGCTCGCGCGTGACGACCATCGACTCGTAGAGCCAGGCCAGGGTCTCGGGCGGCAGCTGTCTTCGGTATCGGGCCTCCGCCGTCGGCGCGCCATCGGGCGCAACAAGCGAAATCGGTTCCACAACACCGGCCATACCGCCTCCTAGGGTCACTGCCGGCGGATCGCGCCGGCAGTCGACTGAGGTGCTCAGCGCAAGGGCGGTCGGTGCTGACCTCTGGTGGGAGGTCTGTCCGTCAGCTGCCGGGGTGGGGCGCCAACGCGACGATGCGCTCCGCCCGCCGAAGCACTGGGGCACTCACCATGATGCCACCGACGGCGAAGAGGCCCGCTCGCGTTCGAGCCGTGTCACCCGACCAATCGGGTAGTGGACTACTCGCGCCAGATCCATCGCGGCCCGTCAGAGTGGCGACTGCTACCCCATCAGCCCACTTTTCCGGAAGGCGAACACCGAATGGTCCTCACACTGACGAAAACCAGACTGGCCGCGTCCACAGTCGTGCCAGTCATCGGGGCGCTCGGCCTGGCCCTGTCGGCGCCCGCCGTTGCCGAACCGCTGCCCTACGGCCCTGACACCCATCACGTGGTCTTCTCCGCATTCGGCAGCGGGGAGGTGTTCAGCATCGTCACCGACCCGGACACCGGCCTGGTGCCTGATCACACGCCGCTGCCGTTCACCCGGGCGATCGACATCGGTCCTGACGTCACGATGCTCCAGGTAGTGGCCACCGGCCGAGACGTGCCGGGGCCGGGCTGCTCCATCACGCTGGACGACGAGATCGTGGCCTTTCAGCCGATCGGTGGCAGTGGGCACTGCATCTACACGTTCCCCTGAACGGCGCCGGCGTCGGAACCACCGGGGTGGGCAGCCAACGCGACGATGCGCTCCGCCCGCCGCAGCACTGGGGCATCCACCATGATGCCGCCGAAAGCGAAGACGCCCCGTTGGGTGCGCGCGGTGTCGAGCACCCGGTGCGCCCAGTCGATCTGCGACTCGGTGGGTGCGTAGGCCGCCCGGATGACCGCGACCTGCGTCGGGTGGATCGCGACTTTGGCGTCGAACCCGACCGCGACGGCGTCATCACTCTCGGCGCGCAGCCCGTCGAGGTCTCTGATGTCGAGGTACACCGAGTCCAGCGCGAGACGACCATAGGCTTTGGCGGCGAGCAGGGTCTGCGAGCGCACGTGGCGGGCCACGTCGCGGTAGGAGCCGTCGGGCCGGCGATTGGCGGTTCCCCCGGTCACCGCGAACAAGTCCTCCGCGCCCCACATCAGCGCGTAGGTGTTCTCGACCCGAGCGGTCTCGGTCACCGCGAGGGCGCCCAGCGGCGTCTCGACGAGGACGACGACGTCGCGGGGCGCCAATGAGGCCACCTGCTCGGCCGTTTCGGTCTTGGCCAGCATGACGGTGCTGTAGTCGGTCTCGGCGAGCGCCGCGAGATCCTCGGCGTGATCCGCCGTGCCGACCGGATTCACGCGCACCACGGTGCGCGCCGGATCCAGCGGGGTCTCGATCAGCGCGGCCCGGGCCGCCGTGCGGTCCTTCCCCGCGACGCCGTCCTCGAGATCGAGGATCACGACATCGGCTGCCGCCGCGGCTTTCTCGAAGCGTTCCGGGCGATCGGCCGGGCAGAACAGCCAGCCCGGACCGGGAGCGGCGAGCATCACGCCTCCCCGTCAGGACGCTTGCGCACCATGGTCTTGCGTGATGCGGTGGCGACGATGTCACCGTGCTGGTTACGGCCGGTGTGCGCGAACGTCACGATCCCCTCACCGGGGCGGCTCTTGGACTCCCGCTTGTCGGTCACCTCCGTCTCGGCGTACAGCGTGTCCCCGTGGAACAGCGGCTTCGGGAAAGCCACCTCACCGAACCCGAGGTTGCCGACGATCGTGCCCTGCGTCAGTTGCGCCACCGACAGACCCACCAGGGTCGACAGCGTGAACATCGAATTGACCAGGCGCTGATGGAACGGCGGCAGCGCGTCGGAGAACGCGGCGTCCAGATGCAGCGCCTGCGTGTTCATCGTCAGCGTGGTGAACAAGACGTTGTCGGCCTCGGTGATCGTGCGACCAGGCCGATGCTGGTACAGCACACCGGTGTCGAACTCCTCGAACCACAGACCCCGCTGCACGACCACCCGCGTCACAGGCCCAGCTCCCGTCCGATCAGCATCAGCTGGACTTCCGTTGTGCCCTCACCGATCTCGAGGATCTTGCTGTCGCGGTAGTGGCGCGCCACCGGGTATTCGTTCATGAAGCCGTAGCCGCCGAAGATCTGGGTGGCATCACGGGAATTGTCCATCGCCGCCTCGCTGGCCACCAGCTTGGCCACGGCCGCAGCCTTTTTGAACGGCTTGCCGGAGAGCATCAACGCGGCCGCGTCGTAGTACGCCGCGCGAGCCGTGTGCGCGCGAGCCTCCATCCGGGCGATCTTGAACGCGATGGCCTGGTTGCTGCCGATCGCGCGCCCGAAGGCATGCCGTTCCTTGGAGTACTTCACGCATTCGTCGACGCACCCCTGGGCGGCACCCACCGACAGCGCGGCGATCGCGATGCGCCCCTCGTCGAGGATGCGCAGGAAGTTCGCGTACCCGCGGCCCCGCTCCCCCAGCAGGTTCTCCTGCGGGACGCGGACATCGTCGAAACTGAGCGGATGGGTGTCCGAGGCGTTCCAGCCGACCTTGTTGTACGCCGGTTCGGCCGTGAAACCGGGCGTGGGCACCGGCACCAGGATCGAGCTGATCTCCTTTTTACCGCCGTTGTCTCCGGTCACGGCCGTGACGGTCACGAGCTTGGTGATGTCGGTGCCCGAGTTGGTGATGAACTGCTTGCTGCCATTGATGATCCAGTGCCCGTCGTCAAGGCGTGCAGTGGTCTTGGTGGCACCGGCATCGCTGCCGCCGCCGGCCTCGGTCAAACCGAACGCGCCCAACGCCTTTCCCGATGCCAGCAGCGGCAGCCACTCCTGCTTCTGCTCTTCCGTGCCGAACCGGTACACCGGCATTGCGCCCAGCGAGACCCCCGCCTCCAGCGTGATCGCCACGCTCTGGTCGACCTTTCCGAGTTCCTCCAGCGCGAGGCAGAGCGCGAAGTAGTCACCCCCCATACCCCCGTACTCCTCGGGGAACGGCAGCCCGAACAGGCCCATGTCGGCCATGCCGGCCACGACGTCGTAGGGGAACGAGTGCTCCTCGTCGTGCTTGGCCGCCACGGGGGCGACGACGCTCTGCGCGAAGTCGCGGACGGTCTTGGCCAACTGCGCGTAGTCGTCGGGCAGCGTGCCGGTCGAGAGGAAGTCTGTCATTGCGGTTGCTCCTTGGTCGCCGTGATCCGAGCCAGCACCTGGCCCACTTTCACCTGTTCGCCCGCACCGACGAGGAGTTCGGCCACTCCGTCGACCGGCGCGGTGAGTGCATGTTCCATCTTCATCGCCTCGACGGTGACGACGACGGTGCCCGCGGTGACCGGGGCGCCGTCCTCGACGCCGACCGCCACGACCGCGCCGGGCATCGGGCTCGTCAGCTCGGCGTCGCCACTGTGTGCGTCGTCCGGCCGCACCGGCTCTTCGCGAACCTCCTCGACCATGCTCACCCGGCCCTCGGTGGCGAGCCATATCGACCCGCCCTCGTCGGCGACGAGGTACTCGACGCGCAGACCGTCGATCGTGACGTCGAGCCTCGAGTCGTCGAGAAGCGCCCGTAGTGACCGGGTTTCGCCGTTCTCCACGGTCGCGGTCGCCGCCTCCGGCACGCCGGTCAGCCAGACGTGGTCGGTGCGGTCGCCCGCACGCAGCCGGATCGGTATCGGCGCGCGATGCGCGATGCGCCAGCCCGAGGGCACTGCCCAGGGGCTTTCGGGCTGCGCCGGCCAGCTCGTCAGCCACCGGTACGCGGCGGCGGCGATCAGGTCGTCCTCCCGCGGCGGCGTCGGTGCGTAGTCCGGGAGGCGACGATCGAGCAGCCCGGTGTCGAGTCGGCCTGCCGCCACGTCGGGGTCGGCCACCAGGAATCGCAGGAAGTCGACGTTGGTGGTCAGCCCCAGGACCACGGTGTCGGCGAGTGCGGCATCCAGTGATCGCAGCGCGCTGGTCCGGTCCTCGGCGTGGGCGATCACCTTGGCCAGCATCGGATCGTAGTCACTGCCGACGACCGTGCCTGCGGCCAGCCCCGAATCCACCCGGACTCCCCGGGCTGCCGGTTCACGCAGCGTCAGCACCGTGCCGCCGGTCGGCAGGAATCCGCGGGCCGGATCCTCGGCATAGATCCGTGCTTCGACCGCGTGTCCATGCATCGCGATGTCGTCCTGGCCGACAGGAAGTTCCTCTCCTGCGGCGATACGCACTTGCAGCTCAACGAGATCCAGGCCCGTCACCATCTCGGTCACCGGATGCTCCACCTGCAACCGGGTGTTCATCTCCATGAAGAAGAACTCGTCGGGCCGATCGGCCGAGACGATGAATTCCACCGTGCCGGCTCCTGTGTAGGCCACGCTGCGCGCTGTGTCGCACGCCGCAGCGCCGATGCGCGCCCGCGTCGCGGCATCGAGCAGCGGTGAGGGCGCCTCCTCGATGACCTTCTGGTGCCGGCGTTGCAGGCTGCACTCGCGCTCCCCCAGATGCACGACGCCGCCGTGGGTGTCGGCGAGGACCTGCACCTCGATGTGGCGCGGGTTGAGCACGAAACGCTCGAGGAACAGGGTGTCGTCGCCGAATGCCGAGGATGCCTCCCGACGCGCACTGGCCAACGCGCTGGGCAGTTCGCCGGCGTCGTGCACCACGCGCATACCCTTACCGCCACCGCCCGCCGAGGGCTTCACGAGCACGGGGAACCCGATCTGCGGGGCAGCCGCGATCAGGTCGTCATCCGTGAGGCCGGGCCGCGAGATGCCCGGGACCACCGGAACTCCAGCGGCCGACACCGTGGCCTTCGCAGAGATCTTGTCCCCCATGGTGCGGATCGCGGCGGTCGGCGGTCCGATGAAGGTGATCCCCGCGGCGTCGAGGGCGTGGGCGAATGCGGCGTTCTCCGAGAGGAACCCGTATCCGGGGTGCACCGCCTGGGCGCCGGTACGCTCTGCCGCGGACAGCAACGCGTCGATCGACAGATAGCTCTGCCGGGCCGGCGCCGGGCCCAGGCGCACCGCGACGTCTGCCTCTGCGACATGCCGGGCGCCGGCATCGGCGTCGCTGAACACAGCGACCGACCGAATCCCCATCGCCCGCAGCGTGCGGATGACGCGGACCGCGATCTCCCCGCGGTTGGCCACCAGAACCGTATCGAAGCTTTTTGTCATGGGGAGGTCACATCCTGAAGACGCCGTAGGAGACCGGGTTCAGCGGCGCCTGGGCGGCAACCGAGAGAGCCAGTCCGACAACCGTTCTCGTGTCAGCAGGATCGATGACGCCGTCGTCCCACAGCCGGGCGGTGGAGTAGTACGGATTGCCCTGCGCCTCGTACTGGGCGCGGATGGGTGCCTTGAACGCCTCTTCCTCGTCCGCGGTCATGTCACTGCGAACGGTGGCGAGCACCGCTGCGGCCTGCTCGCCGCCCATCACCGAGATCCTGGCGTTGGGCCACATCCACAGAAAGCGGGGCGAATACGCGCGCCCACACATCGAGTAGTTTCCGGCCCCGTACGACCCACCGATGACCACCGTGAGCTTGGGCACCCGGGCGCAGGCGACCGCTGTGACCATCTTGGCGCCGTGTTTGGCGATGCCGCCCGCCTCGTAGTCGCGGCCGACCATGAAGCCGGAGATGTTCTGAAGGAACAGCAACGGGATCTTGCGCTGATCGCACAGCTCGATGAAATGCGCACCCTTGACCGCGGATTCGCCGAACAGCACCCCGTTGTTGGCGACGATGCCGACGGGATGGCCGTGGATGCGCGCGAAGCCGGTGACCAACGTGGTGCCGTAAGCGGCCTTGAATTCGGCGAACTCACCCCCGTCGACGATGCGGCTGATCACCTCACCGACGTCGTAGGGCACCCGAGGATCGACGGGCACGACGTCGTAGAGCTCGCTCTGGTCAGCCACCGGGTCCACGACGTCGGCTACGTCCCAGGGTGCGTCGGCCTTCGGCGCCAGGGTGCTGACGATACGGCGGACGATGCGCAGCGCATCGCGGTCGTCGTGGGCGAGATGGTCGGCGACCCCGGACACCTTGGCGTGCAAGTCGCCGCCCCCGAGTTCCTCGGCGGTGACGACCTCTCCGGTCGCGGCCTTCACCAGCGGCGGTCCGCCGAGGAAGATCGTGCCCTGGTTGCGCACGATCACCGATTCGTCGCTCATCGCCGGCACGTAGGCGCCGCCCGCGGTGCACGATCCCATGACCGCGGAGATCTGGGGAATTCCGTTGGCGCTCATGGTCGCCTGGTTGTAGAAGATGCGCCCGAAGTGGTCGCGATCGGGGAAGACCTCGTCTTGGCGCGGCAGGAATGCGCCGCCGGAGTCCACCAGGTAGAGGCACGGTAGCCGGTTCTGCAGCGCGATCTCCTGCGCGCGAAGGTGTTTCTTGACCGTCACCGGGTAATAGGTGCCGCCTTTGACCGTGGCGTCGTTGGCGACGATCATGCATTCGCGGCCGGACACCCGGCCGATGCCGGCGATCATGCCGGCGCCCGGGCACTCGTCGTCGTACATGCCGTTGGCTGCCAGCGCAGCGATCTCGAGAAAGGGGCTGCCCGGATCGAGTAGACCGTCCACGCGGTCACGGGGTAGCAGTTTCCCTCGCGCGACGTGCCGATCGCGAGCTCGCTGCGAACCGCCGAGAGCCGCGGCGGCCAACTTCTCCCGCAACTGTTCGACCAATTCGGCATGGTCGTCACGATGTGATGTCCGCGTCGGCATCCTCGGAATCCACCTCAACTAGAGTTAATGGCGACTAACTGGTGGTATGTTAATCGCAATTAACTCGCGTTGTCCACGATCGGATCGACAGGATGCGCCATGACCGACGCCGTGACCACCGCCGCGACCAGAACCGACGCCACCTCCCGGCGCAGCCGGGCGAAGTCAGACCGGCGCAGCCAACTGCTCGCGGCGGCTGAGCATCTCTTCGCCGAGCACGGCTACCTCGCGGTTCGACTGGAAGACATCGGCGCCGAGGCAGGTGTCAGCGGACCGGCCATCTATCGGCACTTCCCCAACAAGGAAGCGCTACTGGCCGAATTGTTGGTCGGCATCAGCACCCGGCTACTGGCGGGCGCGTCCGAGGTCGCCGACGCTGCACCTGACCCCGATGACGCGCTGGCGGCCCTGATCGATTTCCACCTCGACTTCGCCCTCGGCGAGTCCGATTTGATCCGCATCCAGGATCGCGACCTGAACAGTCTGCCCGCGTCCGCCACGCGTCAGGTCCGCCGGGCGCAGCGTCAGTACGTGGAAGTCTGGGTCGGGGTGCTGCGCCGTCGGCGGCCGAAGCTGTCCGAGGCGTCGGCCCGGGTGATGGCGCACGCGACGTTCGGCCTGCTGAACTCGACGGCTCACACCGTCAAACCAGCGACCACGAAGTCGGCCATCAAAACGACCGAGGCCACGCTGCGAACCGTCTTGCGCGCAATGACGGTCGCAGCGCTGACCTCGGCCGAGAACGAAATCAGTTGAGCGTCAGTACCAGGCTCGGCGGCCACCCACGGGGCGACCGATGGACCCGAGCACCCAGAAAACAGCACCGATCACCAGCAGCACCACGCCGATGTAGAGCACTGTCGAGATGTGCAAGAACCAGCCCAGCAGCAACAGGATCACGCCCAGGACGATCATGACTCCTCCAATCCCAGAAAGATCAGCGGTTACTGACTCGGTTGAGGCACATTGCAATCCGTCACCTTCGGATTGACACCCGCGTAGTTGAGCGGTCCGGCCACGACCGTCAGCGCGATGCTCCCGGCGGTGGCGCAGTTGGCCTCGCCCCCGGTGAAGTAGTCACGCTGATAGGCGGCGAACACCCCGATCAACAACCAGACGAGCACAATGACGCCGAGAATTCCTCGCATGCCCTGCCTCCTCCGTCATCGCGCCCACTTGGCGCGCAGCTGGGTTTACCCGGCAGATAATTACGGTAAACACCGCCGCCGGGTCGGCTCAGGGTCGGCTCAGCCCGCGAACGCGGCCGTCAACCAGCTCGTCATCGCCTTCAGCAACACGGCACGGTTCTCGCGCTTGTCGATTTCGTGTCCGTCGTCGTCGAACAGCAGGAGTTCAGCCTGCTTACCCTGCGCCACCAAGGATTCGTACATCTGCTGCGACTCACTCGGCGGCACATTGGTGTCGTTGAGGCCGTGCACCAACAGAAGTGGAGCCGTGATCGCGTCCGCGCGCGGCAGCGGCGAGAGCTGTTCGAGCAGATCCTGATCGCTGACCGGGTGGCCGTACTTCGGGTAGGCGGCCGAGGCGATCCACTGCTCGGTGGTGCGGTACCAGTTGTTGAGATCGCTCATGCCACAGATGCTGATGCCGGCGGCGAAATCGTCGGGATGGAACGCCAGCGCGGCCTGGGTGAGATAGCCGCCGTAGGACCAGCCGCAGCACGCGACGCAACCGTCGGGCGCGTACTCGTGGTCGACCAGGAAGCGCACCGCGTCGGAGACGTCATCGATCGCGGCGAACCGCCGTTCCCGATCGTCGGCGTGCATGAACGACCGGCCGAAGCCGCCGGAACCGCGCACATTCGGGAGGAACACGCAGATGCCCGCCTCGAGCAACCCGGGGAAGAACTCGTTGTAGCCCGGCCTGCCCTGTCCTTCGGGACCACCGTGGAGGAACAGCATCGCGCCGATGGTCGCCACCCCGGGCGGCGGACGGAACAGCCAACCGGTGAACTCCAGACCGTCGCGCGCGGTGACGGTCTCCAGCGTCGGGTCTGCCGACACCGGTCCGCTGCTCGGCTGGCGGTCCACCGGCTCCCACTCACGCGTCCGCGGATCGACGAGCTCGACGGTGGGCGGCATCGACGGCCCCTCGACCGTCAGCGCCAGCATCGATCCGCCGGCGCTGATCGAGAGTTCACTGGCGACCATGCCGGGCAGCGGGATCGGATCGTAGAGCGTGTAGTCGGCGTACTCGAGGATCTGTAACTCGCTGGCGCCGTGACGATTCCACAGCATCGCCACGGTGGAGAGGTCATCGCTGACGGTGAACTCGTCGAGTTCACAGCCGGCCCGCTCGGCCACCACCTGATAGGCGACGCCGTCGGCAGTGACGGTCACCTCGAGCAGACGCGCGTACTCGGTGCCGTTCTCGCTGCGGATCAGAGCGCGCACGTACCCTTCCGTGCTGTTCACGTCGTAGTCGCGTGCCGGGTGATAGAGCTTGGTCTGTTCGCCCTCCGGCCCGTAGCGCAGCCGCCGCGGACTGTGATCGTCGAGGATGATGCCGGTGTCGGTGGTGGAGCCGGGATCGAAAGGCAGCAGGCCGGTCTCGGTGAGTCCGCGCAGCATGATGAGATCGCGGTAGCCGCGCGGCCCCACCCGCACCAGCGACGCGCCGCACCATGCGTCGACCAGACGGCCCGCCGAGCGCCTGTCGAGCACGATCGTCGAACCGTCCGACGGATCGATCAGACACGAGCTGCCCACACCGTCCTCGCCGGTGAGGATCGCCGCAACCCGGGTGCCGTCCCAGCTGATCAGCTCAGCGGTGCCGTCGGCTCCCGACGGCCAGTGATCGATGCGACGTGCCGCACGGTCGTCGGGATCGGTTGTGACAACCCAGATCTGGCTTCGGGTGCCACCTTCGGGTGCGACCTGACAGGCCAACCAGTGGCCGTCGGCCGAATGCAGGACCCTGGTCACCGGCCCGTCTACCGGCAGTTCCACGTCGCGCGACGAGCTGGCTCGCCAGCCCCGGAGGAACCGCTGCACCGCCCGCGGGTATCCCCCGTCGTCGACCAGATGAGCGAAGGCGGTGGCGTCGGGGGACATCGACGCCCCGTAAACCCGACGAACCTGCTGTGCCACGGTGCTCGATTCTCACACGGTCGACCCCGGCCGGCGCCTCGGGCCACCGGCTCGCCGCCACAGGTACCCTGCAGCCATGAGGTGGGTATGACGGATTCCCCCGACAGACGTCGTGACGAACCGACGCAGGCCTTCGGCGGCGGCTACCCCACCTATCCCGGTTACACCGACCCCGCCTACGCCGGTCAGGCCCCATACGGGCCGCCCTACCAGCCGCCGCCGCGCCCGACCGAGCAGCTCCCCCCGTACTCGTCCTACGGCTACGACCCCTACGCCACCGGTGCACACCAGTACGGTCCCGGCACCGCCTACGGCAGCGAGCCACCGCCACCGCCGGAAGATCCCAAGCCGCCGCGATGGCTCTGGGTGGTGGCCGGGCTCGCCGTCCTGACGATCATCGGCCTCGTCATCGCGCTCGTGATCGTCAACAGCTCGCGACAGGACACCGTCATGGCGCCGGCGCCGGCCGCGCCGGAACCGACCGTCACCTCGACCCGGCCCACGCCGACGACCACGTCCCGCATCCCACGCACATCGGCCCTGCCGGCACCCACAGAGCCGTCGCTGCCGACCACCACGGAGCCGGCGACCCCCGGCGCCACCGACACCGTCGTCTACACGGTGTCGGGCACCGGCCGCGCCCTCAACATCACCTACGTCGACACCGGCGGTCTGCTGCAGACCGAGTTCAACGTGATGCTGCCCTGGACCCGCGAGGTGTCGCTGCCCGAGCCCGCCGAGCGCTCGGCCAGCGTCAGCATCATCAACGTGGGCCGCAGAGTGACGTGCTCGATCACCGTCGACGACACCCTGGTGCAGCAGCGCGACGGCGCCGGCCTCACCGTCTGCGCGGCGGGGCGGCGCTAAGCGTCGACGTGCCGGCCGGGCACCCGCACGAACGCGAACGCGACCAGGCCGAGCACCAGTACGACCAGGATGCCGCCCAGACCGGCGCGGTCGCTGTCGAAGATGTCGATGAACGCCGAGAACAGCCACGGTGCGAGGAAGGTCGCGGCGCGCCCGGCGGTGGCGTACAGGCCGAACGTCACGCCCTCCTTGCCGTGCATCGCCATCCGCATCATCAGCGTGCGCGCCGAGGCCCCCACGGGGCCGATGAACAGACACAACGCCAGTCCCAGGACCCAGAACGACAGCGGACCGGACACCGTCAGCAGCGTCAGCCCGACGCCGATCATCGCCACCAGCGACGTGATGATGACTCGCCTGGCACCCAGCCGGTCGTCGGCGAAGCCGCCGATCACCGCGCCGACGGCCGCGACCACACAGGCCGCGATCCCGAACAACAGCACATCGGCGGACGAGACCCCGTAGACCTGCACACCCAGCACGGCACCGAAGGTGAACACACCGGTCAGGCCGTCGCGGAACAGGGCGCTGGCCCCCAGGTAGTAGATGACGTTGCGGTCGCGGCGCCATTCCTGCCGGATCTCCCGCCAGATGCGTCGGTACGCACCGACGAAGCCCACTCGCGGCGGCAACGCACCCGCGCCCGCGGGTCCGCGCAGCAGCAGCGGCAGTGCGAACAGCGCGAACCAGGCGGCCACCAGGAACATCGCAGCGCGCACGTTCTGCCCGTCGGCAGTGGGCAGCGCCAGTAGCCCGCGCGTGTCACCGGTTCCCGCCACGAAGCCGACGTAGACGATGACCAACACCACCACACTGCCGACATAGCCTGCGGCCAAGCCCAATCCGGACACCCGGCCGGCGGTCTGCGGGGTGGACAACTCGCGCAGCATCGCGTTGTAGGGCACCGTGGCGAGCTCGCTCAGCGCCGCGGTGGCGGCGAGCATCACCAACCCGGGCAGCAGGAAGCGGTGATCGTCGCGGATCAGACTCATCGACGCGGTGAGCACCACCATCGCCCCGGTGAGCAGCGCCAGCGCCCGGCGCCGCCGGCCCGGCGCGTCCACCCACACCCCGGTGACCGGCGCGAACACCGCCACCATCAGCCCGGCCACCGCCAGCGCGCGGCCCAGCCAGCTCGCAGGACTGACATCGCCGGGCAGGTCGTCGCCGACCGCATTGGTCAGGTACACCGAGAAGACGAACGTCACGACGATCGCGTTGATCGGGGTGGCGCCGAAATCCCACAGCACCCAGGCCGCGACGCGGGAGCGCACCGGACCGGCGAGGGGAGCCTGGACCGGAGACGACTCGCTCATGGACGCCCACGATATAGTCAGCGCCCATGCCCGTTCCCGGACCCAGTGCGCAGGCGCGCGCGGTCGTCACCGGCGCTTCCCAGAACATCGGCGAGGCGCTGGCCGTCGAGCTCGCGGCCCGCGGCCACCACCTGATCATCACCGCTCGGCGCGGCGAGGTGCTCGAGGCTCTCGCCGAACGTCTCCGCAGCCAGTACGGCGTCACCGTGGAGGTTCGCGCGGTCGACCTGGCCGACCCGGCCGCCCGGGCCGAGCTCTGCACGGAGCTGGCCGACCGCGAGATCTCGATCCTCTGCGCGAACGCCGGGACCGCCACGTTCGGGCCGGTGGTGACGCTGGACCCGGCCGAGGAACGCAAACAGGTGCAGCTCAACGTGCTCGGGGTGCACGATCTGGTACTGGCGGTCCTGCCCGGCATGGTCGCCCGGCGCGCCGGCGGCATCCTCATCTCCGGTTCCGCGGCGGGCAACTCCCCCATCCCGAACAACGCCACCTACGCGGCGACCAAGGCGTTCGCCAACACCTTCAGCGAATCGCTGCGCGGCGAGGTGAAATCCGCCGGTGTGCACGTCACCGTGCTGGCCCCCGGACCCGTGCGCACCGAGCTGCCCAACCCGGACGAGCAGTCACTGGTCGAGCGGATGATCCCCGACTTCCTGTGGATCGACACCGAGTACACGGCGAAGGTGTCGCTGGACGGGTTGGATCGCAACAAGATGCGCGTCGTCCCCGGCATCACGTCGAAGGCGATGTCGGCGGCCAGCGGCTACGCACCGCGGGCTATCGTCGCACCGATCGTCGGCGCCGTGTACAAGAAGCTCGGCGGCGACTAGCGCCGTCGGCGCCGACCGGTACCGAAGATGCTGCGGGTGATCTCGCGGCCGATCACCGTGCCCGCCGAGCGCATCGCGCTCTTGAACGCCGGACTGTCCATCACGGTGTCGAGGAAGCCCGGTTCCCGTGGCTGCACCGGCTCCGGCATCGGCGGCAGATCCCACGGCTGAGGCATCGGAACCTGTTGCGGGGCAGGGGCTTGCGCCTGCGGCGGTTCGGCGGGTGGTGCCAGTTTCGCCGCCAGACGCTCGTAGGCCGATTCCCGGTCGACGGTCTGGCCGTATTCGGCCTGCAGCGGGCTCGATGCCGCGGCCGCTGCGATCGCGTCGGTGCCGATCGTGTCCATCAGCGAGCGGGGCGCACGCACCCGCGTCCAGGCCACCGGCGTCGGCACCCCGTTCTCCGACAGCACCGTCACGATCGCCTCACCGATACCCAAGGAGGTCAGCGTGGACTGCAGATCGTAGACGTCGGTCTTCGGGTAGGTCCGCACCGTCTTGTTCAGCGCCTTCTCGTCATCCGGGGTGAATGCCCGCAGCGCGTGCTGGATGCGGGCCCCGAGCTGGCTGAGCACGTCCTTGGGCACATCGGTCGGCTGCTGGGTGCAGAAGAACACGCCCACACCCTTGGAACGGATGAGCTTCACGGTCTGCTCGACCTGGGCCAGGAACGCCTTCGACGCGTCGGTGAACAGCAGGTGGGCCTCGTCGAAGACGAACACCAGCTTCGGCTTGTCGACGTCGCCGACCTCGGGCAGCGTCGTGAACAGGTCGGCGAGAACCCACATCAGGAACGTCGAGAACATCACCGGCCGGGTGGCCTGCGCGCCCAGCTCCAGCAGCGAGATCACGCCGCGGCCGGACTGGTCGACGCGCAGAAGGTCGGCGGGCTCGAGCTCCGGTTCACCGAAGAACGTGTCGGCGCCGTCGGCCTCCAGATTGACCAGGGCACGCAGGATCACCCCGGCGGTGGTCGTCGACACCGCACCCAGCGCCTTCAATTCGGGCTTACCCTGCTCGCTCGTCAGGAACTGGATCACCGACCGCAGATCTTTGACGTCGAGCAGCGGCAGCCCCTGCTGATCGGCCCAATGGAAGATCAGCCCGAGCGTCGACTCCTGAGTCTGGTTGAGGCCCAACACCTTCGACAGCAGGATCGGCCCGAAGCTGCTGATGGTCGCGCGCACCGGCACGCCGGCACCGCCAGTGCCCAGGGACAGGAACTCCACCGGAAACGACTGCGGCGTCCACGCGTCGCCGGTGTCGGCGGCGCGCTGAGTGACTCTGTCGCTGACGGCGCCCGGCCGGGACAACCCGGACAGGTCGCCTTTCACGTCGGCCATCAGCACCGGCACACCGGCCGCCGACAGTTGCTCGGCCAGCATTTGCAGCGTCTTGGTCTTGCCGGTGCCCGTCGCACCGGCGACCAGCCCGTGGCGGTTGAGCGTTGTCATCGGGATCCGCACGAGCGCGGACGGATCGCTGGCCCCGTCGATGACGACCGAGCCGAGTTCGAGTGCGGGACCCTCACCGGCATAGCCCGCCGCGATCTGCTGCGCTGCATTGCTGGGCGACTCCGTTGCCATGCGTCGCACCTTAGTGGGGTGCGAGGAATTAGTGTGGATCGCTGTGCGTGACGAACTGGTGTGGATCGACTGTGAGATGACCGGCCTCGATTTGGGCACAGATCGGCTCATCGAGATCGCGGTCCTGGTGACCGACTCGGAGCTCAACATCCTGGGCGACGGGATCGACGTGGTGATCCACGCCGAGGAGGACGCCTTGACGTCGATGGTCGACGTCGTCACCCAGATGCACACGAAGTCGGGGCTGATCGACGAGGTCCGGACGTCGACCATCGATCTCGCCACCGCCGAGACCATGGCGCTGGACTACATCCGCGAGCACGTCAAACAGGCCAAGACGGCGCCGCTGTGCGGCAACTCGATCGCCACCGACCGCGGCTTCCTGGCCCGGGACATGCCCAAGCTCGACGACTACCTGCACTACCGGATGATCGACGTCAGCTCCATCAAGGAACTGTGCCGCCGCTGGTATCCCCGCATCTACTTCGGCCAGCCGGAAAAGGGACTGGCGCACCGCGCGCTCGCCGACATCCACGAGTCGATCCGCGAGCTGAAGTACTACCGGCAAACCGCGTTCGTGCCGCCGCCCGGACCCGCGACCAGCGAGATCGCGGCGATAGCGGCCACCCTGGGTCCGGATTCGACAACTGATTCGGCTCCCGGGGGATCCACCGGCTAGTATCGACGACGCCGCGCAAGCGGCAATGGTGGCTGTAGTTCAGTTGGTAGAGCACCAGGTTGTGATCCTGGCTGTCGCGGGTTCGAGTCCCGTCAGCCACCCCGTCGGTCAGGGGCCCCACGTGGGCCCCTGACTTGTTTCTTGGGTCATTTCTTGGGATCGGTAGCGCATGCTCCCCTTTTGACTGTGTCTCGACCGCGACTGCGGAAACACACCGTCGAAAGGACACCCCCATGAAGCTCCCCGCCGCCCTCGAGCAGCACGTCACCCGCGTCGACCGCCAGCGCGCTCTGATGATCGGCATCAGCACCGGCCTGGTGGCCTTCTGGTCGGCCTATCGCGTCTTCTGGGCCCTCTACCTGACCCTGAGCTACGACTTCCTGTTCGGATCGCTGGTCTTCCAGATCGCACTGTGGGGTGTCATCGGCGTCGCCGCCGGCATCACGTCAGCGGCGTTCATCCTTCGCTACACCAACTACCCGGAGACGAAGCAGCCCCACGAGTGACCGCGTACGACGACCATCGCCCCGCCGGCGCGGCCGGCGGGGCGATCGGCGTCAGATGTTGGCGTTGCCGGCCTTCCACTGCGACCACGGGATGTTCCAGTCCCCGAGGCCGTCGGTCCCCGGCAGGGGCGACCCCACGGTGTTGACGATCTCGACGATGTCGCCGCGCTTGGCGTTGTCGTAGAACCACTTGCCGTTGCTCGTACTCACGTTGATGCAGCCGTGGCTGACATTGCTGTAGCCCTGACTGCCCACCGACCACGGAGCGGCGTGCACGTAGATGCCGCTGTACGAGATCTGCGTCGCCCAATCCACCTCGGTGCGATAGCCGTTCGGTGATTCGACCGCGACACCGTAGGTCGACGAGTCCATCACCATGTGGGCGCGACGGTCCCCGACGATGTAGGTGCCGTTGTTCGTCGGCGTGCTGTTCTTACCCATCGACACGGGCATCGACTTGATGACCTCGCCGTTGCGCTTGACCGTCAACGTCTTGGTGTCGTCGTCGACGGTCGTGACGACCTGGTCACCGATCGTGAACGAGGTCGACACGTTCTCCTGACCGAACAGGCCGTCCCCGAGATCGACACCGTAGGTGTTGACCGCGACCTCGACCTTGGTGCCCGGCTTCCAGTACTCCGCGGGGCGCCACCGCACCTCGCGATTGCTCAGCCAGTAGAAGGCGCCCTCGACCTCGGGCGTGGTCTTCACCGTGATCGCCCGTTGCGCCGCAAGACGATTGGTGATGTTCTCGTCGAACCGGACGGCCACCGGCTGCCCCACGCCGACGACCTCGCCCTCGTTGGGCAACACATAGGGCATCGTCAGGTTCTCCGGCGAATGCGTCTCGAACGACATCTGCCGCTTGGCGACCCCACCGAGACCCAGCGACTCCGCGGTCAGCGTGTAGCGCTTGTTGTAACCGAGCGGCTCCACTGTCTCCCACGTCAAGCCGTCGTCGGACAACCGGCCCTGCACGGGCTTGCCGCTCTGGTTCACCATCGACACAGCGCCCAGCACCCCGAACTCGGCGCTCACCGACACCGGCGAATCCACGCTCACCCCGACCGCGCCGTCCTTGACCGATGACGTCAGCTTGGGTACCAGCAGGTCACCGAACGGGGTGCCCTTCTCGTCGATGACCTGAGGTGCCGCGGTGTCGGTGCCGCTGCCGCATGCTGTCATCGCCAGCGCCATCGCGGGAATCAGCACGATGGCGGCCAACCAGGCCCGCCCGCGCCGCGCACGCGTCGCCGTGTTGCCCTGCGCCATACTTCGCTCCACTTCTTCTTCAGGCTCTTGACAGGAATACTGACAGCGGATTCCCAGGATTGTTGACGCCGATTCTACGGTGCGTTTCGAGTGCGCACGTGAACGCGGCGTTGCGATCGGGAAGCGCCCCTGACGAGCGGATTCTTCGACGATTTCCGTCCGGTGCCGCGGGCCTGTTATTGTCTCCCACGCGCGCCGTTAGCTCAGTTGGTAGAGCAGCTGACTCTTAATCAGCGGGTCCGGGGTTCGAAACCCTGACGGCGCACCACCACAAAAGCCCCGCCTACGCGGGGCTTTTCTGGTTGATACGGGAGCCTTCCCCTCCTACGTCGTGACGACTAGTGGCCACGGTCGGCCAGGAGCGGCAACGACGGGTCCCAGACACTGCCGTCGCGCTGGTCGCGACGGCGACGCGCCATCCCGGAAAGCACCTCCAGGACAATCCGATTGCCCAGGAACGAGGTGATGTCCGCGACGTCGTAGGGTGGCGCCACCTCGACGACGTCCACGCCGACCACCGGTAGTTCGTAGGCGATGCGCCGGACGGCGTCCAACAGTTGTCGAGATGTGAGGCCGCCCGGTTCGGGAGTGCCAGTCCCCGGCGCGTGGCCAGGGTCGCACACGTCGACGTCGACGGACAGGAACACGCCCTCGCATTCGTCCGTGGCGATACCGAAGGCTTCGGTCAGGCACGTCTCGAAACCTCGATGGACGATCTCTGTCATCTCGTAGCACCGCATCTTCTGCTGCGCCATCCACTCCAGGGTGTCGGGTCCCGGCCAGTAGCCTCGTAACCCCATCTGCAGGAAGCGATCTCCGCGCACGGCACCGGATTCGATCAGACGGCGCATCGGCTGGCCGTGTCCGATGAGTGAGCCGAACTCGATGTCGCCGGTATCGGCGTGGGCGTCGAAGTGGATCATCGACACCCGGCCCGTGCCGACGTGTTCGGCTACGCCGCCCGCGTCCGGCCACGCGATCGTGTGGTCGCCGCCCAGGATGATGGGTACCGCCCCGTTGGCGGTGACGGTGTACACGGCCTTCTGCAGGTCGGCGACCGACTTCGCGGCGTCACCGGCGAACATCTCGACATCACCTGCGTCGTACACCGTCACGTCCCTGAGGGCGTCGACCCGCATCGCCAGCGAGGGCCGGGATCCGTCGTGCGGGTTGTAGTCGGTCTGCCGCATGAACTGCGGTCCGAAGCGGGTGCCTGCACGGTGAGACGTGCCACCGTCGAAGGGGGCGCCGATGATGACGACGTCGGCATCGGCGTATGTCGCGGGTTCGTCCCACGTGCATCGCGGAACTCCCAGGAAGGTGATGTCGGGTCCGAATTGTGTTCCGTAACGAGCCATGTCAGTTTCTCTTGCTTTCCGGTGTAGGGGTACTCAGGTAGGCGTCGATCAAGACGTGCAGCCGGTCGCCGTCGAAGCTGGGCTCGTGCCCGGCATGAACGGTCGCCACGTCCAGCTGCGCGAGCCTGCGCAACGACTCGCGGTAGCGCGCACGGTCGCTGCCGACGAGGTCGTCGAGCAGCTCGGCGTCGTAGACGACATCGCCGGAGAACAACGTGCGGGTGTCGGGGTCGTAGAGAGCGATGCTGCCGGGGCTGTGGCCCGGTAGGTGCAGGACCTCCAGCCGGCGGTCCCCCAGGTCGACGACGTCGCCGTCGTGCAGATCAGCGGTGCTCGGCGCGGGCTTCGTCTGATACGTCGACGGGTCGTATTCCTTGGTGGGCACGGCGTTGAGCTGCCACCCGGACATCCCCTCGGCGCCCCGGTCCACACCCAGGGCCGCGCACAGGTCGGGCCCGAAGAGGCTGACGCGGGCGGGACGACCGGGCTTCTCGGCGGGATGGGCCCACCGCTGGCGGAACTCGTGGGCCCCGCCCATGTGGTCGAGGTGCGTGTGCGTCAGCACTGCCACAGGCTCACGCCCTCCGAAGGTTTCGGCCAGGGCACCCCGCAGAGAACACACCCCGAGGCCGGTGTCGATCAACACGTCACGACGTCGTCCGCGCACGTACCACGTGTTGGCGCGCAGCATCGGCTCCACCCCGGGTTCCTCGATGAGGGTGACGCCCGCACCGCAGTCGGCGACGACGAACCAGCTCGGCGAGACCGGCAGTGGCCTCACGCGGCCACATCGCCGCGCACGATGTGGCCGGGATAGAGCAGACGCGTCATCGCGACATAGACGGCGACGGCAACCAGGGGGCCGACGAGGGCGGACAGATCCGCGCCGTCGAGCGCGGCTGAGATCGGGCCCTGGTACGGCGTGGTGTTGACGCACAGTGCGGCGGTGAACGCTCCGGCGCCGATCGCCGAGAACCCTGCGATGTTCCACCCTCGACTGAACCAGAACGGACCCGCCGGCAGCACATCGTTCAATTCCGCTCCGTCATAACGATTTCGGCGCAGCAGGATATCGGCGGAGTACACCGCGATAGCCGGTCCGAGTAGGACGACGGTCAGTTCGAGGGTGGTGCTCAACGCGTCGGTGAAGTTGGTGACGAACAGCGCGTAGAGCGCCAGTGACACACCGAGAAGACCGTCGATCAGCACGGTGACAGCGCGGCGCAGCGGAACCCCGATGGCCTGAAGACACAGTCCCGAGCTGTACATGGTGAGGATGTTGTTGGTCATGCAACCGAGAACCACGAACAGCAGGAAGGCGGAGTAAGCCCAGGACGGCAGGATCTCGGCAAGCGCGGTCTGCGGGTCGGTCATGTCGATCACGGTGCCCGCCAGCACACCCACGGCACCCAACAACACCGCCGGTACGAATCCGCCGAGCGCGGTCCAGGTCGCGACCTGCAGTCGGGAGGTGTCCGCGGGCAGATATCGGGCGTAGTCGGCGCTGATGCCCCAGGACAGCGGCGCCGCCGCGATGACGGTCACGCCCGCGGTCATCGTCGCCACGACGGCCCAACCGGCGGGCGCGATCTCGACCGGCGGAACATAGCCCCAGTCCGCATGATTGAGCACGCAAACTCCGAGCATCACCATCACGATCGTCAGCGCGACGGTGAACAGGCCGCTCATCCGCACGATGGTCGCGTGGCCGAAGACACTGATCGTCACCGTGATCGCGGCCGTGACGGCGACGATCGCGATCTTGACCGGCGGGTTGGCGGCGAAACCCAGTTGATCGGCCAGCGCGAAGCCAGCCAGAGCGCCGAGGGCGAGATTGACCGCCTCGTACGCGATGAAGATCGGCCAGTTGAGCAGCGCCATGTTCAGGCGATTCCCGACGACGCCGAACATGCTGCGATTGATGACCCCGCTGGGGCTTCCCGAGACCGGGCCGGTGATGGCGAGCAATCCGATCGCCGCCCAGAACAGGTTGCCGATCACGATGACGGCCAGCGCCTGCCACAACGAGAGGCCGAAGAGGATGAGGAGTCCGCCGAGTACGACATAGAGGAAGTTGACGTTGGCCGACGCCCATACGAAGAAAAGCCCGCGGGGATTGCCGTGTCGTTCGCCTGGCGGGATGTAGTCGATCCCGCGGGCCTCGATCCGGCCGAATTCGTCAGCCGCAGTGGAGAGCGTCGAGGTGCTCGACTCGATGTCAGGGGTGATCACGCGCATCCTCGAATCTCTTATTGGGCACGCGCCCAATTTGGCTGTTGGGCAGTAACCCAATACCATCGCCGGCGTGCCGTCAAGTGGAGCCGAGGTCAAACCCCGGCGGACGCGGAAGACTCCCGAGGCGCGCCGCGCCGAGATCGTGCAGCACGCGACGGCGCTGGCGCTGTCCGACGGGCTGGAATCGATCACGCTGAGATCCATCGCGGACGCCCTCGGCATCACCGGCGGCCTGATCGGTTACTACTTCCCCTCCGTCGACACGTTGCTCGCGGAGGTGTTCGTCGGCATCGCAGAAGCCGAACTCGAGGCGACGTTCGGTCCCGTCGAAGAGCAGACGTCCCCGGTTGCCGCGATCCGACTACTCGTCGCGACGCTCGTATCCGAGGAAGAGGAGCGCGTGAGCGCGCTGTGGATCGATGCCTGGCATGCCGGACGTCGCCGACCGGCGCTGCGGGACGAAGTCGCGCGCCTGATGCAGGCTTGGCTCGATCGCACTTCGGCCATCATCGAAAGCGGCCTGGCTGCAGGCGTTTTCCACACCGACGACGCCAACGCCGCCGCCATGCGCATCCTCGCCGTCTACGACGGCCTGTCGATCGGCTCCGTCATGCGCGGAGCTTTCGACTACTCGGCGGTCAAGAGCCTGCTCGTCACCGTCACTGCGGCGGAACTCAGCCTACCGATCAGCGATATCGCAACCGAATAGCTCTGGCGCACAACCGAATCGCCTGGAGCGCCGCCTGATGGGTGCTAGAGCGTTCTCGCCAGGCGCGTGGCGAGCAGATCGGCGAAGCGCGCCGGGTCATCGAGCGCCCCACCCTCGGCCAGAAGTGCGGTGCCATAGAGGAGTTCGGCTGTCTCGGCGATCGCCGGATCGTCGGGACGATCCCCATGAGCCTGACGCAGCCCGGTGACGAGCGGGTGCTCCGGGTTCAGCTCGAGGATGCGCTTGGCGACCGGCACCTCCTGCCCCGACGCCTTGTACAAGCGGGCCAGGGCAGGAGTGATGTCGAACGCATCGGTGATCAGGCAGGCCGGCGATTCGGTCAGCCGCGACGAGAGCCGCACCTCTTTGACGTGCTCGTCGAGCGTCTCCTTCAACCAGGCCATCAGCTCGGCGAACGTCCTGCCCTGCTCCTCGCGCTCGGCCTCCCGCGCCGAGCGCTCCTCGTCGGATTCCAGGTCCACCTCGCCCCTGGCCACCGACTGCAGCGGCTTACCGTCGAACTCGGTCACGTTCTGCACCCAGACCTCGTCGACCGGGTCCGTCAGCAGCAGCACCTCGTAGCCCTTGGCCTTGAACGCCTCCAGGTGCGGCGACTTGAGGATCTGCTCCCGCGTCTCACCGGTGGCGTAGAAGATCTGCTCCTGCCCGTCCTTCATGCGCTCGACGTAACCGGCCAGCGTGGTGGGCTCCGGGTCACTCTCGGCGCCGTCCCGCGTCGACACGAACGACGCGATCCGCAGCAGCGCGTCGCGGTTGTCGGCGTCGGAGAGCAGACCCTCCTTCACGACGCGGCCGAACTGCGTCCAGAACGTGCGGTAGTCCTCCGGACGTTCGGTCTGCAGCTCGGCAATGGTCGAGAGGACCTTCTTGGTCAGCCGACGGCGTATCGCCGTCACCTGGCGGTCCTGCTGCAGGATCTCGCGAGACACGTTGAGCGACATGTCCTGTGCATCCACCACGCCCTTGACGAAGCGCAGGTACTGCGGCAGCAACTCGTCGCAGTCGCCCATGATGAACACGCGCTTGACGTAGAGCTGGATACCGACGTGCGCGTCACGGTCGAACAGGTCGAACGGCGCGTGCGACGGGATGAACAGCAGCGCCTGGTACTCGAACGTGCCCTCGGCCTTCATCGCGATGACCTCGAGCGGCTCGTCCCAGGCGCGGGCGATGTGGCGGTAGAACTCGGTGTACTCCTCGGCGGTCACCTCGTCCTTGGAGCGTGACCACAGGGCCTTCATCGAGTTCAGCGTCTCGGTCTCGATGGTGACTGAGTCTTTCGCGTCCTCGCCGCCTGAGCCTTCTGCGGAAGGGACCCGCCGCTCCACCTGCATGCGGACGGGCCAGGAGATGAAGTCGGAGTACTTCTTGACCAGGTTCCGCAGCGTCCACTCCGCGGTGTAGTCACCCAGCTCGTCCTCGGCGTCCGCGGGTTTGAGGTGCAGCGTCACCGAGCTCCCCTGCGGCGCATCGGCGACCGCGGCGATCGTGTAAGTGCCGTCGCCACTGGACTCCCAGCGGGTGGCGTCGCTCTCCCCCGCCTTGCGGGTGAGCAACTCGACCCGGTCGGCCACCATGAACACCGAGTAGAAACCGACGCCGAACTGGCCGATCAGCTGATCGCCGGCGTCCCCGCCCTCGGACTCGCGCAGCTGCTGACGCATGCGGGCGGTGCCGGACTTGGCCAGCGTGCCGATGAGTTCGACCACCTCGTCGCGGCTCATCCCGATGCCGTTGTCACGCACGGTCAGGGTGCGGGCCTGCTTGTCGGTGACCAGCTCGATGTGCAGGTCCGAGGTGTCGACGTCGAGATCCTTGTTGCGGTATGCCTCGAGCCTGAGCTTGTCCAGGGCATCCGAGGCGTTCGAAATGAGCTCGCGCAGAAAGGATTCTTTGTGCGAATACACCGAGTGGATCATCAGATCCAAGAGCTGCCGGGCCTCGGCCTGGAACTCGAACTGCTCCACATCCGCGCTCATGACGTCTCCTCCTTCTGATGGCCGCGCAGTGTGATCGTGGGGGGCTCAGCGCCGGGGCGCACCTGGACCGGGCTGACCCATCAACGGGTTGGGGGCGCCGGCGCCGGGCTGCCCCGGATGGTGCTGCTGCTGATGTGCCTGCATCGCCTGCACGAGCGGATTCTCCTTCATCAGCGCACGGCGGTCGTCGTCGCTGAGCTCGTAGAAGGTCCACATCGCCCAGGCCGCGGGCCGGACGTACAGCGTGACCTTCTGACGCTTGCGGTTGTTCTGCGGCAGCATCGCCGGAATCGGCACCACGCGATCCAGCGTCACAGCGCTGACGAGTTCCTGCGCGAGCTGGTCGACGTCGGTCAGATCCTGCAACTCGTACACCGACGCCTGGTGGCTGGGTTGGGACGGGCCCTGCAGGGCGAGAAACCACGCCATCGCGTGTCTCCTTTGCTCGTGGTGGGTCAGCCGTCAGCGTAGATGACCCGGGACCCGCGCCGCCGCCCCTGTCTGCAGGCGCCACTGCGGTCACATTTTTGACGTTCGCGCATAATTTTCGCGTTCGAGAAGACGTGTGTCGAATGATGTGCTATCGGACACTCCTTCGGAGCAAAATCGACCGGTGCGTCAACTCTTCGGATCGGTCCGAACATTTCCTCGCTTCGCCGTCCGGATAACGATTGCGCTGGGCATAGGCCACATCGGGTGTTAAGGTGCCGTTAGCTGATCACAACGGAACGGGAGAAATCCGCGGACCGTGACGGGAAACGAGGAACTTAGCTGATGTCAGGGCTGATGGAGCCGTCGACGACGACGACAGCAACAGAAGGCTCTGGCCCGGACGCTGCCGCGCAGCATCCGGTTCTCGTCCACAGCTGCAGCCGACTCGGCCGCGTCGCCAACCCGCCCGGTTTTTCCTTCTCGGACTGGTTCCGCTCGGCTCGCCGCCGCTGAACCGTCAGCAGGGAACCGTCAGCGGCGCGCGCGCCGCACGACCACCACGAGCACCAGCACGCCGACGCCAGCCAGCGAAGCCATCACCGGCGGCTTCGTCACGAAGCGCACCACACCTGCTTTGACATCGTCGGCCAGCCGCCGCGGGTTGGCCCGCGCAGTCAACGAGTCGACAGTCAGAGCCAACTGATCGCGCGCCTGATCGATCTCGGCCTTGATGGTGTCGGGATCACGATCCGCCACGTATGCCTCCGGTCGTCTGTCGGTCCTGCCGCACTACCCTAGTTCAGCGGGCGCTGCGCGCAGCGCCCGGTCGCGCATCGATGCCACGGATCGAAGGAGAGCCACCAGCCATGCCGCAGACTCCCCGCCTCGAGGTGGGCGACAAAGCCCCCGCGTTCAGCCTCCCCGACGCCGACGGCAACACCGTCAAGCTGTCGGACTACAAGGGGCGAAAGGTCGTCGTCTACTTCTACCCCGCCGCCTCCACCCCCGGCTGCACGAAGCAGGCGTGCGACTTCCGCGACAACTTGGCCGAGCTGGGCGACGCCGGTCTCGACGTCGTCGGCATCTCCCCGGACAAGCCCGAGAAACTCGCGAAGTTCCGCGACAAGGAAGGGCTCACGTTCCCCCTGCTGTCCGATCCCGACCGCGCGGTGCTCGAGGCCTGGGGCGCCTACGGCGAGAAGACGATGTACGGCAAGACCGTGCAGGGCGTGATCCGCTCGACGTTCGTCGTCGACGAGAACGGCACGATCGAGGTGGCGCAGTACAACGTGCGCGCCACCGGCCACGTCGCGAAGCTACGTCGGGATCTGTCCGTCTGATCCCAGTGCGGCCAGCACCCCCAGTTTGGCCAACAGCAGCGCCTCTGCTGTTGCGGCCCGCTCCAACACACCCAGGTGCAGGCTCTCGTTGACGCTGTGCGCCTGGGTATCCGGGTCCTCGACGCCCGTGACCAGGATTTTGGCCTCGGGGAATGCAGCGGCGAAAGCCGCGATGAACGGGATCGAGCCGCCGACGCCGGTGTCGACCGCATCCTGTCCCCAGGCCTGCAGGAACGCCTCGCGCGCTGCGTCGTAGACCGGGCCGGTGGCGTCGATGGCGTAGGGCTGGCCGACGTCGCCGGGCGTCACCGTCACCCGGGCACCCCACGGCGCGTGCTGTTCCAGGTGCCGGGTCAGGGCGGCCAGGTGCTCGCCGGCATCGCCGCCGGGGGCCACCCGCATGCTGACCTTGGCCCGCGCCGACGGGATCAACGTGTTGGATGCCTTCGCGATCGGCGTGGTGTCTATCCCGATGACCGTGATCGCCGGTTTGGCCCAGAGTCGTTGCGCCACTGCGCCAGAACCGATCTCGTCGACGCCGTCGAGCACTCCGGTGTCGGCGCGCACCCGCTCGGGGGTGTAGTCGACGTCTGCCGCCGTCGCCTCGTGCAGGCCCGCGACCGCAACGTTGCCGTCGTCGTCGTGCAGGCTGGCCAGTAGCCGCACCAGCACCATGAGCGCGTCGGGCACCACACCGCCCCACATGCCGGAATGCAGGCCGTGGTCGAGCGTGGAGACCTCGACCACGCAGTCGGCCAGGCCGCGTAGCGACACGGTGAGCGAGGGGGTGTCGGTGCTCCAGTTGTCGGAGTCGGCGATCACGATGACATCGGCGGCCAGCGCGTCCTTGTGCGCCGCCAGCAGGCGCGACAGCGACGGTGAGCCCGATTCCTCCTCCCCTTCGACGAACACCGTCACCCCGACGGGCGGCGTGCCGCCATGCGCCCGGAACGCCGCCAGATGCGTTGCGATGCCGGCCTTGTCGTCGGCCGTGCCGCGCCCGTAAAGCCGACCATCGCGCTCGGTCGGCTCGAACGGAGAACTGTCCCAGGCAGCCGGATCGCCTTCGGGCTGGACGCCGTGGTGGGCGTACAGCAGCACCGTCGGCGCTCCCTCGGGAGCGGGGTGGCGGGCGATGACCGCAGGCGCCCCTCCCTCGGAGACGATGCGGACATCACCGAAACCCGCCTCCGACAACAGTTTCGCCACGGCGTCGGCGCTGCGCGTCACCTCGTCGCGGCGTTGCGGATCCGCCCAGACGGATTGGATGCGGACCAGATCCTCGAGATCGGCCCGGACCGAGGGCAGTACGTCGCGGACCCGCTGAACGAGATCACTCATAGCGACGAGGGTAGTGCCGCTACCGCTCCTCCAGGACAGCCACCGCGGCCGCGGTGTCCGCCTCGTGCGTCAGCGAAAGATGGATGGTCACCTCTTTGAGGTGCTCGGCCACCGCGCCCGTCAAGCGGACGCGGGGCCTGCCCCACATGTCGGTGATCACCTCGATGTCGCGGTGAATCGCCTCGGGCAGCACCGGCCGCTTGGAGAACCGCGATCCCGACCACGCCTTGATCACGGCCTCCTTGGCCGCCCACCGCGCCGCCAGGTGGCGCGCCGCCGACGAACTCTTGTCGGCGGCGTCGCGCCGCTCCCCTGGCGTGAACGTTTCCGCGAACACCGTGCCCGGCCGATCCACCTGCTCGGCGAAATCGGGAATGGAGACGAGGTCGATACCTATCCCGACGATGCCCACGGCCAGCACGCTATCCCACGGATCACCGCTGATACACCCCGTCTTCGCCGAGACGCGACGCCGTGTCGAGCAGCATGGCCGCCTCCTGCGCCTTCTCGGGCTGATCGTGGTCGAAGCGACGTCCCTCGGGCCGCTCGTACATCGGCCGTCCGCCCGCGATCGCCGAGGCCAGCCTGCGCTGACCGGCCAGCGTGCGCTCCTGAGCCTGGGCGGTGTAAGTCGCCCGCTGCTCCGGGGTCAGCGTGGCCAGGAACGCCTGCGGATGCACCAGCGCGATCAGACCCGACACGTGCCCGAACCCGAGGCTGGTCACCAGACCGGCCTTGAGCGGGTACTTGTCGCCGAGCCGCAGCGTCTCGCGCGCCCACACGAAGTGCGCCGAGGTGGCCAGCTCGTCGTCGACACAGTCCAGGCTGCGGTTCGGCGGGATGACGCCGTCGCGCAGAACCTGGCACAGGCCCATCATCTGGAAGACCGCGGCGCCGCCCTTGGCGTGGCCGGTGAGGCTCTTCTGGCTGATGACGAACAGCGGCGCACCCTTCGAGCGGCCCAGCGAGGCCGCCAGGCGCTCGTGCAGCTCCGTCTCGTTGGGGTCGTTGGCCAGCGTCGAGGTGTCGTGCTTGGAGATCACCGCGATGTCGTCGGCACCCACGCCGAGCTTGTTCAGCGAGCTCGCCAGCACCGAGTCACGGCCACCGCGGCCGGCACCCAGTGCACCCAGTCCGGGAGCCGGGATCGAGGTGTGCACACCGTCGGCGAACGACTGCGCGTAGCCGACCACCGCGAGCACCGGCAGACCCATCCGCAGCGCCAGATCGCCGCGCGCCAGCAGGATCGTGCCGCCGCCTTGGGCTTCCAGGAAGCCGAGCCGGCGCCGGTCGTTGGCGCGGGAGAACTTGGAGTCGCTGATGCCCTTGGCGCGCATCGTCTCGGTGTCGGCGGTGGCCGCCATGTCACCGAAGCCGGTGATCGCTTCCAGCGTCATGTCGTCGAAGCCACCCGCGACCACGAGCTCGGCCTTGCCGAGGCGGATCTTGTCCACGCCCTCCTCGACCGAGACCGCCGCGGTCGCGCAGGCACCCACCGGGTGCACCATCGCGCCGTAGCCGCCGACATAGGACTGCATGACGTGCGCTGCAACAACATTCGGCAGCACCTCCTGCAGGATGTCGTTCGGCTTGCTGCGGCCCAGCAGGTTGCCGTGGTACATGGTCTGCATCGAGGTCATGCCGCCCATGCCGGTGCCCTGGGTGGAGGCCACCAGGCTCGGGTGCACCCACCGCATCAGCTCCGACGGCGTGAAGCCCGACGACAGGAACGCATCGACGGTCGCGACGATGTTCCACAGCGCCACCCGGTCGATCGAGGTCGCCATGTCGGGGCTGACACCCCACACGGTCGGATCGAAGCCGGTCGGGATCTGGGCGCCGACGGTCCGCGACAGCTTGGTCTTGCGCGGAACGCGGATCTCGGTGCCCGCCTTGCGGATCACCTCCCAGTCGCCGGAGTCCGGGATCGGCCGGGCCACGGTGTGCTCGGGATCGAACGCCACGAATGCGCGCGCGTCGGTCTCGCTGGACACCACGAACCGGAAGTCCTTGTCCAGGAACACACTCACCAGCAGCGGCGACGCGTGATCGGGATCGATCGCGCCGTCGTCGACGAACTCCCGGATGCCGCAGCGCTCCACGACCGCGTCGTGGTAGCGCTCGACGAGCTCGGATTCCTCGACCAGATCACCGGATTGCGTGTCGTACCAACCCGGCTGCGGATCGTCCTCCCACGTGATCAGGCCGGTCGTCCACGCCAATTCGAGCACACCGGCGGCCGACAGTTCGTTGTCGACCTCCATCTCGAATCGGGTGCGCGACGAACCGTACGGACCGAGTTCGGCGCCACCGACGATGACCACGAGATCGGCCGGGTCGACGTCGAGGTCGGCCCACTCCGGCACCGGCGCACCGGTCACCACGCGAGGCGGCGACGGCAGAGCCGAAATCGTCTGCGCGGCAACCTCGTCGTCGGCATCGTCGTCGGCCGGTGCGGCCGTCGCCTCCTCGCGCGCCTTGGCGGCGAGCTCGGCCATGTCGAGATCGGCGTCGGCGAGACCGCCGGTGAAGTCGGCCTCGACGGGTTCCCGCGCCGCCGCGACCCGCGTCTCGACGTCGCAGAGATCCAGCAGCATGGAGGCCATCTGCTCGGTCGAGTAGGTGGTGACGCCCGCCTCTTCGACCGCGTCGACGATGACGTCGTTGTGGCCCATCAGCCCGGTGCCCCGGGTCCAGCCGATCAGCGCGTGCGCCAGGCTGACCCGTTGCGCCCACGACGTCTCGGCCTTCCAGCGCGACACCAGCGCGTCGAGCGACGCCTTCGCCTCGCCGTAGGCACCGTCACCGCCGAACATGCCGCGATTGGGCGAGCCCGGGAGCACCACGTGCAGGCGTGCCGCGATGTCGCGGTCCGCCCCGATGTGGGACAGCCCGGCGATCAGCCGCTGCACGGCCCACAGCAGGACCTTCATCTCCATCTCGGCACGCGCGCCGACGTCGGACAGGTCGCCACCGACCCGCGGCGCCGCGAACGGGAACAGCAGCGTGGGCGACAGCGCGTCCTTGACGTGGATCGACTTCGGCCCGAGGCTCTCGGTCTGCTCGTTGCCGACCCACTCGACGAGAGCGTCGATGTCGTTGTAGGAGGCCATGTTCGCCGGCAGCACCCACAGCTTGGCGCCGAAGCAGGCGTTGTCGCGGTAGAGGTTGCGGTAGAAGGCCAGTCGCGAATCGTCCAACTTCGACGTGGTCGCGATCACGGTCGCGCCACCGGCCAGCAGCTGTGCTGCCACCGACGCCGCGATCGAGCCCTTCGACGCGCCGGTCACGACCGCGACCTCGTCGCTGTAGCGGCCCTTGCCCGGATTCTCCGCGCCCGCCGCCGCACGGGCGTACAGCGAGGCGTGCACGGTGCGGCCGGCAGCCAGGGCCTTGCCCTGCCAGTAGGTCGCCTGCGTGCCGACCACGTGACCCGCGCCCTCGAACCGCTCGGAGAGGCGCGCCCAATTCGCGTCGACCTCGTCGTCGTCCATCAGCCAGATCTTGACCAGATCCTCGCGCGCACTGGCCCACCGGTCGTCGAGCAGGACCGCCTTGCGGGCGTCGAACGACGGGGCCACCAGACGCGGCCAGTCCGAACCCAATTCGGCAGTGACCAGATCGATGAGCTCTGCGTCGGCCGCGGCATCCGGGGTCACCAGCGGTGCACCCAGGCCCAGCTGATCCAGGATCGTGCGGGCCGCCGACGCCAGCACACCGTCGGGTCCGGTGACCTGCTCGGCGAATTCACCGAGCGCCGCCGAGTCGACGACGCCGCCACCGGCGCCGCCGGCAGAGGGCAGCGACACCGACACGCCGCGGCGCGCCGCCACCGCGACCACCGCCGCGTCGATCGCCTTGTCGACCGAGGCCGCGTCGGCCAGCGCACCGTCGTGCAGGCCGCCGAGGGCCCCGCCACGAACGCTCGAGCCCTCGCGGGTTCCCAGCGCCACCTCGACGGTGGCGTGCTTGGCCCAGCCTTCACCCAGTTCCCACGTCTTGGCGACGCGCTCGGTGATGTAGGCCGGACGCTTGCCCGACGGCCCGAGGACCGTGCGCAGCTGATCGTTGATCGCATCGGAGAGCACCGGTCCGAACGGCTTGTAGGTCCGGGCCAGCTTGGTGACCTGCCCCTTCAGGCCGGCCAGATCGGCTTCTGCGGCACCGTCGATCGCGCCCAGGTTCAGCTCAGACCCCAGGTCGACGAGCATCTGGTTGCGTCGCGAGGACGCACCGTCGGTGATGGATTCGATCGAATCCAGCGCCTCGATCTGATCGATACGGATCTTCGCCGACAGCGCGATCAGCGCCATCGTCGCGTCGGCCGCGTCGAACGTGATGTCGTCGGGACGGGGTCCGCCACTGGGGGCAGCGGCCGGTGCCGGTGCAGCAGGCGCCGCCTCGGCCGGCGCTGTAGCCGGTTCGGCCGATGCCGGCGGCGGTGGCGTGTCCTCGATCTCGGGTTCGGGATCGGTGTCGGTCGCGAACAGCACCGCGGCGTCACGCTCGGCGTTGAGCACCTCGGTCGTGTTGTGCGAATACTCCGGCAGCTTCAGCGTGTTGGTGGCCAGCCCGGCGACGGTCGGCGCGTTCTTCACACCGATCTCGACGAAGCGCTCCACCCCGAGGCCGCCTGCGGCCTCCTCGATGAACAGCAGGTCCTGCGTCTCGATCCAGCGCACCGGGCTGGCGAACTGCCAGGCCAGCAGCTCGATGACGATCTTGCGCATGAGCTCACGCGGACGCTCGTTGCGCCACGTGTCGTAGTCGGCGAGGATCTCGTCGAGCGGCTCGGCGGGCACCAGATCGCGGATCTCCTGCACGAAGTCGCGGTCCAGCGTGAACGGCCGCGGCACCAGGTTCGGAATGTAGCGACCGATCAACAACTCTGGATCGGCGTCGTCCGGCATGACCCGCTCGAGGGCACGGCGGAAGTCGGCGACACCGACCCGCAGCACCGAGGAGTGGAACGGCACGTCGATGCCGGGCACCAGGATGAAAGACCGCTTGCCGCCGGAGATCTCGCGGCGCCGCTCGACCTCCTCCTCGAGCGCCTCCAGGCCTGCGACCGTGCCCGCGATGGCGTACTGCGCACCACGCAGGTTGAAGTTCACGATCTCCAGGAATTCACCGGTGCGCTCCGAGACCTCCGCGACGAACGCCTTGACATCGTCGTCGTCGAGATCGATCTGCGACGGCCGGATGGCCGCCAGCCGATAGTTCGACCGGCCCTGGGCGTCACGCGGCACGATGTCGTGCATCTTGGACCCGCGGTGGAAGACGACCTCGAGCAGAGCTTCGAGCGGGTACACGCCGGAGACGCACGCCAGCGCGGTGTACTCACCGACGGAGTGACCGCACGCGATCGCGCCTTCCACGAACGCGCCCTGCTCCCGCATCTCGGCGACCTGGGCCGCCGCGACCGTCGCCATGGCGACCTGGGTGAACTGCGTCAGGTACAGCACACCTTCGGGGTGGTGGTAGTGCACACCGGAGGCGATCAGGCTGGTCGGGTTGTCGCGCACCACGTGCAGCACCGAGAAACCGAGCGTCTCGCGGGTGAACTTGTCGGCGACGTCCCACACCTTGCGGGCCGCCTTGGAGCGTGCCCGCACGTCCATACCCATGCCCTTGGACTGGATGCCCTGGCCCGGGAAGGCGTAGACGGTCTTGGGCGCGGCGAGCTGCGCGGTGGCGGCCATCACCAGCTCACCGGAGACCTTGGCCGACACCTCGATGATCTCCGCACCACGGTCGATGCCGACGCGGTCGACGCGGAACTCGATCTCGTCGCCCGGCAGCACCATGCCCAGGAAGCGCGACGTCCAGCCGACCAGGCGCGCCGGCGGAGTGGCCCGACCGTCGGTGGCGGTGACCGCGTGCTGCGCCGCGGCGGAGAGCCACATGCCGTGCACGATGGGCGTTTTCAGACCGGCCAGCAGCGCGGCGGCCCGATCGGTGTGAATCGGGTTGTGGTCACCCGAGACCACGGCGAACGCACTCATGTCGACAGGCGCGGTGACGACCACGTCACGCCGGCGACGGCGCGGGGTGTCGGTGGCGTTGTCGGTGATCGCTCCACCGGCACGCGGCGGATCGGTCAGCTCGGCGGCACCGGTGCGGCCGCGGATGGCGAAGCGCTCCTCGAGCGTCGCCAGCACGGTGCCCTCGGAGTCCGCGATCGACACCTCGACCGGGACGACTCGCCCGACCTCGGTGTCGTTCGCCGCGAGAGTCGTTGCGGTGACGGTCAATTCAGTCTTGCTATCGGGCATCTGCGCCAACAGGTGGGCAGCGTGGTCGAGGTGGACCAGGCTGAGCAGGCCTTCGACGACGGGGAAGCCGTCCTCGGTGAGCGCGGATCCGATGGCCGAGAACACCGCGGGCCAGCACAGGCCGACCAGGGCGTCGGGCACCAGGGTGAGTCCGGGCGCCAGCGGAGCACCGAACGTGGCGGTGACGCCGGTGTGGTCGGCGACCTTCTCCGGATCCCATTCCACGGTGACGGTCGAGGTGTTGTCGACGACAGCGGGAAGGGCGTCCGGCCCGTCGACGCCGGCGGCGATCGCGAGCACCGCCCGCATCGCCGTCGACGCATCCTCCACGGTGACGATCGGCATGCCGCCGTCGACGGTGGTCGAGGGCAGCGTGAAGCGGATGTCGATCCAGATGTCCGACAGCGGAACACTCAGCGTCACCGAGACCTTGCCGGTCTCGTCGGTCGACTGCTCAAGGCGCGCACCGGTATTCGGATGCGTCGCGCTCGGCTTGCCCGGCACGTCGTTGACCTGCCACTCCCCCGGCGCACCGATGCGGTGGACGGGGTTGATGGCGGTGCGACCGGCCCACAGGACGTCGGGCGAATCGAGGACCACGGCGAGCGGGCCACCGACGTCGGCGCGTGCCTGGCGGCGCGACACCACCGGCACCGGCTGCTCGCCGGCGGCCAGCACGCGGTCGACGATCTCCTTCTCGAACCGGTCGAGCAATTCGCCGACCGGCTCGTCGACGCGGGTGATACCCGCGACCGCCTGGGTGCCCGGAATGATGCACACCTGATCGGCGGTGTAGCGGGCGTCGTGGGCCTGCCACAGCGAGTCGCTGCGCCACCACCGTCGGACGTCCTTGTCGACGACCGGCACGAAGTTCACCGGCTTACCCGGCTTCTTGCACAGCGTCACGAAGAACGGCACGTCGGCCGGGTGCAGACGCACGGCCTCGGCGTCGGGGTAGCGGGTGAGCAGGGCGGCGATCGCCTGCTCCGGCTGCTCGAGCAGGGCCGCGCCGTCGGCGCCGAAGAGCGTGTCGATCGGACCGAAGTCCTTCTCCGACAACCGAGCCTCGGCGCGCTTGAGCATCTCCTCGAAGCGGTCCCGCCACGTGTCGGCCAGCCAGGGGCTGCCCGGCGCGGCCGTGTCGGCGGTGCTGTCACCGTCACCGATGGCCAGCTCGACGTAGCGCTGCAGCCACTGCAGGTAGGTCATGTCGCTGATGTCGCCGAAGTACGGCTTGGCGGTTCCGGCCATCGCCGCGATGATCTCGTCGCGGCGCTCGGCGACGGCGTCGGCGTCACCGGCGACCTCGTCGAGCAGACGGCCGCACCGGGAGGCGGCGTTGTCGATCTCGTGGATGTCGGCGCCCAATTGGCTACGGCCACTGGCCATCCCGTTGATGGCGTGGCCGGCACCCACCCAGGTGTCGGTGCCGGTGGTCTCGACCAGCATCTGCTTGACCGCCGGGGAGGTCGTCGCTTCCTTGGTGGCCATCGCGGCGGTACCGACGAGGATGCCGTCGACCGGCATCTGCGGGAAGCCGTACGGCTTGGCCCAGTCGCCGGAGAGGTAGTCGGCAGCGCGCTCCGGCGTGCCGATACCGCCGCCGACGCAGATCGTGATGTTGCGGTACTTGCGCAGTTCCCCGTAGGTGGAGAGAAGGAGGTCGTCGAGGTCCTCCCAGGAGTGGTGACCGCCGGCGCGGCCGCCCTCGATGTGCACGATGACGTCGCGCGTCGGCACCTCGGTGGCGATCTTGATGACCGACTTGATCTGGTCGACCGTGCCGGGCTTGAAGCAGACGTGGGTGATGCCGACGGTGTAGAGCTCCTCGATGAGGTCGACAGCCTCTTCCAGGTCGGGGATACCCGCGGTGACGACGACGCCGTCGATGGGCGCGCCGGACTGACGGGCCTTCTGCACCAGGCGCTTGCCGCCGACCTGCAGCTTCCACAGGTAGGGGTCGAGGAACAGCGAGTTGAACTGCACGGCACGGCCCGGCTCGAGCAGCTGGGTCAGCTCCTGGATGCGGCCGTCGAAGATCTCCTCGGTGACCTGGCCGCCACCGGCCAGCTCGGCCCAGTGACCGGCGTTGGCCGCGGCAGCGACGATCTTGGCGTCGACCGTGGTGGGGGTCATGCCGGCGAGCAGGATCGGGGACCGGCCGGTCAGGCGGGTGAACTTCGTCGACGCCTTGACCGAGCCGTCGGGCAGGGTGACCGGCGTCGGCGCATAGCTCGACCAGGCCGGGGCGACCTCGGGGGCGGCGCCGACCGTGAAGAGGCTGCGCTGGCCCGCCCGGGTGGCGGCGGCGACGATGCCGATACCCAGCCCGCGGATCACCGGGGCGGTGAGGCGGGTGACGGTGTCGCTCGGTCCGAGGTCGACGATCCACTTGGCGCCGGCTGCGGCGAGGCCTTCGACCTCGGCGACCCAGTCGACCGGCGTGATGAAGATGTGCTCGGTGAGCATGCGGGTGAGGTCGCGATCCAGGCCGGTCCGCGCTGCCCACTCCTCGACCAGGTCGACACCGTCGGCCAGTCGCGGGGTGTGGAAGCCGACCTCGACGTTGAGCTGGTTGAACACCGGACGGAAGATCGCCCCGCCGCGGGTCTTGTTCTTGCGCTCGGCCTCTTCGCGCTCGGTGATCTTCTCGCAGTAGAGCTCGAAACGGGCCAGCTGCTCAGGGGTGCCGGTGATGACGACGGACCGACGTCCGTTGCGGATCGACAGGGCGGGCGCGAGGACCGTGCGGACGTCCTGGGCGAACTCGTCGAGGAGCGCGGCGATGCGGTCCGGGTCGACATTGGTGACCGACACCATCGGCGCCTTGTCGCCGCGACCGACCATGCCGCGCCGGCGCGACACCAGTGAGCCTGCCGCGCCGATCAGCTGACCGATCGCGAGCAACTCGGCATCGCGCGTGCCGTGGGCCTTGAGCGACTCGACGGCGGTGATGCCCTGCGAGTGCCCGGCGATCGCCACGGGCGGATGTCCTTCGAGGTCGAGCCCCTGGCGCTTGAGCGCCCGCTGGGCGGCCATCTGCGTGAGCAGGATGCCGGGGCCGGAGATCGCGGCGGTGGTGAGGTCCTTGACCGACGGCAGCGGCTCGTCGGCAGCCAGCGCGCGGATCCATTTCATCGGTTCGAAGCCGATCGGGCGGACGACCACGAGCTCACGGGCCAGCGGCTCGAGCAGCAGCTCGGCCTCAGCGACCAGCTGGCTGATCTCGGACTCGATACCCGCGGAGTTGACCAGCTCTTCCAGGTTCTCCAGCCACGGTCCGCCCTGGCCGCCGAACGCGACGGCATAGGGCTCGCCGGCGTGCAGCCGATCGACGAGCGCGTGCGCCCCGGCGAGGGGTTCGAAAGTCTGTCCGCCCTCGGAGTCGGAACTGGTGGTCGCACGGTCCTGGTCGTTGATCGTCACGTGGTGTGTTCTCCTCAGTGGTGCGTTGCGCGGCTCTTCAAGGGCGCGTCGTGCATGTGCGGCTGATAGCTCGTCGTCGACGGGAGGCGAGCCCGCGTCGTGGGCCTAGGCGATTCGGCGTCGAATCCGGCTGGTCTCGACCACTGCGCCTCGAACGCACGAGGCACTGCGGCGGACACTGCAGCCGTACTAAGAGTGTCATAAGAGACGACTCGATTTTGATGCCTGAAATGGTTACTGGCGAGTTCTACGCACGGGTAACAGAACTGCGCGTAACACCCGACCGAAGATGCCTGGTCGGCTTCCGGGACAAACGTCCTGCTGGCGGGTGGTTACGGTTCAGTAAGGTAGAAGCGCAGTTCAAAGCCGCATTGTTATGCAATCGTTATCTGAAAACTTCAGTTCTCAGATGCAGTGCCGGCGTGGCGGGCGGGTACGACGGTCTTGCGCGAACTGTGTGGTCACGCATTCGCAGACTGGACAGGTGTTTGCTACAGAACCTTACTCATCAGTAAGTCTGACGGCGTCGCCCCGACCGCTAGCCTGTCGGCCGCTCCCAGACCCCGGTGAGCAGGATGCCCGCGGTGTAATCCGACCCGGACGAGGACATCAGCCGGCGCGTCGCCAGATCGAACCGCGACGCCATCACCTTCTTGCCCAGCAGGCGGTAGTCCTCGACGATCTGGCGAAGCCGGCCCATCTCGTCCGGCTTCGGCAGGTATGACTGTCCGACCTCCGCCTGATACAGCTCCACCAGGCTGTTCACAAACGCCTCGGCAAGATCCTCCACCGACCTGTCGGCGGCCTCGACGAATCGCAGAAGCGTCCGGACGTACACGGTGTGGTCGTGGGAGCGAGCCAGGATCTCGGCGGCATCGGTGTCGACGAGCACCAGCTTGCGCCCCTTCACCTCCGCCAGGCCGTGGGCGATCAACGCGCTCGCCTCCGGCGAGTCGGGCTCGATCGGCAGGGCGGGGCCGTCCTGATCGTCGCCGTCCGGGCCGAGCACCGCCCGTTGCAGACCCAGGATGTCGGCGAGGTCCTCGCCCTCACGCATGCTGGTGAAGAACTCGGCGATGTGGGCCGAGTTGTACCCCTTGCGCAGCAACTGGCTGATCGTGTTCAGCTGCGAGAGGTGATAGTCGTCGTACAAAGCGGAGCGACCCACCCGGCGCGGCGGATCCAGCAGCCCACGTTCCCGATAGGCGCGGATGTTGCGGGTACTGACCCCGGATTCCCGGGCCAAATCCTCGAGCCGATATTCAGCCACTGCGACACCCCCCTCGACGCTGCCGGTAAGAGGCCAGACGATGGCCTGCGCAGCTAGTGCTCCACTGTAACCCGCCCGGCTACCGCGTGAGCGAAGTATTCCCGCCCTATCTTTCCGACGAGTAAGTTCGCCTGACACGGCGTTTCAGCTGCAACGATCGATCACATCGACGTAATACACACGTCATTGCCGTGCAGTTTCAGCCAACATGTTTGCCCGCCGCGCGGGCATCGAGTGACCGAATCGTCAGGAAATCGGTTGGCATCGGCACAGCCTGATGCGAGACCATGGACGGGTGGTCCGGCCGCGCCGAGCCACCCGTTTCCGTCGAGATTCGCACCGAGAGGTTGCATCGTGCGCCCCTGGATCATCTGGGCGACCGGACTTCTCGCCTACATCGTGGCTGTTCTCGATCGCACCACCCTCGGCGTCTCCGGGCTGCCCGCCGCCGAGCGATTTGCTGCCGGCCCCGGCCTCCTCTCGACGTTCGTCGTGCTGCAGGTGGTCGTCTACGCCGGCGCACAGGTCCCCGCAGGGCTGTTGCTCGACAGGTACGGATCGCGTGCCCTCATCCTCGCCGGAGCCACTCTGATGGCCACCGGCCAGCTGGTGCTGGCTGTGACGACGTCACTACCGCTCGCCCTCGCCGCGCGCGCAGTCGTGGGACTCGGCGACGCGATGACGTTCATCTCCGTCCTGCGCCTGGTGCCCCGGTGGTTTCCGGCGCGGCAGGTGCCGCTGGTGACGCAATTGACCGGCATCTGCGGGCAACTGGGACAGGTGCTGAGCGCGGTGCCGTTCCTCGCCCTGCTGTCCGGGTCCGGTTGGACTCCGGCCTACACGTCCGCCGCCGCGCTGGGCGCACTCGTCCTCGTGCTGGTCGGGGCGCTGGTCAAGAACGCGCCCGACGGCGTCGCGGTCAGCGCGCAGACGTTGGGCGTCCGGGAGACACTGGCCAGCGTCAAGACGGTCTGGCTGCGGCCGGGCACCCGCCTGGGCTTCTTCACCCACATGGGCACGCAGTTCTCCGTCACGGTCTTCGCGCTGATGTGGGGGGTGCCCTACCTGACGGTGGCCCAGGGCCTGTCCGCCACGGCGGCGGGGACGTTGCTGACCATCTCGGTCGTCGCCGCGATCGGTGCCGGGCTGGTCATCGGCGTGCTCACCGGACGGTTTCCGCACCGTCGCTCACGTCTGGTCCTCTGGATCATCGCGAGCAACGCCGCGATCTGGACCGTCGTGTTGGCGCTCCCCCACAGAGCACCGGTGTGGCTGCTCGTGGTCCTCATCGTCGTCATCTCCGTCGGCGGACCGGGTTCCATGGTCGGCTTCGACTTCGCGCGGACCTTCAATCCCAGCCACACCCTCGGAACCGCGCAGGGCATGGTCAACATGGGCGGTTTCCTGGCCTCGCTGGTGCTCATGCAGATGATGGGCGTGATCCTGCAAGCCACCGGCGGACTGTCCTTCGACTCTTTCCGGTGGGCCTGGACACTTCAGTACGCGGTCTGGGCGCTGGCGGTCACCGGCATCCTGATCACCCGCCGCAAAGCCCGCCGCCTGCTGGCCCAGCAGGACGACCGGATGCTGCTGGAGGGCATCAACGGCTAGCCGCATCGACGGCCCGCGCAACCGCGGCCGCGGTGTGCCGCTGCCCGCGGACCTCGTGTGCCGCCACTGAGACGACGGGAGCGAGCGTCACGATCAGCAGGCAGTTGGCCATCGAGATCCCGGCCGCCGCGAGCACCACCGCCGTCGCCAACACTGCCGCGGTCACCAGCATCACCGCCGCGTGGAAGAGCGCGAACGTACGCGTCAGCACCGCCCCCAGCACGTAGACCATCAACAGGTAGATGCCGACCGGCACGACCACGGTCGCCACCGTCGCCACCGAACCGAGCTCCGAATGGTGCTCCAGGTAATACGCCGCTGCGTGCAGCCCCGCGCCGGTCGCGACGATCGCCCCGAACACCACGATGTGCAGGTAGCCGAACCAGAACGAGCGCTCCCGGCGCACGTGCAGGATCTCGGCCTGCGGCAGCGCGAAGTAGGTCCACCACATGCCGAACGTCAGCCCGATGCCGGCCACCGCGACGAACGCCGCGTCGAACGTCCAACCCTGGGCCTCCACCACCGCGGTCAGCGAGGCGACCGTGCCGACCACCCCTTCGCCGAGCGCGATGATCGTGAACAGCCCGTACCGCTCCGCGATGTGATGCGCATGCCACGGCGTACCGCCGCCCTTCGACTCGGCCAGCACCGGGCCCATCATCTCCACCAGCACCAGACCGACGACGATCGCCGCGGTGACAGCGAGGGAGGTGTGGACGAAGATCGCGGCGATCCACCCTGCCTGCGCCAGCGTGATCCACAGCGCATAGGTCAGACACGCCCGACGGTGGGCCGGATCCTGGCGGGCGGCCCGCAGCCACTGCGTCACCATCGCCACCCGCATCACCACGTAGCCGGCGACCACGACGGCGTTGTCCACGTGCTCGCCGTGCTCGATCGAGCTGTACATCTGCGGAATCCCCAGGGCCAGCACGATCACCCCCACCATCTGCACCATGGTGGTCAGCCGGTACACCCAGTCGTCGGTGTCGAAGGCCGAGGCGAACCAGCTGAAGTTGATCCACGCCCAGCTCACCGCGAACGTCGCGAAGAAGAACGCGGCAAGTCCGGCGAGCACATGCCCGGCGGCGAACAGATGGGCGAGCTGGGACGCCGCGATGCCGAACGCCACGACGAAGGTCAGGTCGAAGAGCAGTTCCAGCGGCGTCGCGACCCGATGGGACTCGTGCGGATCGCGCCCGATCATCTTCCGGACGCGATGCGCTGCGGTCTGCACGCCGGCACTCGGCGCATGTGGCTGTTCGGTCACCGGCTACCCCCTTGGACGCTGGGAGTGGACCGTACCGGAGTTACTGTGCGTGCATGCATTCCGACGCGGTGGCCGTGGTCCTGGCCGCAGGGAGCGGCTCCCGCGTCGGCGCCGACGGCAACAAGGCCTACCTGACGCTGGACGGCCGCAGCATGCTCGTGTGGTCGCTCGACACTGCGGTCCGGATACCGGAGGTGGCCCGTACCGTGCTGGTGTTCCGGCAAGGCGAGTCCGAGCTGGCGCGCAGCACCGTCGCCCGCGAACTGCCCGGCGCCGCTGTCGAGTTCGTCGAGGGCGGACCCACCCGGCACCAATCCGAGCGCAACGTCCTGCGCCATCTGTCCGGCGACATCGAATCCGGTGCGGTCGAGGTGATCCTGATCCACGACGCCGCCCGCCCGCTCGCCGATGCCGGGATGTTCACCACGGCGATCACCCTGGCACGCGACGTCGGTGGAGCACTGCCCGCACTTCCCGTCACCGGTCTGGCTCGGGTGAGCGGCGGCGATGCGCATCCGCTGACCGAGGACGTCGTGCGGGTTCAGACACCCCAGGCCTTCCGCGCCCGCGACGTGCTCCAGGCATACCGCCTCGCCGAGCGCGACGGCTTCGAGGGCACGGACACCTCGTCGTGCGTCGAGCGCTACACCGACATCCGCGTCCGAACCTTCCCGGGCAGCGCGGCGAACCTGAAGGTGACCTATCCCGGCGACGTCGCGGTGGCCCACCATCTGCTCACCGCGCAGAATCGCGCTGCCGGCTCGCCATGACCGCCGCGAGATAGTCGGCGTCCCGCGGCAGCTCCACGCCGAACGCATGCGGATCTCCCGCGACGAGTTGCAGACGCGCGTGGGCTGACAGCACGACGTCGAGATCGTCGAACCGGTCGGCCGCGGCGCCGCTCAGCGCGCGCCGCAGCACGTCGGCGGCGAACCCGCGCGGGTACTGCATCACCTCGAGCTCCGCGCGGTCCAGCGTCGCGACAACGGCTCCGTCGCCGTCGACGGCCTTGATGCTGTCGGTGACCGGCCGCGCCGGCGCCACCCACTGCGCGCCGTCCCGCAGGGCCGCCATCAGCCGCCCCACGACGTCGGGGTCGACCAGCGGCCACCCGACGTCGTGCACGAGAATCTCATCGGTGACGTGATCGTCGGCCAGTGCCGCCGCGACGCACCGCGCGGCATCCCCGGGCGCCTCCGCCGTCACCACCCTCGTCTGCGAAAAACCCTGCTGCACAAGGAGTTCGCGGACCGGATCGGCCAGCATCGGTGCGGCGGCGACGATGACGGACGCGACCTCGGCGAGCGCCCGCACGCCGCGGATCAGAGCGGACTCACCCGCCACGGGCGACAGCACGGTGTCGGCCCGGTCGGCCAGGTGAGCCGGCACGGGAAGAATCGCGGTCACGTCCACGCGGCCGAGGCTATACCGAAGAACACGAAAACGCTCCGCCGCCAGCACCCCCGGAGACAGGGTGGGGGGAAGCGCTTCACGACGAGGAGACCGCATGTGGGATTTCGCCACCGACCCCGACTACCAACAGGTGCTGGACTGGGCGGATGAATTCGTCCGAGACGAGGTCGAGCCGCTCGATCTGGTCTGGCCGCACCTGCAGTACACCCCGCTGACCCCGGCGCGCCGCACCGTCGTCGACGACCTCAAGCAGCGGGTGCGCGCGAAAGGCCTGTGGGCGACGCATCTGAGTCCGGACCTGGGCGGTCAGGGCTACGGGCAGCTGAAGCTGGCGCTGCTCAACGAGATCCTCGGCCGCTCGTCATGGGCGCCGGTCATCTTCGGCTGCCAGGCCCCCGACACCGGCAACGCGGAGATCCTCGCCCACTACGGCACACCCGACCAGAAGGAGCGCTACCTGCGTCCGCTGCTCGACGGAGAATTGTTCTCCAGCTACTCGATGACCGAACCCCAGGGCGGCGCCGATCCGACGCAGTTCACCACCCGTGCCGTCCGCGACGGGGACCACTGGGTGATCAACGGGTGGAAGTACTTCTCCTCCAACGCCAGCACCGCGTCGTTTCTGATCGTGATGGTGGTGACCAACCCGGATGTGAGCCCGTATCAAGGCATGTCGATGTTCCTGGTGCCGACCGACACTCCGGGGGTGGAGATCGTCCGCGACGTCGGCCTGCACGGCGAGCCGGAAGGGCAGGGCGGCCACGCACTCATCCACTATCACGATGTGCGCGTGCCGGATTCGGCTGTGCTCGGCGGCGAAGGGCAGGCCTTCGTGATCGCCCAGACCCGCCTGGGCGGGGGCCGCATCCACCACGCGATGCGCACGATCGGGCTGGCCCGCAAGGCGATCGACATGATGTGCGAGCGGGCACTGAGCCGCCGGACCGCGGGCAGCCTGCTCGCCGACAAACAGACCGTGCAGGCCTACATCGCCGACAGCTACGCCCAACTGCTGCAGTTCCGCCTACTGGTGCTCTACACCGCATGGCAGATCGACAAGTACAACGACTACAAGGTGGTACGCAAGGACATCGCCACGGTGAAGGTCGTGATGCCGACGGTGCTGCACGACATCGCGTGGCGCGCCATGCAGGTGCACGGCGCACTGGGTGTCAGCAACGAGATGCCGCTGATGTCCATGGTGACCGGCGCGGCGGTACTGGGGTTGGCCGACGGCCCGACCGAGGTGCACAAGACGACCGTGGCCAAGCAGATACTGCGGGGCTACTCCGCGAGCGACGACGTCTGGCCGTCAGAATGGCTGCCGCGCAAACGGGAAGCGGCGCGAGCACGCTTTGCCGACCATCTCGAACACGACATCGGGAATCTGTGAACCGTCACTGCACGAGTTCGACCACGGTGGCGTTGGCGGTGCCGCCGCCCTCGCACATCGTCTGTAGCCCGTAGCGAATACCGTTGTCGCGCATGTGATGGATCATCCGCGTCATCAGCACCGCACCCGATGCGCCCAGCGGGTGGCCGAGAGCGATGGCTCCCCCGAGCGGATTGAGCTTCGCCTCATCGGCGCCGGTGTCCGCCAACCACGCCAGCGGCACCGGTGCGAACGCCTCGTTGACCTCGAACACCCCGACGTCGGCCAACTCGAGACCGGCCTTGTGCAGGACCTTCTCCGTCGCAGGGATCGGGGCGGTCAGCATGAACGTCGGATCCGCCCCGGTGACGGCCCCTGCGCGATAGCGCGCCAGCGGAGTGACCCCCAGGTGCACTGCGTTCTCCGCCGTCGTCACCAGCAACGCGGCCGCGCCGTCGGAGATCTGCGAGGAGTTGCCGGCGTGGATCACCCCGTCGTCGGCGAATGCGGGCTTGAGCGCCGACAGCTTCTCGGCGGTGGTGCCACGCCGAATGCCCTCATCGACGGAGATCACGTCGTCATCGGTGAAGACCGGCATGATCTGGTCGATGAAGGCGCCGCTGTCCTGCGCGGCGGCGGCCAGGGCGTGCGAGCGCGCCGAGTACTCGTCGAGACGCGTGCGAGACAGGTTCCAGCGGCGGGCGATCATCTCTGCCGAGAGGCCCTGGTTGAACGAGAAGTCGTCGTATCGGGCAAGCACTTTGGGCCCGTAGGGCATGCCGGTGGCGCGCGCGGCGCCCAGCGGGACGCGGCTCATCACCTCGACTCCCCCGGCCACCACCACGTCCTGCTGGCCGGACATCACCGCGTGGACGGCGAAATCCAGTGCCTGCTGGCTGGATCCGCAGGCCCGGTTCACGGTGGTGCCGGGAATACGTTCCGGCCAGCCCGCGGCCAGCACCGCGAACCGCCCGATGTTGCTCGACTGGTCGCCCACCTGAGACACGCAACCCCACACGACGTCGTCGACGAGATCGACGTCCACACCGGTGCGCTCGAGGAGTTCGTTGAGCACGAGTGCCGAGAGGTCGGCGGCGTGCTGGTCGGACAGACCGCCGTTGCGCTTGCCGACGGGTGTGCGTACCGCCCCGACGATGACGGTCTCGCGCATGGCCTCGAACCTACACCCCGGCCTCGTCCCACCGGCGTTAGTTCGGGCCGGGAAACGGGAATGCTCGCGCATGCCCAGCGCTGACCCTGCGCCCGCCGCACACGTTCCCGTCGCCAAGGCTGTGCGCGGGGCCGCGATCGGCAACGCCGTCGAGTGGTTCGACTTCGCGATCTACGGCTTCCTCGCGACCTACATCGCCGAGAAGTTCTTCCCGCCCGGCGATGAGACCGCCGCGCTGCTCAACACGTTCGCGGTCTTCGCCGCGGCGTTCTTCATGCGGCCGCTCGGCGGGTTCTTCTTCGGCCCTCTGGGCGATCGGATCGGCCGCCAGCGCGTGCTGGCGGTGGTCATCCTGGTCATGTCGGCGTCCACGTTCGCGATCGGGTTGGTGCCGAGCTACCAGACCATCGGCGTGTTCGCCCCGATCCTGCTGCTGCTCCTGCGCTGTCTGCAGGGCTTCTCCGCGGGTGGTGAATACGGCAGTGGGGCATGCTTTCTCGCCGAGTACGCCAGCGACCGGCATCGCGGCTTCGTGGTGTCCTTCCTCGTCTGGTCCGTCGTCGTCGGCTTCCTACTCGGCTCGGTGACGGTGACCGCACTGGAAGCCCTGCTCTCGGAAGCCGCGATGGACGCCTACGGCTGGCGGATACCGTTCCTGATCGCCGGGCTGCTCGGCGCCGTCGGCCTCTACATCCGGACCCGGCTGGGCGACACCCCGGAATTCACCGCGCTGCGCGAGGAGGGTGAGGTGTCGTCGTCACCGCTGAAGGAGGCGTTCACCCACGCGTGGCGGCCGATTCTGCAGATCATCGGCCTGGTCGTCATCCACAACGTCGGCTTCTACGTCGTGTTCACGTTCCTACCCAGCTATTTCACCAAGACGCTGGAATTCAGCAAGACCGACTCGTTCGTGTCCATCACGGTGGCCAGCCTCGTGGCGATCGCGCTGATCCCTCTCCTGGGCGCGCTGTCGGACCGGGTCGGGCGCAAACCGCTGCTGATCGCCGGGTCGATCCTGTTCGCCGTGTTCACCTACCCGCTGTTCCTGCTGCTGACCAGCGGTTCACTGGCCGCGGCCATCATTGCACACGCCGCACTGGCGGCCATCGAGGCCGTATTCGCCTCCACCGCGCTGGCAGCCGGCGCCGAACTGTTCGCCACCCGGGTGCGGTCCAGCGGCTACTCGATCGGCTACAACATCTCGGTGGCGATCTTCGGTGGCACCGCACCCTATGTGGCGACCTGGCTGGTGGCGCGCACCGGCAACGACATCGCCCCGGCCTACTACGTGATCGGAGCGGCGGTGGTCACCTTGCTGACGGTGCTGACCATGGCCGAGACCGCTCGCCGTCCGCTGCAGAAGGTGGCCGTCACGCCGGCTCGTACCGCAGCATCGTGACCTCGTGCTCGGGGTAGTGGCAGAACACCGGCCGCACGCGCATGCCGATCGTGATGTCCGTCGGCTCGACATTGACCAACTCGGTCGAAAACCGGGGTCCCTCATCCCATTCCACGATGGCCAGCAGCTGGGGCACCGCGTCGGCGAAGTGCGGACCGACGGGCCGGCGCGCAACCGTGAAGGTGTACAGCGTGCCCATCCCGGAGATCTCGCGCCATTCCAGATCGTCGGCGAGCGTGCGCGGGGCACGCACTCGCGGATAGAACACATACGACTGAGACGACGGCGAGTACTGGATCATCACCCGGTGTTCGGCCAACGCGTCCCAGAAGGGTGCGGTGGTCGGCGTCTTCACCGGCATCGGTCGCTCGAACGTCATCTCGCCTAATCTCCTTCCAGGACAAGGGTCGTCTGCTCCGACAGGATGCCGCCGTTGCCCGAGACGAAGGCGCGGTCACACCCGGGCACCTGCGCCGCCCCGGCGCGGCCCATGATCTGACGCGCCGCATCGCATACGTGGTGCATCCCGCCGGCGTTGCCCGCCTGACCGAAACCGAGCTGTCCGCCTGCGGTGTTGAGCGGAAAATCACCGCGGAAGGTCAAGTCATGGTCGGTGACGAACTGCATGCCGGCACCCTTCTCGCAGAAGCCGGCGTCCTCGAGGCTGAGCAGCACGGTGATCGTGTAGCAGTCGTAGATCGACACCATGTCCATCTGCGCGCGGGTCAGACCCGACATCGTGAACGCCGTCTCAGCGGCGCGGATGATCGGCGTGTGCAGCAGATCCTCGGCGTAGGTGGGCGTCTTGAAGGGCACCTGCTCGCCGAAGCCCTTGACCCACACCGGTCTGCGCGCCGCGCGCGCGGCGACGTCGGCATTGGCCACCACGACGGCGGCACCACCGAGGCAGGGCATCACGATCTCGAGCATGTGCAGCGGATCGGCGATCACCGGGCTGGCCAGCACGTCGTCGATGGTCAGCGGCGTGTCCTTCCAGATCGCGCCGTCGGTGTGGTTGGCATTCACGCGCTGGTCGACGACGATCTTCGCCAGCGCACGTTCGTCGTAGCCGTACACCGACGCGTAACGCTGGGCCACCTGGCCGTAAGGACCGTTCTGCCCGAGATTGCCGTACGGGATCTCGAATTCCGCCTGCGGCGAGCCGTATTGATTGCTCGACGCGCCGAAGAACACTGCGTCGGTCAGCGGTCGCGGGCGCCGCTGCGACATCGGAGTCAGATAACGCGCCGGGATTGCGCAGACCACGACGTCACAGATGCCGAGCTCGATCGCGGCCGCGGCGCGCCACACCATCGCCGCGGCGCTCGCACCGCCGAGGTCGACCAGCTCGGCGAAGTTGGCTTGCACACCGAGGTATTCGGCAACCGTGGACGGGACGAAGATCTCCGACTCGGCGAGATGGGTGGTGACGATGCCGTCGACGTCGTCACCGGACAGTCCGGCGTCGGCCAGGGCCGCGCCGGCGAGCTCCGCCCACTGCTCGATCATGAACGGAGCCGGCGTCGCCCCCTTCATCCGTTCCGGCGGCAGCTCGACGTATCCGACGATGGCGGCCTCGCCACGCAAACCCATGTGCACTCCTGTCGATCAGGGACGAGGGAGCCCGAGAATGAACTGGGCGATGATGTTGAGCTGGATCTCCTTGGTACCGCCGCCGATCAGTTCGGCCGGCAGCTGGAAGTACTGCTCGATCAGCGATGCGCCGTGGATTCCGTCATCCTCCAGAAGTCCCGCAGGAGAGGACAGTTCGAGGGTCGCTGCGAACGTGCGACGCAGCATCACGTTCATCGCCACCTTGGCCACGCTGGACGCCGCACCGGGCGCCTGTCCGTCGAGCAGACGCAGCACCTCGCGCACCGCCAACACCTTGATCGCCGTCGCGAGCGCGTCCGCATCGCCGAGGGCGGCGAGTACCTGAACGTGGTCAGGCCCGCCGCGGCCGGCGAGCGCACGCAGGATCACGGCACGGTCCTCTTTGATGTAGGCGCTGATGGCCACCCTCTCCTGGGCCATGGTCGCGATGGCCAGCCGCCAGCCGTCCGTCGGACCGCCGAGCAGCAGTTCGTCGGGCACGAACACGTCGGTGAGGAAGACCTCGTTGAAATGCGCCTCACCGGTGGCCTGCCGGATGGGCTGCAGATCGATGCCATCGGAACGCATGTCGACGACGAAATAGCCGATGCCGCGATGCTTGGCCGCGTCGGGATCGGTGCGGGCCAACAGCGCGCCGTAATCGGCGGTGTGCGCCGAGGACGTCCAGATCTTGTGCCCGGTGATGCGCCAGCCCCCGTCGACCTTGACGGCGCGTGTGGTGAGCGCAGCCAGATCCGAGCCCGCGCCCGGTTCGCTGAACAGTTGGCACCAGCCCAGTTCGCCGCGCACCGTGGGTGGGATCAACTGCTGCGCCACGTGTTCGGGCGCCGCACTGATCAGCGAGGGCAGAATCCACTCCGCGATGCCCAGCGAGGGGCGGACCAGCTGGGGTCGCCTGGCGAATTCTTCGTCGATGATCAACTGCTGGCGGGTCGTGGCATCGACGCCCCACGGCCGGGGCCAGTGCGGAGCGATCAATCCCGCCTCGGCGAGCAGGGTCCGCTGCGGTCCGGTCGCGAGATTCGGATAGTCGCCCTGGCGGCCGGGCTGATCGTTGTGCAGCGTGGCGGCCTCGTCGAGCACGCCGGCGACGAACGTCCGGAAGTCGGGTTCTGTGTCGCCGAGTTTGACTGATACGTCCCGGCTTTCGAGGCGCGTGAGGTCGCCGAGCTGATAGGCGTGGCGGCTGATCGGCCCGATGGAGGCGGCCAGGCTGGTGGCCTTGCGCCAGTACAGGTGGAGATCGTGCTCCCAGGTGTAGCCGATCGCGCCGAACATCGTCAGTGCGTCCAGCACGAAACCCGGCGCGGGGCCGATCGACATCAGCGCCGCCGTCGCGGCGGCGATCCTGTTCTGCGTCAGCGACTCCGATGCCGAGCGAGCGGCGTCCCACGCGGCCGCGGTGGCGAGTTCGCTGTGCACCAGGAGCATTGCCGCCTGATGCTGCAGCGCCTGGAAGGCGCCGATCGGCTTGCCGAACTGCTCGCGGGTGCGTAGATGCTCGGTCACTGCTGCCACACACCACCGGATGACGCCGGACGCGGCCGCCGCGGTCAACGCGAGCGCCAGGCACTGCGCGCGGGTGTCGTCGATGCCGGTGAGCCGGTGCTGCGCCGGGCAGGCGTAGTCATCGAACCGGAGCACGCCGACGTCGACGGTCTTGTCGGTGCCGTCGAGCGGGGACGCCTCCACACCCGGGGCCGTGGGATCGACGATCAGCCACAGTGTCCGGCCCGCGGAGCGCGCGGTGACGATGACGACCTGCGCGGAACAGAGCCCCGGGACGGCCGACGTCGAGCCGTTCAGCGTCCAGCCGTGCTCCGTCGCGGTGGCACGCAGTACGTCGCGGTCGGCGACGACGGCGCCCGGTGTTCCCTGGGCGAGTCTGCCCAGGAGGTCTCGCGCGGCGGGTTCGTCGTCGGCGAGCATGGCGACGGCGCCGGCGATCACCGTCGGCAGCACCGGACCAGGCAGCATCGCGGTGGCGACGGCCTCCAGCACACAGGCGACGTCGAGCAGCGAGCCACCACCCCCGCCCACATCCTCGGGTAGATGCACGGCATGAAACCCGTTGGCAGTGAAGTCGTCCCACCAGTCGGGCAGCCTGCCTGCGCTGAGCGAGTCGAAGGCGGCGCGAGTCTTGTCGATCGGTGCGCGCCGCGCCGCGAAGTCCGAGACCGAAGCGGCGAGCTGCGTCTGCTCGGGGGTGAGACCGATCGACGGTGCAACTGCCATGGCGCTCACCCCTCTACGTTGTGAAATTCTTACGAGACGCAACGTCTCGTCTTGTGGCACACTACGGGGACGACCGCGGCGTGTAAAGACGACGGGAAGGTCGGACGGGAGGCACAGCCATGGCTGCGACGGTCGACGCGCCACGACGACGCAACGAGAAGTCGCGTCAGGCGATCGTCACAGCGACCCGAGAACTCCTGCTGCTCCGCGGCTTCGACAAACTGACCATCGAGGCGGTGGCGGCCCGCGCCGGAGTCGGAAAGCAGACGATCTACCGCTGGTGGCCGAGCCGGCACGCCCTGGCCGCCGACGTCATCCTCGCCGACGCCGATCGCATACTGCGTCCGGTCCCCGCGACCGCCGACGTCGAGGCCGATCTCTGCGTCTGGGCGGTCGAACTCGCGGCGGCGCTGACCACGGCCCGCGGTAACGCGATGCTGAGGTTCCTGACCATCGCCGGCATCGAACACCCGGAGACCGGGCAGCGGCTGCGGGCGGGCTTCTCCACTCCGCTGCGCGACGCTGTCCGCGCGAGGCTCCGCAGCCACGGCTACGGCGAGGCGGTCGCCGCCGATGCGACCGACGCCATCGTGGGCGGCATCGTCCAGGCCGTGCTGACCGAAGGTCGGGAGTTCCCCACCGACCGCGCCGCATCGATCACCCGCACGGTGCTCGCCGGTCTGACCGCGCGGTAACCGAACGCCGACGGGCGCCAGCGACGATGATGTACCCATGACCAGGGCCTGCGGCAGAGCGCTTCTGCACTCGGTGGCTCAGGCGACCGGAAAGGTCCCGACATGACATCACCGCGTCCGGACATCGTCATCGTCATGACCGACGAGGAGCGAGCGGCGCCACCCTACGAGCCCGCCGCGCTGACCGCCTGGCGCCGCGAGAAGCTGCCCGGCCGGGCCTGGTTCGACGACCACGGCGTGCAGTTCGTCCGCCACTACACGGGCTCGTTGGCGTGCGTGCCGAGCCGGCCGACGATCTTCACCGGGCAGTATCCCGATCTGCACGGTGTCACCCAGACCGACGGAATGGGCAAGGCGTACAACGACTCCCGGCTTCGGTGGCTCCGACCCGGCGAAGTTCCCACACTCGGCAACTGGTTTCGCGCGGCCGGTTATGACACCCACTATGACGGCAAGTGGCACATCTCCCACGCTGATCTCGTCGACCCCGACACGGGCCGGCCCCTGGCCACCAACGACTCCCACGGCGTGGTCGACCCGAGCGCCGTCGCGAGATATCTCGACGCCGATCCTCTAGGGCCGTATGGCTTCTCCGGCTGGGTGGGCCCGGAACCCCACGGCGCCAAACTGTCCGACGCCGGCATCCGCCGCGACCCGTTGATCGCCGATCGCGTGGTCACCTGGCTGGAGGACCGCTACGCACGGCGGCGGCGCGGCGAAACAGCTGCGCTTCGCCCTTTTCTCCTCGTCGCGAGCTTCGTCAACCCTCACGACATCGTGCTGTTCCCGGCGTGGTCACGGCGGAGTCCGCTACGCGCGTCGCACCTCGATCCCCCACCGGTGCCACCTGCACCCTCTGCCGACGAGGACCTGTCCACGAAACCCGCCGCTCAGATCGCTTTTCGCGACGCGTACTACTCGGGCTACGGTCCCAGCAGAATGATCGAGCGCACCTACCAACGTGATGCGCAGAACTATCGGGATCTCTACTACCGTCTGCACGCCGAAGTCGACGATCCGATCGACCGGGTACGCCGCGCTGTCACCGAGGGCGGCTCCGACGACGCGGTGCTGGTGCGCACCGCTGACCACGGCGATCTACTGGGCGCTCACGGCGGGCTGCACCAGAAGTGGTTCAACCTGTACGACGAGGCCACTCGGGTTCCGTTCGTCATCGCCCGCGTCGGACGCCGTTCGTCGACGGCTCGCACCGTGAGCGCGCCGACCTCCCACGTCGACCTGGTGCCCACTCTGCTCTCGGCTGCCGGCGTCGACATCCCGGCCACCGCCCGCACTCTCGCCGAGACGTTCACCGAGGTGCACCCGCTCCCCGGCCGGGACCTGATGCCTGTCGTCGACGGTGCTGACGCCGACACCACCCGGGCGGTGTACCTGATGACGCGTGACAACGTCCTGGAAGGTGACACAGGAGCATCCGGTGTCGCCCGCATGCTGAGGTTGACATCCGCGGTGCCTCGACCGCTGCGTATCCGCGTCCCGGCCCACACCGCAGCCAATTTCGAAGGCCTGGTGCTGCGCGTGGACGAAGACACCGCGCCGAACGGTGCGGCGCACCTGTGGAAACTGGTCCGGTCCTTCGACGATCCAGCGACGTGGACAGAGCCAGGGGTGCGCCAGCTGGCCGCGACCGGAATCGGCGGGCCGATGTACCGGTCGGACCCGCTCGACGACCAGTGGGAGCTCTACGATCTGGACGCCGATCCCACAGAGGTGCGCAACCGGTGGGCCGATGACGACATGCACGAGCTGCGTGCCTACCTCCGGACTCAGCTCAAAACCGTTCGCGCCGAAGCAGTCCCGGAGAGAAATCAACCGTGGCCGTACGCTAGGCGCCGGTCGCCGCGACGTCGGCGTCCGGGTCGTCTACTCCCCAGGCGCTGAACCGTCCGGCCGCTCCGATCGCGACACGAACAGGCCGTCGCGCAGCAGCGTGTCGACCGCCCGCTGCCAGCGTTCGAGTTGCGCCGGCTCCGTCAGCGGCGCAGGAAGATGCCGATCCACGTGTGATCGGAGGCTGATCGCGCCGAGGGCCAGCACGATGGCGTTGATCGCGGCCCAGGTGACGTCGACGTCCGCGCGTACCTCGCCGCGGTCGATGCGCTGCTGCCACCGCGCCACACCCACGCCGATCAGCGCGTCGAAGAGCCGAGTCCCCACCGCGCTGCCGTCCACCAGGGCGCGGCTCAGATAGGCGGCGACTTCGGGATACTCGGCGAATATCGCGGTGACGCGGCCGCCGATCTCGGCCACCGAGTCGACGGGTGGCTCCGGCAGCGGACGTGCCATCGACGACACCACGAGCTCGAGAACGAACTCGTCGACCGCCGCGATCAATCCGGCCTTGGTCGCGAAGTGATGCTGCACCAGACCCAGCGACACCCCAGCGGCGGCGGCCACGCCGCGCATGGTCGTCGCGCCGGTGCCGCTGCGGGCGAAACTCTGCAGCGCGGCCTGCCGAATTCGCTCGATGTTGCGGGGTTCCTCAGATCTCCCGCCGCGCACGTCAGAGGCCACGTTGGTAACCGTAGACAACTCCACCCACGAGCGGGCATCACCATACAAATGTATCGTCATTGCGATACAGGCGTATCGTCGTCGCCGACGGGGAATACGCACAGGGCAAAGAATGCCCAGAGCCGAGGAAGGGGTGTGGCCATGAATCCGGTATCGATCACGGAGTTGCCGTGGACCGCGCCGTGCACGCGCGATCCCGATCGGTGGACTACCGCCACCGATGAAGGCGCCAAGGAGTTGTGCCGGTCCTGCCCACGTAGATGGCAGTGTGCGCGTGAGGCGTGCGTGACGCCCGGAGCCGTCGGACTGTGGGCGGGCATCGTGCTTCCCGAAGGAGGGCGCAACAGACAGTTCGCTCTCAAGCAGCTGCGTTCGCTCGCCGAGCGGAACGGGCACCCCGTCCGCAAACGCTGACGCTGACGCTGACGCTGACGCTGACGCCAGATTCAGCGCGAAGGTTCGCTGGGATCCAGGGCGGTCGACTCGACGGGCTCGACGTCTGTTGCGGTCGTGGTGACGAACTCGTCGATCAGGTCGATGACGGCGTCGGGCTGCTCGACGTGTGGGAAATGCCCGACACCGGGAAGCACCTCGAGCCGGCACGCCGGCCGGAGTTCAGCCAGCGCCCGGCCGTGTTCGACCGGGATGATGCGGTCGTCATCGCCCCAGATCACTAGTGTTGGCAGCTCCGATGTCAGGTACAGCCGGTTCAGCGCGCTGACCGCCTGCCCGCGATAGTCCACCACCGACCTCAGCGTGCGCAGGAACGCCTGCCGGGTCTGCGATTCCGACAGCGACGCATAGGCGCTCCACATCTCGGCACCTCGCGGCGACTGGATGCTGTGCGACGACAACCAACCGCGAACAGCGTTGCCGACCCGCACCACAGGCGGGGGTGCGATGACCGGCAGCAGGAACTCTGCGCCCGGCGCGGACAGCAGCCGCAGTGTCCATCCGACGTCCTGGCCGAGGCCGCCGCTGCTGATGAGGATCAGTCGTCGGCAGTACTCCCGATGCTGGTAGGCGAACTGCATCGCGACGCCGCCACCGAGAGACTGACCGACCACCGTCACATTGGGAACGGCGAGTTCGTCGAGCAGATCACGCAGACCCACCGCGAAGGCGCCCAGCGAGTAGTCGCTGCGCGGCTTCGCCGACTGCCCGTGCCCCAGGAGGTCGGGGGCGATCACGCGATACCGCTTGGCCAGCCGCGGAATCACCGACCGCCAGGTGTCGGAACTGCCCGCCATCCCGTGGATGAGGAGCAGCACCTCATCGCCGCTGCCCTCGTCTCGGTAGGCGAGCCGATCGCCGTGCAGATCCAGGAACTTCACGTCGCTCATGCTCAGAAAGTTCCCTCGTTCTCGGGCATCATGCGACTGATCGTCGCAAAACACACTCCAGACGTACAGGCGTGACCATGGTCACGCGGACTTTGGTTTTCCCTCGTTGACGAGCGGGTAACTTTCCGGCCACACGCTGCGATGTCGGCAGCCAGAGGAGGAAGCCATGGGCGAGAAGTCCGAAATCGTCAGCGCAGACGACCCGTTCAACGAGGCCGTGGCGACCACCGGCCTGTTCCTGATGATCTCGGCGATCATCGCCCTCGCGTTCGCGCTGGGCAGCTGGAGTCTGTCGGAGACGTTGTTCGCCCTACTCTCCGGAGCCGTCGCGCTACTGAGCTTCGCGGCGAGCATGTTCTGCTTCACCTCCCAGGCCCGCGAACAGGCGCCGGTCGAAGCTTCTGCCTGATTCCCCACAGCCAGCGCCTGGTGTGCGCCTAGCGCTGAGGTTGGGGCGATTCGACGCTCTGGACGCACACCAGCACGAGATTTGGTGCGCGAGGGGGGACTTGAACCCCCACGTCCGAAGACACTGGAACCTAAATCCAGCGCGTCTGCCATTCCGCCACTCGCGCGTGAGCCTGACGATCGTAACGCGGTACCGTTGAGCAGTGTCCACTACGCGGCGTAGGAGGCCGGCGCTCATCCTGCTGACGATCGCCGCTGCCTCGGGCTGCCTCGCCTTGGCGTGGTGGCAGTGGACACGCTTCGAATCGACCTCCGGCGACTTCCAGAATCTGGGGTACGCGCTGCAGTGGCCTGCGTTCGCCGGCTTCTGCGTCTACGCCTACTACAAGTTCGTCCGCTACGAGGATGCGCCGCCCGCCCCGCAGAGCACGGAGACGCCCACCGAGATCCCGGCGGGCCTCCTCCCCGAGCGACCGAAGGCAGCGCCGATCGAAGCCGATGTGACGCTGCGCGAATACAACGCTTACCTCGCAGAACTCGCCAGAAGCAATGGCGATGACAAGACGACAGGAACCGGTACGTGACCGCACCCGAATCTCCCTCGCCGATCGCCTCCGTCGACACCGTCCGCAAAGCACTCACCGGATACCGGGTCATGGCCTGGGCCACGGGTGTCTGGCTGATCGCGCTCTGCTACGAGATGGTGATGAAGTACGGCTTCGGTGACGACTCGCTCGGCTGGATCGCCGTCGTGCACGGCTGGGTGTACTTCGTCTATCTGCTCTTCACGGCCAATTTGGCGGTGAAGGTCCGCTGGCCGATCGCCAAGACCGTCGGCATTCTTCTCGCCGGCACGATCCCGCTGGTCGGCATCATCGTCGAGCACTTCCAGACGCAGAAGATCAAGGCTCAATTCGGTCTGAGCTGACCCCTCAGACCAGCTCGCGCAGCGACGGCAGCAGCGCGGTCAACGCCCGGCCCCGGTGCGACGCCGCGTCCTTTTCCTGCGGCGTCAGCTCCGCTGCCGTGCGCTCCGATCCGGCCGGCAGGAACACCGGGTCGTACCCGAAGCCCCCGGCGCCGCGCGGCTCGCGCACGACGGCGCCCCGCCACTCGCCGCGCACCACGACGGCGTCGCCCTCGCCGGGGCCGTGGACCAGCGCACAGGCGGACACGAACGCCGCTCCGCGGCGCTCGTCGGGGACGTCGGCCATCTGAGCGAGTAGCAGCGCGGTGTTGGCGGCGTCGTCGCCGTGCCGGCCCGCCCACCGCGCACTCAGCACGCCCGGCATGGCGTTGAGCGCATCCACTTCGATGCCCGAATCGTCGGCAACCGACGGCAGGCCCGTCGCTGCGTATGCGTCGCGCGCCTTTGCCAGCGCGTTCTCTTCGAACGTCGCTCCGGTCTCGGGCGCCTCATCGAACGCAGGGACGTCGGCCAGCGACAGCAGCGACAGACCCGCCACCCCGGCAGCATCGAGCACCCGCTGGAGTTCGGTCAGCTTCTTGAGGTTGCGGGTGGCAACCAGGAGCCGGGTCAGCTTCCGAACGCCTTCTTCGCGGGCTCGCCCGATTCGGGCAGCGTCCCCGGATACGGCAACTCCAACGCTTCGCGCTGCACCACGAACAGCTGGTCGCATGCGGCCATGGCCGCGTCGAGCATCTTGTCCAGAGTCGAACGCGGGAATGTGGCGCCCTCTCCCGTGCCCTGGATCTCGACCAGCGTGCCGGTGTCGGTCGCGACGACGTTCATGTCCACCTCGGCGCGCGAATCCTCGGTGTAGGGCAGATCCACTCGGATGCGCCCGTCGACGACGCCGACGCTGACCGCGGCGATCGCACACGACAGCGGCCGCGGGTCCTTGAGCTTCCCGGTGGCGGCCAGGTACGTCACCGCATCCGCCAGGGCGACGTACGCGCCGGTGATGGCCGCAGTGCGGGTGCCACCGTCAGCCTGCAGCACGTCGCAGTCGATCGCGATCGTGTTCTCCCCCAGCGCGGCCAGGTCGATGCAGGCGCGCAGTGAACGCCCGACCAGACGGCTGATCTCCTGGGTGCGACCCCCCACGCGGCCCTTCACCGACTCCCGGTCGGAACGGTCGTGGGTGGCGGCGGGCAGCATCGCGTACTCCGCGGTCAGCCAGCCCTGGCCCGAGCCCTTGCGCCACCGAGGCACGCCTTCGGTGACGCTCGCCGTGCACATCACCCGTGTCTGCCCGAACTCGACCAGCACCGATCCCGCCGGATGCGTGGTGAAGCCGCGGGTCAGGGTGACCGGGCGAAGCTCGTCGTCGAGCCGGCCGTCTTCTCGTCTGGACACGGGCCAACCCTAGCTGGTCACCATGACAGCACCGAGATCGACGTAATGGCGGCCGCCTCTCGCACAAACCCGCCCACGCGTCGGTGTGGGCGAATGAGGGAAGGTCAGCCGCGCGTGATGTCGAAGGCTTCGTTGGCGACGACCGCATGGACCGGGCCGTCGAATTCGGCCTTCGCCTCGCTGATGACGTCCTCGCGCGACGTCCACGGCGGGATGTGGGTCAGCAGCAGTTCCCCGACCCCGGCGTTGGCCGCGGCGCGACCCGCTTCGGTACCCGACAGGTGTAACCGCGGGGGACGGCTCGGATCATGCGTCCACGACGCCTCGCACAGGAAGACGTCGGCGCCGCGCGCCAAGTCGATGAGCGCGTCGCAGTAGCCGGTGTCCCCGCTGTACACCAGCGTCGCGCCGGACGGGTCCGTGATGCGCATGCCGTAGGACTCCGTGGGATGACACACGAGGCGCGGCACGATCGTCAGAGACCCGATCTCGACGGCCTGGTTGTCCACGAAATGCCGGATGTCGAAGATGTCGCTGAAGTCGTCGATCTCCCCTCCTTCAGGCGACGACGCTGCGCCCAGCCGCGCCCAGGTGTTGGCGGGCCCGTACACGACGCCGCGCTCGGTGGCCGGGCTCGGGTGATAACGACGCCACACGAACAACCCGGGCAGATCCAGGCAGTGGTCGGCATGCAGATGCGAGAGCAGGACGTGCACCGAATTCGGGTCGGCGTGGCGCTGGAGAGCGCCGAGGACTCCCCCGCCGAAGTCGAGAACCAGCGGCGGTGTGTCGGGCGCGGTCACCAGATAACCGGACGCGGGCGAGTCGGGACCGACCACACTGCCGGAACACCCCAGTACGGTGACTCGCACGCCCACTAGCTTGCCATGCCCGCCAGCGCCATGCGGAAAACATCGCCGCTTTCTCGATACTTTGGGAGACCCAGATCATGTCCTGGTCGCAGCGTGACCCTGAACATGGCGCACCCCGTCCAGGGTCGGCCCCAGGAAACGCGCCGCCAGCCGTGTGAACGCCTCCGGATCGCCCGTCGCCTCGAACAACCGCGTCGGCGCGGGCGCGCTAACACCAGGGTGCGGCCGCAGCAGGTCGCGCTCGGTCAGCACCCGCAACAGGTCCTTTGCTGTCTCCTCGGCACTCGACACCAGTGTCACGTCCTGGCCCATCGCCAACTGGATCAGGCCCGACAGCATCGGATAGTGCGTGCACCCCAATACCAGCGTGTCGACCTGCGCCTGCTGCAGCGGTTCGAGGTACCCCTCGGCCAGGCCGAGAACCTGCCGGCCGCTCGTCACGCCGCGCTCCACGAAGTCCACGAAGCGCGGGCACGCCACCGAGAACACCTCGAGGTCACGCGCCGCGGCGAAGGCGTCCTGGTAGGCGCCCGACGCGATGGTCGCAGCCGTACCGATGACCCCGATCCGGCCGGTGCGCGTGGTGCTGACCGCACGCCGCACGGCAGGAAGGATCACCTCGACGACGGGGATCGGCGCGTAGCGCTCGCGCGCATCGCGCAGGCAGGCCGACGACGCGGTGTTGCATGCGATCACCAACGCCTTGATGCCCCGCTCGGCGAGATCGTCGCCGATCGCCAGCGCGTGCTCCCGGATCTGCGGCACCGTGAGCGGACCGTAGGGCCCGTTGGCCGTATCGCCGACGTAGACGATGTGCTCGTCGGGCAACTGGTCGATGATCGCCCGGGCCACCGTCAGACCCCCGACACCGGAATCGAAGATCCCGATCGGCAATCCGGCGCTCATCGGGTGAGGTACGGCGGGGCAGGAGCGCCCTTGCCGACGGCGCGTGTACGCCGCTCCGGGCCGGACAGCAGGTAGGCCGCGAGAACCCCGGCCAGCGCACCGCAGAGGTGGCCCTGCCACGACACGCCGAGGGTGCCCGGCAAGACGCCGAGCAGCACGCTGCCGTAGAGGAAGAGCACGACGACGCCGACGACGATCTGCCACACCTTGCGGGTGAAGAAGCCGAAGACGATCAGGAAGGTGAGCCAGCCGAAGATGAGGCCGGACGCCCCGATGTGGTTGGTCTCGCAGCGCACACCGATGTAGGGGCACTGGGCGCCGACATTGCCGATCAGCCAGGTGCCCAGACCGCCGACCAGCCAGATGATCGCGGTGGCGAACACGAAGCGGGACAGCCCGGCCAACGTCACCAGGAATCCGAGCACCAACGCCGGAACGGTGTTGGCCATCAAGTGTTCCCAGTTCGAATGCAGCAGCGGGGCGAACAGGATGCCCGCCAGCCCGTCGGTTTCCAACGGCCGAATACCGTTGCTGTCCAACCGATGCCCACTGACGGCGTCGAAAGCCTCGATGACCCAGAGCAATACGACGAACGACACGATGGTGATCCCGCCGACGAGCCAGCCGGGGCGATTGCGCCCCGCGGTCGGGGCGGGGCCTCCGCCGGTGCCCGTCATGCCCATAGTTGCCCTTCCAGCGCATCCTCTGCGTCGTCCAGGCTACCGGCGTAGGCGCCGGTCGACAGATACTTCCACCCGGCGTCGCAGACGGTGAACGCGATGTCGGCGCGCTCCCCCGCCTTGACGGCCTTGGCCGCCATGCCCAGCGCCGCGTGCAGGATCGCACCGGTGGAGATACCCGCGAAGATGCCCTCCACCTGGATCAGCTCGCGGGTGCGGCGCACCGCGTCGAAGGATCCGACCGCGAATCGGGTGGTCAACACCTCGGGGTCGTAGAGCTCGGGGATGAAGCCCTCGTCGATGTTGCGCAGTGCGTACACACCTTCCCCGTAGCGGGGTTCGGCCGCGACGATCTGCACGCCGGGGACGTTTTCGCGCAAGAACCGACCGGTGCCCATCAGGGTGCCGGTGGTGCCCAGTCCCGCGACGAAATGGGTGATCTCGGGCAGGTCGGCCAGCAGTTCCGGGCCGGTGCCCTCGTAGTGCGCGATGGCATTGGCCGGGTTGCCGTACTGGTAGAGCATGACCCACGAAGGGTTTTGTGCAGCAAGCTCTTTGGCGTGTGCCACCGCCGTATTGGAGCCGCCCTCGGCCGGGGAGTAGATGATGCGAGCGCCGTAGAGCTCGAGCAGCTGGCGACGCTCGATGGAGGTGTTCTCTGGCATCACGCAGATCATGTTGTAGCCCTTGAGGAGGGCAGCCATGGCCAGCGAGATACCGGTGTTGCCACTGGTCGGCTCGAGGATCGTCGCGCCGGGGTGGAGACGTCCGGCGCGTTCGGCCTCTTCGATCATGCGCAGCGCAGGCCGGTCCTTGATGGAGCCCGTCGGGTTACGGTCTTCGAGCTTGGCCCACAGCCGGACGTGCGGATCGCCATCCCAGGACGGCGAGAGCCGCGGCAGACCGACCAGCGGCGTACCGCCGAGCGCTTGGAGAAGGGAGTCGTACCTCATCAGCCTCCTGCCACGGCCGGCAGGATCGTCACCGAATCCCCGTCGGAGATCTCGGTGTTCAAGCCGCCCGAGAATCGCACGTCCTCGTCGTTGACGTAGATGTTGACGAAGCGGTGCAGCTTGCCGTTATCGACGAGGCGCTCGGTGATACCCGAGTAGTTGGCTTCCAGATCGTCGATCACCGCCTGCAGGGTCGCGCCTGAGGCGGACACCCGCTTCTCGCCGCCGGTGTGGGTGCGCAGGATCGTGGGGATGGACACGGTCACGGACATGGCAGGGCTCCTCGGTTCTGGGTTGTCTGGCGTCAGTACTGCTCGACGATGGTGACGGGCTCTTCGGTGACCACGCCGTCCACAATGCGATAGCTGCGCAGCTCGTGCTCGTCGGGGTCTCGCGTCGACACGAGCACGTAGTGGGCGTCGGGCTCGGATGCATACGAGATGTCGGTGCGGCTCGGGTAGGCCTCGGTGGCGGTGTGCGAGTGATAGATCACCACAGGCGCCTCGTCGGCGTCGTCCATGGCCCGCCACACCTTGAGCTGCTCACCGGAGTCGAACCGGTAGAAGGTCGGCGACCGCTCGGCGTTGACCATCGCGATGAACCGCTCCGGGCGATCGGACCCCTCGGGTCCGGCGATCACCCCGCACGCCTCGTCGGGGTGGTCGGCGCGCGCGTGATCGACCATCGCCGCCACGAGGTCAGCACGAATCGTCAGCACCCGCTCTCCTTCATTCGAACGCTCCGGGCAACAGCCCACGGTAGGTGGGTATTCCGGCGATCCCGTCGGCGGCCAGGACTCCGGCAAGCACCGCGCTGGCCAGCACGTCGGCGGCGGCGGCGCCGATCGCCGTCATCAGGGGCACCTCCGGCGACATCGACGCCGGGATCGTGGGGTCGGGTTCGATCTCCACGGCGCCGGTGGCCAGCGCGAACACCGTGTCACCGTCCATCGGCGTGTGACACGGGCGGATCGTGCGGGCGAGCCCGTCCTGCGCGGCGACCGCGACGCGGCGGCAGGCCGCCTTGCTCAATGCGGCGTCGGTGGCCACGACGGCGATCGTGGTGTTGAGCGGACTGAGTTCGCCGTGCCGGTCGACATAGGCCGCGATCTGGTCGGCCGGCGGTGCCACCAGACCGAATTCCTCGATGTGGCGGGCCTGCCAGGGCAGTCCGGTGTCGGGGTCGACGACGTCGCCGGCGGAGTTCACGACGACCAGCGCACCGACGGTGACGCCGATGTCGAGGGTCACCGACGCCGTCCCGACTCCGCCCTTGAGCACCCCCGCGCGGGCGCCGACGCCCGCGCCGACGGTTCCGATGGCAGTGTCGAAGGCCGCGCCCGCGGCCGCGCGATAGCCGTACTCCGCAGTCGGCCGGCACTGCCAGCCGCCCACGGGCAGATCGAAGATCACCGCGGCGGGCACGATCGGCACCACCCCGCCTCCGCCGGCACCGTCACCGGTCAAGGCCACGCCACGCTGCTGCTCCTCCAGCCACGTCATCACGCCGTCCGCGGCGGCCAACCCGAAGGCGCTGCCGCCGGTCAGGACCACCGCGTCGACGTGCCGCACCGAATTACTGGGGTCCAGCAGGTCGGTTTCGCGGGTGCCCGGCGCGCCACCGCGACCGTCGACCGCGCCGGTCGTGCCCGGCGGCGTCAGCACGACCGTGGTTCCGGTCGCCCACCCCGAGCCCAGTGCGGCGTCGGGGTCGATCGTGTGGTGGTGCCCGACGCGGATGCCCGCCACATCGGTGATCGCGCCCGCCATCAGCGTCCCCCACCCATCAGGCTGACCACCAGGGAGTCCTGCAGCACGGTCAGCCACTGGTACACGTCGAGATGGCCGGCCATGGGATGGTCGCCGGGGAGTCTGTCGGGCCCTTCCGGCCCGATCTCGAGCATCGTGCCCAGCGCCAGGCGCACGTCATTGACCGCCGCCACCCATGCCTGCGCGTCGTCCTCGGTCAGCTCGAACTTTCCGCCGCCGGGAGGCATCGTCGCCAGCAGGCGGTCCGCCGCAGCACGCTTGGCGTCGATGATCTCGGGCTCGTGCAGACTGCGCAGCGCGCTGTTGAGGCTCTCGGCCGGACCCGAACCCGCGGGGTGGTCGGTCGCCGGCTTGTAGAAATCCGGCAGTAGCCGTTTCATCGTATCGTCTTGCGGCGCAGTCGAATTGCCGGTCCTGATGCCCGTGATCTCGGCGAGTTCGTCGACCGGTGCCGACGAGGCCCGGTCGTCGAGCATGCCGAGGAGCGACGTCACCAGGCTGGACAACAGGTCGGCCTCATGTGCGGCCAGCGCCGACCTGAACCGCGGGCCGTCACTGCCGTCGACCCTCTTCCACTTACGCACAGCCGGGTCAGCGGTCCTGTTGCAGTGTCGCCCACAACCCGGCGGCGTGGAGCTTGGACACGTCGACCTCCATGGATTCCCGCGAGCCGGCCGAGACCACGGCCTTGCCCTCGTTGTGCACCTGCAGCATCAGCTTGGTGGCGTGCGGCTCGCTGTAGCCGAACAGCTTCTGGAGCACGTAGGTCACGTACGTCATCAGGTTCACCGGGTCGTCCCACACGATCGTGACCCACGGGGTGTCCGCCGCGGTGTCGGTACTCACCTCACGTTCTACGCGGGTATCCGGTCGTGCCTTCGCCGGCGTCACCATGGGTGCCAGAATACCGGGGTCGCCCCCGGGGTCCGAACCGATACGGTTGGGCGGTGACCTCGTCGCCGGAGAACCCGTCTGCGTACCCCTCACCGGCCCTGCTGACCGACAAGTACGAGCTGACCATGCTCGCGGCCGCGCTACAGGACGGCACCGCCCACCGCCGCACCTCGTTCGAGGTGTTCGCGCGCCGGTTGCCCGACGGCCGGCGCTACGGCATCACCGGCGGGACGGGACGGTTTCTGAATGCGTTGCGGCAGTTCAGCTTCGGCGATTCAGAGCTCGCCGCGCTCGAGAAGTTCTGCGATGCCGACACGCTCGCCTACCTGGCCGACTACCGCTTCAGCGGCGACATCGACGGCTATCCCGAGGGCGAGCTGTACTTCCCGGGCTCCCCCGTGCTGTCCGTGCACGGCACCTTCGCCGAGTGTGTGCTGCTCGAGACACTGGTGTTGTCGATCTTCAACCACGACACCGCGATCGCCTCGGCGGCGGCCCGCATGGTCAGCGCCGCGCAGGGTCGTCCGCTCATCGAGATGGGATCACGTCGCACACACGAGTCCGCCGCGGTCGCCGCGTCGCGCGCCGCCTATCTCGCCGGGTTCACCGGATCGTCGAATCTGGAGGCCGAGCGCACTCACGGCGTGCCCGCGCTCGGCACCAGCGCCCACGCGTTCACCCTGCTGCACAGCAGCGCCGGCCAGTCCGCCTCTGACGGGGAGAAGGCGGCGTTTCGAGCGCAGGTCGAGGCGCTCGGTGTCGGGACGACGCTGCTGGTGGACACCTACGACATCACCACCGGCGTCGCGAACGCGATCGAGGCGGCGGGCCCGGAGCTGGGAGCGGTGCGCATCGACTCCGGCGATCTCGGGGTGCTCGCCCGCCAGGTGCGGGCCCAGCTCGACGGACTGGGCGCCACCGGCACCAAGATCGTGGTCTCCGGCGACCTCGACGAGTTCGCGATCGCCGCGCTGCGGGCCGAACCGGTCGACATCTACGGCGTGGGCACCTCGGTGGTGACGGGATCGGGTGCCCCGACGGCGAGCATGGTCTACAAGCTGGTCGAGGTCGACGGCCTGCCGGTGGCCAAGCGCAGCAGCCGCAAGGAGTCCCACGGCGGCCGCAAACACGCCGTGCGGCTGGCCAAGGAGTCGGGCACGATCGTCGAGGAGATCGTGTATCCCCGCGATGACGAGCCGGGTGACATACCGTCCGATCTCGTGGCGCGGCCGGTGACGACGGAGCTCGTGCGCGACGGACGCGTGATCGCCGATCTGTCGCTCGCCTCCGGCCGCGAACGCGTGCAGCAGGGATTGCTGAGCCTGCCCTGGGACGGGCTGAAACTGTCCAAGGGCGAACCCGCGGTCCCGACCCGGATGATCTCCCCGCGCGGGAGGTAGGGCGGTGGGCACCCGGCCCGGCGAGGTCGCCGAGCTTCTCGCTGCAGCCGTCTCCGCCCTCGGCGGCGCGCATCGCGACGGCCAGGTCGCGATGGCCGAAGCGGTGGCGCAGAGCTTCAACAGCGGTGAGCATCTGGCCGTGCAGGCCGGCACGGGCACCGGCAAGTCGCTGGCCTATCTGGTGCCCGCGATCGCCCACGCGCTGGCTGACGAGCGGCCCGTCGTGGTGTCCACCGCGACGATCGCGCTGCAACGCCAACTCGTGGACCGCGACATGCCCCGGCTGGCCGATTCGCTGGCCCCGCACCTCCCCCGACGCCCGGAGTTCGCGCTGCTCAAGGGTCGCGGAAACTACCTGTGCCTGAACAAGATCCACAACGGAGCAGCAGAGGCCGGTGATGATCAGCCGCAGGATCAGCTGTTCAATCCCGTCGCGTCCAGCGCGTTGGGCCGCGACGTCGCCCGCCTGACCGCATGGTCTGACACGACGCAGACGGGCGACCGCGACGACGTCGTACCCGGTGTGCCGGACCGCGCCTGGTCGCAGGTCAGCGTGTCCGCGCGCGAGTGCATCGGGGTGTCGCGCTGCCCCTTCGGCAGCGACTGCTTCGCCGAGCGGGCCCGCGACCGCGCCGCCGACGCCGACGTCGTGGTCACCAATCACGCGCTGCTGGCGATCGACGCGATCGGCGATGCCAACGTGCTGCCCGAACACGACCTGCTGGTGGTCGACGAAGCCCACGAACTGGTGGACAGGGTGACCGGCGTGGCCACGGCCGAACTGTCGGCGACAGCCCTCGGGGTGGCTCAGCGGCGGGCCGCCCGGGTGGTCGACGCCGAGCTCGCCGAGCGTTTCGAGGCCGCCTGCGCGACGTTGACCTCCGCTCTGTTCGACGCGCGTGCCGGCCGCATCGACGTCCTCGACGAGGAGCTCGGGAGTTACCTGAGCGTGCTGCGCGACAGCGCGAGCCGCGCCCGCACCGCAGTCGAGACCGCGCCGAACGATCCCAAGACCACCACCGCGCGCGCCGAGGCCGCGACCGCGCTCGGCGACGTCGCTGACACGGCCTCCCGGATCCTCGCCTCGTTCGTGCCCGCGATCCCCGACCGCACCGACGTCGTCTGGGTCGAACACATCGAGGACGCGCGCTCCGGCAATCGCACATTGCTTCGGGTCGCGCCGCTGTCGGTCGCCGGGTTGCTGCGGGCCCGCCTGTTCGGACCCACCACCGCGGTGCTCACGTCGGCGACATTGACCGTGGGCGGAGATTTCGACGCGATGGCCGCGGCCTGGGGGTTGACCGGTTCGACCGAGGCCGAGATCGGCTGGCGCGGGATCGATGTCGGCTCGCCGTTCGATCACGCCCGGTCGGCGATCCTCTACGTCGCTGCGCACCTGCCGCCGCCGGGCCGCGACGGCGTCGGCGCGGCCGAGCAGCTCGACGAGATCGCCGGTCTGATCGAGGCGGCGGACGGACGCACGCTGGGACTGTTCTCCTCGATGCGCGCCGCGCGGGCGACCGCCGAGATCATGCGCGGCCGGCTCACCACCCCGGTGCTGTGTCAGGGCGAGGACAGCACTGCCGCGCTGGTCGCGCGCTTCGCCGCCGACGAGCAGACCTCACTGTTCGGCACCCTCTCGCTGTGGCAGGGCGTCGACGTTCCCGGTCCGTCGCTGTCGCTGGTGCTGATCGACCGGATACCGTTCCCCCGCCCCGACGATCCGCTGCTGACGGCGCGTCAGCGCGCCGTGGCCGCGCGGGGCGGCAACGGCTTCATGGCTGTCGCCGCCAGCCATGCCGCGCTGTTGCTGGCCCAGGGCGCGGGCAGGCTGCTGCGCCGCGTCGACGACCGCGGGGTGGTCGCGGTACTCGACTCCCGGATGGCGACCGCACGCTACAGCGGCTACCTCCGATCGTCGCTGCCGCCGTTCTGGGCGACCACCGACGGTGATGCGGTGCGCGCCGCGCTGCGGCGGCTGCACGAGGCGGGCTGACCCGAGGTTCGGCGACTGCCCGGCGGCGGACGCGCCCGGTCGTTATTGTCGACCTCGCTGGAACGACCCGAAAGGCGGCGTCATGGGGCGATCACGGCAGGTGCTGGGCGTTCTGATCGGTGTCGGGGCCGTGCTGTGCGCCTCCTGCTCGACGACTCTGCAGGGCAACGCCGTATCGGTGTTCAGTGACCCGTTTTCAGTGGCCGGGATGCCGGCCACCGACGGCCCCACCGGCTTGCGCCCGAATGCCGAGGGGCCGAGCCGCACGGTGGAAGGCACCGACGGCGGGGACATCGACAACCTGGCGGCGAGCGCCGTGAGCGACATCGAACAGTATTGGGAGAGCGCGTTTCCGGAGACCTTCGACGAGGGATTCACCCCGGTGAAGGAATTGATCTCCTGGGATGCAGGGGGTTTCGACGGGACCTTCTGCGGCGACAGCACGTTCGGTCTGATCAACGCTGCGTACTGCTACCCCGACAGGACGATCGGCTGGGACCGGGGCGAACTGCTGCCGGGGCTGCGCCGCGCCCACGGCGACATCGGCGTCGCGATGGTGCTCGCCCACGAGTACGGACACGCCGTGAGTCGCGCCGCCAAGCTGACCACCAACGGCACGCCGACGCTGGTCGCCGAACAACAGGCCGATTGCCTGGCCGGTGCCTACATGCGCTGGGTGGCCGAGGACAAGTCACCGCGGTTCTCGTTGAGCACCGGAGACGGGCTGAACAATGTCCTGGCCGGCGTGATCTCGTTCCGCGATCCGCTGATGCAGCAGGGTGACCCCGAGGCGGGCGTCGACGAGCACGGCTCGGCCTTCGAACGGATCTCGGCATTCCAGTTCGGCTTCACCGATGGCCCGGCGGCGTGTGCAGGAATCGACATGCGGGAGATCGGCCAGCGGCGCGGGGACCTTCCGGTCCTGCTGCCTGAGGACCAGTCCGGCGAGTTGGCGATCGACGAGAGTTCGGTGCGCTCCATCGTCGACGCGATGGGAATCCTGTTCTCCCCCAAGGCTCCTCCCGCGCTCAGTTTCGATGCGGCGGCAGCCGAGACGTGCGCGGACGCGCGTCCGAGCCCACCCGCGTCGTACTGCCCGGCCACCAACACCATCGTCGTGGACCTGCCTGCGTTGACGGCACTCGGCGCGCAGGACGCCGAGGGCGGCCTGGCGTCCGGCGACAACGTGGCCTATTCGGTTCTGGTCTCGCGCTACATGCAGGCGATTCAGCAGGAGCGCGGCGGGGTGGCCCTCGACAACGCCGAGGCCGCACTGCGCACCGCGTGCCTCACCGGCGTCGCGACGGTCAAGATGTCGAAGCAGGTCACCACGCCCGACGGTGCGACGATCGCCCTGACCGCCGGCGATGTCGACGAGGCGGTGTCGGGCCTGCTCACCAACGGGTTGGCCGCCAGCGACGTCAACGGCGAATCCGTGCCGTCGGGGTTCTCCCGCATCGACGCGTTCCGGGTGGGCGTGCTAGGGGACGCCGACCGCTGCTTCGCCCGCTTCCGCTGAGTCACCCGGCCAGCGTCACCAGCCCCAACTCGTTGTCGCCGGCCAGCAGTCGGTGGTGGGGCAGCACGCGCACGGTGTATCCGACCGGACCCGTGACCGGCAGGGGCGTGCTGGCGGTGAACAGGTCCTCACCGGCGTCGGTCTTCCCCGAATGCGTCATCGGGATCGTCACCGGATTCACCAGGGCGTCACCGGTATCCACGCGTCCGAGAACGGCCTGCACGGTCACCTCGTCGGGCCGGAGGTCCTGCAGGCAGACCCGCGCGGTGAGCGTCAGCTCCGACCCGAGCAGCGGCGTGTCGGGCAGCCCGTAGCTGTCGACCTCGACGACGCGAACGTTCGGCCACGCCTTGTGCACCTTCTGCCGGTACAGCGCGAGCTCCCGGGCCGCGCCGAACGGGCCCTCGGTGGCGACACCGGGCTCGATCGACTGCCGCAGAGCGTGGGCCGCCGGCAGGTAGTAGCGCTCGGTGTAGTCCTGCACCATCCGCGATGCCAGCACCTTCGGACCGAGCACCTGCAGGGTGTGCCGCACCATCTCGACCCACCGGGTCGGGACGCCACGCTCGTCACGGTCGTAGAACTTCGGCGCCACCGCTCGCTCGAGCAGGTCGTACAGCGCGGCCGCCTCCAGATCGTCGCGCCGGTTCTCGTCGGCCAGTCCGTCGGCTGTCGGGATCTCCCAACCGTTTTCGCCGTCGTACCACTCGTCCCACCAGCCGTCGCGGATCGACAGGTTGAGTCCGCCGTTGAGCGCGCTCTTCATCCCCGACGTGCCGCAGGCCTCAAGGGGTCGCAGCGGGTTGTTCAGCCAGACGTCGCAGCCGTGGTAGAGCGTGCGCGCCATCGACATGTCGTAATCGGGCAGGAATGCGATGCGATGCCGGACGTCGGCCTGGTCGGCGAACCGCACCACCTGCTGGATCAGCGCCTTGCCACCTTCGTCCGCCGGGTGCGACTTGCCGGCGACGATGAGCTGAACCGGGCGCTCGGGATCGAGCAGGAGCCGCCGCAGCCGCTCGGGATCGCGCAGCATCAGGGTCAGCCGCTTGTAGGTCGGCACTCGGCGTGCGAACCCGATGGTGAGCACATTCGGATCGAAAGCCGTTGCGATCCACTTCAATTCGGCGTCTGCAGCGCCACGTTCCAGCCAGGACCGGCGCACCCGGTCCCGGACGCCGTGTACCAGCGCCTCCCGCAGCTGCGATCTGATCCACCACAGGTGCCCCGGATCGACCTCGTGCAGACGCTCCCACGTCTCGGGCTCCTGCAGCGAGCTCAGATCCTGGGTGCCGAGCAACTCCCGCCCGAGCTCCAGCCACTGTGGCGCCGCCCACGTCGGGGCGTGCACCCCGTTGGTGATGGACCCGATCGGCACCTCGGCCGGATCGAAGCCGGGCCACAGGTTGTTGAACATCTCCCGGCTCACGCGGCCGTGCAGCAGTGACACGCCGTTGGCGCGCTGCGCCAGCCGCAAGCCCATGTGGGCCATGTTGAATTTCGTCGGGTCGTCCTCTGCGCCGAAGGCGAGGATGCGCTCGACGGGGACGCCGGGCAGCAGTCGCGAGCTCGAGCCACCGGGGTCGGCGCCGAAGTACCGCGCGACCATGTCGACCGGGAACCGGTCGATACCGGCCGGCACCGGGGTGTGGGTGGTGAACACCGTGGACGACCGGACCACCGTCAGCGCGGTGTCGAAGTCCAGCCCCGCCTCGATCAGCTCGCGGATGCGCTCGGCGCCCAGGAACCCGGCGTGTCCCTCGTTCATGTGGAAGACCTCGGGCGCGGCCAGCCCCTCGATCTGGGTGAACGCCCGGATCGCGCGCACGCCGCCGATGCCGGCCAACAGTTCCTGGCGGATGCGGTGTTCCTGGTCGCCGCCGTAGAGCCGGTCGGTCACCGACCGCAGCTGGTGATCGTTCTCGGGGATGTCGGAATCGAGCAGCAGCAGCGGGATGCGGCCGACCTGGGCGATCCAGACTCTGGCGAACAGCTCGGCGGAGTCGGGAAGCACGAGGCTCACCAGGACGGTCTCCCCCGCGGCGTCGGTGAGCAGGCGCAGCGGCAGGCCCTGCGGGTCGAGCAGCGGGTAGTTCTCGTGCTGCCAGCCGTCGGCGGTCAGCGACTGCCGGAAGTAGCCCGACCGGTAGTGCAGCCCCACCGCGATCAACGGCAGCCCGAGATCCGAGGCCGATTTGAGGTGGTCGCCGGCCAGGATGCCGAGCCCGCCGGAGTAGTTCGGCAGCACCTCGGCGACGCCGAATTCCATCGAGAAGTACGCGATGCCGTTGGGCAGCACCGGCGCCTTACCGGAATCCGCGCCGTTGACCTGCGCGAGCTGCTGGTACCACAGCGGACGGCTCAGGTAGTCATCCAGATCAGCGGCCAGCGCTGCCAGGCGTGCGACGAAGTGCTCGTCGTGGGCCAGCTCCTCCAGCCGCTCGGGGCTGACGTGACCGAGCATCGCCACCGGGTCCGCACCGACGAGTTTCCACAGCTCGGGATCGATCGTCTGGAACAGATCCTGGGTCGGTTTGTCCCAGGACCACCGCAAATTGATCGACAGCCGCTCGAGTGCGGCCAGCGGTTGCGGGAGGTGGGCGCGGACGGTGAACCGACGGAGAGCTTTCACGCGTCCTCACGTTACTGCCGCGACGCCCGCCCATGGGTGACGCGCTGCACTTCGCCTCTCCCGCGGGGTTGAGGCTGACACTACGGTGGGTATAGGCGCGACAAGGGTGCACGACGAGGTGTGAACCAGACCATCCAACGACGGCGCGCGGCCGGGGTCCAGACCGTAGGCCGCGCTCGACCTGCAACGTATTAGGGAGTGCTTGAGTGACCGCCGGTCGGATCGAAATCGACGACGTCCAGCCTGTGGTGTCCGGCGGGCGATTCCCCGCCAAGGCGGTGGTCGGCGAAGTGGTTCCTGTGACCGCGACGGTGTGGCGAGAAGGCCACGACGCGGTCGCGGCCACGCTGGTCGTCCGCTACCACGGCACCAACTATCCGGCTCTGGCCGATGAGCCACCGGGTCGCAGCAAGACCACCGAACCCGTCCCCATCGAGGAGGTCGTCACGTCGTCGGCGGCGCGCATTCGCCCGTCGGCCCTGCCGATGGCGACCGGCCGCACCCCCGACGTGTTCCACGGCCAGTTCACCCCCGACGCGGTCGGGCTCTGGACATATCGCGTCGACGGGTGGGGTGACCCCATCGCAACCTGGCGTCACCACGTGATCGCCAAGCTCGACGCCGGGCAGAGCGAGGCGGAACTGTCCAATGATCTGCTCGTCGGCGCCAAACTGCTCGAGCGCGCGTCCACGGGCGTACCGCGGCAGATGCGCTACCCGCTGATGGAGGCCGCCGAACGGCTCCGCACCCCGGGCGACCCGTACTACCGCGCGGGTGCCGCGCTGTCCCCCGAGGTCACCGAACTCGTCGAGCAGTATCCGCTGCGCGAGCTCATCACCCGCGGCGAGGCACACGGCATCTGGGTGGACCGGCCCCTGGCCCGCTTCAGCTCGTGGTACGAGTTCTTCCCGCGGTCCACGGGCGGCTGGGACAGCTCCGGCAACCCGGTACACGGCACCTTCGCCACAGCCACCAAGGCGTTGCCGCGGGTGGCACGCATGGGCTTCGACATCGTGTACCTGCCGCCGATCCACCCGATCGGCAAGGTGCACCGCAAGGGGCGCAACAACAGCGTCACCGCCGGCCCCAACGACGTGGGCTCGCCGTGGGCGATCGGCAGCGACGAGGGCGGGCACGACGCGGTCCACCCGGACCTGGGCACGATCGACGACTTCGACGACTTCGTGGCCTCAGCCCGCGGCGAAGGGCTGGAGGTCGCCCTCGACCTCGCGCTGCAGTGCGCGCCCGACCATCCGTGGGCCAAGACGCACCCCGAGTGGTTCACCGTGCTGCCCGACGGCACGATCGCATACGCCGAGAACCCGCCGAAGAAATACCAGGACATCTATCCGCTCAACTTCGACAACGATCCGACGGGCCTCTACGAGGAAGTCCTTCGCGTCGTGAAGTTCTGGGTGTCGCACGGCGTCAAGGTCTTTCGCGTCGACAACCCGCACACCAAGCCGCCGAACTTCTGGGCCTGGCTGATCGGTGAGGTCAAGAACGTCGACCCCGACGTGTTGTTCCTCGCCGAGGCGTTCACCCGCCCGGCGCGCCTGTTCGGGCTGGCCAAGCTGGGGTACACCCAGTCGTACACGTACTTCACCTGGCGCACCGCGAAGTGGGAGCTGATCGAATTCGGCCAGTCGATCGCCGAGCACGCCGACTACGCGCGGCAGAGCCTGTGGCCGAACACGCCGGACATCCTGCACGAAAGCCTGCAGCACGGTGGGCCGGGCATGTTCGCGATCCGCGCTGCTCTGGCGGCCACGATGAGCCCGACCTGGGGCGTGTACTCCGGCTATGAGCTGTTCGAACACCGCGCCGTTCGGGAAGGCAGTGAGGAGTACCTCGACTCGGAGAAGTACGAACTGCGGCCCCGTGATTTCGACGCGGCCCTGGCCGACGGTGAATCGCTCGAGCCGTTCCTGACCCGGCTCAACGAGATTCGCCGGTTGCATCCCTCGCTGCACCAGCTCCGCACGATCACGTTCCATCCCATCGACAACGACGCGTTGCTGGCGTACAGCAAGTTCGACCCGGTCACTGGCGATCAGGTCCTCGTCGTGGTGACGCTCAACCCGTTCGGACCCGAAGAGGGCACGGTGTGGTTGGACATGGGCGCACTGGGAATGGATCAGCAGGAGCGTTTCTGGGTACGCGACGAGATCACCGGGGAGGAATACCAGTGGGGTCAGGGCAATTACGTGCGTCTGGAACCCGCCCGCGCGGTGGCGCACGTGCTCAACATGCCCCAGGTCCCGGCTGACCAACGAATGAACCTACTGCGTAGGGAGTGACGAGATGGCCAAAGCGTCCGATGTGACCAAACAGATCGACAGCCCGCACCTGCGGCCGCACACCGCGGACGTGAATCGACTGCTCGCCGGCGAACATCACGACCCGCACTCCGTGCTGGGCGCCCACGAGTTCGACGATCACACCGTCATCCGGGTCTACCGCCCGCATGCGGTGACGGTGGCCGCCCTCATCGGCGGTACGCGGTATCCGCTGCAGCACATCGAAGCCGGACTGTTCGCGGTCGCGGTGCCGTTCACCGATCTGATCGACTACCGCCTCGAGGTGGACTACTCGGGCGAGGACTCCGGGTTCGTACACACCGTGGCGGATCCGTATCGGTTCCTGCCGACGCTCGGCGAGGTGGATCTGCACCTGTTCGCCGAGGGCCGCCACGAGCGGCTCTGGGAGATCCTGGGTGCTCATCCCCGCACGTTCGAGACTCCCGACGGCATCGTCAGCGGCGTCTCCTTCGCCGTGTGGGCACCGAATGCCAAAGGCGTCAGTGTGATCGGCGACTTCAACCACTGGGGCAACGAGGCACAGATGCGGGTGCTGGGCTCCACCGGCGTGTGGGAGTTGTTCTGGCCGAGTTTCCCGGAGAACGGCCTCTACAAGTTCCGCGTGCACGGCGCCGACGGCGCGGTCACCGAGCGGGCCGATCCGATGGCCTTCGCCACCGAGATCCCCCCTCAGACGGCGTCGAAGGTGTTCGTCAGCGACTACACCTGGGCCGACGACCAGTGGATGGCTGAGCGGGCGCTCCGGAATCCGGTGTTCGAGCCGATGAGCACCTACGAGGTGCACCTGGGCTCGTGGCGGCCGGGGTTGAGCTATCTCGAGCTCGCCGAACAACTCACTGACTACCTCGTGGAGCACGGATTCACCCACGTCGAGATGCTCCCTGTCGCCGAGCACCCGTTCGGCGGCTCCTGGGGCTACCAGGTGACCTCGTACTACGCGCCGTCCTCGCGTTTCGGGACGCCCGACGAGTTCCGCCACCTGGTCGACACTTTGCACCGCGCGGGTATCGGAGTGATCGTCGACTGGGTGCCTGCCCACTTCCCCAAGGACGCGTGGGCGCTGGGCCGCTTCGACGGAACGGCGCTCTACGAGCACGGCGATCCTCGCCGTGGTGAGCAGTTGGACTGGGGCACTTACGTTTTCGACTTCGGCCGCGCGGAGGTCCGCAACTTCCTGGTCGCGAATGCGCTGTACTGGTTGCAGGAGTACCACGTCGACGGACTGCGGGTGGACGCCGTCGCGTCGATGCTCTACCTCGACTACTCCCGCCCCGAGGGTGGCTGGACGCCGAACGTGTACGGGGGCCGGGAGAACCTGGAAGCCGTGCAGTTCCTGCAGGAGATGAACGCGACCGTCCACAAGAGCAACCCCGGCATCGTGACGATCGCCGAGGAGTCGACCTCGTGGCCCGGCGTCACTCGGCCGACAAACCTTGGCGGCCTTGGCTTTTCGATGAAGTGGAACATGGGCTGGATGAACGACACGCTGGAGTTCATCAAGCGCGATCCCATCCACCGCAGTTTCCACCACGGCGAGATCACGTTCTCGATGATCTATGCCTTCAGCGAGAACTTCGTGCTGCCCATCAGCCACGACGAGGTGGTGCACGGCAAGGGCACGCTGTGGGGCCGCATGCCGGGCGACGACCACATGAAGGCAGCCGGCATTCGCGGTCTGCTGGCCTATCAGTGGGCGCATCCGGGCAAGCAGCTGCTGTTCATGGGGCAGGAGTTCGGTCAGCGCGCCGAATGGTCCGAGGAGCGTGGAGTCGACTGGTGGCAGCTCGACGAGCAGGGCTTCTCCGACGGCATTCTGCGGATGATGACCGATGCGAACGGCATCTACCGCAGCCGTCGGGCGCTGTGGTCGCGGGACACCAAGCCCGAGGGCTACTCGTGGATCGATGCCAACGACTCGGCGAACAACGTGCTGAGCTTCCTACGCTTCGGCGACGACGGCTCGATGATGGCCTGTGTGTTCAATTTCTCGGGTAGCGAGCACAGCAGCTATCGGCTCGGCTTGCCGCACGCGGGGACATGGCGCGAGGTCCTCAACACCGACAGCGACAACTACCACGGGTCCGGCATCGGCAACTACGGCGCGGTGGAAGCGACCGACGAGCCGTGGCACGGGCGCCCCGCATCGGCGGTCATGGTGCTGCCGCCCCTGGCGGCGCTGTGGTTCGAGCCGGAGCAACCCGCCTGATTTCCGGCGAGCAGACGCAACCTCGAGTGTTTCGAGCCTGATTCACTCGAGGTGCGTCTGCTCGCGGGAGAGAAAGTCAGTAGAGTGCGTTGGCCAGATTGCGGCGCCCGGCGATCACCTCGGGGTCCGCGGGATCGAAGAGGTCGAACAGTTCGATCAGCCGGGTACGTACGCGGGCGCGTTCGTCGCCCGCGGTGCGCTTGATCAGCCCGGTGAGTCGGTCGAACGCGGCGGCCACGTCCTGCTGGAGTATCTCGACGTCGGCGGCGGCCAACGCCGCATCGATGTCCGTCGGAGCGGCGTCGGATCGGGCCACCGCATCCTGAGGGTGCGTCGTGGCGCGCTGCAGGAAGTCGATCTGTCGCACCGCACCCTTGGCCTCGGCGTGCTGCGGGTCGGACTCCAAGATCGCTTGGTATGCGCTGCGGGCCGCGTCGAAATCACCCTCATCGAGCAGGGCGCGTGCGTTGTCGAGCACCGGATCGGACTGCTCTTCGTCGCCGGCCGCGGGGCCGCCGCTGAGCTTGCCTGCCGTCGCGTCGAGCAGCGAATCGATCCAGCGCCGCAGTTGGTCCGGCGGCTGCATGCCCTGGAAGCTCGACAGCGGCTGACCGGCGGCCAGCGCGACCACGGTCGGAACGGCCTCGACGCCGAACATCTGCGCCACCCGAGGCGTCGTGTCCACGTTCACGGTGGCCAGCGACCACTTTCCGCGGTCGGCTCCGGCAAGCTCGCCCAGGACATCAGCCAATTGAACGCTGGAGTCGCTGCGCGGTGACCAGAGCAGCACGACGACGGGCACTTCGTTGGATCGCACGAGGACTTCGGCCTCGAAGTTGGTTTCGGTCACGTCCACCCCACCCCGCGCGCCTGCCGCCGGTGCGGAGCGGGCGTCGGAACCGGTGGCCGGCCGCTGTTTGAGAGCTGACAGATCGACTGCGCCCGCCAAGGCAGGCGAGATGCGGGGTCCAGGACGTGTCACGACAGCAAGTCTGTCACGACTCGCCTCAGGTGGTTTCGGGCGCCGTCCGACGCGACTGCCCGGCGTGCACACCGACCTGATTCGACCCCGCCGCGTGGCCCATCCGCCCCGTCCGATCAGCCCATATGAGAAAGATCACACTGGCCAATGGCACAATGCTGCCCAGCAACGCCAGCAACCATGTGCCGAGCCTCCACCTGAGCGCCAGACCGGTGAACACGGCCGCGATGACGAAGGCGATGAACACGCCGCCGTGGATCGGTCCGAAGATCTTCACCCCGACCTCGGTGCGGGGCGTGCCCAGGTATTTGAAGTACATGCCGACCAGCAGGCCGATCCAGGACAGTGCCTCCGCGAAGGCAATCAGCCGGAACCACGCCGCGGCGTTGCGGACGTCGAATGCGCGAGTCATGGCGCCATTGTGCCGCAGCAGCTACTACGCAGTGTCGTTTTCCGGCGTCGTTTTCCGGCGTCGTTTTCCGGCGTCGTTTTCCGGCGTCGTTTTCCGGCGTCGTTTTCCGGCGTCGTCGACTACGGCCGGCGCAGGATCAGCGCGTCTCCCTGTCCACCCGCTCCGCAGAGCGCGGCGACTGCGTAACCGCTGCCCCGGCGGGACAGTTCGAGGGCTGCGTGCAGCGTGATGCGAGCTCCCGACATGCCGATCGGATGGCCGATGGCGATCGCGCCTCCGCTGCGGTTGACCTTGTCGGGGTCGACGCCCAGCTCCTTGGTCGAGGCCAGCGCGACCGCGGCGAACGCCTCGTTGATCTCGATGACGTCGAGCTGATCGAGCGAGATCCCCTCCTTGGCGACCGCCTTCTTGATGGCGTTGGCCGGTTGGCTCTGCAGCGTCGAATCCGGTCCGGCGACCACGCCGTGGGCGCCGATCTCGCACAGCCAGGACAGCCCCATCTCCTCGGCCTTCGCCTTGCTCATCACGACGACGGCGCAGGCGCCGTCGGAGATCTGCGAGGCAGAACCTGCGGTGATGGTGCCGTCCTTGCGGAACGCCGGACGCAGCCCGGACAGTGACTCGGCGGTGGTGTCGGCGCGGATGCCCTCGTCCTCGGCGAATTCGATCGGGTCACCCTTGCGCTGCGGGATCGCGACGGGCACGACCTCATCGGCGAAGACGCCGTCCTTCCAGGCCCGGGCGGCTTTCTGGTGCGAATTCGCCGCGAACTCGTCTTGCTCTGCGCGGGTGAACTTATCGACGTCGTTGCGCTGCTCGGTCAGCGCGCCCATCGGCTGGTCGGTGAAGACGTCGTGCAGCCCGTCGTAGGCCATGTGGTCGACCGCGGTCACGTCGCCGTACTTGTAGCCCGACCGGCTCTTCATCAGCAGGTGCGGCGCCTGCGTCATCGACTCCTGGCCACCGGCCACCACGACGTCGAACTCACCGGCCCGGATCAGCTGGTCGGCCAGCGCGATCGCATCGATGCCCGACAGGCACATCTTGTTGATGGTGAGCGCGGCGACGTCCCAACCGATGCCCGCGGCGACCGCGGACTGACGCGCCGGCATCTGGCCCGCGCCGGCGGTGAGCACCTGGCCCATGATCACGTACTCGACAGCGGACGCCGGCACCCCGGCCTTCTCGAGTGCCCCGCGGATCGCAACGGCGCCGAGATCGCTTCCGGAGAAATCCTTCAGCGAACCCAGCAACTTGCCCACGGGAGTACGGGCCCCAGCAACGATCACCGACGTCGTCATGACTACCTCCACCTGAGTTTCGAGCGACTGCCGAGAGGCTATCTCTAGGGCCGGAACTATTCGAAACCGATCTTGTTAGGTAACTTCGCTGTTATGACCGCCGAGCAGACTGACGCCCGTCCTGTACTGGCCACCGCGCTGGTCACCGCTGTCGATCACGTGGGCATCGCGGTGCCCGACCTGGATGCGGCGATCCGGTGGTACCACGACCATCTCGGCATGATCGTGCTGCACGAAGAGGTCAACGACGAGCAGGGCATCCGCGAGGCGATGCTCGCGGTGCGCGGCGCACCGGTGGGCAGCACCCAGATCCAGCTGATGGCCCCCATCAATGACGAGTCGACGATCGCGAAGTTCCTCGACAAGCGCGGCCCCGGCCTGCAGCAGTTCGCATACCGGGTCAGCGATCTCGATGCGCTGAGCGAGCGGCTACGCGAGCAGGGCGTGCGGTTGATCTACGACGCGCCTCGGCGCGGCACCTCGAATTCGCGCATCAACTTCATTCATCCCAAGGACGGCGGCGGCGTGCTGATCGAGCTCGTCGAACCTGCCGCCGACTCGCACTGACGCTCAGCGACACAGGAAGTCACGACCAGCGACGCGTAGGCCCCCGGGTCGCGCGGTTGGCCCAGCACGATGTGTGCCAGTGCCGGCGGTCGTCCGCGCCGGCGTCCCCCGAATCGGCCGGCCATGCCACCACATGGGCGACACCGGGCCGGATCTCCTGATCACAGCCCGGGCAGCGGTACACCTTGACCGCTCGTGACCCCGGCACCGCCCGAACCTCGTAGTCGAAGCCGTCAGGGCCGATCTCGATCCGCCGCGGAGCGGGCAGCGGCGGATGCTGCCGTGGCTTGCGTGCCGGGCGGCGGCCCATCAGAACAGTCGGAACTCGTCGTTGTCCATCCCGCGCATCTTGTCGTAATCGAGTGTAAGACAACGTATTCCACGGTCAGTGGCGAGCGTGCGGGCTTGCGGTTTGATCTGCTGGGCGGCGAACACCCCGGCCACCGGCGCCAGTAGCGAGTCCCTGTTCATCAGCTCGAGATAGCGGGTGAGCTGCTCGACTCCGTCGATCTCGCCGCGCCGCTTGATCTCCACGGCCACCGAACGGCCCTGCTCGTCGCGGCACAACAGGTCGACCGGGCCGATCGGGGTCATGTACTCGCGACGCACCAGCGTGTAGCCGGCGCCGAGCAGTTCCACGTGTTCGGCGAGCAACGCTTGCAGGTGCGCCTCGACGCCGTCCTTGACCAACCCGGGGTCGACACCGAGTTCGTGGCTGGAGTCGTGCTCGATCGACTCCACGGTGATGCGCAGCTGCTCCCCCGCCTTGTTCTCGACGACCCACACCGGGGTCTCACCGTCGGCCTGCTCGGAGACCCAGCAGGGCGGCGACATCCAGTTCAGCGGCTTGTAGGCGCGGTCGTCGGCGTGCACACTCACCGAGCCGTCGGACTTGAACAACAAAAGTCGCTTCGCCGACGGAAGATGGGCGGTGAGCCGGCCGACGTAGTCGACGGTGCAGTGGGCGATCACGAGACGCACCGAACCACCATAGTTGGCCGCGGCACTCACTAGGCTGACGCAACATATGAACGCCACGACGAGCGTGCCGCATCGGCTGGGCAAGGTGCTGGAGCGGGTCACCCGGCAGAGCGGGCGGCTGGACACCCCCGATTACGGCTCGTGGCTGCTGGGCCGGCCAGAAGAGGACCAGCGCCGCCGCCGGGTCCGGATCCAGGTCATCCTGACGTTCTTCCTGCTCTTCACCAACATCCTGGGCATCGGGGTGTCGCTACTGCTCAACACCGTGGCGATCCCGGTGCCGAGCGTCTTCACCGATGCACCCGCATGGTTGACGTTCGGCGTAGTGCCCGCGTACCTCTTCGTGGCGCTGATCCTCGGCACGGTGTGGATCACGGCCCGAACAGTGAATTCGCTGCGGTGGGCGCTCGAGGAGCGCACACCCACCCGGGAGGATCAGCGCAACGTGTTCCGCGCGCCGGCCCGCGTCGCGACGAGCGCGCTCATCCTGTGGGGCGTCGGCACCGCATTGCTGACCCTTCTCTACGGCCTGCAGGATTCCGCCTTCATCCCCCGGTTCCTGTTCGCGGTGGGCTTCCCGGGGATCGTCGTGGCGACCGCCTGCTACATGATCACCGAGTTCGCGCTGCGGCCCGTCGCCGCGCAGGCGCTCGAGGCGGGCCGCCCGCCGCGCCGGCTGACGCATGGCGTGATGGGGCGCACCATGACGGTCTGGCTGCTGAGCTCTGGGGTCCCCGTATTGGGCATCCTGCTGCTGGCGATCTTCTCCCTGTCGCTGAGCAACCTCACCAGCACCCAGTTCGCGGTCGCGGTGATGATCATCGCGTTGGTGGCGTTGATCTTCGGCCTGATCCTGATGTGGCTGCTGTCCTGGTTGATCGCCACCCCGGTGCGCGTGGTGCGCGAGGCACTCAAGCAGGTCGAAGACGGCGACCTCGACTGCAACCTGGTGGTGTTCGACGGCACCGAGCTCGGCGAGCTGCAGCGCGGTTTCAACGCCATGGTGCACGGTCTCCGGGAGCGGGAGCGGGTGCGCGATCTGTTCGGCCGCCACGTGGGCCGGGAGGTCGCGCTCGCCGCGGAGAAGCAGCAGATCGAGTTGGGCGGCGAGGAACGCTACGCCGCCGTGATTTTCATCGACATCATCGGTTCGACCAAGCTGGTGACGGGGCGGCCGGCCGTGGAGGTGGTGGAGCTGCTCAACCGCTTCTTCGACGTCGTCGTCGACGAGGTCGACCGACACCACGGACTGGTCAACAAGTTCGAGGGCGACGCCGTGCTCGCGGTGTTCGGCGCGCCGGTGTCGCTGGACAACCCCGAAGCAGAGGCGCTGGCGGCGGCGCGCGCGATGGCGCGGCGGTTGCGCGCCGAGGTGCCGGAGTGTGAGGCGGGCATCGGCGTCGCGGCCGGTCAGGTCGTGGCGGGCAACGTCGGCGCCAAGGAGCGGTTCGAGTACACGGTGATCGGCGAGCCGGTCAACGAGGCGGCCCGGTTGTGTGAGCTCTCCAAGAAAGTCGACGGACATCTTGTCGCGTCGGCGGCCGCGGTGACCAAGGCGACCGAGGACGAACGTGAGCGCTGGACCCTCGGCGAGACGGTGACCCTGCGGGGACACTCCGAGCCCACCCGCCTGGCCACGCCGGTCGGTGAGCCCTGATCGGTTCGCATGTCTCGATGCGACATCCACCGGTGTCGGGATCGGTGATGGACAGCGAGCAGGCGGACCCCCACGATGGTGGGCGCGACCCGAGGGAGGCGTTGAGATGACGTTGGATGTGGCCGAACTGGCTGAGCTCTCCGCCGCGGTCAGCGACCTGTTGGCCGACAAATGCACCGAGGCCGACGTGCGCCGCGTCATGGACTGCGAGGACGGGTTCGATCGCGCGCTGTGGGCTCGACTGGCCGACCAGGGTGTGCTGGGCATGTTGGTCGCGCCCGAGCACGGCGGACTCGGATTCGGCGCCGCCGAAGTCGAGGCAGTCGCCGAGGAGACCGGCGCGGCATTGCTGCCCGCACCGTTCATCTCCAGCTCCGTGCTGGCCGTCGCGCTGATCAACGCGGCGGGTTCCGACGAGGACAAGGCACGGCTGTTGCCCGGGCTGGCCGACGGCACGACGATCGCCACGGTGGCGTTGACCGGGCCGGCAGGATCGTGGACGCCCGACGGGGTCGACGTGCGTGCGGGCGCCGATGGCACCCTCACCGGCGCCGCCCACTACGTCACGTGGGGCCACGTCGCCGACGTGCTGCTGGTCATCGCACGGACCGACGACGGCATCGGGGTGTTCGAGGTGAGTTCGGCCGCACCGGGATTCGATCTCTGTGCTGCAACGGTTTTCGACCCGACCGTCCGTCTGTCGACGATCACGCTGACGAGCACCCCTGCGCGCAGACTCGGAACGGCCGGCTGGGCTGCCGTGGGCGACGCACTGGCTCTCGCGGTCATCGCCTCAGCGGGTGAGCAGGTCGGCGGTGCGCGGCGCATCTTCGACATGACCGTCTCCTACCTCAAGACCCGCATCCAGTTCGGTCGCCAGATCGGCAGCTTCCAGGCGCTCAAGCACATGGCCGCGGACCTGCTCATCGACGTGGAGAACGCGACCTCCGCGGCACGCCACGCTGCCGCCGAACACACCGATGCGAGCGAAAATGTCGACGGCGCAATCGCATTGGCGGGCTTTACCTGCGCGGAGGCCTACCACACAGTGGCACTGCACGCGATCCAGATGCACGGCGGGATCGCGTTCACGTGGGAACACCCCGCGCACCTGTACCTGCGACGCGCCCGCACCGGACTGCACCTGTTCGGCGGCACACGTCTGCACCGCGAACGCTTCCTCGCCGCGAAAGGTGCCTGAGATGGCCGAGACGACACCAGAGACGACACCAGAGACCGCACTGCCCGACGCCGGCGAACTGCGCACCGAGGTTCGGGAGTGGTTGCGCGACAACTGGTCTCCGCTGCCCGCCGGCGGCGACCCGTGGACCAGCTCGCCGGCGCGTGTCGCATGGCTGGAGAAAGTTCTCGCCGCCGGATACGCGGTGCCCACCTATCCCGTCGAGTGGTTCGGTCGCGGTTACCCCGCGACGCTGGCCGCGGTGATCTCCACGGAGTTCGCCGCGGTGAAGGCGCCGGGCTCTTCGCAGGACAGGTACAACATCCCGGCCAACACCGTGCTCGCGCTGGGCACTGCCCGCCTGCGCGACGAGCTGCTGCACGACTTCCTCGTCGAGCGTGCGCGCACCTGCCTGTTGTACAGCGAGCCCGGTGCCGGGTCGGACCTCGCGGCGGTCCGCACCACGGCGGTGCGGGAGGGCGATCGATGGATCGTCAACGGCCAGAAGGTCTGGACGTCCGGCGCTCAGACCGCTCAGTACGCGCTGCTGCTGGCGCGCACCGACTGGGACAGGCCGAAGCACAAGGGGCTCAGTCTGTTCATGCTGCCGATGAAGCAGGCCGGCATCGACGTTCGTCCCCTGGTGCAGATCACGGGCGAGACGCATTTCAACGAGGTGTTCATCACTGACGCCGTGGTGTCCGACGACTACCTGCTCGGTGGTGAGGGCAACGGGTGGCGCGCTCTGCAGACCGCGCTGGCCTACGAGCGCTCGATCATGGGTGACAGCAACCGCGGCTCGCGAAACCGTGCGGCAGACAGTCTGATCGAGCTGGCCCGTACGAACGGTGTCCTCGGCGATGGCGCGGTGCGTGACCGGTTGGCGACCGTGCTGGCGATGCGAGAGCTCAACCGGCTCAACAACACACGCGCCAAAGCCAATGCAGGCCAGGGCACGTCGAGTTCGATAATGTCCCTGGGCAAGCTCGCGATGTCGCGGATTCTTCACGCCGAGGCGGCGTTGAAAACCGAGATCGTCGGCGCCCAGGCGCTGCTGGCGGGCTCGGAGAACCCGGTGGCCGACGACGTGAACTTTCTGACCCTGAACGCGTTCTTCACCTCGATCGGCGGCGGCACCGACCAGATCCAACGCAACATCATCGGCGAGCGGGTTCTGGGATTGCCCAAGGAACCCGAACCCGATCGCGACATCCCGTTTCGTCAGGCCCGCCGAAGCTGACCGCTGTGCGCACAGAAGCTGCTGCCTACGATCCGCCGCTGGCGGGTGTGCGAATCCTGGACGCCTCGACCGGCGCCATGACCGCGGTCGGCCGCCTCTACGCCGACCTCGGCGCCGACGTCACCGTGCTACGGATACCCGGTGTCACCGTCGACGACCAGGTCGTCCCTCAGGTCGGCCCCCACGTCGCCTCCGTGCACGTGCAGAGCGCGATCAATCGCCACGGGCTGCCCAGCGTCGAGATCGACCTGTCAACAGCCGAGGGCCGCAAGCGATTCGACGCACTCGTGGCCGAGACTGACATCGTCATCGAGAGCACCCGCCCGGGTTCGGCCGCGGAGGCGGCGCTGTCGGTGCGGACGCTGCGGACCCGTCACCCAGCCCTGATCATCCTGTCGATCAGCGACTTCGGGCGCGACAACGACTGTGCGCACTGGCAGGCCACCACACCGGTTCTGCTCGCACTCAGCAGTGAGCTGTCGCGGTCCGGCGTTCCCGGTCGCGCCCCGCTCATCCCACCGGGGGAACTGCCCTACCAGGTCGCTGCAGCCCAGGCTGCGGCGACGACGCTGAGCGTGCTGCTGGACCGGTTACGTACCGGGGAGGGCGATCTCATCGACTTCGCGGTGCTCGACGGCGCGATGCAGACCCTGGATCCGCCGTTCGGGTCAGCAGGCAGTGCGTCCGCCGGTGTCGCGGTGAGCGCTCAGCAGCGCGACTGGAACGCCGAGCAGCAGCGCTACCCCATCTTCGGCTGCAAGGACGGCCACGTCCGAATCTGCATTCTGTCGAAACGGCAGTGGCGTGGCATGTTCGCCTTGATGGGCAGTCCGCAGGAATTCGCCGACCCGTCCTACGACAAGCTCGGCAAGCGGTTTCACTCACCACATCTGCAGGAGGCGATCGAACGGTTCTGCGCCGACAAGACCCGTGCCGAACTCGAGGAGCGAGCGCAGGCCCACGGCGTGCCGGCCGCCGCGGTGTTGACATTGCCCGAGGCGCTGGCCGCCGACCACTTCACCACCCGCGGATTCTTCCGCGACGTCGAACTGGCCCCGGGTGTGGTGGCGCCGATCCCGGCCGGTGTCTGCGAGATCGACGGTCACCGCGCGACGGCGATTCGGCCGGGCACGTCGGAGCGCGTCGTGTCGGCACCCGTCCTGGGCGCGCGGGACCGCAGCGGGCAGGGCTTGCCGCTGGAGGGCCTGCGCGTCCTGGATCTGGGCGTGATCGTGGTCGGCGCCGACACGGGCCGCTTCTTCGGTGACCTCGGTGCCGACGTCGTCAAGATCGAGCACTCTGCCCACCCCGACGGCCTGCGATTGGGCAAGCCGACCGCGATGACCCAGCCCTACGCGGCCGGGCACCGCAACAAACGCTCGATCGGCATCGACCTTCGCTGCGCCGAAGGCAGGGCGCTGGCGCACCGCTTGGTGCAGTGCAGCGATGTCGTGCTCAACAACTTCAAACCAGGCGTGGCAGCCGCTTTGGGCATGGACCATGCGACGTTACGTCAGATCAATCCCGAGGTCGTGGTCGTCGACAGCTCGGCATTCGGCCCGACAGGGCCGTGGGCGGCGCGCCTCGGCTACGGACCGTTGGTGCGTGCCGCAGTCGGCTTCACCAACCTGTGGGTGTATCCGGGTGAGCCCGACACGTTCTGCGACACCGTGACCGTCTATCCCGATCATGTGGCGGCCCGCATCGGCTCGTTGGCCGCACTGGCACTGCTGATCCGCCGCGAGCGCACCGGAACTGGTGGGGCGGCCAGCATTTCGCAGGCCGAGGTGATGCTCACCCACCTCGCGGCCGACATCGCCGCCGACGCGCTCCGACGGTCGGGACACGTCGAGCGCAGTCCTTCGGTTCACGACGCCGCGTGGGGTACGTACGCGGCGGCCGGTGAGGACCGGTGGGTGGTCGTGACGCCTCGGCGCGATGACGAGCTCGCAGCACTGGCAGCGGTCGTCGGCGCCCCCGGCATCTCGGGGAGTGAACTCGACGACGCAGTGACGACGTGGGTGGCGGAGCGCTCCGCCACCCGGGCGATGTCCGAGCTGCAAGCCGCGGGTGTCCCAGCCGCTGCGGTGCTGCACGCCGACGAGCTGCCCGGGTTCGGCTACTACCAGCAGCGCAGATCGTTCCGTGAAGAGTTGCACCCCTTCGGCTCCGCACCGTTCGTCATGGAGAACGTCCAGATCCACTGCGCGCATGTCGCCGACCCACCGATGAGGCAGGCGCCCCTGCTCGGCGAGCAGACCGCCGAGATCGCCGCGGAACTTCTCGGTCTGGGTCCGGCCGAGATCGCCGCGTTGCACGACCGCGGGGTGCTGGAGACGCCGCAGATCGACGCCACCGCCCCGCTGTAAGGGAACCCCGGTTCGGCGATCTCGTAGCATGCCCGTAGGTCTCGAACGGGCAGGGAATGGACATCGACTTCACCAGGCTCAGGTATTTCGTCGCTGTCGCCGACGAACTGCACTTCACCCGCGCGGCGGAGAAGTTGATGATCACCCCTCCCCCGTTGAGCAAGCAGATCAAGTTGCTCGAAAAAGAACTGGGCGGAGAACTTTTCGAGCGCCGGTACCACGAGGTGCGGCTGAGCCCGCTGGGTCAACGGCTGATTGGTCCGGCGCGGGAGATCCTGCGCCAGGTCGAGGACTTCAAGGCGGCGGCTGTGCACGGCGTACGCGGACTCGCTCCGCTGCGGGTCAGCGCGACAGCCTATGCGCCGTCGGATTTACTCGGCCACCTCGAAGCCGTGATCGCAGAGCTTCCGTACCCATCGGAGTTCAGCATGCCCGGCTCCGCGGCGGAGGTGACCGCGGCGTTGATCGCGGGGCGGGCGGAGCTCGGCTTGATCCACTTGCCCGCGACGGACAAGCGCCTGCAATCCCGGGTCGTCGCCACCTATCAGGGCGGGATCGCGGTTCGCTTCGACGGTCCGCTGGCGGGCAGGGACATGGTGACGATCGAGGAGTTGCGCGACCGCGAGGTCGCGATCGACTTCGCGCGGCCCAATCCTGTGGTGCTCGCCGGCCTGATCCGACGCCTCAATCGACGGGGCATCCATCGGGTCGTGCGCACGACGAACCGGCGCGGCGGCGAAGTCGAGATGGCCACCCAGGTCTTCAACCGGCACCTGGTTGCCGTGGTGAGCTATGCCCCCGACTCGTTCATCGGGAAGATCTTCTCTCCGCCCGAGTTCGCGCTGATACCCGTCGACGAGAGCACCTGGGCGCCGGCGGAGATCGCGCTGGCGTGGGTGCCGGAGCGGCTGGGCGAACGGCTGGGCGATGTGCAACGGATGATCGAGCAGATCGCCGACCGGTTGGGCCCGGTGCGCCGCAGCGTCTGAACTGCGATGTCGCTTTTCCGCCAGTCCTGTCCCTGCCCGCGTGCCATTGTCGAGGTATGCACTCCGATTTCGACCGCTGCTACCGCGCCGTCCAGGCCAAGGACGCACGGTTCGACGGCTGGTTCGTCACCGCGGTGCTGACGACGAAGATCTACTGCCGGCCGAGTTGTCCGGCTCGACCACCGTTCGCCCGCAACGTCGAGTTCTTCCCGACGGCCGCGGCGGCTCAGCGGGCTGGGTTCCGCGCCTGCAAAAGATGCCGGCCGGACGCATCGCCTGGCTCGCCGGAATGGAACGTCCGCGGTGACGTCGTGGCGCGGGCCATGCGACTGATCGCCGACGGAACCGTCGACCGCGACGGCGTCACCGGCCTGGCGGCGAAGCTCGGCTACACGGTGCGGCAGCTGGAACGCCTCATGCAGGCCGAGGTCGGGGCGACGCCGCTGGCTCTGGCCAGAGCGCAGCGTACGCAGATGTCGCGAGTGCTCATCGAGACCACCGACATGCCGTTCAGCGACGTCGCGTTCGCAGCGGGGTTCGCCAGCATCCGACAGTTCAACGACACGATCCGCGCGGTCTGCGATCTGACACCGACGATGCTGCGCCGCAGAGCTCAGGAACGCTTCGGAGACGATGCGGGCGGCCGCGGCGTGCTGTCACTGCGATTGCCGGTACGGACACCATTTGCCTATGAAGGGGTATTCGGTCACCTCGCAGCGACCGCGATACCGGGCGTCGAGGAGACACGCGACGAGACGTACCGGCGCACCCTGCGACTACCCCATGGCAGCGGCATCGTCGAGCTCACCCCGCACCCCGACCATGTCCGGTGTCTGCTGCGGCTCGCGGATTTCCGCGATCTTCCGGCCGCGATTGCACGCTGCCGCCGATTGCTGGACCTCGACGCCGATCCGGAGGCCGTCATCGATGCGCTCAGCGAGGACGATCAGATGGCCGCGGTGGTCGCGAAGGCTCCGGGTCAGCGCATCCCGCGGACTGTCGACGAGCACGAGTTGGCGCTGCGGGTGGTGCTGGGTCAACAGGTGTCGACCGGGGCCGCACGCACGCACGCCGCTCGACTCGCTGCGGCCTACGGACGTCCGGTCAGTGACCCCGGAGGAGGCCTGACCCATACGTTCCCCTCGACGGAGGATTTGAGCGACATCGACATGCGCCACCTGGCGGTGCCGAAAGCCCGTCAGCGCACCGTCACGACGCTGATCGACGCACTCGGCAGCGGTGCGCTGGTGCTGGATGCGGGAACCCCGTGGGACCGCGGTCGAGAGCAGATGTTGGCGCTGGCGGGGATCGGTCCGTGGACGGCGGAGATGATCGCGATGCGGGGTCTCGGCGATCCCGATGCATTTCCCGCGACGGATCTCGGTGTCCTCGTTGCAGCCCGCCACCTCGGCATGGCTGAGGATGCGAAATCGCTCACCGCATACAGCGAGCGCTGGCGACCGTGGCGTTCCTATGTGACACAACATCTTTGGACAACACTCGAACACTCGGTCAACCAATGGCCGCCGAAGGAGAAATGATGGAGAGCGTGAGATACCGGACCGTCGACAGTCCGATCGGGGTCCTCACGTTGGCCGGCGCCGGAGACCGGTTGCAACACCTGCGGATGGTCGATCAGACGTATGAACCGAGCCGCGCCGGTTGGGAACCCGACGATGGTGCGTTCGCCGACGCCGTGCGACAACTCGACGAGTACTTCCGCGGACAGCGGCAGGAGTTCGAGATCGAGCTCGATGCGGTGGGCACCGAATTCCAGCGCAGGGTCTGGGCTGCCCTGCAGACGATTCCCTACGGCGAGACGCGCTCGTACGGGGAGATCGCCACGCACATCGGATCGCCGGGCGCATCCCGCGCGGTCGGATTGGCCAACGGGCACAACCCGATCAGCATCATCGTGCCGTGCCATCGGGTCATCGGAGCGAATGGCAGTCTCACCGGATACGGCGGTGGACTCGAGCGCAAGAAGTTGCTGCTCGGCATGGAGAAGAGTTACGCGCCGGCCGGCGCCACCCTCTTCGATTGACGTCCCGTCAAAGTTCTGATGCACAAATGCCTGTGCCCCCCAACAGAATTGGGGGGCACAGGGCTTAAATGTGTGTTCGGCGGTGTCCTACTTTTCCACCCGTGTGGGTAGTATCATCGGCGCTGGTAGGCTTAGCTTCCGGGTTCGGGATGGGTCCGGGCGTTTCCCTGCCGCTATGGCCGCCGTAACTGTAT
>NZ_QJUA01000014.1 GCF_003254575.1 Mycobacterium kyogaense | reverse complement strand
GCTCATGTCTCGCTCCTCTCGACCAACATCCCCTTCCACACCGTAGTGACTGGAGGGCCCGCGCGCGGGCCCTCCAGTCACTACGGTGTGGAAGGGGATGTTGGTCGAGAGGAGCGAGACATGAGCACCAAGACGCGTGCCACCTACCGCACGATGGCCGAGGGCACGGCGGAGGACTATGCGCTCATCGATCGTGCCGAGCACGCGAACAACGCGGGGCTCGTACCCCGCGTGCTCGGCCTGGTGGAGGCTCTGGCCGACGGCCAGCAGGCCTACCCGATCAGCCGGCTCGACCATTCCCTGCAATCGGCCACCCGCGCGCTCGACGACGGACGTTCGGACGGGTACATCGTCGCCGCGCTACTGCACGACGTGGGTGACACCTACGCACCGCATGCCCACGGCGCCTTCGCCGCAGCCGTCGTCGCGCCGTACGTGTCGGAGCGAATGGCGTGGATCGTCAAGGTGCATCCCGAATTCCAGCAGTACTACTACGCACCCCACATGGGCGGCGTGCGCGACGCCCGCGAGAAGTACCGCGGGCATCGGTGGTTCGACGACTGCGTCGAGTTCTGCGAGAAGTACGACCAGAACTGCTTCGACGCCGACTTCGAGCACCGTCCGCTCGACTTCTTCCGTCCACTGGTGGAACGCGTCTTCGCCCGCCAACCGTGGACGAGCAGAGACTGACGACGGGCACGCTTCGCGAGGCAGTGTGAAGCACTCGCACGAGATAGCGTTCGGAACGGTCGCACAACGTCGGGTCCGCTGCCCGATATTCGGTAACCCAGGCGACGGTGGCAAACACTGCCCTCAGCAATGACCGCGACGTTAGGGCCAAATTGTGATTCACATACGACTCGCCTTCACCGTCATGCGAACGGCGTGACGTGGCAGCCGTCCTGGAGACGGTTCCCCCCAGCCGGGCAACGGGATTGGCGCAGCCGTCTCGACCGGCTCATCATGACGACGCGCGCCACTATTGCACCCGTCGCTTCCGCGGCTTCCGCGGGATGAGGACGTACGTCACCAGTCGGTGGGTTCTACCAGGTGGTGCCCTCAAGCCCGGGAATTACGCACCGCCCGTCCGCGGCCACGCGCCCGATCAGCATGCCGTCGTAGCCGGTGCATGAGGAGTTCAGCGGCTCGCAAGTGTTGATCGACGTCACCACCTTGCCTGCGCCGCACGGGGTGCCCGGAGCCGGAGGGTCGGCTGTGGCCACGGCACTGCTGAAGCTCACGGCGAGCATCGCTGCAGACGTGGCGACGAGCAAACGCGTCGAGTTGAACATCATCGGTACCTCCCCTATTGATGGGTTCCGACGACGTCGATGCTACGCCGGCAACGAACCATCCCTGCTGCGATTGACTGCAGGGAAGCTGACCGATGCGGCGGGCGTTAGACGTCGACCCGCTAACTAGTTCCGGTGACGGCTTCGAGGAACTGCATCGAGTATTCGCTTATCAAGTGCTGCCATCATTCCAGCCCTAGGTCACCGCAGACTAAGTCCAACCCCAGCCGCCGCTGCGCCAGCACACCCAGTCGATTTCTACGCGGGCATCGACCGCCAGGCCGGTCACCCCGACACAGGTCCGGGACGGCAACCGGTCCGGAAACCAGGCGGCATACGCAGCGTTGAACGCCTGGTACTCGGACCAGTCAGTGAGATATGCCCGCACCGACACCACGTCGGCCAGTCCCCCGCCGCACAGCTGTGTCACCCGCAGCAGATTGGTCAGCACCTGATCGGTCTGGGCGGCGATGTCCTGACTGACCACCGATCCACTTGTGTCTGTGGGCATTTGGCCCGTCACGTACAGCGTCTCGCCGGCAGCGGTGGCGTGCACGAAAGGGGCCACCGACGGCGGAACTCCGTCGGCGGGGGTGAACGTGAAGGGGCGGATCCCACCCGGGGCGCTCACGCCGCGCTCCCCCATGTGCCGGTGAAGGACCGCTTGTCGATGCGGGCATGCACGCCCTGGCGCTGATCGACCACCTGAGTGACAGTGAAGTCCACCGCCACAGACATGTACGAGTACGCGTCGGCGTGGGAGAGGCCGTACAGCTGCTGCAGGAGGTCGAGCGCGCGCACCGCCGCCGCACGCATCGCTTCGTCGAGGCTGTCTCCGAAGCCATGGACCAGCAGTTCGGTCGACGTCTCCAGCACTGGCACCGTGAACGGCAGGTCGCGGCGCACAGTCAGACGCAGCAGCCCCTTCAACGATGCCTCCAATGCGGTGCCGCTGATCTCGCCGTCACCTTGAGAAACGTGTGGGTCACCAATCGACAGTAATGCGCCGGCGACGTGGACGGGGTAATACATGCGGCCTCCGACGCCGATTCGCCAATTGTCGATGTTTCCTCCGTGGTCGCCGGGCGGCACCGAGGACACCCGCCCGGGGGTTGCCGGTGCCACCCCCATCGTGCCGAAGTGCGGTCGTAGCGCGACAGTGACGCCAGGCAGCGCCGGTTCTCTTGTGACGCTTGTCGGTTCGACGACCGTTCCCGGTTGATCAGCCAGCGCCGTCGTGGTCCAGTCGTAGCCGAAAATCGCCCGTCCTCGCAGCGCCGCGGTGTCGAGCTCGTAGACGGTCACGCGTTCGGTGCCCGTGAGGTCGTAGAGATACCCCCAGTGCGCCGCCAGATTGGAGCCGTAGGGCAGGCGCGGAGTGGCCTCCAAGATGTCGACCTGCAGCACGTCGCCTGGGCGGGCGCCGGTGACCGCGACGGGACCGGTCAACAGGTGCGGCCCCGGCCCGCGATCGCAGACCTGATCGAAGACGGCCCGAATCTCCGCGTCCATCAACAGATCTGGCGCGTCTCCGGCATGATGGGTCAACGCTTCGACGGCCACCAGGTCGCCCGAGTTCACCGTGAGCACCGCAGGCAGAGCCGGATCGAAGTACCCCCAGTGTACGGTCGCCGGAGTGGCTGGCAGGACGTGATACATCGGCACATCATGCCAGTGGAGCCGGTGTGCCGCACGGCGAGCGAACCACCGCGCCTTGTCTGAATTCCAGGTGTCGCAACAATGCTAAAACGTCTGTGCCTCAATAATTCACGATCGCTGCCCGACCTGCAGTCGGTGTCGTGAATCAGGCTCGGGCGCGCACTGTCCCGCGGAACAACCTGTGCACGATCACCCCCACCAGCAGCGCCCAGAATGCCGCGCCGACCCCGGCTACGGTCGCTCCCGACGCCGCGACCACCAGGGTCACCGCAGCCGGTAGGCGTGCCGACTCATCGGACATGGCGCCGGCGCACGCGCTGGCGAACGCACCCAGCAGCGCCACCCCCGCGACCGCCTGCACGAGCCCGGCCGGCGCGGCGAGCACGACGGCCGTCAATCCCGTCGAGACCAGGCCCAGTGCGCAGTAAGCCGTTCCGGTAGTGACTCCGGCTACCCAGCGACGCCGGGGATTCGGATCGGCGTCCGGCCCGGCGGCCAACGCGGCACTGATGGCGGCAAGGTTGACGGCGTGACCGCCGAACGGCGTCGCCAACAGGGAGGCGACTGCTGTGACCGTCAGCGCTGGGCGCCAGGGAACGTGGTAACCGAATCCCGACATGACGGCGACGCCCGGGATGTTCTGCGCGGCCATCGTGACGATGTACAACGGGAGAGCGATACCGATGAACGCCGACACCGTGAGGGTCGGTGTGGTCACCTGCAGGTGCGGGGCCCACGACGACGCGGCGGGCACCGCGTCGTGCCGCACCAACGTCACCGCCAGCACCAGGAGCGCGACGCCGAACGCCGCCGGTACTGCCCAGCGGGGCCGGGTCGCCGATACGATCAGCCACGCCACCAGCACCGGCGCAATCACCACAGGATCGCTGGCCAGTGCGGTGACCGGAGCGATGCACAGCGGCAGCAGTACCCCCGCCAGCATCGCCTGGGCAACGGAATGGGGAATGCGGGCCACGGCTCGGGCCAGCATCGGCCACAGTCCGGTGGCGAGCAGCAGCACGGCGGTGACGGCGAAAGCGCCGACGGCAGCCGGCCACCCTCCTGCCCCCGCGCCGGTGCTGATCAGCAGTGCAGCTCCCGGCGTCGACCACGCACACGTGATCGGCATGCGAAATCTCCACGACAGCAGCACCGATGCCGCGCCCATCGCCAAGCTCACCGCCATCAGGCCCGACGCCGCCTGCTCCTGATCGGCCCCTACCGCGCGCAAACCCGCGAGCACCACCGCAAACGACGAGGTGAAGCCGACGAGCGCGCACACCACGCCGGCGCCCACCGGCACCGCCTTCGAGACGTCCTGGTCCACTCTCGCAACCCCTCGTTCTGTTCACGGAACGCGTTCCGTGAACAGAACGTAGCATCGGTGGGGTGGATGCGGGAGACGTCGGTCGCCGACTGCGCGAGTTACGGTCCGAGCGCGGGCTCAGCTTGTCTGAACTCGCCCGTCGCGCCGGCGTCGGCAAGAGCTCGCTGTCGGAAATCGAAGCAGGCAAACGTAATCCCACGGTCGAGACGCTCTATTCGCTGTGCGCGCCCCTGGACGTACCTCTGACCGCGCTCGTCGGCGAGACACCCGGCGCCCGCTCGGCAGCAGACGGCGGAATGCGCACGGTGTTGCTGTCTGTGCGGCACTTGCCCCGGGTCACCGTAGAGGTGTTCCGACTCGAGTTCCCCGTGGGCGCAGATCATGTCTCGCCATCCCACGGCGCGCGCACCCGCGAACATCTCACGGTGGTGGACGGGCGGGTGCTGGCCGGACCCGTTGGCGAGGAGACCGTAGTCGATGCGGGGTCGACGCTGAGTTGGTCGAGCGGTCGGCGCCACCGGTTCGCCGCCGTCGACGGCGCCGCCGAGGCGGTAGTGGTGATCACCACCCCGCGGACACGCCCGAAGTAGTCCCCATAGGGAGGCATGGCAGCCCGAGGTCTTCTTCGAAGGACTGGTGAACCACGACCGGCCCCAACTGGTAAACCGCTTTGCCCCGCGGCACAGCGGATCGGTGGACCGCGTCAAATGCACGGCACTCTATGTACGTTGCAGATCAGATTGTCCCGCACCCAATCTTTACAAATTTGCTGACAAGAAATTATCGCCACCGTAAAGTCGACCGAGTTCGCGACGCGCGACTGTCGTCGACCGGTGTCGGTCACGAACAACGGCGTCCACATCACTGATGATTTCGGGGGTCTCCATGTCCGTTGCTGCTGCGCCGAGTACGGCCGACCGCGGCGATCTTTCTTCTCTTCCGCAGCGGACGAAAGGGGCGCACCGACGGTCGGAGAGCTTCGCGGTTCGGAGGTGGTTGCTCGCCGGAGTCGCGTCCGCGGGCATGGGCACGGCATTGTTCCTGGCCGTGCCCCAGGCGGCTGCCCATGCCGACGAGGGCACCTCGGCATCGTCGGACAGTCACGTTTCTTCTGCGACGTCGGGCGCTTCGGCAGCGACGCGTGACCGCGCGTCGACCACTGCGGCCGACCGACGCGCTACCGCGAAACAGGAACGTACAGAACGCATCTCCGACGCGGCTGAACGACGCGCGGAACGACGCAACACACTGAACTCGACCGCAGACGAGAGCGCGGCCGACCCCGCTCCTTTCTGGCGATCCACAGCGACCGCATCGACACCGCGTCAGCCCAAAGTCGTTCTCTTCGGCGATGGCACCGCCGAGCGTCCCAATGGCGGCCTCATCGTCGGCGACGGCTACTCGTGGACGTCCGAGACCTGCACAGGTGTCTCTGCGTGCGATGGTGGTCGAGGCGGGTTCTTCGGCGATGGCGGCGCCGGATACAACGGTGGCAAGGGCGGGTCCGCCGGTGCTTACGGCGATGGTGGCGCCGGCGGCAACGGAGTCGCGGCGGTCAACGGCGGCGACGGCGGTGACGGTGGCGCCGGCGGCAAGATCCGCGGCAACGGCGGCGAGGGCGGAGACGGCGCCACGACGGTCGGCGGGTCGCGCGGTGGGCGCGGCGGATCGGCGGGCGCGAACGGTGATGGTGGAAACGGCGGTACGGGCGGCACGTCGACCGGGGCCTCGACCGGCGGCGCGGGCGGCGCAGGAGGGACCGGTGGCCTCGTCCGCGGCGATGGCGGCGCCGGCGGTGTCGGCGGGAACGCGGTCCTCAACGGCCAGACCGCAGGTGCCGGTGGCCGAGGCGGCGACACCGGCACGTTCTCGGTGAGCGGCTACGCCGGCGCGGGTGGCACCGGTGGCAAGGCCAGTTACGGCGGCCGGGGCGGTGACGGCGGCGACGCCGGTCTGCTCGCCCTGTTCGCGATGGGCGGCGCCGGTGGCAGCGGCGGCGACAGCCCTTGGGAAGGCTTCGGATCCGATCACGGCGGCGACGGTGGCAATGGTGGCCGCGGCGGCAGGATGAGCGGCAACGGCGGAGACGGCGGCGCCGGAGGCGAAGGCGGCGGCGACGGTGGCAACGGCGGCAACGCGGGCAGGTCGTCGTTCCTCGGACGTGGCGGCGACGGCGGTGACGGCGGTATCGGACAGACAGGCATCGTCGGCACCAACGGCTCGGCGACCCAACTCGACGGCGGAAACGGCCAGGCCGGTGGCCAGGGCGGCGCCGGCGGTGACGGCGGCAACGGAAGCATGCTCATGGGTCTCGGCGGCAACGGCGGGGCCGGCGGCACCGGCGGCACCGGTGGCCAGGGCGGCCAGGGTCGCAGGGGGCCGGACACCAACGCCGGCCCCGGTTCTGACGGCGGCAAGGGCGGTAACGGCGGTTCCGGCGGCGCAGGCGGTTCTCTCGGCGGCGCGGCGGGGACGGGTGGAATGTTCTTCGTCATCCGCACGAACGGTGAGGCCGGTGCCAGCGGCGCAGGCGGCCAGGGCGGCGCCGGCGGGCAAGGCGGCAGGGGCGGCTGGACGACGGCCGCCGGTGAGAACGGCGGTACCGGCGGCGCCGGCGGCAATGGTGGCGCCGGCGCTGCCGGCGGAGCCGGCTCCAGCGGCGGCAACGGTGGCGCCGGTGGGCTCGGCGGCGACGGTGCCTACGGGGCTGACACCGGGGGGCGCGGCGGGCGCGGCGGCGACGGCGGCACCGGCGGGACCGGCGGACTCGGAACGGCGACACTCGATCCGGGCGATGGTGGAACCGGTGGCGCGGCAGGCGACGGCGGAGCCGGAGGAACCGGGTTCGTCACCCCGGGCGACGGTGGTGATGGTGGCGACGGCGGAACCGGTGGAACGGGGGGAACGCCCGGCGGCGCGGGCGGCGCGGGCGGCCAACTCGGTTCGGGCGGCGTCGGTGGGACCAAGCGCGATGACCCGACTGTTCAGGGTGACAGCGGCTCGGACGGCAGCGCGGGCGCCCAGGGCGCCACAGGTGTCAGTGTGGCCACCGCGCATGTGGCTGTGCCGTCGGCCAAGCCGCTGTCTCCGTTCGCCGAACTCGCGCGTCGGTGGGCGTACGTCTACTTCAATCGGGCACCATCGGCGTCACCGGAGACGGGACCGCAGACGGGCGACAACAAGCAGATCGTCATCGACATGAACGGGCAGAGCAACAATGGATATGACGTCACCTACACCGTGACGAGCGGGCCGCGTTACGGCACGCTCATCGCCGGTGACGAACCCGGGACGTACACCTACATCGTCGATCCGGCGCTGGTCCGGCCGGGCATGCAGGACAGCTTCGTGATCACGCTCGACAACGGCGCTCAGGCGGTTCGGCCGGGACTCGCCGGCGTGCTGCAGAAGCAGCGCCACGACCGGGCCGTGGAGAAGGGATTCGCGCAGGCGGACACGGTCGAACAACTGGTCACGATCAGGGTCCTCGGTGACGGTGTCTTCGGCGACGTCGACGAGGGCAGCAAGTACTGGGTCAGCCAGAGCTTCTCCAACTGCGCCCTCCAGGCCAGCGCGTCCGCGATCGGCATTGCGACCAAGACGACCCCGCCGACCGAGGCCGAGATGGTGTACCTGGCCAAAACCACCGGCAGCGTCGTCAGGCCGGGAAGCATGATCTTCCTGGATGAGAACATCGACGAGGGAGCCGCTACCCAGGACCTGCCCACTCTGATGGAGCAGTACTTCAACGTCACGGCGACCTACTCCACAGGCGCGACGGTCGACGAGAACGGCGACACCGTACTGCCGACGACACTCGATGCCCAACGGCAGCTCCGTGACCTCGAAGCCGCTCTCGCACAGGGTAAGTCAGCCGTGGTGATCTACTCGACGAACATCGTCTGGACGGCCGTCGCCGGCAGTGCGCCAGAAGGCCAGGACGGCTACTTCACCCTCGATCACGCCGCGGTGGTCACTGAGGTCGATCTCGCCAACGGCGTCGTCTACGTCAATGACAGTTCGATGACCGACGACGACGGACAGCTGATCGGCCGAGGCAAGAAGCTGCCGATCGGTGTGTTCCTCTCGGGCTGGCAGGCGAGCAACTACGACATGGTCATCGTCGCGGCGCGCACGCCCTCGGTTGAAGTCTGAGGGCGTGAACCGCCGGGCCCGCCAGGGTCCGGCGGTGTGACCCCCGCGGACACGCAACCGAACGACTCCGCCTGCAGCCCTGCTTCGGGCAGCCATCGCGCACACTGGGACGCGCAATGGAGCGCAATGGAGGAACGGTGCCCGAAACAAGCCCAGTGGCCGAATTCGACTATGTGATCGTGGGAGCAGGAAGCGCCGGTTGCCTGCTCGCCAATCGGCTCAGCGCCAACCCCGATCACCGGGTGCTCCTCATCGAAGCCGGCGGCAAGGACGACTGGTTCTGGATCAAGGTCCCGGTCGGATATCTGTACACGATCGCCAACCCGCGCACCGACTGGTGCTTCACCACCGAGCCCGATCCAGGTCTGGCCGGCCGCAGCATCATCTACGCGCGCGGCCGCGTCATCGGCGGCTGCTCATCGATCAACGCAATGATCCACATGCGCGGCCAGGCCAGCGATTACGAGCTCTGGGCGAGAGCCACCGGCGACGAGCGGTGGCTGTGGGGCGGCCCAGGCGGTCCCGGCGAAACACTGCAGATCTACAAGGAGCTGGAGAACTACTTCGGCGGAGCTGACGAGTGGCATGGCGCCGGCGGTGAGATTCGGGTGGAGCGGCCACGTGTGCGCTGGAAAATCCTGGACGCATGGCAGGCCGCCGCGGCCCAGACGGGCATCGAGCCCATCGAGGAGTTCAACCGTGGCGACAATTCCGGCAGTGCGTATTTCCACGTCAATCAGCGGCGCGGCCGGCGATGGTCGATGGCTGATGCGTTCCTGCACCCCGTCGCCCACCGACCCAACTTGATGGTTTACACCCAGACCCAGGCGCTGCGGGTGCTGATGGACGACCAGGTTCGTGACGATCAGCGGCGCGGTGCGTGGACCGATGCGCGGCACCGCGCCACCGGGGTGCGGCTGCTCAGAGACGGCCAGATCGTCGACGTCCGGGCCCGCCGCGAGGTGATCCTCAGTGCCGGGGCCATCAGTTCGCCTCACCTGATGCAGGTTTCGGGTCTGGGCTCGGCCGAGCTGCTCACCCGACACGGCGTGCCGGTGGCGGTCGATCTGCCCGGGGTGGGTGAGAACCTGCAGGACCATCTGCAGATTCGCTCCGTCTACCGCGTCCAGAACGCCCGCACCGTCAACACGCTGTACCGGAACTGGATCACCAGGGCGGGCATGGGACTCCAGTACCTGCTCATGCGGTCAGGACCCTTGACGATGCCACCGTCCACGCTGGGCGCATTCGCCAAGAGCGAGCCCGAGCTGGCCAGTCCCGATCTGGAGTGGCATGTGCAGCCCTTGTCGTTGCCGAAGTTCGGAGAACCTCTGCACCCGTATGGCGCCATCACTCCCTCGGTCTGCAACCTGCGGCCCACCTCGCGCGGCCATGTGCGTCTGGCCGATGCGGACCCGCTGACCCACCCGAGGATCTCCTGCAACTATCTGTCCACCGACGCCGACCGCGATGTCGCCGTTCGTGGATTGCGGATGACCCGCGAGATCATGGCATCCCCGGTCCTCGCCCGCTATCAGCCGCAAGAAGTACTTCCCGGCCCACAACGGATCAGTGACGACGATCTGCAGGCGGCGGCAACTGAATTGGGAACCACCATCTTTCATCCGGTCGGCACATGCGCGATGGGTGAGTTCGATGCACGCGGTGTACCGCGGTCGGCCGCCACGGTCCTCGACACCGACTGTCGCGTCCACCGCGTCGCCGGCCTCCGGGTTGTCGATGCCTCGGCGATGCCGACGATCACGTCGGGCAATACCAACGCCCCCGTGATGCTGATCGCCGAGCGCGCAGCGCGGGCAATCCTGAACTAGGTCGACATCGCCCCGAGATGTTCAGTCAGCGGGTCTGGATGCCGACATGGTTTGCGCCTGCCGAGACGTGTTTGTCGCGGCGGCAGGACCGGCTGGTCCGGATCGTGGACGCTGTTCAACTTCGTGGTCCGTCGGAGATACTGGGGTGATGGACGGATTCGCGAACGTTGAGCGCTGACGCGATCCCGTCGGGCCGAAGGGCGCGACGGAAGGCCGAAGTGCGACAGCGCCTGTTGACGGCAGCGCGGTCGACGATCGCCGGATCAGGGATTGATGCTCTGCGCATCAGCGACGTAACAGCGCGCGCGGACGTGGGATTCGGAACGTTCTATTCCTACTTCGAGAACAAGGATGCGCTTGTCGAGGCCATCGTCGCGCAAGCTCTGGAATCTTTGGCGTCGATGATCGGCCAAGCAGCGCAGGATGAGTCGGACCCCGCGGTGGCCGCTGCGGCCGCATATCGCCGATTCTTGCGCTTCGGCTGGAAGGAACCCGAATTGGCGAGTGTTCTCGTTGACCGTTACCACGTGGAGGGTCAGTTCGAACAAGCCGTGCAGCCGTGGGCCATGGACACACTGAGACGAGGGATCAGCTGCGGTCGTTTTGACATCACGAACATCGAGTTGTGTCTGTCATCGGTGGCCGCCTCGGCGGTTGCCGCCATCAGGGCGATTCTGTCTGGTCGTCTGGAGCCTGGTCCCGCTGTCGAAAGTGCCGGGGCAGAAATGATGCTGCGTTCGTTCGGGATCGACGCCGATGAGGCACGATCGATCGCGAATCTTGATCTACCGGCGCTGGCAGCGCATTCCTGAAGACCTCCCCCGTTGCGGAGGAAGGCACGGAACCTTGTCACTCGCTTGGGGTCTCGACGTTCAACGGCATCTCGCCGACGAGCATTCCGGCCTAGACGGAGACGCCGCTTCCGTACTGTTGCCGTATCGCACGTAGCAGTGCCCAGGTCATGATCGGATACCAGATGCCGAAGGCCGCCGCCGGGATCCAGAATCCGATCAATCCCGTCCACGCCATCAGCCCGTCGCGAAAGAAGATGATCATATTCGCAGGCAGCAGCAAGACACCCACCCACAAAGTGAAGAATCCAACCGACCGCGGAAACACCTGTACAGCTGGCCGCCGTCGTAGCGTCGTGATGACGATCGCTGCGATCTGACCGATGATCGGTGGCCACGGCAGGATGAGCATGATGTAGCTCATGTCGTTGAGCATCTGCGACAGCTCTGGCGAGCGTTCTGGTCGGAAGGCCGTGACGATGAAGATCAACATCGGAATCAGCAGAACGGCGGTGATGATGATGCCGCAGATCATCTGCAGCGCCGACATGAGCGGCTGCCCTGGCTCGGCCCGGCGCATCTGGACGCTGATGACGAGATAGAAAGGCAACGTCAGGGTGATTCCTACCATGCCCAAGCTGAGGCCGACCTTGTGTAGCACCGGATTCTGTGCGAGCGCAGCCGCTATCTCCGCGGGCGAGTCCGCAGCGGAGATGAGTGGGATGAAGCCGCCCATGATCCCCCACCCACCGAAGAGCAGAATGACGAAGGCGACCCCGCACCACGCACTGAATATCTGGAATCGTCGCGACAGTTCTGCGTCCGCGATCAACATTTCCTCATCGACAGTCGCGCCACGAAGCGTGGGTACCGTCACTTCGCGAGTCGCTGTTCGCGCAGCGCCGTCTGGGCGGCGAGCTTTCCGGGAAGTGCGCAGACCCCGCCGACAGGATGAGTGCCTGCCCCGCTGAGGTAGAGGCCGTCGATCGGTGTGCGGTAAGCGCCCAGGCCGGGCGCCGGCTTCATCGGTCCGAACCGAGTGATCAAGGGGTCGACGTGATAGACGTTGCCCGCTGGAGCGTTGAACCGCTCTTCGATATCGGGCCCGCCGAGCACCTTTCGGTCGATCTCCAGATCACCGAGCCCGTCGTAGTACTCGGCACAATTGCGCAGCACGGAGTCGCCGACCTTGTCGCGCACGTCTTCCCACGGTTCATTGGGTGTCACCGGAATGACTCCGGACCAGAGGTAGAAGGTACTTTGGCCCGTGGGAGCCTGTGTGGGGTCAACGGCTGACGGGATCATCGCGCAGCTCACAGGCACCGGGTCCGGCCACTCCCCGCGGACGACGGAGTTCCATCCCGCGTCTTGCTCCTTGAGCGTGTGCCAAGCAACGAGGTGGCGCCGTAGATCGATGTCGTTTCCGCGCCACTTCTCATGGCGCGCCAACGAAACCTCACCAGACAGCGCGACGTTGATCTTCAACGACGTCGCGTGAGTCTTCCGAATGGGAATGTCGTGTGCCCGAATCGACATCTTTCGGTCCAAGGTGCCCTCGGGCAGCAGCTCGTTCAGCGTGATCACCGGGTTGCAGGTGCTGATGACGCCGACCCGCGGACGCACGAGCCTGTCGTTGTCGAGTCGCAGCGCTGTGACGCGGTCATTGCTGACGACGATCTCGTCGACCCGAACACCGGTGTGGATCGTGCCGCCATGAGCGAGCAGACAGCGGCTCATGGCGGCCGGAAGTGAGCCGGTACCGCCGATGGGCATGAGGTTCGGCGTCTTCTGGACGATGCCGAGGTAAATCATCGCCCACGCCGTCATATCGAGTCGCATCTGAGAGAACGCTGCCATCGCGGCCAGCGCGCCTTTGGGAAGTTCCGACTCGAAGGTCTCGTCCAGGAACTCGGTGTGCGACGCCGTGGCGAAATGGCGAAGGGACCATAGGCGTTTCGGGTGACGGGCAGCTCGGGCTACTGCCGATGCCATCTCTTTCGTCCAGGGGCGGAGGGGATGTGCCTTCATGTATGCCACGACGAGATCCATCGCCGGGTCCAGAGCATTCGCCAAGTCGAGCCAGGCTTGCGCATCCTTCTTCGAGAACCTGCGCAGTTCGTCGGCAGTCCTGCTCGCGTCCTTCCAGATCGCCAGCGAGCTGCCGTCGGGCGCTAGCTGTACGTGGGCTGGGTCGACAGGAACCATCCGCAGCCCGTATTTGCCCAGCTCGAGCTCCTCAGTGACACCGGAGAGGCCGAAGATTCCGGTGGCTTGGATGGCACCCTCATTGAACAGGTGCCCTGGCGCATCGGCGAAGATTGGGTTGGTCGTCGTCATGCCCCCGATCCCCGATGACGCCTCTAACACGGCGACGCTGTGGCCCGCCTTCGCGAGGTAGCAGGCCGCAGTCAGTCCGTTGTGGCCTGCGCCGATGACGACGTAGTCGGGCGAGTGAGGTAAGTCGGTGCCGGCCGAGGGTGTGATCGGTTGCATAGGCCGATTGTTGATGAATCTGAATTAAAAATCAATATTGATTCGTCAATCGATTTTCTGCGTTCGTCGTCGAGGGCATGGCTGTCGTCGCGCGGGGACTCGGCCGTCATCGAGTACGTCGGCGACCAGCCCGTCGTGCATCACAGCCGCTGATTCACGGCGGTGACGAATGGCCCCACTTGCGATGAGAAGCCCGAATTGCCGTTGCGGCATGGCTTTTCGAATCCGAGTGATCCCACGCCGCTAGCCGGCAACATCAGCGTGATCGATCGTTTCCCGCGCTCGGCGTACTACTCGGCCCTGCTGCCCACGCCGAAGGCGCAGCGGCAGGCGGTGGCCGTGCGTTATCCGGTGAACACGCCGGCGGCGATCGCGGCGAGTGCGGCCCGCGCCGCGCGGTTCGCGTCGCGGTCGTCGGGCGCTCCGTTGCCGGTGAGTAGCCGGTAGTAGAGAGGTGCAGACAGGTAGCGAATGGCGTCAGAGGGGTCGGTGCCTGGCGGTGCCTCGCCGCGGGCGATGCCGTCGGTGACGGTTCCGGCGAACTCCTCCAGTCGGACGCTGTAGAACGTGGCGAGAGCCCTGGCGGTGTCGGGACTGCACGTTGCCGCCGCGATGATCGCCGCAAACAGCGGACCTTGCCGGCGATCGGCCAGTGTCCGCTGAATCAGGTTGGCAATACTGCGGAAGTCCTCGGCGAGGCTCCCGGTGTCGGGACGAGGAAGTGATGACTCAGCCATGTCGGCGAGCAAGTCGGTCACAAGCGCCGACACTGTCCCCCAGCGGCGATACACCGTGGACTTGCCGACGCCCGCGCGCCGGGCCACCTCGGCGAGGTCCACGCTTTCCAGGCCGGACTCGACCAGCAGGTCGGCGGTTGCGCTGAGTACTGCGGCGCGAACGTTCGCTGTTCTGCCGCCAGGTCGAATCGGGGTCACCTACTCATCTTAACGGGACTTCGGTCGCGTTAAGACGCGGAACGCGGTAGCGTCATGCCCTTAAGGGGAATATCGTCCAATTAAGGAGATGTCGTGGATTACCGCCAAGTGGGCAGCTCAGGGCTGGCCGTATCCGAATTGTCCTTTGGTGCAGCGACTTTTGGTGGGTATGGCGATTTCTTCGGCGCCTGGGGTGATACCGGCGTGGACGAGGCGCGAACAATGGTCGACCTGTGTCTGGAATCGGGGATCACGCTGTTCGACACCGCCGACGTGTACTCGGCAGGCCGCTCCGAGGAAGTTCTCGGCTGCGCTCTCAAAGGTCGACGCGATGATGTGCTGATTTCGACGAAAGCGGCACTGCCAATGGGTGACGGACCCGCTGACGCGGGCACGTCGAGGGGCCGTCTGATCGGCGCAGTCGAGCAGGCGCTGCGACGCCTGAAAACTGATCGCATCGATCTGTTCCAGCTCCATGCGTTCGATGCGTTCACCCCAGTCGAAGAGGTGCTCGATACCTTGGAGACCCTCATCGCCCAAGGCAAGATCCGCTACACCGGGGTGTCGAATTTCGCGGGCTGGCAGCTGATGAAGTCACTGGCTGCAGCCGACGCTGCGCACCAGCCGCGCTACGTTGCGCACCAGGTCTACTACTCCCTCATCGGCCGTGACTACGAGTGGGAACTGATGCCACTGGGTCTGGACCAGGGTGTGGGCGCACTGGTCTGGAGCCCGTTGGGGTGGGGCCGGCTGACCGGGCGTCTCCGACGAGACTCCCCGCTACCTCCCGTGAGTCGACTGCACAAGACGGCCGATGCCGGTCCGCCGGTCGACGACGCGCTTCTGTTCGACGTCGTCGACGAATTGGGCGTGATCGCAGGCGAAACCGGCAAGACCATCGCACAGGTCGCCCTGAACTGGTTGCTGCGCCGGCCCACTGTGGCATCAGTGATCATCGGCGCGCGCGACGCCCGCCAGCTCAGCGAGAACTTGGGCGCCGTCGGATGGTCACTCGACGACGAGCACGTTGCCCGGCTCGACGCAGTCAGCCAGCGCGACCAGCCTTACCCTCACTTTCCCTACTATCGCCAGGACGGCTTCGCCCGCATCAACCCACCTCTGTTCCCCCCGTTACCCGCGACCGCAACCTAACTGTCCGCGGGCGCTTCCGTTGCGGTCGTCGGCACGATGGGCCGCGTCGGTGTGACCTCAACGGGTAAGGGTGGATACGGCACGCCGCTTGGCATCACGATGGGCACCTGTGCGGGTGAGACTTCGTCCTCGTGCACAGGGTCGAGTCTCGGTGGCCATTCCACCTCTGTGGGAGGCCAGGTGGTGACGACGCTGGACGGACTGCTGCTGCTGTCGTCATCGTCGTCATCGTCGTCATCGGCTCCAGCCGGACCCGCCGTGAGGATGATCCAGCACACCGTCACCAGGGCGAGCAAAGGGCGCGAAACGTGTTGCGATGTCATAAGCGCACGATGTCTCCGTAGACGTTGACGCTGTCATCTGAAGTGTCGGTGCTGATGTGCGCGGAGGCGAACAACCGTACAGACACGGGCCCACCGCACCCGTCGATCTGAACGTGCGCGTCCTCCACCGACACGATGCCGGTGCGTCCCTTCAGGCGTTTGGCGCCGAGCCCCACTGTTCGGATGTATCCGGGGCGAAGGTCGACGCCGATACTCGGAGTCACGTTGAGGAATGGATCGTCGGCTACGACGTCGAGCTGATTGCCGATGCCGAGGTCCATACCCTCGTCGAGTTTGACCTGGCAGCCCAATTGCACCCCGACCACAACGGAGCCGGAGTTGACCGGCATCCGGCCTTCGTCGTCGATGTTGACTTCCACTCGTGCAGATGCGAAGCCTTCGCCGGTGAACGGTGTCGCGGCCATGTTGGGTACCGCGTTGATGGCTATCCGGGTCATCGACAGGCTCAGCTGCCATCCGTCGGCTGTTTCACCGTGCCGGCTGACATCGGGAAGGGCCACCGGCTCGGCACTGGCGATGCCCGTGTCGGGCAGCAGGGCCGCGGCGACCATGGCCGTCGCGGTCACCGTGAGTGCACGCGCGATCGAGTGACTGTTCTGGCTGATGTGCGACCGTCCATGCCGGGAAGGGCTTGACGACGCCGTCCACCGGCCCAGCGTGGCGGCAGCGTCGGTGGGCATCGGCGGTCCTCTCGGCGTGTGCTGACTCGTGCGATGGGCAACTTCGGCGCCGACGAGGTGAAAGGTGCGGCGTGAAGGCGCTAGGGGGTCGCGCCCGCACGCCGCACACCTCGAGGAATGCCGGCGCAACGGTCTCACCGTCGTGCGGATCAGCACCCGTAAAGGCGGCTCAAAGCTACTTTCTCGAGTTAAGTGTCAACTGTTCATCTCTTAGGTGAGAGCTGTGTAATGCCGCCAGGTCTGCGGTCTTGCACATAGACGCCACTGCGAAAACCACGCAGACGATAACCAATCCACAGTGTGGCCATAGTCCAACCTCATCGAATCTCGGTTATCTGGTTCCTATGACAAGCGAACCACCCTCGGGCTGGCCCACCACCACTGGCAATGACGTGGTGCTGGTCGTCCACGCGGACTGCGACGCAGGATACGAGTTGGTACAAGAGTTGCTGGCCAGTGGCCGGCGTGTCGTGGTCACTGCTCGATACGCCGTGTCGCTCAGCCGAATACTGTTGGGTAAGAGTTCCGCTGACGTGATGGCGATCGCCGCCGATGTCGACGAGCAAGCACAGCGGGCTCGCCTGATGCAACGCGCAGCGGATCGGTTTGGACACATCGCGTGGGTTGTCGACGGGCGCAGCGGAATGTTGACACACACCACCAGCGTCGTCGAATCCGACGCCGCGTAATCGATTCTGCTGCGTACCAACATTTCTCCGTTGTGCAGATGCCTGTCGCACCGCTTTCAGGACTGTGCGTTCTCCTGCGCGTCGACTCGAACATCACCGTCTTGGTCGGGCTTGTGGAGGTACCGGAAGGCTGGGAAGGAAAACGAGCCGATGAAGCCGACCAGCATCGTCGCAGCGACGATCATCATGGGCGACGGGTAGCCACCCAAGGCATCGTGGCCGAATCCGACAAGCACCGGGCCGACTCCCATGAAAACCGTCAGAGCTGCGAATGCCGTACCGAGTATCTCTGAGCTGGCCTTCAAGCCGAAGTAGCGGGTTATCAGGAGGGGAACGAAGCCGTTGATGCTGCTGAAAGCCATGCCGAGCAGCGCCATGCCGACCAGCAACCCGAGCCCACCGCCGAAGAAGAGTAATGCCATGCCAATCAGCGGCAGGAAGAAGAACGCGGTCACGACTTTCGGACTCGGCACCCGATCCATCAACGCCCCACCGACCAGGGACCCCAAGGGGCCGATCAGGAAGAAGAGGGAGAGCGCCAGGCCGGCAATCTGTGCCTCTACGCCCTCCTCGGTCATCCACGCGATGATGTGGTTGCTGACCGCCATCAGTCCTGCTGCCACCAGGCAACTGACGCCCATGACCGTCCAGAATGTGCGCGATCGTAGCGCTTGTGACCCTTCGACGCCTTCGACGTCCGACGTCGGCCCCTCAGGGCTCGGGGCCGCCGCCGACGACTCTCGAATCAGCACCAGTGCTGCCGGAACCGAGACAACGAAGGCGGTTACAGCGAGCACGCGGTAGGCGGCTTGCCATCCGTAGGAATCGATCAGTATCTGCGAGAGCGGCACAGTCACTGCGGTGGAGATGGCGGGTGCAGCACTGAGTACCAAGCCGAGGGCGAGCCCGCGGTGCTTGCTGTACCAGCCGGCGACGACCTTGGCATAGGAGATGGGACCGGCGACCGCGGTACCGACGCCCATGACGGCCGAGACGAGGTACAGCATGACCTGATTGTCGACATATGACATCGCGAACAGGCCGGCGCTACAGACGGTTAGGCCGATGGGCAACAGGCGACGCACTCCGTGGCGATCGAGAAGACGTCCGGCGAAGGGGCCGAGGACGGCGCCCGCGAGACCGACCACCAGCGACGCCTGCGGGAACACCGACAGGCTCCATCCCAATTCGCTGGACACCGGCTTCAGAAAGGTTGCAACCGTTCCCATGAACAGCGGGACGATACCGAATCCGATGCAGATCGCGCACCCGATCGCGGCCATCGTGCGGACTCGTGTGGACTGCCTGTTGGTCGAAGAAGAAGTGGAGATGCTCACGGGGCCTCCGTCAGTGGCCGAGGAAATTGATCGATCGGTCGAGCGTCGCGTCGAGCGAGCCCACGGTGAAGGGAGGGTTCGGTGTCATCGGGGCATCGTCGACACCGAGTCAGGGCCACTGCGTGTGAAAGCGGAGCGGGAAGCCCTGAGGCGCACCCAGAGTGGTGACGGACGTGGGCGTCCGTCACCACTCTGGGTGAGTACTAGAATTCGATGACGAGCTTGCGGTGTGGTGCGGACCCCTGCTCGTCCCATGCCTCGGAGATCTTGTCGAGCGGCATCCGCTCGGTCTCCACCGACAGCTGGCCCTTGCGCACATGGGTCACCAGCTCCTCGTAGGCGCGAGCGGTCACGTTCGGCGGCACCGTCACGGCGATGTGCCCGATGACCGTCCTGCCGATGAGGTTCGGGTAGGTGATGGTGGCCGACGGCCCCGCGCTCATCCCGCAGACCACGTAGCGAGCACCGAACTTCGTTGTGGCGAAGGCAGCCTCGAGGGGGCCACCGAAGACGGGGTCGATCACGACGTCGTAGCCACCGGCCGAGGCGTCCTTCAACGCTGCGGCGTAATCGCCATCCAGCACCACGGTCTCGTCCGCCGCGCCGGCGTCCTTCAACCTCTCCAGACTGGCGGTGTGCCGTGCCGCGGCGACGACACGGGCTCCGGCGAGCTTCGCGAGCTGGACTGCAATCTGTCCCACCACACCGCTGGCACCCAGCACCAGCACCGACTCGCCGGCTGCCACCTTCGCCCGAACATGGAGCGTCGCCCATGCCGCGGTACCCGCGATACCCACCGCTACCGCCAACGCGTCGTCGACGCCGTCGGGAACGCGATAGATCTTGGTGGGGTCCAGGGGCACCAATTCCGCCATTGAGCCGAAGGGCTTACGCACATCGCGGAAGTACACCCGGCTACCGTCTTCGAGCTCGGCGATACCCTCCTGCCCCACCACCGACGGAATGGTCGGCGGTCCGTACGGGCCGCCCTTCGACAGTGTCCGGTCGATCGGGTTCAACCCGGCAACCAGCACCCGGCCGATCTTTCCTCCGTCGATGGCCTTCGGGTCTTCGAACTCCCCCACCGCGGGGGTCCCACCCACCTCGTTCAGAATTGCAGCACGCATTCCTGTCTCCTTCCTTGTGTCGAACTAGTTGGTCGAGAAAGATCAACGCCTGTTGCGCTGAGTGGTCGCTCGAGTCGTGATCGGGTCATTCGGCCCGGCGCCGAGCCCGAGCACGAATCGCACCGACCGCTCGGCGATCAGGTCGTAGTCCATGAACGCGTGGTTGGCGATCACGTCGAGATCACGCCGAGCTCGCTGCAGCGGGTCGCTCGTCCTGTAGGGACTTGAACCCATTCCATCGCAAACGATTCCGACAGCCTCCTGCGCCATGTGCACGATCGTCGTCTGGTCGAGTTCGATCTGCCCCACCTCCTCGAGGCTCCACTCCTCACCGGCGTCGCACTTCTTGATGGCGAAGTCCAGATTGTGGTGGTAAAGCAGCTGTGCGCACCGCATGATCTCGTGGGCCTTGCCCCACCGATCCCGGCTCATCGGCAATTGAATTCGTGGTGTGCCACCGAATGCAGTAGTCGACGCGAGCCGGTCACGTACAAGCTCGACCGCGGCCTCGGCGCACCCCAGCGCGACTGCAGTCACCATCATGCCGAGGCTGGCATAGGGCGGGTAGCGCATGATCGTCTCCTCGTACATCACCCCGTGATGACGGTCGGCGGAGAGGAAGTCCTCCATGCGCATGCCCCGGTGCTCCGGCACGAAGACGGCTTCGGCGGTGATGCTAGAGCTTCCCGTGGCGGCCATCCCGGACATGAACCAGTCGTCGTTGATGACGAGTTCGGAGAGCGGGATCAAGAAGGTGTAGGCCACCATCTCGCCGTTCTCCCTGACCATGGAGCTGAGGAAGGTCCAGTCGGAGTTCCACACGCAGGACGCGTATCTGAACGTGCCGGAAACCCGGAAGCCGCCCTCCACTCGAACCGCGCTCCCCCATGGAGTGAGCGGAGCAGAGGCGAGGATGAAAGACCGGTCGGCGAACAGCTCCTCCTGCGCCTCGACCGGCAGGCGGCAGGCCATCCAGCTGTGCTCGATCAGGAACGCGATCGTCCAGGCCGCCGATGCGTCGCCGTGTGCCAGCTCCCTGGCGACCTCGCACAGCACGCGGGCGCCGAGGCCCAGTCCGCCCCGCTTCTTCGGAACCATCGCGTTCATGAATTCCTCAGCATCACTGATGGTTTCGTCTGGCTGCCGTCGCAGTGCCTCCGCTTGCGTCGCGCGCGATCGGAGCACGGGAGCCAATTGCCGGGCCCGCTCGATCAGCCGCTCGGTCGCGGCGTCGAACTCCGGTTGCTTTTCCCACATTTGTTCCACGAGAAGCCTCACTTTCTGATCCGGTCCGGAAGCGCCTCACCGCTGCAATCGGAGCGCTATTGGATGACGACCAACGAGTTCGAGCTTAAGTAGCCCATCGAGTCGATGTCAAATGTCAGACAATTAGTTTTTGCTATGAGTTAGACACTTGTCGGTTCTGTCGTACGATGGATGCGGAGGAGGATCCGGTCACCAGTGCGCCGTGAGCTCCAGGCACTCTGCCATGAGTTCTCAGGCCGACTCATCGCCGTTTCCATGCAACCACACAATCGATCGAGGCGAGGTGCTCACATGACCACACCGACCCGCCCACCGCTGTCGGCGATGCTGATCGGCGTTCTGGCGCTTCTCTCCGCAGTGACGCCACTGTCCATCGACATGTACCTGTCGGCCTTTCCGGAGATGGCGACCGAGTTCGGCACAACGGCATCGATGATCCAACTGACGCTGACCGCCCTGCTGATCGGGCTCGCGGTGGGCCAGCTGGTGATCGGGCCGCTCTCCGACCGCTACGGCCGGCGTACGCCGCTGCTCATCGGCACGGTGGTGTGCTTGGCCGCCAGCTTGTTGTGCATGATCAGCCCGTCGATCGAGATGTTGATCGCGGCGCGTTTCGTGCAGGGCTTCGCTGGGGCAGCAGGCGTCGCGATCTCCCGTGCCATCATCACCGACCGCGCCGAAGGCGCCGAGGCCGCGCGACTGTTCGGGGTGCTGATGGTGATCGGTGCATTGGCCCCGGTGCTGGCGCCGGTGGTCGGCGGTTTCATCGTCGCCGACTTCGGATGGCGCGTCGTGTTCGCCGCGCTGGCCGCTTTGAACGCTGTGATGCTGCTCGGCGTTCTCTTCTTCGTGCCAGAGTCGTTGCCCCACGACCGGCGCCGGCCCGGCGGACTGGCCGCGCTGCGGTCCAGCACGGCCGGCGTGCTGTCCAGTCCTCGGTTCATCGGATACGCGCTGGCACTGGCCCTCGTGTTTACGGCACTGTTCTCCTACATCTCGGCGTCATCCTTCGTCTTGCAGAACATCATCGGACTGTCACCGCGGACGTACTCGTTGATCTTCGGCGGGTGCGCGGTGGTGCTGGCTTTGATGAACGCGCTGTCCACCCGGATGGTGGTCCGCGTCGCGCCGCGACAGCTGCTGTTGGGAGGCATGACCGCGATGGTCATCGCCACCGGCTTGCTGCTGCTCACGGTCACCGTGGGGGGCGTGGCGCCGGTGCCGACGATTGCGCTGATGGCGTGCTTCATGGCCAGCGTGGGGTTCGTCGTGGCCAACGCCATGGCGCTGGCCACCGCCGAGGTGCGCGAAGCGGCGGGTACAGGGTCCGCAGTACTCGGTTTCCTACAGTACGCACTCGGCGCCGGTGTCTCGCCTCTGATGGGACTGGCCGGTGAGAACAGCGCGCTACCAATGGGTATCGCCATGTTCGCGTCGGCCGTGTTGGCACTTGCCGCCCTGATCATCTTCACCCGGGGCCAGCGGACCGCCACGGTCGACTCGGCAGAACCTTCGGCAACCGGCATCGCGCAGTGAGTCAGGCTCCGCGCTTGCTCCGCCTGTTCGCGGCAGGCCGACGGGGCTTGCGCTGGACCGCGGATCTGGGTCGGTCGCGATGCATGAGGTCGAGCTGGGCTGTGATGGTCTTCTCGGCGGCGTCCGGATCCTTCGACACGATTGCCTGGACGAGCGAGCGGGTATGGCCCGCAGCGACCTTGGCCTCGTCAGGCTTCAGCTCCCGCAGATAAATGGGCAAGGTGACCCGGTTCAGCGCCGAGACGAAGGCCGCCAACGCTCGGTTGCCGCTAGCAGCCGCGATGAGGCTGTAGATGCACATGCCCAACCCGAACAATTCCAGATCATGCGCGGCATCATTGACCTCCCGTTCCAGCTCCTCCTGCCGGTCCACGAGCCGCTCCAGCTCTGCTGCCTGCTCCTCGGTGCGATTCGTGGCCGCGAGCCGAACCGCGGGCACCTCGAGCATCCGCCGGACGTCCATCGTCTCCGCGAAGGACACCGTGCCGAGAGAGAGGATCGTTTCCAGTGACCCCGACAGCATCGTGCGCAGTGACTCATGGTCCATCGTCTCGACGAAGCTTCCCCCAGCCGGGCCAACCTGCTTCCTGATCAGGCCCGAGGCGGCCAGCGACCGCAACGCCTCACGCACAGTCGCGCGGCTCACCTGAAACGTCGCGGCGAGCTCTGCCTCCCCCGGCAAACGCTCCCCCGGCTTGAACTCCGAAGAGACGATTGCCTTCCGCAGCTGCGCCTCCACTTGCTCGCGGGGTCGCCGGACAGGTTCGGCTTGAAATGCCATTCGTACATCGTAACGATCCGAAATGTCGGATTTGTCGTGATCGGCGCATTTCCGCCGGCTCAGACAATTACCGGTGTCACCGCGCGTACTCGCCTCGGGCCGCTGTCGTATCCGCGAGCAGACGTGCCTCGACCTGTGCCGCGGCGCCTCGAAGATCCGAGGCCCAACGCTTGATCTGCTCGCCCGAAGCGGGCGTCGGCAATTGAGCGAGCCTGAGCAGCAGCACGACATTGCCGTCCTTGCCGAGCACAGGCGCCATGAGTCCGCCGATGTCGTAAACCTGTTCGTCAGCGAAGTCGGCGGTGTCCACAGACGGCATGTACTCCGCCATGCGCGCCAACAGTTCTCGCTCGCGTGTAGGAGTGAGACCGCCGGCGGCATACTCGATCATCATGGCAGCGACATCGGCTTGATCGGTGGAACCGCCGGAGGCCACCTGCCACGCGGCGTAGCCCCGCGCACGGATCGCCGCCAGTCGCTGCCGGTGGGTGCCGAGCCTGTCCGGGTCTTTGCCCACCATCGTCAGCCATCGCGCCGCAGCGTCGTCCGATGCCCATGCCATGTACGCCTCGCCGAGCGGCGGCTTCATCGGCAATCTCTCTCCGAGAAGCTCACGCATGACCGCGGTCCCGCCGTGAGCAGTGCTCACGGTGGTCAACTCGAACTCGTTCACGGCAACAAGCACGGCGGCCTCACAGGCCAGATCGCCAGCCAGGGACTCGATCTGAGGGCGAGCGAGATCTGCAAGCCGGACTCCTGAGATCAGGTCGGCATCGCCGCCGGCCGTCATGCTGTGGGGCGAGAAGCCACCGTATCCGCCCTGGAAGAAGAGCAGAGGAGTGACTTGCCGGTGCACCTCCATGGATTCGACCTCGCAGAGCTGGATGAAGTGGTCTCCGGCTTCGATGGCTCGTCGTGGTACGCAGTCGATGTGTGCCACTGCTCCCGCGATTGCCGGCGCTCCGGTGGAGGAGGCACTCCATTCGACATCGGCGAACTTGTCCGGCGCCGGGCTCGCCATCGTCCGACACAGCGCCACCTGGTCGTGAGCGAGCACGTTGATGCAGAAGGATCGTGCAGTCCGGAGTCGCGCGAATGTCCTCGACGCCAGCGTGGGCAGGAATGCCACCAGCGGCGGATCGAGCGAGACCGAGGTGAAGGTCCCGACGACCATGCCGACAGGCTCTCCGTCATCTGCGATGCCGGTGACAACGGTGACCCCAGTCGGATAGTGCCCCATCACTTCCCGGTATCGCAGCGAGTCGATCGATGGCAGCGGCTCGGTCATGGCTCTTCCTCAGGTAGGTCGTACTCGATACGTGGATATCTATTTGTCAGACATTAATATAGTATCGGATCGCCGACGTGGAAACCTCGGCGAACTGACAAGCCATCTGCGTCCTGATTTCGCTGTGCGGCAGCTCATTTGATGCAGGGCGATCAGGTGGTCGATCTGTGATCGACAGACAGGAGTGTCAATTGTCCGTCAGAATCACGCGGCGTCGTGCGGTTTCTGCGCTTGCGGGTGTCGCGGTGATGGCAACCGGTGCGTCCGCCGTCTTCGGCGCCGGGCATGCGAACGGCGGGACGCCAGAATCCGAACGCCGCCGTCAGTCGGTACTGCGCATCTACGACGCCTTGACCGCGGGAGGCTTCCACGTCGAAGGCCGGGACGTCCTCGAGTCCATCTTCTCCCCAGAGGCCCGCCATCATCGCTCCTCCCAGCCGGTGCCTGACGGGCCAGCCGGAGGGCGCCGGCTCTATCTGGAGTTGCAGACTCGCCTTCCCGGAGTCGTCGCAACGGTCAAACGAACCGTCGCTGATGGCGAGTTCGTGGCTGTGCACTGGCACGCTTCACCGGATCCGCATGACGAGTTCAGTGGTGAGTCCTGGTGCGAATTCTTCCGTTTCGTCGGCGACCGGGTCGTGGAGCACTGGCAGCTCGACGCCGCCGTGCCATCGACCACGGTCAGCGGCAGGTCGGTATTCAGCGACGCTTACCAAGACACTCGCGGTAGGGCGTCGGGCGGAGCCGCTACGACGACGATCAACCGCGAGATCGCCTCAGCTGCCTTCGCCCGGTTCACCATGTTCGACACCACTGTCGTGGCCGATTACTGGGGCGAGGTCTACCTGCAGCACAACGAGATGATTCCGGACGGTACCGACGCCCTTCGCCGCTCACTGGAGGAAGTCGGGGGCCTTCCGGATGAGGTCAGGCCGAGCTTCGCAGTGGTTGTCACACTGGCCGAGAGCGATCTGGTGTGGTTCCTCGAGTCAGTCCGTGTCGGACGACGAACCGGCCTTGGCGTTGACATCTTCCGGGTGGTCGATCGCCGGATCGTGGAGCACTGGGACATCCCTGCGCTCAAGCCGGGTGCCGACGATCACGGCCAACGGTCTGTCTCATAGCAACCGCATAGGTGCGGCCAATACTGCACCCAGTGCGGAGCCTGACGATGAGAACATGACACAGAGCCTGCTCGACACCATCGGCGTTTCAACGGCCGCAGCGCGCCCCAACGCTGTCCTGGAGGCGCAAGAACGCGGCGTGCCCGTCGTCGACATCGTCGTGCCGGTCTACAACGAGCAAATCGCGTTGGCCGGCTCGATTCGACGCCTGCACCGCTACATCGCCGAGACGCTACCGATCTCCGCGCGGATCACCATCGCGGACAACGCCAGCACCGACGACACTCCGCGCATCGCGGCCGAGCTGGCCGACGAACTCGACGGTGTGCGTCACGTGCGACTCGAGCAGAAGGGTCGCGGACGTGCACTGCACACCGTGTGGTCGCAATCCGACTCCCCCGTGCTCGCCTACATGGATGTCGACCTCTCCACCGACTTGGCAGGTCTGCAGCCGCTGCTGGCCCCGCTGATCTCCGGACACTCCGACGTGGCTATCGGTACCCGGCTCGACCGCAGCTCGCGCGTCGTACGCGGCGCCAAACGCGAGTTCATCTCACGCTGTTACAACCTCATCCTGCGCTCGACGCTGTCGGCGAAGTTCTCCGACGCCCAGTGTGGATTCAAAGCGATTCGCGCGGATGTCGCCCACACGCTGCTGCCCCACGTTGTCGATACCGGCTGGTTCTTCGACACCGAGATGTTGGTGCTGGCCGAGCGCACAGGTCTGCGCATCCACGAGGTGCCGGTGGACTGGGTCGACGATCCCGACAGCCGTGTCGATATCGTAGTGACGGCAACTGCCGACCTCAAAGGCATCGGCCGGCTGCTGAAAGGCTTTGGCAACGGTTCGATTCCGGTGCGCGACATCGCTGCACAGCTCGGTTCCGGGAGGGCCGCTGCACCGCGTAGTCTGCTGCGCCAAGGTGTCCGGTTCGCCACCGTTGGCGTCATCTCGACCCTGGCCTACCTGCTCGTCTTCTCGTTTCTGCACGCCAGCATCGGCTCGCAGGCCGCCAACCTGGTCGCCCTCTTGGTCACCGCGATCGGCAACACTGCGGCGAACCGCCGCTTCACCTTCGGCGTCCGCGGCAACGAGGGCGCGCTGCGGCATCACATGGAAGGCCTCGCAGTGTTCGCGCTCGCTCTGGCCGTGACCAGCGGGGCCTTGTCCGCGGTCCACAGTTTGGTCGCGCCGACACCGAACTGGCTGGAGCTCTCGGTGCTCGTGGTCGCCAACCTGACGGCGACCGTGCTGCGCTTCGCGCTTCTGCGCGGCTGGGTGTTCCACCCCAACCGCGACTGACCCGGTAAGAGCACGAGACCCCCCGAACCCCTCAGTGAGATGATCACATGACCCACGTCGCCGACACGGCGCATCGCGCCGCCTCGACCACAACTGACGACGCACAGTCAGACCCCCGGTGGGTACGCCCGGCACTGACGGCGCTGTTGATCGCCACCGCCGCGTTCTGGTGCATCGGGCTGAGCCGCAACGGCTGGGCCAACGCCTTCTACTCGGCGGCCGTCCAAGCAGGAACCAAGAGCTGGAAGGCATTCCTATTCGGCTCCTCGGATGCGGCCAACCTGATCACCGTCGACAAACCTCCGGCCTCCCTGTGGCCGATGGAGATCTCAGCTCGTATCTTCGGCGTCAACACGTGGTCGATCCAACTGCCGCAGGTGCTGCTCGGGGTTGCCTCGGTCGCGCTGCTGTACGTAATAATCAGGAAGCAATTCGGGCCGGCCGCAGGTCTGATCGCCGGCGCTGCACTGGCGTTGACGCCAGTGGCCACTTTGATGTTCCGCTACAACAACCCCGATGCCCTGTTGGTCTTCCTGATGATCGCCGCCGTCTGGGCGACGATGCGCGCGGTGGCCGATGGCCGCACCCGCTGGATGGTACTGTGCGGCGCGCTTCTGGGCCTCGGCTTCTTGACCAAGCAGCTGCAGGTTCTGCTCGTCATGCCGGGACTCGCGCTGACCTACGTGCTCGCCGGGCCGCCACGACTGCGCATCCGCTTGGCACAGTTGGCCGCCGGCCTCGGCTCGATGCTCGTTGCGGCCGGGTGGTGGGTGCTCCTGGTCGAGGTGTGGCCGACCGATAGCCGGCCCTATGTCGGTGGTTCGGAGAACAACAGCTTCTTGGATCTGACATTCGGCTACAACGGCTTTGGCCGCCTGCTCGGCGGCGGCGAAAGTTTCGGTGGTGGGATGCACATGCCGACCGACATGCCCGACATGCCCGACATGCCGGGCGGTGGGGGCAGTTTCTTCAGCAACCCCGGAGTCACCCGGCTGTTCACCGGCGAATCCGGCGCACAGATCTCGTGGCTACTTCCCGCCGCGCTCATTTTGCTGGTCGCCGGCTTGGTGGTCTACGGACGCCGACCGCGCACCAACCTCGACCGCGCGCAGTATCTGGTGTGGGGCGGCTGGCTCATCGGCACCGCCGGAGTTTTCAGCTTCATGTCGGGCCTGTTTCACGACTACTACACGGTGGCGCTCTCCCCCGCGATCGCTGCACTCGTCGGCATCGGGACCGTCGACCTGTGGCGACGACGGCAAAATACCCGGGCCATAGCGGTTCTCGCGCTGACGGTCGCCGGCACCGGTATCTGGTCCTGGGTCCTGCTGAATCGAACCCCGGACTTCGCTCCGTGGCTGCGCTGGGTGGTCCTCACGCTCACTGTCATTGTCGTAGCAGCGCTGGCGGTCACCGCACTGCCTGGCTCATACCGCCCTTGGGTTCGCACGTGGGCTGCGGCGATCGGCATCGTGGTGGCGCTGGCCGGACCGCTGTCGTACTCCGTCCAGACGGTCAGTACCTCGCACACCGGTGGCATCGTCACCGCCGGACCCACGGTCGGCGGCGACGGCTTCGCCGGAAAGAGCGGCGGACGGGGCCCGATGTCAGAGATCAAGGTCTCCGATGCCGTGGCGGGCACCCTGGCGGCCGATGCCGACAACTACACCTGGGTGGCGGGAGTGCCCGGATCCTCAGACGCGGCCTACTACCAGTTGGCCACCGATCGCCCCGTGATGGCACTAGGTGGGTTCAGCTCCGGTGACCCGGCTCCAACACTGGAGCAGTTCCAGCAGTACGTCTCCGACGGCAAGGTGCACTACTACGTCGAATCGCAGAAGTCTGCACTGGGATTCGGAGCCGATCAGGATGCACCGCGTCCGCCGGGAGCCGACAGAGACACCCAGGCCAACCGGATCAAGGACTGGGTCGAGCAGAACTTCGCGATGGTCACCGTCGACGGTGTGACGCTCTACGACCTGACTCAGCCGCAGCATGACTGAGAGCCACCTGGTGCTGGCCCCACTGAACAGTAGTAGCAATCCTGCCTCGAACGCCCAAAAGCGCTGTGGGCCAATGACATTTATCAGCGACACACGTCAAACACAGCTCGCGCCCACCTACCGGCCGTACCGTCGAAACTGCAAGGCCGATAACAGAAGGAGGAACACGTGAAGACACGACACCCGAAGGTCGGGTTGCTGTTGGGTTCGACCGCGGTCTGCGCGGGCCTGGCAGTCACCGGACTCGGAATGGCCGCCAGCGCAAGCGCGGCACCGCCTGGGGCTCCGGGGATCTGCTTACCGTTACTGCCGTGCCAGGGACCGCCACCTCCGGGACCGGGACCTGGACCTGGGCTGGGACTGGGGCCTGGGCCGGGACCTGGGCCAGGACCGGGGCCGGGACGGGGACCCGCGATCGGACCCGTGGGCGGTGGGCCGGGGACGCCCTGGGGAATATGGCGCCCATGAGGTGTGGTTTGGAACGCGGTTGATGGTCTAGTCGCAACGTCCGCGGTCGGCGTTGGTGTATCCAACGCCGGCCGGGGCGTCTCGCGCGACTTCGAGGAAGAAATCCCCCCGGCGGTGTTTCTCGTTTTGGTGGGCGTGATTCGACCCGCTCGGGCGGTCAAAGGTGGACACTGGCGGTATGTCCGCCACCATCTGGATCCTCATCGGTGTGATTGCCGTCGGCACCGTTGCTGCGGGTCTGCTGCGGATGCGTGTTTGGCTACAGAAGCCGGTTCCGCCCGAGCTCATCGAAGCTGCTCGGCGTGACGACGAGGAAGAATGAGAATTCGGAGCAGGTCGCGCAATCCGCCGTGCGGTCGGAGTCAGTTCGCTGAGTGGTCGCTCGTCAGCAAGTCGTCGTAGCGCACGATCTGGTTACCGATGGTGGTACTCACAGCATGACCACCGAACGCAACACATTCCCTGCATGCATCTTCTGGAACGCTTGCTCGACGTCCTCGAGGCCGATTCGCTCGGAAACGAACTTGTCCAAGGGGAGCCGGCCCTGCAGATGTAGATCGATGAGCGTGGGGAAGTCTCTTTCAGGTAGACAGTCGCCGTACCACGACGACTTCAACGAACCGCCGTATGAGAAGAAATCCACCAATGGCATCTCCACCTGCATCGCGGGAGTCGGAACGCCCACCAGTAACACCGTGCCCGCCAGATCACGGGCATAGAACGCCTGTTTCCACGTCGTGGGGCGACCCACCGCGTCAATGACCACGTCCGCGCCGAACCCACCGGTCAGATCCTGAATAGCTGTTACCGCATCCAGCTCGGCAGCATTCACGGTGTGGGTGGCGCCGAATTCGCGAGCCATCTCCAGCTTCCGTGCATCCAGGTCCACGGCGATGATGGTCTTGGCACCCACAAGTGCGGCGCCCGCGATCACAGCATCCCCGACACCACCGCACCCGATCACCGCCACCGAGTCGTCGCGACCCACCGCGCCGGTGTTGATGGCAGCACCGATACCGGCCATCAACCCGCAGCCGAGCAGGCCGGCCACGGCAGGGTCGACTGATGGGTCGACTTTGGTGCACTGCCCCTCGTGCACGAGTGTCTTCTCGACGAATGCGCCAATGCCCAACGCGGGTGAAAGCTGCGTACCATCAGTCAATGTCATCTTTTGTGTCGCGTTGAACGTGTCGAAGCACAGATGCGGACGGCCCCGCTTGCACGCTCGGCACTGCCCACACACCGCGCGCCAGTTCAGCACCACGAAGTCGCCGGGCTCGACGTTGACGACTCCGTCGCCGATCGCTTCGACGGTACCGGAGGCCTCGTGGCCGAGGAGGAACGGGTAGTTGTCGTTGATGCCGCCTTCGCGGTAGGTCAGATCGGTGTGGCAGACCCCGCAGGCAAGAATTTTGACCACCACTTCACCGGGACCGGGGTCTGGGACAACGATGTCGGCGACCTCGACGGGTGCTCCCTTGCGTCGTGAAATCATTCCTCGCACAGTCTGACTCATGGTCTTTCCTCTGTTTCGGTGCTTCTTTATGAGTACGGTGGTGTCGGATACGGGCCCGCTAACGCATTTCTCCGGCTCCGATGTAGGGGAACCGAGTCGTGAGCAGTTCGCCTTCGGTGAACCTGCTGAGCCGGAAATCCGACTCCGGAACATTGGGATCGTTGCTTCGGCCCTCGATCACCAGGTCGGCGATGAGCCGTCCTACTGCGGGTGCGATTTTGTACCCGTGTCCGCTGAAACCAGCTGCGACAAGCAAGCCGTCGACACCGGTATGAGAGATCACCGGATTCCAATCGGGTGTCACATCGTAACAACCGGCGTAGCTCGAGCTGATCGAAGCTTCGCCGAGACCCGGGAAACGCTCGCTGATCTTCTCTACAGTCAGATCGATGAATGCCTCGTCGGCACGATTGAGGTAGCGGTCAGGGTCGGCGATCTCGAGTTCGGCCAGATCCGAGTTGCCGAACAACATCTCGGTATTCACATCTGGGCGGACGTACTGAAGTGACACCAAATCCGAAAACACCGGTACGTTGCGCAGCTCCACACCTGGGTTCACCATGACAATCTGTTCGCGGTGCACCTGGATCGGGATGTCGATACCATAGGGTGCGAGAAATGGCCTGGTCCAGGCGCCGGTGGCCACTACAACTGTGTTGCAGAGGATTTGATCGCCGTCGGCCAGTCGAAGTCCGCGGATGGTGTCACCGTCGATGAGGAGGCCGGTGGCAGTCGTGCCTTGACGTAGCCGAACACCGGCCTGGCGCGCCGTCGCCATGAAGGCGTGTGCGGTCTGATAGGCGTCACCGTACCCGCCGCGCGCCTCCCAGCCGAAGGCTCCGAACGGCTCCAGATCGGCCCAAGGCCACATCTTCGCGACCTCGGAGTGGTCGATCTCCTGGGTCTCGACACCGACCGCGCGCTGTGCGGCGAGTGATCTGCGCATGCTCTCGGCGTTGATCTCGCTGACGCCCACCACGTAGCCGGTCTGGCGGAAGCCGATGTCGGTGCCGAAGATGTCGTCGGCCTTTTCGAAAACCTCCAAACCGACCTTTGCCATCGCGGCCAATGAACTCACGCCGTAGTGGCAGCGCACGATTCCGCTTGATTTTCCGGTCATACCCGATCCGACGGTGTGGCTCTCCACGACCGTCACGTTGGAGACCCCACGCTCGGACAATGCCCAGGCGGCGGCCGCGCCCTCCAGACCGCCACCGACGATCACGATGTCGGCGGTCGCGCTCATAGTCCTGCTCCGTTCTGGCCCGGAATCCACTGTGTGCCAGCCAACGGCACCCGAGCCATTGCGGCCGCTTCGATGGTCACCGCCACCAGATCCTCGGGTTCGAGGTGTTGCACGTGAGCCTTGCCGCAGGCGCGGGCGATGGTTTGGGCCTCCATGGTGAGCACCCGGAGATAGTTGGCCAAGCGGCGGCCGGCGGCCACGGGGTCCAACCGCGCAGCCAGTTCGGGATCTTGGGTCGTGATACCAGCAGGGTCGCGTCCGTCCTGGAAGTCGTCGTAGAAACCGGCAGCGCTGCCCAGCTTCTCGTATTCGGCGCTGTAAGAAGGGTCGTTGTCTCCTAGGGCGATCAGCGCTGCGGTGCCGATGGCTACCGCGTCCGCGCCAAGCGCCATGGCCTTGGCGACATCGGCTCCGGTGCGGATTCCCCCGGATACGATGAGTTGTACTTCCCGGTGAACGCCGAGTTCCTGCAAGGCCCGGACTGCCTGCGGGACGGCAGCCAGCGTGGGAACCCCGACGTGTTCGATGAACACGTCCTGGGTAGCGGCGGTGCCACCTTGCATCCCGTCGACGACCACCACGTCGGCGCCGGCGTGCACTGCGAGCCTGACGTCGAAGTAGGTACGTGTGGCACCCACTTTGACGTAGACGGGCTTCTCCCAGTCGGTTATTTCCCGCAGTTCGCTGATCTTGATGGCCAGGTCGTCCGGACCCGTCCAGTCGGGGTGCCTGCACGCGCTACGTTGATCGATACCCTGCGGCAGGGTGCGCATGTTGGCGACCCGCTCCGAAATCTTCTGTCCCAGAAGCATTCCGCCTCCGCCGGGTTTCGCGCCTTGTCCAAGTACAATCTCGACGGCATCGGCCTTGCGCAGGTCGTCGGGATTCATCCCGTAGCGCGAGGGCAAGTATTGGTACACCAGCGTCTTGCTTTGGCCCCGCTCTTCGTCTGACATGCCGCCGTCGCCGGTGGTGGTGGACGTGCCGACCTCACTGGCGCCACGGCCGAGGGCTTCTTTGGCCTGTCCGGACAGCGCGCCGAAGCTCATACCCGCAATCGTGACCGGAATCGACAGATGCAGGGGATGCTTGGCGTGGCGAGTGCCCAGCACCACGTCGGTGCCGCAACGCTCCCGGTAACCCTCGAGGGGGTAGCGCGACATCGAGGCGCCCAAGAACAACAAGTCGTCGAAATGAGGGAGCGGGCGTTTGGCGCCCCATCCGCGGATGTCGTAGATGCCAGTGTCGGCGGCTCGCTGGATGCCGGCGATGGTGGCGCGGTCGAAGGTGGCTGACTCGCGTAGCCCGCGCTGGGCCCGGGCGTCGTGATCAAAAGCGGAATCGGTCATGTCAGTAATCACTCGCGTTGTCGACATGGAAGTGGTACAGCGTACGGGCGGACCCATAGCGGGTGTAGTCGGCGGTGTCATCGTCATCGAAACCGGCCGACTTCAGGAGTAGCGCGAGCTCTGCGTGGTGTTCGTCACGCATCTCCTTGGCCACGCAGTCTGCCCCCAGGGAAGCCACGTGCCCGCGGACGTAGATACGTGCTTCGTAGATCGAATCGCCCAGGGCCTCACCGGCATCACCGCGGACCACCAAGCGACCAGCCTGGGCCATGAAGGCGCTCATGTGTCCGATGCTGCCGCCGACCACGATGTCGACACCCTTCATCGAGATCCCGCACCGGGCAGCGGCGTCACCTTCGATCACCAGCAGCCCGCCGTGGGCGGTGGCACCGGCTGATTGGCTCGCATTGCCCCTGACCCAAACCGTGCCACTCATCATGTTCTCGCCGACGCCTGTGCCGGCATTGCCGTTGATGGTGATCTCAGCGTGCTTGTTCATGCTCGCGCCGTAATAGCCGACATGTCCGTTGACGGTGACCTGAACCGCCGAGTCCAAACCCACCGCGACATTGTGTGCGCCGGCGGGATTGTCGATCACGTATCTGTCCGACGAATTCGGCCGGTGCAGCGTTGCGTTCACCTCTCGCACGGTGACTTTGTGGAGATCGAATCTATTCGTCACCTGTTCCATGCGTACACCACCTCGGGTTGGGGTTCCCAGATCTTGGCTGCCTCCACGCCGGGCAGATCGGACAGAGCGCGGTACTCGCTGGCCATCGCCACCCAGTCGGGCGTCTCGGCGATCACGGCAGGTTTGCACGCGATGGCGTCGCGCACCACGGCAAACGAGTCGCGGTTCGATACCAGCAGCGTGTAGAAGCCGTCGAAGTTGGCGCACAGCTCCTTCAGTGCCGTCTCCACGCTGCGGCCGCCAGCAAGCTGCGCGGCGACGAACCGGGCGCCGACTTCGGTGTCGTTCTCGCTGTCGAAACGCACACCTTCGGTCCTGAGTGAGCGGCGGATGGTCGCATGATTGGAGAACGACCCGTTGTGCACTAGGCATTGGCCGGGCCCGACGGCGTAGGGATGAGCGCCCGAGGCCGTGACGGCGGACTCGGTGGCCATGCGGGTGTGCCCGACCCCCTGCCACCCGGCGGCAGCAGGCAGACCCCATGCCCTCGCCAGCTCGGCAGGATGCCCGATGCCCTTGAGAACCGTTATGTCGCTGCCGAATCCGATGACAAGTGCATGCGGATACTCGGCGCGCACGGCAGTGAGCAACAGCTCGGCATCCAGTGTTGCCGTGAGCTGGAAGATGGTGTCGATGACTTGCACACTCACCGGGACGCCCAGGCGGACTCTCAGTGCATCGGCTACCACGGTCGGGGCTGCGTCGACCTCGAGTATCGACACGCAGCCCGCGCCGACTGGCGACCAAATGCGGTCACCGTAAACCGCAACTCCCGCCGAATCGGTACCGCGGTCGGCCATCTCACCCAGCATGCCGGTGAGCAGCTTCCCCAATTGTGGAGTCAGATCGGGATTGCGCAGGTGCAATCCCACGATGCCACACATGTCTCACGTCCTCGCTATTGTTGCCGGCGACAGGCCGGTCAGAATGCGGTCAGATATTGGTCGATCTCCCACGGCGTCACTTGGCCGTGGTGGTAGGCGAAGAACTCATCGCGCTTGAGCTGTGCAAAGTAGGCGGCCACGGCCGGTTCATCACTGGCGGCGTCCAGAACACCGGAGATGACGACGTCCGCACTGAGATCGTCGACCGCGTGAAGCAATGTCGGCGGCAATGTCGGACGTCCGGAAACAGAGGCGCCCGCATCGTCCGGATCGGCGCTGCGCTTGATGCCGTCCAGGCCCGCGCCCAGAGCGGCCGCAACAGCCAGGTACGGGTTCGCCGAACCGTCGCCGCCACGTAGCTCGACGCGCTGGTCGTCGGGGACTCTGATGTAGTGCGTGCGGTCGTTGCCGCCGTAAGTTGGCGTGCGGGGCGCCCAGGACGCGCCCGACATGGTGCTGGTGGCACCCGTTCGTTTGTAGGAGTTGACCGTTGGGGCAATGATTGCCTGAAGCGCGCACGCGTGGTCTAGGAGACCCGCAATGAAGCTGTATGCCGTAGGCGAGAGCCCCAAGCCGCGGTCATCGGCGTCGACGGCCGGAAACACCGGAGCTCCACCACTGGTCAGCGACATGTGCAGGTGCAGTCCGCTGCCGGTACGGTCACCGAACGGCTTGGGCATGAACGTGGCGATCATGCCTCGCGTTTCGGCGATCATCGACAACAGGTAGCGGAGCGTGATCACTCGGTCGGCGGTGGTCAGCGCGTCGGCGTAGGCGAAGTTCTGCTCGAACTGGCCGTTGCCGTCTTCGTGGTCGTTGGCGTAGTTGGACCAACCAAGGGTGTTCATCGCAGTCGAGATCTCGGTTAGATGGTCATACATGCGGGTGACGCCGCGCGCGTCGTAGCAAGGCCGGGCAGCGTTGTCGGAGGCGTCCGCGGTGGCGATACTTCCGTCGGCGTTACGGGTCAGGAGAAAGTATTCGACCTCTGCCCCGATCCACGCTTCGAAACCGGCATCGCAGGCCTGCGCCAGAACGGCCTTCAGGATGTTGCGGGGGGCAAACGGCCACGGCTTGCCATTCACGTGTGGATCGCAATGCACCAATGCCAAGCCATCTTTGACGAACGGGATGGGTGTGAACGACGAAAGGTCCGGCACGGCAACCAGATCCGGGTCCTTCGGTGTCTGTCCCATGGCGCCTACCGCATAACCGGCGAAACCGGCACCACTGGCGGTCAACTCGTATGCCGCGGTAGCGGGGACCAGCTTGGCGCAAGGCTTGCCGTTCAAGTCCACGAACAGCGCCAGAATGAAGGTGGTGCCCGCCTCCCGGCACAGGTCTTCGAGGGTGGCAATGGAAGGCATGCAAACTCTCCTCAGTATGCGGTGGTTCTTATCGTGAATATTAGTTTCATGACAGTGGATTCACAACTTGTGTCGCTGAAAGCTGTTCTGTGACAGCAGAAGAGCTCGGTGATGAATCACCGTGCCTGGGCGACGGGGTCCGTCGCAGCGACGGCGCGCTGCAACGACGACCCGCCAGGGTGTCCCACAGTTGCCGTCGGGATCTCGTAAGCCGATTCGGCGTGCACCGTGGAGTCCAGGCCGCTGCGCTCGGTTTCGTCGTCCACTCGAAGGCCCATGAGCTTGTCCAAGAGCTTGGCGATCACCCAGGTCAGGACGAAGGAATAGGCGCACACGATCCCGATCCCGGCAAGCTCACGCCACAGCAGGGATACACCGCCCCCGACGAGCACACCGCTGATGCCTGCGGGGGTCGCGGCGGAAGCGAACAAGGCCACGCACAGTGTGCCCGTGATTCCGCCAATCCCGTGCACCGCGAACGCATCGAGGCTGTCGTCGACCCTCAGGCGGTTCTTGATTCCCAGGCAAGTGGCTACCACGGCGCTGGTGATCACACCGACAGCCAGGGCGCCGATAGGAGTCACTGCGTTGGCGGACGGGGTGATGCCCACCAGTCCGGCGATGATTCCGGTGACCAAGCCCAGAGTGGTGACATGACCGTCTTTGATGCGCTCTATGACGCCGAAGCCGATCATCCCTGCGCTGCCGGCGAGCAGGGTGTTCAAGACGACGTACTGCGCCAGAAAGTTCGCGCCGAGAGCGCAGCTGCCGTTGAAACCGAACCAACCGAACCACAGGATGCCAGCGCCGAGCACCACCGAGGGTACGTTGTGTGGACGGTTGGATCCCACCTTGCGCCGCCCCAGCACCAACGCCAGTGCCAACGCCGCGACTCCGGAATTGATGTGCACCGCTGTGCCGCCGGCGTAGTCGTGAATCTTCATGTCGTTGAGAAGGAAGCCACCCGAACCGGTCTCGGTGTCGGGGGCGAACACCCAGTGCGCGATCGGAAAGTACACGAGCGTCAGCCATGCCGCCGAGAACACCAGCCATGAGGTGAACTTCATTCGCCCTGCCGCGCCACTTGCGACAATGGCGACGGTGATGGCGGCGAACAGGATGAACCATGCCGCGGTCCACGCCCCCTGTGCCGAACCTGACCCGTCGTCGGTCTCGAAGCCGATGAGACCCAGGTATTGCGCAGGGTTGCCGACGAAACCTCGGCCCCCGACCGACGGACCGGACACCAGGCCGTAGCCGTAGATGACGTAGAGCACGCTGGCCACCGCCAGCGAGCTGAGCACCATCATCATCATGTTGAGGGTGTTCTTGGCGCCGACCATGCCGCCGTAGAAAAGAGCGAGGCCGGGGAACATCAACGCGATCAACACGAAGGCGGCCAGCAGCCATGCGAGATCGCCGTTGGCGGCCAGGACTGGTTCTGTCACTACACTCTCCAAACTGGTGGTTACGGTTATGGCCCGCGCAACGCGCCCGCAGCGCTGCGCGGCCGTGATGGACCCGGGAGTCAGGTGCCGTCGAACAGAAAAGAGCCGGGTACGAGTCAGGCCCTCAGGTGGGCCGCGACGTGGCCGCGGCGTTGCGGCGCATCAGCCGAATGGGGGCACTGCCACTTCGGCAAGTGTGCTAGCCAGAAAAGTCGAGCCGCAATCATCGTGCCGGCAGTCATGAACGGTTCCAGGCGCGCAACCATGCCGAGGCGCGTTCTCGGTACTTGTCGATTCCCTTGTAGGAGGCCATGTCCGAAGGCAGCTCGGACAGCACAGCGGCAGTGCGCGTGCGCCACGGTTCGATGGCGGCCAACTCCTCGAACGGCATCAGATAGGTCCGTATCAGGAACATCACCGCACCGGAGTTGGCAAGCCGGATCAGATGCTGCACTTCGACTCGCAGATGTACCAGCCTGCCGAAGGTATCGTCGTCAACCTGCTGGATCATCTCTCGGTCGGGACCCCAGTCCGGATAGCGCTCTGTGGACACGTCGAGTCGGTGGCCGATGGTGAGCGTCCAGTTGGTCCGCCGGTATGGCTCATGTGGCTGCAGCCTCTTGAGGAACTCGTGGGCGCGGGTGATCACTTTTTCGGAATGGATGCGCGGCACCGGGCCGTGAATCTCCAGAAAACTCATGCCGACGTCGAAGCCGAAGCTCCAGTCTGCGGCGAAGGTGACCACCCCGGCGTCACCATAGAGCTGGTCACGCTGGTCGAGCAGGACGATGTCTTCTTGAACCTGGCCCGCCACCCAGCGCAGCGGCTCCTCCGGCAGCGTCGAATCGTCACCATAGGTGAAGGTCTCCTCGATTTCGAGCAGTGCGTTCGTCCACTTCCAGCGGCCGTCTGAAAGCGGTGTGAGTGCGCACTGCCCAGGGAAGGCGGTCGACAGTTCCCGCAACAGGGTCAGACAGGCATCCCAGGCAGCGGGGCGCATGTGTGGGAGCACAGCGTGCCGGCTGGGGTCGGTCGCCAGAATCCGGGCGCGCTCAGCGAGTTCGTCGGTGTAGTCCGAGTCGATCATGACCACCGTGTGGCCCCACTGGCCCAGCGGTGTGGTGACTGGCCGGGCTGCCGGTTCGACATTGGTGGAGTAGCGATATGCGTCGTGGGGAAAGGGAAACGGGAAGTTGGCATATCGCTGCGCGGCCGCACTTGTCACAGGGTCACCTCCAGGGCAGAACCATCGCATCGGGAAACGCAAGCCATCAACACTGTGCCGCTGGCCTTTTCGTCTTCGGAGAGGAACATGTCGCGGTGCAGCGGGGTGCCCGATTCCACCGGAATCCGGCATTCGCCGCAAATGCCTTGGCGGCACAGGTTCGAGACGGCGACACCAGCTTCTTCGAGTGCCTGCAGAAGGCTGGTTCCGCCCGGCACCTCCACCTCGGTGCCTGTCCTGGTCAACCTCACCGTGAAGGGGTCTCCAGGCTGCAAAGCATCCATGGTGAACCGTTCCATGTGCACGCGGGAGGTGGGCCAGCCGGCATCCGTGGCCGCTGCCACCACCGCGTCGATCATCGGGCCGGGGCCGCAGACGTAGAGATGGGTGCCAAAAGGCTGCTGGGTGAGAACTTCGCGCAGCCGCATCATGAACCTCTCGGGCCCGTCGCTGATCAATTCGGCGTCGGGTGCCAGCTCGCCGATGTCGGCGAGATGGGCGGCGTACCCATCACGAAAGGTGTAGAGCACCTGTGCGTCTCGACCCCAGGACCGGGCAGCGCGCAAATGCGAAACAATGGGGGTCACGCCTATTCCGCCAGCGATGAGGAGGTGCTTGCGAGCTCGCGCGACGGGTGGAAAGGCGCTGCGCGGCGGTCGCGCATCGATGATGTCGCCCAGGTTCAAATGTTCGTGCACATATGCCGAACCGACTCCGTCGGGGACGCGCAGTACAGAGATCGTGTACTGCCGCGGCGCCACGCCGTCACCTGTCAGGCTGTAGGCGTTGAACTTGTCCGCCACTTCGATGGCGAGATGGCTGCCGGGGATGAAGCCGGGCAGTTCCTTCCCGGCTGGGTGGGAGAGCGTGACCGACCGAATGCCGGGAACGCTGTCGTCGAGTTCGGTGACGACGAGCTTGATGGTCATGAGAGAACCTCGCTAGCCGGCGGGGTCAGGCTGGAGTTGCCCGGCAGTGTCTCTGCGTCGGCCTGGAACCCGAGATACTTCCCGAGCCGACGCGAGACGTGGTGATAGACGATCAGGGTCCGACCACACCCATCACACGGCACCAACCCGTCGACTCCGACATGGGTGGCGGTAGAAGTGGAGCAATGCGCGCAGAAGATGTCGATCGGACCGTGCTCCGTTGCTTGGAAATCCATTTCGTCTTCTTCAGCCCCAGCCGCCAATAGGGCCGCACGTACCTGCAGGCAGGCGCCGACCGAACCTGCGACGGCGATTCGCATCCCCACACTCGCTGTTCGCAGCGCCTCGGTGGCCGAGGCGACGGCGGTTGCGGCATCCTCGGTGGTGAGCAGCGCAGCAGTGGGCAGAGTTCGTGCCCACCGCCGCGCTACGTCCTGACCTGAGGCCACGCCGATGAGGAGGTGAGACGCTCCCGCCTGCGACGGCGAAATGTCTGTACCTGTGCGTCGAGTCCAGGCGGGGATACTCGTGGATTCGAAGTCGATCATCTCGAGATGTTCCGGCGGTTTGCGTTCGCGTCCTCAGAGACCGTCGGCCGTGCGATGCCCGGTGTAGAAGGCCAGTGCGCGGTCGGGGGTGCTGAACAGGATCCGAGATCCCTTCGGAAAGAAGATTGCGTCTTTGGCTCGGGCCACTGACCTCTGCCCGGTGTCGGCGTTCTCCAGGTGGAATTCACCCTCCAGGACGATCTTCATCTCGTCGTAGGTGTATTCGTACAGTAACGGCTCTTCAGCTGCTACGAGCTCGAAGAAGCCGCTGCACATCACGCTGCCACTTGGGTTTTCGTACACGTCGCCGATGTAGCCATCCGTGCCGGGGTATTCCGAGTCGGGCATCTTCGGCAGGTTCTTCCAGCCGTCAGAAGTGACGCTGAACTGCGGGTGGGTCGTGGCTGTCATCCTACCTCCGTTTTCCTTAGGTGAAACTACGTTGACCCTAAGTAAACCGAGGTGAGTGTTTCTTCCGTGTTAAACGAGGTGAAAGGTGGGTTGCGAATCAGCGCGGCCGCGCCTGGGTCGTTGTGCCCGGACGATTGTGAGCGGCCCAGGTGTCCTCGGCGGTGCCCACGATCGCTGATTACGCGGAAGATGCCGTGGGCGGAAGGCTTTCACTTCGACGTCGTCGTCGACGAGGGGCCGTTGATCAGTCGACGCGCGTTGGGGCGCCGTGCTGACTACAGTCGCCCGCTAGCCCCGGCGAATCCGCAGATGCACCGGACATCTTTGCCGGAGCTGTCTCCGGAAGAGCAAGAATGCAGACCACCGAAATCGCAAGTAACGCAGCCAGATAGAAGCCGACCCAGCGGGCGTCGCCAGTGCTGGCGATGATGCGGTTCGCCACCAGCGGGGAGATTCCGCCCCCGAGAACTCCGCCGACATGGTAGGCGAATCCAAGACCGGACTGACGTTGATGACGAGGAAACAGTTCGGCGAAGAAGCTGTACAGCGGACCGAACATCACTCCGGTAACGGTGCACCCGATCAAGACCGCGATGTTGATCGACGTCACCGTGCCGTCGATGGTGACGGTGAACATCGTCAAGGCCGACGCCAGCGACAGCACTCCCCCGGCGATCATCACCGGTTTCCGCCCGATACGGTCCGAGACCCACGCTGATCCCAGGTTCGCGACCGCATGTACAGCCATCGCGAAAAGCACGCCCAAGAGAATTGGCTGTCGAGCGAGGCCCAGGCCATTGGGCGCAGCCGCCGTGCCGTAAGACAGCATGAAAGTCGCCAGCGTGTAGGTCGAAGCCGTCAATCCGACGTTCACCCCAGCAGCAAGCAAGACGATGCGCCAACGGCGGCGAAGCATGTCCCACAGCGGCACGGCAGGCAGCTCACCGGACGGGCTCCCGGATACCTCCTGGAATGCCGGTGTCTCGGAGACGCCTTTGCGAACCCAGAGGCCGACGACGAGGACCACGCCGCCCATCAAAAAAGGTATCCGCCACCCCCACTCGCGGATGTCCTGGTCGGGCAGCAGTAAGACGAGCGCGAAGGCGATGTTGGCGAGGATGAGTCCGATCGGCGATCCGATTGCCACCACGGAGCCATAGACCCCGCGCCGCTTCTGGGGCGCATGCTCGATCGCGAAGACTGCAGCGCCCGCATTCTCCCCGCCGCGGGCCAGGCCGTGGAAGACGCGAAGCACTGTGAGAAGTATCGGGGCCAGCACCCCGATGGCGGCGTAAGCAGGTAGGGCGCCCATCAGCAATGTGGAGATGCCCATCGTTGCGAAAGCCAGGAACAGAGAGGGCCGCCGACCGAAACGGTCACCGATCCAGCCGAAGAGCGCGGCCCCCAGCGGTGCCATCACGAAGCCGAGCGCGAAGGTCGCCAGGCTCATGAACGTGGCGAACCACGCGTCATCGGTCTTGAAGAAGATCTCGCCGAACACCAGGGCGGCTGCCGTCCCGTAAATGGCGAAGTCGTAGAACTCCAGGGCCGTACCCACACCCGCAGCTATGAGCACTCGCCCGGTCCTGGGCGTTCCGGGCGCAACGGGTTCGGTCATGGATGAGCACTCCCTAGTACGGGCTTGCCGGGGAAACGGACGGATTCCTCCCCCGCCGCACCGGTCATCGGACCGACAGCGTCTCTGCGGGATGCCGGCCGAAGAAGGCTGCAGAGACCAGGGCCCGGACACCATCGGCCGTGACTGCCCGCGGGTTCGCGTAGGGGTTGGCGGTGGCCATTTCGACGACGGTGTCTATGCCGCTCTCGGGCATGCCGAGATCGCGGAGACTCGCTGCTACACCCACCTGCTGTTCGAGCCCGTACAGCTCTGTCGCGGGGTCCTCCCCGCCCAGCGCCTCGGCAAGGAGCGCGCGTGCCACCGGCGCCGCGTCCAGGTTGTAGGCCAGCACATAGGGCAGCACCGTGGTGTGCACCTCGGCGTGCGCCAAATCGAAAGTGCCGCCGAGGATGTGGCAGAGCTTGTGATGCAGGGACATCGTCGTGGCGCCCAGGCAGGAACCAGCGAGCCAGGCGCCGTAGAGGGCCTCCGCGCGTGCGACGACACTGACCGGGTCCGCGACGATCGCCGGGAGCGCGCGGTTGAGGGCACGCACTGACTCGACAGCCATCATGGTGATGATGGGTGAAGCATCTGGCGCGTAGAGTGCCTCAGCGGCATGCGCCATCGCATTCACTCCGCTTGTCGCAGAGAGCGTCGGCGGCAGGGTGACTGTCAGCTCGGGATCGTAGATGACCGTTCGGGGCAACACTCGCCAGTCGCGCCCGGTTGTCTTCTCGTTGCCCTCCGTGAGACCCCAGATCGGAGTCATCTCCGAGCCGGCATAAGTGGTGGGCACGGCGATGCTGGGAAGGGAGGTTCTCAACGCGATGGCCTTGGCCAAGCCGACTGCGGAACCTCCGCCCACTGCGATCACTCCGTCGACCGCGTTGGTTTCGGCGTACTCGACCGCTGCGTCGGCCACCTCCCTCGGAACATGCATGACCGCGAACGGGTATACCGAATGCGCCAGCTCACCGAGTGCCGCGGCGATGGTGAGTCCGGCATCCCGTTGCGGCGGCGTGCAGACGATCATGACGCGAGACAGCTTCAGCCGCTCCACCTCCGTTGGCAGTTCATGGCGACGACCCGCGCCGAAGAGCACCCGCATGGGCAGGCCGGTGTGGGTGAAATCAGACGTGCTCGTCATCGTGGAACTCCCTGTGCGTCGCGCTGATGATGCCGGACTCGGGTCACGCCGGAGCGGTCGTGGCGCAGTTGTTCTCCAGTGAGGAGACCACAGCCCGCGCCAGATCCAGCCACTCGAGGACCGTTGCGCCGGCCACTCCGCTGGGGAACTGCGCGAGCCTCAGCGTCAAGGAATAGCCTCCGTCGGCCACCCGTACCGGCATGACGAGCGATGCCACATCGTATGTCCCTGACGGATCGATCTCGCGGAGCCGATAGTCCACAGCAGAGTTGCCGATGGATTCACGGATACGGCGCTCTTGGGCGGGCGTGAGTCGGGTCTTTCCGTATTCCCTGCTGGCCCTCCGCAGTTCGTCATAGGCGGTCTCGCCCTGCGGCGGCAGGAAAGAGAGGAGATAGCCGTTCTTCCGAACGAAGCCCAGGCGTTCCAGATGCATCGACCGAACATCCTCGGACACGTCACGCAACCTGTCCAGCCAACGTGTCTGCTGAGCGTCGCTCTGGTCGAACATGTACGTGTCACCGATGGGCGGCACCATGGGCACCCGTGGCGACAGGCCGAGCTGTGAGTCCACACCGGGCGCAGTCGCCCACAGCACTCGCGTCATCTCGTCCGAACTGACCGCGGTGAGAAGAGATACTTCACAACCGATCTCGTCAGCCAGCCCTTTGACCTCCGTGCGCACTGCGTGGGCTTGGTTGATCGCCGGCAGGATTTCGTGATCCATTCTGGCCATCAACGATGTCAGTACGAAACTTCCGTATCCACCCTGAAAGAAGAGCAGAGGTGACACCGGGTTGGTCACCGACAGATCGCGGACCGAGCACAGCACGATCATGTGGTCGCCCGCATCGACGGTAGTCGCGATGCGGGCATCGATCCAGGCCACCGCGTCGGCCAGAATCGGATCGCCTGAAGGCGACTCGTACCAGTCGATACCCTCGAGCTTGTTCTCCCACCGTTGTGAGATCGTGAGCACGATGTCCTCCTGCTCACCGCCGAGCACGTTGATGCACATCGACGGGCAATTCAGCAGCTGGCTGAAGGTGCGGGACGACTTCATCGGCATGAAGGAAACCAGTGGCGGATCCAACGACACGGAATTGAAGGTGCCGACCACCATCGCCAGTATCTCTCCGTCGTCGCTTTTGGCGGTGACCACGACGACACCCGTGGGATAGTGGCCCATCACGTCGCGGAACAACTTCGGATCGATCGAGACCGCTTGGTTTCCAGTCATCGCCGCTCCTCCTACGCCGGTGTCGGACTGCCCTGTTCGTGGACGTCTACGAAACTAGAGCTCCCCCGACCTACGGCGGTACGAGGGAAATCTTTACTGGTGCGAGCACCCGCGCTGCGACAGACTGATCTGGTCAGCAGAGAGGGAGCAACGGGTGAACTCCGCCTATCGGGCGCAACCGATCCAGGATCAGGTGGCAGCGATACGCCAAGGATCGATTTCGGCGGTGGAACTTGCAGCGCAGGTTCGCACGGAGATCGAACGCCGAGAACCCGATCTCGCAGCCTGGACCGTGCTCTCCGACGACGTGCCCATTCAGGCACAGGCGCAGCAGGATGCTCCGGAGGCGCTGCCGTTACGGGGAGTCTCAGTCGGCATCAAAGATCTCATCGATGTGGCGGGATTGCCCAGCAGGGCCGGATCCTCCACGACGTCAGCGGAGCCGGCATCCGAGGATGCGGAATGTGTCGCCCGCCTCCGGGGTCTCGGCGCGGTGATCCAAGGAAAGACCGTCACGACCGAATTCGGCTATTTCGCACCGGGGCCCACCCGCAATCCGTATTCGGCTGATCACACTCCAGGTGGGTCGTCGAGCGGCTCTGCAGCTGCGGTCGGCGCCGGCACGATCCCGCTCGCGCTCGGGACACAGACCGCCGGCTCCCTGACACGTCCCGCTGCATTCTGTGGCGCAGCGGGACTGGTGCTCACACAGGGATCGACGAGCCTGACCGGAGTATGCGGGTTGTCCCCGTCGCTCGACTCGCTCGGCATACTCACCCGCACCACGGAGGACCTCGTCCATGTGTACTCGGCCTTCAGCGGGCAGGCCAGCAGTCGCGCGTCCTCGTCACCTGTCGCCAACGTACTGGTGTGGTCTGGCAGCGGCCTGGGCGACGTGCACCCGGAGATGGCTTCGCTCATCGAAGTGCTACCCGACCTGCTGCGCGGGGCGGGGTTCGGCGTCGCACTTCTCGACTGGGACGACCACGTCAGGACGCTGACGGAGGATCACCACCTCGTCATGGCATATGAGGCGGCCGAGACGCTTCGCGCTGTTGAGGAGGTTCACCGGGAGGCGCTCAGCGAGCCACTACGTGCGTTGCTGACCCAGGGGCGGCGCATCGGTGACGGTGAGCGTGCGTCCGCTCTCACCCGTCGGGACCGTTCGCGCGATCTCCTCGCCACCATGCTCGGAGGGTCGACGGTCGTGGCCGGTCCCGCGGCGCTGGGCCCGGCCCCATCCGGATTGGCAGCCACCGGGACGCCCATTCTGAGCCGCGCTTGGCAGCTGTTGGGCTGCCCGGTCGTCACCGTGCCGGGTGCGCGTAGCGCGGAGAATCTGCCTCTCGGAGTACAGCTCATCGGTCAGCCCGGGCAGGAGACTGCGCTGTTGGAGATGGCGACCCGCGTGGAGCCTTTGTTGCGCGCCAACCCGACATGATTGTCAGACGTGTCTGAATCGGAGAACATCGTGGTTGTGACATCCCGACCGACCAATCACCACAGGACATTCCTGACGTGTTACGAAGACACCTTCAACTACGGGTGGCACCATGTTGATCTTTTCGTGCACGACGAATACGACCGGGAGGTCAACTGGGTGCACTGGACCGTGCAAGCCGACGGACCTGCCGCGGCTGACGAGTCGGTGCACCGCGAGGAACCTCGTTTGCGCCGCACATCGGAGTGGCGCCACAACGTGAGCGCAGTCGGCATGAACTACTGGATCGCCGATGCGGAGTGGGACGAGTCACCACAGACGGCCGAATCCGAGACACCATCCCAACCATGGGATCCCACGAGCCCACGAGCGCATCGATGAACGATGCCACTTCCTCGGCGCGGGTGTACGTCGTCGACGATGATCCAGAGCTGTGTGAATCCGTGGACTGGCTGTTGGGGAGCATCGGGATTCAGCCGACGCTGTGCCACAGCGCCGACACATTCCTCAACGCGTATGACGGGAGCCACCCAGCGTGCGTCATCCTTGACGTCAGGATGCCGATGATGAGTGGTCCGCGCCTGCAGGAGAGGCTCAATGCGTTCGCGCCCCATGTCGCGATTGTTTTCGTGTCCGCGCATGGCGATATCCGCCTATCGGTATCCACTCTGCAAGCCGGCGCCATGGATTTCCTCGAAAAGCCTTACGACCCCCAGCGGCTGCTCGAGGCGGTGCAGAAGGGTATGGAGACAGCCTCAGCCCGTTTCCTGGCTCATCAGCAGCGGCAAGCCATCCAGCTGCGGGTCTCGTCGCTGACCAGCCGTGAACGGCAGATACTTGCCTTGGTGGTGGAGGGCCTACCCAGCCAGAACATCGCCCGCAAGCTCGGCATGAGTGTCAAGACGGTCGATGTCCACCGTGCGCGGATCAAGAGCAAGACCGAGGCCGACAGCATCAGTACGTTGGTACGCGACATTCTTCGCTACGACGTGTCTGTCCCACATGATGATTGACTGAGATCAGCGACTGCCGGAGGAATCCGATCAGTAGTAGTCGAGCACTATTCTCTGCCCCTTCACCCGTGACACGCAGACCGCGATGAGTTCGCCGGATTCCTTCTCGGCCTTGGTCAGGACATTGTCGCGATGTTCAGGCACACCGTCGATAACCTGCATCACACACGTGCCGCAGATTCCCTCCTGGCAGGAGGTGTCGATGTCGCAGCCGTTCTCGTCGAGGACTTCGAAGATGCTGCGGTCCGCCGGGACCTGGTACGTCTGGCCCTCGAGTTCCACCTCGAAGGGCGAATTGTCGGCCGCCGCGACCGGCTCCGCCGCATGGAAATTCTCGAAGTGCACGGCGTCCGGGGCCACGTACTTCTCGGCGAGCGCGATCATCTTCGTCATGAATTCCCTTGGGCCGCAGACATACACGTGGGTGTTCGCCGCCGCAGATTCGAGGGCCGCCGATAGCAACGCCTCTTGACGCTCACGGCTCACGCCTAGATGAGCGTGCAGCTTGTCTGGGCACCGGTCGCGCAGGATTGGTAGGAAAGCCGCCTCTTCCTCCGAGCGCGCGAAGTAGTGCAGCTGGAAATCGATTCCCCGTACGTCCATGTATCGCGCCATGCTCAACATCGGGGTGATGCCGATGCCGGCCGCGACCAGTACATGGTGACTGGCCTGTTCCGCGATCGTCAACAGATTTCGCGGAGCACTGATTTGGATGACATCGCCCTCTTGGAGCTCATGGAGCGCCGCCGACCCGCCGCGTGAGTTCGGCTCACGCTTGATTGCGACGGTGAAGGTGTCGCCTGCATCGGGCCGGCTGCACAGCGAGTACTGCCGGGTGATGGCCGTAGGCCCCACGACGTCGATGTGCGCTCCCGGCGTGTACGCGCCGAGAGGAGTGCCGTCCAGTCGTGTGAGGTGAAGAGATTTCACCGAAGCAGTCTCCGCGACAATTCGCGAGACTACGACGTCAATGAGCGTCATGATCCATATCCTTTGTTGTTCAACGAAAATATAGTCCGCCGTTAACGTCCCAGCATGCACCGGTGACGAAGAACGCATTGCGTTGGGCGAGAAGGGCCACCATGTCGGCGATGAAAGACGGGCTGCCCAGCCGGCGGGCCGGAATCGACGACAGGACTGCCGCCAGGCGCTCCGAAGTCATCGTCGCTGTGACAATGGGTAGGTCGTGGGGTCCTGGAGCGATTGCGTTGACCGTGACCCCTGCCGAAGCGAATTCCTTTGCGAAGATCTTGGTGATGGTGAGGATCGCGCCCTTCGACGATGCATAGTGCGCACCCGTGCCGGTGCCGCCGTTCTGTCCGGCCAGGGAAGCCATGTTGACGATGCGCCCGTACTGCTGGTCCGCCATCGCAGCGCCGAAGACCTGACAGCCGAAGAAGATACTGTTGACGTTGGTGGTGAGCACCTCGGCGAAGTCGTCCTCCGCCAGCGTCATCAGGTCCGCGGCTCGAGTGATCGCGGCATTGTTCACCAGCACATCGGGCGTACCCCACACACGTTGAACCTCTACCAACGCATCGACGAACCCGGATTTGTGCGAAACGTCGAGTTCCAGCGGTATGGCTGTCGAACCGTCGGGACTGAGCTGCATCGCGATGTCCTGGGCCTTGTCGAAGGCGATGTCCGACAACACCACTCGGTAGCCGTCGGAGTGCAGCCGGCTCGCAATGTGGCTACCCATTCCTCCGGCGGCGCCTGTCACGAATGCGATGCCCTGCTCTGACTGATTGTCGCTCATTGCTGCCCCTCTCACGCCGATTGCGGTCAGACGTCATCACGGATGACGAGTTCACGACCCATCCGGGCTTCGATCTTGAAGAACTTCCACAGCGCGTACTCGCCGACCATCGTCGTCCTGAGCAAGTTGCAGGCGTCCTTGACGGTGGGTTGGTCACGGACATCAGCGAGGATGTAAGCAGTCCAGGGCCACGTGGAGGACGGGCCGACCTGGTGGGAGTCGTCGTCGAAGGTGCCGATCACCTGCACACCATCCATGTTCTTCAGATTGGTGAGCATCTCACAGGTCGCCTCCCACACCGGGCCGATGTCTGCCTTCGGAAGGTCGAAGAAATTCTGGTTGTTGCCGAGGCAGAACAGTGTGCGCAAGGGCTGTTCGGACATAGCGTCACTCCTTGGGGAAAGTCGGTGGACAGATCAGGGGAAGCTGGGGATGCCGGGTGCGAGCCCCAGCAGCATCGAACCCGCCGCCTCGTAGGTGCTGCTCTGCAACATGGCGTGTTGGGCTGGGACGAGCGCATCCTGCAGGTAGCGCTGCAGGGGGTGAGTCTCGTAGATGGCTCCGGTACCGGCGAGGTCAAACGCCTGCATCACCACCGATCGGCCGACGTGGGCAGCATGCGTGGCCGCCAAACGCAGCATCGCACGGTCTTCGTCGGTGATGACCTGCCGTTGCTGCGCCTTGACCCACACCTCCTCCGTGACGTCGAAGAAAAAGGCTCGTGCAGAACGAAGTTCGGCCTCTCCGCGGGCGATCCCGAGCTTGTACACCGGCCGGTTTCCCTTGCTGCTACCTCCAGTTATGGACGTGCGCTCAGCGCCGACTTCGATGGCGTAATCCAACGCACCACGGGCGGCTCCCAGTGTGACGACAGCGAGCACTTGCGCCGCATAACTCAACGCGGGGTAGCGGGTCAGTGGTTCGTCCACTGTGGGTGCACCACCACGGACGAAGGTCATGTGCTCGGGAACGAACAGCTCGTGTGCTCGCAGCGAATGCGAACCGGTCGCCTTCATACCCGCGACCTGCCAGTTGTCAATGATCTCGACATCATCCGGGGACACCACCGCAGTCAGTGGTCTGCCTTCGGTCTCGGGTCCGCCCAGCAGACCGATGCCGAGGACGTCTGCACCTCGGCATCCACTGGCGAACTGCCACACGCCAGAGCACACGTAGCCGCCGGGTACTCGCCGGGCCTCCTGCATGGGGAAGAGACCACCGGCATAGGCGACGTCTGGGCCTTGCGCATAGATCTCGCGTTGCGAATCAATCGGCAACGCCGCGAGATACACCAGCGCCGAACCAAAACTGGCAACCCAACCAGTCGCGGGATCGATCGCGGAAATTCGCTCCACGCGGCTCATGAACTCGGTGGGCGACATCGGCTCACCCCCGAAGATGGCCGGCGTGGAAGCGCGGTACATCCCGGTCCTCTTGAGCAAGTCGATGAAGTCAGCCGGGACGTAATGTTGCGAGTTGAACTCGTCGCGGCGGTCTCTGAGCACATCGAGCGCCTCTGCGAAAGCTGCGTCGCGGGAAGCTCCGGGCGGGGCGGCGCTGACCCGCTCACGGGTTGTCGGCATCGTCATCGATTCTCCATTTCGAGATTGAGCGCGCATTAAGCGTTAGGCTAGAGGCGGGACCGCGCCCGCGATATCGGGATTATCTACGCCGGATCTAAGCAATCCCTTACCCGCTGGTGCACCCGGCATCAGCCGCCGGACGGGCTGAGTAGCGCCCAGAAAGGTGCTGGCATTGTTTCCCACACGCCGCGATTTCGAAGCGATGATCCGGAGGACGCAGACCGGCATCCTCATTCACGAGGCGTACTCCAAGAGCATCCTCTGGGCCAACGAATCCGCCTGTCAGACATTCGGGTTCACGCTCGAGGAACTCAAGCCGCTCAAAGCACACCACATGAGCGCCCAAGAGCACCAATATCGCCGGGAACTGGGTGTGGAATGGCTGCAGTCAGTGGTGGTCCATGGCAGCGGCCGAAAACAGTGGAAGTATCGCACGAAGGACGGGACGGACTTCTTGGCCGACGCCCGCGCGACGCTGGTGCCGTGTGAAGATGGCCCCGTCATCATGGTCGAGTTCCGCAACATGGAGGAGGAAGTGGAACTGCAAGAGGAGCTCAGCCGAGTCTCCGAGTCGCTGCAACGGATAATGACGCACACCGCGGCAGGGATCGTGGTACTCGACGAGCACAATCGAATTGCCGACATCTCGCCGTTGGCCGCCCGACTCTTCGACCGCACGGTTTCGCAATTGAGCGGCGTGCACCTGGAGACCCTCGGTCGGTGTGAACCGCGACTGCACAGCGAGCAGGTAGTGGCAGCATTGGCCGGCGGCAGCAGTTCGGTGAGCTTGCAGTTGGAGATCGCCAACGACGACGGCAGCACGGCGTGGTTGGCGGGTGAACTCGAGATCGTGTCACACGACGGGATTCGTTCCAGGGTATTGACGGTCCGCGATGTGACCGAACGCGTCGAGTGGGAACGCCGCAACGCATACCAGGAAGCCAATCTGCAGTATTTGAGCCGCTACCACGCCATGGGTGACATGGCGATGATCCTTGCCCACGAATTGGGGCAGCCATTGGCGGCGTCGACCAACTACCTGAGCGGGCTCAAAGCGCGGCTGTCCACAGACACGGTGGACTCACAGCACCTGAGTTACGGCATCGATCAGATCGAGCGTCAATTGCTCCGCGCCGCAGACATCGTGGCGTCCGTCAAGCGCTATGTCCGTCGTATCGAGAGCACCTCGGTACTGATGGATCTCAACGCGACGGTCGAGGAGAGCTTGTATTTCGTTCGACTCAGAGCCGCTGAATACGGCATCGGGGTGAAGGCCCGAGTACCTGAAGAGACGCTACTCATTCACGGCGAAAGCGTTCTGATCGGTCAGGTGATCATCAACATCTGTGTGAATGCGATCAACGAAATCATGCGCCCCTCGACAGAGGTCAAGGAGCTCAGCATCGAAACTGACACGATCGACGATCGCGCCGTCATCCGGATCCGCGATCAGGGGGGCGGCATGCCTGGGGTGCCCTCCGACCGACTGGCACACGGTGCGTTTTCTTCGGAACTCGACGGCTCGGGTATCGGGTTGATCATCTCCGAACACATCGTGGAACGCCACGGCGGATCTATTCACTACGGGAACAACGAGCCCCGCGGAACCGAAGTGACGATCGACCTTCCGCTTGCGCAGCGCCCGAACTGACTGCACATCGCTAAAGGTATCCGTACGTCGTCGCAGGCAACTCCCAGTGGATGATCGCCGCTGTCGCCGATATGTTGACAGCACGCGGTACACACCGTGAACCTGGGCGGTCCGGTAGCGCCGCCGTATCGATCCCGCGACTGCGCGCGCGGAGATTCCGGCGACTCGTGGATGCCCGTCTGTCCCAAAGGAGCACACGTACCGTGATCGACATCTCTGAACTCCACGCCGGACTGTTCATCGGCGGCACCTGGCGCGATGCCGAACAGACGTTCACCACGATGAATCCAGCCACCGCAGAGCCGCTGGCACAGTTGTCGTCCGCGGACGTCGACGATGTGGAAGACGCGGTTGCGGCCGCAGCCGCAGCGTTCCACGGTGCGTGGGGCGCGACTCCCCCCTCCGCCAAAGGGGTTCTGCTTCACCGCCTGGCTGACCTCGTCGAGCGGGACTGCGAGCAACTCGCAGCCCTGGAATCCCTGGACATGGGCAGGCCTGTCGGCCAGGGCATCGCCATGATGATTCCCAACTTCGCTGCCTCCCTGAGGTATTACGCCGGCTGGGCCGACAAGATCAACGGTGAACTGGTATCCACCGACGGATACTTCGGCGGCCCGCCGATGCATGCCTACATCCGCAGAGAGCCACTCGGAGTGGTCGCGGCGATCGTGCCATGGAACGCACCGCTGATGATTCTCGGCTGGAAGCTGGCGCCGGCACTGGCTTGCGGGAACACGGTGATCGTCAAACCCGCCGAGGACGCCTCGCTGTCGATCCTGCGGCTGGCCGAACTCATCGACGAGGCCGGATTCCCACCCGGTACCGTGAACATCCTTCCGGGCACCGGCAAGGTCGCGGGTGAGGCGTTGTCACTGCATCCGGGGGTCAAGAAGATCTCGTTCACCGGGTCCACCGAGGTGGGGCGGGCGATCCTGCGCAACTCCGCCGTCAACTTCAAGCGCACAGCGCTCGAACTCGGCGGCAAGGCACCCCAGATCGTCTTCGATGACGCCGATGTCGCGGCGGCCGTGCAGGGATGCGCCATGGGGCTGTTCACCAATCAGGGCGAGGTATGCGCAGCTGGTACTCGTATATTGGTGCACCGATCTGTGGTGAACGACGTGATGGACGGGCTCAGGGATGCGGCCCTGGCGCAGGTGCTCGGTGACCCGTTCGACCCGGCGACGACGATGGGCCCGTTGGTCAATGCCCGGCAGCGCGATCACGTGGCCAGCTACCTCGACGACTTCGCCACCCGGGGCGGCCGTTTCGTCGCCGGCGGCGGGGTGCCCGAGTTGCCGGGTTTCTTCGTCGAACCAACGGTAGTGGCGGGCACCAACGACATGCGCATCGCCCGCGAGGAGCTGTTCGGGCCGGTCGGTGTGATCATTCCCTTCGATTCAGACGACGAGGCCGTGGCCATGGCCAACGACAACGAGTACGGTTTGTCGGCGACTGTGTGGACGTCCGATGTGTCGCGCGCACATCTCATTTCGTCGAGAATCGACGCGGGTGCCATTGGTGTCAATGGCTGGTCTCCCCTGTCGCCGCAGCTACCTTGGGGTGGTGTCAAGGCGAGCGGAATCGGTCGCGAACTCGGCTACGAAGGCATCCTTTCCTACACCGAACCCAAGACAGTCGCCGTCGTCTTGTGAGGCGGGCACGGCGCGCCGGGACGCGAACACGCCGCGCCGGTGCGCCGTCGAGCCTTCTCGTTGCGCTGTGCTGTGTTGGCGCACATAGAAGCGCCGAAGCGGAGCAGCCCCAGGAATTTTTCGGGCTGCTCCGCTTCGGCGTTCGCCAACCAGGTTTTCCGCTATAACAAGAATCCCGCAGCGGGAACCTCGTCGGCACCGTCCACGAGCCGAATCACCTTGCCCCCGATCCGGTCCGCTTCGGGCTCGGCGCCGAGCAGGATCGTGTAGTCGACACTGGCAGCCCAGATATCGTGACGGCCGCGCTTGTAAGCCACCAGATTCTGTGCAGCGCGTAAATCCACCCGGGTATCCGACACCGCAGCCGGGACGACACGGCCGATGATGCGAGACGTGGCGGCAGCGTCCACCGCCGCGATCGCGTAACCCTGGGTCATCCTCGTCACGCGCAGTTGGCGCATTCGGGCGTCGTCGTACACCATGTTGAGCGAGTTCTCGAAGTCGGTGGTGTCCGGATCGATCGGAATGACGTACATCGCGTCTTGCGTGTACAGATCCTGCCAACGTTCATAGTTCTTGAGGTCCAGAAGTTCCGCCTCCCTCGCGATCAGGTCGAGCGCGCGCACCACACGAGGATCAGAGGTGGGCACCATGGCCGTCGGCAGGTCTCGGCCACGGCCGGCAGATCCACGTGATCCAGACTTCACCCTCGCGCTCACCTCCGTGGTCTCAGTCATTGGCTCATCAGTTCCTTCCACTTGGCGTACGCGGAGCGCATGCCGGTCTCATCGGTCACGTGGGACGTGACCCACTTGCCGTCGGTCTTCTCCCGAGAAATGCCCCGATTGACCATGATCGGCAGATCCGGCCCCCCAATTGCTCCGCGTTGCACGCGATCCCAGCCCTCGGCGTCGTCCGGGGTGCCGAAGCCGAACGGGCCCTGGAAGTGCTCGTGCACCCGGAGTCGTTCACGGTTGACCGGGCCCACGATCTCGGGTGGTCCGTCGAGGCCCAGTGCGACATGCTCGATCCACGTCTCGTCCACACTGATGGGCCGCAGTACCCGTAGGAACGCGATCGACATTGACACGTTCGGGAACATGTTGAGGTTGAAGCCTGTGCCGTGCATCGCGCGGACCATACGTCGCACAGAAGCATCATCGAGGCCCTGCGCCTTCAGCTCCGCAACCAGGCCGTCAAACCGCGACTGCAGCGGCTCGGTGCCATCGTCGATATCGAGATCGGTGTGTTCCGGAACCATCTCCGCGACCGAGTGCCCATTGCCGAGATCACTCGTCTTGCAGGCCGGATCTGTCATGAAGCTCATCATCTCGGCTGTCTCGGCATCCACCGAGGCCATCCATGACCGGTGCACGATGGGGAAATGGTACCCATCAGTCGTGTTCTCCAACTGGATCTTCCAGTTGCCGTGGAACTTGAAACGGTGGGTGCCGAGCACCTTGAGCGGGTAGCCGGCCCCCTGCTTCATGAAGAGGTCGATCCACTGACGGACGTCGCCCAGGAACTCCTCGAGCGGCTCGGCCTCGTCATCGAGGGTGGCGAAGACCATCCCACCGTATGACTCGGTGCGGACCTGACGAAGCCCCATGCCCTCTTTCGTCATCACCCCCTCGTAACCATCGGGGTACGGGATCCCGCGCAGACGACCGTCCAACGCATAGGACCACGCGTGATAGGGACAGGTGAAGCCGTTGGCGGTGCCCTGCCGTTGCTCGCAGACGCTCGCACCGCGGTGCCGGCACCGGTTCAGCAGCGTTCGAACCTCACCCTTGCGGTCACGCACCACGATGACCGGCTGACGCCCGACATGCGTCGACTTGAACTGTCCGGGCGCGGCAACCTCCGATACGTGTGCCACGAAAACCCACGCCTTCTCGAAGATCTTCGTCATCTCTTCTTCGAAGATCGTCGGGTCGGTGTACATCCGACCGGCCACCCGGTCCGGTTGCACCAGCTCGGCGGGAGACAGCTCGTAGATATTCTTACGGTCGAATACAGCGGTCATCGATACTCCACGGTCGACTGGAAACTCCAGATGGGTTGGGAGACATCGAAGCTGGTGTACAGTTCGACGGCTGGAGGTCTCCCAACGTTGCGGTTACTGCGTCATTCGAGCTTAGGGCCACCAGCAGCGCTCGCATATCGGCAATCACCGACCACTTCGTAGGTATTACCTTTAGTTCACTCACCTTGTGCGACGGCGCGGGAGTCGGTCACGGCTTCATGAGATCCATGCGGGCAGGGTATGCGCGAGCGAAACTGTCCGGCAGATCGGCGACGAAGACGTTTTCGGTACGGGTACGTGTGATCAACCAGCGTCCTTCGACGTTTCGGAACGTGTTGTTGAGCCGGCTGGAACGCAACAGAGCGCTGCCGTCTGAAAACAGCCAGGGCTGCATGTGAATCCACTGCCCGCTGGCGGTGTCTCCTTCGACATGGATCTGTTCGGACGTGAGGTAGTGCGCGTTGAGCACCAACGCTGGGTCCGTCTTGTCGCCCCAGAACCGTTGGAAGTGCTGCCGTAGCTCGCCCTTGCCTTCGGCGCGGCCAAACTGATTCTCGTAGTACTCGCCGACGCCTTCCCAGACCGCGTCGTCGGTGTACAGCTCGAGTACCAGCTCGATGCGCCGCGAGTCGTCTGTGACGGCGAACTCGGGACACGGTGTGTCGCACAGGAACATGTATCGTGCCTGGAGCCGACGAATGTCGGCTTCGGCCTCCAGAACACGGATTCGCGCTGCCAGCTGCGCCAGAGTTGGCTCGTCACCCATGGAAATCCCCTCTCGGATCGAACATTCCGCGCCGGTCAATCGACCGAGGCCATCGAGGTGTCGGTTGCCGCGGCCACATGCTCCGTGGTGTGCACGTCGCGGCCCGCCAGATATCCGACCCCCGCCGCGATCGGCACCGTTGCGATCAGTGCCCACATGAGTGGCCCCTGGTTACCGACCAGCGACTCGAAGTTGGTGACGACCGCGACGAGGATTCCTGCCATCGCCACGACCGACAGCGTGGGGGCGACCACACTGTTCCACCGGCGGCCGACATGCGGGTTCTGGCGGAAGTAGCACACAATCGCGACCGAGGTCAGCACATAGAGCGCCACCAGCGCGAGGACCGATACGCCGCTGGCCCAGGTGAAGAGCGTGGTCATCGGGTTCAGTGCGCCAACGGCAAAGATCGTCAGCGTGAGTAGCGCGAATGCGCTCTGTGTCAATGAGGCGACCCAGGGTGCCTTCCACCGATTGGTGAGGGCGGTACGTGACGGTAGGATGCGGTCCTCCCCCAACGCGTGTAGGTACCGGGCCACCATGTTGTGGAAGGCGAGGACACCGGCGAAAAGCGACGTGCACAGCAGTACCTGCGCGATTATCGCCGACCATCCACCGAGAACATCGGCCATCGGGACCAGTACGAACTGCGCGGGGTCTCCTGCTAATGCTTGAGCCGCCGCGTCACGAACACCATCACTCCCGTAGTAGCTCACAAGCATCCACACAATCAGCGTGAAGAACAGCGCGATGATCGACACCGACAAGTACGTGGCCCGCGGCACGGTCTTCTCGGGGTTCTTTGCTTCCGGGGCATAGACTGCGGTCGACTCGAAGCCGAACATCGAAGCGATGGCAAACATGATGCCGATGCCAGGCGCTCCAACGAGCACAGAATGCACGCCGAAGCTCGCTTCGACGTTCAGACCGCTGAGCCCGACCCGGGCCAGGATGCCTACGGCCATGGCAATGAGCAGGGCGAACTCGACCGTCACGAGAGCGGCGAGAATCTTGGCGCCCAGCTCGATGTTGAATGATCCCAATGTCCAGACCAACACCGTGGACACAACCGCGCCCAGCCACCAAGGAACACTCATTGCCAGATCTGACTCGACGAGGTAGCTGATGCTGACGCCGAGTAGTGCATACATGCCGAACTGCACCACGTTGTAGGACAGCAGGGCCAGCATCGACGCGCTCGTCCCGATGGGCCGGCCCAGGCCGGCCCGGACGACCGCGAAGAATCCGCCACGGGTGTTGATGGATCTCGCGATCGTGGTGAAGCCGACGGCGAACAGGATGATGCTCGCACCGACGAGAAGGTAGATGCCCGGGGTTCCTGCGCCGACTCCCATTGCGATGGTGAGCGCTGCAGTGCCGACGATGCCCGTCAGGGGGGCTTGTGCCGAGAAGACGAAGAACAAGATCGTCGGCACGCCGAATGCGTTCTGCCTCAATTGGGTTCGCGAATCGACGTGCGCGACCGTCGGCGGCTGCTGTGATTGGCTCGACTCGACCATGGCGGCTAAGCCATCGGGGTGACGGTGCGCGGCGCGCACATGGTGGTCTCGACGTCGACGTCGGTCAGGACTTTGGCCATCCCCAGGAAGTCGCTCAGACTGCCCGCGTCGGCATTGGCGGTGTCGGCGGCATCTACGGACTCGTAGATCCAGACGTCGATCCACGACCCGTCCGCGCGCTCGCCGCAGAAGGGTACGGCCACCAGCCCGGGATGGGCCGCCTTCACCTGCTTGATCGCCGCGTCCCTCAACTCGAGGAATTCTTCGGCCGGCACAGTGAGGCGAAAGGTGACGAGCTCAGCACAGTACGACATCTGGTTTCATTCCTTCAGTTCGGCGGTTCGTGGTTGCTTGGGGTGGCTCTGTGGAGCTGGTGTGAGATATCAGCTCAGGGCTGTGAAGGCTCGCGCTGCGGCGGTCTTGCCTGATTCGATGGCTCCGTCGATGAATCCGGCCCAGCCCTGCGCGTAGTCGCTACCGGCCAGGCGCACCCTGCCGTGGGCGCGGCCACTGGCGTCCTGAATCGCGGCTAGCTGATTGGGCCGCAGCATCGGCCAGGTCTGTCCGGCGAATTCGTCAGCTACCCAATCGTGCGCGTCGATGGCCAGCACCTCGACATCAGGCAGCCATTCCCGCAGTGCTGCCTCGACAGCGCCGCGGTCGCAGACATCGAGTCGTGAGGCGTCAGAACCGAATGCGACGACGATACTGTCACCGTCGAGTTCGAACTCGGGCAGGAAAAAATTGAGCACCGAACTGCTCGGCCCGAGCGCGCAGGTGCCATCGATGCTTCCCCTGACACGGGCCCACACCTTCAGCCCGGCAGAGGCCTGCCCCTCGCCAGCGACAGACATGAGGTCAGCGGGCAACCCGGGTTCGAACTCGATGGTGGTGAGCACGTTGACCGGCACGGTCACGATCACCTGGCGCGCTGTGAGCATGCGGCCGTTGTCGAGGGTCACAGTCGCTGCCTCAGTCGTCTGCTCGATCCGCCGGACGCGCGTGTTCAGTCGGATGTCGGCCGTGCATTGAGCTGCGATGGCTTCGAGCAGCATCCGGGTTCCGCCGACGATCTTGTAGGTACCGCAGGCTTCGAACATCAGCGACCAATTGCCGCCGGCCAACGCGCCCCACCGCAGGGCTTGGGTGAAGGCCCCTACCGTGGGCCGTCCGCTGAAGTTCAGGCCCCACAGGCCTTCGACGAGATCGTGCTGCTCGGCGTCGAGGCCCAGTCGACCGATCATCTCGTCGACCGTGATTTGGTCCAGCAGCTTCTGCTCGTCGGTGACCGGGGTGAAATCGAACGGATTGGGGAAGACTTCGCGGGAACGCTCCAGCAGCCTGGTCATTCCGTCGTCCAGGAGCCCGAACATCTCGTCCGGCGTTCCGGCATGTACTGATCCATCGACCATCCACAGCGCTCGTTGCGGTTCCGGGCTTGTCACGAGCTCCAAGTCGTAGCGGCCGATCTCGGCCCACACATGCGGCTGGCTCCAATGCACCCACGTCCCGCCCATCTCCAGGTAGTGGCCGAGATGGCTGTCTTTGGTCCAGGTTCGGCCGCCCAAGCGATCACGAGCCTCCACCAGCACGACGCCGGCGCCACGTTGGGTGAGCTCTCGCGCAGCGGTGACGCCGGCGAATCCGCCACCGATCACGACGACATCAGTATCGAAATTGACCACGGGCGCACCTTTCGCGAAAAACCAATGGCGACACCGGATCGGTGTCAGCGATGAGAGAGAACAGCCGGGGCTGACCGTGCTGATGTGGCTCTACTCACATGTCCAGGTGCATACGCTACTGCGCCGCGGCCGCAGGTCAAGGGTAGTAAAGGTTCCCGTACCGGTGTCCGACGCCGTTGCGCCCGAACGACTGTGACGTGTCAGCGGATCGCTGTCGCATTCGCGGGTGATCCTGCGCCGCCCGTCAGATTCATCGGTGAAGCGACGAGCAAGCAGTCCCACTGTCCGTCGGCCGCGCAGCGCTCCGCCAGCGAATCGAGGCTCCACAACTCGCCGAGAACGAAGCCCAACAGTGGTATGAGCACTCGGTGCATCAATCCGCTGTGAGAACTGCGTGCGATGGCCCCAGCGCGTTCGGATTCGGTCACGAAAGGCGAATTCGGATCGGCCGGCCACGCCTCGACCGCGATGTTGTCGGTCGCCACCAGTGAAAACTTGTTGTCCCACAGCCACGCGACGGTATCCGGCTCTGCCTTGAGCCCCGAACAGCGCAGCGGATTGGTGTTGCGCTGCCGTTGCTCTGGCGTCGACTCCACGAGGTGGTGGTGCAGCCATCCGGTTCTGATCATCAGGATGTCGCCGTGGCGTAGCTCCACACGCTGGTGACGAGCAGCCTCCGCGACAATACTGATCGGAATCGCCTCGCCACCAGCGTGATCGAGGCTCCTGTCGATCGACCTCAGGTAACGATCCACGTCGATCAGAACGCCTCGCCCGACGATCCCCCGCTCGGCGAAGCGATTGATTCCCAAGAAGGGGTCGCCTGCGACAAAACGACTCGGGTCTGCGCCGTTGTAGAACCCCGTCTCGGGATGCCCGATGTGTCGGAAGCCGTCGATCTGGGAGGTGTTCTGGGTGTAGAAGCTGTCGAGGTACTCATCCCTGTGATACGGGTTTCCTGCAAAGAGAGTGTGCTGCAGTGATTTCCGAGTCGGTATCAGAGCGGGGTCGAAGGCGTCCAGCGGCAGATCGAGATTGAACGTCTCCCCGGTTCGCACACAGCCGGCCGCTGCGAGAACGCGCTCGGGGGTCAGATGATTCAACGTGCCCAGCTCGTCATCGGGCCCGAAAACGCCCCAGGCTGAACCTGCCGGAGCATCTGTTCTGTCGCAGAGCTCCGCGTAGGTCGGAATCGGTGATCTTCTCATCGGGATTCTCTCCTCACAGTGATCCCGCAGGGGGACAGCGCTATTCGGTCAGAATCCGAGCACGATGTCAACTAGGTCGCGCCAGAGCGCCTGACCCGAGCTCGCTGCTGATGTTCGCCGCTGCCTGCTTCAGCGCCGGTACATACGTGTCGCGGATCGTCGTCATGGCGGTATCCGTGGTCGTCGACATCCCCAGTGCCGCGATGACATGACCATGCGCATCCACCACCGGCGCCGAGGCAGATCGGATACCGTCCTCGAGTTCCTGGTCCACGATGGCCCAACCTTGTTGCCGCACCTGCGCCAACCGGTCTGCGAGTTTCTCGGCTGTGACAATGGTACGAGCGGTAACGCGAATCAGGCTGGCGGCCTCGAGATATGTGCGCAGCGAGGCCGCCCCCAGTCCCGCCAAGAGCACGTGACCCATCGACGTGGCATGTGCGGGCAGTCGACTGCCTGTCGCCAACGTGAGATTGGCGATGCGGTGGGTCGGCACACGGCTGATGTACACGACTTCCGAACCGTCCAGCACGGACAGTGAGCACCCGTGGCCCGTGGCCTCAGCGACTTTCTCCATGTGTGGCTGCGCAATCTCGGTCAGGTTGAGGGAGCTCAGGTAGGCGTAACCCAGCCCCAGAATTTTCGGCGTCAAGCTAAAGGTTTTGCCATCTGATTCCACGTAGCCCGCCTGCTGCAGCGTCAACAGGAGCCGCCTGGCGGTCGGCTTGCTCAGCGCCGCCCCCGCCGCCACCTGGGTCAACGACATTCTCGAACGACGGTTCGAGAACGCCAGGATCACGTCCAAGCCCCTGGTCAGAGCGCGGACGATATCGCGATCCTCAGGGGGTTTGGTCACGTGACGTCCTTGACATGAGATGTGGCGCAGGCTACACAGTGAGTACGCATTACGGACAGAGTGTACGCATAGCGTACGAATTCGCAACCGTAGCCGTACCGGGTCTGACGTACCGGACCCCAGACGAAAGAGAAAGCCCATGACAAACGATCGAGTCGTGGAAGTTGTCGAGGACCTCGAACGGACGCTTGTCGAGTTCATTCGGAAACACCGGATCAATCATCGCGAGTACCGCGCTGCCACGTCACTGGTGATCGACAGCATCAAACAGGGCGAGGAATCTCTGCTGCCCGATGTCTTCTTCGAAGCAGAGGCCACCGATATCGGCAACGAGGATCACGTCGGTAGCAGCGCTGCCATCGAAGGCCCGTTTTACATCGCCGGGGCGCCGCTGCTCGAGGCCCCTTGTGTCATGCCGCAACGCGACGACGAACGCGGCACCCCGATGGTGTTCACCGGAACGGTGACCGGTACTGACGGGAATGCCCTGGGCGGTGCCATCATCGACATGTGGCACGCCGACGCCGACGGCCTCTACTCGGGCATCCATCCGGGGATTCCGGACTGGAACCTGCGCGGCAGGTTCGCCACCGGACCCGACGGAGGGTTCTCGGTGTCATCGATCCTCCCGCCTCCCTATGAGATCCCCAAGAATGGTCCCACGGGTATCGTGTTGTCCGCGTTGGGAAGACATTTCTTCAGGCCCGCTCACATTCACTTGAAGGTGACCGCGGACGGTTACGAGCCGCTGACCTCCCAGCTCTATTTTCCCGGTGGCGACTACGTCGACAACGATGTCGCCAATGCGGTACGCGACGGCCTGATGTTGAAAGTCGAACAGACTGATCGCGATGTGCGGGTGACGTACGACTTCGTTCTGGTTCCGGAAACCCGCTGAATCCACATCGCAGAGGAATTGCCATGGGCGATATGACAATCAGATCCATACAAACGACACTCGTCGACATCCCCTTGATCCGGCCTCATCGCTTCTCGGTGACCTCGATCGATCACCAGAGTGTGCTGATCGTCCGGCTCCTTGTCGACGGTGGTGTCCTCGGCCTTGGCGAAGCGGTGGTGCCCGGTGGCCCTTGGTGGGGAGGCGAGTCGATCGAGGGCATCGAGGCGCTGATCAACAGGTACCTCGCTCCGGCGCTGATCGGACGCGACGCGGCGCGCGTCGAGGAGCTGAGCCGCTACCTGGAGAAGACTGTTGCAGGAGCGGAATTCGCGAAGGCCGCCATCGAAATGGCGTTGTGGGACGTTCGCGGCAAGGCTCTGTCGGTGCCGCTGTACGACCTGCTCGGCGGCCTCAGCCGGGACTCCATTCCCGTCACCTGGGCGATTGGAGTAGAACCCGCGCCCACGGTAATCGACGAGATCGAAGCGAAGCTGGCATCGGGTGAGCACAGCAGCTTCAAACTGAAAATGGGCTCGTCTGAGCCGGCCGAGGATGTGCGGCGCATCGTCGCGGTTGCCGACGCCCTCGCCGAACGAACAAGCCTCCGCGTCGATCTCAACGGATCATGGTCGGAACTGACCGCAACTCGCTGGTTGCCTGTGCTCCAGGAATCGGGGATCGAGCTGATCGAACAGCCGATCAGGGCCTCGAACCTCGACGGTCAGGCACGCCTGGCTGCGTTGCTGTCCATCCCCGTGATGGCGGACGAGTCGTTGCGGACACCTGAGGATGCCTTGAAGCTCTCGCGCGCCGCGGCCGCAGACCTGTTCGCCGTCAAAGTCGCCAAGTCGGGCGGGATCTCGGCGGTGCAGCGGATCAGCCACATAGCCGAAGCCGCCGGCATCGGCTGTCACGGAGGTACCACCATCGAGACCTCCATCGGTGCATCGGCCAGTGCTCATCTGTTCTGTTCGGCACCGGGCATCATCGCAGGATCGGAGCTGTTCGGTCCTCTCCTGCTCGCCGACGACATCGCCATCACTCCGATCAGCTACCGGGACGGCCACATCAGTCCACCCGAAGGCCCTGGTTTGGGGATGGACCTGGACGAGGAGAAGGTCGCAAAGTACGCCCGCTCAAGCTGACCGGGCACTTACGGCCGCGGTCCGAGATCAGTGGTCCGGTATCGGGTCCATACGGCGGAAGACCTCCTCGAGAGCCACGCCGAGGTCAAGCATGTCGAGTTCACGCCCGGGCAGTCCGACGATCTGGATGCCCACGGGGAGCCCGGCCACCGTCCGCACACCGGGAACGACCACTGCGGCGAGCCCGAGAAGCTGCCATGGGTCGCTGGGAGTCGATGCTCCCGAGGACGCCGGGCAGCGCCGGTCCGATCGCAGGGTCGCGGGTCCGACGATGAGCGCGTCACGGCCGAGAAGTTCTTCGAGCATGACTCGAGATCGGTCTCGGCGGACGAGCGCTCCGTGATGATCTCCGCTGTCGAGCCGCAAACCGCGGCGGTAGTGCGTCCGCAACGGTGGGCTCAGCGGGTGGTGATGCCGCCGGAACTCAGGGGCCGGCCGATTGCGGGCCAGCTCGTAGGCCAGTACGACACGGTGATCCTCGGCGAGAGAGTGGACGTGGTCGTCCCACTGCAGAGGCCGGCAGTCGATGTCGATCTCTTCCAGCAGCCCGGGAAGTCGATCCAGAAGCCGGCTGCTCGCCGTCGAGAGCTCGCCGAGACCGCTACCGCGCCACACGAGTGCGCTGCTGACAGTCGGCCGTCGGGTGGGGACGGCAGGTCCGGAAAAGGCGCGATAGACATGGCGGAGATCGTCCACCGTTCGAGTGAAAAAGCCCAAGGAGTCCAGTGATTCGCTGAGTCTCTCCACACCGTCTAGGTCCGCCTCGCCATGTGCCAGCACCATTGCTGCCGAACCACTGGAGGACGCTGGTCGAGTGAGTGCCGCCGAGGTCTGTGTTCCGATTGCAACTGGTACGACATTGGCGCTCACCGCGGTTGCGGATCCGCTGGACAGCTCCCGTCGGCGATCCTGCTCCAGTCGGGGCGAGATCGTCGAGTTGTGGCCGTACTCGGCGGTGACGGTCTTGCCCTGGATCACAGCGCCGAGCTCCCGCAACCGCGCCACGCACCGTGCGTCCGAGACGGTCACCTGCCCGGGGTCAGTGGTGGGGGAAGCCACATCGACTAGATCCTTGACTCCGACCGACACTCCCCGCAGTGGCATCGGTGCCGACGCCGTTTCGATGCGGTTCGCCTGGTGTTCGATATCGGTCGTCAATTCCACCCATGCGTGAAGGCGCGGCTCGAGTCGGATGATTCGATCTCGGACAGATTGAGACAGCGAGATGGCGCTGAGCCGCGACTGCGCAATGGCGCAGACCTGTTCGTAGATCGACAGGTTGCAAGGGTTCGCGGTCACCTCATCCCCGTTCCAGTGGCTTCACGTTGCGGCCACACTCAGCTGTAGACGAAGAATTCGAGAACGGGCTCGATCACACGCCAGCGGCCTACCGTTCCTTTGACGAAGGATGCAGAATCGCCGGCCGCAAGATCGAGAACCGGACCTCCGACGACTTCGACCTCGACCCTGCCCTCGATGATGTAGACCGTTTCGTTAGTCGCAAACGTCGCTTCGTAGACATCGGGCTGCTCCTCTGGTGTGCAGCGCCAGAACCCACTCACAACTTGGTCGTCTTGACGGAGCCAGTTCACCACCCCCGCGTCGAATTCGCCGTACTTTCCTGAGACGGTGGTGTGGTGGGCAATGGGATCCAACGTCATCGGTCCTCTCCTCGGGAAGCTATCGCACTGTGCGGCGACCGAATGGTGCCAGGCCACGGAGCCGGTGCACAACGCTGCAGTCTGTTGAGCGGACCGGCGTTTCCGCGTCTCGACGAGACTTCAGCCCGTGCGGATCCACACACCTTTGGTTTCCGTGAATTCGTCGATGGCGAAGCTACCCATCTCCCTCCCCCAGCCCGACATCCCGATTCCACCCCAACAACCCGCAGGGTCGATCAGAGGTAGCTGATTGACGAACACCGTTCCCGCGCGCAAGCGTTCGGTCAGGGTGTGGGCCACCACGAGGTCACGCGTCCAGACCACCGCCGCCAACCCGAACCGGGAGTCGTTGGCTCGAACCACAGCTTCGTCGATGTCGTCATAGGTCATGATGGACAGAACAGGCCCGAAGATCTCCTCCTGTGCTATGGCCATGTCGTCGGATACCCCGGTGAAGACCGTCGGCCCCAGGTACCAGCCTTCGTCGAGATGGTCGCCCTTGGGTAACCGGCCGTCAAGGACCAGTTCCGCTCCCGCTTCGACGCCCGAATCGATGTAGCCGGTCACCCGCTGCAAGTGTTCGCCGGAAATCAGCGGTCCGAGATCGTTGCCTTCCAACATGCCTGGGCCGATGGTGATCGATCGGGCGGCATCGCTGATCTTGGACACGAACTCGTCCGCCTTGGTGCGGTGCACGAAGAACCGCGTGTAGGCGCCACATGCTTGGCCCGTATTGAACAAGGCTCCCTGAAGGTTGCCGACCACCGCGGCATCGATGTCAGCTTCCGGCGTGATGATGCTGGGCGCTTTGCCGCCCAGTTCCAGGCTCACCTTCTTCAAGTTCGTCTGCGCGGATACCGCACCGATCTGTTGGCCGACCTCAGTGGAACCGGTGAACGACACCTTGTCGACATCGGTATGGGCGACCAACGCCTGTCCGACGTCCGGGCCCCCGGTCAACACGTTGACCACACCCGGCGGGACACCTGCCTCGAGGCAGAGCTGAACCAGGCGGACTGTCGTGAAAGGCGTCTGCTCAGCAGGTTTGACGACCACTGTGTTTCCCGCGGCGAGTGCAGGTGCGATCTTCCAGGCTGCGATTGCCAGCGGCATGTTCCACGGCGTGATCAATGCGCACACGCCAACCGGTTCGCGTCGGGTGTAGTGCAGTGCATTTGGCGCAGACACCGCAGAGACCTTGCCCTCGATTTTGGTGGCCCAGCCCGCGTAGTACCGGAACACCTGGGCCGCCATGGGTACGTTCACTTCGCGTGACATCGCCAAGGGCTGCCCCTGGTCGAGCGTCTCCATGGTCGCCAGTTCGTCCTGATGTCGTTCCAGCAGCTCGGCCACCCGCCACAGGACGCGGCCACGTTCGTCGTTCGACATGGCTCGCCAGACACCGGCCTCGAAGGCCCGCCGCGCCGCCGCGACGGCGCTGTCGACATCCGCAGCTGTAGCTTCGGCGAACTCCGCCAGGATCCCCTTGGTTGCGGGGTTGCGACTGATGCTCGTGCCACCGTCAGAGGCATCGACCAGTTGCCCGTCGATCACCAACTTCGACGAGCGGACAGCAGAATTGATTGCGACGTCGGTCTGTGGTGCGGCGGTCATCCATCCAGAATCACCGAGAAGAGAAGAACCTGGAAGTCCTCGGATCGGTGAGCGAACTCGTGGCCTGATTTCTCCTCAGTCCGGGGTTAGCGTCACGTGATCTACGTAGAACGTCGATGTTGTCGGCAAGGAACCGCAGAGGACCACATGACCCACTTTCACGCACCGTTGCCCGCCACCGCTGACGCCATCGTCGTCGGCGGTGGGATCGCAGGCCTCGTCGCTGCGCGCGATCTCGCCGCGTCCGGAAGAACTGTCCAGGTTCTGGAGGCGCGGCCCCGCCTCGGCGGACGAACTGAGTATCGGACGTTTCCGGGGACGACGCGCAAGGTGGAACTCGGAGGCACATGGGTGTCGTCGAGGAATCATCCGCTGGTCATGGACGAAGTGAATCGATACGGTCTGTCGCTCGTGTCTGAGGCGGAGGCATCGTTTCGCTGGGCGCTGACCGGCGCGCCGTTCACGCCGGCGTTCCCCATCGAAGGTGACGATCTGTATGAACTGGAACGAGCGTGGGTGGACATCGCCATGGCCAGCCGGCGGATCGATCCCACCGTACGGCGGGACGTCCAAGGCGGGCTCGAAGACCTGGACGTGTCACTCGCGCAATGGGTCAGCCAGCTGAAGCTCCCACACCCGGTAGAAGAGTTCATCTTCATGATGGCCTCGCTGGGGATGGGTGCCGACGAAAGTGAGTGGTCGGCCCTGGACGCCTTCTCGCTTCTTGCCGGCATGGGAAACAGCCCCTACGGATGGCTGGCCGTGGCCTCGCAGAAGTTCGCAGACGGCACAGCCTCGCTGGTGGACGGCCTGGCAGCGACGGAATCGGTCGTGATCCATCTGGACACGCCGGTGCACAAGATCGAGTCGTTCGTCGATTCGGTCGAAGTCCAGACCAGTCGTGGAAGCATGCGCGCTTCTGACGTCGTCTTCGCTACGCCCGTGAACACCTGGCATGACGTGGATTTCGGACCGACCCTGTTCGGCGCCAAGCGTGCGCTGGCCGAGCAGGGGCACCAGGGGCGCATGGTCAAATTCTGGATTCTGGTCGATGACGCGCCCGACGGCTTCTTCGGCCTCGGGCGCGGCACCGACCTTCTGTGCCTCAACACCCAGTACCGGGTGCCCGAGGGTGTGATCATGGTGGCTTTTGCCTCGCCCCCCAGCACGTTCCGACCCGTCGACCGCACCGCGGTGGCCACCGCGCTACGCCAGGTTCTGCCGGAGGCAACGCTGATCGACTACGTGGCCCACGACTGGAAGGAAGACCCCTGGTCGCAGGGATCGTGGATCGGCTATCCCCCCGGCTATCTCAGCGCCTCGGCATCCGAGATCAGCGCACCGGTGGGACGTATCGCATTCGCGAACGCGGATCTGGCCACCACCTGGATCGGATGGATAGAAGGCGCGCTCGAATCCGGACGGGCGGCAGCGCGCTCGATCATGGAGGCGCGAGCATGACCTTCAAGGACGACGTTTCCATCCCGGCATCATCTGAAGGGGAACCCGCGCACAGCGCGAATCCGAAAACCGATGGCGAACCGCCGACGTTCCTGCGCACGTTGCGGTGGCATCACACTCTGATCTTCGCGTTCTCCGCTGCCGGCGGACTCTTCATCTCGATGGGATACAGCTACGTCGGGTTGGGAGTCCTCGGCGCTGGAATTCTCTGGGGATTGTCGTCGCTGATCGGAGGTCTGCAGGCGTTCATCTTTTCCGAATTGGCTGCGATGTTTCCGAACAAGGCCGGCGGTGTCGCGATGTACTCACACGAGGCGTTCAAGAAGTACTTCGCCCCCATCGGCGTACTCGCGGCGTTCGGATACTGGTTCGGCTGGTCCATCACTCTGTCGATCACCGGATTGACGGTCGGCTCGCTGATCGAAGCGACCTGGTTGCCCGGTCTGGCATGGCGTGCGGATCTCGGTTTCATCCATCTGTCCAGCGGTGCCATCATCGGTGCTCTGCTCATCGTCCTCGTGTGGCTGTTCAACGTCACAGGCATCAAGACAGCGGTGTGGTTCGGTTACCTCACGGGTACGCTGCTGATCGTCCCCATCGTCGCGGCAGGAGTCGGTTTCTTCATGTCCGACTGGCACGCCACAAACCTGGTCTGGCAGATACCCCCGTTGTCCAGCTTCGATGGCTGGAAGGTGATTCTCGTGTGGCTTTTCGTCATGGGCTGGACCTCATACGGCGCCGAACTGTGTGCTGCATTCGCGCCGGAGTACGTCAACCGACGTGAATCCACGAAAGCGTTGCGTGCGTCGGCTGTCCTCGGCCTGTCGGTGTATCTCGTACTCCCACTCGGACTTGGTGGTATGCAGTCAGTTTCGGATATTGCCGAGGATCCGTCCGGGTTCTATGCGGGCGCTTACGAGCAACTGTTCGACTCGTCGGCGATGGGCAAGTTCGTCATCGCCTGTCTGATCGGCAATCTGGTGCTCGGGATGAACGCCGGCACCGCCGCCGCGGGCCGGTCACTGTACGCACTCGCCAGAGACGGAATGACCATCAAGCAGTTCGGCGAACTCAGCCCTCGCGGAGTTCCGGCGCGCGCCATGACGTTGGACATGGTGGTCAACCTGCTACTGCTGTTCACGCTGGCCTCACCGGTCGCGATCATCCTGGCGGCCAACCTCGGCTACATGCTGGCAATGACTCTCGGATTGGCTGCCGTGCTGGTCCTCCGCCGTGATCGACCGGCATGGCCGCGCCCGATCCGACTCGGAAGACCGTGGATCGTGCTGACCTGGGTGCTACTGATCTTCAATGCACTGCTGATCGCATTCGGTGTCGCATTTCCCTCCGACACCGGATACGGTGGATATTCGAGCGTCGGGGTGGGCGTATCCGTGCTGTTGATCTCGCTGGCACTCTGGGTTTTTCGCCGCATCGTCCAGGATCGCAGACCCCTCACACTGTCAGAGCCGGACACCCCGTTGCCGACCGCCGAAGAACAGCGGCTATTCAACCTGGGATGACTCCCTGCCATCGCTCAGATCTTGCCGGTGGAAGCTACGAATCCGAGAAGGCGTCGAAGCTTTTCGAGAAGTTCTTCTGTTCGCTCGTCATCCTGAAAAATGAAATGCTGCAGGGTTATTCCGTCGACCATTGCGAAAAACAAAGCGGCCCAATGGTTTTGATCGTCGGGAATCCCAAGGCTCTCCATGGTCACCGAAGCCGTCTCGAAATACCGTTCATACACGGCTCTGGCAGTACTCATCAGCCTTTCGTTGCGAGCCGCGGCGAGGATGAGATCGAACTGCATCAACTGCCGACCCGACCCTTCGTCGAGCATGCCCACCAGCCCACGCATGAAGTCTTGCGGGTCGCTGACGGCAAGCTTGGTTTCAGAGATATCCCATTGGGCGGCCATCGTGAACGCCTCATCCAGCATCGCTCCGCGACTACCGAAGTAGTGCCGAACGAGGCCGTGGGTCACGCCAGCCCGTGTGGCCACTGATCTGTACGTGACTGCCGATTCTCCCTGCAGGCCCGCGATCTCCACCACTGCCTCGAGCAGGCGATCACGGGTCGATGGCTCCGGTCGAGCGTTGGACTGCTGATGCGCGCGTCCCATGTGAGTTCTCCCATTCACCCGGAGTCGAGTCCCGGCGGCTCACGCACAGCCGGTGTCGGTTTCGCCGGTCTTCTCTAGAGGGTGAACCGACACCCGGGGGCTCGTCGATGTCGCCCATTGATCCAGTCATCGTATGGCAAGGGCGAGCAAGCCCTCTCTCAGACGACGTGTTTCGTTGAGCGGTCCAACAAAGTGACGTGGGCCGCAGCAAGACGTGAGATCTATCAGGGAGGTCGCGACGAGCGTGGCCATGCATCTCGACGGGAGCTGCGACGATGACTGAGACCGCTGAAGACATCCTGACCAGGAAGGGTTCAGGAGGCCCTACCGCGGGATCCCTCCCGCCAGAGGGGGTGGACGGACTGCCGCCCCAGAACTACTCCGACCCGGATGTCCTGCAGCGGGAGCGGGCCAAGGTCTTCGCCCCAGGATGGCACTACCTCGGGCACACCGGGCAGCTCGACGCGTGTAATCGAATCATCGGCCAGGCGGGACAGACACCGGTTGTGGTGACGAAGGACAAAGACGGTGTGCTGCGTGCGTTTCTCAACGTGTGTCGCCACCGGTGGCATCCGGTTGTCGAAACATCGGGTAATGGCCGGATGTTGCAGTGCGGCTACCACAGCTGGACGTACCGCTTGGACGGCACATTGGCAGGCGCCCCCGGTACACACGGTGACAGCAGTTTCGACAAAGCCAAGTTCGGACTGCAGCCGGTTCAGTTGGAGACGATCGGCCCATGGATCTTCGTCAATGCCGAGCCGTCCGCCGACTCGATGTGGTCGGGCTTGGCGGACTGTGCGCAGTTCGTCGAGAACATCCAGCGTCGCTCCGCAGGCTATGTCTTCACAGGTCGCAGTGAGTACGTGGTCAAGGCCAACTGGAAACTGTTCATCGACAACACGGCTGAGTGCTACCACTGCTCATCCATTCACGCGGACTCCATCTCGCAATGCTTCATGACCGACCGCGACAACTACGACGTGCGGTCCTACCGCAATGCGTGGACGCAACACGGGCCCGCGATCGAACAGCCTGCCGAACTCGGTGGAGAGCCGGCCCAGGGGCTGGATTTCATGATGCTCTTCCCGAGCAATTTCATGGGAGTCGACGACGTGGTCTCATTCTGCGGAACAGCTCTACCCATCTCCGCTGACGAAACGCGGCTCATGTTCGACTCCTTCCGAAATCCGATCATGTCCGACGAAACCGTCGAGCGGCGAGGCGAAATGTATGACGTGACCTTCAGGGAAGACCTCGAAGCGATCAGCAAGATCCAACCGAGCATGCATCTGGCGCAGACGCCGATCAGCCGACTGCTGCCGGCCACCGAGCATCAGGTGATCGGCTACCAGCAACGTCTGCGGGAGGCAATGCAGTGACCGATGCACGAACCGAAGGCATTGGCGCTGGCCAGCAACAGGTTCCCCGCGTCCTCACCACCAGCCGGATCGTGTTCTTGGTGTTGGCCGCCATCGCTCCGATGACGGGTGTGGTCAGCGTCGCCCCACTCGCGTTCGGTTTCGGTGGACCGTCGACGACCTTCATGTACGCGCTCGTGGGTGTCGTCCTGCTGTGCTTCATCGCCGGCTATGCCGAGATGGGCAAGACCATGCCGAGCGCTGGTGCTCTTTACACCTATATCCGCGCAGGACTGGGCAACATCGCCGCGAGCGCAGGGGCCACGCTGGCTCTGCTTGCGTACACCTCGGTGCTGATCGGCGCGGCGGCGGCCAGCACGTATTACATCCGGTACGTCGTCCAGCAGGAAATGGGCGTTGACCTGGCATGGGGTTATTATTTCGCGATACTCGTGCTGACCGTCGGGTTGCTGGCCACCCGGCAGATCGACGTCAGTGCGCGCGTGGTCGGAATCCTCGTGGTCGCCGAGATGGCGGTGGTGTTGGTACTCGACGTGGCCATCGTCGCGGTCAAGGGCCTTGCCGCGTTCACCCCTGATGTTCTTCGTCCTGAGGTGATCGTCAGCGGCGCACCCGGTGTTGCGATCATGTATGCGTTCCTGAGCTTCCTCGGCCTCGAAGCTGCGACCCTCTACGCCCGCGAGGCACGAAACCCCCACCGCACGATTCCGCGCGCGCTCATGATCAGCGTCGGGCTGTTGGCTGCGTTCTTCACCATCTGTACCTGGCTGGCTACCAGCGTGTACGGCGTCGACAAGATCCAGGAAGCGGCGACCGCCTCAGGGGGCGCCCTCTATTTCGACTTGGCCAGACAGTTCGGCGGGAACTATCTCTTCCATGCGGCATCGGTGGTGCTGGTGACCAGTCTCTTCGCAACCACCTTGGGAATGACCAACTTCGCGGCCCGGTACCTGCAGTCCTTGGCCGAGGAGCGGCTGGCGCCCCGCTGGTTCAGCGTGGTCGACGGCCGGACCGGCGCACCGACCCGCGCAACCCTTGGTCAACTGGTGTTGGTGGTCATCATCGTCGGCGGTCTGGGTCTGCTCGGCGCGGACCCCTACCTCGACACCGGGGCGGTGACGTTCGGTCTCGGTGCGCTGTCAGTCGTACTCCTTCAGGCGTTGGCGGCGGTCTCCATCATCCGTTATCTCCGAACCCCTGACCCGACATCAGGTTCACCGGGCGGGCTGCTGATGAGGCGGGTGGCGCCTGCGCTCGGGCTCGTGGGCCTCACCGGTGCTCTGATACTCATCTTGAGCAGCTTCTCGATGCTGACCGGCAAATCCGGCGCGTTGTACGACTCTCTGCCAGCGCTTCCATTCCTGGCGCTCGCCACGGGGGCGGTGGTCGGGTGGCGGCACCGCGAGCCGAGCCAGGCGAGGCCGTCAGCCGGGCAACCCGAAGCTAGCCGTTCTGACCTGACGGAGACACCAAGACCTCCGGAGTGAACTGTGTGCTCTCAGCAGCTCGCGCTCCACTCGGAGGTCTTCGCTCACGCCGCCGCGCCACGCGGTACCTGACGTCCGTAGTCAGAGCGCCTGATGTGCCGAGACGTTCGTCAACAGGGCAGGGTGAGGCGCCACCGGGGAGCGACCCCGACGGCGCCTCGTTGCGCCCTCGGCCAGTCTGTGAGGCGAGCGTGTGATTGGTGACGCGCGGTCAGGGGGATGCACACAGCAGCCAATGGTGTTGCCAGACGCCGCCTCTCACGACTGTCGGACAAGTCCGGGCCGGCGACTCCCTACTCGGTGAACCACGGTGAGTGGGGGCCGCGGCCCGCAACCCCGGATTCCACGTCGGAGATCACCCCTGCCGTCTAGCCAACGATGAGCTGACGGGACTCGTGGCAATGAATGAGCCGCCAGCCGCTTGCGGTGCGGCGCAATCCGAGGCTGAAACGGATCTCCCCGGCGAGTTGGTCTTCGGAATCCTTGAATTCGAAGGCGGTGAGACATGTCCAGTACACCAAGGCGGCGTCGCCCAGCAATGCCACGTCGGCGCCGATCTCGCGCCATTCCACGATTCGGTCGATGACGCCGGGGATGTAGTTCCAATACGCAACGATTTCATCCCACGTGGTGCATGCGGTCGGGTACTCCTCGGGCTGGTAGATCAGATGCCCGTAGCTGCTGTCCCACAGATTTTCCAGCGCTCCGATGTCCATCGCCTGCATGGCTCGACCGAACGCCTCACACACAGTTCGAATCGCACTCTCGTCGTCAGTCATCGGTGTCCTTCGAGGGTCATGAGTCGGTCGGTCCCATAGAAGCTGCGGCACCGATCGGTGACCAGCCGACGATTCACTGAGTGAACCTCTGCCCCGGTCCCGACAGAGGCGGGTGCTCGGCTGCGAGTGAGACGGGCAGCTCGCGCTGCCCGTCTGCCTTCCAACGGTTGCATCGGAAAAGAAGTTTGACACCGAGTTAACATTTGGGCTTTTCTTTGTTATCCAAGTGGATAACAATAGCGGGGATCACAGTCCCGCAGCCCCTGGAGAACCTCATGACCACTTCAGCGCCGGCCACCGAGCAACCACTCAGGACGCCCCCGTATGACAAGTCTGTCCTCGGAAAGGCGCATCTTCTGTTGGGCGCCTTCGGCCCCGGGACCATTTCCCTTGGACTCACCGAGCTGAGCCAGCGAAGTGGTGTCAGCAAGGCCTCCACTTACCGGCTCGCTCAAGAGCTGGTGCACTGGGGATTCCTCGCGCGCCGGGGAGACAATTACCAACTGGGAGTGCGCATTTTCGAGATGAGCCAGCGCGTCCCTCTGACGGTGGCGCTGCGCCAGATCGCCCGCCCGCTGCTCACCGATCTGTTCTCCACGGTGCATACGTCGGTCAACATCTCGATCCTCGATGGATCGGAGCACATCCTCTGCGTCGAAAAGATTGCAGGTCGAGGCAACGTACTCGGGGAGTTCCAGGTCGGCAGCCGGCTGCCCACATCGTGTTCCTCGTCCGGGAAGGTTCTTCTCGCCGATTGGATGGCCGCTCACGGCGGCCAACTACCGCAGGTTCCACTGCCACGACTGACAGCGCGCAGTGTCTGCACACCAGCCGCACTGCACAGGCAACTCCGTACGGTGCAGGCCCGGGGATTTGCTGTCGAGGTGGGTGAGGTGAGGGCGGATTGCGCGGGAATCGCGGCGCCCATCGTCAACTACGCGGGACGTGCATTCGCCGCCCTTTCTGCCACCGTGCCGATCAATCGGGTGGATCCGGAGCGGCTTGCGCCGGCAGTGATGAGTTCTGCCGTCGCCATCGGACGTCTGGTGGACAATTGGTCGATGAGTCACGCACCCCACGCGCTGACTGACCCCGACGACATGATCGTTGCGTGAACGACCATTCGAGGCGCTGATTCCCGCCTGGGTGCCCTACGCCAGCACGAGACGACGGGACCCGACGGCTTCGAGTAGGGTTCCTCGGTGGCGCAAGCACACACCGAGACCGTTCGGATCGGCTACCTGGAAGACGGCGACGTTGACGGTTGGCCTGTGGTGCTGTGTCACGGGTTCCCTTATGACGTCCGGGCTTTCGACGAAGTGACGCCTCGGCTGGTTCGTCGGGGCGCCCGTGTGATACGGCCCTTCGCGCGTGGCTTCGGACCGACCCGCTTCACGACGCCCGACGTCATCCGATCTGGTGAACAGGCGGCGCTGGCCGATGATCTCCGGCAACTGATCGGCGCGCTGCACCTTGTCCGCCCGATCGTGGCCGGATATGACTGGGGCGGACTCGCGTGCTGCGGCGTTGCCGCAGTGTGGCCCGACCTGATCTCGGGACTCGTGTCGATGGCCGGTTACGACGTGATCGACGAGCGACAACGGCACGCGTTTCCGCCATCGGTGGAACACGTGGCGTGGTACCAGCATGTTTTTCAGAGTCCACGAGGTCGCGAGAGCCTGTCAGCGCATCGACACGAGATGTGCATGATGCTGTGGCGGCAGTGGTCGCCGACGTGGCGCTTCGACGAGGCGGTGTACGAGGCGACTGCCTCGTCCTTCGACAACCGGGACTTCGTCGACGTAGTGGTGCATGCCTATCGCCACAATTTCGGCACGGCCGAGGGAGATCCGCGGTACACGGCCGTGCGCGAGGCGCTGGCGCGCAGGCCCATCATCCCCGTACCCACCGTCACGTTGGACGGAGTGCACGACCCTCTCAAACCGGGAGGAACAGCCGATCACGCGCCCATGTTTTTGGGACGACACGAGCACCGTGCTGTCGACAGCGGCCACAATCTGCCTCAGGAGAGGCCTGCTGTCTTCGCGGATGCGGTGCTGACGGTCGCCGGCTGGCTGGGTTTCACGACCAGCCCCACCAGTTGACAAATATGCATCTTGGTCGGGTCGTGCGTTACCGCCACCCGAGCTCTGGTGCAACATGGGTCAACACGCTCTCGATCACGTGCGTGTTGTAGTCGACGCCAAGCTGATTGGGCACAGTCAGCAGCAACGTGTCGGCCGCCGCGATGGCCTCGTCTTCAGCGAGCTGAGCGATGAGCTTGTCGGGCTCCCCCGCATAGGTCTTGCCGAAGCGTGCCTTACCGCCGTCGAGGAAGCCGACCTCGTCGGTGCTGTTGCGGTTGTGCCAGAACAGCTGCTTGTCCAGGTCGTTGACGATCGGAAAAATGCTGCGGCTCACCGAGACACGCGATTCGCGTGTATGCCCGGCTTGTCTCCACGCGTCATGGAAACGTTGGATCTGCTCGGCCTGCAGTTGGTGGAACGGCACACCGGTGTCCTCGCTCAGCAGCGTGGAACTCATCAGATTCATCCCCTGTTGAGCCGTCCACACCGCCGTGGCGCGGGTGCCCGCACCCCACCAGATTCGGTCGCGCAACCCCGGGGCGTGCGGCTCCACCCTCAGCAGGCCGGGCGGGTTGGGGAACATCGGACGCGGATTCGGCTGCGCGAAGCCCTCCCCGGTGAGAATGTCGAGGAACACGCGTGTGTGCTCACGTGCCATCTCGGCACCGTCGGTGTCACCTTCACCGGGCTCATATCCGAAGTACCGGTAGCCCTCGATCACCTGCTCTGGTGACCCGCGACTGATGCCGAGCTGCAGTCGGCCGCCGGAGATGAGGTCGGCGGCACCTGCGTCCTCCGCCATGTAGAGCGGATTCTCGTAGCGCATGTCGATGATGCCGGTGCCCAGCTCGATGCGGCTCGTGCGGGCAGCCGCGGCAGCGAGCAGGGGAAATGGCGAGCCGAGCTGCCTGGCGAAGTGGTGTACCCGGAAGTACGCCCCGTCGGCACCCGCCTCCTCGGCGGCCACCGCGAGCTCCATCGACTGCAGTAGCGCGTCCGCCGCCGAGCGCACCCGCGAGTGTGGGCTGTCCGACCAGTGCCCGAAAGACAGGAAGCCGATCTTCTTCACGGCTCGACCAACCATGTGAGGCCGAAACGCATTCCCGGGCCGTGGGCCATCAGCTGAGCGAGCTGTTGTCCTCGTGAACGATCTGCTCGACCTCCCCTGCCAGCTCCGAGAGCTGGGCGAGTTCCTCGTCGGTGTAGTCACGCGGATTGTCGTCGAGTACATACACGGTGCCTACGACGTGGCCGCCTGCATCGTGGACAGGCACGCCGAGATAGTTGTGAAGTCCGAACTCCACTTCGTCTTCATTACCGGCGAAGGTGGCATCGTCGCGGGAGTCACGAACGAACGCGGCGTGGTCGACGTCGACGACCCGCTCGCAGTACAACGGAACGCGCGAAGCGTCGTCCAGCGCCTTCTTCCCGGCCGCACCGACGGTGTAATGCTGGGTGGCTTGCCCTGCCGTGGCGGCGACCACCATCGAGTCGGCCTCCGAGCGCATCACCAGAACCGATTTCACGCCCAGTCGCTCTGCGACCTTCTCGAGGTGGCCGGCCAGGGCGGCGAGCCCCGCGGTGGTGTCCGTCTTGTGGGCATCTGCATCAGGCATGGATCCACTCTCCCGGTGACCGGGGCGGCGAGCAACCGTTTCGATCACCCGAAGCCATGCTCCTGCGATTCACGCAGACGGCGGCTCATACACCTGGAGATCGTTGCCCTCGGAGTCCTTGAACGAGGCGATCCGACCCCACGGGTGATCGCTGATGCCCCCGACGAACGACACACCTTCGCCCTCCAGCCGAGAGACCTCATCCTCGATGCCGCCGTCCGGTTGGAACGTGAGTAGCGCGCCGCCACTTCCGTCCGCTCCGGACGACTCACGTGCGTTCAGGCCGATCATCAGTCCGTTGGCATCCAGCTCAGACCACTCGTCCGTTTCTTTCTTCACCTCGAGACCCAGTGTGTCACCGTAGAAGCTCAACGCGCGCTTCATGTCCTTGACCGGTAACCACACCGTTGCCACGCCTGACGCCATGTCCCGCCTCTTTCATCTCCGAAGTCGCTGTACACAGGGTGCGGTACCCGGTGACGTCCTCTTGAGACTCGGAAAATTGTGACGTCCGAAGGAACGTCGGTGATCCGACTCCTCAGCTGAGGACGACGGCGCGATCCCACACCCGGTGTTCGCCCATGCTCTCGATCAGGGAGGCTGCCAGCGCTGACGCATCCGATCCGCTGAGCACGCCCTCGGCGCCGTCGGAAGCACCCGCGCGGACGAGTAGGTCGGCACCCTGCGGCAGCACGGCAATTCCCTTGAAGTGTCGGAACACCTCATCGACGAGGATCTTGGCCTGCACTGCTGCCGGCGAACCCGCGATCACCACGGCGTCGAACTCGATCGACCGCGCGGTGGCATACGTCCGCGAGATCGGCACGCTCTGGCCATCATTCGTCAGCGCACCGCCGTGCGGAGCGATCACCAGGGGCACCAGTTTCGCTGCCCCGAGCGCGTCGACAACGGTCGACACGTCGCTGAGGTCGGAGTCCGGACCAACGAGGATGCCGACGTTGCGGCCTTCCACCGGCCAGCGCTCCCCCACTTGCGACACTGCCGGGCTGAGCTGCGACGGCTCAGCGGGCGGCGTGGTGGCGGCAGGCGCCTCCAGACCTAGGCCCGCCGCGACGGTCGCGCACAGATCGGCGTCGATGTTCGCCAGCACCGCCAGCTGGCGCTCCTTGATCGCCTGCTCATAGCATTTGCCGAGCTCGAAGGTGTAGGCATCGGCGATGTGTGCCTGTTCGACGGGAGTGAGGCTGCGGTAGAACAGCGTGACCTGGCTGTAGTGGTCGTCATAGGAGGCCGGTGCCGCACGGACCTTCGTCGACTCGGCCACGACCGCGGGCGCCTCGATGAACGCACGGGTATCTGCGCCGGCGAAGAAGGGGCACCCACCGTCGAGTGAATTCGGTTGGTAGGGAGCCACTCCCGGATGTACACCGTGCTGGTGGAAGCCGTCGCGAAGCATGTCGTTGACCGGTGCATGCGGGCGATTGATCGGAATCTGGCCGAAATTCGGCCCACCCAGGCGGCTCAGCTGGGTGTCCAGATAGGAGAAGAGCCGTGCCTGCAGCAGCGGATCGTCGGTGACGTCGATGCCGGGCACCAGATGTCCGGGATGGAACGCCACCTGTTCGGTTTCTGCGAAGTAGTTGGTGGGGTTGCGATTCAGCTCCATCGTTCCGATGATCTGAACCGGCGCGAGCTCTTCGGGCACCATCTTCGTGGGGTCGAGCAGGTCGATTCCCTCGAACATCTGGTCCGGAGAATCCGGCATCACCTGCACGCCGAGATCCCACTCGGGGTAAGCGCCCTTCTCGATCGCGTCGGCCAAGTCGCGGCGATGCAGATCGGGATCCATCCCGGCCGCGATCTGTGCCTCTTCCCACACGAGGGAGTGCACCCCGAGGCGTGGCTTCCAGTGGAACTTCACCAGCGACGTCGAACCATCGGGGCCGGTCAGCCGGAAGGTGTGGACACCGAAGCCCTCCATCATCCGGTACGAACGCGGAATGCCTCGGTCGGACATGTTCCACATGGTGTGCGCCTGGGCCTCGGTGTGCAACGACACGAAGTCCCAGAAGGTGTCATGTGCGCTCTGTGCCTGCGGGATCTCGCGGTCAGGGTGCGGCTTCGCGGCATGGACGACGTCGGGGAACTTGATGCCATCCTGAATGAAGAACACCGGGATGTTGTTGCCCACCAGGTCGAAAGTGCCCTCGTCCGTGTAGAACTTGGTGGCGAAACCCCGGGTGTCCCGCACGGTGTCGGCCGAACCGCGGGAGCCCAACACGGTCGAAAAACGCACGAAGACATCGGTTTCCGCAGCCGATCTCAAAAAGGCTGCCGTGCAGATCTTCTCGGCGGCGCCGTTGCCGTGGAACACACCGTGCGCTGCCGCGCCGCGGGCGTGCACCGCGCGTTCCGGGATGCGCTCGTGGTCGAAATGGGTGATCTTCTCCCGCAGGTGGTGGTCCTGTAGCAGCGTCGGCCCGCGTTGCCCGGCCTTCAGCGAGTGGTCGGTGTCGTAAAGACGGGCACCCTGCGCGGTCGTGAGGTACTCCCCCTGCTGCCCGCGTGCTGTCTGGCCGCCGCCGACGGAAAGCCCAGTCGCAGTGCGTAAATCAGGCCCACCCTGGTCCGGTTTCGGCGGTAGCGGTTCGCGAACGTCGGTCGGCTCCTCGAACGGCGCCGGCTCCGGGCCGGGTGCGCCGGGGATGTACTTCGGGCTGTGCTGCTGCAGCCGCTCGGCGGCCTCCACCACCTTGTCCTTGGCGTCCTTGACGACGCTCTTGATGGTTTCCTTGGCTCCACGGTCGGCTGCCATCGCATCCCCTCGTCAACGAACGAGCCCGTCGGTCGGGCTCGTTGGGTCGACCGTCCGGCTTCCCGGTACGGACGCACCTAAACGGGATCGCTGCGTCCGGTCTCAGCTCTGTCGCGGTTCACCCGGATAGGTGCCGAAACTCCACAGGTTGCCCTCGGGGTCTCGAACGGCGAATTCTCGCGATCCGTAATCGGTGGAACAGAGCGGTCGCGTGATGTCGGCGTTGTGGTCCTGCACACGCGCATACAGTGCGTCCACGTCGGCGGTGACGATGTAAGCGCCAGCGCTGCCGGGTTCGCGGCACCAGTCGGTGCCCGGCTTGTAGCTGCCCATCATCAGCCCACCGGTGCCCTCCGGCCAGTTCAACTGAGCGTGGTCCACGCGGTCGCCGTCGCCGTATCGCGCGTTGACGACGAAGCCGAAGGTGTCGACGAGGTAGTCGATCAGCGCGGGTGCGTCATGGGCTTGCAGTGTCGGCCACACGGCCGGATTCGACAGGGTCATGTTCGACTGGGTCATGGTTGTCAGGATCGAACATCCGGTGGCCGCCGTCTTGGATGTTTCGGAACTCCGCGCCGATCCACTTCCGCGGCGGCAGGCCGGTGAACGCGACGAACTCGGCGCTCAGATGCGCTTGATCGGAGAATCCCGTGCTGGTTGCGACGCCGGCGAGGTCGACGCAGCCGCCTTCGGCGACCCTTCGAGCGATCCGTGCTGTCGCCGTTTCGAAGCGCATCAACCGGGCGACGGCCTTGGGCGCGAGCCCGACCTCGCGGCGGAACAACGTGCCCAGGTGTCGAGGCGTCAGTCCGACCTCGTCCGCCACCGTGGCCACCGACACTCGTCCACCGCTGCACCGCATCATTCGCCAGGCATGCTGCAGTTCCGGTCGCACTTCGTGCTGGCCATCCGAGCGGCGCTGCACGAAGTCGGCGACGACACCGAAGGCCCGTTGCCAGGAGGTCGCGTCGGCCACTCGATCACTGAGCTCGGTTGCCACGGCGCCGAGGACGGCCGACCCGTCGAAGTCATCGACGCTGAGTTCGGCGGCCGGAACACCGAACAGGGCGCGCGCGGCCAGCGGGTGCACCGCGAGCTGGATGCCGGCCTGCCCGCGACGCTGTCGGACATGGCTGGCGTGTACGTGCAGTCCGCTGAGTATCACGCGCTGCGGGCGAGCCAGCGGCAGCTGGCTGACATCGGCAGCGGCCTCGACACCGTCGTCGGCGCTGACGATGAAAGTCAGGCTCGCCGAGGGCATGCCGAGGTGCGTGCCATCCGGTACGTCGACGGCCCGATAACCCATCATGGAACTCACCCCGGGCAGCCGGTCGCAGGGCGCCGAAGCCATCTCCCAGCACGGCGTCTGCTCGGTCACGCGCCCGATACTAGTGGTCAGAACCGATCCCGCGACGTCCTCACCCGTGCCGCAGCCGGCACCAGCCGACGAACAGCCAGGAGTCGCCCCCGCGCAGCACTTCGTCGACCGGCGCCAACTGATCCTCCCGGCTGATCGCGAGGACCTTGGCCCGCGCCCGTCGTGCTGCCGCCGCATAGGGTGAGGTTTCCAGTAAAGCGAGCCCGGCGAGCACTGCCAGCGATTCGGTGACCGTGAGATTCAACGGCGGCAAGGAATGCTTTCGAAGGATCGAATATCCTCCTGCGACACCGCGATCGGCGTAGATCGGGACGCCGGCGAGTTGCAGCGACTGGATGTCTCGCTCGATCGTCCGCTTCGACACCTCGAACTCGTCGGCGAGACGCGCCGCAGACATGGGTCGGCGGGATCCCCGCAGGAGGTCGACCAGTGCATACAACCTCTCCGCACGCCGCATGGCGCAAGTCTTACCGATCTCAGGGGCGATGTGGCCGCGTTCCGCCCACCGACCAGACCTCTCGGATCAGACCGTCTTCGGTGAAGTCGAAGACGTCGACCCCGCCGGCTGCATTTCCCTCCGCGCGAACATCCCACAACAATTGTCCATGCAGACCATCGTTGGCCCGAGCCACCTCGGTGAACACCACATCCGGGTGCCGTTGGCGATAGCCATCGAGGTACTCCGCGAACTGGTCCGCACCCACGACGTCATCGCCGGGATTCGAGCCGTCCGCCTCGGAGTTCAGAAAGTGAGTTCGGAAGTCGTCACTGCAGATTCGACGGGCGATGTCGCCGTCGCTGTTCCACATCGTGAGCCACACCGCCAGCGCAGCGTCGCCGGCTGCTCCGCTCGTCGTCATCGTGTCTCGGTTCTCGGTCATATCGACAGCATCGGACAGCGGCGCGACAACAGTATGTCGGCATTCGGGCTGCCATTTCAGGACAGAGCGAATTACCGTCGGGGGCGTGGGCGCCAACCGCGTTGCCGTGGTCGTGGAATCGCAGGATCCGCTGCTGCTCGGTGATTTCTGGGCGCGAATGGTCGAATGTCGTCTGACCGTCGACTCCACCACCGGGCGCTGCGCGACGGACCTCGGTGGCAACACCGACGTGCGGTTCGTCCCGGCGGTGCAGTCGCACAGCGACGCGAATCGACAGCACATCGACCTCGCCTCCGACTCCCCAGAGCATCACGCGGCCCTGATCGGGCGCGCCCTCGATCTCGGCGCGCTGCGTGCCGATGTCGGTCAGGGGAACGTGCCATGGCAGGTGATGGCCGACCCCGAGGGAAACGAGTTCTGCATCCTGGAACCGCGCGGTGAATATCGCCAATCTGGTTCTCTCGCAGCGGTGGTCACGCACGCGGAGGCCCCGCTGACCGTCGGACGGTTCTGGTCTGCGCTCGTCGGCGCTCCGATGATCCGGACCCATCCTGAGTACACGTCAGTGCGTTACGGCGGCACAGCTGACCCCGCGCTGGAGTTCGTCAGACATCCGAACCCACCGGAGGGCCAGGGACGATTGCACCTCCAGCTGCTCACCAGGGATGGGTTCGTCCACCCGACGGGTGCTCCCGCTGTGATGAGGCCGTGCCCGGTCTGCGGAGAACCCAGCGCCGCACTGACGGATCCCGAGCACACTCATCTCTGCATGTCTGCCGACTGCTCGCCGGCAGAAAACCCGTAGACGCCTGAGTTTCGGCTCGTTAGCCTGTCGCATGCCAATCGATGTCGCAACGTTCAGCCAGCGATGGGTCGACGCGTGGAACGCCCACGACGTCGAGGCGGTCCTCGACCATTTCGTCGACGAGGTCATCTTCACCTCCCCGATCGCCGCGCAGGTGGTGCCGGCGAGCGGTGGTCGGATCGAAGGCAAGGCGGCGTTGCGCGATTTCTGGAGTCGCGCGCTGAGCCTGCGCCCTGATCTGCACTTCACCGTCGAGGCCGTCTACGAAGGGATCGACGTCGTCGTCATCAACTACCGCAACCAGCGAGGTGACTTCGTCAACGAGGTTCTCTGCTTCGCTGACGGACTCGTCGTCGAGGGACACGGAACATATCTGACGTAGCCGGAAGTGGCGAGGGTCAGCGCCCTTCGTTGGCTTCACCGGGGTGGGGAACGTTGTCGTCGTCGACGTACGCGGAGTGCTCGGTATCTCTCTCCGCACCACTCGCGCGATCGCGCGGACCGTCATTCGAGCCGACCGACTCGACGGAGTCGGTAGCGTCGCTGGGCATCGTCATAAGCGCGGGTCCTCTCTCGACAAGGGTCGCCGCGTCGGCGATCCGTTCCCCAGGGTGCCCCTTCTGCGCGGCGCCGAACCCCGCATCGCCGGGCCGAGCGGAATAAAGTGGGCAGCGTACGGATTGGCTGAAGAGTCGCCCCTCCCCTACCCAGGAGCAGCCATGACCCGTCCCGTCCGCGTTGCCGTGCAGATCCAGCCAGGCGGCGCCCCCGACTATCGCACCTGGCGTGACGCCGTGGTCGCCGCAGACGACCTCGGTGTCGATGTGATCTTCGGCTATGACCATTTCCACCGCCCGGTGATGGACGCCCTGATCGACGGCAAACCCGTGCTGGCCGAGGTTCAGCCCGACGTGGCCAACTTCGAGGGATGGACCGCGCTCGCGTCATGGGGCGAGATCACCTCACACGCCGACATCGGGCTGCTCGTGACCGGCGTGGGTTATCGCAACCCGGACCTGCTCGCTGACATGGCCCGCACCGTCGATCACATCAGCGGTGGCCGGCTGGTCCTCGGCCTGGGCGCGGGTTGGTACGAAAAGGACTACACCACTTACGGATACGACTTCGGCACCTTCGGGTCGCGGTTCGATCTGTTCGACGAGAGCCTGATCCGCATCGAGAACCGGCTTGCTGTGCTGGATCCTCCGCCGGTACGCAAGCTGCCGATCCTCATCGGTGGCACCGGCCCCAAGCGTTCCCTCCCCGCCGTCGCCCGCCACGCCGACATCTGGCACGCGTTCGCCGAACTCGACACGTTCCGCCGGCTCAGTGAACGGGTGGACGAGCTGGCTGCGACGTTCGGCCGCAGCGGCTCAGACATCGAACGCTCGACGCTATGGCAGGACAAGCGTAGCGCCGACAGTTTCCGCGAGGCCGGAGTCACGCTGTTCCAAACCGAGCTCACCGCCGACGACGGATACGACCTCGCTGCCCTCAAGGATGTCCTCGCCTGGCGCGACAACCAATGACGCGAACGTGACATTCGTCCAACTCGACAACTGACCCTCGGTTCGCTGTTATTTTGGCCAGAGCCAGCTCCACCTGCTGGCTAAGGGGAGGAAGTCAAAAGTGCGCATTAGCCACGAGAATCCGGGACTGCGCTAGGTCAGGCGTTGCAGAACCTCGTCGCGGCGATCAACGCGTCCATCGATCCTTCAGCGCTCATGCAGAGGATCGCTGAGCAGATGTGCCTGCTCACGCCGAAAGCTGACGGTGCGGCGGTCAGCCTGTTGACTCCCGAGGACACCTTCGTGGTCGTGTCCGCCCACGGATTGGTGCAGTCACTACTGGGCCTCACGTTGACGCGAGAAGGCACGTTGCAGGGGCGAGCACTTGCCACGGGGCGACCGCAGGTCAGTTCGGACCCGGTGGGGGATCCGGCGCTGACCGACCAGGTTCGGGCCATCGGCGCGAGCTTGGGCGTCGGGTCTCTCGTCGTGATACCACTCATGCACCACGGCACGGGGATCGGCGCACTGAGCCTCGCATCGGTCGACAAGGCCAAATTCACCAACCGCGACGTAGCGGCGATGGAGGCAACCGCACGCTTCATCTCGGCTCTCATCGGATCTCACACCGAACTCTCGTCGATGCTCGACGACTTCCTCGGCGATCCTCGACATGAGGGCCGCGATCTCGCCGCGCAGTTCCTGGCGTCGGTGTTGCTTCCCGACATGGCCCGCGAGGACGCGCTCCACAAACATGTGAACGATCTTCTTGCTGCGCCCTCACCACTGTCGGCCGTCTACCAGCCGATCGTCGACTTAGCGTCGGAAACCGTGGTGGGCTTCGAGGGGTTGTGTCGATTTCCCGGCGGCGCAGAACGATCCCCCGCCTACTGGTTCGAAGTCGCCCGTCGCCTGGGACGCGGAGTGGCACTGGAACTGGCGGCCCTGTCTCGGGTGCTCGTTGACGCCGACCGTGTGCCCGATGACTGCTTCCTCGCGGTGAACGCCAGCCCCTCGGCAGCCACCGACTTGCGGCTACACGAAGCACTGCTGACGGTGCGCACACCGGTGGTGCTGGAGGTCACCGAGCACGAGCCCTTCCCGGACGGCTTGGCCGATGCGCTGAAACCTCTGCGGGAGCGCGGTGTTCGGCTGGCAATCGATGACGCCGGGGCAGGCTATGCGAGTTTCAAGCAGATGCTGCAGCTGCGGCCGGACATCGTCAAGATCGACGGATCGCTGACGTCGGGGATCGACCGCGATCCAGCCAAGCGCGCCCTGGTGACCGCCATCGTGCGGCTCTGCGCCGAGACCGGAGCGACCACCATCGCCGAGGCGATCGAGCGACGTGACGAACAGGCGACGCTGACTGAGCTCGGGGTCGGATGGGGTCAGGGGTACCTCTTCGGCAGGCCGGGCGACCTCCGGCTCGCAGCGTCGTAGAACCGGTCGAGCGTCGCACACCACTTTACAATCACCCGTGATGACAAATCGTCTCCCGCTGACAGCCCCCGGTCAGACGCCGCGTCGCGTGATGACGATCGCGGGGTCCGACTCCGGAGGCAGCGCCGGTCTACAGGCCGATATGCGGACGTTCGCGATGCTGGGCGTACACGGATCCGCAGCCGTCACCGCAGTAACTGTACAGAACTCGTTGGGTGTCAAAGCGTTTCATGAGATTCCGGTGCAGGTGGTCGGTGCTCAGATCAGCGCAGTGGTGTCCGACATCGGCATCGAAGCGGCCAAGACGGGCATGCTGGCTTCTACGGCGATCATCCGGGCGATCGTGGCCACCTGGTCGGCGGAGAAGCTCACCGGCAGGGTCCCCTTCGTGGTTGATCCGGTGTGTGCCTCCAACGCCGGCGAGCCGTTATTGCACCCCAGTGCGCTCGATGCCATGCGCGATGAACTGATTCCGCTGGCCACCCTGGTGACGCCCAACCTCGACGAAGTACGGCTCCTCGTCGGCATCGACGTCGTGGACCCCGAGACCCAACGCGACGCCGCCCGCGCGCTGCATGCGCTCGGGCCTCGATGGGCCCTGGTCAAGGGTGGCCATCTGCGCACCTCCCGCATCAGCTCGGATCTCCTGTTCGACGGTTCGGAGTTCCACGAGTTCGCAGCAGCCCGGGTGGACACCCGGGATGACCACGGCGCCGGTGACACCCTGGGCGCAGCGATCACGGCTGCACTGGCGCACGGCTATTCCGTTCCCGACGCGGTGGCATTCGGCAAGACGTGGGTGACCGAATGCATCCGGGAGGCCTATCCCCTCGGCCACGGCCTCGGTCCCGTCAACGGAATGGCCAGCCTCTACCGGTGAGCGATCTTCTCGGTCTTTGCTGAGTGTGCTCTCAGTCGAGTCTCAGTTGCGGTGGGCAACCTGAGACCAACCACGTCGGACCCGCCGACGTCCCCTGCCCACTCGAAGGGAACACCACCGATGGCGACCCCGCCCCCACCTCCTCCACACAATCACGACTGGTCGCGCGGAAGCTGGCCCGCTCCGCCGAACCCGTTGCCGGGCAACTCCGCACCGTGGCCGCACCACCAACCCGTGCCTGGTGGCCCGGCCACGCCACGCCGAAACAGCCGCTCGCGCACCCCGCGTGGGCTCGTGCTCGCGGGTGCCGCCGCCGTGGCCATTGCCGGCGGTGGCGTCGGAGCCGCGGCAGCGGTAGCTGTGACTGATCACCAGCACCCGGCCGCCACACCAGCGTCAGCAGCGCAGGCCCAGCCGGTGAAGCCGGCTGCCAGCGCCGCGCCCGGTTCGGTGGAGCAGGTCGCCGCCAAGGTGATGCCCAGCGTCGTCAAATTGCAGATCACCGCAGGGCAGGGCATGGCCGAAGGGTCCGGCATCGTCCTCAGCCCGGACGGACTGATCCTCACCAACAACCACGTGGTCGCGCCGGCGGTTCAGGGCGGTGCGGGGGCGCAGCCCGCGGCCTTCGACGGCGGCGACTCCCCCGCGACCGTCACGTTCTCCGACGGGCGCAGCGTGCCCTTCACCGTCGTGGGCACCGATCCGATCGGTGACCTGGCGGTCGTGCGCGCGCAGGGGGTCAGCGGACTCACGCCGATCACCATCGGCTCGTCGAAGGACGTGAAGATCGGCCAAGAGGTCGTCGCGATCGGATCCCCGCTCGGCTTGCAGGGCACGGTGACCAAAGGCATTGTCAGCGCACTGAATCGGCCCGTGACCGCCGGCGACGGTGAGGGCAGTTCCCCCGTCGTCCTCGACGCGCTGCAGACCGATGCCGCCATCAATCCGGGCAATTCGGGTGGACCGCTGGTGGACATGAACGGCGACCTGATCGGTGTCAACTCAGCCGGTGCCAGCATGGGTTCCGGCTCCAGCGGCGGCTCCATCGGGCTCGGTTTCGCGATCCCGTCCGACCAGGCCAAGCGCATCGCCGATGAGCTGATCTCCTCCGGCACCGCCAGTCACGGCTCGCTGGGCGTGCAACTGGGCACCCAGGGCGGTGACTCCAGTGACTCCGGAGGCGCGGACGGCGCGGCCATCGCGCAGGTGGCGGCCGGAAGCCCTGCCGCGCAGGCCGGCCTGTCCAGTGGGGCGGTGATCACCAAGATCGACGGCCAGGTCATCGACGGACCCGAGGCGCTCGCCGCTGCAGTGCGGTCCAAAGCGCCTGGCGATCAGGTGTCGGTCACCTACCGGGACGACACCGGCGCTACGCAGACCACGCAGGTCACTCTCGGCAAGGCGTGATGTCAGATGCTCGGGTCGATGATGGTGACACCCACCGGCGACGCGGTGTCGACGGTGGGGAGAGCCGCTGCCGCCTCACGGAGGCCGATGGTGCGCTCGATCAGGTCTTGCGGCCGGAGGTCTCCCCGTTCGATCATCGCCATCATCGGGGGGTAATCCGCTGCGGCCATCCCGTGGCTGCCCAGGACGGAGATCTCCCAGGCGATCACCCGATCCATGGGTAGGCGCGGATGCCCGTCGACCGGCGGCAACAAGCCCACCTGGACGTGCCGACCGTGGCGGCGCAGGCTCAGGATGGACAGCTCGCACGTCGATTCGTGACCGACCGCATCCACGCCGACATCGCCACCGCCGCCGGTGATTTCGTGAACATCTGCCGCCGTGTCCGCCGCCGTTCGGCCGTCGCCGGCGACCAGAGTGTGGTCGGCGCCGAGCACCTCGGCGGCGGTCAGTGCGGACGGATTGCGGTCCACGGCAATCACGTTGGCGCCCAGCGCTTTGCCGATCATCACCGCGCTCAATCCGACCCCGCCGGCGCCGACCACCGTGAGCCACTGCCCAGGCTCGACACGGCCCACTCCCGTGAGTGCGCGAAAGGCCGTGGCGAATCGGCACCCCAACCCCGCCGCCGCGGCGAATGACACCGACTCGGGAAGACACACCAGATTGGTGTCGGCAGCAGGCAGCGCAACGTGTTCGGCGAACGAGCCCCAGTAGGTGAACCCGGGCTGCTCCTGCCGCGGGCAGACCTGGGCGTTACCGGTGCGGCACCATGAGCACGTCCCGCAGCCGCACACGAACGGTACTGTCACGCGATCGCCGACCGCCCAGTCATGCACGTCTGGGCCGACCGCCTCGACGACTCCGGCAAGTTCGTGGCCCGGGACGTGAGGAAGCGCCAGAGTTTCATGGCCGGCCCATGCGTGCCAGTCGCTGCGGCACAGACCGGTGGCCCGCACCGCGACGACGACGCCGTCGGGCGCAGCTGTCGGGTCCGGGACTGTCCGAACCTCGAGGGGGCCGCCGATGCGGTCCATCACCACAGCACGCATCAGCCCATTCTGACGCGTGCCGTGGGGTACATCAGGATGAGGTTTCGGCCGCCAGGCGAGACAGCGTGTCGCTCAGCTGATCCTCGGTGACCAACGGAAACGTCACCTTCTTGAGCAGATCCTTGTCGGTGACCTTGGACCAGTCGTAGGTGTGCCGAACCAGCGTCGCGTTCGGACCTTGAGCTTCCAGCTCCCACAACCACTTCCAGCCGGGCGGCTCGGTTCCCGCGGGGGCCGTCTGCCATGCCAGCAGCTTGTCCTTGACGTATCCGGTCACGTGATTGTCGGTCTTGTACTCCCCGCCCATGTGATCGCCGGCCATGTTCATGGTGAACACTTCGCCGACCTTCTGGATGCGGTCGGCGTGGTCGACACCGCGCACGAATCCCGACCCGTCGAGGGCAGGGTGGCGGTGAGGATTGGACAGGACATCGAAGACCGCGTCGGCGGATGCATCGATGGTGCGTTCCACGGTCACCTTGTTGTCGTCGCTCATGTTGTCTCCAGTGCCCAGACCCACCACGAACTCAAACCTGTGGGCAGGTAGCGTGGCGCGGGTGCTGCTACGTCGTGTGCCGTCTGCCCTCGCTCTCGCCATCTGTGCCGGTTCCGCTCTGGCTCTGACAGCCTGCGGGTCCTCCGAGGCGCAGGCAGCAGCCTGTCCGACTGCCGCTCCCAGTGCCGCAACAGCTCCCGAATGGACCCTTCCCGGGGCGACCGGCAGCGTCGCCGTCACCGGCTCCACGGACACCGCGGCACCCCTGATCACCGTGACCACGCCGTTCACGGTCACCGAGACGCAGGTGCACACGCTGCAAGCCGGATCGGGCGCCGTCGTCGGCGACGCTGCCACCGTGTCCGTCTGCTACCAGGGCGTCAATGGCCGCGACGGCTCGGTGTTCGACAGCAGCTACCAGCGCGGCACCCCGGTCGACTTCCCGCTGGGTGGCGTGGTGCCCGGCTTCCAGAAGGCCATCGCCGGTCAACATGTGGGCTCCACCGTCGCGGTCGCGATGACGTCGGCGGACGGCTACCCGAACGGTCAGCCCGCCGCCGGCATCCTGCCCGGTGACTCCCTGGTCTTCGCGATCAAGATCCTCGACGCCACCGGCTGAGCCATCGCCACGTCAGCGTCCCACGGCCACGGTCAATCGGATCCGCACCGTGTCGCCGTCGTCGACGTCCTCGGCGCGGCGCAGCGCGACTTTCAGCGGAACCAGGTAGACGTCGTCCCGCGGGATCAGTGACGTCGTCACCTCCGTGCCGCCGATGCGCACCCGGGCGGGAATGACCCCCCACCCGTAGGTCAGCTCGCTTGACCGTGCGTGCAGGAAATCGTCGATGTCCGGCGGTGTCTCGACGAAGAAGTACGGTGCCGGCCCGCGCCACTGGAAAACCTCGGCCACGAACTCCCATTCCACGGCTCGAGCCTAGGGACTCGGTCTCGCCGACGCGACGAGCATCGCCAGTCCGCGCTCGAATGCGCGTGTCGCGATCGGGTCGGCCGCGTCATGGTCTGCCAACGTCGCATAGGCCGCGGTGAAGCGGGGGAACTGCTCCTCCTGTCCGGCCGGATCGAAGATGACGGTGGGGCCGGACATGTCGAGCACGCTGCCGAGGATGAACGACTCGAACGCGGTCAACAGCGGGAGGACGTCGTCGGTGGGCCATCCTGCGGCCTCGGCGGCCACCACGAAATCCTCGTATTCGGCGAGCAGCACCGGTGCCGAGGCCCGGGTGGTCATCAGCAGGGGAATCGCGCGGGGGTGACGCGCGAAAGCCAACCGGTAGGAGCGAGCCCACTCGAGTAGGCCGTCCTCCCAGGTGCTTTCGCGCAACGGGGCCGAGTCGATACGCGCCGACACCAATGCGCGAACGTCTTCGATCATCGCGGCACGGTCCGCAACATGGTTGTACAGCGAGGTGGGGTTCACGTTCAGTTTCTGGGCCACCCGCCGCATGCTCGCGCCCTCGGCGCCATGGCGGTCGATGAGCGCCAGTGCGGTGCGGGCGATCAGATCCCGGTTGAGTATCGGACGGGGTGGGCGTGCGATGTCGGTCTCCTCTGAAGAATCGACGACTGCGTTCTGACGACAAGCATAAACCGACAGTGTATGTTTTAGCGCGTGTCGGTCGAATCCACAGCGTCCTGCCCATGACATCCGGTGATCTCACGGTCGTCGAGGCCGATCTCGACCTGCTGAGCCGTGCTCTCGAGAGTGGTGCCGTGACGAGTGTCGAGCTCGTCGCCCGGTATCTGAACAGAATCGGGCACTACGACCGGTCCGGCATCATGCTCAACTCCGTGCCGGTGCTCAATCCCGCGGCGTTCGACGAGGCGCGGGCCTCGGATCGGCGCCGGGCGAGCGGTCGGTCCCTCGGGCCGATGGACGGGATCCCGTTCACCGCCAAGGCCAGCTACAAAGTGCGCGGCCTACCGGTCACCGCGGGCTCTCCGGCATTCGCCGATCTCGTCGCCGACGATGACGCCTTCGCGGTCGGCCGGCTGCGCTCCGCAGGTGCCATCTGCCTCGGCCTGACCAACATGCCCCCGATGGCAGCCGGAGGTATGCAACGCGGACTGTACGGTCGCGCCGAAAGTCCCTACAGCAGCGAGTATCTGACGGCAGCGTTCGGCTCGGGATCGTCCAATGGGTCAGGAACCGCCACCGCCGCGAGCTTCGGCGCCTTCGGCCTCGCCGAGGAGACCTGGTCATCCGGCCGCGCCCCAGCCTCGAACAACGGTCTCGTCGCCTACACTCCCTCCCGCGGGGTGATCTCCGTCCGCGGCAACTGGCCGCTGGTCCCGACCATGGATGTCGTTGTCCCCCATGCGCGTTCGGTGGACGATCTGCTCCACCTCCTCGACGTCGTCGTCGACGACGATCCGGTGCGGGACGGAGATCTCTGGCGGCTGCAGGACTGGGTCGGCATCCCCGCCGCCTCGGCTGTGCGGCCGGCCTCGTTCACCGATCTCGCACCCCTGCCCCTGCAGGGGCTACGCCTCGCCGTCCCCCGCCTCTACATCAACGGCGATCCGGACAGCGCGCTCCCGATTCGCACCCGCGATTCGGTGATGGCGCTGTGGCGGGCCATCAGCGACGACCTGGTCGCGGCCGGCGCCGAGGTCGTGGAAACCGACTTCCCAGTCGTCGAGAATTACGAAAAGCTGCACCATGATTCGCGCACGATGGTCGAGCGGGGCCTGGTTCCGGCCGAGTTCCTCGCGCGTGAGCTCTCGGATCTGTCGATATGGGCCTTCGACGCATTCCTGCGGTCGGTCGACTCGGGGCCCGGGGCTCTGGCGGCGGTGGACGGATCTCTGATCTTCCCCGAGCCGACCGGCGCCCTCCCGGACCGCTACGGAATCTTCCCGTTCGACCTCGCCTACGACCTCGCGGAGTACGTCGAGCACGCCCGCGCCGGCGTCATTCCCTTCGACCAGATCCCGTCGATCGAAGCAGGGATGCGCGGGCTGGAGGAGACACGACGCGCCGACTTCGAGAAGTGGTTGTCCGACAACGGCTTCGATGCGGTGATCTTCCCGGCTGCAGCAGACGTCGGCCCCGCCGACGCTGATACGCGGGCTGCGTCGGCCGACATCGCCTGGCGAAACGGCGTCTGGGTGTCCAACGGCAACCTCGTGCCCCGCCACCTCGGTATCCCGACGGTCACCGTGCCGATGGGCACGATGGAGGACATCGGCATGCCCGTCGGCCTGACACTGGCGGGCCCCGCGTACTCGGACACGGCGCTGTTGCAGCTGGCCCGTTCGGTCGAGAGCCTGCGGACGCGACGCACCACTCCGTCGCGCACACCCGCGCTGGGTGACGAGGCCGTGTTCGCGGCACCGTGCGGCCCGGCCGACGGTGACCTGCGCCTGCAGGTGTCGGACGTGGACATCCGCCCTGGCGATGACGGTGCAACGCTGACGTTCGGAGTGCTCGTCGAGGGCGGCCCCGCCGTGGAAATCGCCGCCTTCGTGGACGGCGAGCGGGTCCTGGTGGAGGGCTCACAGCACGCGAAGACGGGCACCTCTGTGCTCCCCGCAGGCAAGCACGACCGCGTCCACAGTGAATGGCGGCCGCCCTACGGGCCGCTGATCGTCGTCGTCGCACGCGGTGACGGAGGTGCCGTCGCCGGCGCGGTGGCGACCACCGTCGGTTCGCCACTCTGATGTGCGATCACCTGCGAAAACGGACTCTAGTGCCCGCAAAACCTTCCGTGTATGTTCTAGTCGCCCCAGGTGGGGACACCCCGTCGAGACGAGGCATCTGATGATCGAAACCGAGGTTTTCGACTTCTTCGCACGCACCGAATTGCCCGCCCCGGCTCTCGGTGCCGATGAGGTCCGACGTCACCTGCACGAGATCTTCTCCATGATTGGCGATCTCAAAGAGTTGGGAAGTCAGCAGGACCAGAACTTCCTGGTGACCGATCACGACACCGGTGAACCGCTCGGCGTTCTGAAACTGACCAACCCGGTCTTCTCTGAAGCGGAGATCGAGCTGCAGGGCCTGGCCGCCGACACCGTGGCCGAACGCGAACCCGCACTGCGCATCCCCCGGGTCGTCGTCGGCCCGCAGGGGCCGATGTCCGCGTGGTGGCACACCAGTGCGGGTCGGCTGCACGCCCGCGTCCTCGAGTTCATCGGCGGTGCGACGCTGATGGGATCGGCGTACCTCTCCCCCGCGACGGTCGCACGAATGGGTGAACTCGCCGGGAAAGTGAGCGTGGCCCTGTCCGACATGACCCACCCGGCGTCGACCCGCGTCTTGCAGTGGGACCTACGCCATGCTGACCGGGTCATCGAGGCGCTGCTGCCCGACGAACCGGACTCCCGCATCGCAGAGCTCGCCAGCTCTGTCGCCGAGCGGGCGACGCAACACCTCACGCCCGTCATGTCCCGACTTCCCCTGCAGCTCGGGCACTTCGACCTGACAGACGACAACGTCGTCGCGCCGCACGGACCGTGCGCCGTGCCCGACGCCGTCATCGACTTCGGCGACGTCGCCGAATCGTGGGCAGTCAACGAGATCGCCATCACCGTGTCCTCGCTGCTGCACCATGACGGCTTCACACCGGTCGACGCGTTGCCCGCGATCCGGGCGTTCCATGCTCTGCGCCCACTGACCGAGGACGAGGCCGACGCCCTGTGGCCGCTGGTCGCCCTGCGCGGGGTGGTGCTGGTGCTCAGCGGTCGTCAGCAAGTGCGCATCGACGGGCAGAACGACTACGCCGATTCCGCACTCGACCGTGAACTCCGCATCCTCGAACAGGCCGCGTCGGTGCCTTTTCCGGTGATGACCACACTGATCCGCGACGGGTTGGACATGGCCGTCCGGCCCGGACCGGTGTGGAGCGGAGCCCCCCTGATCGCCGAGATTGCCGACGCGACCGTGCTCGACGCCGGCACGACGGCGCCGCTCAACGACGAGGGCCGCTGGTCGGACCCGACAACCCTGGCCGACGCAGCCGCGGCCGCGCTGGCGTCGGGGAGTTCGGCCGTCGTGCTTCCGGCATGGCATCCGCGCCTCACCGGTGCTCCGATGCGCACCCCTGCCGCCCCGGCGACGGTCCCCACCGCGCTCACGGTGTGGCTGGCGGGCGACACCGACCTCGACGTCCCCGCCGGCGCCGAACTCGAGCCGGCTGATGACGGCGTCACGATCTCGGTTGCCGACCAGGTGGTCCGCCTGACCGGCTTCTCCCCCGACGGAGTGACGCTGCCGGCGCATACGCCGATCGAAATCCAGCTCACCCGTGCGAACGAGGGCCCCGTGCCGCTTCTGGTCGATGCCCGCTACGCCCACGCCTGGCGCCGCGTGGCCGGTGACCCCGCCCCGTTGATCGGACTGCCACCGCTGGCCGCCGAGCGCCGCGACGACACACTCGTCCGCCGGCATCAGGTCCTCGCCGAGGTCCAGGAGCACTACTACGCGGAACCGCCCCGCATCGAACGCGGGTGGCGGGAGTACCTCGCCGACACCGATGGTCGCGTCTATCTGGACATGGTCAACAACGTCACGTCCGTCGGGCATGCCCATCCCAGGGTGGTGGAGGCCACCCACCGGCAGATGCGCCTGCTGAACACCAACTCGCGCTTCAATTATCGCGGGATCGCCGACTTCGCCGAACGCGTCTCGGCCACCCTGCCCGACGAACTCGACACCGTCTTCTTCGTCAACTCCGGTTCCGAGGCAACCGATCTCGCGATTCGGATCGCGATGGCCGCCACGGGCCGACCCGACATCGTCGCGATGCGCGAGGCCTACCACGGCTGGACGTTCGCCAGTGACGCGGTGTCGACGTCGATCGCGGACAATCCCAATGCGCTGGCCACCCGGCCCGAGTGGGTGCACACCGTCGACGCCGCGAACGGCTACCGCGGAGTGCATCGCGGCGCCGACGCCGAGAAGTACGCGCCGGAGGCCGTCGCGGTGATCGACGCGCTCGCCGAGGCGGGGACGCCGCCGGCCGGCTTCATCTGCGAGTCCTACTTCGGCAACGCCGGCGGTGTGGCCCTACCTGACGGATACCTCGAGCAGGTGTACACCGCGGTGCGCCGGCACGGCGGCATCGCGATCGCCGACGAGGTACAGGTCGGGTACGGGCGCCTCGGCGAATGGTTCTGGGGATTCCAGCAGCAGAACGTGGTCCCCGACGTCGTGGCCGTCGCGAAGTCGGTCGGCGCGGGGCAACCCATCGGCATCGTCGTGACCCGCCGCGCGATCGCGGCACGCTACCGGTCCCAGGGTTATTTCTTCTCCTCGACGGGTGGGTCTCCGGTGTCGTCGGCGATCGGCCTCGCCGTCCTCGACGTGATCCAGACCGAGGGCCTGCAGGAGAACGCCCGTATCGTCGGCGCACATCTGAAGAACCGGCTGATGGGCTTGGCCGAAACGCATCCGATCGTCGGCACCGCGCACGGCTCGGGTCTGTATCTGGGGCTCGAATTCGTCCGCGACAGAGAGACACTCGAGCCTGCGACCGAAGAGACCGCGGCGATCTGCGATCGTCTCCTCAGCCTCGGGGTGATCATGCAGCCCACCGGCGACTACCTGAACGTGCTGAAGATCAAGCCGCCCCTGTGCGTGACCAAGGAGTCGGCGGACTACTTCGTGGACTGCCTGGACCACGTCCTGACGACGGGCTGGTGACGGCAGAGCTGCTGCTCAGCGCTGATCCAGCACCTCGCCACGCCGCCGCTCCTCCCACAGCGCCATCCGCGTGCGCGCCGGCTCGCCGATCGTGTCCATCACCAACGGGATCAGCAGCTCGGTGAGCAGGAAGCCCGCCGACATGCTCTGGTAGACCGTGCCGACCGTGCTGGATGCGGCCAGCACGACCTCGGCATCCGGCGCCACCGGGCAGGCCATGTCGTCGGTGATGAGCAACAGCGTCGCGCCGGCCCGGTGCACATCGGCAGCGAGTTCGGCGGCGCTGCGGTGATACCGGTGATAGTCGAAGAGCACCACCACGTCTCGCCGGCTGAGGTCCATCATCGTGCCGAGATCGGCGCCCTTGGGATCCGAGAGCAGCCGCACGCCGGGCCGCAACTGTTCGAGATGGGCGGCGAGATAGACGGCCAGCAGATGAGAGAACCGGCCGCCGTGGAGATGCAGTGGCCGCGTGACATCGGCCAGCAGCGACACCGCGGCCTCCAGCATCGCCGCCGGCAACTGCGCCAATGTCTGTTCGGCGCACTCGTTCTGGGTGCGCGCCTGATGTAGAAGACGATCGAGGTGGCTACCCGCCGGCGGAGCGTCGGCGAGCCGGGTCAGCGGCCCGCTGGACTGCTGCGTCAGTTCGGCACGCAGCGCCACCTGCAGGCCGGCGAACCCGTCGTACCCCAGCGACTGTGCGAAACGCAGCACCGTTGGCGGGCTCACCTCGGCCCTCTCGGCGAGCCGGGCGGCACTGCTCAGGCCCGCACTGGGATAGTCGGCCAGCAGCGCCCGGCCCACCCGACGTTCGGCACGGCTGAGTCCGGCCAGTGCGGCACTGGTCCGCGCCGCCACCGACTCGCTGTGTTCGGTCATGGTGGTCAATCTGCCATGATCGGCCGCACCGTCATCGACAGATCGCTCAGCACGACTTCCACCACACTCTCGGGTGGCAACGGTTGCCAGTCCAGGTCGCCGAATCCGGTGGAGCCGATCACCACGGTGCCGTCGTCGAGACGGGCGACCCGTAACGAGAAGTAGTCCTCGAGGTGTTCGGCGGGCAGATCGGTGGCGCTGATCTCTTCGATGTCCTCGTCCAGCAACACACTTCGGGCGTGGGCGTGCACCGCGATGAGCCGGCCTTCACCCAGCACCAGGGCGTTGAGGCTGGCATCGGCATAGATGCCGCGCAGTTGGGCGACGGCCCGCCGCACGGCCTCGGCGAGGTCGGGAGACGCGGGGCGATGCTGGCGGATCAGTGCGAAGTAGCGCTCGCTGTCGGTGGTCCCCCGCAGCGTGGCAGCGATCGCAGGGTCGAGCAGACCGTCCAGTGCGGCCATCGGCTTGATGGAGCCGTTGTGAGCCATCGCGACCCCGTCGGCGCCGAACGGATGAGAATTCTCCGGCCGGACCGCCAGCCCGTTGGTCGCCCAGCGTAGGTGCACCACCGAGGCGCGCGCGGATTCCTTGACCGCCGTGCCGAAGCGCGGATCGCCGATCGCACTGTCGGGTGAAACCTCCACGCGGGGAACATCATCGGGCTCCGACACCGAGGCCACTCCCCAGCCGTCGCCGTGGATCTTCGTCAGCGCCAGGAAATCGGTGAGCACCGCGTCCCCCACGGTGTCGGCCACCGACGTCGGTTCGGCCGACGCGACACCCAGCAGTCGGCACATCCGCATCCCCGTTCGTCGAATCTAATGAATCAATCATAAACAGAGAAAGTTAAAGACTCTGAAACATTTATGACATAGCGTGAACCCGACCGCCCGCCCACGAGGTTCGAGGAGTGCGCTGCCCATGGGGGATCCCGACCTGTCCGCCGTCGACATCCTGCGTGAGGAAGGCGTTGCGATCATCGCCGGCTCGGTGACGGACCTGGCGGGCGTGACCAGAGCCAAGTACGTACCGGTGTCGCGGCTGGGAGCGTTCACCCGTTCCGGGATGGGAGTCTCCCCCTCGTGGAGCGTGTTCTGCGTCGACAGCGGCATCGCGTTCACCCCCACGATCGGGGTGGCCGGCGATCTACGAATCCGCATCGATGCCGAGGATCTGCGCGTCATCGAGGCCGGGGTGGCCTGGGCGCCCGGCGTACTGACCGACCAGTACGGCGAGCCCGCGGCGCTGTGCACCCGCACCCGGCTCGCGGTGGCCGAACGCGCGGCTGCTGATCGCGGCCTCGCGGTGAAGATGGGCGCGGAGCTGGAATGCACGATGCTGGCCGCCGAAGCCGGCCCCGCGACCAGCGAGCCGTGGTCGCCGTACGGCATCAGGACGTCGCTGGACCGGTCGGCCTTCCTGGTCGACCTCGCCACCAGCGCGGAACGTGCCGGCCTGTCCGTCGAGCAACTGCACACCGAATACGGACACGATCAACTCGAGATGTCGCTGGCGCCGGATACCCCCGTGGCCACGGCGGACGCCGTCATCCTCGCGCGGATCGTGCTCAGTCGCGTCGCCTCCCGTCACGGTCTGCGAATCTCGTTCTCGCCGGTGCCATTCGACGGCGCCGCCGGCAACGGGGCGCACCTGCACCTCTCCCTGTCCGACGCGGACGGCCCACTGCTGTCGGGAGGTGACGGCCCGCACGGTCTGCGCGCCGACGGCGCACGCGCGATCGCCGGCGTCCTCGACACCCTGCCCGACCTGATCGGTGTCTACGCCGGGTCGGTGGTCTCACCCCTGCGACTCAAGCCGGGCAACTGGGCCGGCGCGACCGCCTGCTGGGGATTGGAGAACCGCGAAGCTGCAGTGCGATTCGTCGCCGCCACGCCGGGAAATCCGCACGGAGCCAACATGGAGCTCAAGCTCATCGACCCGAGCGCGAACCCCTACCTGGCCGCCGCGGCCTTACTCGGTAGCGCACTGCGCGGAATCGACCGGGCCATGGACCTGCCGGAGGAGATCCCGGAGAACCCGGCCCAGTCGGACATCGCGACCCGCCCGCTGCCCCTGGCACAGCCGGAGGCACTCGACGCGATGGAGACCTCACAGGTCGCAGCAGAGCTGCTGACCAGCGACATCGTCGACGCCCTCGTGGCCGTGCGGCGATACGAGCAGAAGACCTACGGCGACCAGCCGCCCGCACAGATCTGCGACGCCGTCCGGCTCGCGTGGACCTGCTGAGATGAAGGAGACACCCGTGACCGCAGGACAATCGGATGCACCCGATCAGATCCCGCACCGCCGACTCCCGTTCTGGGTCGCGCTCGCGCTGTCCGTTGCGCTGGTCGGGCCGACACTGGCCATGTCGGGCAACGGGCAGGGGCTGATCGGAACCGTCGGCAAGTCGATCCCGCTGGTGTTCCTCATCGGCCTGGTCGGCGTCTCGCTGGTCGGCTACAGCTTCGTGCGCCTGACGCGGCACCTCAACCACGCCGGCTCCGCGTACGGACTGGTGGGCGGCACCATCGGCCCGCGTGCCGGGTTCTTCTCCGGCTTCGCCATGCTGGGCGCGTACTGGGGGTTCTCCATCGGGACGCTCGCACTCACCGCGGCGTTCGTCAACTCGTTCATCGCCGCGCTGCAACCCGGCACCGACAACCCCTACCAGGTCCTGTGGCTTGTGATCGTCGTCATCGGTGCGGTCATCTCGTTCCTGTTGTCCGGCAGAGACATTCAGCTGCTCGCGAAGATCCTGCTCGCGATCGAAGGCATCGGCATCCTGGCGATGATCGTCCTCGTGGTGGCCATCTTCGCCCAAGGTGGTGCCCCCACCACGGGGATCGACTTCTCCGTGTTCTCCTTCTCCGGTGGTGACGTCTCCGGGTCGGCGGTGCTCGCCGGCGTCGTGGCCGCATTCCTGTCCTGGGCCGGATTCGAGGCATGTGCCTCCATGGGCGAAGAAACCGACGACCCGAAGCGCAACATCCCCCGAGCGCTGGCCGCGACACTGATCCTCACCGGCGTGCTCTTCGTCGTCGTCATGTTCGCCCAGGTCGTCGGATTCGGCACCGACGCAGCAGGTTTGGAGGCGTTCCAGAGCTCCGGCAACACCCTCGGCGATCTGGGCGGTACCTACATCGGCCAGTGGTTCAGCCTCGTCATCATCTTCACCGCGATCGTCTCCGCATTCGGCTGCCACCTCGCCACGTCAGCGACCTCGGGCCGGATGCTCTACGCGTTCGGCCGAGACGGGTTCGGGCCGAAAGCATTGGCCCACATACACGCCGACACCGGCGGGCCGCGGCGCGCCACGTGGCTCGTGGTCATCGTCGCACTCGTCGTCGACCTGATCTGCGGGGCCACCGGCTGGCCGGACATGGGCACCGGAAACGACGCGATCGACGCCTACTTCCTGTTCGCCGTCGCAGGCTCGGTGTGCCTGATGGTGTGCTATTTGCTCGTCGAGCTCGCCGCCGCCTACTTCATCGGGGCGCCGAAGTTCATGCGCGTACACAACGGCGCGGGCAAGATCGCAGGCCTCGTCCTGCCCCTGCTCGGCGCGGTCGTCATCGTCACGGTGCTCTGGTTCAACGTCAAAGACGCCGACAGCTGGTCGGCGGCACCGTTGCTCGGGCTCTACTGGTGTGTCCTCGGCCTGATCATCGCGGTCGCCCTTTCGGGAATCGCCAAGCGGGTCGGTGAATCGCTGGCGCTCGAACTCGACATGACGCCACGCACCGCTGACCCGACCCGATCAGCGTGAGCACGCTCTACGCCCGCGACGAGGCCGTCATCGCCGGCATCGAGAAACTGCGCTTCTTCCCCTTGGAAGTGCAGTCCGGGCACGGCTGCACCCTCGTCACCCCCGACGGCCGCGAACTATTGGACCTGTCGGCGACGTGGACGGCGTCCGGGCTGGGGCACGGCCACCCGGCGATCGCCGACGCGGTCAGCCGCGCCATCCGCACGGCACCGGGATCGGGCGGGCTCTCGGCCGTCCACCCCGATTCGGTGGGGCTGGCCGAAGACCTGCTCGCGCTGGTCCCTGGTGACGGTGAGCGGCGCGTGTATCTCGGCCACGCCGGGTCCGACGCCAACGATGTCGCGCTGCGGGCCTGCCGACATGCCAGCGGGCGGCCCACCGTGGTGGCGTTCGAACACAGCTATCACGGCGGCGTCGGTGTCGCGATGGGCGTGTCCGGTGTGCACGTCGACGCGGGCGTACCCGCCGATCCAGAGGCGGTGTTCCTGCCCTACCCCAACCCGTTCCGGCCCGGACCGGACGGTGTGGACGCCGATGTGGCGCACTGCCTTTCGCTGGCCGAGCAACACCTCGCCGGCGGACGGGTGGCCTGCCTGATCGTCGAACCCATCCTGTCCGACGGCGGCCTCGTGGTACCGCCGGACGGGTTCCTCGCCCGCCTGCACGAGCTGTGCCGACGCCACGACGTCCCGATGATCTGCGACGAGGTGAAGATGGGGCTGGGCAGGCCCGGCACCCTGCACGCCTTCGACCATGACGGCGTGGTGCCCGACATTGTCACGTTCGGCAAGGTGCTCGGCGGCGGCCTGCCGCTGTCCGCCGCAGTCGGACCCGCCGCGATCCTCGACAATCCGCCCGCCGCAGCGCTGCTCACCACCGCGGGCAACCCGGTGTGCACCGCGGCCGGGCGCGCCGTGTTGAAGACGTTGGTGGAGGACGGGCTCATCGACAATGCAGCGACGGTCGGAGTCGTGCTCGCCGACGCCCTCCGCGCGCTCGCGTCGGCCCCAGGCGGCGACCGCATCGGCGACGTCCGGGGTCGCGGCCTGGCGATCGGGCTCGAGCTCGTCGACCCCGCGACCGGCGACCGCGACCCCCGGCTGGCCGCCTCGGTGGTCTACCGTGCGTGGGAGCTGGGTGCGGTCGTCTACTACGTCGGCGGCAACGTCCTCGAGATCACCCCGCCACTGGTGCTCACCGAAGCGCAGGCAGCCAGGGCGGCAGAAATCCTCGGGGCGGCCATCGCCGACGCGGCCGCGGGGAAGGTCGACGCCGAGGAGGTCGCGAAGTATGCCGGGTGGTGAGCTGCACGACGTGTTCGACGGGATCGAGGCGCAGGTGCCCGAGGGACTCGCCGAGCATCTGCGCACCGTGGCGCTGATCGATCACCACGTCCACGGCACGTTCAGCGAAGACATCGACCGGTCCACCTTCGAGTTCTCGATCAACGAGGGGTCCAACGACCCGGTGCCGCCGTGGATGACCAACTTCGACTCCCCGCTGGGGCTGTCGATACGACGTTGGTGCGCACCGCTTCTCGGCCTGCCGGCGCGTGCCGACGCTGAAGACTACTGGAAACGCCGCTGTGAGTTCGGCGCCGACGAGCTCGCCACGACGATGCTGCGCGCCGCAGGCGTCACGCACTGGATCGTCGACACCGGTTTCAAAGGCGACCAGATCACCCCGCACCAGCGGCTCGCCGAGCTCGCGGCGGGACACTCGTCGGAGATCGTGCGGCTCGAGCGGGTGGCCGAGGACCTGCTCGACGGAGGCACCTCGCCCGAGGACTACCCCGCAGCGATGCGGGCGGCGCTCGCGACCGCGGCGGCCGATCCGACCGTGGTGGGCACCAAGACCATCGTGGCGTACCGGACGGGGTTCGACATCGACTGGACCCGACCGGCCGACGCCGACGTCGTCGACCGCGCGCGAGCGCTGGCAGCGCGCCCGGGTTCGGCGCGTATCGACGACCCGGTCCTGATCTCGTTCGGCGTGCACGAGGCAGCCGCGCACGGCCTGCCCATCCAGGTGCATGTCGGCTTCGGTGACCGTGACCTCGATCTGCACCGGTGCGACCCGCTGCTGCTGCTTCCGCTGCTGCGGGCCATGCCCCCGGTGCCGGTCCTGCTGCTGCACTGCTACCCCTTCCACCGCCAAGCGGGTTATCTGGCACAGGCTTTCGATCACGTGAACTTCGACGTCGGGCTGTCCATCAACTATCTCGGCACGCGATCCAGCGGCCTGGTGGCCGAGGCGCTCGAGGTCGCCCCCTTCGCCAAACAGCTGTACTCCTCGGACGCATTCGGTCCGCCCGAGCTGCACGTGCTGGGGTCGGTGCTGTGGCGGCGGGCCATGGGTGTGGTGCTCGGCGACTGGATCCGGTCCGGCGACTGCGCAGAAGCCGACGCCATTCGCATCGTCGACATGATCGGGGCGGCGAACGCGCAGCGTGTCTATGGGATCTGAGGGCATGGGTGCAGAGCACAGCCGGGCGCCGATCGTCGAATCGCTGCGGTCGTTCGTCGAGCGCGATCAGGCACCGTTCTACTCCCCCGGCCACAAGGGTGGCCGGACCCTGGACCCGTGGCTGCGCGACAACATCGCGGCCGTCGACCTGAACAACCTGCCCGACACCGACACATTGCATTGCCCCGAGGGGCCGATCCTCGCGGCCGAGCAACTGATCGCCGACGCCTGGGGCGTGCCACAGAGTTTCGTGATGGTGCAGGGCTCGACCGGAGGCAACATCGCCGTGGCGCTCACTGCACTGCGCCCCGGCGACCAGGTGCTCGTCGCACGCAATGCCCACAAATCGGTATTGGCCGGGCTCGTCCAGGTCGGCGCCAGGCCGGTCTGGCTGGAACCCCGTTGGGACGCCGACTTCGGCGTCGCCCACGGGCTCGATGTCGCCGTCGTGGAGAAGGCCCTCGCCGACACCGAGGCGCGTGCCCTCTGGGTGCTACACCCCACCTACTACGGAACCACCGGGGACATCACCGCCCTCGCCGGGCTGTGCCGCAACCGAGGGGTGCGTCTCCTCGTCGACGGAGCACACTCTCCGCACTTCGCATTCCATCCCGAATTGCCAACTCCCGCTGAGCGATCCGGGGCTGCAGCCACTGTCCAGTCGATACACAAGGTGCTGTCGGGACTCAGTCAAGCCGCGGTACTGCACGTCGACACCAGCCAGCTAGACGAAGCATCGGTGCGGCGGTCGCTGCAACTGATCCAGACCACGAGCCCCCACTTCGCGATCATGGCGTCGATCGACCTGGCTCGCCGGCAGATGATGACCGACGGGCGTGCCCTGCTGGACGGCGCGCTGAGTCGGGCGCGCGACGCTGCGGAGAAGCTCGCCCGAATTCCGGGACTGACGGTGCTGCGGCCTGAGCATCTCGCGGGCGCCGGCACGGGACTGCACCGACTCGACGAGACCAAACTGTTGATCGGGGTGAGCGGCCTCGCCGCCGACGCGCGCGAAATCCTGGCCCGGCTCAACAGCGTGCACGGTGTCCAACCCGAACTGGCCGGCACCGGACATGTGTTGTGCATCAGCACGATCGGTAACACCGACACCGACTTCGATCGGCTCACCACAGCCTTCGCTGAGGTGTCCACGCACGTCGGGCGGCGTCGCGGCGAGGCCGCCGGCACCTTGACCAGCGACCTCCTTGCCGTGCAGCCCGAGGTGGTGCTGACCCCGCGTGAGGCGTTCTTCGCCCCCGCGGAGACCGTCGCGCTGACCGACGCCGTGGGCCGCATCGCCGCCGAAGCCATCACGCCGTATCCACCCGGCATCCCGCTGGTGATGCCCGGCGAGCGACTCGGCACCGACGTGGTCGACCTGTTGATCGCTTTGCGGGCTGCCGGCAACCCGATCAGCGCCTCCGACCCAACGCTCGCCTACGTCAAGACGGTGCTCTGAGCGGTGCGAGACCATGCGGCGATCCTGATCACCGGTATGTCGGGGGTCGGGAAAACAACTGCTCTGGAAGGTCTTGCACGACAGGGATTCGCCACCGTCGACACCGATGAGGGCGACTGGATCGATGTGGTCGACGGTGAACCGCTGTGGCGCGAGCCGCTGCTGGCCGCGCTGTTGTCTCGACCCCGCCCGACGGCGCTGTTCGTCGCCGGCACGGTGGCCAACCAAGGAGTCTTCTACGACCGCTTCGACGCCGTCGTCCTTCTCAGCGCCCCGAGTGCGATCGCTTTCGAGCGCATCGCCGAGCGCACGAACAACCCGTTCGGCAAGAGCGAATCCGAGCGCCGGCAGATCGCGCGGGACATGGCTGAGATCGAACCGCTGCTGCGACAGGCGGCGACGCACGAGATCGTCACGGTGTGTCCGCCGGAGGAGGTCATCGACTCGCTGGTCGACATCGCCACCGCAGTGCGGGTCAGCCGCCGCTGAGTTTCTCCGCCAGCATGACGATGATTCCGCTGGGCCCGCGCAGATACGTCAGCCTGTAGACGTCTTCATAGGTGGCCACGCCGCGGAGCGGATGGCACCCATGCCGTGCCGCAATGGCGAGCGCCTCGTCGATGTCGTCGACGGAGAACGCCACGCGGTGCATCCCGATCTCGTTGGGCTGTGTCGGCTCTGTCGGGGTCGCGGCCGGGTGGATGTATTCGAAGAGTTCGAGCGTGCCGTGACCGTCGGGCGTCTGCAGCATGGCGATCTTGGCGTGATTGCCGTCAAGACCCACCGCAGTGTCGGTCCACTCACCGCTGACGACATCGCGTCCGACGACACTGAGCCCCAGATCGGTGAAAAAGGCGATCGCCGCCTCCAGGTCTGCCACCGCGATACCGACGTTCTCGAGCCGAATGGGCATGGTAGGCATGCTAAGCCACCGGACGGAAGGAGTGTGCGTGCGGCGCATCGCATGGCTGAGCGCTACGGCACTCGTGCTGCTCGCGGCATTCCTCTTCGCTCCGGCGCTGCTCGTGGGCGACGGGTTGGCGACCATCGGCGGAAACGCCGCGTTGACACGGGCTTTCGAGGCCAACCTCACCGCCTTCTGGAATGCGGGCACGGCCGAGCCGACGCCCGGTCTCGCAGATCTGGTGGATCTCTGGCGACGCTGGCACGCGCTCAAGATCGCCATCTCGCTGCTGTTCGCGGCGACGACGGTCGGCCTGTCCGCGGCACTGTGGGGGCGGTTCCTTGCTCCCGATCGATCACGGGCCGGCCGCGTGCGCACCGGATCGGCGGCCGTGGCAGCTATGGTGTCGGTCCTCGGTGGGCTGGTGGCGATCGCGGCCAACATCCAAGCGACCGCAGCTCCACTGTCGGCGCTGCTTCCGCTGCTGCCCACCGATCCGCCTGCCGGTGACCTCCGGCGGGCCGTGAGTCAGATTCACGAAGGAATCGTCCACGCGGACAGCGCATTTGCCGCGAGGCCAGCGCTCGCGGTCCTGATCGACAGCCAGCGCACGTATCTCACGGCGCTCGCCGTCACCACCACAGTCATGGCGATCGGCTGTGCAGTGGGCACGGGGTGCGCCGCGCGCCGGTTCCCGCGCGCCTTCGGGATCGCCGGGGCAGTGATCACCGCTGCCGTCGTGGTCGCGGCGGTGGCGGCGTGGATGTCGGCTGCGGACCCGGTCGGCTCGCTGCTGGGGATTTTCAGCCTCGAATGACCCGAAACCGGAGGTGGGCCACCCCCGGTGCTTCGAGCACCCGTTCGAGATGCATGTCGGGCCGGCCGGCCTCGAAGCCGTCGAAGAGCCTCTCGCCGGCGCCCAAGAACACCGGGTTGAGCTGGATGTCGATCTCGTCCACCAGGCCGGCGCTGATCGCCTGCCGCGCGCACGATGCACCCCCGGCGATCGAGATGGCCTGATCGCCGGCGGCCACTTGGGCCTGTGCGTGGGCCGCCTCGACACCGTCGGTGACGAAGAGGAATGTGGTGCCGCCCTCCATCTCGACGGGTTCCCGGGCGTGATGCGTCAGCACGAACACCGGGCAGTGGTACGGCGGCTCGTCTCCCCACCACCCCCGCCAGCCGGAATCCGCCCAGGCGCCGCGTATCGGGCCGAACATGTTGCGGCCCATGATTACCGCGCCGATTCCATCCATCATGTCCGACACCACCTGCCGGTTCACCGGATGGTCTTTCTCCGGCCCGAGATGCCACGCGTGCAGCCGCTCGCCACCGATACCGAGCGGATGATCGCTGCCCTGCTGTGGACCCGCGACGAAGCCGTCGGCGGACATCGACATCGACAGATGAGTTCGAGGCACAGCTCCTCCGATCAGAGTGGGGCGGACGTCATGATGACTCTTCGGCGCGACAGAACTCATCGACACCGGCTCATGCGATGCTCAGCGCCAGAGCGCCGACCAACCCGGCGCCCACCACCACCGCACTGATCACGGCGGTCGCCCGTCTCCCGAACGTCCGCACCACCATCGCGATACCGGGCAGACTGACCGCCGGCAGCGTGATCAGCAGTGCGCCGAGCACACCGGACGACACTCCGAGAAGCGCCAACCCCTGCAAGATCGGAATCTCCCCGGCTGTCGGTATCACGATCAGCGTGCCGACGATTGCCACTGCGACGAGGACCAGCAGGCTTCGGTGCTCGGGAGCAGTGATGGTCAGCAGCCATCCGCGGAATGCGCCGATCGCCAACACCATGACGAAATACTCGGGAATCAGCACCACACAGAGCCGCGCGAGTGAGGCCAGGAAGCGGACACCTGCCGGTCTGGTATCGGAAAGCTGCTGTGCCGCAGCACTGTTGGGTTGAACGAACGCGGGCGTGAGACGCGCCACCAGCACCGCCGCGCCGATCACCGCGCCCACACCGACGACGAGACGGGTCACCGTCCACTGCCAGGGCGCGACCAGAGCGAGAAACACCACCACGGCAGGGTTCAGCAACGGGTTGCCCAACCAGTAGGCCACCGCAGCCGCCTGATCGACACCGCTGCGCCGCAACGTGACGGCGACCGGAGCCGAACAGCAGGCGCACATCATCGACGGCATTCCGGCAGCGGCGCCGACCGCCGCACTCGACACCGCCCGTCGCCGGTTCAGTAGCCCGGCGAGCCACGATCGAGGGAGGAACGCCTGCACGCACGCACTGAGCACGACCGCGACCACCAGGGCCGGCCAGATCGCACCGACGTACGCGATGAAGAACGTCGTCGCCGCATGCCAACTCGGCCCGTCACCCGCCGCCACCCCGCCGGTGTGCAGGATGTCCGAGCCCGACCACTGCCCCGTCCGCGCCGCGTGCATGGCCTTGCCGACATACGGCACCCACTTGGCCCACGTCAGACCGGCCACCGCGACGAACAGTGTCACCACGATTCCGGTCACGGTCGCTCGTCGGGAGCTCGGCATCCGTCCAGAGATACCCGATCGCGCTGCCATCACGCCGAACAGGACACCGCGGTGATCGACAGCATCCCGATTTCGGGGACGCGTCACGGGTTGCGGCTGACAGCGCGGTGGCCGGACCGGCACGATAGGACCAATGGACGTGTGCGTGGTCGGGGCCGGCCCGGCAGGAGCGGCATTGGCCGGGGCGTGCCAACGCCTGGGGCTGACCACGGCGCTGGTCGATGTTGCTCCTGAGCGGCCGTGGTCGGCGACCTACGGCATGTGGACGCCGGAGCTGCCGCCCGACCTCCCGGCCGGCGTCGTCGCCGCACGCGCAGCGGGCAGGGTGGTGGCGCTGACCGACCGCCTGCTCGGGTGGGAGTACGCGGTCCTCGACGTGCCCGCCCTACAAGCCCATCTGTCCGAGGGGCTGAGCGGGGTGCGCGTGTATGCCGGTCGCGCCGTGGGATCGCCCCGACCGGGCGTGCTGGCGCTCGCCGACGGCACCGAGCTGCAGGCCTCGATCATCGTCGACGCCGGCGGCCAGGCGCGACCGCTGAACCTGCGGCGCAGGGGTCGCGAGCGGGCCGCCCAGACCGCCTACGGGATGTTCCTCGACGAGCAGCTCGCTGCCCCGCTGATCGAGGCCGGCGAAGCCCTCTTCATGGACTGGCGTCAGGAGCACGGCGAAGACGGTTGGCCGACGTTCCTGTACGTCATTCCGCTCGGTGGCGGCCGCGTCCTGGTCGAAGAGACCTCGCTGGCCCGCAGGCCCGGCCTGCCGCTACCCACCCTGCACCGTCGACTGTGCACCCGCCTCGCCCGGTACGGCATCGTGCCGCCGGCTGACGCCGCGGTGGAGCGGGTGGCGTTCACCGTCGACCATCCGCGCCACCGCGCGTCGGGCGTCCTCGGGTTCGGTGCCGCCGCACCGCTGATCCACCCGGCGACCGGCTTCAGCCTCGCCACGTCACTGCGCCTCGCGCCCCAGGTGGCAGCCGCGCTCGCAGCCAACCTGCCGCGGGGCCCACAGCATGCGCTCACCGCTGCCCACGACACGGTGTGGCCGCGAAGCGCCCGGATCGTGCACCACCTCCGCCGCGTCGGGCTCGAAGCCTTGCTCCGGATGCCACCCGCCGATGTGCCCGCATTCTTCGAGCAGTTCTTCGAACTCCCCGAGCGGCATCGCTGGACCTACCTGACCGCGCGCGACGACGTCGCCGGCAACGTCGCCGCGCTCACCCATCTGTTCAGGGCGTCGAATCGCCGCCTCCGCGGACACCTCGTGCGACCTGCGCTGCTTCCGCCGTTGCCCAGCAACGAGCGCGTCCTCAACTAGAGGCGCTCAGGCGACCTGGTTGTCGGGTGGTGCGGGTCCGCCGGGTTCTGACGGATCGCCGGTCGAGGGCGACTGCCCCTCGGTCTCGCCGACCGGATCGGTCGGCGCAACAGCGCCACTTTCTGACTCGTCCTCGGGGCGGAGGAGTCGTTCGGGGGTGTGGTGGGTGTTGATCCGGGTTTGGCCGGTGTCGAGGTTCGGTGGTGGGGTCCATTCGACGTCGTGGCGGGCATTCATGGCGGTACTCCAGCCGCCGGGTGCGACGGCGCGGTTGTCGGGTGGGCAGGCCAGGCCGAGGTCGTCGATGTTGGTCAACCCGCCCTCGGCCCAGTCGGCGGTGACGTGGTGGACCTGGCAGCCGTAGGCGCCGACGGGGCAGCCGGGTTTGGTGCAGCCGCCCTCGCGGGCGATCAACATGATTCTTTGCGCGGCCGAGGCCACTCTGCGGGTCCGGAACAGGTCGAGGGCGGAGCCGGTGGCGCGGTCGAATACCGCCAGATAGTGGCTCGCGTGGGAACCCATGCGAATCACGTCTTTGATGGGCAGCCGGGTGCCGCCGCCCGTTGTCCCGATCCCGGCGCGGGATTCGAGGTCTTGGAGGGTGGTGCGCACGATGACGGTGACCGGTAACCCGTTGAGCTGACCCAACTCGCCGCTCATCAACGCGATCCGCCCGACCGCGACCAACGCATCGTGCTGGCGTTGGGCGAGGCTGCGGTGATCGTTGTCGATCTGCTCTTGGGTCGGGGTGCCGGAGATGCAGGGTTCGGGGTCGTCGGGGTTGCACATGCCCGGGGCGGCGTATTTGGCGAAGATGGCCTCCCACACGGCTGCCGCTTCCGGGGTCAGGTTGGCTCGCCACTGCGTCATCGCATCCTGACCCTGCCGAGATTTCGTCAGCGAGCGTTTCCGGACGCGTTCGGCATCGTCGGGTTCGGGCCCGTCCTGATCGAGCAGGAACCGCTCCAATTCCGCGGCGTCGCGGGTGGCTTTCGGGCCGGCACCGGTGGCGATGCGCACCACGTCAGCTTCGAACTGCTCCCGCGTCGCGGCGTCGACAAAGCTCGGGAGTTTGTCGACCTCCTTGCGAATGACGTCGACATGTTCAGGGGTGATGCGGCCCTCGGCTTGCGCTTCGGCCGTCGCGGGCAGCGTTGGCGGTAGCGGGGCTCCGGTCATCGACTGCCGCGGCGCCAGCAGCGCGGCCTCGGTCAACCGGCGGTTCGCTTCCGACCCGCTGATCCGGTAGCGGATCGCCAGGACGTCTTTCCAGTTCTTCGCGCCCATCTGCACCGCAGACGTCTCCACCTGCAACCGCGCCAACGCCCGATGCCAGGCCGCCGGTAACCGGCACCCCGCGTTTTCGAGCTCGTCGAGCAACTCCACCACCTCGGCAGCAGTGGATCGGTCGAGGCGGCAGGCCAGCACAGCATCGACTGCAGCGCGTAACCCCGCGACCGCCTGCTGCACCTCCACCATAGTTCGAACATACATTCGACCACCGACAACTCCACTGACTCAAACTTTCTGTCAGGGTCGCCGGAGAATGATGGTGACACGTCCAGAAGGAGTGTCAGATGGCCAGATCGCGAAAGGCGAAGGTCAGCGCCGAGGAGAAGACCCGTTTGGTTCTGGC
>NZ_QJUA01000013.1 GCF_003254575.1 Mycobacterium kyogaense | reverse complement strand
GGGCAGCGGGGGCTGGGGGGCGCTGGGCGCGCCGCCACGTCACCGCGAACACGACCAGCACGCCGGCGATCGTCGCCAGCAGCAGCGACAGCGTCAGCAAGGGCGCGTAGTAGACGACCGACGTGGTCGAGGGCTGCCCGTCGAGCACCGGCGCGACGACCACGGTCCGGCTGGCCGCGAGCCAGCTGACCACGCACCCGACCACGGCCAGCACCGCCGACGTCAGCGCGACGACGGTGCGACGGCCCGTCACGACGTCTTCTCCGGCGGGATGCGCTCCTCGATGAGGTTGGTCAGGGCCGCCCGCAGCTGCTTGTCCTTGCGGGCCCAGGCCTGCGCGGTGCGATCGCCCGCCAGCCGCAACCCGATTCCGGTGCGGCCCCGCGGCACACCCGTGAGCTCACCCAGCGCGCGGGCGTACTGCCACTTCGGCGCCTCGGCTCCCTCCGCCTCGGGATAGACCCGCACGATCTCCGCGGTCCGCGTGGTCTCCGTGCCCTGGCGCAGCGTGTCCGCGGTGAGCTCGACCGAGGTGTGGATGCGCGCCGCCTTGACCTGGATGCTGAGGAAGAACGTCACGAGCAGGAAGAAGATGATCGGGATCAGCCACTGGAAGTAGCCCGCCGACAGCTGGATCAGCGCCATGGCGACGCCGGCGCCTGGGCCGGCGAGCACCCACAGCCAGCTGGCGCCCTGCTCGTAGAACAGCACCTCGCTCGCCGGCGGCGATGCGGCGGATTCGGTCACGGCAGGTCCTTCCCCTCGGGCGCACGGTCGTACCAGGCGCGAGCCGAGGGCCGCGTCATCAATGCTGCGCCGACCAGCACGGGCAAGGCAGCGACCAGGATCAGCGGCTGCCCCACCCCGAGCCCCACGGCCAACAGCAGCACGACGGCCACCACCGCGAACGCCAGACCCAGCGTGGCCATCCGGAACCGGCTGTCGCCGCCGCGCGCCTTGCCTGCGAGGAAAGCCAGGGCTGCGGCGGCCACGACCGAGCCGATGCCGATCAGGCGGTACACCGTGAGGTAGTTGCGGACGCGCTCGTCACTCACGTCGGCGGGGATCGCCAGCCGGGCGGCGTCGAACGTCGCCGTCGCCGACATCAGCCCGCCGACGATCATGAGGACCGCGCCACCCATGAAGCACCAGAACGCGGCGTCGACGAGGCGGGGTCGGGAAACGGGGGTCGGCATCGAGGTCAGGGTAGCCAATCACCGGGTGAAGAAGTCGTGGGCGTCCTTGCGGTGGAGCAGGAACACGCCGCCGCACACGAGTACCGAGCCGACGATCACCACGGCCGCGTAGATCAGGGCCGCCACCTCGGGACGGTCGACGGTGAACAGCTCGCTGACCGAGAACACCACGGTGGCGATCGCCCCGCCGGTCAGGCAGGTGCGTGTCCACCGGTAGCCGTGGCGCAGCAGGACGAGAAACGTCGCCACCACCGACACCAGCACGGCGAGGAACACGAGGGCGATCGCCAGCATCAGCCCACTCACCCGCTGTTCACCGGACACCAGGTCGACGACGAACCCGGCCGTCATCAGCGGCAGCGCCAGCACCCACAGCCAGAAGCCCGTGTCCACATCAGGCGGCCGGGTCGGGGTGGGTTCCGTCATGACAGGCGGCGGGCCACGTCGGCGGCCCAGTACGTCAGCACGATGTCGGCGCCGGCCCGCACGATGCCGGTCAGCGACTCGAGCACGACCGTGTCCCGGTCGATCCATCCGTTGTCGGCGGCCGCGCAGATCATCGAGTACTCCCCCGACACCTGGTATGCGGCAACGGGAACGGGTGAGCGGTCCGCAGCGGCCCGGACGATGTCGAGGTAGGACATGGCGGGTTTGACCATGATGATGTCGGCGCCCTCGTCGATGTCCAGGTCGACCTCGTGCAGCGCTTCGCGCGCGTTGCCCGGCTCCTGCTGGTAGGTCCGGCGATCACCCTGCAGGCTCGAGGACACCGCGTCGCGGAAGGGGCCGTAGAAGCCGGAGGCGAATTTCGCCGCGTAGGCCAGGATCGCGGTGTCGATGTGACCGGCAGCGTCGAGCCCCTCGCGGATGGCCGCCACCTGCCCGTCCATCATGCCGCTGGGCCCCACCAGGTGCGCACCCGAATCGGCTTGCGCCACAGCCAGTTCGACGTACCGGCGGTTGGTCGCGTCGTTGTCCACTCTGCCGCGGTCGTCGACGACGCCGCAGTGCCCGTGGTCGGTGAACTCGTCGAGGCAGGTGTCGGCCATCAACACCGTGGCGTCGCCGAGGTCAGCGGACAGATCGCGCAGCGCGACGTTGAGGATGCCGTCGTGGTCGGTACCTGCCGAGCCGCGCGCGTCCTTGTCCTCATCGCGGGGCACGCCGAAGAGCATCAGCCCGCCGACACCGGCGTCGACGGCGTCAGCGGCCGCCCGGCGCAGCGAATCCCGGGTGTGCTGAACCACTCCGGGCATGGAAGCGATGGGCCGTGGTTCGTCGATGCCGTCCGCGACGAACATCGGCAACACGAGTTGGCGCGCCTGCAACGACGTTTCGGACACCAGCCGGCGCAGCGCCGGCGTGGACCGTAGCCGCCGCGGACGATGACTCGGGTAGGGCATGACCGTCCTTGCGGTTAGCGGCGGCGACTCTTCTTCCGCGGCGGTGGCAGCGCGCCCTCGGCCCGCAACCGGGCGGCGTGCTCGGCCAGCGCCTCGACGAGCGGCCCGACCGCGGCCACCTCCGGCTGCACGTCCACGCGCAGTCCGAATTCAGCTGCAGTCTCAGCGGTTTTCGGTCCGATGCACGCCACGATGGTGCGTGCGTGCGGCTTCCCGGCGATACCGACCAGGTTGCGCACCGTGGAGCTCGACGTGAAGCACACCGCGTCGAAGCCACCGGCCTTGATCATCTCGCGGGTGTGCGCCGGCGGCGGCGCGGCACGCACCGTCCGGTAGGCGGTGACGTCCTCGATCTCCCAGCCCCGTTCGCGCAGCCCCTCGGCCAGCGTCTCGGTGGCGATGTCCGCGCGCGGCAACAGCACGCGGTTCACCGGGTCGAAAATGTCGTCGTACGGCGGGAACTCGTCGAGCAGGCCCAGCGAGCTCTGCTCGCCGGTGGGCACCAGCTCGGGGTTGATCCCGAACGCGCGGACCCGGTCGGCGGTGGCCTGGCCGACGCAGGCGATCTTCACACCGGAGAACGCGCGAGCATCCAGGCCGAACTCGTTGAACTTCTCCCACACCGCGCGCACCGCGTTGGTGGAGGTGAACACGACCCACTGGAACCGGCCGTCGACCAGACCCTTGACGGCCCTTTCCATCTGGGCCGGGCTGCGCGGCGGCTCGACCGCGATGGTCGGCACCTCGATCGGCAGCGCGCCGTGGCCGACGAGCCGATCGCTCATCTCGCCCGCCTGGTCCTTGGTGCGCGGCACCAGCACGGTCCAGCCGTACAGGGCGCGGCTCTCCCACCAGTTCAGCTTGGCGCGGTTGGCGACGGTCCGGCCGATCGTGACGACGAGCGTTCCGGTCAGCGGGCCGGACGGCTCGACGCCGGCAGGCTTGTCCAGCACGGCCTTGTCCAGGAGGCCGGCCAGCGTGGTCTCGACGGAGCGCTGCGCGCACGTGGTCCCGTTGGCGGTCACCACGGCGGGCGTGCCCTCGGCCAGACCGAATTCGATCAGTGTGCGCGCGGCCTCGGGCAGGTGCGACGCGGTCGCGTGCAGGATCAGCGGCCCGGGGGCGGCGGCGAGTGCGGCCCAATCCACCTGCGGATCGCGGACATCGGCGACGGTGTGCGACGAGCCCAGCGGCAGGCCCGCGTAGGTCGGCACGGCCGAGGTGTCCGGCAGCCCCGGCACGATCTCGAAGGTGAGCTGGGTGCGTGCCAGCGCGTTGACCTCGGTGATGACGGCGTCGATCGACAGCGGGTCACCAGCGACCAGGCGGACGACGTCCACCCCGGTGCGCGCCTCGGTGGCCAGCGTCTTGGCGACCTCGGCCGGATCGCCGAGCGCGGGCCGGATGTCCGGGCCGCCGGGGATGGCGGGCTCCGCCGCCTCGGCGGGCGCATCCGGCGACGCGGGATCACGGGGCTCTGTCGCCTCGGCCGGCAACGGTCCCGACGGCGGGGGCAGTTCGGAGCCGACCAACGCGAGCACCGCTTCGGGCACATCGGGGTCGACGAAGACCAGGGCCGCATTGGCCAGTACCGCGCGGGCGCGCGTCGTCAGCAGGCCCGGATCACCGGGCCCGGAGCCGACGAAGCTGATGCGGCCGGGCTTGCCCTTGCGTCCTCGCAAGGTCATCTGGCGAGTCATGTCCCTCTCCCGCGTTCGTCCAACAGGTCCCGTGCTCCCAGCTCGAACAGCTCCGCGGCCACCGAGAGCCCTAGCTCCCGTGCCCGCTCGGTTGTGCCGATACCGGACGCACGGATCACGTCGGATCCGTCCAGCGTCGCCACGCAGCCGCGCAGCGACACCTCTTCGAAGACGCGACCGTCCTCATCGATCGACTCGACCACCTCGGCAATCGCGCCAACCGGTGCGGAGCACCCCGCCTCCAGTTCGGCGAGCAGGGTCCGCTCTGCGGTGACCGAGGCCCGGGTGTCGGCATCGTCGAGCTCTGCCAACACCGAGACCAGGCCGGAATCACCGGCACGGCACTCGAGCGCCAATGCACCTTGAGCCGGCGCCGGCAACATCTGTACCGGCTCCAGCGTCTCGGTGACGGCATCGAGGCGACCGATGCGGGCCAATCCCGCCCGGGCCACGACGACGGCGTCGAGAACACCGCTGCTTACCCTGTTCAACCTGGTATCTAGGTTGCCTCGTAGGGGGCGGATTTCCAAACCGAGACCCAGTGCTCTAAGCTGCGCGGTCCGTCGCGGGGACGACGTCCCGATCACCGAGCCGGCCGGCAACTCGCCGAGCACCAGTCCGTCCCGCGCCACCAGCGCATCCCGGGCGTCCTCGCGCACCGGGATCGCGGCGATCACGAAGCGGGGGTCGGCTGCGGTCGGCAGATCTTTGTAGGAGTGCACCGCCATGTCGACCGTGTTGTCGGCAATCGCCTCACGCAGCGCGGCGGTGAACACGCCGACCCCGATCTCGGCGATCGGTGCGGAGGAACGGTCTCCCTCGGTGGAGACAATCACCAACTCGGCGGCGTGCCCGCGGGCGATGAGGGCGTCGCGGACGGCACCTGCCTGAGTGGTGGCCAGCAGGCTGCCCCGCGTGCCGATACGGATCACTCTGCGATCACTCTGCGCTATCGAGATCGGTTGCGGGAACGATCAACTCGTCGACCGCGACGGTCCCGAGCTCACCGCCGGCGACGGCGTCCACGGCGTGCTGGTCGAGCTCGAACAGTTCGCGCAGCGCTTCGGCGTAGCTGTCCCCGCCGGGGGCTCCGGCCAACTGCTTGACGCGCACCGTGGGTGCGTGCAGGAGCTTGTCGACGACCCGGCGCACCGTCTTGGCAACCTCGTCACGGTGGGCCGAATCCAGCCCCGGCAACCGGTTGTCCAGCCGCAGCAGTTCCGCTTCGACGACGTCGGCGGCGCGCTGGCGCAGCGCGGTGACGGTCGGGGTGACCTCGGCCATCCGCTGGCCGGTCAGGTACTCGGCGACCTCGGCGGCGACGATGGTGCGGGCCGCCTCGGCGTCGGAGGTCGCGGTGCGCGCGGTGGGCTCCCGCAGGATGCGCTCCATGTCGATGACGTCGACGCCGGGCAGCCCGGCGACCGCGGGGTCGATGTCGCGCGGCATGCCCAGATCGCACATCACCAGTTGTCTGGTGCCGCCCAGCCGCTGCGCCAGCCCGCGGTGGACGTCGGCCAGCGTGACGACCGGCCGGACCGCGCCGGTGCAGCTGACCACGACGTCGGCGTCGGTGAGAAGGGGCGGCAGGTGGTCGAACGGGAAGGCTTCGGCCGCCACGCCGTGGCTGCGCACGTTCTCGGCGAGGTGCTTGGCGCGCGGGAGTGAGCGATTGACCACATGGACGCGCTCGATACCGGCGCGCATCAGCTGTTTGGCGGCCAGGGCGCCCATCGAGCCGGCGCCCACCACGACGGCGGAGCGCCCGGCGAGAGATCCGATGCGGGCTTGCGCCATGTCCAGCGCGACGGACACCACCGAGGCACCGGCGGAATCGATGCCGGTCTCGGAATGCACCCGCTTGCCCACCGACAGCGCGCGCTGGGACAGTTCGTGCAGCGTGCGACCCACGGTGTGGTTCGCTTCGGCGGTGGCATAGGCCCGGCGCACCTGGCCGAGAACCTGCGCCTCACCGACCACGGCGGAGTCGAGACCGCTGGCGACCGAGAACAGATGCTCGACCGCGGCTTCGGCGTAGCGGACGTAGGCGTACCGCGTCAGATCCTGCAGCGACATCCCGGAGTGCTCACTGAGCACCTGTCCGATCACCGAGAGTCCGCCGTGGAACGCCTCGACGACCGCGTACACCTCGACGCGGTTGCAGGTCGACAGCACCATGGCCTCGGTGACCAGCGAGGATTGCAGGATCTGCTCGATGATCTTGGCCTGATCGGCCTCGTCGGTACTGAGTTGCTCGAGTACCGACACGGGCGCGCTCCGGTGCGAAACCCCGAAAAGCAGTACGCTCACGGCTTCCTCACCACCCCACCAAGGTAATCGCTGACCAGCTGGGCAGCCAAATTCCCTCAGTCGGTCAGATCTGCGCGCAGCCTGTCCTCGTCGAGCTCCCAGTAGCTGTGTTCGACGCCGTCGAGCAGCACGACGGGCAACCGGTCTCCGTATTCGGCGCGCAGGGCCTTGTCTCCGGCGGCGGCTGCTTCGTCGACGTCGGTCACACTCAGGCCGAACCCGAGCTCGTCGCGCAGCGCGGCCAGTCGGTCGGCCGCCTTCTGACACAAAGAGCAGCCCTGGCGGGTGAGCAGATGCACGGCACGATCCACCCCGCCAGTATCGCGGCCGGGTGACCTAATGTTGTAGCCGTGTCCGACGGTACTGAGATCGGCATCGAGTCCCGGGCGCAGCAGATCGCCGGGGAGAGCAGCGCCGAGGTTGCGGCCGCGGGTCTGACCGAACCCGCCATCGAGACCGGCGGCGAGCTGTCCGGCCCGCCCCCGCCGCCACCGGATCTGACCGCGGCGGCGTTCTTCGACGTGGACAACACGCTGGTGCACGGTTCTTCTCTGGTGCACTTCGCGCGGGGGCTGGCGGCCCGCGAGTACTTCACCTACAAGGACCTGGCCCGCTTTGCCATGGCGCAGGCCAAGTTCCAGCTCACCGGCCGCGAGAACAGCGACGACGTGGCGGCGGGGCGGCGCAAGGCGCTGGCATTCATCGAGGGCCGCTCGACCGCTGAGCTGGTGGATCTGGGTGAAGAGATCTACGACGAGATCATCGCCGACAAGATCTGGCCGGGCACCCGGGCGCTGGCCCAGATGCACCTCGATGCCGGTCAACAGGTGTGGCTGGTCACCGCGACACCGTACGAGCTGGCCGACACGATCGCCCGCAGGCTCGGGCTCACCGGTGCGCTGGGCACAGTCGCCGAGTCGATCGACGGCGTGTTCACCGGGCGCCTGGTCGGCGACATCCTGCACGGCACCGGCAAGGCGCATGCCGTGCGCTCGCTGGCCATCCGCGAGGGCCTGAACCTGCGCCGCTGCACCGCCTACTCCGACAGCTTCAACGACGTGCCGATGCTGTCGCTGGTCGGGACGGCCGTCGCGATCAACCCCGACGCCGACCTGCGCGACCTCGCCCGGGAGCGCGGCTGGGAGATCCGCGACTTCCGCACCGCCCGCAAAGCCGCCCGTATCGGGGTGCCGTCGGCGCTGGCGCTGGGCGCGGTCGGCGGTGCGCTGGCCGCGGTGGTGTCCCGTCGCGACGCCAAGTAGGCTCGCACCGCCCGAACGACGAAAGCGGATCACGCATGGCCATCGCCGAGAACATCATCGGGACCCACTACCGGTACCCCGACTACTTCGAGGTCGACCGCGAGAAGATCCGGGAGTTCGCCCGCGCCGTCAAAGACGATCATCCCGCTCACTACAGCGAGGAGGCCGCCGAGGAGTGCGGCCACGGCGCCCTGATCGCGTCACTGACCTTCCTCGCCGTCGCGGGTCGGCAGGTGCAGCTGGAGATCTTCAACCAGTTCGACGTCCCGATCAACATGGAACGGGTGCTGCACCGCGACCAGAAGATCACCTTCCACCGGCCGATCCTGGCCGGGGACAAGCTGTTCTTCGACTCCTACCTGGATGCGGTGACCGAGTCGCACGGCGCGGTGGTCACCGAGGTCCGTGGCGAGGTGACCGACGAGCGGGGCGAACCAGTATTGACCAGCGTGGTCACGGTGATGGGTGAAGCGCAGTCAGACACCGAGGCCGACGAGATCAGCGACCGCATCGCCGCACGACGGGACGAAGCGCTGCGCGCGATGGTGGCGAAGCAGACCGCCCAGTAGGACCGCCCGGGATCAGCCGAAGAACGTGTTCCTTCGGTTGGCCAGCAGCTGGTAGAGGGTCTGCTGGATGGTTTCGCGGACCTGGTCGGTGATCTCGAAGGTGATCATCGGATCGTCGGCGGCCGAATCGTCGTAGTCAGCGGTGTCGATGGGCTCACCGAACTGGATGTACCACTTCGACGGGAGAGGCACCACGCCGAGCGGGCCCGCCAGCGGGAACAGCGGGGTGACCGGGAAGTACGGCAGACCCAGCAGGCGGGCCAGCAGCTTCACGTCGGCGACCATCGGGTAGATCTCCTCGGACCCGACGATCGAGCACGGCACGATCGGCGCCTTGGTGCGCAGCGCCGCGGACACGAAGCCGCCGCGGCCGAACCGTTGCAGCTTGTAGCGGTCCTTGAAGTGCTTACCCAGACCCTTGTAACCCTCGGGGAACACGGCGGTCAGCTCGCCCGCGGCCAGCAGCCGGTGGGCGTCGTCCGTGCACGCCATGGTGTGGCCGGCCTTGCGCGCGGCCTGGCCGACGAGCGGCATGTCGAACACCATGTCCGCCGCCAGCAGACGCAGATCGCGGTGCGCGGGATGGTTGTCGCGGACTGCCACCGACGTCATCAATCCGTCGAAGGGCAGGACCCCGGCGTGGTTGGCCACCACGAGGCCGGCGCCGGTCTCGGGCAGGTTCTCCACACCGCTGACCTCGACCCGGAACCACGAGTTGAACAGCACGCGCAGCACGGGCAGGAAGATCGCGTTGTTGAGATGGGGATCGAAGCCGAACTCGTCGACGGTGTAGTCCCCGACCATTCTCTTGCGGAGGAAGTCGGCCACCGCGGAGATCCGGTTGGCGAGTTCACTGGGCTCGGCGTCGGGTCCCGCGGCGGAACCGAAACCGTCACCACGGTGGGCGTCGATGTCACGGACGACGGCGGACAGTTCCTCGGCGGTGGCCCGGCCTTCGCCGTCGCCGTAGAGAGACGGATGCCGTCGAGATCGGTCTCCACGCTGGGCCGCCGCCCGGCGGGCCGCTGCACTCCGGCTTGAATTCGAGTGCAGGGGAATGACTTTCGCTTTCGACTCGCCCGCCACTGTCTCGCTTCTCACCTTCCGCAACCTCGAGCTCGAGTGTCCCCGCCCCCGCGCTGATCCCTGAGTCTAGCGCCCGAACCTCGCCGCCGCTGTCACAGCGCGGCGCTCCACAGCAGAAACCCAGTCGGGGTCCACGATGGGTTTCAGACCCCGGCCACGCACGTAGTCGTCGAAGGCCTCTGTCGTGGTCCACTTCGGGGTGTAGCCGAGTTCGGTGCGCATCCGGGTGGTGTCCATGACGCGCCCGTAGCTGAGGTAGTCCAGACGCTCCGGGTCGATCTCGGTGGTCCGGCCGGCCCGCCACAACGAGTCGACGGCCGACAGCGCGGCGCGCGGCATCGGGAGCGCGAGACGCCCCGACCGACGGATCGCCTGGCTCATCATGATGACCCCGGACGCCCCGATGTTGAAGGTGCCCGCCTTGCCCGCGATCGTCGCACGCTCGAGCGCCCCCAGCGCATCCTGCTCGTGCAGCAGCTGCATGCGGGCGTCGTGGCCGATGATGGTCGGCACTACTGGCCCGGCCAGGTACCGCGACAGCGCGGTGTCCATCGCGGGACCGATCATGTTGGCCAGCCGCAAGATGGTGACCGCGATGTCGGGACGGCGCCGGCCGAGACCGCGGGCGTAGCCCTCGATGTCGATGCTGTCGCGGGCGAACCCTTCCCGGGCCGGCCTGCGACGGCTGCTGCTCTCCGCGAACAGCACGGGATCGCGCGAACTCGACCCGTAGATCTCCGAGGTCGACTTCAGGATCACCCGGCGCACCGACGGCGCCTTCTGGCATGCCGCGAACAACTGGATGGCGCCCATCACGTTCAGCTCTTTGAGCGTGGCGCGACCGCCGGAGCGGGGCGCGTAGGACGCCGCGGCGGCGTGCACCACGGTGTCGACGTCCCCGTTGCGAATCACCTTGGCGATGAACGGATTTCGGATGTCGGCCCGGACGAACTCGGCGCGGCCCATGCGGCGCAGCAGATCTTTGCTCGGCGCGATCGCGTCGACCGCGATGACATGGTTGATCAGCGGGTTCTGCGCCAGCCGGGCGGTCAGATAGCCGCCGAGGAACCGGCATGCGCCGGTGACCAGGACGACCTTGGGGTAGTTCAGACCGTCCCTGGCATCGGAGCCGCCCGAGTTACCCCCAGCATCCATCTCCGCAGCCTAGCGGCTGGCGCAGCCGGACTACTTGCCGAGTTTTCTGCGCTGGACCCGGGTGCGACGAAGCAGCTTGCGGTGCTTCTTCTTCGACATGCGCTTACGTCGCTTCTTGATGACAGAACCCATGAACTCCGCTACCTCGGTTTTTTCGACGATCTCGACCGGTCACCTTACCTGGCGACAGTCTCGGCTCCGAAATCCGCCGTCTGCGGCCTGGATTTAGCCCGCGTCGAAGTAGGAGCTCTCCAGCATGTCGTGGACGGCCTTGGCGTGGACGCGGAACGACCGGCCGACCCGCACCGCCGGCAGCTCACCGTTGTGCACCAGCCGGTACACGGTCATCTTGCTGACCCGCATCAGGCTGGCCACCTCTGCCACGGTGAGAAATTGAGCTCGAGGCGGTTGACCATCGGATTGACCGGCGTCACGCGCCGACTTTCCGCTGGCTGAATCCCGCGCCGACGGCCCGTTCATAGACGTCATCGCAACCCAATCCATCAGGCGCGGGCAGTTCCAGCGGCTTCCCCACCGCTGGCACCGACCCACGCTTACCACTGGGAGAATAGCGTGGCGGGTGGGGTTACTGCGACGGGTGTGGGCTAATCAATCAGAAATTCCCGAACTACTCGGGTGTAATTCCTAGCTGCTCAGAGCGGGTTTTCGCGGCCTCGACGGCGTTGGCGACGGCTGCACGCAGGCCTCCGCGTTCGAGTTCCCGCAGCCCAGCGGCGGTGGTGCCGCCGGGCGAGGTCACCATGGCGCGCAGCTGGGCAGCCGAGGTGTCGGTCGGCGACGCCATCGCTCCGGATGGGCCAGACGCGGCGTCACCGCCCGCGCCTTCGGCATCCAACCGCTCCAGCAGCATCGCCGCCGAGCCGGCCATCGTCTGCACCACCAGATCGGTGGCCACCGATCGGCTCAGCCCCGCATCCACCCCGGCGTCGACGAGCGCCTCGACCATCAGGAAGAAATATGCGGGACCGGAGCCGGAGACCGCGGTGACACTGTCGATCTGGCTCTCCGCCACCGTCAGCACCCCGCCGACGGCGTCGAACAGTGCGGACACCCCGCGGACGTGCTCCGCGGTGGCGAACCGCCCCGGGGCCACCGCACTGACCCCGCCACCGACGAGCATCGGCGCGTTGGGCATCACCCGCACCACGGGCGAACCGGCGGGCAGCTTGTTCTCGAAATAGGCCGCGCTGACCCCGGCCGCGACCGTCACGAAGATCTGCTCTGCGGCGTCACTTTCGGCGCGTGCGGCCGTATCGGCGATGTCACCGATCACGCTGCCGACGTCGGAGGGCTTGACCGCGACGATGACGTACGTCGCGGTGTCGACCGCCTCGGCCACCGACGCGATGCGCACGGAGTACTTCTCGGCCAGATACGTGGCGCGGTTCGGGCTCTTCTCGGCCACCACGAGGTCCTTGGTCTGGCGGCCGGCCCGCAGCAGTCCCGCCAGCAGTGCCTCTCCGATACTTCCGCCGCCGATGATCGCGATTCTGGCCATGCGGGACAGCATGACACGGCCGCACCGATCGGACCGAGATCGGCTCAGTCGGGAGCGGCGGGCACCAACGCCAGTTGCCGGGACTGCACGACGATGCGGCCCTCGCGGTCCACGACGATGTGGTCCTCGTCGAAGAATTCCTGACCGATCTGCGTCGTCGTGCACATCACCCTCAGCCACCCGTCGGCAGGCACGGCCCGCACGAAGGCCGTCAGCTGCACCGTGGGCGCCCAGCCGAACCTGTTGAGCCCCATCGTGACCGGAGCCGACACGTCCCCGCACAGCAGCGCGAACAGCACGTCGGGGGCGGCGCCCTTTGGACGCACCCAGTACTCGATCATCGGTGGGCCGCCGTCGCCGCGCGGGGCGAACGACGTCAGCGAGGGACGGATGTCGCAGCCGTGCGCGAGGTGGACGACGTCGGCCATCGGATGTCCGGGACCGATCGGTTCCAGTCCGGGCGGCGGATCGGGGGTCATCAGCGGCAGCACGGGGTTGACCGACAACAGCGGCGGCACATGGTGTTCAGGGCGCCCCAGTGTGATCGCGGCCCGCAGCGCCGTCCGCGACCCCTGGTTGAGCTCGACATCGATCAGACTGATCCGCCGCCCACGCTTGCGCACGGTCGTCACGACCTGCATCGGCCCGGGGTCGGGCGCCCAGAGGAAATTGCCCGACACCGCAATGGGTTCCACGCCGGACTCACCGAGCTCGCTGCGCGCGGCGTTGGCGCACAGCGCGAGCATCGCGCCGCCGTGCACCTTGGGGCCGATGGTCCAGTGCTCGTTGAGCAGCCCGTGGTAGACACCGGCGCCGTCGGGAGTCAGTGCCATGGCATCGGTGAACGAGGTGGAGAGAGTCATCGGGTCCTTGCTCGATCAGCGCAACAGGTGGGTGCGGGCGAACTGCAGCGACTCGGTCAGCAACTCTTCGCGCTCGGCGACCGACCGTGCGGCCGAGGTGGTCACCTCGAGGATGACATGGCCTGCGAAGTCACTGGCGGCCAACGTCTCGCAGATCTCGACGGTCGGTTGTGTGCCGCGGCCGGGCACCAGGTGCTCGTCGGTGGACGCGCCGCTGCCGTCGCACAGATGCAGGTGCACCAACCCATCCCCCATGCGCCGGGCCATGTCGACGGCGTCGGAGCCGGCCGTCGCAGTGTGCGAGAGGTCGAGTGTGTAGTGCGCGTGACCGCCATCGAGCGGGTCGTAGGACGGCGCGAACGCCGAGATGCCCGGGCCCGGAGCGCCGCCGCGCTTGCGCATCCGTTCGATCGACGTCTGCCCCGCGCCGAAGAACCTGTCGGCACGGAACGGGAACATGTTCTCCACCGCGACCATGACGTCGCTGCGGGCCTCGAGCTCGGCCACCTGGTCGGCGAACCCCTCGGCATAGCGGCGCTGCCAGCGGAACGGCGGATGGACCACGACGGTCTGAGCGCCGAGCTGCTCGGCGGCACGCACGCTGCGGTCCAGCTTCGCGATCGGGTTCGCGCCCCAGACCCGCTGCGAGATCAGGAGGCAGGGCGCATGCACCGAGAGCACCGGGACGTCGTAGCGCCTCGACAGCTCCTCGACGGCATCGATGTCCTGGCTGACCGATTCCGCCCACACCATCAGCTCGACGCCGTCGTAGCCGAGTGTGGCGGCCATCTCGAAGGCGGCCTCGGTCTTGAGCGGATAGACAGAGGCCGTCGACAGGCCGACCTTGATGGCAGGGCGCACCCCGGTCAGCCCGATTGCAGCAACGCCAGCGGCCCGAGGGTGACCAACGCGCCGACCGCCACCGCGATCAGCGTGCTGCCGATGTCCTCGGTCTTGCGCACCACCCGGACGCCGACGACCAGGCCCAGGATCACCAACACCGACAGCACCAACGCGACGATGTTGTTCCACTTCCACAATTGGTCGAACGCGACGAACAGGCCCGCGCCGAACACGACCGCGACGACGCTCTGCCCCACCACCCACAGTCCGTGCACCACAGGTGACATCGGCCGCGGCTCGTCCTCGTCCTGGTCCTCGTCGAGGTCCCCGTCCTCCACCACGTCCTCGGACGGCAGCCGAGCACCGCGGCGGGCCACATCGTCGGCGACGGTCTCCCCGCCGAACAGCGGGTCCTGCGTGGAGCGCAGATACGACGGCAGTTCGTCCTCGTCCGCGGAGTCCTCGCCGGTGTCGGCATCTTCGGTGTCGGCGACCGGGTTGGTCTCGTCGTCCTCGACGAGCTCATCGGCCTCGACGACCTCGGTGTCGCTCGGTGCGTCCCGGTCTTCGCTCTCCTCGGTCTGCGCGTCCTGGAGGTCGGCGGGGACGTCGGCGTCGACCGGATCGGGGCTCATCAGCTCCGCGTCGACGGCCGGGGCGCTCTTGCGGCCGAACCGGCCGAACGGCGACCGCCGCGGCGCGGCGGCTTCTGGCTCGGGCTCGGGCTCGGGCTCCTCGACGACATCGTCGGCGGGCGTCTCGTCGACGTCGTCCCCCGCCCCGGTCTCGGGTTCGGCGGCCAGGTCGGTCTCGTTCGTCTCGTCCGTCTCGTCCGTCTCGAGGGCTGTCTCGTCGACCTCGACGAGTTCGTCGTCGCCTTCGGTCACCTCGGCCGCATCGGCCACGTCGTCTGCCTCATCGACGTCATCGACCTCGTCATCGACCTCGTCATCGACCTCGAGCTCGTCAGCGACCTCGGTCTCGGGGGCGGCGGACTGCTCCGGCTCGGACACCGGTTCCGGCTCGGGTTCGGAAGTCGCGGGTTCGTCGGGGCGGACGATCGGGATCTCGCCGGTGAGCTCGGCGACGGTGACGGCGTCGGCGTTACCGCGGCGACGGCGACGGCGGCCACCGACCGGGGGTGCGCCGATCGTGCCGTTCTTGGCCAGCAGCTCGGCGACCGAGATCGGCCGGGTGTTGGTGTAGTCGTCTGGTCCAGTCATCGCCTGCTCGCCCTCGCGGTTGCCTGCTTACCGTCCAGCATTGCGCACCGACACCCGCCCGGAGGGCGAATGCCCGCCCACGAGCGCCGTACCGTCGGCTTCGCTGTCGAGTTTCCGCAGGATCAAGCCCTCCCGCAACGCCCACGGGCAAATGTCTACGCTTTCGATACCTAGCGCTTTCATGCTCGCCTCGGCCACCAGGGCGCCCGCCACGATCTGCGGGGCACGGTCGGCGCTCACTCCTTCCAGCTCGGCACGGTCGGACGCGGTCATCCTAGAGATGAAAGATATGAGCTGACGAAGACCCGTGGCAGTCAGCGTGCGCTTGACCCGTGGACCCGCACCGGAAGGCGCGGCACCGGTGAGCCGGGCCAGAGAACGGAACGTCTTGGAGGTGGCCACCGCCAGATCGGGGCTGCCGGCCTCAGCGATGGCGGTGCCGGCTTCGGAGAGTTCGTTGGCCAGCCAATCCCGCAGCATCGCAACGCGCCGGCGGCCGGGCGGATCGTCGGGCAGCCATTCGCGGGTCAGCCGGCCCGCGCCCAACGGCAGCGACATCGCCACATCTGGTTCCTCGTCGACCCCGCTGGACAGCTCGAGCGAGCCGCCGCCGATGTCGATGTTGATGATGCGTCCGGCACTCCAGCCGTACCAGCGCCGCACCGCCAGGAATGTCAGCCGCGACTCGTCGACCCCGCTGAGCACGCGCAGATCCACGCCGGTGTCGGATTTCACCCGCGACAGCACGTCTTCGGAGTTCTTCGCATCGCGCACCGCCGACGTCGCGAACGCCATCAGCTCCGAACATCCCGAACTGGTGGCGATCTTCGCGAACTCGTCGATCGTGCCGATCAGTCTGTCGGCACCGCGGCGCGTCAGCTTGCCGGAGGTGTCGATGGCCTCGGCGAGCCGCAGTGAGGCCTTCGTCGAACTCATCGGCGTGGGGTGCCCACCGCGGCGCGCATCCACCACCAACAGGTGGACGGTATTGCTGCCCACATCGAGCACGCCTAATCGCACCCGTCCAACCTAATGGGTCTACCGTGGAAAACCGTGACTGGTCCGTATCCGGGTGAGGTGGAACTCGATTTCGCCCGTGAGTGGGTGGAGTTCTACGACCCCGAAAACCCCAAACATCTGATCGCCGCGGACATGACCTGGCTGCTGTCACGCTGGACGTGCGTCTTCGGCACACCGGCCTGCAAGGGCACCGTCGCGGATCGCCCCGACGACGGATGTTGTTCCCATGGCGCGTTTCTCTCCGACGACGACGACCGCGCCAAGCTCGACGATGCGGTGAAACTGCTCACCGACGAGGACTGGCAGTTCCGCGACAAGGGCCTCGGCAAGAAGGGCTATCTGGAGCTCGACGAATACGACGACGAGCCCACCTGGCGGACGCGAAAGTACAAAGGCGCGTGCATCTTTCTGAATCGTCCCGGGTGGCCGGGCGGTATCGGATGCTCGCTGCACACCAAGGCGTTGCAGCTGGGCGTCGAGCCGCTGACCCTCAAACCGGAGGTGTGTTGGCAGCTCCCGATCCGGCGCACCCAGGAATGGGTCACGCGACCCGACGGCTCGGAGATCCTGAAGTCGACGATCACCGAGTACGACCGGCGCGGGTGGGGCGAGGGCGGACTCGATCTGACGTGGTACTGCACCGGCGACCCCAACGCCCACGTCGGGGAGAAGCCGGTGTGGCAGTCCTACGCCCCCGAGCTGACCGAGCTGCTCGGCGAGAAGGCCTACGCCGAGTTGGCGGCAATATGCCAGCGGCGCAGCGCTTTAGGGCTGATCGCCGTGCACCCCGCCACGCGGGCCGCCGAGTGAGCCGGACGGGGTGGTGAGCCGACGCGGCGCGGCGGTGCTCCGCAGCGCCGGCGCCACCGGCCGGCCCTGCAGCAGGCCCGCCACGGTGCCCGCCTCGATCGCGAAGCGGTAGACCGGCAGCGCGTCCCTGACGGCCGCGATGGTGTGGTCGATGGCCTCGTCGTCGTGTGCGGCCGACGTGACGAATGATTGTCCGAGTACCCCGCGGCGCAGCAGTTCCTGCATGAACAGCGTGCGATATGCCTGCGAGGGCGCACCCTGGGCATCTCGGGTGACGAACACCAGACACGACGGTCGGCCGGTCACCGTGAGGTGGTCGGACAGCCCCGCCTCGGCGATCGCTGCATTCGCTCCCTCGGCCAGGCGCCTGCCGGCCCGTTCCATGCGCGCCACCGGATCCTCGGTGCGGTAGGCCGCGACGACGGCACCGAACGCCGCCAGCGACGCCGTTTCGGGGCCGTGGGTGGTCGAGAGCAGGAACACCCGCTCGCTGTCGGTGCGCAGTCCCGCGCGTTCCATGAACTCACGGCGGCCGGCCAGCGCCGACAGCGGAAAACCGTTGGCCATCGCCTTGCCCCAGCAGGACAGGTCGGGCGTCACCCCGTAGATCGACTGCGCGCCACCGGCGGCCCAGCGGAAGCCGGTGATCATCTCGTCGAACACCAGCAGTGTCCCGTGCCGGTCGCAGAGCTCACGCACGGCCTGCAGGTAGCCGGGTGCGGGTTCTGCGGTGGCGGTCGCGGCTTCCATCACCACGCAGGCGATGTCGTCACCTGAGAGCAGCGCGGTCAGCGCGTCGAGATCGTTGTAGGGGAAACGCTTCGTGGCGGCGGCGTGGTCGGCGGGGATGCCACCGGCCATCGGGGTGGTGCCGATGAACCAGTCGTCGGTGGAGAAGAACGGTTGCTCGCAGATCGCGACCGCGATGCGACCGGTGACCGCGCGCGCCAGCCGGACCGCGGCGGTCGTCGCATCGGAACCGTTCTTGGCGAACTTGACCATGTCGGCTCCGGGCACCAGGGCCAGGAACTGCTCTGCGGCAACGACTTCGGCGGCGGTGGGCCTGCTGAAGTTGACTCCGCCGGCGATCGCGCGGGTGACGGCGTCGACGACGGGCGGGTACCCGTGCCCGAGTGTCACCGACCGCAGACCCATGCCGTATTCGACGTAGTCGTTGCCGTCGACGTCCCATACGCGACACCCCGCGCCGTGCGTCAGCACTGGCGGCATCGTCTCCGGGTATTGGTCGGCGCCACGCGCATAGGTGTGGGCCCCACCGGGGATCAGGTCGTGCAGTCTGTCCTGCAGCAGCCGCGATCGCGCGAAGGTCTTTGTCTCACCGGCGAAGTCGTCGACGACCCAGCGGCCCTGCAGTTCGGGCCACCGCTGCGACACCTCGTCCAGCAGGTCGGGGAGGGTGAGCAGCACCGTGTCGGGCCCGGCTGCGACGAGATCCTCCGGGGAGACGATCGGGATGTCGGTGCCGGGCATGCGGCGACCCTGCTTGGCGGTCGACGCGTCGGCGACCGCCGCGACCAGCGAGGCGTCGACACCGGCCCGGCAGAACAACGCGACTGCCCGCGACGCGGCACCGTAGGCGTACACCCGCCGGCCGGCCCGGCGTTCGGTTTCCAGCCAGGACCGCAACGCCACGGTCTGTGTGTCGGCGGCATCTTGCAGGGCCGCGACCGTCGCGGGATCGGACATCTCGGCCTCGGCGCGCAGCAGCTCGGCGACCGCGGGACCGGGCTCGCCGCTGCCGTGGACGGCGGCCACCAAGACCGTGCCGCCGTACAGCTCGAACGTCCACGCGTCGACGGCCCGCATGCCGACGCGGGCGAGTTGCGCGACGACAGCCGGTGTCGAGTAGTACGCGAAATGGCCGTGGCGCAGCGCATTCCACTGACCCCCGCGGACGATGGCGGCCAGTGTGTGGAACTGCAGGAGCAGTACCCCGCCGGGCGCGGTGGTGGCGGCGCGGCGAGCGAACGCCGCCTCCTGGTCGGGGTCGTGCATGATCCCGAAGCAGTCGAGTACCACGTCGGCGGGACCTTCCGAGCCCTGGTAGCCGCGCTCGGTCAGCAGCGGCAGCCAGCTGCCGCCGTGCGGGCTACCGAACTCGCGGACTGTGCCGCCCGGCAGCCAACCGGCCGCTGAGACCCGGGAGATGGCATCGGCTGCTTGATCTTTCAGTGCCTGTGGTTCCACGCCGCGCGGTTCGGCGGTCTCGGTGTCGTCGTCGGCGAGTTGCGCCAGGCCGCAGGCATCGCAGACGACCATGGCGAGCGGATGCACCGCCTCGTCGGCGGCCGGCGGCGCGTCTGCGGGCGGGAAGTGATCGGCCGCGGGCACCGCCCCGAGGTCGAGCACCCGATGCAGTCGGGGGTGCCGACAGCTCCGGCACGTGCCGTCGATGTGGGCCCTGGTCATGTCCCTGCTCATGTCACGATGTCCTCGTGCGAATAGAACCGAGCCGTCTCGACGGCGTCGTCACCTTCGTCCCGCAGCCGCACCCCGACGAGCGCGGGTGGTTCACCCGCACGTTCGACGCCGAGATCTTCGATCAGTGGCGCGGTGTCGCGGGAGCAGCGGCCGGTTTCATCCAGGACTCCCAGTCCCGCTCGGCCCGAGGTGTCCTGCGCGGTATGCACGGACGCCGCGCGCCCGGGGAGGCCAAGTTGGTGCGGTGCGCCCGCGGCGCGGTACACGATGTGCTCGTCGACGCCCGGCCGGAGTCGCCGACGTTCGGGCAGCACGAGGCGTTCCTGCTCGACGACAGCACGTTCCGGCACCTGTACGTGCCGCCGGGGATGCTGCACGGGTTCCAGGCGCTCACCGACTGGGCGGACGTGTGTTACCGCATCGACCGTGCCCACGATCCGGCCGACGACCTGGCCGTGTCGTGGCAGGACCCGGCGTTGGCGATCGAGTGGCCGCTGCACCCGCCCACCGTGTCCGCACGGGACGCGTCGGCGGGCAGCTGGGCGGAATTGCTCACACGAATTCGCTGACACGACGCATCGTCTCGTCGAGCTTCCCGGCACCCTGCAGGTGAGCGAGCCGGGCCAGCCGGGTGAAGGTGTGCTCGAAGTCGGCCGCGGTCAGGCCGTGCCGCGTGTACGCGTCGGCCAGTTCCACCGCGCCGTCGGCGACGGACACGGCCGCCTCGAAGCCGAGTTCGGTACGCGCCCGGGCGAAGTCGACACGGTAGGAGCGCGGGTCGGCACCGGTTTCTCCGGTGATGTCGACGCGCGAGCCGGGAACGGATTCGGCGACGCGGCGGGCGATCTCCTCAACGGTGACGTTGTTGGCCTCACTGCCGATGTTGTAGGCCCGGCACGACACCACGCCGGCCGGCGCGGTCAGGCAGAGCGCGAACGCCTCCGCAATGTCGCGGGCATGCACGAGCGGACGCCACGGCGTCCCGTCGGACAGCACGCGCACCACCCCGGTCAGCACCGCGGAGCCGACCAGGTTGTTGAGCACGATGTCGGCGCGCAGGCGCGGGGAGAATCCGAAGGCAGTCGCGTTGCGCAGGAAGACGGGGGTGAAATCCGAGTCGGCCAGTGCGGTCAGATCGTCTTCGACACGGACCTTGCTCACCGCGTATGGGGTCAGCGGACGCAGCGGCGCACCTTCGGCGACCAGACCGTCACCCGCGGCGCCGTACACCGAACACGTCGAGGCGTAGCAGAAGCGCTGCACCCCGGCCTCTTTCGCCAGCCGCGCCAGTCGCACCGAGGCGTGATGGTTGATGTCGTGGGTGATGTCGGGGTTGAGCGCCCCGAGCGGATCGTTCGACAGCGCGGCCAGGTGCACCACGGCGTCGATGCCACGCAACTGCTCGACGCTGACATCGCGCAGGTCGCCGCCGCGCGCCGGTGGGTCCACCGGCTGCGGGCCCAGCACGCAGTCGGCGAAGTATCCGGTGTCGAGCCCGACGACGTCGTGGCCGGCCGCCTGCAGCACCGGCACCATCACCGTGCCCAGGTAACCCTGATGCCCCGTCACCAACACCTTCATGCTGTCTCCCCGAATCTCACGATCGTCTTCTCCATCAGAAACGCCTCGGCGTGCGTACTGCGGCATTGGATCCCGCGCAGGCGGGACAGGCCGAGGAACGCGTCCTCGTCGAACCAGTCGCGATCGGTCTGCGACGGGTAGTGCTTGTGCAGCAGGCGCGCCTTCTCGAGCGCGATCTCAGTCGCGATCGGATGGAACACACTGGGCGAGGGCGTGTCCGACTCCCACTTGAGGATCTCGTATCCCAGGATCAGGTGGTCCCGGAACTCGGTCGGGGTCAATTCAGCGAGCAGACGATGATCCTGGTGGGCGTCGGCACGCTGGGTGCTGAACACGACGTCGGGTTCACAGCTTCTGCGGAAGGTGCGCAACCCGTCCTTGACATCGTTCCAGTGGGCGGGGGTGGCGCCGTCCGGGATTCCGAGCAGGGTCACTGTCACCTCGGCATCCGGGCAGAACGCTGCCAGCGCACCCCGCTCCTCGGCCTCCCGCTCCGTGCCGGCGCCGCACAGCACCAGCGCGTGCACCCGGAGACCAGGATTGTCGCGGCTCAGCGTCAGAAGCGTTGCGCCCATGCCGATCGCGATGTCGTCACAGTGCGCACCGAGTACCGCGATCTCACGCAGCGCACCGGTCTGCAGCCCGATCACGATGCCGCCTTCTCGTGCTCCCACAGCGCCCACGGCCGTTCCCCGCTGCGGTAGGCAGCATCGAGCTCGGCGCGTTCCTTGAACGTGTCGGCCGGCTTCCAGAAGCCGAGGTGCTTGTAGCCGTACAGCTTTCCGCGGGTGGCGAGCCGCCCGCACACGTCCTCGACCAGATCGCAGTTCTCGGTGAGCATCTCGAGCACGTCACCGGAGAGTACGAAGTAGCCGCCGTTCTCCCAGATGGGCAGTCGCGACACCGGGGTGATGCCCGTGACGGCGCCGGCGTGGGGACCGGATTCGACGACGTCGACGCAGTGGAACGAGGACTGCGGGGGGACGATCAGCATGGATGCGGTGGCGCCGGACTCCTTGACCTCGCCGATGATGTCGTTCATCGGCGCATCGGTGAGCACGTCGGCGTAGTTGGCCAGGAAGTACTCCTCGCCCTCCAGGTGGGGGCGGACCCGCCGAAGTCGTTCCCCGATGGGCGATTCCGCGCCGGTGTCGACAAACGTGATGGTCCAGTCGCTGATGTCGGTCTGCAGCAGCTCCACCTTGCCGCCGCGGATGACGAAGTCGTTGGACACCGACTCCCGGTAGGACAGGAAGTAGTTCTTGATGTGCTCGGCGCCGTAGCCCAGGCACAGCACGAACTCGGTGTGGCCGAAGTGGGCGTAGTACCGCATCACATGCCAGATCAACGGTCGCGGGCCGATCATCTGCATCGGCTTGGGGATCTCGTCGTCGCTACCGTTGCGCATCCGCATGCCGTAACCGCCGCAGAACAGGACGACCTTCATAGTTGTTTTCCTTCCGTCAGTTCGACGACGTGCAAAGTGGGTAGCGGGTACACCAGACGGGCACCCCACGCCCCGGCGTAGCGCAGCTGTTCGGTGATCTCGCGCTCGAGGTTCCACGGCAGCACGACGATCACGTCGGGCTGGTCCTTGGCCAGCTGTGCCGGGTCGTGGATCGGGATACGCGTTCCCGGGGTGAATCGCCCGTGCTTGTACGGGTTCCGGTCGACGGTGTACTCGAGCAGGTCGGGCCGGATGCCGCAGTAGTTGAGCAAGGTGTTGCCCTTGCCGGGCGCGCCGTAACCCACGACGCGTTCGCCGCGGGCCCGGCAGTCCAGCAGGTACCGGAGCAGTTCGTGCCGGATGGTTTCGGTGCGCGGTCGCAGCGTGAGATAGCCGCCGACGTCGTGCAGGCCGGCGCGCTCTTCTTCGGCCAGCGCGTCGGCCACCCGGGCCGTCGGCGCCGCGCCGAGTTCGGTGGGGCGGGCCCACAGCCGGATGGATCCGCCGTGGGTCGGCAGCATCTCGACATCGACGACCGACAGACCGCCGGCGGCCAGCGCCCGCATCGCCGACAGCACGGTGTAGTACTGGAAGTGCTCGTGGTAGATCGTGTCGAACTGGCCGAGCGCCACGAGGTTCAGCGCATGATGCACCTCGATGCTGCACCAGCCGTCGTCGGCGACCAGGGTCCGCAGCGAGCGCGTGAATCCGTTCAGGTCGGGGATGTGGGCGTAGACGTTGTTGGCGACGACGAGATCGGCCGGACCGTGCTCAGCACGGGTGTCAGCCGCCGTCTGCTCGTCGAGGAACGCCGAGACCGTGGGCACACCACGCTGCCGCGCGGCGTCGCCCACGTTGATCGACGGTTCGATGCCCAGGCAGCGGATGCCGGCGTCGACGACGTGGCTGAGCAGATACCCGTCGTTGCTGGCCACCTCGACGACGAACGAATCAGACTGCAGACCGACCTTTTTCGCCGCATCGCCGACGAATCGGCGGGCGTGGTCCACCCAGCTGTCGGAATACGACGAGAAATAGGCGTACTCGGTGAAGGTGTCCTCCGGCGTGATCAGCGCTGGGATCTGCAGCAGCAGGCAGTCCTGACACAGCCGCAGATGCAGCGGGAACGTCGCCTCCGGTGCATCCAATTCGTCTGCGGTGAGGAATTTCTCGCACGGCGGGGTGGCGCCGAGGTCCAGCACGCTGTGCATCCTGGCCGAGCCGCACAGTCGGCACATCATTGCGAACATCCCTTCGCCTGGTAGCGGTACACGGTGGTGGTCTCGTCCTGCAGGCGCACGCACCACTGCGGACTGCCGGCGAACATCGCTTCGAACCGGCCGACGGCGTCAGCCGTGGCGTAGCCGAAGTACTCGAAGGCCGCCTTGGCGTCGTCGGTGAAGATGAAGTACGTCTCCCCCGGGCCCGCAGCGGCCTGCGCCGTCACGTCGTCGAACTGCCGGCCGTCCGGGAAACCGTCCAGGAATCCGGGCCACTTCTCGACGATCGGGGTGTCGAATGAATCGTTGCGCGCGGCGAAGTCGACCCAGCGGGCCGTCGCACGGGTGGGCATCCCCGCCGAATGCAGGCTCCACAGGGTTGCCGGCGCATGGGCGCCGTCGACGAGGCTGTCGAGCAGGGCCAACTCGGACGGCCGGGCCATGTTCAGGTACCAGTTGCCGTAGTAGCCCTGCAAACCCGCGGCGGCGATCAGCGCGAGCGCCACGGTCGCGAGGTAGTGCGTGACGGGTCGGGCGACGGCCGCCACCGCGAGCGGTGCGATCAGCACGGCCGCGCCCGGCACCGCATAGAGGTACACCCGGAAGATCGCCTCACCGCCGTAGCTGCTGAACATCAGCAGCACGAACGGGCTGAACGCCAGGATCACGGGCACCGCGACCGGACGCTTGCGCCGCCACCACACCACCGCGGCCACCACGGCCAGCAGCATGATGGTCGCCGACAGACCCCGGCACACCAGCGACGTGGCCACCTTGGCCGCCGAGCCGGCGTACTCCGCGTTGCCCGAACCGTTGGCCAGCGGGTTCAGGCTCGACAGCCCGCCGTGTTCGAAGACGATGTAGCGCCGCGGATACAGGTAGCCGAAAAGCACTGCCGCGTAACCGATCAGGGACCACCGGGGGCGCAGGTGGCCGGTGACGGCGAACGCCACCAGCACCCCGAAGATCCAGTACGGCGTCAGCTGGTGGGTCGGCACCAGGGCCACGAACAGCGCGAACGCCAGCCATCCCACGCGCCGGTCGACACGCGATGCCAGCAGCGCGACGACGATGCCCAGGCCGAGCACGAAGCCGTACGCCTGGGGGGCGAAGTAGTCCTGGGCCACCCAGTTGGCCATCTCGGCGATCATCACCGCGACGAGCACCGCACGTCGGTCCAGGCCCAGAGTGGCAGCCAGCGAGCCGACCACCACGGCCAACACGACGTGGATGGCCGGCGCGAACCAGTGCGCGACCGATGTCGGGTTCAGCGTGGTGACCTCGCTGAACCAGGCGAACGTGGTGAAGAAGGCCGGCCACTCGCGGTAGACGTCGACGCCCGTGGGCGGCAGCACCCGATGGGTCAGGAGGAAGTCGACGATGCCGAGGTGCTTGTACGTCCACGCGTACATCGGCAAGTCCGTGACCAGCGTGGCGGTCAGCCGCAGCACCATGATGGTGGCGGCGATCGCGGCGGCCGCGGTGAGCAGCGCGTCTCTGCGCAGCGCCACGACGAACGCCGCGACGAGCACGGCGGCCAGCACCACCAGTACCGGTCCGGTGCCGGTGGCCAGCAGGCCGAAGGGGGACGGTTCGGCGTCGGCCATGCCAGGCAGCACTGCCGCCCACACGGACAGCACAGCGACGATGACGAGGTACGGCGCGCGCACCTGCCAGTTCTGCGGGTGCAGCACGGCGGGCACGCGCAGCGGCGGGTGTGGACGGCGCAGCGCGCACACGAGGGCGGAGGCGGCCACGACGGCGACCAGCGCGAGGAGCACGGGAACCGGTTGCCACCCCCGCAGCCACGTCACCGCCACGGTGGCGGCGGCGGCCGCGGCCATACCGGTCGTCGGGACGATCGCTGCGGCCGCCGCGACGGGCACTCGCAGCCACAGCACTGCCGCCATGCCCGGACCGGTGAGCACGAAGACGGTCAGCAGGACCGCCCGCACCGGGGCACCGATGGGCGCCAGCGCGAGCAGACCTGCCGCGGCGGAGAGCAACGTCAGCCACTCTGGCCGCAACACGCCGATGCGGCGCCGCGGCGGCGGCACGGCGCGATGCCGGCCACGCGCCTGTGGGCGCGACGGAGTGGGACGTTCGAGGAGGTCAGTCACTGGTCACCCGCACCCAGTCGACCGTCATCGCAGCCGGAGACGGTGTGGAGGCGTCGGCAGGTCCGGGCCAGGACCCGCCCACGGCGACATTCAGCAAGAGGTAGAACGGCCTGTCGAAGACCCACTTCTCGTCGGGGGGCAGATCCGCCTCGCGGAACACCGCGGTGGTGCGGTCGTCGACACCCATCGTGATCACGCCGGGATCCCGCTGCACCCAGTAGGTGTGGAAGTCGTCGACGAAGGACGGCTGGATCGGATCGGTGCTCGCGAGCTTGTACTCCTTGCCGTCGGAGTCGGGGCCGATCGCCCCGTTGTGGATGAACTCAGCACCGGAGATGGTCTCGACGACGTCGAGTTCGCCGCTGCGGGGCCAGCCGACGTGGTCGACGTCGTCGCCGAGCAGCCAGAACGCCGGGTGCAGGCCCGCGCCTCGGGGTAGACGCAGCCGCGCTTCGGCGCGCCCGTGCACGAACGACAGCTTGCCCTGGGTGGTCAACCTGGCGGAGGTGAACCCGTCTCCGTCGCGGCGGGCGGTGATCACCAGGTGGCCGTCCCCGTCCAGGGCCGCGTTCTCCGGTGAGTCGGTGTAGGTCTGTGCTTCGCCGTTGCCCCAGCCGCCGCCGCCCAGGTCGTAGCCCCAGCGCGCCGGATCGGGCCGGCTACCCGCCGGGCCGTTGAAGTCGTCGAACATCACCACGGCCGCCGACGCGGTGGGTCGGTCGATCGTGCCCAGCAGCGTGATCGGCACGATGGTGACCACGAGCAGCGTGCCGGCCCGCAGCCAGGCCCGCCCGTTGCGACCGCCGGGCCGGTCGTCCCCGTCATGGCCGTCGTCGGAGCCGGCGCGGCGCAGCCATGTGATGCACGGTCCGATCAGGATCACCGCGGCAAGGGTCTCGGCGGCGAGGTACGCCCACCCGACACCGACGATGCCCATCGACCGGGTGGCGAACCACGAGCCGGCGATGATCACCACGGTCATCAACGCCTGCACACTCAGATACAGCCCGAGCTTGCGGCGTACGCGGGAGAAGCCCTCGTAGACGGCGGCGACCCCGGACAGCGGCAGGAACGCTGCAGCCAGCCACAGCAGACCGTGCGCCTCGGCGCGGTACTCCGGTCCGGCGATGCTCAACATCAGCGGGCCGACCAGCACCAGGCCTGCCGATGCGGCGATCGCGACGGCCGCCAGCGTGCGCACCATCCGCCAGGACAGCGCGGCGATCTGCTCGGGGTGTGCCGCCACCTCGGCGACGTACGGGCTGACGACCAGGTGCAGCATCAGGTACAGCGCGCTGATCATCGCCCACGCAACGGCGAAGTACGCGTTGGCGGCCTCTCCGACCTGGGTCACGACGATCAGCGGAACCACCAGCGGGCCGATCGACCACAGCGACGCGATGCCGAAGGACGATCCGAAGTACGACCACATCTGCCGGCGCGGCGGCAGATCCGGTTCCCGATGCCACCGCGGCTGGGTGCGGCTGCGCCGATCCAGCACGACGTACGTGCACAGCGCCGCCACACCTGCGGTCAGGGTCCAGCTCAGCACGATGGTCGCGGCGTGGTCCCAGATCGCCAGCGCAGCCACCGCGGCCAGCTTCGCGATCGCGTGGACGAGGTTCTTCACCGCGGCCCAGCGGGCCACACCGAGGCCGGCCGACGCCTTGTCGAGCAAGGCGAACATCGCGAGCACGAGCACCATCAGCGGGAAACCGACCATCGCCGACGGAGTCTGGAAGAGGGGGTCGCGTGGGCCGAACGCCACCAGCGCGGCGCCGGTCAGCACGCCCATCGCGGCGACGAGGACGAAGCCGCGCCGCAGCAGTCGCGGTGCGCGCCACCCGGCCACGGGCAGGAACCGCTCGTAGAGAACGTCGATACCCAGCGTGGACATCGTCGACAGCAACACCGCGGACGTGATCAGCGCCGACGCCACACCGACCTGGTCGGGCGGGAACAGACGGGCGGCCACCGCCCAGAAGGCAAGGCCGAGAACGCCTGTCGACGCTGTCGACAATATCAGCGCGACCGTGTTGAGCCGCAGGTTCTGCGCGGCGGTGGGGTCGGCACCGGCGTCGTCGCGTCGGAGCACCGAGTGTGCGGGACTCATCGGGGCACCGCCAATGGGGCCACCGACCGCCCTTCCCGGCGCGCGGCCCGGTAGGCGCGGAAGCCTGCCACCACTGATCGCCACGCCGGTGTGGTGAGCCCCTCGGGGAGCAGAGCGACGAGTTCGTCGGACGGCTTCGAGGTGGCTGCCGAATCCGCGAGGTAGGTCGCGAACTGGGGCGCCTTGAGCGCGGCGGTGGCGAAGGCCCGTGGGGCGATCGCGGGATCCAGCGCGATCTTGGCGATCCAGGCGCCGAGACCGATTCCGTAGGTCCGGCTCTGCGCCGCCAGTCCCTCGCTGCTGGCGCGGTGTCGGTGCCACACGATCGACGCCGGGTCGTACACCAGTGTGCCGCCGGCGCGCAGCAGTCGGAAGAACATGTCGAGGTCTTCACCGCCGCCGGTGGGGGAACCGGCGCCCAGCGCCTCGTCGAACCCGCCGACCCGCACCACAGCGGCGCGATCGACGGCGAAGTTCGCACCGGTGCCGTAGTGGCCGACCGCGAACGGGAACAGCGGGATGTCGAGCGGCGGTGCCGCCCAGTCGAACACACGCGTATACAGGCACGCCGACCACCCGACCCGGGCGTCGAAGTAGGCCTGGGCCGGGGTCCGCAGTTCCGCGGCGGGCACCAGACCGGAGACACAGGACACGTTGTCACCGCGGGTGAACCCGCGCGCGACGGCGGTGAGCCAGTGCCGGTCGACGACCACGTCGTCGTCGGTGAACGCCACCACATCCCCCGCCGCTGCCAGCAGGCCGGTGTTGCGGGCCCGCGACAGGCCGGGGCGCGGCTCGTCGATCACCCGCACGCGCGGATCGCCGAGGGCGGCGACGTAGCGGTGGGTGGCGTCGGTTGCTGCGGCGTTGTCCACCACGATGATCTCGACGTCGGGGTAATCCACCGCGCGGACCGAGTCGAGCGCGGCCTGCAGCATCGACACCCGGTCGCGGGTGCAGATCACGACGGTGATGGCCGGGGCCGGGCTCGGCAGAGCCGGGGGCGGCGCCGGTTGCGGCAGAGCGGCCGCCGCCGCGCGCAGTCGATCGGCGTCGACGGTTCCGTCGGTGACGTCGAGCGTGACGAACCCCAGCGGACCGCCGTCGGCGCGCACCAGTAGACGCGCCTGGCCGAACCCGTCGGCGTCCCGCAGTCGGTACCGCGGTGCGGCGGTGTCGAGATCGAGCGTGTCGGTCCACACTTCGCCGATCCAGGTCGCGCCGTCCCAGGTGGGACGTTCCGCGGCCGGGAACACCGGGGCGATGGTCGCCTCGGGCAGGGTCAGATCATTCATGCGGATGCACCGCCCCGACGAGCCAGGGTGCCCCGCAGGTAACCCGCGGTGGTGACGGCGAGACCGGCGACGATCATGGCCGCACGCGCCCGACCGCCGGGCTGCCGCGACGCCACCTCACGGACCACCGCGCGCGGCAGCACGCGGGTGGCGTAGCTCTGTTCGCTGTCCAGCGATTTCGGCGCAGCGGCCAGTCGAGTCACCACAGCCTTGGACAGCCCCTCGTGATAGCAGCGGCGCAGGAAATACCGAGGCGTGGCGCGATCGGCACTGACGTGGTGCGACACCGCTGCGGACGGATCGAGCAGCACCCGCTGCTCGGGGCGCTGCGCGCGCAACCTCAGGAACAGTTCGGTCTCCTCACCGCCGACCGGCACCGATCCCACCCGGCCCACCTCGGAGCGGAAGCCCCCGATGTCGGCGAAAACGGATCGACGCAGACTCATGTTGCAGCCCAGAGGGTTTCGCACTGTGGTCACGTGCTGGGGTTGTCCGACGTAGCTGCAGCCCACCACCCAGTCGAACTCCGCCGGCATCCATCGCGGCCTGCCGGACGGCCACACGGGCGCGGCGTGGCCGCCGACACCTGCCACGCCGGGGTCGTCGTAATGGGCGAGCAGTGCGGCGCTCCACCCCGGCTGGGCCGCCGCGTCATCGTCGAGGAACGCGATGATCTCACCTCGGCTGGCCGCCACCCCGGTGTTGCGTGCATCGGACAGTCCACGCTGTCCGGTGTTACGGCACAGCACGATGCGCGGATCTGCGCCGAAGAGGTCGGCCGCGCGCTCGAGGAGTTCCTCGTTGTGGTCGATGACGACCACGAGCTCGGTGACCGTATCCCATTCAGACAGAACGGAATCCACGGCGCGGCGCAGATCGTCCCAGCGCGCCGGGGTGTATGCGCAGACGACGACCGACAGACTCAGGGTCGGACGGCGCGCCTGCAGCTCATCGATGTTCTGCAACAGCATTGCCGTAGGGGCCCTTTCCACGTCGTCTGGTTCGTCTGGCGGCCACGTCCTGGCGCCGGTTGCGCAGGTTGCTCAGTGCGTACAAGCCGGTGCGCCGCAGCTGCATGTCGTAGGACCGCATCCGGCCGTACAGCACGTCACCGGTGGTGACAGGCCAGCGCGTGTCGGCGGCCAGGCCATCACTGAAACCCAGCTGCTGTCGCAGCTGCGAACGTGCCGAGGTCATCGCCGTGGTGGAGCCGCTGGCGATCCGGAACGCCGCCAGCGTCTTGGGAATGCCGAAGAAGTCACCGCGGTCGAGTAGCCGGACCCAGAGGTCCAGCTCGCTCAGGAACGACGTGACGTGCCGGAAGCCGCCGCAGCGGTCGAACTCCTCGCGCCGGAACATCGCCGCCACGGGTGGCCCGATGGGGTTGGTGCCGCTGCGCACGATCCGCCGCACCACGCGGCCGGCCGGCTGATGACCCACGATCCCCGGGAGTCCGCGGGCGGGGCGCATCATGTCGCCGAAGTCGTCGACGAAGTCCGTGCGCGCCGACACCAGCGCGACCGCCGGCATCGCGTCGAGGACCTCAGCCTGCAGGCGCAGGCAGTCCGGCGCGACGATGTCGTCGGCACACACCACCTTCACGTAACTCCCTCGGCTTTCCCGCACCGCGATGTTGAAGTTGTCCATCATCGAGACGGTGGCGTCGTTGCGCAGCACGCGAACTCGCGGATCGGCGATCCCGTCGAGGATCTCCGCGGTGTCGTCCGTGCTGTTGTTGTCGATGACCACGATCTCGAAGTCCTCGTAGTCCTGGCCCAACGCGCTCTCGAGCGTGGCCGTCAGATGCCGGCCGGCCTGGTAGGCGGGGATGCAGATCGACACCCGCGGACGCGGAGTGCGACTCTGCTTCTGGCGCGTGGGCGCCGGCAGCGACGTAGGCGCACTCGTTGAGATGATCCCGGTCATGTCGTCTTCCCCCCGGTCGACTTCTACTTCTCGGCTGCCAGGGCCTGTACCACCCGGCCCGAGACGCCACGGTCGTGATCGCGTAAGACGGTGCGCAGCACCCGTATTCCGTCTCGGAAGGCCCGCAGGTTCGACGCACCGTGGCGGCGCGGCATCTCCATGCTCGGGACCTCGGTGACGCGCAGCCCAGCCTGCATGGCACGCACGGTCATCTCCGCCTCGATCTCGAAACCTGTTGCCTGCAGGGACATCACGTCGAGGTAGCGCCGATGGAAGGCGCAGTAGCCGTAGCAGAGATCGGTCAGCTCGGCTTTGAAGGCCGAATTGAACACCCGCAGCAGGAACTTGTTGCCCAGCCGGCGAAGCGGGGTGATGTCGGAGGAGCCGCCGCCCGCGATGAAGCGCGAGCCCTTGACGAAGTCATAGCCGCTGGACAGGAAGTGGAGGAAGTGCTTGATCTCCTGCGGCGCCATGCTGCCGTCCGCGTCGATCATCACGATCACGTCGCCGGTGGCTGCGCGGAAACCGGTCCGCAGAGCGTCGCCCTTGCCGGAACCCTCCTGGGTGACCACGCGAATGTCCGGCCGGCAGCTCTGCGCGGTGATCACGGTGGCATCGGTCGAGTTGCCGTCCACCAGCACGATCTCGTCCACGTCGTCGGTGATCTGCTCGAGCACCCACGCGACGTTGCGCGCTTCGTTCCGGACAGGGATGACGAGGCTGACCGTCATCGTCGGTCGGCTCACGGCCCGCCGGCCCATGCCAGCTCCGGCGCTCAGGCCGGTGCTGTGGTTGGCACCCCGCAGGCTGGCCGTGCGCGGCGCAGTCGCGTCGTGTCCGTTCTGGGCTACCACTTCAGTCACCCTGACTCCCGTTCTGTTCGACCGTTCTGTACGACGTTGGCGACGCTCCCCGTGGTTCCTTCTCAGTCGCCCACGGCATGAATAACTTGCGATCAGCGCAAACAAATGTGCGTTCGCTGCGCTGCGATCAATCGGATCAGGAGACGTCCGAGTGGAACGCTAGCATCGGACGCGTCAGACGTCCAGGCAAAGATTTACACGCGTCAGCTAACGGTTTGACGACTTCTTTTCCAAGTTCGACACAAACGGTCGGCCATTGCTTTCAACTGCAGAAACGTGGTCTGTATAGCGCCTTAGCTGATTTCAAGCGCACTCGGTCGGTCACGAACTTGTCATAGTTATGCAGACTTAGCAAAGTATTTAGCACTCAAGCCGCCGCGCATCAGGTGACACACTTCACAGAAATCTGAATCGTAAAATTTGGTGTACGGCGTCGCCTGTTAACGTCAAGCAAAATTCTTGCGTCGGTAACGTTCGGTTTCGCAGCCCATGCACGACTAAGCCTCCACCGGTAGTGGAGGCTTAGTGGTCGTTACTTCCGGCTGGGGTCAGCCCTCGAGCTTGTACCCGAGCCCGCGCACGGTGACCAGGTGCACCGGGTTGGCCGGATCGGCCTCGATCTTGCTGCGCAACCGCTTGACGTGGACATCGAGGGTCTTGGTGTCGCCGACATAGTCGGCACCCCACACGCGGTCGATCAGCTGCCCACGGGTCAGCACGCGCCCGCTGTTGCGCATCAGGTACTCCAGCAGGTCGAACTCCTTGAGCGGAAGCGTGATCGGAGAGCCGTTGACACTGACCACGTGGCGCTCGACGTCCATCCGCACCGGGCCTGCCTCCAGCACACCGTCATCGATGCCCGCATCGTCGGTGTCGGCGCCGCGGCGCAGCACCGCCCGGATGCGGGCGATCAGCTCCCGCGCCGAGTACGGCTTCGTCACGTAGTCGTCAGCGCCCAGTTCCAGACCCACGACCTTGTCGATCTCACTGTCCCGGGCGGTCACCATGATCACCGGCACGCTCGACCGCGAGCGCAGCTGCTTGCACACGTCGGTGCCGCTCATCCCGGGCAGCATCAGGTCCAGCAGCACGATGTCGGCACCGGACCGTTCGAATTCGGCCAGGGCGGACGGCCCGTCGGCCACCACGGTGGCCTCGAAGCCCTCCTTACGCAGCAGGAAGGCCAGGGGATCAGCCAAGGACTCCTCGTCCTCCACGATCAGCACACTGGTCATCGCAGTCCTAGTCCTCTCGGTCGTCATCACTCATCGGGGTCTTCGGAATCGCCGTCGCGCAGATAGGCGGGAATCGACAGGGTGAACGTGGAGCCCGTCCCCGGCTGACTCCACAGCCGGATCGAGCCATTGTGATTGGCGGCGACGTGTTTGACGATCGCCAGCCCGAGACCGGTACCCCCGGTGGCCCGGGAGCGCGCCTTGTCCACCCGGAAGAACCGTTCGAACACGCGCTCCTGATCGGCGGGCGCGATGCCGATTCCGCGGTCGGTCACCGCGATCTCGATGAGGTCGCCGCGCCGGCGGCGGCTGACGGACACCGAGGAGCCGTTGGGCGAGTAGGCGATCGCATTCGAGACCAGGTTGGCGATCGCCGTCACGAGCAGCGTCTCGTCGCCGAGCACCTGAAAGCCGGTCGGCGCATCGGTCGTGATCGCGATGTCGGCGTTGTCGGCGGCGACCTTGTGCCGCGACAGCGCCTCGGCGACCACGGTGTCGACGTCGACAGCCTCGAGATCGGGCAGCCGCTCGCCGCCCTGGAGTCGCGAGAGCTCGATCAGCTCGCCGACCATGTTGGCCAGGCGGTGGGACTCGGTGACCATCTTCTCGGCGAAGTGCCGCACCGTCTCCGGGTCATCGGACGAGGCGAGCACGGCCTCGGCCAATACCCCCATCGCGCCGACGGGCGTCTTGAGTTCGTGGCTGACGTTGGCCACGAAGTCCCGGCGGGTCGCTTCCATGCGCGCGTGCTCGGACTGATCGTCGACGTAGAGCACCGCGAACCGGCGGTCGTCCTCGGTCAGCAGCCGCACGTGCCCGCGGACCGAGAGCCCCGACCGGCCCGGCCGCTCCCGCTTGCGGGGCGACAGGTCGAACTCGATGTCCTCGCCGGTGGCCAGTGTCCGCTGGGCCGCCTGCCACGCTCTGTCGTCGAGCAGTCGGTCGCGGACCACCCCGAGTTCGGTCGCGCGGTCGTTGGTGTAGACCACGTCGCGGTAGGTGTCGACGACGACGATCCCCACCGGGGATTGGGCCACCGCGTGACGCAGCATCTGGGACACGGTGATGCCGGTCTGTTCGACCGCGCGGCGCTCACGCCGCTGGCGCAGACGCGGGGCCGCCGCCACGCCGAACACGACACCGATCGACACGGCGAGCAGTGCCACGACCGCCGCAAGCAGCAGTGCCGAGGAGACACTCACGCGAAAATCGTACGCACTCGGTGAACGTCATCCCAGCAGCGTGCGGCCAAAACCGGACAAGTCACACACTTCCAGACCGATGTTCGGCCCGGCGCCCACCGCCGTTCACCTTCTGTTCGCCGGGCGCCGACGGCCGACTACTTGGCGCCTTGGGCCGCGACCGCCGCGGCGCCCGCAGCCGCAGCGTCGGGATCCAGATAGGTGCCCCCGGCGACGGTCGGCTTCAGGTCGCCGTCCAGGTCGTAGCGCAGCGGGATACCGGTCGGGATGTTCAGTCCCACCACGTCGTCGTCGGACATCCCGTCGAGGTGCTTGACCAGCGCGCGCAACGAGTTGCCGTGCGCGGCGATCATGACGGTCTTACCGCTGCGAAGATCGGGCACGATGACCTCGCTGAAGTACGGCACGAAGCGCTCGACCACGTCCTTGAGGCACTCGGTCAACGGCGCCCCGCCGGGCACATCGGCATAGCGGGGATCGGCGTCCTGGCTGTACGTGCTGCCCGGCTCGATCGGCGGCGGCGGGGTGTCGTAGCTGCGCCGCCACGCCATGAACTGCTCGTCGCCGTACTTCGCCTTGGTCTCGGCCTTGTCCAGTCCCTGCAGCGCGCCGTAGTGCCGCTCGTTGAGCCGCCAGTCCCGGTGCACCGGAATCCAGTGCCGGTCGGCCTTGTCCAGGGCGATGTTCGCCGTCGTGATCGCGCGGCGCAGCAGCGAGGTGTAGAGAACATCGGGCAGCCGGTCCTGCCCGGCGATCAGCTCACCCGCCCGGGCGGCCTCGGCGCGACCCTTGTCGGTCAGATCGACGTCGACCCATCCGGTGAACAGGTTCAGCGCATTCCATTCACTCTCGCCGTGGCGAACGAGGATCAGCGTCGCGGTATCTGCCATGCGCCGATCTTCTCACGGGTCAGTTCTTGTCGTGGTCCTCGATGAGATGCTCGAACGCCTTGAGATTTTTCAAGGATTCCCCGCGCGAGCGCCGCCACTCCCACTCCTTCTGGATCGAGGTGCGGAAACCCAACTCCAGCAGCGTGTTGAAGTCGTTGTCGACGGCTTCGAGGACCTGACCCAGCACCCGGTCGATCTCCTCTGCGGTCACCGATGCGACGGAAATCCGGCCGACGAGGTAGATGTCACCGACGTTGTCGAGCGTGTAGGCGACGCCGTAGAGCCGGCGGTTGCGCTTGAGCAGGAACTTGTACACGCCCTCGAAGTTCTCGTCGGGCTTGCGGCACACGAACGCCTCGACGCGGACCGAGTGTTCACCGACGGTGAGGATCGTGTTGGTGGTGAGTCGGCGCTCGCCCGGCAGCGCGACGACCAGCCCGGGCAGACCGCCTGCCGCGCCGTTGTGGACGGTGTAGGGCAGATCGTGTTCGGCGAGCGTGCGCTCGATGACGGCTTGCACGTCCTGTGTGGTCATGCCCGAACTCCCCTGCGCATCGAGAATCGGCGCCCGCCTCTGCGGGCCGCGACGGTCGGAAGGTGACGTCCTCGGTGCTCGTCGATCGCGCGGCCATAGCTGCCGAGCAGGCCGTCGACGGTGTGGCCCCAGGAGAAGCCGGCGGCGTGCTCGCCGGCGGCGCGGCGCAGCGTCGAGGCATCGGCGGCCAGCACGCGGGAGAGCGTTACGGCCCAGTCGGCGGGATCGTGCCCCTCGACCAGCGCGCCGCTGACCCCGTCCCGCACCGCGACCGGGAGGCCGCCCACCGACGCGGCGACCACAGGTGTGCCGCATGCCTGCGCCTCCACGGCGACCAGCCCGAAGGACTCCGAGTAGCTGGGCACCGCGACGACGTCGGCCGCGCGATAGACCGCGACCAGACCGGCCTGTGATTGGGGCGGCAGGAACGTCACGCGCTCGGCGATACCCAGTTCGGCGGCCAGCCGAACCAGTCCGTCGGGCTGCGCCAGGCCGGATCCGGACGGTCCGCCCGCGATCACCACGTGCGCACCCGGCAGCAGTGCTGCCGCGCGCAGCAGCACGTCGGGTGCCTTCAACGGCTGGATGCGGCCGACGAATGCCACGATCGGCACTCCGGCCGGGAGGCCCAGCGCGGCCCGCGCGGCGGACGCGTCACCGGGGGTGAACGTGGTCAGGTCGACACCCGGATACACCACGTCGATGTGATCGGGATCGGCATGATGGAGCGAAACCAGTTGTGTCGCTTCGTGTTCGGTGTTGACGATGAGACGGTCGGCGGCGTCGACGACCTGCTGCTCACCGATCGAACGCAGGGGTGGTTCGGGGGTGTCGCCCTCGGCGAGCGCGGCGTTCTTGACTGCGGCCAACGTGTGCGCGGTGTGCACGAGGGGGACCGCCCACCTGTCGGCGGCCAACCAGCCGACCTGTCCGGAGAGCCAGTAGTGCGAGTGCACGATGTCGTAGTAGCCCGGCTCGTGCGTGGCCTCGGCCCGCAGCACACCTGCGGTGAACGCACACAGCTGCGTGGGCAGATCGTTCTTCTCCAGTCCTTCGAACGGGCCGGCGGCCACGTTGCGGACCAGCACGCCCGGCGCCACTTTGACCACCGGCGCGTCCGTCGACGACGTCGCCCTGGTGAAGATCTCCACGTCGACACCGCGCTGCGCCATCTCGAGGGCGGTCTGCAGCACGTAGACGTTCATGCCGCCCGCGTCACCGGTACCGGGCTGCGCGAGCGGTGAGGTGTGCACGGACAACACCGCCACCCGGCGCGGCACGGGCAGGGGGTCGGTCGTCAGACGCACATGTCATGTCTACACCGCGGCGTGGCGACACCACCCCGTCGCACCGCCCGCTCAGGCACTCACCTCGGGGCGGCGGGCCTGGGCACGCCGCATGGCACCCACCGGGTCGGCGAATATGCCACCGAGGGAGACGATGCCGGCCCCCGCCTCTTGGACCCTGTTGCCGAAGGCCGTCATCCGGATGTCACGGTGGCCGAGCACGGAGCGCCTGGCGAAAGCGTCTTCGACGGCATCCATCGCGTCGGCGTATTCGGTGAACGCCTGTCCCCCGACCACCAGGTCGTCGGGGTTGAGCATGTCGCGCAGCAGGGCCACCGCCTCGCCGAGGACGCGGGCGCGTTCGGTGACCAGCGCGACGGCCGCCTCGTCCCCCTGCCGCGCCGCGCGCAGCACGGCCGTCACGGTCGACCCGGGGCCGTCGGCAGGCACGATGCGCGCCTTCCGGGCCGCCACGAGGACGGCCTCGTCGCTGACCGTCGACTCCAATTCGCCACTGCCGCCGAGCAGTTCGGAGTGCGCGGGCAGCGCAGCGATCGTGCCGGGGCCGCTGGCCGGCGAGTGCACCTGTCCGCCGATGACCAGCGCGTAGCCGACGGTCTCGCGGGCGTACACGTAGAGGCTGGTCGCGGCGCGGCCGGGCGCCCGGCGCTGCCCCAGCAGCAACTCGGCGCCGGCCATCGCGTCGACGTGCGCGGCCAGCGACACCGGCAGGCCGAGCGCCTCGGCCAGCACCGGCCCGACCGGCGCATCCGACCAGCCCAGCCGCGGATGATCGAGGTAGCCGGTGGTGCTGTCGACCACGCCACCGGCGGCGACTCCCACCCACAGCGGGCGCCTGCGATGCCACCGGCTCAGGTAGCGCTGGGCGCTGCCGGCGATCGCGGTGAGCGCCGCGGCCTGTGGCCCGCGCGGGGTCGGCGTCTCCACGACATCGAGCGTGCGACCGAGCAGATCGGTCGCGACGATGCTGGTGGTGCGCGCACCGATGTGCACGCCGAGCGCCAGGAACGGTTCGTGGTTGACCTCGACAGGCACCCGGGGCCTGCCGATGGCGCCCGAGACAGCCAGGTCAGCGCGCTCGCGCAGCAGGCCCACCTCGAGCAGCGCGGTGACCTGCCGGTTGACGGTGGCGATCGAGAGATCGGTGACCCCTGCGATCGCGTCGCGGGCGATCGGTCCGCGGTGTCGTGCCGCGGCGAACACCAATGCGGCCGCCGCCTCGGGCACCCGCAGCGCCGGGGGCACGATCTGGTGCACCAGGGCCTGCGGGTAGCGGGCAGCGTCGCCGATCCGCGTGGGCCGGGTGCCTTTGGTGGCCTGAGTGCGGTGCGAGCGGGCGGGGATCGAGCTGGTCATGGAATCGTCTCCGGATCGGTCTGTCAGGGGGCCGGGGGCCACACCTGGCGACGCGATGGGACGGGAAAGTCCGGCTGCAGTCAGGCGCGGCGAGGTGCGCAACAACAACACGCACGCCGCGGGGCAGCATTCACTGCCGGACTGGTACCGAACACCGGGTCAATGTAGCACGGGGCCTAGGGTTGGGATCATGACGACGCCATCAGATGCCCGACCGGTCGCCGTGGTCACCGGCGCGAGCGCGGGAATCGGGGAAGCAACCGCCAGAACCCTTGCCGCACAAGGCTTTCACGTGATCTGCGTGGCCCGTCGTGAAGCCCCGATCACGGCCCTGGCCGCCGAGCTGGACGGTACTGCCATTGTGGCCGACGTCACTGACCCCGAAGCGGTGGCGGCGATGGCGGGCCGGCTCGACCGGGTCGACGTGCTCGTCAACAACGCCGGCGGAGCACGTGGGCTCGAGTCGGTGGCCGACGCCGACATCGAGCACTGGCGGTGGATGTGGGAGGCCAACGTGATGGGTACCCTGCACGTCACGCGGGCGCTGCTGCCCAAACTGATCGCCTCGGGCGACGGCCTGATCGTCACCGTCACCTCCATCGCCGCGGTCGAGATCTACGACAACGGCGCCGGCTACACCTCGGCCAAGCACGCCCAGGGCGTGCTGCACCGCACACTGCGCAGTGAACTGCTGGGGCAGCCGGTGCGGCTGACCGAGGTCGCGCCGGGGATGGTGAGGACGGAGTTCTCCCTCAACCGCTTCGAGGGCGACGACGAGCGCGCCGCGAAGGTGTACCAGGGCGTCACACCGCTGGTGGCCGAGGACGTCGCCGAGGTCATCGGCTTCGTGGCCAGCCGCCCGTCACACGTCGACCTGGATCTGATCGTGATGCGACCGCGGGACCAGGTCAGCGGCTCGGCGGGCTCCCGGTTCAACCGCCGCTGAGGCCTAGCCGCCGGGGCGGCCGCTGACCGGCTGCGGCGCATCCGACGGCGTCGCCGGTGCGGTGCTCGGGATGCTGCCGGTCTTCTTCTCCTTCGACAGCGCCGACATCGACGTCCACTCGTCCCACGGCACCACCCAGTCCCAGATGTCGCCGTCGGCGTAGGACAGATCGATGCGGGTTCCCGTCACCTCGACCGGATCGCCGTAGAGCGCGGAGTTGAAGTACTCCTGCGAGTTCTCCAGGTTCAGGTTGATGCAGCCGTTGGTGACGTTGGTGTTGCCCTGCGCGCCGATGCTGTTCGGGTTGCAGTGGATGAACTCGCCGTTGTTGGAGATGCGCACCGCGAAACGCTCGTGCACGTTGGCGTAGCCCGCGGCCGGGTTGGTCATGTAGAAGTCTTCGTACTTCTCGGTGACCACGTGAATGCCGCTGCGGGTGACGTTGCGGTCCAGATCGCCCTCGCCGTAGCTGCAGGGGAAGTCCATGATCACCGCGCCCGACTCGTCGAGCACCTGGATGCGGTGCGTCGACGCCTCGGCCTTCACCACCTGCCGCCGGCCGATCGTGAAGTCCAGCGTCGAGTCGCTCGCGCCGTAAGCGTCCTGCCCGAACGGCACGCCGTAGAGCTTCGCGTCGACGTGCACGGCGGTGCCCGACGGGTAGTACTCCTTGGTCCGCCAGTGCATGCGGGAGCCGCCGACCTCGTCGGGCAGCCACGCCCAGCTGCCTTCGACCTCGGGCGTCGTGGTGACCTTGACGGCCTTCTCGACCGCGGCCCGGTCCTCGTCGGCGATGGCGGCGTCGAACTGCAGGATGATCGGCGCGGCCACCCCGACCGTCTGACCGTCCGAGAGCTGGAACTGCCCGTTGACCTGCGTGCTGGGGTTCACCGTGGTGAACGACGCCTTGACCGGGACCGATTTGCCGTCCTGCCCGACCACCGTGCCCGCCCAGCGGTACTCGACGCCGTAGCCCAGCGGTTCGGATGCGGTGAACTCGGTGCGATCACGATTGAGCGCGCCCGCGACGACCTTGCCGTCGGTGTTGGTGAGGCTGATCTTCTGGAACCAGCCGTTCTCGACCCGGGCCGCGACGCGTGCGGTGGGGGCGACGTCGTCGGCAGCGTTCTTGGGCTGGTAGCTCAGGACCGGCGCTGCCGGCGCGTCGTCGGCGGACTGACCGGAGGCGGCGGTACCGTTCTCGGACCGGCAGGCGGCCAGAACAGCTGGCGCCGCGACGCCGACCGCCAGAGCGGCAAGCGCTCGCCGCCTGTTGATCGGTTTGGCAGGGCTCACGTGTTGCCAGCGTACCTAGAGAGTGCACCCGAGCAGAATCGGTTCGGGTGTGAGATCGATCCCGAACTGCGCAGCGACACCGTCGCGAATGGTCCTGGCCAGTGCGATCACATCGGCGCTCGTGGCCGTGCCGCGGTTGGTGAGCGCCAGCGCGTGCTTGGTCGACAGCCGTGCCGGCGCGTCCGGCCCGGGGTAGCCCTTGCTGAAGCCGGCCCGCTCGACGAGCCATCCCGCCGCCATCTTCACCCCGCCCGGGGCCGGGTAGCGCGGGACTTTTCCGCCCACCTCGTCGGCGATGCGCCGATACTGCTCCTCGGTGACGACAGGGTTGGTGAAGAACGAACCGACGCTCCAGGTGTCGTGGTCTCCCGCGTCGAGCACCATCCCTTTGCCGGCCCGCAGTCCGAGCACCGTCTCGCGCACCCGCTCCGGGTCGGCGCGCTCCCCCGCCGCCACGCCCAGGGCCGAGGCCAGCTCGCCGTACCGCAGCGGCGCGCTGCGGCCCGCGGCGTCGAGCCGGAACTCCACCTCGAGCACCACCGCCACCGGCGCGCCCTTGAGAATGCTTGTGCGATAACCGAATCGGAGGTAGTCCGGCGACACCCAGCGATCCTCGCCGGTCGCCCACTCCAGCAGGCGCACCCTGCTGATCGTGTCGGCGACCTCGGCGCCGTACGCGCCGACGTTCTGCACCGGCGTGGCACCCGTCGACCCCGGGATACCGGAGAGGCACTCCAGCCCGCCCAACCCGTGGGCCAGCGACGCCGCGACGACCTCGTCCCACACGGCGCCCGCCTCGGCGCGCAGCAGCGGCCCGTCGACCGTGACGCCCCGCGTCGCGATGCGCACCACCGTCGGCGGGCGCAGGTCGTCGGCGAGCACCACGTTGGAACCGCCGCCCAGGATCAACGCCTCGGGCCCGACGGCGCGCAGCACCTCGACCAGCTCCTCGGTCGTGGCGCAGGTGATCAGGCGCGGCGCGACAGGCCCGACGCGCAGCGTGGTCAGCGGCGCCAGCGGCACATTCTCGGCGACCGCCACGCCCGCGATAGACGAAGTGACCACGGGCGGTAACGGTAGCGTGGTTTGCCATGCCGCGTTCATTCGACATGGCCGCCGAGTACGGGGGCACCGTCGAACAGGTGCACCGCGCATTCAGCGACGAGCAGTACTGGCTGGTGCGGCTCGATGGCTCCGGTGCCGACCACGCCACCCTCGACGAGATGACGGTCGACGCCGACGGCGGACTGCGGATCAAGACCACGCAGACGCTGCGCGCGGACCGGCTCCCTGCCGTCGTCACGCAGTTCCACCGGGGTGACCTCAGTTTCGTCCGGGAAGAGCTCTGGGCACCCGTCGTCGACGGCCACACCTCGGCCACGGTGACCGGGTCGATCCCCGGCGCGCCCGCCGGGTTGCGCGGGTCCGCGGCGCTGGCACCCGCCGGGCCCGGGTCACGGTTGGCGTTCACGGCGACCGTCGAGGTCCGGGTCCCGCTACTGGGCGGCAAGATCGAGAACTTCATCGGCCACCAGCTGGTCGACCTGCTGATCGCCGAACAGCGGTTCACCACGGTGTGGATCGCCGAGAACAGCTGAGACGGCGGTGACCGGCTCCCGTCCACTCGGCGCGGTCACACGGGGCACCACAGGACACAACCGGCTGCGGCGCAGCGATCGGTGGCTCGTGCACTCGGCCCGGGTGCGCACCGCACTGCAGAGCGCCGCCGACCCGCTCGTCGTCGATCTGGGTTACGGCGCCCTACCGGTGACCACCTTGGAGCTCGCGATGCGGCTGCGGCAGGTGCGCTCCGATGTGCGCGTGCTGGGCCTGGAGATCGACCCGCACCGGGTCGACGTGGCTCGGGCCGCGGCCGGACCAGGGGTCGACTTCGCGCTCGGAGGCTTCGAACTGGCGGGGCACCGGCCGGTGCTTGTACGCGCGTTCAACGTGTTGCGGCAGTATCCGCTCGACGCGGTCCCCGACGCGTGGGCGGCGATGCGGGACGGGTTGGCGCCGGGCGGGCTGATCGTCGACGGCACCTGCGACGAGCTGGGCCGCCGCTGCTGCTGGGTCCTGCTCGACGCAAGCGCCGCGGTGAGCCTGACGCTGGCCTGCGACCCGTTCGCGATCGAGCGGCCCTCCGACCTGGCCGAGCGGCTGCCCAAAGTCCTGATCCACCACAACGTGCCCGGCCAGCCCATCCACACGCTGCTCACCGCCGCCGACCGGGCCTGGGCCAGCAGCGCCGCCCACGGGGTCTTCGGACCCAGGGTGCGATGGCGGGCGATGATGGAAATGCTTGCCGCGCAGGGACTTCCGGTGACCACCCCGCGGCGGCCGCTGCGCGACGGGGTGCTGACGGTGCCGTGGTCGGCGGTTGCGCCCGTCTGAGAAAGTGCCCGTCTCCGGTGGACAGGTTCTCGCGCGCGTGCTGACAATGGCTCACAGGAGTCGGTGACCCCGCTCCCCGGACGAGGTGCGTCGTACCCGGTCAGCGACAAGACGGCGCAGGAGGAGCACTCATGTCCGACATGCCCGCCCCCGATCCGAGTCTGACCAACGCCGAAGGCGCCTGGGCACAGCAGGCCGAGGCCCGACTGGGCGACCGGCGGCTGCGCGAGGAGATCGACCGGGGACTCAGCTTCGGCCTGGAGGCCGCCCCGACGATCAACGACCGGAGCATCTCCACGTTCGTGCGCGGCGAGAAGCCACACTTCGCGGGCGAGCGCGGCACCTTCCTCAAGTGCCCGTTCATCGAAGACGTGAACGAGGTCGACGACGCCGAGGTCGCCATCTTCGGCGTCCCGCTCGACGCCGGCGCCACCTACCGTCCCGGCACCCGCTTCGGCCCGCAGGGCATCCGCCGCTCGACCAACCTGTTCGGCACCTACAACTACGAGACCGGCGTCGATCTGCGGGAACAGCTCAACATCGTCGACATCGGCGACGTCTTCACGATCCCGGGCAACCTGGAGAAGTCGTTCGACCAGATCAGCCAGGCGATGGCCCACGTCGCGAGCAAGGGCGTCATGCCGATCGTGCTCGGCGGAGACCACTCCATCGGCTTCCCGACCATCCGCGGTCTTGCGCCCTACATGGACGGCAACATCGGGATCATCCACTTCGACCGTCACGTCGACACCCAGGAGACCGACCTCGACGAGCGGATGCACACCACCCCGTGGTTCCACGCCACCAACATCAAGAACGCCCCCGCGACCAACCTGGTGCAGATCGGGATCGGCGGGTGGCAGAGCCCACGCGAGGGTGTGCAGGTGGGCCGTCAACGCAAGTCGACCGTGATGACCGTCGGCGACGTGGAGCGGGTGGGCATCGAGAAGATCGCGGAGATGGCGCTCGAGATCGCGTGGAAGGGCGCCAAAGCGGTCTACCTGTCGTTCGACATCGACGTGATCGACGCCGGTTTCGTGCCGGGGACCGGCTGGCCGGAGCCGGGCGGCCTGCTGCCCCGCGAGGCGCTCAACCTGGTCAAGATGATCTCCGAACCTGGCCTGGCAGGCATCGAGGTGGTCGAGTGCTCACCGCCGTATGACTGGGCCGAGCAGACCGCGCTGCTCAGCTCCCGCGTGATCCTGGACAGCCTGGCCGCCCAGATCAACTCCGGGAAACTCGGCAAGAAAGCCGCCAAGGCGAACCGCCCCGCCTGGGGGCCGTAGCCGCACGGCTGCTCAGGTTGTGCTCACGTCGGTAGGGCAGAATCTGCGGGATGACCGATCCCTGGGCCCGTCCGCAACCGCAGCCCGGCCCACCGTCGCCACCCCCGCAGAAAGGTTCGGCGTTGCCGGCGAAGCTCACGAAGTTCTTCAGCGATCCGCTGTCCATCATCCTGACCGCGGTCATCGTCGTCGCACTGGTGCTGGCCTGCCTGCTCGGCGGCGAGCTGTATGCGCGCAACCGTGCCGACACCGTGGTCGCCTCCACCGTGGAGTGCGTGGTGCAGGACAAGGCCACGGCGTCGTTCGGGGTGCTGCCGCCGTTCCTGATGCAGCACATGTCCGGGCACTACACGAACATCCACATCGAGACCGCGGGCAACCAGGTGCGCGATGCCAAGGGCATGAAGCTCAACCTCGACATCGATGACGTGCGCCTCCAGGACAGCGCGAACTCGAGCGGAACGATCGGCTCGCTGGTGGCCACCATCGACTGGTCGTCGGACGGCATCAAGCAGACGATCCAGGGCGCCATTCCGCTGATCGGCAGCTTCGTCTCCGGCGTCACCACCAACGCCAACGACGGCACGATCGAGCTCGAGGGCGCGTTGGGCAGCATCACCGCCAAGCCGCAGGTCGTCGACGGCTCCATCTCGCTGGCCGTGCAGCAGGTGACGGGCCTGGGCTTCACGTTGCCCCGCGAATCGGTGCAGCCGGCGCTGGACGCGTTCACGGCGACGCTGACCAAGAACTACCCGCTGAACATCAAGGCCGACTCGGTGTCGGTCACCGACAGCGGTGTGCAGAGCCGACTTTCGACGCAGAACGCGACGATGCCCAAGCAGACCGACGACCCCTGCTTCGGGAAGTTCTGAGCCGGGCCGTTCTCACCCCAGGCCGTCGAGAACCGCGCGAGTCCCGGACAGCCCGAGCCGCGTCGCACCGGCGTTCAGCATCGCCGCGGCATCGGTGGCCGACCGGATGCCGCCGCTCGCCTTGACGCCGAGCCGGCCACCGACGGCGGCGGCCATCACCTCGACGGCCCGCACGGAGGCGCCGCCCGAGGGGTGAAACCCGGTGGAGGTCTTGACGAAGTCGGCCCCGGCGTCCTCTGCCACCCGGCACACATCGGTGAGCAGAGGCCACCCGCCGAACTCCACCAGCGCCGACGATTCGACGATCACCTTCAGCACCGCGCCGGGCGCTGCATCCCGTACCGCGGCGATATCGGCCCGCACCACGTCGAGCTCGCCGCCGATCGCGGCGCCGACGTCGATGACCATGTCGATCTCGGCTGCGCCGCTCTCGACCGCGACCGCGGCCTCATGCGCCTTGATCACCGAAAGGTGTTTGCCTGACGGGAAACCCACCACAGCAGCCACCGCCTGGCCCGCGGCCAGCGTGAGTGCCGTCGGCACGAACGGTGGCGAGACGCACACCGCGTACACGCCGAGTTCGACGGCCTCGGCGAGCAGCGCGACGATGTCGGCTTCTGTCGCTTCGGGTTTGAGCAGCGTGTGGTCGACGACAGCCGCGACGTCAGCGCGCGTGTAGCCCATCAGAACGGTTCCTCGGTGCCGCCGGGATTGCACCGGGCGGCGATCATCTCGTCCGGGCTGACCTCCGGCCGCCACGGCTCCAGATTCCAGCTCACCTTGCCGGGCTCGGCGATCTCGGCGAACCGCCAGTGGCAGATGAACTGCTCCTTCATCCCCGCGATCGCGGCGTCCGGCGACAGCGCGAGCACCTCATTCCATGCTTCGTCACCCTGCGCCGCGGTGCCGGGCCGGCCCGAGGTGTCGCGCCCGGCCGGTGTCGGATACACCCGCAGGCTCGACAGATCACCCCATTTGGCCCAGGTGACGTGGTCGACGTAGGGCGGCGGCTGCAGCACGGGCGCCGCTGAAGCATGCGGCGCATCCGGGGCGAATGCCAGGGCCGAGACGGCGAGGCAGCCCGCGGTGAGGAGGACGCGTCGCACTAGCGCGACTTCCCTTGCACCTCGAGGATTTTCGGTCGGACGTCGACCAGATACACGCCGGCGGCGACAGCGGCGATCGCGACGCCGGTGATGCCGAGCACCAGAGCCAGCAGACCGGCCACGCCCAGGATCACGAGCCAGACCGGCTTGGTCAGCTTGTCGGCCGCCGGGTAGGCGTCGGTGCGCTGGATCGCCGCGTGGACGAACGCATAGGCCGTCGTCGCCAACACGGCGATCTGCAACGCGAAGAGGACGTAACCCACAAGGCCTTGGAGCTCCACGCTCGACAGCCTAGGCGGGTTACGTCCCCTTTTCGACTTCCCTGTCGGGAGTCGGCCGTACTTCTGGGCTTACTTCTGGGTGACCTTCTTGGCCGGAGCCTTCTTGGCCGGGGCCTTCTTGGCGGGAGCCTTGGCCGGGGCCTTCTTGGCCGTAGCCTTGGCCGGGGCCTTCTTCGCGGCTTCCTTCACCGGCTCGGCGGCCGATTCGGCACGCTTGGGCAGCTCGACGCCGACCAGCTTGGCGGCCCGCTCGCCGACCGCGCGGGTCTGCGTGGCGACATTGCCCAGCGCTTCCTGGGTCAGCTCCACAGCCTGGTCGGTGTACTCCTCGACCCGGCTGGCGGCGCTCTCGAGGGCCGGCTGGCTGCGCAGGCGCTCCAGGGCGGCCTCGCCGCGCTCGATCAGCTTGGTGTAGGCGGACTGCGCGTTGTCGGCGTAGCTCTCGGCGAACTTGCGCAGTTCGTCGGAGTTCAGCTTCTCGCGGATGTCACCGAGCTGCGCCGGCAGGTCTTCCTGCAGCTTGGTGATGCGGGCACGGCTCTCTTCGACGCGGGTCTCGGCGTCGGAGCGGGCGTCGCCGGCGCGCTCGCGCAGCGTCGCGACGATCTCGTTGACGCGCTCGAGCGCGAGGTCCGCAGCGCCGACCGCGGCGAGCAGCGGGGCCTTCAAGTCTTCGACGTCGAGCTGGTTCTTCTCAGCCATGATGGTTCCTTTCAGTGAGTGACAGAGGTCTGAGGTGATTCGTGAGGTGATTCAGTGATCTGCAGGCGGTTCTGCTCGTCTTCGGATGGGGCGTGCTCCGCCTGGGCGGCCGCCTCGAGCAGTGCCGCCTCGTTCTGCTGACAGAACGAGGTGTAGATGTCGAGCAGCACCTGCTTCTGCCGCTCGTTGATCGCCGTGTCGGTGATGATGGCGTCGCGCACCTGGTTCGTCTCACTGGGCTCGAGGATTCCGGCCCGGATGTAGAGCACCTCCGCCGACACCCTCAGCGCTTTGGCGATCTGGTTCAGAACGTCCGCTGAGGGTTTGCGCAATCCCCGCTCGATCTGGCTGAGGTAGGGGTTGCTGACACCGGCCTTCTCGGCGAGCTGGCGCACCGAGACGTGCGCGGCCTCCCGCTGAGATCGGATGAAGCTGCCGATGTCCGAAGCGGCGTTGGTGACGACCGCGGCGAGGTTCTCGTCCTGTGCCATGGCTCGCCTCCTTCGCTGCCGTGGGTATCCGAAATGACCGACGATTCCACGGTACGACGGAGTGCTAACTTTTGCAAGCACTCAGTTAGCGCAGGTCAGAACAGTAGCTGCGCGATCGTGTAGATGACGAGACCGGCCAGCGAGCCCACGACGGTGCCGTTGATCCGAATGAACTGCAGGTCACGACCGACGTGCAATTCGATGCGTCGGCTGGCCTCGTCGGCGTCCCAGCGCTCGATCGTGTCCGTGATGATCGTTGTGATCTCCGCCCCGTACTGGCTCACCAGGTGCTGGGCCCCGCGCACGATCCAGTTGTCCGCTTTCACCCGCAGATCGGTGTTGTCCCGCAAGGACTCCCCGATCCGGACGACGGTGTCGGCGATACGGGCTCGCAGCGTCGAGGAGGGGTCTTCGACCGACTCCAGAATGATGCGCTTGGCCGTCGTCCAGGCGGTCTCGGCCGCCCGCGCCACCTCGTCACGGGCCATGATCTGCTCTTTGACGTTCTCGGCCTTCTGGATGGTCGCCTCGTCCTTCTGCAGATCCTCGGCGAACTCGAACAGGAACTTCGTCGCCGACCTGCGCAGCTCGTGATCGGGGTTGCGGCGCACCTTGTCGGTGAAGTCCATCAGCTCGCGGTGGATGCGGTCTCCGACCACGTGATCCACCCAGCGCGGCGACCACGTCGGCGAATCACGTTCGATGACGCGCTCGATGACCTCGCCGGCCCCCAGCGACCACTGGAACGCCCGGTCGGCGAGCAGCTGCAGCAGCGCCTCCTGTCGCCCCTCCTCCAGCAGCGACGACAGCACCCGGCCGATCGGCGGCCCCCACTGCGGCTCGGCGATGCGCTTGACGATCATCCGGTCCAGCACCTGCTGGACATCCTCGTCGCGCAGCATCTCCACCAGCACCCGAAGCGCCGTCGACGCTTCGGCGGCGACCCGCTCGGCATTCACCGGCTCCGCCAGCCACTTGCCGGTCCGGCTGGCCACATCCGCGTCGCGCAGCTTGGTCTCGACGTTCTCCGGGGACAGGAAGTTCTCTCGGACGAACGTCGACAGACCCTCGCCGAGCTGGTCTTTCTTGCGCTTGATGATCGCGGTGTGCGGGATCGGCAGGCCCAGCGGGTGCTTGAACAGCGCGGTCACGGCGAACCAGTCGGCCAGCGCGCCGACCATGCCGGCCTCTGCGGCTGCCCGGACGTAGCCCACCCACGGCGCCGCGCCGTGGGACTGCGCCCACGTGCACACCAGGAAGACCACCGAAGCGCCGATCAGGAAACTGAGGGCGACGGCTTTCATACGCCGCAGCGCGCGCCGGCGTTCTTCGTCGGCGGGCGAATCCACTCCGGCGAGTTTCTCGGCGAAGCTCGCACGGGGGCGCTGCCCGGCGTCGGGGACGTTCACTCGATGAGCCACGCCTTCATCTTCCCTGCGCGGGCAACTGCGAACCGTCGACCACCGTATTATCGACGAGGACGAGGGAACGGATCACCGCGAACGTGGCACAACAACTCCCGCCGGTGGCGGCCAAGACCGATGGGCGCAAACGACGCTGGCATCGGCACAAGGTCGAGCGCCGCAACGAACTCGTCGACGGCACGCTGGAGGCCATTCGCCGCCTCGGCAGCAACGTCAGCATGGACGAGATCGCCGCGGACATCGGGGTGTCCAAGACGGTGTTGTACCGCTACTTCGTCGACAAGAACGACCTGACCACCGCGGTGATGATGCGCTTCGCGCAGACCACACTGATCCCCAACATGGCCGCCGCGCTGTCCTCGAACCTGGACGGGTACGCCCTGACCCGCGAGGTGATCCGCGTCTACGTCGCAACCGTCGCGGCCGAGCCGGAGCCCTACCGGTTCGTCATGGCCAACAACTCGGCGAGCAAGAGCAAGGCCGTCGCGAACTCCGAGGCGATCATCGCCCGCATGCTCGCGGTGATGCTGCGCCGGCGCATGGTGTCGGTCGGCATGGACACCGGCGGCGTCGAGCCGTGGGCGTATCACATCGTCGGCGGGGTGCAGCTGGCCACGCACTCCTGGATGTCGCATCCGCGGATGAGCGCCGACGAGCTGATCGACTACCTGACGATGCTGTCCTGGAGCGCGCTGTGCGGCATCGTCGAGGTCGGAGGGTCGTTGGAGAGATTCCGCTCCGACGATCATCCTTCCCCGGAACTACCGACCCGCCTGCTTGACTAGACCGGTGAGCGAGCCCCTGGAATTCCCGTCGCTGTGGTCGCACGAACCGCACTCCCTGCTGATGTTCGGACCCGGTGACCGGGTCGCCGACATCGACGCCAACGCAACGCCCGGGTTCAGCGGCACCAAAGCCGATGCGCCGACCCTGCAGGAAGAGCGCAACGTCCGGTTCGCCGAGCTGCAGGAGATGCTGTACGCCAACAGCCGCTCGGGTGACACCAGGTCGGTGCTGCTGGTGCTGCAGGGCATGGACACCGCAGGCAAGGGCGGGATCGTCAAACATGTTGTGGGCGGCTGCAATCCGCAAGGCGTGCAGTACCGCAGCTTCGGCAAGCCGACCGCCGAGGAGCTGTCGCACCACTACCTGTGGCGCATCCGCAACGCGCTGCCGACGGCCGGCCACATCGGCGTCTTCGACCGGTCCCACTACGAGGACGTACTGATCGTGCGTGTGCACAACCTGGTGCCGCCCGAGGTGTGGGAGCCCCGCTACGACGAGATCAACGCATTCGAGCGGGAACTCGTGGACAGCGGGACAGCGTTGGTGAAGGTCGCGATGTTCGTCTCGCTCACCGAGCAGAAGAAGCGGCTGGCCGAACGCCTGGAGCGGCCGGACAAATACTGGAAGTACAACCCCGCCGACATCGACGAGCGATTGAAGTGGCCGGCCTACGAGGAGGCCTACCAGGCGATGTTGGAGCGGACGTCGACCGACTACGCGCCCTGGCATGTGGTTCCGTGCAACAAGAAGTGGTACAGCCGGCTGGCGATCACCGAGTTGATGATCGAGGCGCTCAAGCGGCTGAACATGTCGTGGCCGCCGCCGGACTTCGACGTGGCGGCGGAGAAGAAGCGGCTGGCGAAAGCGTAGCTTTTGGCGCCGAGTGCACGGGTTGTGACGAAGTCTCTCGCCGGTTGCGTCATAGTGCGTGCATTCGTGGGAGAAGCGCTGCCCTCACCCGTGCGACTACAGCGGCAGGATCGCCCATGTGCCGCGCGCTGACCCGAACGATCGCCCAGCCGTGCGCGGCAAGGAATTCCAAGCGGTTGATGTCCTCGGCGTGCGTTCGAGGGTCCGTCCAGTGCTGCTGGCCGTCGTATTCCACCCCGACGCCGTACTCGGGCCAGCCGATGTCGATACGGCGGATCACCCTTCCGGCCTCATCGACGATCGGCACCTGAGTTCGCGGCCGAGGAAAGCCGGCCCGGACGAGGATCAGGCGGAGCCTGGTCTCCTGGGGTGATTCGGCGCCGCCGTCGACCAGTGTCATGACCTGCCGGAGGCGGCGGATTCCGCGGGCGCCGGGATGACGGGACGCGACGACGGCCACGTCGTCGACCGGAACTCGGGTGGCGTTGAGAAGCGCGTCGATGCGAATCACCGCCTCATCGCCGTCGATTCGACGACCGATGTCGAAGACCGTGCGCGCCACGGTCGTGCAGTCGATGCTCTGTACGAGACATACTTCGTCGTCGAGCAGGGCGTCACGGTAGATCGCTATGCCCGGTGGGCTTCCGCATCGCACGCGGGTGAGCTCGGCCGGGCCTTCCGTGGGTAGCCAGCGGGAGCCATGCATCGCGGCGGCCGACAGGCCCGCCAGGGTGGCGCTGCGCCGCGACCAGAGCCAGGCCGCATACGCGCGGTCGTGTGCCGTCAGCGTCATCCGTGTCGGCGCATAGACGTTGTGGTGGAGCTGGACGTATCTGCGGCGCAGGTCATGGCGTGTCACGGTGCCGGCGGCGAGTGCTTCCGAGCCCACGATGATGTCGTGCACACCGTGTTAGGCGCGTGGAGACCCCGTTTGGTTCCCGAGCGCACGCATTCTGATGAGAAGAGTGGGAGAACCCGTCATAAAGCGTGCACTGGGCGCCCGGCTCAGTAGGTGTAGAAGCCCTGGCCCGTCTTCTTGCCCAGCTGGCCCGCCTCCACCATCCGCTGCAGCAGCGGCGGCGGCGCATAGTGGGCGTCCTTGTACTCGTCGTACATCGAGTCCGCGATCAGCTTCATGGTGTCGAGCCCGATCAGGTCCGAGAGCCGCAGCGGCCCCATCGGGTGTGAGAGCCCCGCGACGACGGCCGTGTCGATGTCCTCGACGCTGGCCACCCCGGCCTCGGCCATCCGGATCGCCGACAGCAGGTACGGCACCAGCAGCGCGTTGACGATGAAGCCCGAGCGGTCGCCGCAGCGAACCACCTTCTTGCCCAGCGTCTCCCCCGCGAACTTCTCGACCCGCGCGATCGCCTCGTCGGAGGTCACCAGTGTGTTGATCACCTCGACCAACGGCAGCACCGGCACCGGGTTGAAGAAGTGCAGCCCCAGCACGCGGCTCGGATTCTTGGTCGCCGCAGCGATTTTCATGATCGGGATGCTCGAGGTGTTCGACGCGAGGACTGCGTCGGGGTCGGTGACGATCTCGTCGAGCTGGGCGAAGACCTTGGCCTTGACGGCCTCGTTCTCGACGATGGCCTCGATCACCAGCTGGCGGTCGGCCAGGTCGGCGAGGTCGCTGGTGTAGACGAGCCGCGCCTGGGTGATCTCGAAGTCGTCGGCGGCCAGCTTGCCCTTGGCCTTGGCCCGTTCCAGCGACGCGGTGATACGCGCCCGGCCCGCTTCCACCAGCTCCGCGGACGGTTCGTAGACGACGACGTGCGCACCGGCTTCGGCGCACACCTCGGCGATACCGCCGCCCATCTGTCCGGCGCCGACGACGCCGACTCGTTCGATGCTCACATCTCTCCTACCGTCGCAGCGATGAGCCCCGCCCGGGAAGCCAGGCGGGGCTCATGCTGTCATGCGTCAACGACTCAGTGGAACTGGCCCTCTTCGGTCGAGCCCGCGAGCGCGGTCGTCGACGAGGTCGGGTCCACCGTGGTGGCGATCCGGTCGAAGTAGCCGGCGCCGACCTCGCGCTGGTGCTTGGTCGCGGTGTAGCCACGCTCTTCGGCGGCGAACTCGCGCTCCTGCAGCTCGACGTAGGCGCTCATCTGGTTGCGGGCGTAGCCGTAGGCCAGATCGAACATCGAGTAGTTGAGGGCGTGGAAGCCGGCGAGGGTGATGAACTGGAACTTGAAGCCCATCGCGCCCAGCTCGCGCTGGAACTTGGCGATCGTGTCGTCGTCGAGGTGCTGCTTCCAGTTGAACGACGGCGAGCAGTTGTAGGCCAGCATCTGGTCCGGGAACTCGCTCTTGACGCCCTCGGCGAACTTCTTGGCCAGCTCGAGGTCCGGGGTGCCGGTCTCCATCCAGATCAGATCGGAGTACGGCGCGTAGGCCTTGGCGCGGGCGATGCAGGGCTCGAGGCCGTTCTTGACCCGGTAGAAGCCCTCGGCGGTGCGGTCACCGGTGATGAACGGCTGATCGCGCTCGTCGACGTCGGAGGTGATCAGCGTGGCGGCCTCGGCATCGGTACGGGCGATGACGACGGTCGGCACGTCGGCGACGTCGGCCGCGAGGCGGGCCGAGGTCAGGGTGCGGATGTGCTGCTGGGTCGGGATCAGCACCTTGCCACCGAGGTGGCCGCACTTCTTCTCCGAGGCCAGCTGGTCCTCCCAGTGCGAGCCCGCAACACCGGCGGCGATCATCGCCTTCTGCAGCTCGTAGACGTTCAGCGCGCCACCGAAGCCGGCCTCACCGTCGGCGACGATCGGAGCCAGCCAGTTCTCGACCGAGGTGTCGCCCTCGACCTTGGCGATCTCGTCGGCGCGCAGCAGGGCATTGTTGATGCGACGGATGACCTGCGGCACCGAGTTGGCCGGGTACAGGCTCTGGTCCGGGTAGGTGTGGCCGGAGAGGTTGGCGTCACCGGCGACCTGCCAGCCCGACAGATAGATGGCCTTGAGGCCGGCACGCACCTGCTGCACGGCCATGTTGCCGGTCAGCGCGCCCAGCGAGTTGACGAAGTCCATCTCGTGCAGCTGCTCCCACAGCACCTCGGCGCCGCGGCGGGCCAGCGTCGCCTCTTCGACGACGGTGCCCTGGAGGGCGACGACGTCCTTAGGGGTGTAGGTGCGGGTGATGCCCTTCCAGCGGGGGTTGTGGTCCCAGTCGTGCTGGATCTGTTCGGGGGACTTCGGCGTGCCCACGGTCGACTTGGTCATGAGAGGACCAGCTCCTTCAAACTGTTGTTAACGTTCCAGCGTCTTCACCGGACTGCTGAGACGAGGATGCATCACGGCATAACCGCAGGTCCACCCGTTTCGCTTGTAAACTTTCGCCAACGCGCCAGCCGAACTTGTGAAGATTGCGAAGACAGCACCCGGCTGAACCGGTTCAGAAGTTACCGGCCGGTAAACGATCATCGCAGGTCAGTACGCCCGTACTGTTTGGTGGAGCGATTCAGAGCGGGAAGATCGCCGCGACCGCTTTGACCTCGTCGCCGACCGCATATGTGAGCGTTGTAACACTCCGGTCACTGAGCTCAGCGCCAAACTTCTCGGTCGATCCGGCGGGATAGGTGTGCTGCAGGATCTCCAGCTTGTCGCCGAGGGCGACCGGCAGGTCGTGCTCGATGGTCACCCGCAGAGGCACCCGTATCAGCTCGGGATGGGAGTTCAGGTAGTCCTCGACCACCGACCAGTACACCGAGTTGTTCATGTGATCGAAGATGTCGATGTCGCTGACCCGCACCGGGTAGTCGCGGATGGATTCGGCATCGTGCCGCGACCCTGCGGTCAGATAGGCCTTCCACCGCAACCGGCCCTCGCTGGTGGTGCGGCGCAGACCCTCGATGAAGTCGTCGGCGATCCGCGCCGGCCCCTGGGTCTCCCGGTTGATGTTGATCCAGAACGCCTCGGACTCGACCAGTCCGCCCTTGCGTCCTTCGATGCGCACTCGCATCTCGCACCATCGGTTCGAGGTGCCCGAGCACCAGCGACGCAGCCGCAGGATGTCCTTGAAGACGATCGGCTCGATCATGTCGATCATCGTGCGGCGCACGATCCACAGCGGGTGGGTGTCCTCGTAGCCCATCTCGCGCAGCTGATCGGTACCGATGTCCTGGATGTGCCTCGTCGCCGCGTCGAACTTCAACCGGCCTTCACGATCGACGTCGGCCACCCGCAGCGGCCACTCGATGTCGAACACGTCCGGATGCCCGTCGGGCACGGGCATCAACGTCTTGGCCAAGCTCACGAAAGCTGATGATGCCACACAGGCCCAGCGTGCAAATTCTGCGAATATCGGCTTAGCAGGCGGCTACGCTGGTTCGACGTGGCCAAGACATACGTCGGAGCGCGGGTACGGCAGCTCCGCAGCGAGCGCGGATTCAGTCAGGCAGCGCTGGCCCAGATGCTCGACATCTCCCCCAGCTACCTGAACCAGATCGAGCACGACGTTCGGCCGCTGACGGTCGCGGTGCTGCTGCGGATCACCGAGGTGTTCGGCGTCGACGCCACCTTCTTCGCCTCCCAGGACGACACCCGTCTGATCGCCGAGCTGCGTGAAGTCCTGATGGACCGCGACCTCGACGTCGACGTGGGCGCATCCGAGGTCGCCGAGATGGTCGGCGCGCACCCCGAGCTCGCCCGCGCGATGGTCAACCTGCACCGCCGGTTCCAACTGACCACGACCCAGCTGGCCGCCGCCACCGAGGGACGATTCAACGTCGGCGGCGCCAACCCGGGCGCCAGCGGGACGGGGTCGATCTCCATGCCGCACGAAGAGGTGCGCGACTACTTCTATCAGCGGCAGAACTATCTCCACGAGCTCGACACCGCCGCCGAGGAGCTGACGGCCGGGATGCGGGTGCAGCGCGGTGAGCTCGCCGGCGACCTGTCCGACCGGCTGCGGTTCGTGCACGGCGTGCGCATCATCCGCCGCCAGGACCTCGGCGAAGGCGTGCTGCACCGCTTCGATCCCGCCACCAAGACGTTGGAGATCACCGCGCACCTGTCGGTGGGACAGCGGGTGTTCCGGATGGCCGCCGAACTCGCCTACCTCGAGTACGGCGACCTGATCGACAAGCTGACCGACGACGGCCACTTCACCAGCGACGAATCCCGGGCACTCGCCCGGCTCGGACTGGCCAACTACTTCGCTGCGGCGACGGTGCTCCCCTACGCCCAGTTCCACGAGGTCGCCGAGAACTTCCGGTACGACATCGAGCGGCTCTCCGCCTACTACTCGACCAGCTACGAGACGATCTGCCATCGGCTCTCGACGCTGCAGCGGCCGTCGATGCGCGGCGTCCCGTTCTCCTTCGTCCGCGTCGACCGGGCGGGCAACATGTCGAAACGCCAGTCCGCCACGGGTTTTCACTTCTCGTCCAGCGGTGGCACCTGCCCGCTGTGGAACGTCTACGAAACGTTCGCCTACCCCGGGAAGATCAGCGTGCAGATCGCCGAGATGCCCGACGGCCGGGCCTACATGTGGGTGGCGCGCACGGTGGAGCGCCGCGCCTCGCGCTATGGTCAGCCAGGTAAGACGTTCGCGATCGGCCTGGGCTGCGAACTACGGCACGCACACCGGCTGGTCTACTCGGAAGGCCTCGACCTCAGTGGTGACCCCAAGGTGTCCGCGACGCCCATCGGCGCGGGCTGCCGTGTCTGCGAACGGGACAACTGTCCGCAGCGAGCGTTCCCCGCGCTGGGCCGCGCGCTCGACATCGACGAACACCGCTCGACGGTGTCCCCCTATCTGGTGAGGCAGCAATGAGTGCTGGACACATCGCCCCCGGCGGCTTCAAAGAGCTCGGGCCGCTCAACTGGGTGATCGCCAAGGTGGGCGCCCGCGTCATCAGGGCGCCGCGGTTCACGCTGTTCAACGTGCTGGGACAGCACCGCATCCTGTTCCTGTTGTGGCTGCCCTACAGCGCAGCCCTGCTCGGCGCGCTGAGCAAACTCCCGGGACGTGACGCCGAGCTGGTCATCCTGCGCGTGGGTCATCTCCGGGACTGTGAATACGAACTGCAGCAGCATCGCAGGCTGGCCCGTACCCGGGGGGTCGACCAGCAGACGCAGGCCAAGATCTTCGAGGGGCCGGACGCCGACGGGCTGACCGACCGTCAGCGCATCCTCATCACCGCCACCGACGAGTTCGTGATCACCCGCAGTGTCTCGCGGCAGACCTGGGCGCAGCTGGCGACACATCTGACCAAACCCCAGCTGATCGAGTTCTGCATGCTCGCCGCGCAATACGACGGCTTGGCGGCGACGATCACGACGTTGCAGGTGCCGCTGGACTTTCCGAATTGACGGCTGATCCCGCGACGGTCGTCCTGCTCGACGGCCGGGCACAGCCACCCACCGAGCTCATCGGTGCGAAGGCGGCGTCGCTGGACACGATGCGCCGGCTCGGTCTACCCGTCCCCCCGGCGTTCTGCGTGCCGGCACCCGTCTGCACGGCGCGCGGGCCGTTGGCCGACGCCGTCACTGCCGGATTGGCGTGGCTTCGGCAGCAGTCCGGACCTGTCAGGGTCAGCGTGCGCAGCAGTCCCACTGTGTCCATGCCCGGGATGCTCGACACGGTTCTCGACGTGGATCCCGACCCCGATGCAGACGATGTCCTGCCTGCCGTGGAGGCGGTGCTCGCGTCGTGGGACGCGCCGCGCTCGGTCGCCTACCGTCGCCACCGACAGCTCGGCGACGCGGCCGCAACGGCGGTCATCGTGCAGGCGATGGTGTCGGGCGTGTGCGACGACACCTCCGGCGCGGGTGTCGCGTTCAGCCGCAATCCACTCACCGGAGCCGACGAGCTGTTCGGGGAGTGGCGTCGCGGAAGCCGAGGTGACGCGGTGGTGTCCGGCACCGTCGGGAGCGCCCCGCTGCACGTGCTGGCCGGTGAGCTGCCGACCGTCCACGCCGCGCTGGCCGCGGCGGCACGGCTGCTGGAACACCACTACGCAGACATGCAGGACATCGAGTTCACGGTCGAGTCCGGGCAGCTGTGGTTGCTGCAGACGCGCACCGCGACCCGCTCCCCGCGCGCCGCGCTGCGCGTGGCGCTGTCTCTGCACGCGGCCGGTGTGCTCGACGAGACCGAGCTGCTGAACCGGGTCACACCTGCGGACGTGGACGCGGTGCGGGCAAGCGCCCGACGACCGGTGGAGCGTTGCGCACCGCGCGTGGCCACAGGACTGCCCGCGGCACCGGGGGTGGCCACCGGCCGGGCGGTCAGCGACCTGGACGACGCCGTCGACGCGGCCGACCGCGAACCCATCGTCCTGGTCCGCACGACGACCAGCCCGGCTGACATCGCCGGGATGCTGGCATGCGCCGCGGTGATCACCGAGGTCGGCGGTCCTGCCAGCCACGCCGCGGTGATCTGTCGCGACATCGGCCGGCCCGCTGTCGTCGGCTGCGGCCCCGGCACGGCCACGGCGCTCGAGGGCCTGCAGGTCACCGTGGACGGGTCGACCGGCGAGATCTTCGCCGGCACGCTCGACGTCGAATCCTGGCTCGACGCCGACGTCGACGCCGACGTGCGGGCGTATCAGGACATCGCGGCCGGGGCGGATCGTCGCACCGCCGGGGCCGGGCAGCTCCCGGACACCGAGCTGGAGACCCTGCAGCGCCTTCGGATGACCGGCGGCGTGGCGCGCGACGAGCTCGATCCGTCCCGTCACGACGAGCTGGCCGCGGCCGCACTGGTGACCGGGACGACGACCGTCCGCCTGACCCCGCAGGGCCGTGCCCGGCTGGGGGACCTGCTCACGGCCGAGCGGGCGGGCGCCGACTCTGCGGTGCTGGCCGACGTCTACCGCGGTTTCTGCGCCGTCAACGCCGACTTCAAGGCGGTCGTCACCGACTGGCAGCTGCGCGACGGGCGACCCAACGATCACACGGACACCGGGTACGACGCCGCGGTGATCGCCCGGCTCGATCGGATCCACGGCCGGGTCCTCCCGGTCGTCGACCGCGCGGCGGCACAACTCCCTCGTCTGGCGTCCTATCGCGTCGCACTCGAGGACGCACTGCGGCACATCCACGCCGGCGATCGGCAGTGGTTCACCCATCCGCTGATCGACTCCTATCACTCGGTGTGGTTCGCGCTGCACGAGGAGCTCCTCGTCGCAGCCGGCCTGACCCGCACCGACGAGGCACGCGCCGGGCGCGCTGACTGAACAAGACGTGACACAGCCGACATATTCGCCGGTTCCATGACGAAGGCCATGATCAACGCGCACGCTGGGCGGTGACCTCGACCGCCGGCGCAAAGGATTGCCCTCTGCAACGCATTGCCCTGCTGGCCCTTGCGGCCCCGAAGCGGATCATCGCCGTCGCGGTCCTGATCGTCTGCTGCGCCGCGGTGATCGGCCTACCTGTCTTCAAGTCACTGTCAGCCGCAGGCTTTCGCGATCCGGCCGCGCAGTCGTCGCGCGCGGCCGACCTGTTGTCGCAGGAATTCGAGCAGGGTGACCTGCAGCTCGTCTTCACCGTGCGCTCCGAGCAGGGTGCGAGCAGCGCGGACGCACGCCGGGTGGGTATGGAGATCGTCGACACGCTCGACGGGGCGGCCGACGTCGCGGCGGTGACATCGCCGTGGACCGCGCCGCCGCCGGCTGCCCGCGGGCTGATCAGCACCGATGGCAAGACCGGCCTCGTCGTGGCCGGCATCGACGGCGGAGGCACCGACGCCCAGCGGCGGGCCGACGAGCTCGCCCAGGGCCTGGTCGGCACGCGGGAAGGCGTCACCGTGTCGGCCGGCGGGCCTGCGATGACCTACGTGCAGATCAACCACCAGTCCAAGCACGACCTGCTGCTGGTCGAGGGCATCGTCATACCGCTGAGCTTCCTGGTGCTGGTCTGGGTGTTCGGTGGTCTGCTCGCCGCGGCGGTGCCGCTGACAGTCGGGATCATGGCGATCGTCGGCTGCCTGGCGTTGCTGCGGGTGATCACCCTGGCGACCGAGGTGTCGACCTTCGCGCTGAATCTGACCGCGGCGATGGGGATGGCGCTGGCGATCGACTACACGCTGCTCATCGTCAGCCGCTACCGCGATGAACGGCGCGCCGGATCGGGTGTCGACGACGCGCTCGTCGTCACCATGGCGACCGCGGGCCGCACCGTGCTGTTCTCGGCCGTCACCGTCGGCTGTTCGATGCTAGCGCTCGCGCTGTTCCCCATGTACTTCCTGAGGTCGTTCGCCTACGCCGGCATCGGGGTGGTGACTCTCACCGCGCTGGCGGCGCTGCTCGTCACGCCGGCGGTGATCGTGCTGCTCGGCGACCGCATCGACGCGCTGGACATCCGGCGGGGAGCACGCCGGATCCTGCGGCGGCCGCCGCCGCAGCCCCAGCCCGTCGAGCGCAACTTCTGGTATCGCGCGGGGCGCTTCGGCACCCGCCGGGCCGTCCCGGTCGCGATCGCCGCGGTCACGCTGCTGCTGGTGCTCGGCGCGCCGTTCCTCGGCATCAAGTGGGGCTTCCCGGACGACCGCATCCTTCCCGAGACTGCCTCGGCCCGGCAGATCGGCGATCAGCTGCGCAACGATTTCGCCGAGGACACCACACAAGCGGTCACCATCGTCGTGCCCGACACCGCGGCAGTGCCCCCCGCGGAGATGGCCCGCTACGCCGCCGAGCTGTCACGGGTGTTCCGGGTGACGTCGGTGTCCTCGCCGGTCGGCGCCTTCGCGCAGGGCTTGAACGTGCTCGGGCCGTCGGGACCGGCCGGGGTGGCCGGGGATCGCGCCTTCCTGACCGTCAACAGCTCTGCCCCTCTGTTCTCCGCGGACTCCGAGCTCCAGTTGGCGCAGCTGTCGGCCGTGCCGGGCCCGGGCGGCCGCGAGACTCTGCTGACCGGCACCGCGCAGGTCAACCACGACAACGCCGCGGCCATCATGTCGCGGCTGCCTCTGGTGCTGACGGTGATGGCCGCCATCACGTTCATCCTGCTGTTCCTGCTCACCGGCAGCGTGGTGATCCCGATCAAAGCCCTTGTGCTGAACGCACTGTCACTGACAGCGACGTTCGGTGCTCTGGTCTGGATCTTCCAGGACGGCTATCTCGGCGCGCTGGGGACGACGTCGACGGGCACGCTGGTGGCCAACGTGCCCGTGCTGCTGTTCTGCATCGCGTTCGGTCTGTCGATGGACTACGAGGTGTTCCTGATCTCCCGCATCCGGGAGCAGCGGCTCGCCTATGCGACTGCGGGCAATGACGAAGCGGTGGCGCTGGGGTTGGCCAAGACCGGTCGCGTCGTGACCGCCGCCGCCCTCTTGATGTCGATTTCCTTTGCCGCACTGATCGCTTCGGACGTCTCGATCATGCGCATGTTCGGTCTCGGGCTGACGCTGGCGGTGGTCGTCGACGCCACGCTGGTGCGCATGCTGCTGTTGCCGGCGTTCATGCACATCCTCGGTGATGTGAACTGGTGGGCACCGCGGTGGATGGTGCGGCTGCACAGCCGCTTCGGTCTCAGCGAGACCAGAGTCGTCAAGACCGCAGGCCGACATCGGATGCCGGCCAAGCTGATCGGGCCCTAGGCCGGTCCGTCACGCGTCGAGAACGTAGATGGCGCCCGTGGCTCCGTCGACTTCGATGAGCGTGCCGGTCGACAGGCGGGTGGCGCCGCGCGCATCGACGACGCACGGGAAGCCGAACTCGCGAGCGACGACGGCGGCGTGCGACATCGGGCCGCCGAGCTCGGTCACCACCGCAGCGGCGTATCCGAACGCCGGGGTGTAGCCGACGTCGGTGACCTCGGCGACCAGCACCTCGCCGGGCTGGAGGTCGTCGATGGTGTCGGGTCGCACCACGCGCACCCGGCCTCGGACGCGTCCACCACAGATCCCCAGACCCTGCAGTTCTGTCCCCGCTGTCAGTGACTCCGGCGCGGTCGGCTGGGCGTCCCACCGTCCGCTGAAGGCCGGCGGCGGCACGATCGCGGTGAGCCGGGCCTGCTCGGCCCGGCGCCGAGCCACGGACGTCGCGGCGTCGGGCAGGGGGGTGTCGAGCTCGTCGACCAGCAGGTAGAAGACGTCTTCGGGGTCGGCCAGCACTCCGGCAGCCGTCATACGGCGACCCTTCTCCCGGAGCAGTCGGCGCAGCAGCCAGATGGCGCGCACCATCTTGTCCCGTCGATCTTCACGGTCACGTAATTGCCGCGCCGCCAACGCAGCGACCGGACGGACATACGGCGCCACCGCTGTGGGTTCCGGAGGGACGTCGTGTTCGGTGTCCAGCGTGCGGGTCACGATACGCAGCAGAAGCGCGGGATCGTCGGCGTAGGTCGGTGAGCTCATCTCGACCTCTGCCGGACCGCGGTGGCCGATGCGATGCAGCTCGTCGGTGAGCGCACGGTGGAAAGCCGGTGCGCGGCGCTCGATCTCAGCGAGATCGAGGACGGGGCCGTGCAGCAGATCTGCCACCTCGGGGTCGCGCCGGGCGATCGCGGCGAGCCGGCGGATGGCGTCGACCGACCGCGCGCTGGCCACCTCAGGGCCGGCGGGCGGTGTGGTGTCGCGGCCGGTGAGCAACCGCAACAGCACACTGTAGGCCGAGCACAGCATGATCGACGCCGACGCCAGCACCCAGCCGTACACCACGAGGTCTCGGCCGCGACGGATCAGGTCGGCCAGCTGCGGCTCTGTCGCAACCGAAAGATCGTGCTGCACTTCGGCTTCGAAGGCATCGACATCGGCGACGAAGTCACGGGTGTCGCGCACGGAGCCGGCAGAGAGCCCGACGAGGTTGCCGCCGAACACCCCGACATTGCGTAACTGCGCGAGGATCCCGGCACGACCGGCAGGGGGTGCTTCGGACCCGAAGATCGGCAACTGGTGCACGGTGCGGCCGAAGAACTGGCCGAGCACCAGCATCGGATCGGTGAACGGCACCGTCTGGGCCATGAAGTGTGCCGACGTGACCGCGGCGTACAGGCGGTGACCGAACACACCGACTGTGCGGGCGGCGATCTCGCGTTCCACCACACCGCCGGGGCGCAACTGCCGGGCGATGGTGACGCCCCCGGCACGGGCGCCGAGGACCGTCACCGAGGCCGACGACGGGGTGAACGGACCCGGCAGGGCCTCGGACAGGTTGGTCGCGACGAACGCGGGAAAACGAGGGTCGATCGGGGTGTCGAATTCACCGTTGCCGCCCACAGGGCCGGTGAACACCGGCAGCACCCCGTCAGAGGCGGGGCAGTCGACGGCCGGAATGTCGGCCGTGCGCACCCGCGGCAACCGCCACGGCGCGTTCCAGACACGGCCTCCGATGGCGATGCGACCGCGCACGGCCAGCGCGGTGTCGGCGAGGCATGCCGGCGCCGACCACGCGATCGGGCGCTGCGCGCCGTCGAGCACCGGGCAGCCGAGAAACCACTGCGCGAGAGTGTCGCGGCCAGTGGTCCGGGTGGTCGAGCGGCCGAGCGCTCCGGCGATCTCGGCGGGTGTCACGGGATCAGGCGCGGCGAGTTCGATTGTCCCACTGACTTTTTCCGGGCCCACCGCCGCCTGGACGAGAATGCGTAGCACGTCATCGACGTGGACGACCGACAGCGGCGACCCACCGCCGGCAGGCAGCGCTCGCCGAGCCAACAGCGGGACGAGGCCGTCTCCAAGATCCCGCCCGAGCACCAGGCCCGACCGGCAGACCACCGCATCGGGAATCCGCGCCCGCAGAAGCTCCTCGTCTCGTCGACGCCGGGGACCGCTGTAGGCGAACACGAAACGCCCGACACCGACAGCCGCGTCGACAGCCTGGGCGAGCGACGCGTCGTCCGGGCCGTCGAGCCCCGTGCAGTGCACCACGACGTCGGCGCCGCGCAGGTCGGCGTCACCGTCGACCTCATGGCCGACGGTGCGCAGGCGGGCCGCGAGCAGCCGGCCCACCACCGTGTCCGATCCCGAGATGACGATCCTCATCTGCGCGTGCTATTCATCATCGTCGTCGAAGGCATCGTCGTCGAAGGCGTTGAGCAGATCATCGAGATCCATGTCGGCGATGGCCTCTTCACGCGTGGCACCCGTCGAGGAACCGTCTTCGTTCGCCATTCCCAGCAGCAGGTCCAGAAGGCCTGCCTGCCGTAGCCGTTTCACCGGGATCGACGCCACCGCCTCGCGGATCTCCTGGTCGTCGAGCTCGACGGCGGGAGCGGAATCCTCGACCTCCTCGACCAATTGGCTGTGGAAGAAGCCGGCGATGGCGGCCGGGGTCGGATAGTCGAAGATCAGGGTCGGCGACAACGTCAGGCCCGTCGCGGCCTTCAGTCGGTTGCGCAGTTCCACCGCGGTCAGAGAATCGAACCCGTGGTCGTGGAACGCCAGGTCGGGCGCGATCGACTCCGGGGTCGGCAGGCCGAGCACCGTGGCCATGTGGGAGCGCACCAGATCCAACAGCACACCCTGCTGCTCCTCGACGGGGAGGCCCGACAGGCGCTGCGCCAGAGCAGATCTGGACTGTGCAGCGGCGAGTGCATCCCCGACCTGACGGCGTGCCGGCCCCGCGATGAGTGTGGTGAACATCGGCGGCAGCGTGCCGGCGGCAGCCTTGGTGCGCAGTGCGGCGCGGTCGATGAGGGCCGGCACCAGATACGGTTCGTTCACCACCAGCGCGGTGTCGAGCAGTGCCAGGGCGTCGGCCACCGTCATCGCCAGGATGCCGTCGCGGCCTAGGCGTGCGATGTCGGCATTCTCGAGGTGACCGGTCAAACCGCTGGTCTGATCCCACAACCCCCAGCCCAGCGAGATCGCCGGCAGCCCCGAGGCGCGGCGGCGCGCAGCCAGCGCGTCGAGGGTGGCGTTGGCCGCCGAGTAGTTGGCCTGACCGGAGGCACCCACCAGACCCGCCATCGACGAGAACATCACGAACGCCGACAGGTCGTATCCCTTGGTCAGCTCGTGCAGATGCAGTGCCGCATCGGATTTCGCCCGCAGCACGGTGTCGATGCGCTCCGGAGTCAGGGATGTGACCACCGCATCGTCGAGCACCGCCGCAGTGTGGAAGACCGCGGACAGCGGCCTGCGGTGGTCGATGTCGGCCAGCACCTTCGCCAGGGCATCGCGGTCGGACACGTCTGCGGCCACCACCCGCACCCGCGCGCCCGCCGCTTCCAGGTCTGCCACCAGGTCGTCGGCGCCGGGTGCGGCCACACCGCGGCGCGACACCAGCAGCAGGTCGCGTGCCCCGTGCCGATCCACGACGTGACGGGCGACCGCGGCCCCCGCCATGCCCGTGCCACCGGTGATCAGCACGGTGCCGGTCGCCCATGCGTCGGGCATCGTCATGACGACCTTGCCGATGTGGCGCGCCTGGCCCAGATGGCGCAGGGCCGCCGGAGCGCGGCGGATGTCGAAGGGTGTCACGGGCAGCGGGCTGCACACCCCCTCGTCGACGAGGACCTGCAGGCCGTCGAGGATGCGCTGCACGCCGGGCGCGCCGGCCTCGAAGAGGTCGAAGGCGCGGTAGGTCACCCCCGGATGGGCCGCAGCCACCGCATCGGCATCCCGGATGTCGGTCTTCCCCATCTCCAAGAACACCCCGCCACGCGGCAACAACCGCAACGACGCATCCACGAAATCCCCGGCCAACGAATCCAACACCACATCGACACCACGACCACCCGTGGCCGCCAAGAACCGCCCCTCGAATTCCAACGACCGCGAATCACCGATGTGATCATCGTCGAAACCCAGCGCCCGCAACGTCTCCCACTTCCCCCGAGACGCCGTCGCGAACACCTCCAACCCCCAGTACCGCGCCAACTGCACCGCAGCCAAACCCACCCCACCGGTCGCGGCATGAATCAACACCGACTGCCCCGGCCGCACCTGCGCCAGCTCCCGCAGCCCGAAGAACGCGGTCGCGAAGCCCACCGGGAAGCCGGCGGCCTGCGGGTAGCCCCAGCCCTCCGGCATCGGGAGTAGCAGCCGCTCATCGGTGACCGCAAGCGTCGCGGTGCCCTCGGGGAACAGGCCCATCACCCGGTCGCCGACGGCCACTCCTGCGACGCCAGTGCCGATCTCGGTGACGACGCCCGATGCCTCGATACCGATCGCACCGTCTCCCGGGTAGACCCCGAGCGTCATCATGACGTCGCGGAAGTTCGCCGCGATCGCCCGGACGGCCACCCGAACCTGGCCGGCCTCAAGGGGTTGCGCAGCGGACGATTCGAGCACCAGGTTCTCGAAGGTGCCGGCCTCGGAGACGCCCAGCCGCCACGGTCCGTCAGTGGGCGGGGTCAGCACGGCTGCTCGCGTCGGCAGCACCCTGGCCCGATGCAGCACACCGTCGCGGAGCACCACCTGCGGTTCACCCGTGGCCACAATCGCTGCGGCGTCCAGTGTTTCACCGTCACTGTCACTGTCACTGTCGACGAGCACGATGCGTCCCGGATGTTCGGTCTGTGCGGCGCGCACCAGACCCCACACCGCCGCGCCGGACAGGTCGGCGACATTCTCCCCCGGCAGCGCGATCGCACCGCGGGTGTGCACCATCAGGACGGCCGTCGAAGCGTCGGTCAAGAAGCTCTTGAGACGCTCGAGCGCGCGGTGGGTGGCGATCGGGGAGAACGCGAGATCTGTTGCCGTCGCTGTTGCGTCGTAGAGGATCACATCCGTTTCCGGCGCGGACTGTCCCGCGTCGGGCACGGGCGACCAGACGACCTCGAACAGTTCAGCGCCGCGACTGCCGCCGACCGCGGCGGCCAATTGCTCGGCGGTGACGGGCCGCGCCACCATCGACTGCACCGACAGCACCGGCAGACCGAGGCCGTCCGCGAGGTCGATCGACACGGCGTTGGGGCCGCTCGGCGCGATCCGCACTCGCAGTGCGGAGGCACCCGAGGCGAACAGTCTCACCTTCTGCCAGGAGAAGGGCAGTGCCAACTCATCACGATCGGCGGCCACCAGCACCGCGTGGAGCGCACTGTCCAGCAGCACGGGGTGTACGCCGAACCCGGTGGCGGACAGCTCGTTCGGCAGTGCGACCTCGGCGAAGATCTCCTCGCCCCGGCGCCACATCGCCCGCAGCCCGTGGAACGCCGGTCCGTACTGGTATCCGCGTTCGGCGAGATCCGGATATGTCTGCGCGACGTCGACACTCGTGGCCGCCGGTGGCGGCCAGGCCGACAGCTCGACGGCCGGTTCGACGGTCCCCGAGCTCAGGATGCCCTCGGCATGCAGCATCCAGTCGGCACCCTCGACGCCGTCATGGGAGTACAGCGACACCTCACAAACGCCGTCGGTGTCGCTGCCGACCACCACCCGCACCGCCGCGCCCGCGGCCGGCAGCATCAACGGCGCGTGCAGCGTCAGCTCGTCGACGACGGTGCACCCGACCTCGTCACCGGCGCGGATGGCGAGTTCGACGAAGCCGGCGCCGGGGAACAGCACCGTGCCCCCGACAGCGTGGTCGGCCAGCCACGGGTGGGTGGACACCGCCAGCCGGCCGGTCAACACCACGCCACCGCTGTCGGGTAGCTCGACCACTGCGCCCAGCAGGGCGTGGTCGGCTCGGGTCTGGCCCAGACCCACAGCGTCGGAGGCACTTCCGCTGCCGGACAGCCAGAACCGGCGACGCTGGAACGCATACGTCGGTAGCTCGGTCAACTGTCCTCCGTCGCAGACGGCACGCCAGTCGACGGCGGTGCCGGAGACGAACACCTCGGCCAATGCGTGCATCAGCGACCTCGCTTCGGCGCGGTCCTTGCGCATCACCGAGGCCGTGACGGGCTCGCTGTCGGCGAGGGTCGCGACGATCGACGCGGTGAGCCCGCTGGCAGGCCCCACCTCCAGGAAGTGGACGACCCCGGACTCGGCGAGGGAACGCACGCTGTCGGCGAATCGGACGGGTTGGCGGACGTGCCGCAGCCAGTACGCGCTCGTGCCGAAGTCGTCCTCGGCCAGCATTCCGGTGAGATTGGAGATGATGTCGATGTTCGGTGCCGACACCGGTATTCCCTGTGCAACGGTGGCGAATTCGGGCAGCATCGGCTCCATCAGCGCCGAGTGGAAGGCATGTGAGACGGCCAGTCGGTGCACCCGCCTGCCATCGGCACGCAGGCGTTCGGCCAGCGCAGTCACCGAATCCTCGGGTCCGGACAGCACCACCGAGTCCGGACCGTTCACCGCGGCGATGTCCACCCCATCGGGCAGCACAGCCCCGATCTCAGCCTCGCTGGCGGCGACGGCGACCATCGCGCCACCCGCGGGCAGCCGTTGCATGAGCCGCCCTCGGGCGACGACGAGGACCGCCGCGTTCTCCAGGGAGAGCACGCCGGCGACGTGCGCCGCCGAGATCTCTCCGACCGAATGTCCCAGCACCGCATCGGGAGTCATGCCCCAGCTCGCCAGGAGCCGATACAGTGCGACCTCGACGGCGAAGAGCGCGGGTTGCGCATATTCGGTGCTGTGCAGCAGCTCGTCGTTGGTACCCCACATGACCTCACGCAGCGGCCGCAGCAGATGCCGATCGAGCTCCACGATCACGGCGTCCAGCGCCGCGGCGAACACCGGATAGGCCGCGTGCAGCTCGCGCCCCATGCCCAGTACCTGGGCACCTTGCCCCGGAAAGACGAACGCCGTCTTGGCCCCTGGCCGCGCCGAGCCGCATGTGCCCAGGTCGGAGAGGGCGCTGAGCAGCTCGTCGCGGTCGGCACCCACGACGACGGCACGCTGGCCGAACGCGGTGCGCCCGCCGAGGGTCCAGCTCACGTCGAGCGGATCGGCGTCGGGATGCGCGCGCAGGAAGTCGGCCAGCCGGGTGGCCTGGCAGGTCAGCGCCTCAGAGGTTTTCCCGGAGAGCACCCAGGGCACGACAGGCGGCCGGGACGGCTCGGACTGGGGTGCTCGGTCTGTGCTCGCGTCGGGTGCCGATTCGACGATGACGTGGGCGTTGGTGCCGCTGATACCGAACGACGACACCCCGGCACGGCGAACGTGATCGGCGGGCCAGGGCCGCGGCTCGGTGAGGAGTGCGACCGCACCCGTCGACCAGTCGACGTGAGGGCTCGGAGCATCGACGTGCAGCGTGGGCGGCATCGTCTCGTTCCGCATCGCCATGATCATCTTGATGACCCCGGCCACGCCGGCCGCGGCCTGCGTGTGGCCCATGTTCGACTTGATCGAGCCCAGCCAGACCGGCGAGTCGACAGGGCGGCCCTGCCCGTAGGTGGCCAGCAGGGCCTGCGCCTCGATGGGATCGCCCAGCGTCGTGCCGGTGCCGTGGCCCTCGATGACGTCGACGTCCGCCGCTCCCAGGCCCGCGTTGGCGAGCGCGGCGCGCACCACGCGTTGCTGCGAGGGACCGTTGGGTGCGGTCAGCCCGTTCGACGCACCGTCCTGATTGACCGCCGAACCGGCGACCACCGCGAGCACCGGATGTCCGAGGCGCTGCGCGTCCGAGAGCCGTTCGACGACGAGAACGCCACCGCCGTCGGCGAATCCGGTGCCGTCGGCTGCACCGGCGAAGGCTTTGCAGCGGCCGTCGGGCGACAGTCCGCGCTGCCTGCTGAACTCGACGAAGATGTCCGGCGTGGCGTTGATCGTGACGCCGCCGGCCAGCGCGAGCTCGCACTCGCCGAGCCGGAGCGCCTGCACCGCCATGTGCAACGCGGTCAGCGACGAGGAGCAGGCGGTGTCGACCGAGACGGCCGGACCCTCGAGGCCGAGCACGTAGGCGACACGTCCGGAGGCGACGCTGGCCGCCTGGCCGGTCAGGCGGAACCCCTCGGTGTCCGCAGCGGCCGCGCCGGCGACCACGCCGTAGCCCTGGGCGATGATGCCGGTGAACACTCCGGTGGCGCTGCCGCGCAGAGCCGCCGGATCGAAGCCGCCGCGTTCCAATGCCTCCCAGGACAATTCGAGGAACAGCCGCTGCTGCGGGTCCATTGCCAGCGCCTCGCTGGGAGAGACACCGAAGAAGCCGGCGTCGAAATCCGCTGCCTCGGCCAGGAAGCCACCCGTGCGCGAATACGTCTTGCCGGGTGCGTCGGGGTCCGCGTCGAACAGCTCGGCGATGTCCCACCCGCGGTCGGCGGGGAAGTCCGAGAGCACGTCGCGCCCGTCGGCGACCATCCGCCACAGGTCTTCCGGTGAGGCCACCCCGCCGGGGTAGCGGCAGGCCATCCCGACGACGGCGATGGGCTCGTCGATCACGGATCTCACCGTGGGCGCCTCGACAGATACCGTCGGCGCGGCCCCGGCCAGCTCGGTCCGGATGTAGCCGGCCAGCGCGTCCGGGGTGGGGTAGTCGAAGATGAGCGTGGGTGAGAGCGCCAATCCCGTTGCGGCCTTGAGCCGGTTGCGCAACTCGACGGCGGTCAGCGAGTCGAAGCCGTGCTCGGCGAAGGCCAGTGCGCCGTCGATCCTTTCCGGCTCGGTGGTGCCGAGCACCGTGGCCATGTGGTTGCGGAGCACGTCGAGCACTAGCGCCTGCTGCTCCGCCTCGGACTTACCGGTCAGCCGTTTCGCCAGGGCCGACTGCGAGGTGGCGGCCGCCACCGAGTCGTCGACGCGGCGGCGGGAGCGGACGCTGGCCAGTTCGGCGAACATGGGCGGGAGCAGCCCCTGCGCGGACCGTGCCCGCAGCGCGGCGCGGTCCAGCCGCGCCGGGGCCAGAAGTGCCTCCTCGGCGGTGAGCGCCGCGTCGAACAGCGCCATCGCGTCCGCGGCGCTCAGGGCGAGCACGCCGTCGCGACCGAGCCGCTCCAGTGCGGCGGTCTCGAGGTGCCCGGTCATGTCGCTGGCCTGGTCCCAGAGCCCCCAGGCAAGGGAGATCGCCGGCAGGCCAGAGGCGCGCCGGTGCGCGGCCAGCGCGTCGCAGAACGTGTTGCCCGCTGCGTAGTTGCCCTGCCCGGGAGACCCCACCACACCGGCCAGCGACGAGAACAGCACGAACGCAGCGACATCAGAGCCGAGCGTCAGCTCGTGCAGATTCCAAGCGGCGTCGACCTTGGCACGCAGCACGGTGTCGACGCGCTCGGGGGTCAGGGAGCCGATCACCGCGTCGTCGAGCACGCCGCCGGCGTGGATCACCGCGGTCAGTGGTCCGTCCACACCCGCCAGCAGACCTGCGAGCTGCTCGCGGTCGGCGACGTCGGCGGCCACGACGCGCACGTGCGCACCCACCGCCTCCAGGTCTGCCACCAGCCCGTCGGCGCCCGGCGCCGCCGGGCCGCGCCGAGACACCAGCAGAAGATCGCGAACCCCGTGGTGCGCCACCACATGCCGTGCCACCGTCGCACCGGCCATCCCGGTACCGCCCGTGATCAGCACGGTGCCCGCCGCCCACGCGTCGGGCATCGTCATGACGACCTTGCCGATCTGGCGAGCCTGGCTGAGGTAGCGCAGGGCCGCCGGCGCCCGGCGGATGTCGAACGTGGTCACCGGAAGTGGTTGCAGCACACCGGCGTCGAACAGCGCGGAGAGCTCGACGAGGTATTCGGCCATGCGGGGGCGGCCGGGCTCGAAGAGGTCGAAGGCGCGGTAGGTCACCCCCGGATGGGCCGCAGCCACCGCATCGGCATCCCGGATGTCGGTCTTCCCCATCTCCAAGAACACCCCGCCACGCGGCAACAACCGCAACGACGCATCCACGAAATCCCCGGCCAACGAATCCAACACCACATCCACACCACGACCACCCGTGGCCGCCAAGAACCGCCCCTCGAACTCCAACGACCGCGAATCACCGATGTGATCATCATCGAAACCCAACGCCCGCAACGTCTCCCACTTCCCCCGAGACGCCGTCGCAAACACCTCCAACCCCCAATACCGAGCCAACTGCACCGCAGCCAACCCCACCCCACCGGTCGCGGCATGAATCAACACCGACTGCCCCGGCCGCACCTGCGCCAACTCCCGCAACCCATAGAAGGCGGTGGTGAAGACGACCAGTACCGCCGCGCCCTGGGCGTCGGTCCAGCCCGCGGGTAGCGGCGCGACGAGCCTCTCGTCGGCGTGCACGAGGGTGCCGGTGCCGTCCGGGAAGAGTCCCATCACGCGGTCGCCGACGGCGAAGCGGGTGACGCCGGGGCCCACCTCGGTGACGACGCCGGCCGCTTCGCTGCCGAGCAGCGCGTCGTGGGTGAACATCCCGAGCGTGATCATGACATCGCGGAAGTTGGCGGCCACAGCGCGGACCTGTACGCGAATGTAGCCGGGCGCCAGGGGTTCTCCAGCCAGCGGCACCGGTTCGAGGCGAAGGTTGTCGAAGGTGCCCGCCTCCGCGATGCCCAACCGCCACGGACCGTCGGTGGGCGGGGTCAGCAGTCCGCGGTTCACCGCGCTGGGAACCACCCGTGCCCGATGCAGCACACCGCCGCGGAGCACGACCTGCGACTCGCCGAGCGCCAGCAGCGCTGCCGTGTCGATATCGTCGGTGTCGGTGTCCAGCAGCACGATCCGGCCGGGATTCTCTGTCTGCGCCGAACGGACCAAACCCCAGGCAGCCGCCCCCGCCATGTCCGTGACGTCCTCGCCCGGAAGAGGCACTGCGCCGCGGGTGACGACGATCAGCGGGTTAGGTGACGGGTCGGCCAGGTGCGACTGCAGCCGATCCAGCACGTTGTGCACCGTCGTATGCGCCTGCCCGATGGTGTCGGATACCGTTGCTGCAGAACGGATGTCGAGAATGTCAGCTGATCCGGCGGCCGCACCTTCCGGGGCCGTCACCGGCGCCCACTCCAGCGTGAACAGTTCCCCGCCGCTGTCGGCACCCCGAGCCGCCTGCAACTGCTCGGCGGTGACGGGGCGCACGCTCATCGACGCCACCGACAGCACCGGCAGACCCAGCGTGTCCGCCAGTTCGATCGACACCGCACGTGGGCCCGCCGGGGCGATCCGGACCCGGGCCGCCGAGGCTCCCGCGGCGTGCAGCGCGACACCGCGCCACGCGAACGGCAGTGCGAGGTCGCTGTCATCGGCGGCCGCGAGCAGTGCGTGGAGCGCGCTGTCGAGCAGCGCCGGGTGCACACCGAAGTCTTCGGTCTTCAGCTCCTGGGGCGCAACGACTTCGGCGAACACCTCGTCACCGCGGCGCCAGACCGCCGTCAGACCCCGGAACGCCGGGCCGTACTCGAAGCCACGGGACGCCATGTCCTCGTAGGCTTCTGAGATCTCGATCGGGCGGGCCCCGGCGGGTGGCCACTGCGTCAGATCTGCCGAGGGCTCGACGGCCTGCGGGCTGAGCACACCGTCGGCGTGCGGGGTCCACACGGTGGCGTCGTCGGAGCAGGGCTTGGAGAAGACGGACACGGCGCGTCCCCCGCCCGCCGAGGGTGCGCTGTCGACCACGACCTGCAGACGCACCGGGACGCCCGGGGTCAGCACCAGGGGTGCATGCAGAGTCAGTTCGTCGACGGTGGTGCAGTCGACGTGATCACCTGCGCGGACCGCCAATTCGACGAAACCCGTGCCCGGGAACAGCACGGTGCCGGCGACGGCGTGGTCGGCGAGCCAGGGCTGGTCGGACAGCGCGAGGCGGCCCGTCAGCACCACGCCGCCGGAGTCTGGCAGGTCCACGACGGCGCGCAGCAGCGCATGGCCGGTGTCGCCGAGTCCCAGCGCATCTGACGACGGGGCGCTCTCGTCGGTCAGCCAGAAGCGGCGCCGGTCGAAGGCGTAGGTCGGCAGGTCGACCAGCCGGCCACCGGCACACATCGTGCGCCAGTCGACCGCCGCGCCGCAGACGTAGGCGTAGGCGGCCGACGTCCGGAACCGGTCGATCCCGCCGTCGTCGCGGCCGAGGGACGGAATCACCGCCGGCACGGACGTGCTCGACGTGTCAGCGGCGGCCACCGTGCTCTCGACCGCTGCGATCAGGGCCGGATGCGGACTGGACTCGACGAAGAAGCGGTAGCCCGCGGCGTGTGCGCTGCGCACGGCCTGCTCGAACTCGACGGTCTGCCGGATGTTGCGGAACCAGTAGTCGGCGTCCAGAGATGTTGTGTCGAACAGGCTTCCGGTGACGGTGGAGAAGAAGGCGGTACGGGTGCGTTGCGGCGCGATGTCGGCGAGTGCGTCGAGCAGTTCGGCGCGGATCACCTCCACCTGCGCCGAGTGCGAGGCGTAGTCGACATCGATCCACCGGGTACGCAGACCCGTCGATTCGGCCTGCTGGACGAATTCGGACAGGGCGCCGCGATCACCTGAGATGACCACTGCGGCAGGACCGTTCACCACCGCGACACCGAGCTGATCACCGTAGTGCGCCAGCAACTCTCGCACGGTCTCGGCGCTCGCGGCCACCGAGACCATGCCGGCAGGTCCGGTCAGCGCCACCAGCATCCGGCTGCGCAGCGCCACGATGCGTGCCGCGTCGCGCAGGGGCAGCGCGCCGGCCACGTGCGCGGCGGCGATCTCACCCTGTGAGTGTCCGATCACGGCATCCGGATGGACACCCACCGAGCGCCACACCGCGGCCAGCGACACCATCACCGCGAACAGCACGGGCTGGACCACGTCCACCCGGTCGTATCCGGGCGCACCCGGGGCGCCGCGCAGGACGTCGGTGAGCGACCAGTCCACGAACTCCGACAGCGCGGCCTCGCACGCGGCGATCGACTCCGCGAAAACCGCTGAGGCGTCGAGCATTTCGATGCCCATGCCGATCCACTGCGAACCCTGCCCCGGGAACACGAAGGCGGTCTTGCCCGCCGCGGCGAGCTCGCCGCGGACGGTCGCCGCGCCCTGCTCGCCGGACGCCAACGCGACCAGTTCGGTGAGCAGGCTGTCGCGATCGGCACCGAGCGCCACGGCGCGATGAGCGAATGTGGCACGGCCGGCCAGCGTCCACGCGATGTCGACCGGATGGAGGTCGGGATGGCTTTCCAGGTAGTCCACCAGGCGAGCCGCCTGCGCCGACACCGTCGCGGCCGTGCGTCCCGACAGCACCCACGGGAGGGGACCGGACGCAGGCACGGGCTCCGCGGCAGCCGCGGAAGACTCCGGTGCCTCCTCGATGATGACGTGCGAGTTGGTGCCACTGATGCCGAACGAGGACACCCCGGCACGGCGGGGTCGCCCCATGTCGGGCCACTCGTGGCTGTCGGTCAGGAGTGCGACCTCACCGGCCGTCCAGTCGACGTGCGGACTGGGCGCGTCGACGTGCAGCGAGGCGGGCAGCACGCCGTGCCGCATCGCCATCACCATCTTGATGACGCCGGCCACGCCGGCGGCGGCCTGGGTGTGCCCCATGTTCGACTTGACCGACCCGAGCCACAGCGGCCTGCCGGACTCGCGGCCCTGGCCGTAGGTGGCAAGCAACGCCTGAGCTTCGATCGGGTCTCCCAGCATGGTGCCGGTGCCGTGTCCCTCGACGGCGTCCACGTCGGCCGCTCCGACGCCCGCGTTGGCGAGCGCAGCCAGCACCACCCGCTGTTGGGACGGGCCGTTGGGCGCGGTCAAACCGTTGGACGCACCGTCCTGGTTGACGGCGATGCCTCGCACCACAGCGAGGACGGGATGCCCGAGCCGCTGTGCATCGGAGAGCCGCTCCAGCGTCAGCACGCCGCCTCCCTCGGCCCATCCGACACCGTCGGCCGCACCCGCGTAGGGCTTGCACCGGCCGTCGGGCGCCAGGCCCCGGTGCCGGCTGAACTCGACGAAGATCGTCGGCGACGCGTTGACGGTGACCCCGCCCGCCAGCGCGAGGTCGCACTCCCCGGACCGCAGTGACTGAACCGCCATGTGCAGCGCGACCAGTGACGACGAGCAGGCGGTGTCGACGGAGACGGCAGGCCCCTCCAGCCCCAGCACATAGGAGACGCGGCCCGAGGTGACGCTGGAGGTCATGCCGGTCAAGCGGTATCCCTCGATGCTGTCGGCGGCCATGCCGTAGCCCCCCGCGATGACCCCGGCGAACACACCGGTCGCGCTGCCCCGCAACGAGTTCGGGTCCAGGCCGGCGCGTTCCAGCGCCTCCCAGGACAGCTCGAGCAGCATGCGCTGCTGCGGATCCATCGCGAGTGCCTCGCTCGGGGCGATGCCGAAGAACGCGGCGTCGAAGTCGGCCGCGCCGTCGACGAAACCACCCGTGCGGGCGTACGCCTTGCCCGGCGCATCAGGGTCGGCATCGTAGAGACCGGGCAGGTCCCAGCCGCGATCGGTCGGGAAGTCGGAGATGACGTCCCGCCCGTCGGCCACCATCGCCCACAGGTCTTCCGGCGAATGGACGCCCCCGGGGTAGCGGCAGGACATGCCGACGATGGCGATGGGCTCCCCGGACCGCTGCATCAGCTCACGGTTCTTGGTCTTCAGCCGCTCGATCTGAAGCAGCGCTTTGCGCAGCGCTTCCGTGGCATGTTGGAGTTGATCGGCCATGGTGCTCGTCGCCTCACTGTTGGGGATAGGGCGCTGCAGGAGGACACGTTGATGAATCCACCCCCGGTGCCAACGACACCGCGCCAGCCTCCCCGCGGGGCCATCGGCAGTGTTGCCACGAAGGTACTGCCTGTCTTTCTGTTCTCGTGCAACGTACCGTCCGGCCGGTCGACGGACGGCGACACACCGCACGCGTTCACAAGTCCGTGAGAACTCCCGCCGAAGCGACCCGGTCACCGCCGCGGGCCTTCGCCTCGTACATCGCTGCGTCAGCGGCCGTGATCACGTCGTAGAGGTCGGTTCCGGACGGCGCCCGGGCTGCGACGCCGATGCTCGCCGTCACCGTGGGCTGCGCGGGCGCCGCCACGGCCGCGCGAACGCGCTCGGCCACTGCACTCGCCTGAGCCGCCGGTATCCGGTCCACCACGAGGAACTCCTCACCGCCCCACCGGACGACCACCGCGTCGCCGCGCACGCTCTCGCGGATCCTGCGGGCGGTGCGGATCAGCACCTCGTCCCCCACGGCGTGACCGAGCGTGTCGTTGACCGCCTTGAACCCGTCGACGTCGATCAGCAACGCACACAGGTCCGCGGTGGCCGGCGCCCTCTCGTTGAGCCTCTTCATCGACACCGACAACCCGCGCCGGTTCGTCAACTCGGTCAGCGGATCGGTCAGGGACTGCTGGGAACTGCCCTGCAGCAACCAGAACCCGAACTGCAGCGCAGGCAGGATGCACGCGGTCACGACCAGCGCGATGACGGCCCGCGACACCGCCACCTGCAGCCCGCCGACCGGCGTCGTCGCAGCCAGCCACACCGCCACCCCGCCGACGGCCAGCACACACCAGCCGATGTGCACGAGGTGCAGCCGCGGGCCGTGGAAGAACACCACATAGGCGCCGGCGCACAGCAGCAGCGGCATCCCCGACACCGCCAGGTTCGGATCGCCGAACAGCAGCGTAGACAGCGTGATCAGGATGTCGACGTAGATCAGCAGCGCCGTCGACTCGCGCATGGTCGGCCAGGGTCGCAGCGCCCAGCGCGCCGCCCACACCAGAGAACCGACCGACACCACCGCCCAGCCCACGCGCACCAGCGCGCTGTCGGCCATCGGCGGCGCCACCGCGTTGATCGCGCCGAGAACTCCGAGCACCGCGCCTATGCCGGCAATCAGGTATCGCAGGATGGGCAGCAGGCCCCGGGTGCGCAGGAAGTCGATGCGCCAGTCGTAGTCATCGCGCTGATGCCACCACTGGCGCAGCAAACCCCTGACGCCGCCATCCCCCACCGGCACATCATGGCACCGCTACAGGTACGTCACACCCAATACAGCCAGGGAGAACAGCACCGGCGACACCGGCAGCGCCCAGCAGAACACCGCCCACGCCTCGGCCTTCGGCGACTTCTTCTGCCACTGCCGCCACCCGAGGTAACCCGACGCGATCGCGACGAGGAACGACACCGCCGCGACGACGAGCACCCACACCGGGACATCAGTCGAGCCGATGGCTGCAGAGATTCCGGCCAGCCACAGCATGTGGCCGATCACCACACCGCCGATACCGGCGACCCAGATCGCCCTCAATTAGAAGTTGATCATGTGGCCGACCAGTCCGTGGAAGCACTCTTGCAGCGCCTCGGACAGGGTCGGGTGGGTGTGCACGTTGCGGGCCAGCTCGTTGGCGGTCAGGTCCCACTTCTGCGCCAGGGTCAGCTCCGGCAGCAGTTCGGAGACGTCGGGACCGATCAGGTGGCCACCGAGCAGTTCGCCGTACTTCTTGTCGGCGATCAGCTTGACGAAGCCGGTGGGATCGGCCAGCCCGTGCGCCTTGCCGTTGGCGGTGAACGGGAACTTCGCCACGACGATGTCGTGGCCCTCGTCCTTGGCCTGCTGCTCGGTCAACCCGAAGCTGGCGACCTGCGGCTGACAGAACGTGGCGCGCGGCATCATGCGGTAGTCACCGAGGGCCAGCGTCTCGGCCCCGGCGATGGTCTCGGCGGCGACGACGCCCATCGCCTCGGCGACATGGGCGAGCTGCAGCTTGCCGGTGACGTCGCCGATCGCGTAGATGTGCGGCTTGTTGGTGCGCATGTAGTCGTCGATGCCGATGCCGCCGCGGTCGGTCAGCTCGACGCCGGCCTTCTTCAGGTCGTAGCCGTCGACGTTGGGGACGAAGCCGATGGCCTGCATGACCTTGTCGGTCTTGATCTCGTCCTCTTTGCCGTCCTTGCTGATCTTGACGGTCACCGACGAGCCATCATCGTTGATCGACTCGACCTTGGTGCCGGTGAGGATCTTGACGCCCAGCTTCTTGTACTGCTTCTCGATCTCCTTGGAGACCTCGGCGTCCTCGTTGGGCAGGGCGCGCGGCAGGAACTCCACGATCGTGACGTCGACGCCGTAGTTCTTCATCACGTACGCGAACTCCATGCCGATCGCGCCGGCGCCGGCGATGACGATCGAGCCGGGCAGCTCGCGCTCCATGATCTGCTCTTCGTAGGTGATGACATTCTTGGAGAGCTTGGTGCCGGGCACCAGCTTGGTGTGCGCGCCGGTCGCGATGATCGCGTTGTCGAACGTGACCGTCACAGGGTCTTTTACGTCATCCCCGGTCGGTTCGACGACGATCGTGTGGTCGTCGGTGAACTTGCCGTACCCGTGGATCTCGGTGATCTTGTTCTTCTTCATCAGGAAGTGCACACCGGCGACGCGGCCGTCGGCGACCTTACGGCTGCGGTCGAACGCGGCGCCGTAGTCGAAGCTGACGTCACCGCTGATGCCGAACGTCTTGGCTTCCTTGGTGAACATGTGCGCCAGCTCGGCGTTGCGCAGCAGCGCCTTCGACGGGATGCACCCGACGTTCAGGCAGACGCCGCCCCAGTACTTGGGTTCGATGATGGCTGTGTTGAGTCCGAGCTGAGCAGCGCGGATAGCCGCGACGTACCCGCCGGGGCCGGCTCCGAGAACGACGACGTCATAGTGGGTCACGCCTTACCACCCTAGTGGCCGCGGAGCAGCGCAGCACCCATGGCCGCGGCCAACGGCGCCGACATGAACGCGATCGCCAGCGCGGTGACCGCCGGGCGGTCCTGCACCAGCGCCGTGAGGAGGCTTCCGACGATGCTCGCGACCAGATAGACCAGCACGGCGAACACCGGGACGGCCTTGTCGGGCGATGCGGCCCACCAGTGATAGAGCCCCGCTCCGGCCGCGCCGGCGACGATCCACACCGAGACCGTGACCAGCGCGAACTTCCACCGGCTGAGGTGTTCGGCGACGAGCTGCTCAGACACCGGCGGCCACCTGCAGCGCGGTCAGCGCACCGAGGCAGCCGGGTCCGATGGCGACCACCAGCGCGCCGACGGCAGTGGTCCAGCGCCGGCCGGACAGCAGGATCACCAGGGTGCCGAGCACGCTGGGGATGCCGACCGCGAGTGCGATGACGGCAGCGGGCTTGAGCGCGGTGGTGATCTCGCCGGCGGCCAGCAGGGCGCCGGTCATCCCGAGGGTGACGCCGACGAGCATCACCCCGGCCAGCACCGACGCGCGGGGCAGCGGGATCACGCCTGCGACGGTAACGCCGGCGGGTGGCGCCGCGGGGCAGGCGCGCCCGGCCGATCAGGACGGGTCCTGCACCCTCGCGGCCGCCGCATCGAACGATTCGCGGCCCGCGGCGGCGATCTCGGACAGCAGGGCGTTGCCGAGCACAGTCCGGAACCCCGCCCGGGTCACGGTCAGCACATCGCGGAACGGATAGGGCGTCGCCGCGTCGTTGTCGACCAGTGCCAGCCGGTGCCGGTTGTGCGGCGCGTTGACCACCGAGGCGGGCAGCATCCCGACCGCCAGGTCGCTGACGATCAGTTCCACGGCGGTGAGGTAGTCGCGGGTCACGTGGCTGACTCGGGGCGCGAACCCGACGTCCGCCGCCCACCGGATGAGTTGCTGGCGGTCGACGTCGCGCGGCGACCCCGCGACCCAGTCGGCGTCGAGGCACTCGGTGAGAGCGCGCGGATGCGCGGCGGCGGTCACCGCCACCAGCGGTTCGCGGCCGACGAGCCGGGCATCGAGGTTGTCCCCCGAGGGCGGTTGCTCTTCGGCGAGGTAGCGGTGAGCTATCAGGATGTCGAGCTCTCCGGTGTCGATCAGAGTCACCCCTTCGATCGGTTCGATCTCGACTGTGTCGACTCGAGCGGTGGGATCGGTCTCACGCAGGGAAGCCAACGCAGCGGGCAGCAGGAAGCTCAGTGCCGTGCCGTAGGCGCCGATCCGCAGGACGACGCCGTCGCCACGAGAGATACCCCGCGCGACATCACCGAATGTGGCTGCGGCCGAGAGCATGTCGTCGGCCGCGGCGGCCAGCGCGCGGCCGGCAGCCGTGAGCACGATGCGACTGCCGGGTTTGCGGGTGAACAGCAGCACGCCACCGAGCCGGTGCTCCAGCGTGGTGATGTGTTGCGACACGGCCGACGGCACGTAACCGAGTTCCTCGGCCGCCCTGGTTATCGAGCCCAGCCGCGCCACCTTGGCAAAGCTGACCAGCAGGCGAGGATCGGAGAGTTCATGTTTGGTGAAGGATTGCTTCACAAATCATCATGCTAGTTGGTGAGCGCCCTGGCCGCCGGGTCCCTAACGTCTGTCGCAATCCAGCACCGGACGACCCGGCATCTGAACGAGGAAGGGCAGACCCCGATGAACACCGAACCGCGCACTGTTGAACAGGCCGACGACGTCGCGGCGGGCGGACTCCGGCGCAACTCCATGACGTGGGTCGGGGCGGCACTGCTCGGCGCGATCATCATGTCGCCCGCGAGCGGTCTCTACTTCAACTTCACGCCGACCGAAGCCACCGCCGGTAGCGTCGTCCCGCTGATCTTCCTCATCGCCATCGTCGTGACCCTGCCGACGGCGCTGTCCTACGCCGCCCTCTCGCGGTCGCTGCCCAGCGCCGGCAGCGCCTACACCTGGGTTCGCGAAGCCATGGGCCCAGGCGCCGGCGTCTTCGCGGGCTGGATCCTCAACGGGCTTCTACCTGCTGGCCCAGATCGTGCTCCCCGGCATCGGCGCGCTGTTCTTCAACGACATCCTCAATCAGGTCGGCGTCCCCACGGGCTACCTCACCTGGGCCATCGGCGTCCTGCTGATGACGGTCGTGGTGGCCGCCATCAACTTCCGCGGCATCGACCTCAGCCTCAAAGGCACCGTCATCTTCATGGTGCTCGAGTCCGTCGTCGTCTTCGCGTTGATGCTCACCATCTTCATCGTCCAGTCCAGCAACGGCTCGTTCACCGTCGCCGACGTCGGCCAGACCTTCACCCCGTCGGCCGCCCTCGGCGGCACGGCGTCGATCTTCGCGGCGCTGGTCTTCGGCATCCAGGCCAACGTCGGCTTCGACGCGGTCTCCACCCTGGCCGAGGAGACCCACACGCCGCGCAAGTACATCCCCATCGCCACCGTGGTCGCAGTGCTGGCCGTCGGCGCCTTCTGGGTGATCACCGCCATCGGCTTCGTCGCCGCCTTCCCCGTCGAGCAGGTCGCCACGGTGGCCGCCGACGGCGGCACCCCGGTGTCTGCGATGGCGCACCAGTTCTGGGGTGGCGCAGGCCAACTGCTCATCTCGGTGATCGCCTTCACCTCGATCACCGCGATCTACCTCGCACAGAACGTCGCGAGCAGTCGCGCGCTCTACGCCATGGGCCGCGCGGGTACCGCCCCGGCGTTCCTCGCCCGCCTCAAGCCGGGCGCCCGGGTGCCCGGCAACGCGATGACCCTCGGGCTGGTGGTGACGGTGCTCGTGACGCTGCTGCTGGGCGCGCTCCTGGGGACGGCGAGCCAGTACAACTGGTCGGCCACCATGTCCTCGTCGCTGGCGCTGCTGACCTATCTGGCGGTCAACATCGCGAACATCGTCTACCACGTCCGCAACCGCGCCACGAAGTTCCATGTCTTCATGCACGGCGTGGTGCCGGTCGTCGGCATCGCGGTGGTGTGCTTCGTGATCTACAAGTCGTATCTCGCATCACTGTGGAACGCGGGCTGGACGTTCGGCCGCAGTGTCCAGATCGCCGTCCTGATCTGGCTGCTGCTCGGCGTGTGCTGGGTGATGGTCGTACGTCGCACGCGCCCCGAGGTGATGCGCCCGGACGCCGACACGTTCATCGCGCCGGAGGCCGCCGGCCGATGAGCCGCTACATCGATCTGAGCATGCCGATCTCCCCGGCGATGCCGACCAACGAGCCCGATCACTTCCCCCCGCGGATCACCCCGTACGCCGACATCGCCTCCCAGGGCTGGGCCGGCAGCACGATCACGATCGACTCGCACTGCGGCACCCACGTCGATGCGCCGTCGCACTTCGTGGCCGGGGAGATCGGCGTCGACGAGATCCCGCTCGAGACCCTCGTCGGAACCGCGCAAAGGATCGACGTTCGTGGGCCCGTCGTGAGCGCCGAGCAGGTGGCCGGCACACAGGCCGCGCGCGTCGTCGTCCACACCGGCTGCAGCGAGCACAGCGACCGTCCCTCCTACATCACCGACTACACCCACCTCGACGTCGAGGCCGCACAGCAATTGGTGCGCAACGGTGTTCGCCTGGTCGGCATCGACAGCCCCTCGGTCGACGCACCCGGTGTCGACGCCGTGCACCAGGTCCTGCTGGGCCACGGCGTGATCATCGTCGAGAATCTCGCCAACACCGCGGCGTTGCCCGACGTGTTCGAGCTGATCGTCAGCCCGCTGCGCATCGTCGGAGGTGACGGCAGTCCCGCCCGGGTGATTGCCATCGCCGATTCGTCTGGTCCCGGACCGACGCCGTGAGAGCCACCGACACCGTCGGCATTCGCGACGTCACCGTCACGCGCCTCGGGCTCGGGACCGCTCCGCTCGGCGGGCTGTTCCGACCGGTCCGCGACGAGGATGCGGCCGCGACGGTCGAGGCGGCGTGGGATCTCGGGCTGCGGCTGTTCGACACCGCCCCGCTGTACGGCTACGGCCGCGCGGAGCAGCGCCTCGGCGGCGGGTTGTGCACCCGGCCGCGGGCCGAGTTCGCCGTCGCGACAAAGGTCGGGCGGCTGCTGCGCGAACCATCGCCGGGCGCCGCGTGGGAGCTCGACACCACCCAGGAGCACGCGGGTCAACCGTTCTACAAAGACACCGGGCCCGCCGTGCCGGTCTTCGATTTCTCCTACGACGGTGCGATGCGGTCCCTGGAGGAGAGCCTGACCCGGCTCGGCCTCGATCGCGTGGACATCGTGCACGTCCACGATCCCGAACGGCATGTGCGGCAGGCGGTCGACGGCGCATACCGGGCTCTCGTTCGGCTACGCGACGAAGGGGTGATCGGGGCGGTCGGACTCGGAATCGATTACGCCGAACCGGCGGTCGAGATCCTGCGGGCCGTCGACCTCGACTGCGTCCTGATCGCGGGACGGTGGACATTGCTGGACCAGGCTGCGGGCCGGGAGCTGCTGCCGCTGGCCGCCGAGCGCGGCGTCGCCGTGATCGCGGCGGGGGTCTACAACAGCGGCGTGCTCGCCAACCCCGGTGCGGCGACCGCCACCTACGACTACGTGCCCAGCCCGCACGACGTCGTCGTCCGGGCGAGAACGATCGCCGGGGTGTGCGCGCGCCACGGCGTCCCCCTGCGCGCCGCTGCCCTGCAGTTCCCGTTTCGCGGCCCTGCGGTGGCCGCCGTGGTCACCGGCGCCCGCACCGCAGCGGAGATCAGTGAGAACGTCGCCCTGTTCGACACACCGGTGCCCGAGGAACTCTGGGCGGAGCTGGCCGCAGAGTGCGGTATCGGGCTCGTCTCGCCGTGACCACGCTGCCCACCGGTCACTCCGGGTGCTTGCTGCATCTCGACCTCGGCGCGGGCCGCAGCCACGTCGAGGAACCCACCGCGCAGGAGTGGCGGCGCTACCCCGGTGGCGGTCTGCTCGGCGTGCGTCGGCTGCTGACGGACACCGCCGCCGGCCTGGACCCCTTCGCGCCGGCGTCGGTGTTGATGCTGATGTCGAGTGTGGTCGCCGGTCACCGCGCCGTCGGGTTGCCCACGTTCACCGTCGTCGGCAAGTCACCGCTGACCGGCGGCGTCGGGGAGGCCCGCGGGCGGGGCCCGTTCGGCACGGCGCTCAAGGCGTCGGGGTGCGACGGGGTGCTGGTGACCGGCCGAGCCGCCGCGCCGTGCTACGTGGTCATCCAGGGCGGAGCGCTGCGCCTCGAGGACGCCGCTGACCTCTGGGGCCTCGAGACTCATTGCGCCACTGATGTTCTCAAAGCACGTCACGGCGACGACACGGCAGTCGCGGTCATCGGCCCCGCGGGCGAGAACCTGGTGCGGTACGCGGGAATCGTCACCGAGTTCACCCATGCAGCAGCGCGGATGGGGCTCGGCGCGGTGATGGGGGCGAAGAATCTCAAGGCCGTCGTCGTGGTGCCGGGCGCCATGCCCGCGGCACACGACGACGCGACGCTCGAGCGCCTCACCGCGCACTACCGCGACCACATCGGCGCGAACCCGCTCACCTCGGCACAAGCCTCGGCAACTGGCTTCGGCGGCTGGTTCCTGGACCCGGGTCTGACCGGCTACGCCGGCGTCGGGAACTTCCAGACGGCCGCCGTGCCGTCGGTGCCGGCGGAGTCCGCTCAGCTGCTCGCCGACCGCCGACGAGACGGCTCCGGAGCGTGTCCGGGGTGTCCGAACGACTGCATCACGAGCTACGACAACGGGATCGACCCCCGCCTCGGCGGACTCGACGAGGAGAATCTGGCGGCGTTCGTTCTCGGCTGCGGCGTCACCGACGTCGGCGACGCGCTCGATCTGGTCGCACGATGCCACGCCGTGGGCCTGGACCCCGTGTCGTTCGCCGCGGTGTGGGCGTACCTCACCGAGATCGACCGCGCGGAGCGGCCGCCCGCAGCCATGATCGACGACGTCGCCGCGCGTCACGGCGACGACTGGTTCCTGGGCGAGGGTGTGCGCCTCCTCGCCGAGGCGCGGGGCCGGCCCGAGCCGGCGATGCACGTCAAAGGACTCGAGTTCTGCCGGTACGACCCGAGGACCTCGGCCGGTCAGGCGCTCGCCTATGCGGTGAGCCCGCTGGGGCCACGCTACGAGATCGTCGAACACGACCTCGACTTCGACCCCGATGACGGTCCGGCGCACGGGCTGGCGCAGATGCGGACGCTGGGCGTGGACGAATGGGCCGACATGACGCACCTCGATGCGGCACGAGTGGCTCGCACGGCCGTGCTGCTGGATCTGTGGAGCGGTCTGGACGCGCTCGGGGTGTGCCTGTTCGCGGGGCCGCCGATGAGGCTGCTCACCCAGGCGCGCGTCGCCGAGATCGTAGCGGCGGTCACGGGGTGGCTGACCAGCGATCACGAGATCATGCTGTGGGGCAGGCGCCGATGGAACCTGCTGCGGCTCTACAACATTCGCGAAGGTATCGGCCCCGAGCAGGACACGCTGCCTGAGCGGTTCTTCATCGAGCCCGTCGACAGTGGGCGGCACGCCGGTGCGGTTCTCGACCGTGACGCGTTCTCCGGCGCGCTGGCGCAGTACTACGCGCTGGCCGGCTGGGACGCCGAGGGCGTCCCGACCTCGATCACCCTGGCCTCCCTGGGCCTGCAGTGGGCCGATCCCCGTCCAACCCGACCGAGAGTGAGTCCGACATCGCCTCCCCCGACGCCGTCCTCGGTGACGCCATGCGCTATCACCTAGCCTCCGACAACTGGGCGCCGGCGCTGCCAGCCGTGCTCGAGGCGGTGATGGCGGCCAACACCGGCGACGAGATGAGTTACGGCCGTGACCGATACACGGCACGGCTGCAGGACATCGTCCGCGACGAGTTCGGCGGTCGAGCCACCGCCTACCCGGTGTTCAACGGGACGGGCGCGAATGTGGTCGCACTGCAGGCGATGCAGCCGACCTGGGGTGGAGTGATCTGCGCGCACACGGCACACATCAACACCGATGAGGGCGGGGCGCCGGAGCGAGTGGCCGGCCTGAAGATGCTGCAGGCCAACAGTATCGACGGCAAGCTCACCGTCGATCACGTGACGGCGCTGGCGCACAACTTCGGAATCGTCCACCACGCGCAACCGTCAGTGGTGTCGTTGACGCAGAGCACCGAGCTGGGCACGCTGTACACCCCCGAGGAGATCGCGGCCGTCGCCGAGGTGGCGCACGGCTACGGCATGGGTGTGCATCTCGACGGTGCGCGCCTGACCAATGCCGCGGCGGCGCTGGACGTGCCGCTGGGTGCGCTGGCGACCGATGTCGGTGTCGACGTGATCTCGTTGGGCGGCACCAAGAGCGGACTGATGTTCGGCGAACTCGTGGTGGTGCTCGAGCCCGATCGGGTGACGGGGATCGAGTACATCCGTAAGTACACGATGCAGCTGGCATCGAAGATGCGGTACATCTCGGCGCAGTTCATCGCACTGTTGGAGGGTGAGCTGTGGCGCCACGGTGCGCGTCACGCCAACGAGCAGGCGACGCTGCTGCGTTCGCTGGTGGAGGACATCCCGGGCCTGACACTCACCCAGCCGACCCAGGCCAACGCTGTGTTCGCCATCCTGCCGCCGGGCGTCGAGGACGAGGTGCGGGCGATCGCCGACTTCCAGACCTGGAATCCGGCGACCCGCGAGGTGCGGTGGATGTGCTCACATGAAACCACCGACGACGTGGTCTACGGCTTCGCGAAGGAGCTGCGCGAGATCGTGGCGTCCGCGTCCGGTTAGCGCTGCGGCACCGGGCACGCGTCGACGGCTGCGGCGACGATGTGCGTGCCGTTCACCGCGGGTCGTTCGCCGCGTTCGTAGGCCGCCCCGGTGATCACCGGCTCGTCGGCCAGCGCGCCGTTCTCGTCGTCGGTGAAGGCTCTGCCGCGACTGAGGAACCGCTTGCCTTCGGGTGCTTCGAGGCTGAACCCGCCGCCGCGGCCGGGCACCACGTCGATCACCAGCTGGGTGTGTTTCCAGACGTCGAACTGCGGCCCCGAGATCCACACCGGGACCCCGTCGCCGACATCGAACACCGCGAGCAGCACATCGCGGTCGCCGACGACGAAATCGCCGTCGGGGTAGCACATCGGCGACGACCCGTCGCAGCAGCCGCCGGACTGGTGGAACATCAGCGCGCCGTGGCGTTCCTGCAGGGTGCGCAGCAGGTCGGCCGCGGCGGCGGTGATCAGGGCTCTGTTCGGTGCGGGCACGTCAACCATCCTGCCCCAGTCGCGCGGCCCGGATGGCCGGCGCGGTCGACGGCGGCAGCAGCGTGCGCCGGTCCGTCGGGTAGCGGACCGTCAGCCCGACCGACGATGCGAAGCGGTACGGCTGGGCGGCGAGCAGTCCGGAGAACTGTTTGCGCAGCCGTGACATCTCGGCCCGCACGGTGACCACGCGGGTGCGGTCGCCATAGAGATCCTCGGCGAGTTCCGGCGCGGTGCGGCCCTGCGGGGAGCGCGCCAGCGCACAGAGGATCTCGGCGTGCCGCAGCGACAGGTCATGACACCAGCTGCCGAACTCCCCGACCAGCCGCAGCGCGGGCTTGTCGGCATCGGCGAAGTCCAGCGTCACCTGCGAGACCTTGGCAGCCCCGTCGTCATCGCTGCCGGCCAGCCGCACCAGCCAGCCGCCGGGGAGCGGCTCGACCGCGCACAGTCCCAACGTCGCAAACCACACCCGACCCGGCCCCATCTGGTCGGGCAGCAGGATGCGGTTGTGCAGCGGCATCGCGTCGACCGCAGCGACCCAGCCCTCGGTGTCGACGGCCAACGCCGGAGTACCCATGCGCGCCAGGATCGGCGCCGCCACGGTGCGCAGCCGGTTCAGAGTGCGGTCGTGCTCGGAGCGCAGGTGCGATTCGGCGAGCCGGGCGACGGCGTCGACGAGCGCGATGGTGGTCGGGTGCACGGTGGCTGCTGGTCCGGAGACGTCGACGACGCCCAGCACCTGGCCGGTCCGCGGGTCCCGGATCGGGGCACCGGCGCACGTCCACGCGTGATGGCTGCGCAGGAAGTGCTCGGCGGAGAACACCTGGACGGCGCGCTGCGCGGCGAGTGCGGTGCCGATCGCGTTGGTGCCGACGGCGCCTTCACCCCAGTGCGCGCCCTCGACGAAGCCGAGCCTGTCGGCGTTGCTGAGCACCGACGGTGAGCCCGAGCGCCACAGCACCCGCCCGGTCGCGTCGGCGACGACGAGGATGTTCTCGCCGTCGGCGACCAGCGACTCGAGGCCGTGGGAGATCTCGTCGAGCACGTCCATCAGGCCCGACGCGCGGCGCAGCGACTCGAGCCCGCCGGTTTCGACCACCGGGGTGTCACTCGGTTCGACGCCGCTGGCCAGCAGGCGCTGCCAGGAGTCGCCGATCACCTCCCGGGGACGGGCCGGTGCGCGATGCCCGGCCATGGTCGCGTCGTAGACAGCCGACATCAGCCGCGCATAGCTGCGCGGATCCTCCCCGACGGCGACGGCGGGTTCAGGCACGGACGACCCTGGCATCACCTGCGATTGTGCTCCCCATCTCAGCGGTAGACCAGGCCGCCGTCGATCAGCCCGGCCTGGCCGGTCATGTAGTCGGCGTCGGGGCCGGCGAGGTAGGACACGAAACCGGCGACATCGTCGGGTGTCTCGGCACGTCCGAGCGCGATCCCGCCGACGAACTTGTCGTAGGTCTCGCCCTCGGCGGCGCCGGTCAGCTCGGCGAAGCGCTTGTCGATCTCCACCCACATGTCGGTGCCGACCACCCCGGGGCAGTACGCGTTGACGGTGATGCCGTCGGCGGCGTGCTCCTTGGCCGCAGCCTGGGTCAGCGCCCGGACCGCGAATTTGGTCGCGCTGTAGGGGCCGAGCATCGCGAAGCCGTCGTGGCCGGCGATCGACGAGGCATTAATGATCTTGCCTTTGGTGCCGGCTTTCTTGAACTGCGCTACCGCGGCTTGGATGCCCCACAGCACGCCGTCGACGTTGATGGCCCAGAGTTTCTTCAGCTCGTCGGGCGTGACGTCGACGAGCGGTCCGACCAGTGCGATGCCGGCGTTGTTGACCATGATGTCCAGGCCGCCGAGCGCACTCGCGGTGTGGTCGACGGCCGCGAACACCTGGTCGCGATCGCTGACGTCGGCGACGAATGTGGTTGATTTCGAGCCGATCTCGGCCATCTCGTCGGCGACCGTCTCGATACCGTCGGCCGTCACGTCGACCAGCGCCACATCGGCGCCGTCGCGCGCCAGCCGCAGTGCGATACCGCGCCCGATACCGCGCCCGGCCCCGGTCACCAGGGCGACTTTTCCGTTGATTGCCATGTCAGTTCGCTCCGTTCGGGTCGACGAGTACCTTCATCTTGGTTCCGGCGTGCAGTGCCTCGAATCCCTCGTCGACGACGTCGTCGAGCGGGATGCGGGTCACCCAGCCGGTGGTGTCGTAGCGGCCGTCGGCCATCAGCGCGATCACCGCCTCGAAATCCGCACCGGTGTAGCAGAGCGAGCCCTGGATGCGAGACTCGTTCATCACCAGGTTGAGAAGTGGTGTCTCCAGCGGCTTTTCATAGATCGCCACGCTGACCATCGGCCGGCGGGAGCCGATGCAAGCCAGCGCCGTGCTGACCGCGGGTGCCACGCCTGCCGCGTCGAACACCGCGTCGGCACCCGCGCCGGAGGTGTGCTCGGCGATGAACGCGGGCACGTCGGTGGCCGTCGGATCGAGGGTCTGCGCGCCGAGCGCCTCGATGGCCGCGCGCCGGGTGGGCGATGGCTCCACGACGAAGACATCCTCGAGTCCCTTGCCGCGCAACGCGAACCACAGCCCGATGCCGATCGGTCCGGCACCGAACACCATCGCGGTGTCACCGTCTGTGACGTCGCCGAGGGTGGCGGCGTGATAGGCCACCGACATGGGCTCGACGAGGGCGCCCAATTCCAGCGAGACGCTGTCGGGCAGCCGGTGCAGCATCGACGTCGGCACCACGGTCGACTCGGCCATGCCGCCGTCGGACATCAACCCGTGGAAGCCGATCTGCTGGCAGACGTTGTAGTTGCCGGCCCGACACGGTCCGCAGTGGTCGCATTTGTAGATCGGCTCGACGGCGACGCGGTCGCCTTCACTCCAGCCGGTCACGCCCTCGCCGACGGCGGTGATGGTGCCGGAGAACTCGTGGCCCATCGTCAGCGGCAGCTGCGCCCCGGTCAGCGGGTGCGGCGAGGTCGGCACGAAGATCGGGCCGGCGTAGTACTCGTGCAGATCGGTGCCGCAGATGCCGTTGAAGCCGACCTGCAGCTTGACGGTGCCGGGGCGGACCTCCGGCTCGGCGACGTCGTCGATCTCGAGTTTGTTCGGGCCGTAGTAGACAGCTGCTCTCATGCGGCCAGTTCTATGTGACGGCGGCCACACGACGAAAGAGTTGCAGGGGGTTGCAGGCCGACAGTCTCGGGGGTTGCAACGCTTCGCAACTCTTGTCAGCCCTGCGCACCGCGGTGTGGTCTGGCTCACATGACTTCCACTCTCGACCCCCTAACCACCACCCTGACCCCGCAGCAGCGCGTCGACGCCTGGCTGGCCGACTTCGAGGCGGCGCTGGCCGTCCGCGACATCGAGCGCGCCGTCGCCATGTTCGCCGTCGACGGCTTCTGGCGTGACCTGGTGTCCTTCACCTGGAACCTCAAGACATTGGAGGGCCGCGACCAGATCACCGACATGCTGACCACGCGCCTCGCCGAGACCGACCCGTCGGGCTTTTCCACGCGCGAGGAACCCACCCAGGACGGGGACGTCGTCTCGGCGTTCATCCAGTTCGAGACCGCCGCGGGCCGCGGCACCGGGCACCTGCGGATCCGCAGCGAGGACGGCACCGATCGGGCCTGGACCATGCTGACCGCGCTGCAGGAACTCAAGGGCCACGAGGAGCGCAAGGGCGCGACGCGGGTACTCGGCGCCGTGCACGGCAACGACCCGGACCCGCGCTCCTGGGCCGAGCGCAAGGCCGCCGAAGACGCCGAACTGGGGCGCAGCACCCAGCCGTACACGCTGATCATCGGCGGCGGTCAGGGCGGCATCGCGCTCGGCGCGCGGCTGCGCCAGCTCGGCGTACCGGCCATCGTCGTCGACAAGCACGAGCGTCCCGGCGACCAGTGGCGCAAGCGGTACAAGTCGCTGTGCCTGCACGACCCGGTCTGGTACGACCACCTGCCCTACCTGCCGTTCCCGCAGAACTGGCCGGTGTTCGCCCCCAAGGACAAGATCGGCGACTGGCTGGAGTTCTACACCCGCGTGATGGAGGTGCCGTACTGGTCGAAGACGACGTGCCTGTCCGCCACCTTTGACGAGGCCCAGGGCCGCTGGACCGTCGAGGTGGACCGCGACGGGGAACGCCTCACGCTGCACCCGACGCAGCTGGTGCTCGCCACCGGCATGTCGGGCAAGCCCTACGTGCCCACGCTGCCCGGCCAGGACGTGTTCCGCGGCGACCAGCACCACTCGTCGCAGCATCCCGGCCCGGACGCCTACGCCGGCAAGAAGGCGGTCGTCATCGGCTCGAACAACTCCGCCCACGACATCTGCAAGGCGCTCTACGAGAACGGCGTCGACGTCACGATGGTGCAGCGGTCCTCCACCCACATCGTCAAATCCGACACCCTGATGGACATCGGCCTGGGCGACCTGTACTCGGAGCGGGCGCTGGCCGCGGGGATGACGACCGAGAAGGCCGACCTGACGTTCGCCTCCCTGCCGTACCGGATCATGCACGAATTCCAGATCCCGCTGTACGACCAGATGCGGGAGCGCGACAAGGAGTTCTACGACCGGCTCGAAGCTGCCGGATTCGAATTGGATTGGGGCGCCGACGGTTCCGGACTGTTCATGAAGTACCTGCGCCGCGGCTCGGGCTACTACATCGACGTCGGTGCCTGCGACATGGTCGCCGACGGCCGGATCAAGCTTGCCCACGGCCAGGTCGACCGTCTGACCGAGGACTCGGTGGTGCTCGCCGACGGAACCGAGCTGCCCGCCGACGTCGTGGTCTACGCGACCGGGTACGGCTCGATGAACGGCTGGGCCGCCGACTTGATCGGCCAGGACGTCGCCGACAAGGTCGGCAAGGTGTGGGGCCTGGGCAGCGACACCCCCAAGGATCCCGGGCCGTGGGAGGGCGAGCAGCGCAACATGTGGAAGCCCACGCAGCAGCCCAACCTGTGGTTCCACGGCGGCAACCTGCACCAGTCCCGGCACTACTCGCTGTATCTGGCGCTGCAACTCAAGGCCCGGTACGAGGGCATGCCCACCCCGGTGTACGGCCTACAGGAGGTTCACCACCTGAGCTGAGTCAGGCGGCGTCGGACTGCCGGATCTGATTGCCGCCGGCCCGTTTCGCTTCGTACATGGCCATGTCGGCGGCGGCGATGGCCCGGTCGATCAGCGTGCGGGTACCGGCGGCCAGATCCTGCACGGCGACACCGGCGACCCCCAGGCTCGCGGTGACGTGCCACGGATTCGAGGCAATCGCCGCGCACAGCCGCCGCGCCACCATCTCCATCTCCCGCGGCGGGCACGCCTGGGCGACCACGAACTCCTCGCCGCCCACGCGCGCCGAGATCATGCCTGAGCCACACGCGGCGCGCAGCCTGCCTGCCACGTCGACGAGGACCCGATCCCCGACCGCGTGGCCCAATGTGTCGTTGAGGCGCTTGAAACCGTCGAGGTCGATCATCACGACGCTGAAGCTCCCGGAACCGCGCCGGGCGGCCTCGGTGATCAGAGCGTGCGCCGATCGCCGGAACCCCCGCCGGTTGGTCAACCCGGTCAGCGGGTCGGTCGACACGGCGTCGTTCCACAGCAACCGCGTCAGGATGTGTCCGCCGAACGGCACCGTCAACAACCCTCCGATCGACATCAGCAGGGTGGCCACGCCCAGGGGCACGTCACCGTCCACCCCCATCCGCACCGCGCACGCGGCCGCGGTGCCGAGCGCGATGGTGACGGTGAGGACGAGCAGACGCGGGCTGTGCGTCGACGCGACGTAGGCCGCCAGCCCGACGAAGGCCCAGCAGGTCAGCAGGCCGGCGTGGGGATCGGACTGGAGCACCGCGACGACGGCCAGAGCGGCACAGCCGCAGATCGAGAACACCGCGGACTGGCGCCGGGTCGGCCACCGCCGCGCGTACGCCGCGGCGACGCCGACGAATCCCGCCGCGATCACCCACACCACGGGGCGGGCGCTGCCCTCGGGTCCCGCGGGGCTCATGGTCGTCAACGCCACGGCAACGGCGAGCACCGCCATGATCGTGGCCATCGCCGCTGAGGAGATGCGCAGCAGCCGGCGCTTCGCCAGGTAGCGCGCCAGCCAGTCGTAGCGGTCCGGCTGTTGCCACCACCCTCGAATGTGGTCCACCGCGGCCCCCGATGCTCAGCTGGGGTGATCGTACCGACCACCCCCGTTCCCGCAGCCGATTCGAACACCGCGCGCACCGATGCGCAGAATGGGGGCGTGACGAACCCCCCGCAGGCGGACGATCCGTTCCTCTGGCTCGAGGACATCACCGGCGACGACGCGCTGGCCTGGGTGCGCGCGCACAACGATCCGACGATCGCCGAGCTCGGCGGCGAGCGCTTCGAGCAGATGCGCGCCGACGCTCTCGAGGTCCTCGACACCGACACCCGGATCCCGTATGTGCGCCGGCGCGGCGAGTTCCTCTACAACTTCTGGCGAGACGCGACGAATCCCAAGGGCCTGTGGCGGCGCACCACGCTCGAGAGCTACCGGACCGAGACGCCCGAGTGGGACGTCGTCGTCGACGTCGACGAGTTGGCGCGCACCGAAGGCGAGAACTGGGTGTGGGCCGGCGCCGACGTGATCGAACCCGGCCACGAGCGCGCCCTGATCAGCCTCTCCCGCGGCGGGTCCGATGCCGCGGTGGTGCGGGAATTCGACATGACGACGCGCTCCTTCGTCGACGGCGGCTTCGAGCTGGCGGAGGCGAAGTCTCAGGTCACCTGGCTCGACGAGGACACCCTGCTCGTCGGCACCGATTTCGGGGAGGGATCGCTCACCGAGTCGGGATATCCGCGGGTGGTGAAGCGCTGGTCGCGCGGCACGCCCCTGGCGGAGGCGGAGACGATCTTCGAGGGCGACGCCGCCGACGTCCTCGTCGCGGCGTCGGTGGACCGCACCCCGGGCTTCGAGCGCACGCTGATCAGCCGTGCCCTCGACTTCTTCAACGACGACGTCTACGAACTGCGCGGACCGGAACTCGTCCGCATCGACGCACCGACCGACGCAGGCGTCTCGATTCACCGCAACTGGCTGGTGATCGAGTTGCGCAGCGACTGGCACTACAGCTACGGGACGGGCACCCAGCACTACCCCGCCGGAGCGCTGTTGGCCGCCGACTACGACGAGTTCCTCTCCGGCAGCGCCGAACTGACTGCCGTGTTCACTCCGGACCGGCACACCAGCCTGCACCACTACGCCTGGACCCGCGATCGACTGGTGATCGTCACACTCGCCGACGTCGCCAGCCACGTCGAGGTGGTCACCCCCGGCTCATGGACCAGCGAACCGGTCGCCGGGCTGCCGGACAACACCACCGTGTCGCTGGTCGCGGTCGATCCGCTGGGCGACGAGATCTTCTGTGATTGTTCGGGTTTCGTCACACCGTCGCGGCTGCTGCACGGGCCGGCGGGCGGCGCCCTCACCGAGATCAAGCGGGCACCGTCGTTCTTCGACGCGGCTGATCTCGAGGTTCAGCAGTATTTCGCGACGTCCGACGACGGCACCGCCGTACCGTATTTCGTGGTCCGTCATCGGCACGTGCAGAGCGCCGGCCCGACACTGCTCGGCGGGTACGGCGGGTTCGAGGTGGCACGTACCCCGTACTACGACGGCGTGCTCGGCAGGCTCTGGCTCTCCCGCGGTGGCACCTACGTGCTGGCCAACATTCGCGGCGGTGGCGAGTACGGGCCGACATGGCACACCCAGGCGATGCGCGAGGGAAGACATCTGGTCGCCAAGGATTTCGCGGCCGTGGCAGCCGATCTCGTGTCCCGCGGCATCACCACGGTGGATCAGCTGGGCGCCCAGGGAGGCAGCAACGGCGGACTGCTGATGGGCATCATGCTGACGCAGTATCCGGAACTGTTCGGCGCACTCGTGTGCAGTGTGCCGCTGCTCGACATGAAGCGCTTCCACCTACTCCTCGCCGGCGCCTCCTGGGTGGCCGAGTACGGCGACCCAGACGATCCGGACGATTGGCAGTTCATCTCGAAATACTCGCCGTACCAGAACATCTCGGCCGAGCGCAGCTATCCGCCGGTGCTGATCACCACCTCGACACGCGACGACCGCGTACATCCGGGCCACGCCAGGAAGATGACGGCGGCACTGGAGGAGGCGGGCCATCCGGTCCGGTACTACGAGAACATCGAGGGCGGACACGCGGGGGCGTCGGACAATCCGCAGATCGCGTTCCGTGCCGCACTGGTCTACGAGTTCCTGTTGACGAACCTGAGAGGGAAGTGACGTGACGATCGCCCGATCGGCTGGTGCGGTGGTGCTGGCGGCCTTGGCAATCCCGGGGCTGCTGACCGGCTGCGGCCGGGAGATCAGCGGCACCGCGGTGACGGCCGCCGGACCCGCTCCCAGCGCCGGTGGCTCCGGTGGAGGTCCCGGCGGTGACGATTCGCAGTGCGCCAGCGTGTCCGCGCCGTTAATCGACATCCCGCAGAAGAATCCCCGCGAGCCGCAGTTGCGCGTCCCGCAGCCCTCGGGCTGGGAGCGCAACACGATGATGGACAACCAGATCATCCGGTTCGCGATCGTCGCGCAGGATCTGATCGCCAACCAGTTCGCCCCCAACGCGGTGGTCACCCTCGAGTCCGTGCGCGGCAGCGCCGATCCCGACACCGTGTTCGAGCAGAACCGGTCCAACCTGACCTCGATGATGGGCGCCTTCGACCTGCAGACCGAAAGCAACACCACCTGCGGATTGCCCTCGGAGACAACGACATACACTGCGCCGGCGATGGGTCCGGCACCGGAGCGGCCCATCATCATGCACGCCGTGGTGGCGCAGGGCCCGTCGGCCACCTACCTCGCGACGCTGACGGTGCAGACCACCGACCCGGCGAATCCCACCTACGTGCGCGATTCGAAGGAGATCGTGGACGGCTTCCAGTTGCTGCTGCCATGACGTTCTCGGAGATCCTGCTGATCGTCGGTGCGGCACTGGTGCTGGCAGGAATCGCGGCACCCGGCTGGGACACCGCACGTCTGGATCGGCGGGCGGTCAAACGCCGCATCTACTGGGCGGGCACCGGTGCGGGCATCGTCGTGCTGTTCCTCTCTGGCCTGCCCGACCTGCAGAGCGCGCTGGCCCTGGCCGCGGCCGCATCGGTGTTGACGCTGGGCTGGGCCTACTTCCGGACGCCGAACATCGTGATCGGCGGCCGGGTGCGGTCGGCCGACCCGACACTGCGAGACCAGGGTCCGTGAAGGTCCGGACGTAACGCCGGTGGCATCGGCAGGCACTACCCGAAAGACGAGAGGAGCGGGTGTGCTTCGAGCCGCCGCGGTGTGACGTGCTGGGTTACGATCTCGCGGACATGACCGCCACTTCCGCGGACGAGGCCGCCATCGTCGCGGCGCTGCGGGCCCGCGACGAGGCCGCATTCGCCGCGCTGGTCGACAGGCACACCCCGGCCATGCTGCGGATCGCCCAGGGTTACGTGTCGTCCCGGGAGGTCGCCGAGGACGTCGTGCAGGAAGCCTGGATCGCGCTGCTCAAGGGCATCGACGGTTTCGAGGGCCGGTCCTCGCTGCGCACCTGGCTGTTCACCGTGCTGATCAACATCGCCAAGAAGCGCGGTATACGGGATCGCCGCGAGTCCGATGCCCAGATCGCCGCCTACACCGGTGGCGCCGTACACCCGGCGCGGTTCCACGACGGCGACGAACGTTGGGCGGGTCATTGGCGAGACGGTGAAGAACCGGTGCCGTTCCCGGAGTCCCCCGAGGGTTCCGCGCTGAGTTCGGAGTTGCTGGACCTCACCCGCAAGGCGCTCGACACGCTGCCCGAGCGCCAGCGCCTCGTCGTCACGTTGCGCGACGTGCTCGACGTCGACTCCGCCGAAGTGAGCCGGCTGCTCGGCATCACACTGGCCAATCAGCGCGTGCTGTTGCACCGCGGACGGACGGCGATCCGGCAGGTCCTCGAGGATTACGTGAGGGACGTGACGTGACCGAGCGCCGACCGATGGACTGTTACGAGCTCGTCGAGTTGATCACCGCCTACTTCGACGGCGCACTCGACACAGTCACGCACCAGCGATTCGAACAGCACCTGATCGGCTGTGACGGCTGCATGACCTACCTGCAGCAGTTCCGCACCACGGTGCGCACCCTGAGCGCTCTGTGCGACGACGACGTGGCGCCGCAGCTGCGCGACCGGTTGCTGGACGCCTTCCGCGACTGGCACTAGAACTGCTCAGATGAGCCAGTTCCAGACGATCCTCTACCGCGCCGAACCGCCCGTCGCCACCATCACGCTCAACCGCCCCGATCGGCTCAACACGATCGTGCCGCCGATGCCCGACGAGATCGAGGCCGCGATCGGGCTCGCCGAACGCGACGCGTCGGTGAAGGTGATCGTGCTGCGCGGAGCCGGACGCGCGTTCTCGGGCGGCTACGACTTCGGCGGAGGCTTCGAGCACTGGGGCGAGGCGATGAACACCGACGGGCGCTGGGACCCGGGCAAGGATTTCGCGATGGTGAGCGCACGCGAGACCGGCCCGACGCAGAAGTTCATGGCGATCTGGCGGGCGTCCAAGCCGGTGATCGCGCAGGTGCACGGCTGGTGTGTCGGCGGGGCCAGCGATTATGCGTTGTGTGCCGATCTGGTGATCGCCAGCGACGACGCGGTGATCGGAACGCCGTATGCGCGCATGTGGGGTGCCTACCTGACCGGCATGTGGCTGTACCGGCTCAGTCTCGCGAAGGTGAAGTGGCATTCGCTGACCGGCGAGCCGCTGACCGGAAAGGAAGCTGCGGCAGTCGAATTGATCAACGAGTCGGTGCCGTTCGAGCGGCTCGAGGCGCGGGTGGCCGAGATCGCAGCCAAGCTCGCGACGATCCCGCTGTCGCAACTGCAGGCGCAGAAGCTGATCGTCAACCAGGCGTACGAGAACATGGGGCTGGCGTCGACGCAGACCCTCGGCGGCATTCTCGACGGGCTGATGCGCAACACCCCCGACGCATTGCGCTTCGTCGCGACTGCCGAGCGGGACGGGGTACGCGCCGCCGTCGAGCAGCGCGACGGCCCCTGGGGCGACTACAGCCAGGCACCGACAGAGCGACGGCCGAATCCCGACAACGTGATCGAGCCCTAATCCATCCTTCCCACGCTCACCACGCGCAGCACGGCCACGCCCTCGTCGTCACTCATCCCCAGATCCACTTCCCCGTCGATACCCCAGTCGTGGTCGCCGGCGGGGTCGTCGAGGATCTGACGCACCCGCCACACGTCGACGCCGCGCTCGATGATCAGCATCGCGGGGCCCCGCGCGTTCGGCCCGATCCCGACGTCGTCGTGCTCGGCGTAGTAGTCGTCGCCGGCGTCGCGCCAGCGGTGTGCCGGCCAGCCTGAGCCACTGTCCAACGCGCCCAACTCATCCCAGCGTTCCCGGGCGAACAGCTCGACGCGGCGGAACAGCGCGTTGCGCACCATCGCGGTGAACGCCCGCTCGTTTCCGGTGACCGGCCGCGGCCGCACCGGCACCGCCACCGGCGCGTCCAGCGGCTGGTCGGGACTGGTGAGCTGCTCCCACTCGTCGAGCAGGCTCGAATCCACCTGCCGCACGAGCTCGGCGAGCCACTCGGTGATGTCGGTCAGCTCGTCGGTGCGGGCCGCGGCGGGCACACCGGAGCGCAGCGCCTTGACGGCGTCGGAGAGGTAACGCAGCACGGCGCCCTCCGACCGGGTCAGCCCGTAGACGCTGACGTACTCCCGGAACGTGAACGCGCCCTCCCACATCTCGCGCACCACCGACTTCGGCGAGAGTGCTCCGTCGGCGGCCCACGGATTGGTCTGCAGATAGATCTCGAACACCCCGTGCAGCAGTTCGTCGAGCGGCTTGGGGTAGGTGACATCGTCGAGCAGTTCGATGCGTTCCTCGTACTCGATGCCCTCGGCCTTCATCGCCGCCACCGCCTCGCCCCTGGCCTTCTTCAGCTGGGCCGCCAGGATCTGCCGAGGGTCTTCCAGCGTCGCCTCGATCACCGAAACCACATCGCGTGCATAACTTTCCGCGGATGAATCCAACACGTCGATGGCGGCCAGCGCGAACGTGGACAGCGGCTGGTTCAGCGCGAAGTCGCGGGGCAGGTCGACGGTCAGCCGATAGCGGCGGCCGTCGGCCTCGGGCACCGGAAGTCGTTCGATCACCCCTGCCTGCAGCAGCGAGCGGGCGATGCCCACCGCTTCCCGGATCAGCCGGAGCTGCCGCTTGCGTGGCTCGTGATTGTCGGTGAGCAGGCGGCGCATCGCCTCGAACGGGTTGCCCGGGCGGTCGACGACGTCGAGGATCATCGCGGTGGACACCCGCATGTTGCTGGTCAGCGGCTCGGGCGCAGCCTCGACCAGCCGCGTCATCGTCTTCTCGCTCCACGGCACCATGCCTTCTGGCACTTTGCGCCGCACCAGCTTTCGCCGCTTCTTCGGGTCGTCGGCGACTTTGGCGAACTGCTTGAGGTTCTCCACTTCGTGGTCGGGCGCCTGCACCACCACGGTGCCCGCGGTGTCGTAACCGGCCCGGCCCGCACGCCCGGCAATCTGGTGGAACTCCCGCGCGGTGAGCAGCCGGGTGCGGATGCCGTCATACTTGGACAGCGCGGTGAACACCACGGTGCGGATTGGCACGTTGATGCCGACGCCCAGCGTGTCGGTGCCGCAGATGATCTTCAGCAGGCCGGCCTGGGCGAGCTGTTCGACCAGCCGCCGATACTTGGGCAACATGCCCGCGTGGTGCACCCCGATGCCGTGGCGGACCAGCCGCGACAGCGTCGAACCGAAAGCGGTGGAGAAGCGGAATGCGCCGAGATGCTCTGCTATGGCCGCCTTTTCGGCTTTGGTACTGACGTTGACGCTCATCAGTGCCTGCGCCCGTTCCAGCGCCGACGCCTGGGTGAAGTGCACGATGTAGATCGGCGCCTGGCGAGTGTCGAGCAAGTCACCGACGGTCTCGTGTATCGGCGTCGTCGCGTACGAATAGAACAGGGGCACCGGGCGTTCGGCGTGCGCGACCAGAGCCGTCGGCCGGCCCGTGCGCCGGGTCAGATCCTCGCGCAGGAACGTGACGTCGCCCAGCGTCGCCGACATCAGGAGGAACTGTGCGGCAGGCAGTTCCAGCAGCGGTACCTGCCAGGCCCAGCCGCGGTCGGGGTCGCCGTAGAAGTGGAACTCATCCATGACGACCACGCCGATGTCGGAGCCTGCGCCTTCACGCAGGGCCGTGTTCGCCAACACCTCCGCCGTGCACACGATGATCGGTGCCTGCGCGTTGACCGCCGCGTCGCCGGTGAGCATGCCGACGTTCTCGGCCCCGAAAACCCCGCACAGCGCGAAGAACTTCTCGCTCACCAGCGCCTTGATCGGCGCGGTGTAGTAGCTGCGCCGTCCTGCCGCCAGCGCGGCGAACTGCGCCCCGGTCGCGACGAGTGACTTCCCCGACCCGGTGGGGGTCGCCAGCACGACGTTGGCACCGCTGACGAACTCGATCAGCGCCTCTTCCTGCGCGGGGTAGAGCGGGGTCCCGCTGCCCTCGGCCCACGCCGCGAATGAGGTGAACAGCTCGTCGGGGTCGGCGCCCGCGGCGGGCGTCGGGAGCGGTCGGGCAGTTGTCATGGTGACACCAGACTGCCGGATCGGTGATCGGGACCCGACACTCAGGCCACGGAAAGTAACTCGATGACCAGGATCGGTTGTCACTGCTGGCGATCGCAAGGACATTCCGTGCAGATGCGCGACACCGCAGATCCCCTCGCGCGGAACGGATCAAGTCATAGCTACGCAGCACGATGTAGCCAGTTCCGACCGCGAGCAGACGAGGGTGCTCGCGCACAAACCATCTCGCACTATCCGTCGGGCGAAGCGCTGACATGGACGTACGCAAGGCGATGCAGATCCGCTACACGGGTGATGAGGCAGCGATGCGACAGCGACAGTGAAAAACCGTCACGCCGTGGTCGTTAGCTGCAGGTGTCGTGACTTCCATGGTCCGACAGTGCGAATCGAGCAAACGCCACACAGGAAGCCCACGACCTTCGGCGCAAGTGTTCCCCTGGCGCTGCTCCACTCCTAGTCTTGAGGAGTGCGGTTGACGTGGCCGCTCACCGGTCGCACCCAGGAGACACGGCTCATAGAGGCCGCGCTGCTCGATCCTGGTTCCGCAGGAATCGTCGTCAGCGGCCAAGCGGGCGTGGGAAAGAGCCGAATCGTCCGGGAGACGTTGAACACGTTCACCTCACGCGGATGGCAGCTCCGGTGGGTCGCGGGCACCTCGGCTGCACGGAATCTTCCCTTCGGCGCCCTGACACCGTGGACGTCCACCGGTGGCGACGACAGTCTGGAGCTGGTCCACACGATCATCCACACGTTGACGGTGTCCCGGGACGGCACACCGGTGGTGGTGGCGGTTGACGATGTCCCGTTGCTCGACGATCTTTCGACTGTTGTCGTGCTCCAGATCATCCAACGCCGGCTCGCAAAAGTGGTGCTGACACTACGGAGTGGCGAACCACTGGCGGAGGCGACACGGGAGCTGTGGAAGGCCGGCGACTTCGACCGGCTCGATGTCCAACCGTTGACACCGGAAGACGCCGAGGAGCTGGTGTGTCGTGTCGTCGGTGGTCCGATCGATTCCGCTGCTGCGCAACAACTGTGGAACTTGACAGAGGGTAATCCGCTGTACCTCCGCCTGATTGTGGAGAAGGAGGTCGCCGACGGCCGGCTCGCCCGCCGAGACGAGGTGTGGAAGTGGACTGGCGATCCGGTGGTCCCTCCCGGTTTGATCGAGCTCGTCGAGTCCCGCACCGGTGGGTTGCCCGAGCCGGTCAGTGATGTCATCGACGTGCTCGCAGTCGGGGAACCCCTCGACCTACGGTCCCTGTCCCGTATTACCGGCAGCACGGCTGTCGAGGAGGCGGACCGCCGGGGATTGATCACCTGCGAGTCCACGGACGGTTACGTATTCGTGCGCCTGGCACATCCGCTGTACGGCGAAGTCCGTCGCCGGCGCGCACCAGTCACGACGCTACGCCGACTCAGAGGCGTCGTCGCCACCGAGCTTGCGACGAGCGATCACCGTAAAGACGTCCACGCTGTCGTTCGCCGGGCTGCACTCAGCCTGGACTCTGATGTCGCTCCGGAAGTGGAACTGCTGCTCGACGCGGCGCGTGGGGCGGCGTGGATGCTCGACCTACCGCTCGCCAACCGGCTGGCCGAGGCCGCAATCGCGGCGGGTGCGCAGGTCGAGGCAAGCCTGATTCGCGCGTTCGTGCTGTCCTGGCTAGGCGACGGGGGCGCCGCCGAGGCCCTGCTCGCCGACGTCGACTTCGGATCTCTGTCACCGATCGACCAGGCTCGACTGACCTTTCTGCGCGCAACCAACCTGTTCTTCATGCTGGCCGATCCCGAGGCTGCTCAGTCGGTTGTCGATCAGGCAGACGTCACCGGGTCACCCGAGCGTCACTGCATGGACGCTTTTCGGTGTGTCGCCGCCGCCGCCCTCGGCGCGCCCGACACAGCACGGACGCTGGCGCGGTCGTTCGATCCGACCACACTTCCCGACCATCTCGAGCGGCGACTGGCGGCATGGGCGGTGACGGTCGCGTGCGGTGAATCCGGCGCTGCAGCAGAGGCCTCCGCCGCCGCCCACGCCGGCTATCCGATACCTCTGCGGGCTTACATCGTCATCGCGGACGCGCATACCAACGCCCTGCTGCTGGCCGGCGAGACAGCGAGAGCCCTCGAGGTCGCGGAGATGATGCGCGGCCGCGCCATGGCATCGCGCGGTGCGCCGTTCGGACAGATTGCCATCGCCGTGACCGGGCAGGCCGAACTGGGCGCGGGTCACCTAGACAAGGCGTGCGCCCATCTTTCCACGGCCCTACAGCGCGTCACGGCCTGGAACACCGCCACCGGATTCCGGTACCGGTACGAGATCCTGATGACCACCGCGCTCGCCATCCGCGGCCGCAGTCACGAGGCATGCCGCGCCCAGGCCTCGATGGAGGCGGATCGACATCCCGGCTTGCGTCATCTGGATTACTCTCGCGCGATCGCCCGCGGCTGGGTGGCCGCGGCTCAGGGGGCCGTCAGCGAAGCGATCACGGTCGTCCGCGAGGCAGCCGAGAATGCCGGTGAGCGTGGCCAATACGCCGCCGAGGTGATGTGCCTGCAGACGGCCACACAGTTCGGTGACACCTGCACCGCCGCACGGTTACATCAGCTGCACGGCCGCGTCGACGGGCCGCGCGCGGGGATCGCCGCACGATATGCCGATGCGCTGCAGTCCTCGGACGGCAGCCAACTCGAAGCCAGCTCATTGTGTTTCGAGCAGATAGGGGACCTCGTCGCCGCGATCGATGTGGCCGCACAGGCCGCGCTGTGCTATCGCGCCAAGGGTTTACGCGGTTCCGCGCTGCGGTGTTCCCGACGGGCCGAAGCGTTGGCGTCCGCCTGCGGGGGGGCTCGGACGCCTGCTCTGCTGCGGTGCGCCGACACGCTTCCGTTGACGTCTCGTGAGCGTGAGATCGTCAAACTTCTCGGCGCTTCGAACTCCAACCGCGACATCGCTTCCCGGCTCGGGGTATCTGTGCGTACGGTCGAGAGCCACATCTACAACGCGATGGCGAAGACCGGCGCGACGAGCCGGGAGGAGCTTGGGATGCTCCTAGACGACGGTGCGGTCAGCTCAACTGAGCAATGACCGCCGTATCGTCGATCCACACGTTCTCCCGGCTGATCAACCCGTCCCGGAACTCGAAGACGTGCAGCATGCGAAAGGTGATGCGCCGTCCTCGTCCGGCGAATCCGAACATCGAACCGATCACGGTTCCGGTCATGTCCTGTTCGAGAATCATCGCGTTATCGGTGACGAAGGTGCGCCGCTCTGTCCATGTCTCGGACCGAAAGTTTGCCGTCAACTCGACATAGAACTTCCGGGCCCCGTCCCGGCCGTGGTGCACACCGTCGGGGAACCCAACGACGTCGTGCTCGACGTCGTCGGTATAGACCGCGAGTGCCGCATCGATGTCACCGCGGCCCTCGGCCTCGATATGCCGATCAATGAGGGCTCGCATCGTGCGCTCGTCCACGTACTCAGGAATAGCATCTCGGGGCGTCGCAGAAATCAGTACCGCACCACTGAGAGTGAGATCGTTGACGCGGGCGACGATTTCCCCTAGTTCATCGAACGAAGGGGGACTCTGATGACAATCCACTTGCCACACCCGGCGACGGCACTGAAGAGCTGGCGGGGCAAGCACCCGAAACGCGTCAAGTCAGACTGGGACGTGCACCTGCACCCGCACCATCAGGCGTTCATCGAGACGGCGTCGATGTCGCGGATGATGGACCACCTCTAGGTCTGCGCAGCGCCGCACCCGCAGTCGCGCCCAGCACGCCGACCACGACGAGGCCGATGCCGCTGACCAGCGTGATGTTGAGCCAGTGGTGCGCGCTGTTCTCGGCGGTGCGCACCATCACCTCGGCCACGGTGCGGATGTCTCCGGTGGTGCGGTCCACCGCCGCGTCGACGAAGCGCCGGCCCATTTCGATGCCCGCCCAGCCGGCGGCACCGACCAGCAGTGCCGACACCCCGAGCGCGCAGAACGCACGGCCTTTCGACCGGGCAGCGGCCAGGGTGAGCAGCACCAGCAGGCCGGTCAGCACCGCCGCTCCGATGCTCGCCCACGGGCCCCAGGTGGCCAGCGGTCGCAGCTTGCCGGGGCGCAGATCGGGTGATTCGACGGTGATGGGCACGGTCAGCGTCGGCGGAACCGCGAGGTCGAGGTTGCCCAGTGTGGCGCGAAACGACGGGTCCGACAGCATCGGCGCGATGTCGATCAGCCACCGGTCGGTCGAGTTGCCCTCGGGCACCGCGCCGGTGAACATCCAGCGGTGCGCGATGCGGTTGGCCTGGGCGAACTGTCCGGGGAATCCGTCGTTGCGGGTGTAGGAATCGGCGACCGTGCGGACCAGCTGCGGGTTGAGCTGGTAGCCGTTGTCACCGCCGAGGGCGACGAGCTGCGTCGTCAGCTCACCGGCCATCGCGTCCTGGAGCCGGGAGTCACCGGCCGCGCGAGCGGCCAGCGCGGCGTACCCGTCCTCGTCGACGATGTCGCGCTGCGCCCACCCGGCGGGGACCGCGACCGCCAGCGCGAGCGTGGTCAGCAGCCACAGCATCAGCGTGGCGAGAAAACGCACTCCGGCGTCCTTCCTGTCGGGACGCCCGGAAAACTAGTCGCCCAGCGCGCGTCCCACGATCAGCGGGTCGGGCCGGCCGACCACCTCGTGGTCCTTGTTGTCGTAGTCGAATTTACTCAGCACGTAGCGCATCGCGTTGATGCGGGCGCGCTTCTTGTCGTTGCTCTTGACCACCATCCACGGCGCGATCTCGGTGTCGGTCCAGGCGAACATGTCCTCTTTGGCCGCGGTGTAGTCGTCCCACTTGTCCAGCGAGGCCAGGTCCGTCGGCGAGAGCTTCCACTGCCGCACCGGATCGACCTGCCGGATCGTGAACCGGGTGCGCTGCTCGGACTGTGTCACCGAGAACCACAGCTTGGTCAGGCTGACACCGTCGTTGACCAGCATCTGCTCGAACAGCGGGGCCTGCCGGATGAACTCGGCATGCTGCTTGGGTGAGCAGTAGCCCATGACGCGTTCGACGCCGGCACGGTTGTACCAGGACCGGTCGAACAGCACGATCTCCCCGGCGGCGGGCAGGTGGGTGACGTAGCGCTGGAAGTACCACTGCGTCTGTTCCTTCTCGGTGGGCTTCTCCAGCGCGACCACGCGAGCGCCGCGCGGGTTGAGATGCTCCATGAAGCGCTTGATCGTGCCGCCCTTGCCCGCGGCGTCGCGACCCTCGAAGACGATCACGTGCCGATGGCCGTGGGCCTGGCTCCACTTCTGCAACTTCAGCAGCTCGATCTGCAGCAGCCGCTTCTGCTCTTCGTACTCCGCGCGCGACATGCGGTCGTCGTACGGGTAGTTCTCCCGCCACGTGTCGACGGGTTCGCCGCTGGGTTGGAGAACCAGCACAGGATCGTCGTCGTCATCGTCGATCACGTGGTAGCCAGAGCTGTCCAGAGTCACCGGGCGACGCTAACCAGCCCCGCCGTCGGGACGGTGACGGCGGGGTGAACGCCCGGTGGACTATTTGGCGATGCGCTTGGGCCGGATGAGTGCCAGCTTGGTCATCATCGTGTTCATCCGCTTGAGCGCGCGCGCAGAGTTGTTGTAGTAGTTGCCGCCGGCGCCGACCGCGGTGCGCGGGCTGACCACGGTCTCGATGCGGCAGTACTTGCGCAGCCCCTCGGGTCCACCGAAGCGGGCGCCGATGCCCGAGGTCTTCCAGCCGCCCATCGGCGCGGTGGTGCACATCAGGTTCGAGATCACGTCGTTGATGTTGACCCCGCCGCAATCCAGTTGCAGGGCAACCTCTTTGGCTCGTTCGACATCGCGGGAGAACACCGCCGCGGACAGGCCGTACGGGCTGTCGTTGGCCAGCCGGACCGCCTCGGCCACCGACGAGACCTTCATGATCGGCAGTGTCGGACCGAACGTCTCCTCGGTCATGGCCGCCATCGAGTGGTCGACGTCGACCAGCACGGTGGGCTCGTAGAAGCTTCCGGGACCGGGCCGGCGCGTGCCGCCGGTCAACGCCCGCGCACCCTTGGCCAGCGCGTCGGCGACGTGCCGTTCGGTGACCGCGACCTGGCTGTCGTCGATCATCGCGCCGAAGTGATGGCCGTCGCCGGCACCCATCTGCAGGTTCTTCACGTCGCGGACCACGGCGTCGACGAATTGGTCGTAGACCGGCTCGAGCACGTACACGCGCTCGACCGACACGCAGGTCTGCCCGGCGTTGAACATCGCACCCCACACCGCGGCGTGGGCGGCGAGCTCGACGTCGGCGTCCTCGAGCACGATCATCGGGTCCTTGCCGCCGAGCTCCAGGCTGACGGGGATCAGCCGGCGGGCGGCCCGCTCGGCCACCTTGGCGCCGGTGGCACTGGAGCCGGTGAACTGGACGTAGTCGGAATTGTCGATGACGGCCTCGGACACCTCACGGGCGCCCTGCGCCAGGGCCAGCACGTCAGGGGCGCCGGAGTCGAGCCAGCCGCGCAACAGCAGTTCGGCGGTCAGCGGGGTGCGCTCCGAGGGCTTGAGCAGCACGGCGCAGCCGGCGGCGAGCGCACCGATGGCGTCCATCAGCGCGTTGGCGACGGGGTAGTTCCACGGCGCGATGATGCCGACGACCGCGCGGGGCCGGTAGTGCACCTCGATCTTCTTGATCGACAGGAACGGCAGGGCCGCCGGGCGGGGGTCCGGCGCGAGGGCCTTCTCCATGGTGCGCACGTAGTAGGACAGGATCATCAGGATCAGCGGCACCTCCTGCGCCGCGTCCGTCGCGGATTTGCCGGTCTCGGCGATCAGCAGCTCTTCGATCTCGGCGCGGTGGCGGCCCAGCCACACGCCGTAGCGGGCCAGCACCTTGGCCCGGCCGGCAGCGCCGCGGGCTTCCCATTCGCGCTGCGCCTCGCGCAGTGCGCCGGCGATGCGGGGTACGTCGGCGGCGTCGGTCCACCGCACCTGACCAGCGAGAGCGCCGGTGGCGGGGTTGGTGATCGTGCCGGTGCCGGTGAAGGGCGTGACGTCGGAAGTCGCAGTCATGACCCCCACTCTAACGAGCGGTGTGACGCACGTCGCACGCGGGGTTGACAGGTGTCAACTTTGCGGGACGATGCCCCGGATGTAGGCCGCCTGCCCGAGATGCTGGGCAGCATCGTCGATGATGCTGACCAGACGTGCGCTTGCCGTCACCGGCGGTGTCCAGCGCTTGTCGATCACCCGGCCCAGGTCCCCGTCCGACACCGACGCGACGTAGGACAGGCTCTCGCGGTGCACGGCGTGGTAGTAGCCGGCGAGCAGGTCCGCCGACGCACGCACCTTGGCGACGTCCTCGGCGGTGTGGCCGTAGCCGTGGGCGTCGCGCGGCAGGTCGAGCGCGAACCGGTCCACCCAGCCCTCGCGGAACCACACCTGCTCGATGCCGGCGATGTCACACAGCTGCGCGTCCTGGATGCGGGCGCTGTGCCAGAGCAGCCACGTGATCGTGTTGGCCTCCGGCGTCGGCCGGTAGTAGGCCACCTCGTCGGTGAGCCCGTCGGTCAGATCGTCAGCGTGCTCGATCAGGCGGGTGAACGAATCACGCAGGAGCTCGCGGGCGGCGTCGATGTCGGCCATTCCCCCAAGCTACGCCCGCCCCCGGACAGGCGGTCACCAGGACAGGTCGGGTTCGGCGTCGCTCTCGCTCATCCCGAACTCGGCACCCGAGAAGCACTGCGTGGCACCGAACGTCATCGAGTGTGGCCACCGCGCCTGCCGATGCAGGGCCCACGAGGCGCGGCACACCACCTCGGCGGTGTGTCCGCTCAGTCGCACCTCGGCGACGTCGGGCTGCGCACAGGCGTGGACGAGGTCGGCGACGCCCTGTGCGGGCAGCACCGCCCGCCCCGTCACGGTGACCACGAACGGGGTCCGGCGCCGGATGTGGTGGGGCACCGGGCCGACGCGGATGCGGCCATCCTGCAGGTGCGCTCGGGCACACAGAGACTCCGCGTCCGCTCCGACGACCCAGACGCCCACGTCGTGCGCGAGGAAGCCGCCGACAGTCGAGACGAACGACCCCAAGTCATGTCCCTCGGCGTCGAGTTCGACTGCCACATGGGGGATGTCGTAGCGCAGGCCGTGTGTGCGTGCTGCCGGATCGGTGATCAGCCGCGCCAACGCGAGAGCCTCGGCGTTCTTGACCGCCACCCGGTCCTGCACTTCTCGCCCCGCCCAGTCCGGGCCGTCGTGCCACGCCACCGCCTCACGGGCGTGATGGAACACCGCACCGCAGACCGCCGCCCGGTGCGCGAACTCCCAGTCCTCGCCGCCGTACTGGTCGAACGACTCGTCGAAGCCCCCGCAGTAGTCGAACAGCTCTCGGCTGCAACACATCACGGAGCTGATCACATAGCGGTACGCGGTGTGGTCGGCGACCGCGAGATCGCCCGTGCGGGCATAGGCATCGGTGAGCCACTGCGGTTCGTCGAGCACTGTGGGGCGGCACTCCCCCGCCCACCAGAGCGCCACGTCGGCCGCCTGCCAGCCGGCGAGATCGGCGTGCCGGCGCCGCCCGACGACCAACGCATCGGGCAGCAACGACGGCAGCCGTGAGATGTGTCGCAGATAGCCGGGTTCGGGCACCGTATCGGCGTCGAGGAAGCAGAGGATCTCCCCGGCGGTGGCGGCGGCACCGAGGTTGCGCGCCGCGGCCGCGCGGAACCCGCGGTCGGGCTGCCGCACCACGGTGCATCGCAGCGCCGATGACGAGATGTCGGGCGGTGTCGGCGAGCCGTCGTCGGCCACGGCGACGGCGATGAGGTGGGCCGGATAGTCCTGCAGCTCCAGCGCGGCGAGCAGCCGGTCGAGCTCCTCCTGCTGGTCGTAGAACGGCACGACAACGGCGACGGTCGCGTCCCGTCCGGGCACACCGTCCAGCGCGTCCCACCGGTTGCCGGGTACGCAGAACCTCCCGTCGCCCAGGGGGAAGGCGGCCGGGATCATCGGTGCCACCTCTCGAAGAAGGCGTGGTAGGCGTTCGCGGTGTCGGTCGGCGTCGGCCGGGGCACCAATCCCTTTGCCAGCCAGGTGGATTGCGGGTCATTGAAGGCGCCGCGGATGGCCTGCGGCAAGTCCGGCGGCGAGTACAGCGTGAGCATGCCGGGATTGCGGCCGTCGACCTCGCGGCTGTACCGGTTCGCCACCACCAGCGGGCGGCGCCCTGCCGACAGCCACGAGCCGAGGGACCCGGACGCCGAGACGTGGGTGTGCGCGACGACCGGCACCGTGATCCGCTGCAGCACCTCGACCAGCGCCTCGTCGCTGACGTGGCCTGTCACGTGGAAGCGACGGCCCTGCGCGCCGGCGCGGGCCGTCAGGTCGTCCACCAGGGCGTCGTGCCCGGCTGAGGGTTCACCGATGGCGTGGATCTCGACATCGGGCGGCAGCGCCGCACTCGCCGCGATCACCGCCTCGTGCCCCTTGCCGGGGTAGAGGAATCCGAACACACCGATGCTGGGCACCCCCGCGCGTCGGCAGCGAACGGGCGCGGGCGGCCCGATCGACAGCGGAATCACCGTCACGGTGGCCACGTCGACACCTATGTCGCGCAACAGTTCTCGCTCGTGGTCGCTGCTCACCGCCACCCCGGCTGACCGTGCGGCCACGTCGGCGTAGGCCGCGGCACGCTGGTCCGCGCTGCGCCCATCGGAGGCTTGGGGCAGGTCGTGCAGCGTGACCGTGACGCGGATTCGACTCGCGATGTCTGCGACAGCACGGGCCGCAGCGCCGGGGCTGCCCCCGAACAGCCGGTCGGTGAACTGCAGGTGCACGCCACCCGCCCCGCCGGCGCTCGCCGTCCCAGCGACATCGGGCGACCAGGCGTGCTCGAGAGGCAGTCCGATCGCGTGCATCGCGTCGTGCAGCGCGAGGCCGAAGCGGACCACGCCGTGATGGCGTGGGCCCACGAGCGCCTGGGTCACCGTCACAGCCGGCGTCACACCGATCTCGAGCTCGTCAGCAGCCCGAGAGAATCCATGACGTTTCCGTGACGCTGCACGGCCAGCTCGAGGAAGTCGCGATTGCTGCCGTACCACCGCAGCTGTGCGGTGTGGACATCGTCGGCGGCGATGCGGGCGCCGTGCTGACACCAGTCAGGCCGCGGTGTCCCCGCCAGCCCCAGCGCGTCGAGTACCCGAGCCTCCAGCGGTGCGGTCACCGACGACAGCAGGACGGTGTCGACGGAGCCGGCCGTCAGGCCCGCTCCCAGGTGGTCGAGGATGCGCTGAGCCAGGGCGATCAACACCGGATTGCCGGGGTGGTTGATCGTGTGCGCTGCCTCTGCACCCAAGCCTGCCAACAGATCCGAGATGCCGACGTCGCAGTCCCTGGCCTCGCGCATCGCCAGTTCGTCGCGGCTGATGGCCGCCACCGCCCGGATCTGCTCGGCACTGACCTCGACATCCCACGGATCGTTCGGTGACCGGCCCGCCCGGGCCGCCGCGATGGTCCGCAGGTCGTGATACGGCACCACGGGCGGAGTCAGCGACCGGTCCGCGGGCCTGCGCACGATGACCTGGAACGGATACAGCCCGGCATACCGGATCACCGGCCAACGAACTACTCGCGCAGCCGAATTGAGTCGCTCCGCGAGCTGACGAGTGCCCACCGGCAGATCCCGGTAGTCCTGCCGGATCGGCTGGCTCAACAGCACTTCAGCCTGCCCGAGAAGCTCATCGAGCTGCGGTAGATCCTGTTGCGTCAGTTCGTGAACCGGCGGAATCCGCACCGTTCGATATGGCCGCGCCGGTACACTGTCGAGCACTCGGCGCAGCGCTTCGGCTTGACAATTGCCGACCACCAACCACAGGGGCCGTTCGTCGTGCGCCGACGGCTCGTCGCGCGAGCTGAGGAAGTCCACTCCGCGAGGTTACGTGTCGTCCCCGCGTGGTATACCTGTCACAGCAATTCGTCGAGACAGCGGCGAGAAAATCCGCCCTGTCGAAGGGATTGTGTGAATCTGATTCGTGTTGCCTCCGTTCCGGCTGCACACCCGTACATCACCGCCACCGTGGACACCACGCTGCTGACGCTGCTGCCCGACCCGGTTCCGCCGGGCGCGAGCCAGCCCGCACAGTGGTGGCCACCGCGCTGGCTCGATCCGCGCTACGTTCGTGCGCGGATCACCGAGATCGACGTGCTGCACGTGCATTTCGGCTTCGAGAGCATCGAGTACGACGATCTCGTCGGGGTCACCGACGTGCTCGCTGCGCACGGCGTGCCGCTCGTGGTCACCGTGCACGACCTGGCTAATCCGCACCTCGATGACCAGGCCGGCCACCTCGAGAAACTCGGGATGCTGGTGCACCGCGCGGATGTCGTCGTCACCCTCACCGACGGTGCGGCGCGGCAGATCCGCGACCGATGGGGTGTCAGCGCGACGGTGTTGCCGCACCCCCATCTCCTACCGATCGACGAGGTCGGGCCACCCCGTACGCAGCGCACCTCGCCCGTCGTCGCCGTGCACGCGAAGTCCCTGCGGGCGAACATCGACCCGTGGCCGGTGATGGATGCCCTGGTTGCCAATCATCGGCCGGGGCAGCATGTTTCACTACGCCTGGACCTCGACGACAACGCGCCGAGCTCTCCTCGTGCCGGCGCTCATCTGCCCGGGCGGCTCGCCGCTTACCGGGATCGCGGTGTCGACGTCCGGATTCATCCGCCGTTCACCGACGACCAACTCGTCAGCTACCTCCGCGACATCGACATCCTGGTGCTGCCGTACCGCTTCGGCACGCACTCGGGCTGGGTCGAGATATGCCACGACAGCGGGGTCGTCCCGATCGTCCCGGACTGTGGCCAGTTTCACCACCAACAGCCCTGTCGCACCTTCGGATTCGGCGTCGGACGGTTCGACGACGCCAGCCTGCTCGCGGCCGTCGACGGTGCGACACGGCAGATCGATGCGCGGCCCGACGACGATCTGGCCCGGCGGCGCGCACGTGCTCGGCAACGCGACCTGGTGCGGCGGGACACCACAGAGCTGTATCGGCGCCTACGCGAGACCGCGAGAACCGCATGACCTCGCGCCCTCTACGCATCGCACTGCTCGGCTCGTCGCGCTACCCGGTACGGCAACCGTTCGCCGGCGGACTGGAAGCGTTCGTGTTCGAGCTCGCCCACGGCCTCACCGCCGCGGGTCACCATGTGACCGTGTTCGCCGCGCCGGACTCCGACATGGGGTTGCCGTGGAACGTGGTGCCGCTGCGCACCCTGGACATGAGCGAGACAACCCGACGCTTGGATCCCACCACGCCCGAGTGGGTGGTGGCCGAGACCCACGCCTACCTGTCGGTGATGGTGAGCCTGGGCCGGGCGGAACTCGGCGCATTCGACGTGATCCACAACCACAGCCCGCACTACCTGCCGCTGGCCATGGCCCACACCGTCGACGCGCCGATGCTGACCACGCTGCACACCCCGCCGCTGAAGTGGCAAGAACAGGCGGTGGCTCTGCCCGGCGGGGTGGCCAGCCGCTTCGTCGCGGTCAGTGAATTCACTGCGCGACAGTGGAATCCGATCAGTGGACCCATCCCGGTGATCCTCAACGGCGTGGACATCGCGCACCGGCCGATGGGACCCGGCGGCCGCTACGCCGTCTGGACGGGACGGTTGGTGCCGGAGAAGGGCGTCACGTCGGCGATCGCCGCCGCACGCGCCGCGGGTATCCCGTTACGCCTCGCCGGACCGATCGGGGACCGGGCCTACTTCGAGGCGGCGGTGCGTCCCGTGCTGGGCGACGGCGCCGTCTACGAGGGCCACCTGCATCGCGAGGACTTGAACACCCTGGTCGGCGGCGCCGCCGTGGCGTTGGTGACTCCGCACTGGGACGAGCCGTACGGCCGCGTCGTCGCCGAAGCGCTCGCCGCCGGTACGCCCGTCGCCGCGTTCTCGCGCGGCGGCATCCCCGAGATCCTCGACGCATCCTGCGGCCGGCTGGCCGCGCCCGGAGACATCGACGGGCTGAGCCTGGCTCTGGTCGAGGCGATGACGCTGCGCAGGACCGACGCCCGTGCCCGCGCCGAGCGCTGTTGCTCGCACGACGTGATGGTGTCGCAGTACCTCGATCAGTACCGGCAGCTGCTGTGTGCACCGGACATGTCGGCGATCGAGGATGTCTCGGCGTGATCGGCTACTACGTGCACCACCACGGCCGCGGCCACGCGGCTCGGGCCCGGTCCATCTGCGCCCGCCTCGACGAGTCCGTCACGTTCCTCTCCTCGCTGCCCCGCCCTGCCCAGATGCGCGGCCAGGACAACTGGGTGCAGCTGCCCCTCGATGTTCCGCCCGACGGCGAGACACCCGTCGACCCGGACAGTCACGGCCGCTTACATTGGGCGCCAACGCATGTCGAAGGACTCGCGCGGCGCTCCGCGGAGCTGCTACGGGTTGCCGCGGACGCCGGGCTGCGCCGCCTGGTCGTCGACGTCTCGGTCGAGATCGCGATGCTCGGCCGGCTGGCGGGCCTGCCGATCACCGTGATGGCGATGCCCGGCGACCGCACCGATCCCGCACACCGGCTGGCCTACGACATCGCCGACCAGATCGTCGCGCCGTGGTCCGCCGACGTCTACCGGCCACCCTGGCTCGGCGAGCACGCAGATCGGACCCACTACGTCGGCTCCATCAGCCAGTTCGAACACCGGTCCCGCACCACACCGCAGGACGCCCAGCCGCTGGCCGTCCTGCTCGGCGGAGCCGGCGGCAACGACCTGCCCGCGGACGCCCTCGAACAGCTCCGCGCCGCCCTTCCGCAGTACACGTGGATCGCGCTGGGCGCGTCAGGATGGGTCGACGATCCATGGCCGGTTCTGCAGACCGCCGCCGTCGTGGTCACCCACGCCGGCCAGAACGCCGTCGCCGACGTCGCACTCACCGATGCCGCGGTGATCGTCATCCCCCAGCACCGCCCCTTCGCCGAACAACACGCCACCGCGGCAGCCCTGGCCCACGCCGGGCTGACCGTTGAGCTGACCGACTGGCCGTCCGTCGACCGCTGGCCGGGTCTACTCACCGGAACGCTGGCGCTGGACCGGTCGGAATGGTCACGACTGCAGGTCCGCGGTGCTGCCGCCCGTGCCGCAGAGGTGATCGCCGCGTGACCCCGCGGACGGCGGTGATCACGGTCGTCCACGGTCGGCACGCACACTTCGAGACCCAGCAGGCGGGGCTCGCGCAGTGTCGGCCGGGCCCGCACGACCGCATCGTGGTCGCGATGGCCGACCCGGTGATCGCCGCGCTGGCCGGCCCGGACACCCTTGTCGTCCCGTGCGCGGCCGACGCCGCCGCCCTCCCCCTCGCCCACGCCCGCAATCTCGGCGCCCGAGCAGCGCTCGACCGCGGCGCCGAGCTGCTGATCTTCCTCGACGTCGACTGCATCCCCGGTCCCGATCTGATCGGCCGATACGTCGCGGCGCACCGACGGACGGACCGGCCGGCACTGCTCTGCGGACCCGTCACGTACCTGCCGCCGGCACCCGGCGGCTATCCCCTCGATCGCCTCGACCAGCTCACCGA
>NZ_QJUA01000132.1 GCF_003254575.1 Mycobacterium kyogaense | reverse complement strand
CGACCGCCTCCGCAACCTCATCGGCATCGACCGAACCCAGACCCGCCTCAGGCTCCGAAGACTCGGACTCGACAGACTCCGACGCCTCATCAGCGGTCAGCGCTTCGGCAGCATCCTCACCCTCGACAGCGACGGCATGCGCAACCTCAGCATCACCGACCGCCTCCGCAACCTCATCGGCATCGACCGAACCCAGACCCGCCTCAGGCTCCGAAGACTCGGACTCGACAG
>NZ_QJUA01000131.1 GCF_003254575.1 Mycobacterium kyogaense | reverse complement strand
GTGAGGCTGGTTTTGTGACGCCTCCGGTTCCGGGTGTGCCGGGTGCTCCGGTGGTGGGTGAGGCTGGTTTGGTGACGCCTCCGGTTCCGGGTGTGCCGGGTGCTCCGGTGGTGGGTGAGGCTGGTTTTGTGACGCCTCCGGTTCCGGGTGTGCCGGGTGCTCCGGTGGTGGGTGAGGCTGGTTTGGTGACGCCTCCGGTTCCGGGTGTGCCGGGTGCTCCGGTGGTGGGTGAGGCTGGTTT
>NZ_QJUA01000130.1 GCF_003254575.1 Mycobacterium kyogaense | reverse complement strand
CCGTCCAACTTTTCACCCTCGCTACCAGCAAACCCACTAACGACGGCCAACCGGCCATCACCAAGCGCGCACGCTCACGTGAGGCAACGACCACCCCTACGCGCGCATCTTGACGTGAGGCAACAGGTGGTGACTTGATTCGGGTGCGGATGTGGCGCAGGACGGGGTCGTGGCCGGCGAAGAGGGTTTGGAAGTCTTTCCCGCGGTAGCAGGGCCCGTTGTCAGAGACCAGTGCGATGGGGGCCGGGGCTCG
>NZ_QJUA01000012.1 GCF_003254575.1 Mycobacterium kyogaense | reverse complement strand
CCCCCGAACTACCCCCCGACACCCGCTGGCACCCGGTCGGCGACCTGCCGCCGATGGCGTTCGACCACGGCCCGATGGTCGATCACGCGCGCACCAGGCTGGTCGCCAAGCTGTCCTACACCAACATCGGATTCGCCTTGGCACCAAATGAATTCGCCCTCTCGACGCTGCGCGACATCTACAGCGCGGCGCTCGGCCACCCCGTCGATGCGACCAACCTGCAGCGCGTCCTCGAGCGCCGTCACGTGATCACGCGGACCGGCACCACGGCGCGCTCGGGCCGCAGCGGGGGTCGGCCGGCGGCGCTCTACCGGTTCGCCGACGCCCGGTACCGGGTCACCGACGAGTTCGCTGCATTACGTCCGCCCGGGTGAGTCGACTGGCTTCTTAACGCATTCTTAAGTAAGAATGCCTGGATGGACTTGGGCAGCGCGGCGCGGGCGACAGGGGCCGAATGGATCGGCCAACCACACCATGAGGTGCTTCGCCCCAGGCAGCGCCCGGTGGTGCCGTCCGAAGACCCCTTCTATGAGCCGCCCGAAGGCTACGAACACGCCCGTCCCGGCACCGTGCTGCGCTCCCGCGACGTCGAGCTGGCGTTCCTCGGCCTGGTGCCGCAGAAGTTCCGTGCCACCCAACTGCTCTATCGCACGACCGATTTCCAAGGCGATCCCCAGGCCAGCGTCACCACGGTGCTGATCCCGACCGAACGCGACCCCGAGCGGCCGCTGCCGGTGATGTCCTACCAGTGCGCCATCGACGCGGTCGCCAGCCGCTGCTTCCCCTCCTACGCGATGCGGCGCGGCGCCAAGGCCATCGGCGCCTTCGCCCAGTTCGAATTCCTGTTGGTGGCCGCTGCACTCGCCGAGGGGTGGGCGGTGTCGGTACCCGATCACGAGGGCTCGACCGGGATGTGGGGCGCTCCCTACGAGCCGGGCTACCACATCCTCGACGGCATCCGGGCCGCCATCAACCACCCGACGTTCCGGCTCTCTGCCGACTCACCGGTCGGCTTGTGGGGCTACTCCGGTGGCGGACTCGCCTCGGCGTGGGCCGCGGAGGTCCACGCCGCCTACGCGCCCGAGCTCAATGTGGTCGGCGCGGTCCTCGGCTCCCCGGTGGGCGACCTCGGGCACACTTTCCGCCGGCTCAACGGCAGCATCTACTCCGGTCTGCCGGCGCTGGTGGTGGCCGCGCTGACCCACATCTACCCGGACCTGGATCGCATCATCTCCGAGCACGCCACGCCGGACGGCAAGGCGCTGCTGGAGCGCATCCAGAAGATGACCACCGCCCAGGCGATGGTCACCTGCGCGGGCCGCGACATGGCCGACATGGTCGACCGGCCGCTCGAGGAGATCCTGCTGAGCCCCGAGGTGCAGCACGTGTTCGACAGCATCAAGCTGGGCACGGCGGCGCCGTCGGTCCCGGTCCTGATCGTCCAAGCCGTCCACGACCGCATCATCTCCGTCGACGACATCGACGACCTGGCGCACACCTATGTACGTGGCGGCGCCCATGTCACCTACCACCGCGATCTGTTCAGCGAGCATCTGTTGCTGCACCCGATGTCCGCTCCGATGACGCTGCGCTGGCTGCGCGACCGCTTCGCCGGGAAGCCGCTGCGCGAGAACATCAAACGCACCAAGTGGCCGACGCTGTTGAATCCGTCGACCTACCGCGGCATGGTCACGCTGGGCAAGATCACGGTGAAGGTGATGACGGGGCGACGGGTGGAACGTCAGCCGCTGTCCCGGTTCGACCGGTAGCCGGCCCCGCCGGGTCGACCGGCGGCCAGCCCCCGAGATCGTCACGGCTGGTCGACACGGCGCCCAGCACATAGATCATTGCCGCGACCGCAGCCGGAAACAGCACAGTCAGCGCCACCTGCAGCGGTGTGTGGCCGAAGAACACCGATGGCGCCTCGACGACGTAGGTCACCCGGTTCTGCTCGGTGACGTCCACCGCTGCCACATCGAGGTGCCCGTAGCGGAGTCGCGCGAGCACCGCCCCGGTGCCGACCGCGGCGGCCGACGCCACGACGGAGCCCACACCGAGGGCCGCCATCATCACCGGTCCGCGTTGGGTGCGCCACTGCCACACCGCGACCGCCGCGATCACGGCGAGCACCGAGAGGAACCCGACCATCAGGAACGCCGCGGTGAAGAAATGGTCCCCCTCGTTGCCGAGGTAGGCCTTGACGCGGTCATTGCTGCGCGTCAGCGCGACGACGCTGTGGATCGGCGGTGCCAGCCACGCCCACAGCGCCCCGCACACCGCTCCGGCGATCGCGAGCGCGACGACGACCTGCAGGGTGGCGTGCACGCGTGACGTCGTCGTAGCGCCGGTGGTCTCGAGAACTTCGGTCATCGGTACAGCTCCAGATCTTTAGAGTCCACCTGGCCGTGGCGCGAGCACTTGGCCCACCAGCCGTCGGGGCGGACCTGCACCACCATCCGGCGGCCGCAATCGGCGCAGAACCGCGGAGGTTCCAGACCGAGCGCCGCGGCGGTGGGCACGGTGCTGCCCGCGGGCTCACCGGTGTAGACGTTGAAGACGCCGGCACCCACCGGCGCGGGCAGCTCGTGCACCATCACAGGCTGGCGTTGAGTGCCTTGATCGGCATCTGCAGATCCTCGAGCAGCTCGAGGTCGGCCTCGGCCGGCCGGCCCAGGGTCGTCAGGTAGTTGCCGACGATGACGGCGTTGATGCCGCCGAGGATGCCCTTCTTGGCACCGAGGTCGCCCAGTGTGATCTCCCGGCCGCCGGCGAAGCGGAGCATCGTGCGGGGCAGGGCGAGCCGGAACGCGGCGACGGCCTTGAGTGCCTCGGCGGCCGGCAGCACCTCCAGATCGCCGAACGGGGTGCCCGGGCGCGGGTTCAGGAAGTTCAGCGGGACCTCGTGCGGATCCAGCTGGGCGAGGTTGGCGGCGAACTCCGCACGCTGCTCGAGCGTCTCCCCCATTCCGAGGATGCCGCCGCAACACACCTCCATCCCGGCCTCGCGCACCATCTCCAGGGTCTCCCAGCGCTCCTCCCACGTATGGGTGGTCACCACGTTGGTGAAGAAGGACTGCGCGGTCTCGAGGTTGTGGTTGTAGCGGTGCACGCCCATGTCCTTGAGGCGGTCCACCTGCTCCTGGGTGAGCATGCCGAGCGAGCACGCGATCTGGATGTCGACCTCGTTGCGGATGGCCTCGATGCCCGCGGCCACCTGAGCGAGCAACCGCTCGTCGGGCCCGCGGACCGCGGCCACGATGCAGAACTCGGTGGCTCCGGTCTTCGCGGTCTGCTTGGCCGCCTCCACCAGGCTCGGCACATCGAGCCACGCGCTGCGCACGGGCGAGGCGAAAAGCCCTGACTGCGAACAGAAGTGGCAGTCCTCGGGGCAGCCGCCGGTCTTCAGGCTGATGATGCCCTCGACCTCGACGTCCGGGCCGCAGTGGGCCATGCGGACCTCGTGGGCCAGCGCGAGGAGATCGTCGAGGCGATCGTCGGGCAGTTGCAGCACCTGCAGCGTCTGGTCCTGATCGAGGCCGACACCCCGCTCGAGCACCTGCTCACGTGCCACCGCCAGAATGTCGCTCATCCGTTGTCTCCCTCACTGCCCATGCTCGTGAACACGTCGGCGGAGCCGCCTGTTGAACACCGTCGGCGGAGCCGACAATTGAACGGTGTTCAGGTTAGGGTACTGGCGTGCAGCTCCACAAACGCGACGTGGTCGCCGCGGCGACGTCGCTGCTCGACGATTTCGGGCTGGCCGATCTGTCGATGCGGCGCCTCGCTCGCGAGCTCCAGGTGTCCCCGGGCGCGCTGTACTGGCACTTCGCGAACAAGCAGCAACTGCTCGGCGCCGTGGCCGACCATGTGCTGGCGCCGGTGGGTCGGCCGTCGGGCGGTTGGCCGTCCCGCGTCGGGGCTCTGTGCCGACAGGTGCGCGATGCGCTGCTGTCCCACACCGACGGCGCAGAGCTGGTGTCGGCCAGCTTCGCCGCCGCCGAGTCGACCGTGATGGCCGACGTGGTGGGGCAGCTGACTGACGCCGCCACCGAGGCGGGGGTGCCGGCCACCAATGCCGAGCTCACCGCCCGCACCGTCGTCTACTACGTGCTCGGCTTCACCGTCGACGAGCAGTCACGCCGGCAGTGGGACGCCGCCGGCGCGGACCTGCCCGACGCGTCACTGTTGACCGACGACCAGGACACCCGGTTCGACTTCGGCGTGCGCCTGCTGATCGACGGCATCCTGGCGCGCCGGGAGCAGCGCGTCTAGCCACCTGCAGATCAGGTGATCCAGTGTTCCTGTTTGGCGTTGCCGTCCCAGTGCCGCAGCGCGGTCAGCTCACCCTCGATGTCGCCGGCGATGCCCGGCACCGTCAAAGCGAGCGGCACGAGATCGGGCGGGATACGCCGGCCGAGGGTGACGTGCGGCGTCCATCGGCCCGGATCTGCATGTGGCAGAACGCCTTCGGGCGTGTGCGGTAGGCATGCGTGATGGACGCCGGCGTGCAGCGCCAGCAGTTCGGCCGACGGCACGACCAGGCGCACCAGCGTGACGGTGCGCCCGCCGCCGAACAGCATCGGTGCGCCGATCACGCACGGGAGCGGCAATCGGTCCAGCAGCGCCTCCAGCGCAGCGTCGACGGCGTCATCCATGTGCGCGGCCACCGTGAGCGTGACATGCGGCCGGTTGCTCGGGGCGGTGTGTCCCGCCTGGCTGGGTACGCCCGCGGCCGCCAGGCCGTCCCACAGGCCGCGCACCGTCGACTCGGTGGTGACGTCGAAGAGTGCCTCGACCGAATGCACCACTAGCTCAGCCCGGCGACCCAGGTCGGGTCGAACGCCCTGGCACTGACCCCTGCGAAGTCGGAGGCGCCGAGAGCGCCGAGGCCGGCGGGTAGCGCCGCACGGACGGGGGCCAGGCGCGCCAGCGCTTCGCGGTTGTCGACCTCGGCGACGCCGGGCTGGGCCGGCCATGAGCCGATCACCAGTCCGGCACACCGAACATGGTGCGCGGCAAGGGCTTCGATGGTCAGCGCGGTGTGGTTGAGGGTGCCGAGCCCGGCGGCGACCACGATCAGGACCGGCGCGGCGAGCTCGGCGGCCAGGTCACGCAGCGTCACGCCGTCGGCGCCGACCTCGACGAGCAGTCCGCCGGCGCCCTCGACCAGGGTGAGGCGACCGGGAGCGTCCGCGCGCCGGATCAGTTCGACGAGCTCCGTACGCGTGGGCAGCGCGGCGCCGGAACGCTGCGCGGCGGCCACCGGCGCCAGCGGCTCCGGATAGCGCCACCCGGCGAACAGCTGCGTCACGCCGGCCTGCCGACCGATCTCGGCCAGGTCGTCGTCGCCGTCGTCGGTGCCCGTCTGCACGGGCTTGCACACCGCCACGTCGAGGCCGGCCAGCCGGGCATGGCAGGCCAGCGCAGCGGTGGCCACCGTCTTGCCGACCCCGGTCCCGGTGCCGGTGACGACGAGCACGCTCATCGCGCCGCCAGGACGTCCGTCAGCACCCGCCGCGCCACGGCCATCTCGTCGTCGGTCAGCGACGCCCGAGCGGTCAGCCGCAGCCGCGAGGTACCGGCCGGCACGCTCGGCGGTCGGAAGCAGCCGACCCGCACCCCGGAGTCGAGACAGGCCGCCGCCGCGGCGAACGCCACCTCCGGGTCACCGAGGATCACCGAGACCACCGCCGACGTCGGGGTCTCGGCCACGTCGCAGATCTCGGCCAGGGCCGCGGCGTGCTCGAGCACGCGAGCGGCCCGCCAGGGCTCGTCGATCAGCACGCCGAGCGCGGCGTGTGCGGCACCGACGGCAGCCGGCGCCAGGCCGGTGTCGAAGATGAACGGTCGCGCCGCGTCGATGAGATGCTCGCGTACCGCGGCCGGTCCGAGCACGACCCCACCCTGGCTGCCCAGCGCCTTCGACAGCGTCGTCGTCATCACCACATCGGGTGCGCCCGCCAAGCCGACTTCGTGCAGCAGTCCGCGTCCGCCCGGGCCTCGCACGCCGAGCCCGTGCGCCTCGTCGACGATCATCAGCGCGCCGTGTCTGCGGCAGGCCTCGTGCAGCGCGGTCAGCGGGGCCAGGTCGCCGTCGGCGGAGAACACCGAGTCGGTGATCACGACGGCCCGGTCCTCGGCGCGGCCGGCGAGGGCAGCTGCCACGGCCGCGACGTCGCCGTGCGGGGTGACGACCACGCGGGCCCGCGACAGGCGGCAGGCGTCGACCAGCGAGGCGTGGGTGAGCGCATCGGAGACCAGCAGGGTGCCGGGACCCGAAAGAGCCACCACGGCACCGAGATTGGCGGTGTATCCGGAGGAGAAGACCAGCGCCGACTCCGCGCCGACGAAGTCGGCGAGATCGCGTTCGAAAGTCTCGTGGAGCTCGGTGTTGCCGGTGACCAGCCGGGACCCCGTGGCGCCCGCACCCCAGGTGCGCAGGGCTTCGACGCCACCGTCGAGTACCCGGGGGTGCTGGGAGAGGCCGAGGTAGTCGTTGGAGGCGAGATCGAGTTCGGCGCCGACGGGCGGGCGGGTGCGCAGGCTGCGGCGTAGGCCGGCGCTGCGGCGCTCGGTCGCGACATCGTCGAGCCAGGCCAACGGATCCAGACCGACGCGCGTCACCGGCGCTCCTCTTCTCGCATGCCCGACTTGAACACCGTTCAGGTTAGTGCACGCGCGACCTCGATCATCGCCGAGGTGATCTGGCCGATCTCGTCGGCGGTACAGATATAGGGAGGCATCACGTAGACGAGATTGCGGAACGGCCGCAGCCACACCCCGTGCTCGACGGCCACCGGTGTCGCGACGCGCAGATCGACATCCCGGTCGAGTTCCAGCACGCCGATCGCGCCGAGCACCCGCACGTCGACCACGTTCGGCAGCTCGGCTGCGGGCGCCAACCCGGACCGCAGCCCCGCTTCGATGTCGCGCACCTGCGACCGCCACTCCCCGGTCGCCAGGAGCTCCAGGGACGCGACGCTGACCGCGCAGGCCAGCGCGTTGGCCATGAACGTCGGACCGTGCATCAGCGCCCCGGGCGGGTGCGCGCTGATCGTCTCCGCGACCGCGCGGGTGCACAGCGTCGCCGCCAGCGTCAGGTACCCGCCGGTCAACGCCTTGCCCACGCACATGATGTCGGGGGTGACCCCGGCGTGGTCCGCGGCGAACAGCTCGCCGGTGCGGCCGAACCCGGTGGCGATCTCGTCGAAGATCAGCAGCACGCCGTGCTCGTCGCAGACGCGGCGTAGATCGGCAACGTAGCGGGGATCGTGGAACCGCATGCCGCCCGCGCCCTGCACGACGGGCTCGATGATCACGGCGGCGAGCTCGTCGGCGTGACGGGCCAGCTGGTCGGCGAAGGCCGCGCTGTAGGCCGGGTCGTACTCGGCGGGGACGGCCGGCGCGAACACCTGGTCGGCCAGCAGGGAATGCGCCCCGGTCCACAGCGTGTGCATGCCGCCGTCCGGATCGCACACGCTCATCGGAGTGAAGGTGTCCCCGTGATAGCCGCCGCGCCACGTCATCAACCGGCTCTTGTCGGCGCGACCGCTGCTGCGCCAGTACTGCAGCGCCATCTTGACCGCGACCTCGACCGATACCGAACCGGAATCGCTGAAGAACACCGTCTCCAGGCCTGCCGGCGTCATGTCGACGAGCAGCTGCGCGAGCCGGGCCGCGGGCTCGTGCGTCAGGCCGCCGAACATGACGTGGTTCATGGTCGCGAGCTGGCGTGTGATCGCGGCGTCCAGCGCGGGGTGGCCGTGGCCGTGCACCGCGGTCCACCACGACGCCATCGCATCGAGCACCTCGACGGGTCGGCCGCCGCGGTCGAGGGTGAGCCAGGCGCCCCGGGCTCCCGTCGCGACCATCGGCGCCAGCGCGTCGGCTCCTATCGCGCTGTAGGGATGCCAGATGTGGGCCGCGTCGACCGCGCTGATCTCGATAGGCGTCATCGCAGGCACCTTCGGTAGATTAGCCGTCGATCATGAAGACCCTCTCCTCCGCCCGGCCCGCCGCGACGGCTCCGGCGACCCAGATGGGGACGCGGAGTGCGGGGTTCTACCGGCACGACCTCGACGGGCTGCGCGGTGTCGCGATCGCGCTGGTCGCGGTCTTCCATGTGTGGTTCGGCAGGGTGTCCGGCGGCGTCGACGTGTTCCTCGTCCTGTCCGGGTTCTTCTTCGGTGGGCGCCTGCTGCGCGGGGTGCTTACCCCGGGCCCGGTCCCGCGGCCCGTCACCGAGATCACCCGGCTGATCCGCCGGCTGCTGCCCGCACTCGTCGTCGTCCTCGCAGTGTCGGCGGTGCTGACGATCCTGATCCAACCCGAGACCCGGTGGGAGACCTTCGCCGACCAGAGCCTGGCGAGCCTCGGCTACTTCCAGAACTGGGAACTGGCCAACACCGCGTCGAACTATCTGCGCGCCGGGGAGGCCGTCAGCCCGCTGCAGCACATCTGGTCGATGTCGGTGCAGGGCCAGTTCTACATCGCGTTCCTCGCGCTGATCCTCGGCTCGGCCCTGCTGTTTCGGCGCGTGTTCCGGCGCCCGTCCGGCCGGCACATGCGCACCGCCTTCGTCGTGCTGCTGAGCGCCTGCGCCATCGCCTCATTCGTCTACGCGATCGTCGCCCACGACACCAATCAGGCCACCGCCTACTACAACAGCTTCGCCAGGGCGTGGGAACTGCTGCTCGGCGCGCTCGTCGGGGCGCTGGTGCCCTCGCTGCGCTGCCCGATGTGGCTGCGCACGCTGGCCGCCCTGGTGGGGCTAGGCGCGATCCTGGCCTGCGGAGCGCTCATCGACGGCGTCAAGGAATTTCCGGGGCCGTGGGCCCTGGTTCCGGTGGGGGCCACACTGCTGTTCATCCTGTCGGCGGCCAACCGCTACGCCGACCCGCACACCGACGGCCGGCTTCCCGTGCCCAACCGTCTCCTGGCCAGCGCCCCGTTCGTCGCGCTCGGCGCGATGGCCTACTCGCTGTACCTGTGGCACTGGCCACTGCTGATCTTCTACCTGGCCTACACCGGGCGCTCCGCGGTCAACGTCGTCGAAGGCGCCGGGGTGCTTCTGGTGTCCGGCGTGCTGGCGTGGCTGACCACCCGCTACGTCGAGGAGCCGCTGCGCAGCGGTCGAGGGCAGCCCGCGCGGCCGAAGGCCCCGACGGTGCCGCTGCGCACCCGGTTGCGCCGCCCGACGATCGTGCTGGGCTCCACGGTCGCCCTGCTCGGTGTCGCCCTGACCGCCACCTCGTTCACATGGCGCGAACACGTCACGGTGCTACGCAACAACGGTCAGGAGCTCCTGGAGCTCAACCCGCGCGACTATCCCGGCGCCCGCGCACTGATCAACCACGTCCGCGTGCCGCAACTGCCGTTCCGGCCCACCGCACTCGAGGCCAAGAACGACATCCCCGAATCCACCACCGACGGCTGCATCAGCGACTTCGACAACGTCGGCGTCATCAACTGCACCTATGGCGACAAGGCGGCAACCCGCACCATCGCACTCGCCGGCGGCTCGCACGCCGAGCACTGGATCACCGCGCTCGATCTCCTCGGTAGGCTGCACCACTTCAAGATCGTCACGTATCTGAAGATGGGCTGCCCGTTGACCACCGAGCAGGTTCCGCTGGTCATGGGCAACAACGACCCCTACCCCAAGTGCCACCAGTGGAACCAGCGCGTGATGGCCAAGCTCATCGCCGACAAGCCCGACTTCGTGTTCACCACGTCGACCCGGCCGTGGAACATCAGACCCGGCGACGTCATGCCGTCCAGTTACCTCGGCATCTGGAAGAAACTGTCGGACAACAAGATTCCGATCCTCGCGATGCGCGACACACCGTGGATGGTGCGTGACGACGAACCGTTCTTCCCGTCGGACTGCCTCGCCGACGGAGGTGACGCCATCTCCTGCGGAATCGAGAGATCCGAAGTACTGTCGGATCACAACCCGACTCTGGACTACCTCGCCCAGTTCCCGTTGCTCAAGCCGCTCGACATGAGCGATGCGGTGTGTCGTCCGGACTACTGCCGAGCCGTGGAGGGGAACGTGTTGATCTATCACGATGCTCATCACATCTCGTCGACCTACATGCGGACGATGACCGGGGAACTCGGCCGGCAGGTGGGCGCCGCCACCGGATGGTGGCCCGTCCCGTGACCATCGTCTGGCCCGGCACCCCCTATCCGCTGGGCGCCACCTATGACGGCGGGGGCACCAATTTCTCCCTGTTCTCCGAAGTCGCCGAGCGGGTCGAACTGTGCCTGATCGCCAAGGACGGCACCGAACAGCGGGTCGAGCTCGACGAGGTCGACAGCTACGTCTGGCATGCCTATCTGCCGGGCGTCAACCCCGGCCAGCGCTACGGCTTCCGAGTGCACGGGCCATGGGATCCCGCCTCCGGCCACCGCTGCGATGCCAGCAAGCTGCTGCTCGACCCGTATGGCAAGGCTTTTCACGGTGACTTCGCGTTCTCCCAGGCGCTGTACTCCTACGATCTGACCGCTGACGACCTGGCCGCAGGCGGCGTCCCACCGCGCATCGACTCACTCGGCCACACCATGACCAGCGTGGTGATCAACCCGTTCTTCCAGTGGGGCAACGACCGCGCCCCGCGCACGCCGTATCACGAGACGGTGATCTACGAGGCCCACGTCAAGGGCATGACCCAGCAGCACCCCGGCATCCCCGAGGAACTGCGCGGCACCTACGCCGGCCTCGGCCACCCCGCGATCATCGACCACCTCAAATCGCTCAACGTGACCGCGATCGAGCTCATGCCGGTGCACCAGTTCATGCACGACCACCGGCTGCTCGACCTCGAACTGCGAAACTACTGGGGCTACAACACTTTCGGCTTCTTCGCCCCACACCACCACTACGCGGCCGCCAAACACGCCGGCGGTGCGGTCGCCGAGTTCAAGACGATGGTGCGCTCGTTCCACGAGGCCGGCATCGAGGTGATCCTCGACGTCGTCTACAACCACACCGCCGAGGGCAACCATCTCGGACCCACCGTGAACTTCCGCGGCATCGACAACGCCGCCTACTACCGGCTCCTCGACGAGGACCGCAAGTACTACAAGGACTTCACCGGCACCGGCAACAGCCTCAACGCCCGCCACCCCCACACCCTGCAGCTGATCATGGACTCGCTGCGCTACTGGGTACTGGAGATGCACGTCGACGGGTTCCGCTTCGATCTGGCCGCCACGCTGGCCCGCGAGTTCTACGACGTCGACCGCCTCTCCGCGTTCTTCGACCTCGTCCAGCAGGACCCGGTGGTCAGCCAGGTGAAGCTGATCGCCGAGCCGTGGGACATCGGCGAAGGCGGATACCAGGTCGGCAATTTCCCAGGTTTGTGGACGGAATGGAACGGGAAGTATCGCGACACTGTGCGCGATTACTGGCGGGGCGAGCCCGCAACCCTTGGTGAATTTGCGTCCCGGCTGACCGGGTCGTCCGACCTCTACGAGGCGACCGGCCGGCGGCCGAGCGCCAGCATCAACTTCGTGACCTGCCACGACGGCTTCACCCTCGCCGACCTGGTGTCCTACAACGAAAAACACAACGAGGCCAACGGCGAGGACAACCGGGACGGCGAAAGCCACAACCGGTCGTGGAACTGCGGCGTCGAGGGTCCCACCGACGATCCCGAGATCCTGGACCTACGCGGTAAGCAGATGCGCAACATCCTGGGCACCCTGATGCTCTCCCAGGGCACGCCGATGATCGCCCACGGCGACGAGATCGGACGCACCCAGAAGGGCAACAACAACGTCTACTGCCAGGACTCCGAGCTGTCCTGGATGGATTGGTCGTTGTGTGAGACCAACGCCGATCTGCTCGAATTCACCCGCAAGGTGGTCAGATTCCGCAAAGAGCATCCCGTCTTCAAACGGCGCCGGTTCTTCGACGGCACGCCGATCCGCACCGGAGACCAGGTTCGCGACATCGCCTGGCTGACCCCGTCGGGCAAGGAGATGGACGCAGCCGACTGGGAGACCGGCCTGGGCCAGTGCGTGGCGGTGTTCCTCAACGGCGAGGCGATCCCCGCACCCGGCGCACGCGGTGAGCGGATCGTCGACGACTCCTTCCTGCTGTGCTTCAACGCCCACGGCGAGGATCAGGATTTCGTTGCGCCGCAGGATGATTACGCCAAAGAATGGGTGGCCGACCTGGACACCGCAGATCCTCGCGGGGCCGCCGAGGTGACGGTCGCGGCCGGCGAGAAGATCACGCTGGCGCCGCGTTCCCTGCTCGTGCTGCGTAAGACCGCCTGATGGCCATCCTGTCCACCTACCGCCTGCAGATGCGCGGCGCGGCCAGCGGTGAGGCCTTCACGTTCGCCGACGCGGAGAAGTTGGTCGACTACCTCGCCGAGCTCGGGGTGTCCCACCTGTACCTGTCGCCGATCCTGACTGCCGCCGAGGGCTCCACGCACGGCTACGACGTCACCGATCCGACCACGATCTCCGCCGAACTCGGTGGCCCCGAGGGGTTCTCACAGCTCGTGTCGACGGCACGCGCCGCCGGCCTCGGCGTCGTCGTCGACATCGTGCCCAACCACGTCGGCGTCGACGTACCGCGGCAGAATGCGTGGTGGTGGGACCTGCTCACCCACGGGCGCGACTCGCAGTACGCCTCCTATTTCGATATCGACTGGACCTTGGACCCCGACGGCCGGATCGTGCTGCCGGTACTGGGCTCCGACGACGATGTCGCGAACCTCACCGTCGACGGTGACACGTTGCGGCTCGGCGACCTGGTCTATCCGATCAGTCCCGGCACGGCCGACGACGGCGCCTCCGGCGCAGTGGTCCACGACCGGCAGCATTACAAGCTGATCGGCTGGCGCCACAACGTCTGCGGATACCGCCGCTTCTTCTCGATCACCTCGCTGGCCGGTCTGCGGCAGGAAGACCGCGCGGTGTTCGACGCCACGCACGTCGAGGTGAAACGCTGGTTCGACGAAGGGCTGGTCGACGGCATCCGGATCGACCACCCGGACGGATTGTCAGATCCCACAAGCTATCTCGAATGGCTTCGCGAGCTGGCGGGTCCGCAGGCATGGATCGTGATCGAGAAGATCCTCGCCGTGGACGAGCCGCTGGACCCGAGCCTGCCGGTCGCCGGCACCACCGGGTACGACGCGCTGCGCGAAGCCGGGGGCGTGTTCGTCGACCCCACCGGCGAGCCGGCGCTGACCGAGCTGATCGACTCCGCCGGCATCGACTACGCCGACATGGGCCACGAAGCACGCCGCCTGAAGGTGCAGGCGGTCACCGTCACTCTCGCCAGTGAACTGGCCCGCTTGCGGCGGGCGGTCGTGGCGACCACGGGACGTGACCACGACCTGCTACCCGAGGCAGTTGCGGAACTGCTCAGCCACATCGGTGTCTATCGCTCCGACTACCTGTCGCTGTCCCTCGTCCTGCCGGCCGCACTCGCCGAGACCACCACGGCACGGCCCGATCTCGCCGAGCCGCTCACACTGCTGACCGCCGCGCTGACCCCCGGCTCGGAAGTCGGCGTGCGGCTGCAGCAGCTGTGTGGCGCGGCGACCGCGAAATCCATGGAGGACTGCCTGTTCTACCGGGACGCCCGGCTGGTCTCGCTGAACGAGGTCGGCGGCGAACCGGAGCACTTCGGGGTCAGCGCGCCGGAGTTCCACACCCGGGCGCAGGCGCGCGCCACCCTGTGGCCGTCGGCGATGACGACGCTGTCCACCCACGACACCAAACGCGGCGAGGACGTCCGAGCGCGGATCGGCGTGCTCTCCCAGGTGCCCTCGCTGTGGACGGAGATGGTGCAGGGCTGGGAGCGCGCTACCCCCTCCCCCGATCCCCTGACCGGACTCTTCCTGTGGCAGAACATCTTCGGCGTGTGGCCGGTCGACGGAACCGTCACCGACGAGCTACGGGGCCGGTTGCACGCCTACACCGAGAAAGCGATCCGCGAGGCGGCGCTGCACACCACCTGGAACGATCCCGACTCCGACTTCGAATCCGCGGTGCACGGGTGGATCGACAGCGTGCTCGACGGCCCGGTGGCCGCCGAACTCACCGCGCTGGTTGCTCGACTGGATCCGCACACCCGCGGTGATGCGTTGGGCCAGAAGCTGATTGCGCTCACCGGCCCCGGGGTGCCCGATGTCTACCAGGGCACCGAACTCTGGGAGGACAGCCTCGTCGATCCCGACAACCGGCGCGCGGTCGACTACCGAGCGCGCCGTGCCGCACTGGCCGACGGCAACCACCCGAAGATGCGCGTCGTGACCGAGGCGCTGAAGTTGCGCCGAGAACGACCCGATACGTTCCTGGCCGGCGGTTACCGCGCGGTGCCGGCGGACGGCACCGCGGCAGAACACGTCGTCGCGTACGGCCGCGGCACCGACGTCACGGTGGCCGTCAGCCGATGGACAGCACGCCTCACCGACTGGGGGGACACCTCTGTGACACTCGCCGACGGATCGTGGACCGACCGGCTCAGTGGGCGAACGCATTCCGGCACCGTGCCGGCCGCCGAGCTATTCGGCGACCTGCCGGTCGCACTGCTGGTGCGTACCGATGCCTGAGCACGAGTTCGCGGTGTGGGCGCCGCGGCCGGACCGAGTTCGGCTCGACCTCGACTTCGCCCTGTACCCGATGGAGCGCAGCGACGACGGCTGGTGGCGGGCGACGGTCGATGCCGCACCTGACGCGCGCTACGGCTTCGTGCTGGGCGACGACCCGAAGGTGCTGCCCGATCCCCGCTCGCCGCGTCAGCCCGAGGGCGTCCACGAACGCTCACAGCTGTGGCAGCCGTCGGCCGACGCGTGGTCCGACAGCGACTGGGCCGGCCGGTCCATCGAGGGTGCGGTGATCTACGAGCTGCACATCGGCACCTTCACGCCGGCCGGGACGCTCGACGCCGCCATCGACAAGCTCGACTATCTCGTCGACCTCGGTGTCGACTTCGTCGAAGTGATGCCGGTCAACGCCTTCGGCGGCACCCACGGCTGGGGTTACGACGGAGTGCTCTGGTATGCCGTGCACGAACCGTACGGCGGCCCCGACGCGCTGATCCGCTTCGTCGACGCCTGCCACCAGCGGGGTCTCGGCGTCCTCATCGACGCGGTGTTCAACCACCTGGGCCCCTCTGGCAACTACCTCCCCGAGTTCGGCCCGTACCTGTCGTCGGGCTCCAACCCGTGGGGCGAGTCGATCAACATCGGCGACGCGGGCGCTGATCAGGTGCGCCGCTACATCCTCGACTGTGCGCTGCGCTGGATGCGCGACTTCCACGCCGACGGGCTGCGCCTCGATGCCGTGCACGCCCTCGTGGACACCACCGCGATCCACATCCTCGAGGAGATGGCGGCCGAAACCGATTCTCTGGCAGCCGATGTGGGGCGGCCGCTGTCACTGGTCGCCGAGAGCGACCTGAACGACCCACGTCTGATCACCCCGCGTGACCAGGGCGGGCTGGGCATGACCGCGCAGTGGGACGACGACATCCACCATGCCATCCACACCGCCGTGTCCGGCGAGCGGCAGGGGTACTACGGCGATTTCGGCACACTGGAGACGCTGGCCCAGACGCTGCGTCACGGCTACTTCCATGCGGGGACGTTCTCGTCGTTCCGGCAGCGTCGGCACGGCAGACCGCTGGACACGGCCACGATCCCGGCGACCCGCCTGCTGGCCTACACGCTCACCCACGACCAGGTGGGCAACCGGGCCATCGGTGACCGGCCGTCACAGAACCTGACCACCGGCCAGCTGGCCGTCAAGGCGGCGCTTGCGCTGGGATCTCCCTACACCGCAATGCTTTTCATGGGCGAGGAGTGGGCGTCGTCGTCACCGTTCCAATTCTTCAGCAGCCACCCCGAACCCGACCTGGCGCGGGCGACCGCCGAGGGTCGCAAGAAGGAGTTCGCCAGTCACGGGTGGGACGCCGACGAGATCCCCGATCCCCAGGACCCGGCGACGTTCGAGCGGTCGAAGCTGGACTGGGACGAGGTCGACGACGGTGACCACGGCCGGCTGCGGGCGTTCTACCAGAGCCTGATCGCGCTGCGCAAAGCCGAACCCGACCTGGCTGACCCGTGGCTGGACCACCTGCTGATCGACTACGACGAGGACGCGCGCTGGTTCGTCATGCACCGCGGCGGCATCGCCGTCGCCTGCACTCTCGGGGAGAGCGACGCCGACGTCCCCGTGACCGGTGACGTCTTGGTGAGCTGGGGCGACCCCGAGGTGGGTGCCGAAACGACCCGGATGGCCGGGCATTCCGTCGCGGTGTTGCGTCAGGTCAGGTAGCGGTAGGTCGGCGAGCCCGGCTCGAGCAGCTCAACGTGGCATTCCGATGTCGACATCCGCTCGAGGAGCCCCTCCAGGTCCGCTGCCGAGGCCATCTCGATACCGACCAGCGCTTCACCGGTCTCCCGGTTGTTGCGCTTGACGTATTCGAACAGCGTGACGTCGTCATTGGGGCCCAGCACCTCGTCGAGGAAGCGTCGGAGTGCGCCGGGCTCCTGCGGGAAGTCGACCAGGAAGTAATGCTTGAGACCCAGGTGTACCAGTGACCGTTCGAGCACCTCGCCGTAGCGGGACACGTCGTTGTTGCCGCCCGAGATCAGACACACCACCGTCGAGCCCGGCTCGATGTCGGCCTCCAGCAGCGCCGCCACTGACAGCGCCCCGGCGGGCTCGGCGATGATGCCCTCGTTCTGATAGAGGTCCAGCATCGCGGTGCACACCGCACCCTCGTCGACCGTGGTGATCGACACCATGTCCCCCGCGGCCGACAGCGCCGCGAACGGGAGCGTGCCGACGCGGGCGACGGCGGCGCCGTCGACGAACTGGTCGACATCGGTCAGCGTCACCGGCTCGCCGCTGGCCAACGCGGCCACCAGCGCTGCCGCTCCGGCCGGCTCCACACCCAGCACCGACGTGGTCGCGGTGCGCTCGGCCAGGTAGGTGGTGACGCCGCTGATGCAGCCGCCGCCACCCACCGGGACGACCACCAGGTCGGGCTCGGCACCGAGCTGTTCGAGGATTTCGACCGCGATGGTGCCCTGCCCGGCCATCGTGCGCAGATCGTCGTAGGGCGGCACCAGCGTCGCGCCGGTGCGGGCGACATCGTCGCGGGCGGCCTCGGCGGCCAGGTCATAGGTCTTACCGCCGACGATGAGCTCGATGAACTCCCCGCCGTGATAGCGGATCCGGTTGCGCTTCTGCTTCGGGGTCTTGGCCGGCACATAGACGCGGCCGTGCACGCCCATGGACCGGCAGGCCAGCGCGAAACCCTGCGCGTGGTTGCCCGCCGACGAGCACACCACGCCGGCAGCCTTCTCCTCCGGGGTCAGCTGCATCAGCAGGTTGTAGGCGCCGCGCAGCTTGTACGAGCGCACCGCCTGCAGATCCTCGCGTTTGAGGTACACCTGCGCGCCGGTCAGCGCCGAGAGCCGGTCGCTGTACTGCAGCGGTGTCTTCGACACCACAGCCGAAATTCGCGCAGCGGCCTCGTCGATGTCGGCGGCGCGCAGAGGCGCACCACCCAGATCGAATCGGGGGCTCTGGCTCAGCTCGGTGGACACGCCGACCATGGTGCCACCGGATGCTCCTACAGCGGAAATGGACAGCCGCCCGGGCCGAGACGCGGAGGGACGACATCAGGGTTTCGGCTAGCCGAAAACTCATCTACGGGTTATCGTGGAGCACATGACCACCGCGCAGGAATTCGGCAATGCAGTGAGCCGCCCCGCCGGCTCGGTCTCGATCGCCGGCGTGTTGTGGCCCACCTACAAGGTGGTCGCGCTGCTGGTCGGGCTGATCGTCTTCGCCGGAGTGGCCGTGATGACGTCGACGGCCGCAGCGGCCGTGCTCAGCGGAGCCGGTGCCGCGGCCGTCGTGTGGCTCACCGCGGGTCTGCTGAACCCCTCGAAGAGCTGACCGCCTGACGCCGCACGAGCGGCAGAGCCACCAGTGCAAGCCCCTGGATGGCAACCACCACACCGATGAGCAGTGGCACCGACCTCTCGTACAGAAACCCCCCGCGCGAGGCCGGCAGCGGGACCGTGATCGACCGCGCACCCTCGTAGACGACATCGGCGAGCAGGCTGACGACCCCGAACGTCGTGACGAACCGCCAGGCGCCCAGCCCCGGCGCGGTCACCCGCCGAGGCAGCCCGGTCCGAGCAACTCCTTGAGGTCGCCCATCAGCGCGGATGACGGTGTCACGCGCAGGGATTGGTCGAGTTCCAGCGTGGTGATGCGCTCACCACTGATGAGCCGCAGATGCACCTGGGCGGTACCGGGATGGCGCGCGAGGACCTGCTTGAGGGCACTGACCTTGTCGACGGTGCACTGTCGCGTCGGCAGGCTCACCGCAACCGGCCGGTTGGCCTGTGCGCTGGAGAAGTCCGGGACGATCAGCTCGTTGGCGATCAACGAGATCCGGTCGTCGCGCTTGGCCACCTTGGCGCCGATCAGCACCACGACGTCGTCGGCGATCTCGGCGCCGAACATCGAGTACGTCTGCGGGAAGAACAACACCTCGATACCGCCGGAGAGGTCTTCGATCTGCGCCGACGCCCACGGCAGACCGTTCTTGTTCACCCGGCGGTTGACCGACGCCAGGATGCCGCCGACGCGGACCTGGGTGTCGTTGGCGATGTCGCCTTCCAAGATCGCCGGGATCTGGGTGTCGACCTGCGCGGCCAGCAGATGCGCGATCCCGTTCAGCGGATGCCCGGACACGTAGAGGCCCAGCATCTCGCGCTCCAGCGCCAGCTTGTGCTTGTCCTCCCACTCCTCCTCGGGCACCTTGATCGTGAACACCGACTCCGTCTCGGAGTCACCGCCGCCGAACAGGTCGAACTGCCCCATGGCCTCGGCCTTCTTGGTACCGAGCACCGAGTCCACCGCGTCGGTGTGCACGAGGAACAGACCCTTGCGCGGATGCCCCAGCGAATCGAAGGCCCCGGCCTTGATCAGAGACTCCGTCACCTTCTTGTTGCAGGCGGTGATGTCGATCTTGTTGAGGTAGTCCGAGAAGTCGGCGTACTTACCCTTTTCGGAGCGCGTGTTGACCAGGGAGGCAACGACATTGGCGCCCACGTTGCGCACCGCGCCGAGACCGAAGCGGATGTCGCTGCCCACCGAGGCGAAGTTCTGCACCGACTCGTTGACATCGGGCGGCAGCACCGTGATGCCGAGGCGTCGGCAGTCGGCCAGGTAGACCGCGGCCTTGTCCTTGTCGTCGCCGACGGAGGTGAGCAGACCGGCCATGTACTCCGCGGGATAGTTCGCCTTGAGGTAGGCCGTCCAGTACGACACCAGCCCGTAGCCGGCGGCATGCGACTTGTTGAACGCATAGCCGGCGAACGGAAGAATGGTGTCCCACAACGCTTTCACCGCGGCGGCGGAGAACCCGTTGGCCGTCATCCCCTCCAGGAAGCCCTTGTACTCGGCTTCGAGGACTTCCAGCTTCTTCTTGCCCATGGCCTTACGCAGCGCATCGGCTTTGCCCATCGAGTAGCCGGCGACCTTCTGCGCGATGAACATGATCTGCTCTTGGTAGACGATCAGGCCGTACGTCTCGGCCAGGATCTCCTTGAGCGGCTCCTCGAGCTCCGGGTGGATCGGCTTGATCGCCTGGCGCCCGTTCTTGCGGTCGGCGTAATCGTTGTGGGCGTTCATGCCCATCGGGCCGGGCCGGTAGAGCGCGAGCACGGCCACGATGTCGTTGAACTCGGTGGGCTGCATACGGCGCAGCAGGTCACGCATCGGGCCGCCGTCGAGCTGGAACACCCCGAGCGTGTCACCGCGGCCCAGCAGTTCATAGGCCAGTGGATCGTCGAGCGCGAGTGATTCGAGGTCGACGTCTTCGCCGCGATTGGCCTTGATGTTCTCGATGCAGTCGCCGATGATCGTCAGGTTCCGCAGCCCGAGGAAGTCCATCTTCAGCAGGCCGATGGCCTCGCACGACGGGTAGTCCCAGCCGGTGATCACCGCACCGTCCTGCGGGCGCTTCCACAGCGGGATCGCCTCCATCAACGGCTCGGAGCTCATGATCACCGCGCACGCGTGGACACCGGCGTTGCGGACCAGGCCCTCCAGGCCGCGCGCCGTCTCGTAGATGGTCCGGACGTCGGGATCGGTGTCGATCAGCGCGCGAACCTCGGCGGCCTCCTTGTACCGCTCGTGGGTCGGATCGGTGATACCCGAGACCGGGATGTCCTTGGCCATGATCGGCGGCGGCAGCGCCTTGGTGATCCGATCGGCGATCGCGAAACCGGGCTGCCCGTAGTGCACACGCGCCGAATCCTTGAGCGCTGCTTTGGTTTTGATCGTGCCGAAGGTGATGACCTGGGCAACCCGGTCGCTGCCCCACTTGTTCGCCGCGTAGCGCAGCATCTCGCCGCGGCGGCGGTCGTCGAAGTCGATGTCGATATCGGGGGCCGACGGGCGTTCCGGGTTCAGGAACCGTTCGAACAGCAGGCCGTGCGGAATGGGATCGATGTTCGTGATCCCCATGGCGTAGGCCACCAGCGAACCCGCGGCCGAACCGCGGCCCGGGCCGACGCGGATGCCCACGGACCGGGCGTAGTTGATGAGGTCGGCGACGATGAGGAAGTACGCCGGGAAACCCTTGTCGCAGATGACCTTGATCTCGTACTCGGCGCGGTCGATGTACTCCTGCGGAACCGGCGCGCCCGCGAACCGGCGCTCCGCCAGGCCGGTCATCACCTCGTGCGTGAGCCAGGACCCCTGGTCGTGCCCCTCGGGGACGGGGAAGATCGGCATCCGATCCTTGGGCGCCCACACCTCGGTGTAGGGCTGCACCCGCTCGGCGATCAAGAGGGTCGAATCGCAGGCGCCGGGCACCTGGTCGTCCCACAGCGCCCGCATCTCGGCCGCGGACTTCAGGTAGTAGCCGTCACCGTCGAACTTGAACCGCGTGGGATCCGACAGGGTCTTACCGGTCTGGATGCAGAGCAGCGCCTCGTGGTTCTGGGAGGCGTCGCGCGTGACGTAGTGGCAGTCGTTGGTCGCCAGCGGCCGGATGTTGAGCTTTCTGCCCACCTCCAGCAGGCCCTCGCGGACGCGGCGCTCGATGTCCAGACCGTGGTCCATCAGCTCGAGGAAGAAGTTCTCCTTGCCGAAGATCTCCTGCCACTTGGCCGCGGCCTCGATCGCCTCCTGGGTGTGGCCCAGCCGCAGTCGCGTCTGCACCTCACCCGACGGGCAGCCCGTGGTGGCGATGATGCCTTCGGAGTGTTCGGCGATGATCTCGGCGTCCATGCGCGACCACTTGCCGAGCTGACCTTCGAACGAGGCCAGCGACGACAGCGTGAACAGGTTGCGCAGACCCGTCGCGTTCTCGGCGACCATCGTCATGTGCGTGTAGGAGCCGCTACCGGAGACGTCGTCGCTCTTCTGGCTGGGATCACCCCAGAGCACGCGCTTGGTGTCGAAGCGCGATGCGGGCGCGATGTAGGCCTCGATGCCGATGATCGGCTTGATGCCGACATCGGTGGCCGCGTTGTAGAACTCGCTGGCGCCGAACATGTTTCCGTGGTCGGTCATGCCGATGGCGGGCATCTCGAGGCGCTGCGCCTCGGCGAGCATCGGCTTGACCTTCGCGGCGCCGTCCAGCATCGAGTACTCGGTGTGGTTGTGGAGATGCACGAATGACCCGCTCATAGGCAGGCCAGTCTATGGCCGCACACCGACACCTCCCGGCGTGTCTCCTGGCGTGTCCCCGCGCGTGTCTCGAGGAGGTTTCGAAGTGACCGTCAGCCCGCGCCGCTGCGCGATGTCAGCAATTTCTCGTCGAAGACGTTGAGCAGTTGCCTGGCAACCATAGAGCCGTCACTGTCGGACGCCACGAATCCGGCGTGGAACGCGATACCCCAGAACACCGACGCCAGAAGGTCCGCCAGGCCCCGGGTGTCGGCCAGGGTGTCGTAGAACCCGTGAATCGCCGCGATGGCCGACTCTGCCGTCGCGTTGCAGTGCACACCTCGACGCTGTTCGACCTGCATGGTCACCAGAAACCGCAGCGCACCGGGTCCTCGCGGCACAGACGTGCGACGGCTTCGGTGAACGCGACGAGCTGAGCGCGCGGTTCCGGGAACTCCCGCGCCTCCGCGATGTAGCGGGCGATCTGCGCATGAACCGCCTGCGCCAGCGCCTCGTAGACCTGTTCGCGAGTGTCGAAGTAGTAGTGCAACGTGGGCCGGCTGACGCCGGCTCGCAGCGCCATCTGCTGAAACGTCGCCGCGGGATAGCCGCTCAGGGCGATGACGTCGCGGGCGGCCCGCAGGATCGTCTGCCGGGTCCGCTCGGAATCCGCTCCCACGGGGCGGCCGCGGCCTCGGGTGCCCGTCGCGCAGTCCACGAGCAAACGCTAGGGCATTGCTGCCAACGGGTCAATCAGCAAACGGGCAAAACTAGGTTCTGGACGGCTGCACGGCACGCCGGTCGGCGCGGGCACGCCGCACCGCGTCGACTGTGAAGACGGCCAGCGCCACCCAGATCAACGCGAAGCCCACCCAACGCGCCGGCGGCATCGGTTCGTGGCCGACGAGCACGCCCCAGGACAGCTGCATCGCCGGCGTCAGATAGAACAGCAGCCCCAACGTCACCATCGGCAACCGCTGCGCGGCGGCGGCGAACAGCAACAGCGGCAGCGCGGTCAGCAGGCCCGACAGCACCATCAACCACACGTGGGAGGCACCGTGATTGCCGAACGTCGCGTGGCCGGAAAGTGTCAGCACCCCCACGTAGGCGAGCGCGAACGGCGTGGCCAGACCTGCCTCCACGCCGACGCTGACGCGGGGATCGGTCGGCACCAGCTTCTTCACCGCGCCGTAGAGGCCGAACGACAGCGCCAGCCCCAGCCCGATCAGCGGTGGCGATCCGACCTCGACGGTCAACACCACGACCGCGACCACCGCGACCGTCAGCGCCGCGATCTGCCAGCGGTTCAGCCGTTCCCGGAAAATGAGCATTCCCAGCGCGATCGACACCAGCGGGTTGATGAAATAGCCGAGCGCGGCATCGACCACGTGCCCGTTGTTGACCGCGTAGACGTAGATCAGCCAGTTCATCGAGATCAGCGCCGCCGCGGCCGTCAGGAGCAGCCACACCCGGCCGGTGATCTCGCGCAGATCGCCCAGTCGGCGCACGGCGGCGACCACGATCACCATCAGAAGGAAGCTCCAGATGATGCGGTGCGCGAGCACCTCCACCGCGCCGGCGGGCTTCAGTAGCGGGAAGAACGCGGGGAACACACCCCACATGCCATAGGCGCCGACGCCGAACAGCAGGCCCGATCTCACCGGCCGGGACCGCGCAGGACGTCCAGTGCGTGTTGCAGATCCGCCGGATACGGACTGGTGATCTCGACCTGCCGGCCATCGGCGGGATGGGCGAAGGCCAACGAGCGCGCATGCAGCCACTGCCGGGTCAACCCCAGCCGCGCGGCCAGCGTCGGATCGGCGCCGTAGGTCAGATCCCCGCAGCACGGGTGGTGCAGAGCGGAGAAATGCACCCGGATCTGATGGGTGCGACCCGTCTCGAGGTGGACGTCGAGCAGGCTGGCGGCCTGGTGAGCCTCGAGCGTGTCGTAGTGGGTGACGCTGTTGCGGCCGCCCTCGACGACCGCGAACTTCCAGTCGTGGCCGCGGTGCCGCCCGATCGGGGCGTCGATCGTGCCGCTGGACGGATCGGGGTGACCCTGCACCAGCGCGTGGTAGCGCTTGTCGACGGTGCGCTGTTTGAAGGCCCGCTTGAGCACCGTGTAGGCGCGTTCGGACAGCGCGACGACCATGACCCCGGAGGTCCCGACGTCGAGGCGATGCACGATGCCCTGGCGTTCGTGGATGCCCGAGGTGCTGATCCGGAATCCCGCGGCGGCCAGTCCGCCGAGCACCGTCGGGCCGTGCCAGCCGACGGTGGCGTGTGCGGCCACCCCCGGGGGCTTGTCGACGGCGACGATGTCGTCGTCGGAGTACAGGATCGTCATGCCCTCGATGTCCTCGGGCACGTTCTCGACGGGTGCGGGCGCCTCGGGCAGCCGCACCTCGAGCCACGCGCCCGCGGTGAGCTTGTCGGACTTGCCCGCCCGCGCGCCGTCGAGCTCGACGCCACCCTCTTCGGCCAGCGCCGCGGCCGCCGTCCGCGACAGCCCCAGCAGACGCGCGATGCCCGCGTCGACCCGCATCCCTGCCAGGCCCTCGGGCACCGGCATCGACCGTGTGGTCACTGCGCGCCGTCACCGCCGGCGCGCCGGCGGCCGGTCGTATCGAAGTCGAACCCGAACAGCGACAGCGCCACCAGGAGGATCGCCCCGCCCACCACCGATGGGTCGGCGACGTTGAAGACGGGCCACCACCCGATCGACAGGAAGTCGACGACGTGCCCGCGCAGCGGACCGGGCGAACGGAAGAACCGGTCCACCAGGTTGCCCATGGCGCCGCCCAGGATCATGCCCAACCCGAGCGCCCACCACGGCGAGACGAGACGGCGCCCCATCCAGATGATGCCGATCACCACGCCGATGGCCACCAGGGTCAGCACCCAGGTGTAGCCGGTCGCCATCGAGAACGCCGCGCCGGAGTTGCGGACCAGCGTCCACGTCACGGTGTCGCCGATGATCGAGACCGGCTGGCCGGGCGTCAGCAGCTCGACCGCGAAGATCTTGGTGACGACGTCGACGACCAGCACCACCGCGGCCACCCCCAGGAGCAGCCGCAGGCGCCGACGCGGGGTCGCGTCGGCCGGCGGTGGGTCCGCGGCATCGCCGGTCGCCGGTCCGGCCGGCTCGGAGGATTCGTCAGTCACGCCGTCCATCATCGCAAAGCTGCGATGGGGAAGAATCCAGCCATGGCCCGCCTCGTCCTGATCGCCACCGGCGGCACCATCTCCACCAGTGCCGATGCCGACGGTGTCAAACGCCCCACCCGCTCCGGCACCGAGCTGACGACCGGTCTCGGTGTCGACGCCGGTGTCGTTGTGGAGGTCGTCGAAGCGATGCGCAAGGACAGCTCTCAACTGGTGCCCGCCGACTGGGACGTCATCGGGGCCGCAGTGGCCGACGCAGACCGCGAAGGTGCCGACGGTGTCGTTGTCACCCACGGCACCGACTCGCTGGAAGAGACCGCGCTGTGGCTCGCGCTCACCTACTCCGGCGCGGCCCCCGTCGTCGTGACCGGCGCTCAGCGCAGCGCCGACGACCCGGACGCCGACGGGCCGGCCAACCTGCGCCAGGCGCTGGCCGTCGCGGCCGATCCGGCGATGCGCGGCGCCGGTGTCGTGGTGGCCTTCGCCGGTGAGGTGTTCGCGGCACTCGGCCTGACCAAGGTCAGCACCGACAGCGACCAGAGCTTCGCAGGGCGCGAGCCCGGCACGCGTCCCCGCCTGGGGGCGTTGCGCGCCGCCGACGCGCCGAGGGTCGACATCGTGGCCGCCTACCCCGGCGCGGACAGCACCGCGCTCGACGCGTACGTGGCAGCGGGGGCCCGCGGTGTGGTGATCGAGGCGCTGGGCGCCGGCAACGTGGGCGCAGCCCTGATCGACGGCGTGTGGCGGCACTGCGCAGCAGGAGTGATGGTGGCGGTGTCGACGCGGGTGCCCGGCGGCCGCGTCAATGCCGGCTACGGCCCGGGCCGTGACCTGGTCAGCGCCGGGGCGGTGCTGGCGCCGACGCTGCGTCCACCGCAGGCCCGCGTGCTTCTGATGGCGGCGCTGGCTGCCGGCTCACCGGTCGCCGACGTCTTCGCCCGCTGGGGCTGACTCGGCGCCGAGCTGTTCCACGAACTCCGGCCAGTCCAGGCTGTCCACGGGATTGGCTCGCGACAGTCCGGGGTCGTCGCCGCGGAACGTGCGAGCGATGCCGGGTCCGTGTGCCCGGGTCTCGAAGCGGACCGTCATCACGCCGTGCCCGGCGCCCTGCACCCAGCCGTGGCCGTGTTCGGTGTGCGACACGTCGTCTCCGATCCGCCAGCCCGGCGCGGTCGCCGCGACGTCGGTCCGCGTGTCCGGCACGCCCATCTCGGGGGCCTGGGCCGCCGAGGACAGGGTCGTCAGCTCCGTATCGGCGAACAGCGGCTCCTGACGGACCTCGGTCAGTCCCGAGAAGCCCACGCCCACAAGGCGAACGGGCCCGATCTCCACCGGATCGAGCAGCAGTTTGCGCGCGGTGCCGATCAGCGTCGCGGCCTCGGTGGTCGCGTAGGGCAGCGTGGCCGACCGGGTGAGGACGCTCATGTCGGAACGCCTGAGCTTGACCGTGATCGTGCGGGCGCCGCGGCCGTCCTTCTCCAGCCGACGGTGTGCGTGGTCGCCGATCGGTCCGATCGCCTCGCGCAGCTGCGCCAGCGTGATCAGGTCCTCGGCGAACGTCGACTCGGCGCTGATCTGCTTGGCCGGCGCGTTCTCGGCGACCGGCCGGTCGTCCACGCCGCGGGCCAGCCGGTGCAGCGCCGGCCCGATCGTGGCGCCCAGGATGTCGGCCACCTCCGCCTCGGTGAGCGCCGCCAGCGCGCCGATGGTCTCGACACCCAGCCGGTGCAGTCTGTCCTCGGCCACCGGACCTATCCCCCACAACCGGCGCACGGGCAGACTCGCGAGCAGCGCCACCTCCTCGTCGCGGTCCACCACCCGGACACCGTCGGGCTTGGCGAGGCCCGACGCGATCTTGGCGATCTGCTTGCCCGACCCGGCGCCCACCGAGGCCACCAGACCCGTCGTCGCGCGCACGTCGGCCCGCAGCCGCTGGCAGAACGCCTCGACCTCGGCGGCGCTCGCACCCGCGAGCTCGATCGGCTCCCCGAACGCCTCGTCGTACGAAAGCTGTTCGAGGACAGGCACTGTGGACCGCACCGTCTGGAAGACACGGCGGCTGGCCAGTCCATAGACCACGCCGCGGGGCGGCAACACCACCGCGCCCGCGCCCACCAGCCGGCGAGCCTGATGCATCGGCATCGCCGACCGCGCCCCGAACCGGCGCGCCTCGTAGCTGGCCCCGGCCACCACCCCGCGGCCGCCGAGGCCGCCGACCAGCACGGGCCGGCCGCGCAGCGTGGGTCGCGTCAGCTGTTCCACGGACGCGAAGAACGCGTCCATGTCCAGGTGCAGGACCCATCGCGCGCCCACACCGCTGACTGTAGGCGGCTAGCGTGGGCGACGTGCACGACGTACCGATCCGCGACGAGACGATCCGCCTCGGCCAGTTCCTGAAGCTGGCCAACCTGATCGACACCGGCGCCGACGCCAAGGGCGTGATCGCCGACGGCCTGGTGTCGGTCAACGACGCCGTCGAGACGCGCCGCGGCCGTCAGCTGCGCGCAGGCGACGTGGTCACCTTCGGCGGGCAGAGCGCGAGAGTCGGCTGACGATCAGACCTTCGCGAGGCTGACCCGTACGCCGTCGCCGATCTCGGCCCCGTCCACGGGCTCCCCGAATGCGAAGTCCGTCGCGAGGATCTCACCGGCGATCAGCTCGGCGTGCGCACGCGCCCACTGCTCTTTGTCGGCGGGCACGGACATCACGACCCGGATCCGATCGGAGACGTCGAGGCCTGAGGTCTTACGCAGTTCCTGGAGCTCGCGGATGCGGTCCTTGGCCCAGCCTTCGGCCTCCAGCTCCGGGGTGAGCGTCCCGTCGAGCACGACCAGGCCGGCACCGTCGGGCAGCGCGGCGGTCCACTCCGGGTCCGCCGCGACCAGCTTCGAGGTGAACTCCTCGGGCAACAGGACCGCGGGCCCGGCGGTCAGCGTGCCGTCCGGATTGAGCACCCCTTCCCCCGCCTTGACGGCCTTGATCGCCGCCTGGACGTCCTTCCCGATGCGGGGACCGGCGGCGCGTGCGTTGACGGCCAACTCGAAGCGTCCGTGCGCGGCGATGTCGTCGGTCAGCTCCACCGCCTTGACGTTGAGCTCGTCGGCGAGCAGCTCCCGGTAGGGTGCCAGCCTCTGCGGATCATTCACGGCGACAACGAGTTTCGTCAGCGGCAGCCGCACCCGCAGCTTCTTGGCCTTGCGCAGTGACGAACCCACCGAGGCGACTTCGCGCACGAGGTCCATGTCGGCGACCAGTCGTGCGTCGGCGGGCAGGCAACCCTCCTCCGGCCAGTCGGTCAGATGCACCGAGCGCTCACCGGTGAGGTCGCGCCAGATCCGCTCGGCGGCCAGGGGCAGCAGCGGCGCGGCCAGCCGGCACGTCACCTCGAGCACGGTGTGCAGCGTGTCGATGGCATCGCGGTCCTCCTCCCAGAACCGCGAACGTGACCGTCGCACATACCAATTCGTCAGCGCCTCGGTGAACTGCCGGAGCTGGTCGCACGCCACCGAGATGTCGCAGACGTCCAGCGAGGCCGTCAGCTCGTCGCGCAGCACCGCCAGCTTGGCCAGGATGTAGCGGTCCAGCACGTGGGTCGAGTCGGTGCGCCACGTCCCCTTCTGCGGGGCATAGAGCGCCAGGAACGAGTACGCGTTCCACAGCGGCAGCAGAACCTGGCGCACCCCTTCGCGAATGCCCTGCTCGGTGACCACCAGGTTGCCGCCGCGCAGGATCGGCGACGCCATCAGGAACCAGCGCATCGCGTCGGACCCGTCCCGGTCGAAGACCTCGGTGACATCGGGATAGTTGCGCAGCGACTTGCTCATCTTCTGCCCGTCGTTGCCCAGCACGATGCCGTGGCTGACGCAGGTGCGGAACGCGGGCCGATCGAACAGCGCGGTGGCCAACACGTGCAGCGTGTAGAACCAGCCACGGGTCTGGCCGATGTACTCGACGATGAAATCCCCGGGGAAGTGCGACTCGAACCAGTCCTGATTCTCGAACGGGTAGTGCACCTGACCGAACGGCATCGAGCCGGAGTCGAACCACACGTCGAAGACGTCCTCGATGCGGCGCATCGTGGAGCGGCCCGTCGGATCGTCGGGATTGGGCCGGGTCAATTCGTCGATGTAGGGCCGGTGCAGGTTGTCCGGGCGCACCCCGAAGTCGCGTTCGAGGTCGTCGAGGCTGCCGTAGACGTCGACGCGCGGATAGGCCGGATCGTCGGACTTCCACACCGGGATCGGGCTGCCCCAGTAGCGATTCCGCGAGATCGACCAGTCGCGCGCCCCGGCCAGCCACTTGCCGAACTGACCATCCTTGACGTGCTCGGGATACCAGGTGATCTCTTGGTTCAGCTCGACCATCCGGTCGCGGATCTCGGTCACCTTGATGAACCACGACGACACCGCGCGGTAGATCAGCGGATTACGGCAGCGCCAGCAGTGCGGATAGGAGTGTTCGTAGGTGTCGTGACGCAGCAACACCGCGCCGTTGGCTGCCGCCGGGCCGGTGCCGTTCTTGAGGTCGCGGATGATGTGCGGGTTCGCCTCGAAGACGTGCTGCCCCTGGTAGTCGGGCACGGTCGCGTCGAAGCGGCCGCGCGCGTCGACGGGGGTGACGGCCACGATCCCGCCGGCGGCTGCGGTGGTCATGTCGTCCTCGCCGTAGGCAGGCGACATGTGCACCAGACCGGTGCCGTCCTCGGTGCTGACGAAGTCGGCGGGCAGCACCCGAAACGCGTTAAGCGAGTCCATGAAATACGGGAACGGCGGCGTGTAGGTCACGTCGAGCAGATCACGGCCGGTGTAGGTGGCGAGAACGGCGGGCTCGTCCCCGAGCTCGCGGGCGTAGGCGCCCAACCGGGCCTCGGCGATCACGTAGCGCCGCCCGTCGTTCTCGACGACGACGTAGGTCACCTCGGGGTTCACGGCGACGGCCTGATTCGACGGCAGAGTCCACGGCGTCGTCGTCCAGATGAGCAGGTGGGCGCCCGCCAGCTCGGCCACCGGCCCGCCGGTGATGCGGAAGCCGACGGTCAGCGCCGGGTCCTGCCTGCTCTGGTAGACGTCGTCGTCCATGCGCAGTTCGTGGCTGGACAGGGGGGTCTCGTCGTTCCAGCAGTACGGCAGCACGCGGTAGCCCTCATAGGCCAGCCCCTTGTCCCACAGCTGTTTGAACGCCCACAGCACCGACTCCATGAAGCCCAGATCGAGGGTCTTGTAGTCGTTGTCGAAGTCCACCCACCGGGCCTGCCGGGTGACGTAGCTGCGCCACTCCCCGGTGTATTTGAGCACCGACTCCCGGCATGCTTCGTTGAACTTCTCGATGCCGAGCTCGTCGATCTGCGCCTTGCTGCTGATCCCGAGCTGGCGCTGGACCTCGAGTTCGGCGGGCAACCCGTGGGTGTCCCAGCCGAAACGCCGCTCGACCTTGTATCCGCGCATCGTGCGGTAGCGCGGCACGATGTCCTTGACGTAGCCGGTGAGCAGATGTCCGTAGTGCGGCAGACCGTTGGCGAACGGAGGCCCGTCGTAGAACACGTACTCGGGCGCCCCGTCGCGGTTGGCGATGCTCGCCCGGAACGTGTCGTCACGGTCCCAGTAGTCGAGGACCTCGAGTTCCACACTCGGGAAGTCGGGCGATCCACTCGCCGGCTTGGGGTACGCGCTCACCGTCTGTCTCCTGTGCCAACCATCAGGCACGGGGACGACGTCGCGCGGTGCGCGAGCGCCGCGGTACCACCCCGCTTGCGCACCTGGGGTGCGCCGCTCGTTCGCGGGCTGTGACGGGCCCACCCGTTCGGGTCTAGTAGGCGCTACGTACGCCGTTCTTCCGAAGGCTCCCCGGTGATGGCCGGATCGACGCCAGTGCCCGCCAGTCTAACGGGGACGGCTACAGCGGTGCGCCGGCGTCGGAGGTGATCTCGATCAGCGCGAGGCCGAACTGCTCGGCCATCTCCTCGACCGAGTAGCCGTCCAGCCGAGCCGCGTCGTAGGTCCAGTCGACGGTCAGCCCGTCGGCGGTGCGGCGCACGTGCACCTGGAGCGGAGTCTCCGGCGCGCCGGCAGCGGTGTCCACCGCCAGCGTGATGTCGGCGGGCGAGTGGGGGTGGTCCGCGTCGGGCAGCAACGCGTTGTGCGCTCCCTGCAGCATCTCACTGGGACCCATCGGCCGGCCGGCCGCGCACAGCAGCGTGACCGGGTGCGCGGGCGCCACTGCCGCGCTACGGACGGTGACGGCGACAGCACCGTCGCCCCGGGTGCGGCCGAACGCACGACCGAGGGCGGCGAGCAGGATCTCCTCGCTCCGCACACCGAGCCACTCCGCTGCGTACTCGAGCTCCGCGGCGAGTTCGCTCGACGGGGTGCTTGCGCACGACACGAACTGCGGCGGTGCCGACCCCGCCGGGGCCCGGTCGAAGATGTCCAGCGCTATCGGCGCTGCGGCGACCACGGCGTGCTTGACCTCGTCGGGCAGGAAGGGAGCGACCATGCAGCTAACCGTAGCGCGGATGTCCCAGAATTGGGAGACTGCTCCCAAAACTGTGACGGCCGTGTCAATTAAGGAAACTCTGACCTGTTTGCCCTGAGGGCTGCCCCGGCGGCCGTCCGCGGTTTACAGTGTTCAGGTGCCCAGGACCGACGAGAACGGCAGACAGCTCAAGGCGTTGCTCGACTACCTGCTCGACGGGGAGATCGACGCCAAAGACATCTACGACGCACTCGGCACGTCCAGCAGCACGTACTACCGGCGGATCAAAGAGGCCGACTACCCGAACGCCGAAGAGCTCCGCCGAGTCGCCGATCGCTTCGACCTCAGCTATCCCGATCTCCAGATCCAGTTCGGTCTGATGACCCGCCAGGAAGTGTTCACCTACGTCGAGTCCGCCCGCGCCTCGGTGGCGACCCGACAGACGCCGGCGGCCACCGTGACGTCAGGGACCCAGCGCAGGCCCCGCCTGTCCGAGCTGACGCCCCGCCTCGACGCCCCGCCCCTGTAAGAGACAGACCCCCGATGGCCATTGCAACTCTCATCGCGATCACGCTGCTGTGCATCGCGTGGAGCTTGTGGATCCGGCGTGTCACCTGGTCCTCGCGCTGGGAGGTCGCCGCCACACTCAACATCGCCCTGCAGGGCGTCGCCGTGTTGCTGATGTCGCCGTGGGCCTCCGAGACCGTGGGCCACTGGCTCTATTCACTGACGGGCAAGTGGAACCTCGAGGACTACATCGGCCACGATGCCTACATCGTGGCGGCATCGGCAGTCGTCTACAACACCCTCGGCCGGCTGGAATCCGACCACGCGATGCACCAGCGTTTCAAGCAGTTCGTCGAGCGGCCGGCGACGCTGTGCATCCCGCTGCTGCTGGCCGCGTTCTGGATGGGCAACGGCGCGGCGCTCTACCGCCCCGACTTCTTCGATGTGCCCACCGACCTGTGGCTGAACCTCTACTGGCTGCTGCTGTGCGGGATGCTGATCTACCTGCTCATGTACGGTTCGCGGGCGCTACTGATCCTGCGCACCGATCCCCGCTCCCGACACGTCGCCAACATCTACCTGTTCGCGTCCGCGATGGGGATCATCGCGTGCGTGGTGCGGGTCGTGACCGCGCTGATCCCCACCCTGCAGACCGTGCAGGGCACCACGCTGGTGTGGGTGTTCGCGTGTGCGTGTGGCGCCGGCTTCGCGCTGACCTCCGCGCATTCGTGGCGGCTGCGCACCAAGTGGTTCACCCGCGCTGGTACCTGACAGCGTCGCGGGCACGCAGCAGGAACTCGGTCGTCCTGTCGTAGTCGGGGCGCGGCCCGTCGATACGCCATTCATCGACGATGGCGCGAGCGACCTCGCGCAGCTTCAGATTGCCGTTCTGCGACAACGACTTCAGTAGTTCGAACGCGTCCTCGGCGGTCAGCCCGAAGGCCGACATGAGCATCCCTTTGCACTGCTCGATGGCGGGCTGGCTGGCCAACCGGTTGTGCAGCTGGCTCACCTTGGCCTGCAGTTCTGCGATCAGCACGGGGTCGGGAGCCGGCACGACCGGCGGCTCGATACGCACATGGGACAAGCGGCCGTCGATGGCTTCGACCGCTGACGCACGGACCAGAAGGGTGATCGACCGGCCGTCGCGCCGAGCGGCGCGGTCCAGACGCAACACGCACTCGGCGGCGAGGTGATCCGCGCCGCCGGCGTCCACGGTCACCGACTCACTGCCGGCCGGCGAGAACGCCGTGTTCACCGCGTCGACGACGGCGGTGGCGTGCTCGGCGTCCACCACACCGGCGACCGCCACGTCGGCGTCCGGGGCGGCGAAAACCCGGTAGGCGCCCCCGCTGTGGCTCACGAACGGATGCAAGCAGATGAGGTCGGCCGCGCCGTCGAGTTCGGCCATGTCATAGGCGCACAGCGCAGACACGGGGAAGCGCGCCATCTGCTGATCGACGAGAATCTCGAAACGCGCGAACGCCCGACGCTGGGCTTCAGTGCGCGCGACCGGGGTGGCGTCCACCACCGCGCGGAAGCCGCTGTGACCGTCGGCGACGGCCCGTTCGGTCGCGGCCACCCGCTCGGCTACCGACGCCTCGGGGTCGACCACGCCGGTCCCGGGAACGAAGCTGTAGAACTGTTCCGCAGGGATGACGGTCACGGGCGCGTCGGCGACGTCTGCACTCATGGTCTTACGCACCGCGGTCAGTTCCGCGGTCAGCGAGCGGGAGCTCCCGCCGCCGACGAACACCACGAACTGGCCCTGCCGCACCCCGTCGGTGAGGTACTCCGCGGCGCGGCGGTGGAATTCGCGGCGGTCGCGGTACCCCCAGCCGAGGTGCCCGAACGGCGTCAGGCCGGCCGCCGACCCGACGACGCCGTGAAGCCGGCTGGTCATTGCCTCACCCCCGTCCGCCCCACCCTCAGACAGTATGCAGCCACAGATATGTCGCGGCACGATTGGGCAAATCGCGACGCTGACGTCAAAATTGACGGTCGCGCCCGCCTGTCCCCTATCCACTCAGCGAAAACAGCGATACCATGGCGCGGGCGCCGGACGAGGAATAGTCGCTTCCGCTCTGCCGCCTGGCGACGACGTGGACCGCGATTGCAGTGTTCAGCAAACAGCACTGACCCGAGTCGCCACCCCGGGCCGACTCACACAGCTGTGGCGGTGACGTCGGAGAAGGGCGCCCCGAAATCCGGCACCGGCCGGTAACCGCGGCTCCGGGCCACCGCCGCACCACGCCGGATCAGTGCCGCCGTGGTGACGAACCCGGCCTGGTCGCTGACCACGAACGGGGTCAGCAGCCGGTTGTGGACGAAGCCGAAGGCCAACCCGCGCTCCGGGTCCGCCCACCCCAGCGAGCCGCCGAGACCGACGTGCCCGAACCCGGGCAGGATGCCGAAGAGCGGCAGTCCGTGATAACCCAGGTGGAACGACAACGGCATGATCAGGCTGTGATCGGGGCGCAGGCTGCGCCTGCCCACCAACGCCGCGGCCGTCTCGCGCGACAGGAACTGCGTGCCGTCGATGCGCCCCTCGTTGGCGATCGCGCCGTACATCCGCGCCAAGGCCCGGGCGGTGGCGACGCCGTTGGCCGCCGGGATCTCGCCGTCGAGCAGCGGGGTGTCGCCCTGCACGAACGCCTTGACGCCGGGGAAGTACATCGCGCCGAAGCCCGCCGAGATCGGCAGGGCGGCCAGGTGCGGCGCGACCAGGTTGAACAACGGGTTCTGGAGTTTGCTCTGCGGACCGATGATGCGAGCCGGCTGCGTCGGGGCGTGCACCGGCGGACGCCCGAGGTGCAGCCCGTCGGTGTTCAGCGGTGCCGCCACCTCGCTGCGGATCAGCTCGCGCATCCCGATGCCCGTCACCGACCGGGCCAGCCCCGACAGCAGCCAGCCGAACGTGAACGCGTGATAGGCCGGGCGGCCGATCAACCAGCTCGCGGGCGCTGCGGCGAGCCGCTCCTCCATCACGAAGTGGTCCATCAGGTCGGTGCCTGCGGCACCGTTGAGATGCGACAACCCTGCCCGATGCCGCATCGCGTCGCGCACCGTGATCTTCGCCTTGCCGTTGGCGCCGAACTCCCGCCAGTACTCCGACACCGGCGCGTCGTAGTCGATGAGGCCGCGGTCCGCGAGTCGGTGGATGACCGTGGCGGCCACGCCCTTGGTCGCCGAGAACACCATGGGCGCGGTGTCGGCATTCCAGTGCCGCCGCCCCCTACGGTCTGCCCAGCCGGTCCAGACGTCGACGACGGGCTCACCGTTGAGGTACACCGCCAGGGCGCCGCCGCCGAATCGGCGGTGCGGGAACATCTGCTTGAAAGCCCGGACAGCCCATGAGAAAGCGGGGTCTGCAGCTCCCTGCACCCCGTGGGGAAGCGCGCCGTCGCGCTCGTCGGAATTGACGCCCGTCACAATGGAACGAACATACGCCTCGGCTCGGCAAAGCGGTGCGGAGTTACCGATTCGTTAGTCTAAAGATTTTGCCGGACTGTCCGAGGCGTCCAGGATCTGTTGGGCAGCAAGGGCCGGCGTCAGCTCCCCGTCGCGCACCGCGCGCTCCACCTCCGCGCGCATCTCGCGAACGCCCGGATGCGACAGCACCCGTTCCAGTACCGCGTCGCGCACCATCGACCACGTCCATTCGACCTGTTGAGAGCGCCGCCGCGCCTCGAACTCCCCCGCCTCGGTCAGCACGTCGCGGTGTCGCAGCACCGTCGCCCACATCTCCTGCAGACCCGTGCCCTCCAGCGCGCTCATCGTGAGAACGGGTGGGCGCCAGAGGGTTTCCCGGGGGTAGAGCAAACGGATCGCCCCGGCCAACTCACGTGCGGCAGCCTTCGCCTCGACCGCGTGTTCGCCGTCCGCCTTGTTCACCACGACGACGTCGGCGAGTTCCAGAACGCCCTTCTTGATGCCCTGCAGCGAATCCCCGGTCCGTGCCAACGTCAGGAACACGAACGTGTCCACCATGTTGGCGACGGTCACTTCGGACTGTCCGACTCCGACGGTCTCGACCAAGATCACGTCGTAGCCGGCGGCCTCCAGCAGCACGATCGTCTCCCGGGTCGCCTTGGCGACGCCACCGAGCGTTCCCGACGTCGGCGACGGGCGGATGTAGGCGTCCGGGTGCACAGCCAGCCGCGCCATCCGGGTCTTGTCGCCGAGGATCGAGCCGCCCGTGCGTGTCGACGACGGGTCGACGGCCAGCACCGCGACGCGGTGCCCCTGCTCGATCAGATACATGCCGAGCGCCTCGATGGTCGTCGACTTGCCCACCCCGGGCACCCCGGTGATGCCGACGTGCAGGGCGCTGCCCGCTTCGGGCATCAGCTCGAGCAGCAGCTCCTGGGCTCGTTGGCGGTGATCGGCGCGCGTCGACTCGACCAGGGTGATCGCGCGGGCCAGCGCCGAGCGGTCGCCGCCGCGCAACGCGGCAGCGAGTTCGTCGGGAGAGGTCATCTAGCTCAGCGCGTAGCCGAGGCGCTCGCCGAGCTTGGTCAGCAGACCGATCGCGGCGTCGGCGATCACGGTGCCCGGCGGGAAGATCGCGGTGGCGCCGGCGGCGTAGAGCTCATCGAAATCGCCCGGTGGGATGACACCGCCGACCACGATCATGATGTCGGGCCGGCCGACCTCGGCCAGCGCGTCACGCAACGCGGGCACCAGCGTCAGGTGTCCCGCCGCCAGCGACGACACCCCGACCACGTGTACGTCGTTGTCGGCGGCCTGACGCGCCACCTCGTCCGGCGTGGAGAACAGCGAACCGACGTCGACGTCGAAGCCGATGTCGGCGAACGCCGTCGCGATCACCTTCTGCCCGCGGTCATGACCGTCCTGGCCCATCTTCGCGACCAGGATGCGGGGCCGGCGGCCGTCGGCCTCGGCGAATTTGGCCACCAGCTCGGTGGCGCTGCTGACATTGCTGGCCATACCCACCTCGTCCCGGTACACCCCGGCGATCGTCCGGATCTCGGCCTGGTGCCTGCCGTACACCTTTTCCAGTGCGTCGGAGATCTCTCCGACCGTCGCCTTGGCGCGCGCGGCGGCGATCGCCAGCGCCATCAGGTTGTTGCCCAGCCCGTCTTCTCCGGCCCGACCGGAAGCCGCTGCGGCACGGCACAATTCGTCGAGGGCGGCCTGGGTGGCGGCGTTGTCGCGTTCGCCACGCAGCTGCTCCAGTTTGGCGATCTGCTCGGCGCGCACCCTGCTGTTCTCGACCTTGAGGACCTCGATCTCGTGGTCCTCGTCGACCTGATAGCGATTCACTCCGATCACCGTCTGCTGGCCGGAGTCGATGCGCGCCTGGGTACGCGCGGCGGCCTCCTCGATGCGCAGCTTCGGAATGCCCTCGTTGATCGCCTGCGCCATGCCGCCGTGCTCGGCGACCTCGCGAATGTGCTCGCGCGCCTTCTCCGCGAGCTGGTGGGTGAGCCACTCCACGTAGTAGGAGCCGCCCCACGGATCGATGGGCCGGGTGGTGCCCGACTCCTGAGCCAGCAGCAGCTGGGTGTTGCGGGCGATGCGCGCCGAGAAGTCGGTGGGCAGAGCGAGCGCCTCGTCGAGGGCGTTGGTGTGCAGCGACTGCGTGTGGCCCTGGGTCGCCGCCATCGCCTCGACGCACGTGCGGGCGACGTTGTTGAACGGGTCCTGCGCGGTCAGTGACCAACCGGATGTCTGCGAATGGGTGCGCAGGGACAGCGATTTCGCGTTCTCGGCGCCGAACTCGGCGACCAGCTCACTCCACAGCAGGCGCCCGGCACGCAGCTTGGCGACCTCCATGAAGAAGTTCATCCCGATGCCCCAGAAGAAGGACAACCGTGGTGCGAAGGAGTCGATGTCCAGCCCGGCGTCGAGGCCGGCCTTGATGTACTCGACGCCGTCGGCCAGCGTGTACGCCAGCTCGAGGTCGGCGGTGGCCCCCGCTTCCTGGATGTGATAGCCCGAGATCGAAATGCTGTTGAACTTGGGCATTTTCACGCTGGTGTAGCCGAAGATGTCGGAGATGATCCGCATCGAGGGCTTCGGCGGATAGATGTAGGTGTTGCGGACCATGAACTCTTTGAGGATGTCGTTCTGGATGGTCCCGGCGAGCTTCTCCGGCGGCACACCCTGCTCCTCGGCGGCCACCACGTACAGCGCCAGGATCGGTAGCACCGCGCCGTTCATCGTCATCGACACCGACACCGAGCCCAGGTCGATGCCGTCGAAGAGCTGGCGCATGTCCAGGATCGAATCGATGGCCACACCGGCCATTCCGACGTCACCGGCCACCCGGGGGTGATCGGAGTCGTACCCGCGGTGGGTGGCCAGGTCGAAGGCCACCGACAGGCCCTTCTGACCGGCGGCGAGGTTGCGGCGGTAGAACGCGTTGGATTCGGCGGCCGTGGAGAACCCGGCGTACTGACGGATGGTCCACGGCTGGTTGACGTACATCGTCGGATAGGGCCCCCGCACGAACGGCGGCAGTCCGGGCAGGCTGCCCAGCGGGTACCCGGCGGCGACGGCGTCGTCGCGGTCGGCGCCGATGTAGACGGGTTTGACGTCGATGCCCTCGGGGGTGACCCAGTCCAGCTGGTCGGCCGTGTAGCCGTGCGCCTCTGCCGCCGCGACGGTCGTCTCCGTGACCTGCTCGGGGGTCGGCGCGGCGACGTCGGCGTCGGCACGCAACGGGACGTCGGCGAAACTCTCGATGGCCGTGTTGCGGGGTTCAGTAGCGGTCACCTTCAGGCCCCCAATCGAGTCAGCAGATCCGACAGCACCGACACCGCGTCGATCTTCGCGGTCACGTAGCCGTCCGGTGGGGGCTCGGCGCCGGCCACCGCCTTCTCCGGGCCCGCCAGCAGGATGTGGCCGGCCCCGGCGGCGCGCGCGGCCGCGACCACGGCGGCGACCTCCTGGCCGTAGCGGGCGTCGGTGCCGCAGAGGATGGCGACCTCGGCGCCTGCCCCGTCGGCGAGCACGGCGGCCACGGTGTCGGCAGTGACCGTTCCCGGGTTCACCGCGTCGATGCCACCGGAAGCCAACAGGTTCGCCGCGAACGTGGTGCGGATGTTGTGCTCGGCCAGCGGCCCCAACGGCAGGAGCACCGCGGTGGGCCGTGAGCCGGTGCGCGCCAGGTACGCGTCGGAGCGGTCACGCAGCGCCTCGAAGTCCGCGGCGTAGCGGCGCACGGTCGGCAGCGGATCGCCTTGCGGCAACGGCACTTCGGCGAGATTTGGGAATTCGTTGACACCGGTGACCGCGGTCCGGCGGTGGGCGATGTCGACGCTGCGGCGCTGGGCGACCTCCGCGATACGCGCCTGCACCTGCTCGCGTGCCGCCTCGAAACCGCCGGCGGCCTCGATCTCCTGGAAGTTGCGCCACGCCGCCTCGGCCACACTGCGCGTCAGGTCCTCGACGAACCACGAGCCGCCGGCGGGGTCCAGCACACGCCCGAGGTGAGACTCCTCGAGCAGCAGCAGCTGGGTGTTGCGGGCGATGCGCCGCGCGAATGTCCGTGCAGTGCCTGGGAATCCACCTTCGATGGCGACGTCGAACGGATGCACCAGCACGGTGTCCGCTCCCCCGACGCCCGCGCCGAAGGCCGCCACCGTGGTCCGCAGCATGTTCACCCAGGGGTCGCGCTGAGCCATCATCGGCAGCGATGTCACCGCGTGCACGGTCGCCGCCCCGGCCTCGGGCGCTCCGGCCACCTCGGCCACCCGGGCCCAGAGTTGGCGCACGGCACGCAGTTTCGCGATCGTCATGAACTGGTCGTCGTCGGCGGCGACACGGAAGGCGATCTGGCGCAGCGCGGTCGCGACGGGCAGGCCGGCGTCGGTCAGTGTCCGCAGGTACGCGACGCCCGCGCCGATCGCCGCGCCGAGCTCCCAGGACGCATTCGCGCCGAGATCGTGCAGCGCCGGCCCGTCGACGGTGACCGCGCGGACATGACCGTCGTGATCCCCGGCCACTGCCGCTGCGACGTCGGTGACATCGGCCAGCGTCGGCGCGGCGCGGTCGGCCAGCGGTGCGACCAGCGGATCGCCACCGAGGTCCACCGACAGCCGGGACCGCTGGTCCTCGTCGAGACCCGCCAGCATGCCGAGCAGCGCCTCGGCGGTGGCCCGGTACACCGGACCGCCACCGGTCACCTCGACGACCAGCGGCACCAGGTCCAGGTAGACGCCCTCGAGGGCGCGATCGAGGTCGGTGGGGTCGATGCCGCCCGGCCCGAGCCGCAACGACAGGGCGCTCACCCCTTCGGTCAGCCCGAGCAGGATCGCACCGTTGGTCTCCTCGACGCTCGATGCCCCCGCCGGGAACACCTCGGCGACCTTCCAGCCGGACTTGACGTCCCGCAGCGCGTCGCCGCCGCGGACGAACGGCCACCGGCCCGGCAGCGCGGGCTCAGCCAACTCGTCGGCCTCGGTGTAGAGCGGGCGTATCGGGAAGCCCTCGTAGGTGTCTGAGTCGAGCGCGCGCTCCGGCTCAGCACCCAGCTCGGCCGGATCGCGGCGGCTGGCCTTGGCCAGCACACCCGCTACCGCAGAACGCCATCGGTCGACATCGCCCGTTGTCTGCACAGCCTTCAGGCTAAATGATGTTCCTCACGTCGGTCGCGCGAGGTGATCATGGCCCTACCCGTAGGGTGGAATGTCGTGAAACCCGTCGTCAGCGCGCTGCGCACCGTGCCGGCGGCCGTGCTCGCCACCCTGCGCGGAGTGCCGCGGACCCGGCTTCTGGCCATGGTCGGCACGGGTGTGATTCTCGTCGCAGTGGTGCTGCTGGTTCCGCTGCCCACCGCGGTGCAGCTGCGGGACTGGGCCACCTCACTCGGCGCCTGGTTCCCGCTGGCATTCCTGGCTGCGCACGTGGTGGTGACGGTGTTCCCGTTCCCGCGCACGGCGTTCACCCTCGCGGCCGGCCTGCTGTTCGGGCCCTACCTCGGCATTCCGCTGGCCGTCGTGGCGAGCGCGCTCAGCGCGGTGCTCGCGGTCCTGCTCGTGCGCGCCGCGGGCTGGCAACTGAACAGGCTGGTCAGCCATCCGAAGGTGGATGCGCTCGATGCCCGGCTGCGCGAACGGGGCTGGGTCTCTGTGATGGCGATGCGATTGATCCCGGCCGTGCCGTTCTCGGTGCTGAACTACGCGGCGGGCGCGTCAGCGGTCCGGCTGCTGCCGTACACGCTCGCCACGATCATTGGCTTGCTGCCAGGCACCGCCGCGGTGGTCGTCCTCGGCGACGCGCTCACAGGCAACGTCAGCCCCCTGCTGTTCGTGGTGTCGCTGTGCACGGCCGCCCTCGGTGTGGCCGGACTCAGTTTCGAGGTGCGCTCGCACCGGCGCGCTGCGGCGGCCCCTGCACCGTCATCGACCCGAACAGCGCCAGCAGCGACGCCGCCGCCCCCAGCCCAGGACTCCAATCCTTCGCCCTGACGTGGGCGCCGACGGCCAACGTGAAGTACACCGTCAACATGAACGTCGTCAGGCGCGCCAGTGCGGGGAACCGGTACACCGACAGCAGCCCCACCGCCGATGCGGCCTTGACGATCGGCAGTACCGGGCGCACGTTCTCGGGGAGGCCGACCGCGTCGAGCGCCGCACGTACCGGCGCGATCGGACCGATACACGCCACCGCGTCGCCGGCCTGCATCGCGGCGAGCACCGCATAGGTCCGCCGCGAGTGCAGCGCGGCCGCCGCGGTCACTGGTCGGAGGCGCCGTGCCGCGGCGCCGCCGGCTGCGTGTAATCGGTCGCCGGGGGCGGCGCCTGTTGCGACAGCGGCGGATACTGCGGCCCCGATCCGAGCGAACCGGCGACCGGGGTGCGCGCCTCGGCGACCGCCTGGGCCACCGCCTGCGCGATCTCCGGATCGGTCTGGGTGTTGAACCAGTCGGCCACCTCGGCCGAGTCGTCCTCCGGCTTGTCCAGGCCGTCCTCCACCGGGGACGGCTGGTAGCGGAACACACCGTCGTCGCCGGGCGCGCCGAGCAGCTTCGTGAAACCCTGCAGCGCAGAACCGAAGTCGCTGGGCACCACCCAGACCTTGTTGGCCTCCCCCTTGGCCATCAGCGGCAACGTCTGCAGGTACTGGTAGGCCAACAGTTCGGGCGTCGGCCGGCCGGCCTTGATCGCGGCGAACGTCTTCTCGATCGCCTTGGCCTGACCCTGGGCCTGCAGGTACTGCGCGGCGCGTTCACCCTGCGCACGCAGCATCCGGGACTGACGGTCGGCCTCGGCGGCCAGGATCGCGGCCTGCTTGGCGCCCTCAGCCGCCAGAATCTGGGCCTGCTTCTGGCCTTCGGCCTGCTTGATCGACGCTTCCCGGTTGCCCTCGGCGGTCAGGATCATCGCGCGCTTCTCCCGGTCGGCACGCATCTGCTTCTCCATCGAATCCTGGATCGACGGCGGCGGGTCGATGCTGCGCAGTTCGACACGGGCGACGCGCAGCCCCCACCGGCCGGTGGCCTCGTCGAGCACGCCGCGCAACTGCCCGTTGATCGAATCCCGGGAGGTCAGCGTCTGCTCCAGCGTCATACCGCCGACGACGTTGCGCAGTGTGGTCGTGGTCAGCTGTTCGACGCCGACGATGTAGTTGCTGATCTGGTAGACGGCGGCCTGAGGGTTGGTGACCTGGAAGTACACCACCGTGTCGATGTTGACCGTCAGGTTGTCCTCGGTGATCACCGGCTGCGGCGGGAACGAGACCACCCGTTCTCGCAGATCCACGCGGGCGCGGATCTTGTCGACGAACGGCAGCAGCAGGGTCAACTGCCCCGACACGGTCTTGCTGTACCGGCCCAGCCGCTCGATCACCGCGGCTTCGGCCTGCGGGATCAGCGCCACCGATTTCGCGACGATGATGATCGCGAACACCACGAGCACACCCAGCAGGACCAGCCCTGCGACGGCACCTTCCACCGTGAACTCCTCTCAGGCGATCTTCGACACGACCGCGGTGGCGCCGTCGATGTGCACGACGGTCACCTGGTCGCCGGGTTCATAGACATCGTCGTCGTTGAACGGGCGCGCCGTCCAGATCTCCCCCGCGAGCTTCACCTGGCCGGCATCCCGGGCGACGCGATCGAGCACCAGGGCGCTCTTGCCCTCGAGCGCCTTGACCGGTTCGGGCAGGCCCGTGCCTGCGTGCATGCGGCGGCGCAGCGCCGGACGGACCCCGACGAGCAACAGCACCGACACCACGAGGAAGACGAGTCCGTCGGCCCACACCGGCCAGTCGAGCAGCCAGCTGGACCCCGCCGCGGCCAGCGCCCCACCGCTGAGCATCAGCAGGAACAGATCTCCGGTCAGCGCCTCGGCGCCGGCCAACGCCAGTGCTGCGATCAGCCAGATCAGCGGTACGGGCATACCGGAAGCCTACGCGCGACCTGCTCCGGCTCGGGACCATCAAATGCGCAGCCAACAACTACACTGCGCCGCATGTGGTGTCCCAGTGCAACGCTCTCGGTGTGGGCCAATTCCTGGCTGGCCGGTGTCGCCGCGCCCGACGACGTGTTGGATGCGTTATCCCTATGGACGCAATCGCATTCGGTCACGGCCTACGATTCCGCGGCCGCCGACCGGACCGGCCTGCCGTGGCCGGATCTGGACAACACAGGCGTCATGTCGCTGTTGCAGACGATGCGGACGGTGGCCCGGCCGGCGAGTGCGCAGCCCGCGATCGCCCTGGCTCTGCCGGTGCCCGGCGACGTCCGGGGTCTGCCGCCGGGCACCCAGTTCGGCCGCGACGCGATCTCGGCCGGAGAGGCGATCATCGTCGGTGATTCGCGGGCCGCGATCGGCGTGGTGCCCGACTTCGAGTACGCCGACGAGTACGCCGACCCGGTCGACGAGGACGAGTTCGAGCCGGAGCTGTGCGGCCTGTCCTGGACGGTGTACTCGCTGGAGCGCGCGCCGGTGAGCACGCACCTCGATCTCGGCGAGGCCGAATACGGGCTGCGCGACGCGGTCCGATCGGCCGCCGACGCCCTGGTCGCGCTCCGGGCCGGGGCCACAGGCGCCGACGTCGCCGATCCGCGCCGCCTCGTCGAGCAGGTGCTCGAAGCCAACCGCGCACATCGCGTTCCGGACCACGCGCCCGAGCGGGCGGTTCGGGTGCTGGAGAACGCTGCGCACGTCGACGCGATCATCGCGGTCAGCTCCGGGTTGCTGCCCATCGGGCAGAGCTCGTCAGAGGTGCAGTTGGCCACCGATGCGCTGCGTCCGCTGACCGCGGTGGTCCGCTCGGCGCGCCTGTCCGCTGTCGATGCGATCCTGCAGTCGGCCTGGCGGCGCTAGAAACGACCTAGGAACTGCAGTTCGGGGTACACAGGGCGCCGTTGACGCTGCACCCGAAACCCGGCACCGGATCGGACCCGTCCACCCGGGCGGCAGGCGCCTGGTGAACCAGTTCGTCCATCAGATCCACCGCCAGGCGCGCGAACCGCGGGCTGCTGTTGGGAGTCGTGGCCCGCGCCAACGCGATCCCGGCTGCCTCGGCCTGCTCGGCGAGTTCGCTGTCGAGGTCCCAGACCACCTCGATGTGGTCGGCGACGAAACCGACCGGGCACACGATCACGGCCTTGGTGCCCGCCGCAGCGAGTGCGTCGAGGTGATCTCCGACGTCGGGTTCGAGCCACGGCACCTGCGGCGGACCCGAGCGCGACTGCCACACCTGATCGAAGTCGTCGTATCCCGCTGCGGCCGCGACCAACCGGGAGGTGTAGCCAACCTGGCGTTCGTAGAGATCCGGTCCGCACCGGTTGGCCGCACGCAGCGGTATCGAGTGGGCGGTGAACACCAGACGCGCGTCGGCCCGTAGCTCCTCGGGCAGCGTGGCGGCGGCGTCGCGGATCGCGTCGGCGAACATCTCGACCAGCAGCGGATGGTCGAAGTACTGGCGCAGCTTCGTCAGCTCCGGCGCCTCGGGGCCGGCGGCGGCGCGGGCGCGGGCGATGTCCTCCTGGTACTGGGTGCAGCCGGAGTAGCCACCCCACGCCGAGGTGGAGAACACCGCGGCGCGGCGAATCCCGTTGTCTCGCATGTGCGCAACGGTGTCCTCGACGAACGGGTGCCAGTTGCGGTTGCCGAAGTAGACCGGGATGTCCGCACCACGGCGGGCCAGCTCGGCCTCGATCGAGGTGATCAGCTCGCGGTTGATGCCGTTGATCGGGGACACGCCACCGAAATGCAGGTAGTGCTCGGCGACGCTGGCCAGCCGCTCCCGCGGGATGCCCCGGCCCCTAGTCACGTTCTCCAGGAACGGCATCACCTGCTCGGGGCCCTCGGGACCGCCGAAGGACAGCAGCAGCAGTGCATCAAAAGACATGGCAGGACACGCCCGTCACAACAGCTGGGTGCTCGCCCCGCCGTCGGCGAAGATGATCGTCCCCGTCGTCGCCGGCAGCCAGTCGGACAGCAGCGCGCACACCGTCTTGGCGACCGGCGTCGGGTCCTTCATGTTCCAGCCGAGCGGGGCACGTTGATCCCAGCCCTCCTCGAGCAGCTGCATCTGCGCACCCGCCTCCTCGCCGAGCGCACCGCCGACGATCGCGCTCATCGCGAGCGTCCGGATCGGGCCGGCAGCAACGAGATTGGAGCGCACACCGACCTTGCCGGCCTCGCGGGCGACAAAGCGGTTCACCGATTCCAGCGCGCTCTTGGCGACCGTCATCCAGTTGTAGGCCGGCATCGCCCGGGTCGGGTCGAAGTCCATGCCGACGATGCCGCCACCGGGATTCATGATCGGCAGCACGGCCTTGGCCAGTGAGGCATAGGAGTACGCGGAGATGTGGATGCCCTTGGCGACGTCCTCGTAGGGTGCGTCGAAGAACGGGTTGATACCCATGCCGGTCTGCGGCATGAAGCCGATCGAGTGGACCACGCCGTCGATCTTGTTGCCCTCGCCGATCTCGGCGGTGATCCGGTCGGCGAGCGAGTCGAGGTGCTCGGAGTTCTGCACGTCGAGTTCGATCAGCGGCGCCGGGTTCGGCAGCCGGTCGGCGATCCGCTGGATCAGCTTCATCCGGTCGAAGCCGGTGAGTACCAGTTCGGCGCCGGCCTCCTGCGCCACCTTGGCGATGTGGAATGCGATGGACGAATCGGTGATGATCCCCGTGACGAGGATCCGCTTGCCTTCCAGAAGCCTTGCCATGTGAAAGTCCTTTTCTCTCTTAGTGGCCCATGCCCATGCCGCCGTCGACCGGGATCACCGCGCCGGCGATGTAACCCGCGTCTTCGGACGCGAGGAAGCTGACGGCGCCGGCGACCTCGGCGGCAGTGCCGATCCTCTTGGCCGGGACGAACTCCAGGGCGCCCTTCTGGATGCGCTCGTCGAGCGCGCGCGTCATGTCGGTGTCGATGAAGCCGGGCGCGACGACGTTGGCCGTGACGCCCGCCTTGGACAGCTCTCGGGAGATCGACCGCGCCATGCCGATCAGGCCCGCTTTGGCGGCCGCGTAGTTGGCCTGGTTGCCGATGCCCCACATACCCGACACCGAGCCGATGAAGATGATGCGGCCGAATCGGTTGCGCTGCATGCTGCGCGACGCGCGCTGCACCACCCGGAATGCTCCGGTCAGATTCGCGTCGATGACCTCGGTGAACCGGTCCTCGGTCATCCGCATCAGGAACGCGTCTTTGGAGATGCCGGCGTTGGAGACGAGGACCTCGACCGGACCCTGGTGCTCCTCGACCTCGGTGAAGGCGCGGTCGACGGCCGCGCTGTCGGTGACGTCGCACTCCACGCCGAACAGGCCCTCGGGTGCACCCGATCCGCGGTGGGTGACCGCGACCTTGTGGCCGTCGGCGGCGAGACGCTGCGCGATGGCCAGCCCGATCCCACGGTTACCGCCGGTCACGAGGACCGAGCGGGAGACGAACGCGGGACGGACGGTCTCGGGGCTGTTCTGGCTGGGAGTGTCGCTCACCTGTTCGCTCCTCGAGTGCTCGCCATGATCGTCAACCTAGTGCCTGGCGGGCGTGACCTTGAAATCGGCTGTGGTCTCAGAGCGGCATCCTGCGGTTGATCAGCAGCGCGCTCAGAGCGGCGGCAGCAGCCAGCAGGGTGCCCAGCCGCAGCCAGCCTGCCGAGGCGTCGCCGCGGACGGTCTCGTAACCGATCTGCTCCTGCAGCGTGGTGTAGACCCTGTTGAGCTCGTCGAGGTTGGAGGCGGTGTAGTGGTCGCCGCCGGAGAGCGAGGAGATCTTCTTGAGCATCTCATCGTCGACGGGGACGTCGACACGCTCGCCGTTGACCTCGACCGAACCATTGGGGGTGCCGAACGCGATCGTCGAGATCGGCACGCCCTGGTCGTTGGCCGCGCGCGCCGCGGTGTAGGCGCCCTTCGGGTTGTCCGGGTTCGCCGGCACGGTCTCCTTGCCGTCGGAGAACAGCACGATGTGGGCCGGCGGGGGCTCATCGCCGCCGCCGATCACCGCGCCGACGGTGTTGATGGCGGTCAGCGCCGTGAGGATGGCCTCCCCCGTCGCGGTCCGATCGGCGACCTGCAGGCTGTCGATCGCCCGCTTGCTGGCATCCCGGTTGGTGGTCGGCGAGACCAGCACCGTCGCGGTGCCCGCGTAGGAGATGACACCCAGGTTGATGCCGGGGGTCAGTTCGTCGACGAACTTCTTCGACGCCGCTTGCGCGGCAGCCAACCGGGTGGGGTCGACATCGTTGGCCATCATCGACTGCGACACGTCGACCACCAGCATCACCACTGCCCGGTTCCGCGGGATCCGTTCGTCCTGGGTGGGGCCCGCCAGCGCGATCGCGAACACCAGCAGTGCGACCGCCATCAGCGCGGGCGCCACGTGCCGGCGCCGGCCGAGGCGCCGGGGCGACACGCTGTCGAGCAGGTCGGTGTTGGCGAACCGCTGCAGCCGCTTGCGCGCCGAGATCTGCAGCATCACGTACAGCCCCGCCAGAGCAAGCGCGATGATCACGAACAGCGCCAGCCACCAGAGGTGCTGGAAGCCCGTCAGCGACAGGGGTCCCAGGAGGGGAAGCGTCATCCTGGCAGCCTCCGGTTCAGCAGGAGCGCCGCCAGCGCAGCGCCGGCCAGAATCAGGGCCCCGATCCGCAACCAACCGATGCTGGCGTCTCCCTTGACTGTCTCGTAGCCGATCTGTTCCTGCAGGTTGGTGAACACGCCCTTGAGCTGTTCCAACGTCGACGCGGTGTAGGAGTCACCCCCGGAGAGCTCGCCGATCTTGGCCAGCATCTCGTCGTCGACGGGCACGGGCTGGCGCTGATCGTTGATCTCGACGTAGCCGTACGGCGTGCCGAACGAGACGGTCGAGATCGGCACGCCCTGGTCCTTGGCGGTACGGGCGGCGGTGTAGGCACCCTTCGGCGCGTCCGGGTTGGACGGCACGGTTTCCTTACCGTCCGACATCAGCACGATCCGCGCCGGAGGCGGGCCGTCGCCGCCACCCAACACCGCACCGACGGTCGCGATGGCCTGCAGCGCGGTGAAGATGCCCTCGCCGGTGGCGGTTCGATCAGCGAGCTGGAGCCGGTCGATGGCGCTCTTGGCGGCTTCCCGGTTGACGCTCGGCGACACCAGGACCGTCGCCGTGCCTGCGTAGGCGATGAGGCCGAGATTGATGCCGGGAGTGAGCTGATCGGCGAACTGCTTGGCCGCCTCCTGAGCGGCGAGCAGTCGGCTCGGTGCCACGTCGGTGGCGCGCATCGACTGCGAGACGTCGATGACCAGCATGACCACCGCGCGGTTACGGGGAATCCGGACGTCGTGCGTCGGCGCGGCCATCGCGGTGGTGAACGACACCAGCGCGAGCACCAGCAGGATCGCCGGCAGGTGCCGCCAACGCTGCCGCTTCGCCGGCGCCACGGCCTCGAGCAGTTCCATGTTCGCGAACCGCAGCATCCGCCGCTGCCTGCGCCGCTGGACGACGAGGTAGAGCGCGACGAGTGCGACGACCGCGATCAGGAACAGGAAGAACCACGGGTGCTTGAACCCCGACACCGAGATCGGGCCGAGCAGGGGCAGAGTCATACGAGGCGGATCTTTCGGTCGTCTCGGCTCGGGCTCACCGCGCCGCGAGCGCGCCGCGGCGCCGGCTCGCGACGAACCTCACCACGTCGGCGATCCAGTCGCGATCGGTGCGCAGACTCAGCAGCGGCGCGTCACATCGGCGCAGCGTGCGGGCCACATCGGCGCGGTGGGCCGCCGCGGCCCTCTCGAAGTCGGCGCGCAGCTGTTCGTCGATGGTGAACTCACGGGTCCGGCCCGTCTCGGCGTCCTGCAGGATCACGTCTCCGACGGGCGGGAGCTCGACGTCGCGGGGGTCGAGGATCTCGATGCCGAGCACCTCGTGGCGCCCCGCGATGGCCCGCAGCGGTCGCATCCAGTTGATCGGCCCCAGGAAGTCGCTGATGATCACGGCCATGCCGCGGCGGCGCTCGGGCCGGCGCAGCGCGTCGATGGCCGCGGCCAGGTCACCCCGCACCCCGACCGGCGCGCGGGGCGTGGTCGCGATGGTGCGCAGCAACTCCTGCTCGTGCATGCGCCCCGACAGGGCGGGCACCCGGCGCACGGTGTCCCCGTTGCTGATGATCGCGCCGAGCCGGTTGCCGCCACCGCTGTTCAGGAACGCCACGGCCGCCGCCGCGGCGACCGCGAGGTCGCGCTTCTCGCATCCGGTCGTGCCGAAGTCCAGGCTCGCCGACACGTCGACGACCAGCCACGTCTCCAGCTCGCGGTCGGCGATCATCTGACGCACGTGCGGCTGGGTGGTCCTCGCGGTCACCGACCAGTCCATCCGGCGCACGTCGTCGCCGGGCTGGTAGATCCGCGACTCCCCCGGCTCGGAACCCGGGCCAGGCAGCAGACCCAGATGGTCGCCGTGCAGCACGCCGTCGAGCTTGCGGCGCACCGTGAGCTCGAGCTTGCGCAGCGCAGCCGTCAGCGCCGGGTCGCGGATCTCTCCGCGCTGCAACGACGGCAGGTCGACGGTCCGGCCGGGGCCGGGGCCGGAAGGCCGAGAAGACTCAGTAGAAGCCACCAGGTCAGCGGCCGTTCGCCGCGGCCGCTGCGGCCGGAACCGCCGGCCCCACCGCATGCCCCTGCTGCGGGATCGCGTTGACCTGCGGCAGCGCCACCGTCTGCAGGATGCGGTTGACCACGGTCTCGGAGGAGATCTCGTCGGCCAGCGCGTCGTAGGTGAGCACGAGGCGGTGCCGCAGCACGTCCGGGATCACCTCGACGACGTCCTGCGGGATCACGTAGTCGCGGCCGCGGACCAGGGCCAGCGCCCGCGACGCCGCGATGATGCCCAGCGACGCACGCGGGGAGGCGCCGTAGGCGATCCACGCCTTGGCGTCGGGCATGCCGAACTTCTCCGGTTCACGCGTCGCGGTGACGATGCGGACGACGTAGTCGACGAGCGCGTGGTGGACGAAGTTGTTAGCCGCGACGTCCTGCAGGCGAAGCAGGTCGCCGGTGTTGAGGATCGTCTTGGGCTCCGGGGGCTTGACGCCCATCCGGTAGATGATCTCGCGCTCCTCCTCCGGGGAGGGGTAGTCGACGTTGAGCTTGAACAGGAACCGGTCGCGCTGGGCTTCCGGAAGCTGGTACACGCCCTCCTGCTCGATCGGGTTCTGGGTCGCCATGACCAGGAAGGGGCTGGGCAGCGGGAAAGTCTTTCCGCCGATGGAGATCTTGCGCTCGGCCATGATCTCGAGCAGCGCCGACTGCACCTTGGCGGGCGCACGGTTGATCTCGTCGGCAAGCAGGAAGTTGACCACGACCGGGCCGAGTTCGATGTCGAACTCCTCTTTGCCCGCGCGATAGATGCGGGTACCGACGATGTCGGTGGGCACCAGGTCGGGGGTGAACTGGATACGCGCGAACGTGCCGCCCACGACCTTGGCGAACGTCTCGACCGCGAGGGTCTTCGCCACACCGGGCACACCTTCGAGGAGCACGTGCCCCTTGGCCAGCAGGCCGACCAGCATCCGCTCGACGAGCTGGTCCTGCCCGACGATGATGCGCTTGACCTCGAAGATCGCCCGCTCCAGCGTGTGCACCTCGCCCTGCAGGCCACCGTTGGACTGCGCGGGTGCCGACGGGGCGGGGGCGGCGTGCGCCCCCGCGGAGTAGCCGGGGCCGGGGGCTTGTCCGGGGAATCCTCCAGAGCCCTGCGGCGGCCCACTCGGTGAGGTCATCAACATTCCTTCCACATGCGCACTACCTGCTGGTTTGTGCGGCGCGCAATGCAATTCGCGCAACACCCGCCGTCAACTATTCCAGGCGGGTGTGAATCCGTCGACGCCGCCCGAATTAACTCAGCCGCTACTCAGGATTCGATGATGCGGGCCGCATAGGGCTGCAGACCGGAGGTGCGCACGGGACTGACGGTGACCTTGCCGGCGCTGCCGGAGGCCTCGAGCATCCGACCTCCGCCCAGGTACATCGCGACGTGCTGGCTGCCACCGGGTCCCCAGAACAGCAGGTCGCCGCGTTTGGCTTGCGCGACGGGCACCTTGCGGCCGGTGTCGTACTGGTCGCCGGAGTACTTCGGGATCAGCACGCCGACCCCGGCGTAGGAGAACTGGGTGAGTCCGGAGCAGTCGAAGCCCACGGTGTTGGCACCGGACTCGATTCCGCGGCTGGGACCGTTGGGCTTGCCGCCGCCCCACGAGTAGGGCACACCCATCTGGCTGCCGCCCCGCCGGATCACGTACTCGATGGCAGCGGGGCCGCGCACCAGCCCGGGGGCCACGCCCGTCGGGTCGGCCGGGGCCAGACCGATGCTCTGCAGGAACTTGTGCCCGAGGTCCATCGTGATCTGGGTGGCTTGAGCAGTGGCGGCAAGCGAGGCGTTGGCGATGGCCAGCGGATCGCCCGGGGCGCCCGCGCTGAGCGTTTTGGGCAGCGTGGGGTCCCACTGACCGGCCTCGGGTTGCGCACCGGCGGGAGCGGCCGCGCCGAGGAGCACCCCGATGACGACCGTCAGCGACAGCAGAAGGCGACGCAGGGCGATCACCACTCGATCATTCGGGTGACATACGGCGTCATGCCACTGGTGCGCACCGGCGAGATCTTGACCACCGAACCGGTGTACGGCGCCTCGAGCATCTGGCCGTCGCCGAGGTACATGGCGACGTGCTGGCTGGCGTTGGGGCCGTAGAAGATCATGTCGCCGCGACGCATCTGCGAGGAGGGGACTTTGCGGCCGGCGTTGTACTGCGATCCCGTGTAGTGGTCGAGCTTGATCCCGACACCGGCGAACATGTAGAGCATCAGGCCCGAGCAATCGAAGCCGACCGTGCCCGCACCGGAGTCGATGCCGCGGCTGGGGCCCGAGGCGTTGCCGCCACCCCAGGAGTAGGGCACGCCCATCTGCGCCATGCCGCGTTTGATGACGTACTCGGTGGCCTGCCGGCCGTACACCACCGGGATCGCGCCGTTCGTGATGCCCGTCGGCGTCGGCAGCAGGCCGATGCTCTGCAGGAATTTGCGACCCAGGTCCTGGGTGACCTGCAGTGAGGTGGTGATGATCTTGAGGACGGCGTTGATGATCTGCACCGGGTCGCCGCTGACGAAGGCGCTCGGGATCTGGGGCAGCGTCATGTCCCAGGCGGTGTTGCGGTTACCAGTGCTCGGGTCCGCATCCCAGTCGGGGTTCACCCCCGACGGCGCGGGCTTGGCGCCCGGGGCGGCCGGCGCTGCGGCGCCGCCCGAACGCCCGGTCGGCGCCGAGAGTGCTTGCGCGGCTTGCAGTTTCGTCTGAGCGTCGGCACGTTCGGCGGTGAGCCGATCGAGATCGGCCTGCTGCGATTTGAAGGTCTGCTGGGCGTTGGTCAGCGCCTCCACGGCGCTCTGTTGGCTCGTCTCGGCAGCCTTGACCGCGTCGTCGGCCTGCTGCTTGGCCAGCCGCGCCGTCGACTCCCGGTTCACCTGCTCGGTGCGGGCCCGCGCGAGGTCGGACATCACCTTCTGGGTGGACAGCGACAGAGCCTGACCGGTGGCCGCGGTGTCGAGGATGTCGATCGGGTCCTTGGCCGTCAGGTACGAGCTCGACGGACCGTGGACGTACATCGCTGACGCGAACTGGTCGAACCTGCCCTGCGCGGCGGTGATCGCCGCGTCCGCGTCCTTGACGCTCTGCGCGCTGGCGTCGACGTCCTGCTGAGCAGTCGTGGCCTTTTCCCGGGCCGTCTGCACATCGAGGATCGCCTTGTTCACGCTCTCCTGCTGGCCCTGGATCGACGCGCCCAGATCTTGCAACTTCTGGTTCACGTTGGCGACCTCGGTCACCAGCTCAGCCAGGTCGTCGGCGGGCTTCGCGTTGGCCAGCTGCGGTGTCGTCAGCACCATGCCGAACGCGAGCGATACGGCGCACAACCGGGTGGCGGGCGCGCCGCCAAGGGGGCGTCTCATTCGACTCAGGTCTCCTCAGGCTTTGCGCAGAAGTCACATCAAGCACAACTGCAACTACAGGCACCGATTGCACCGTACGTCACATCTGACGCTAAAGAAACTTTAGTCACGAATTACAACAATGTAATTGCAATTGCCGTTATCAAACGGTGATGTTTGTATTCGCGCAGCGCGCGGCAATTACTTAATCGCTGCTGGTGGACGCTGCGCTGGAGCCGGTCGACCGTTTGCTCCATTTCTGCAGCGCACGCGTCGCGACGGCACCGATCAGCACGAGAAAAACAAGCGCAATCGTGAATGCAGTCCAGTCAAAGTGCGGGGTGGTCAACTCCCCCACGAAATTCTTCGTCGACTGGACCGGATCGCCGGTCCGGGCGATGTCCTGCCCCGCCTCCAGCGTGGTGCGATCGAAACTCGTGCTGTAGGTGCCGGCGAACGACGGACTGAGCGCCAGCACCGTCGAACCCGGGTGAGCCGCACCGACCTCGGTCGCGATATCGCGAAGCGGAGTGTCGATGGCCGGGTTCTCGGCGATCACGACGACCTTGAGATCGATCCCCTGCTGCTGCGCCTGGGCGATGATGTCGCGCAACGCGGGCACCTCGGCCTGATCGGCCGGCGGCACACTGATGCCGTCGTCGGAGACGTCGGCCTGCACACGATCCATGTCGATCGACGGCGGGATGTACGCCGGCAGGAACGGGATCACCTGCGGTCCGGTCACACGAGCACCGTAGCCGACCGCCAGAGAGAACTGAGCGAGGCCGGGAACACCACAGTGGGTGGCGTGGCGCGCTTCGGGCGACAAGACTGGACACCGCCCTGGGATTCCATACAGGACAAGCGTACTGTTAGGGTGACAAGCGCCGCCGACACAGCCCGTCGCGGCGATGATCTAAGCCGGGAGTTGATGTGAGCAGCAAGAATTCATCCGTGAACTCGTTCGGAGCCAAGGCCACGCTCGAAGTCGGGGACAGCAGCTACGAGATCTACCGCCTGGACGCGGTGCCGGGCACCGAGAAACTTCCCTACAGCCTCAAGGTGCTCGCCGAGAACCTCCTGCGCACCGAGGACGGCGCCAACATCACCAAGGAGCACATCGAGGCGATCGCGAACTGGGACCCCGAGGCCGAGCCGAGCATCGAGATCCAGTTCACCCCCGCACGCGTGCTGATGCAGGACTTCACCGGCGTGCCCTGCATCGTCGACCTCGCCACCATGCGCGAGGCTGTCGAGAGCCTGGGCGGCGACCCGAACAAGGTCAACCCGCTCTCGCCGGCCGAGATGGTCATCGACCACTCCGTGATCCTCGACGTGTTCGGCACCGCCGACGCCTTCGAGCGCAACGTCGAACTCGAGTACGAACGCAACGGCGAGCGCTACCAGTTCCTGCGCTGGGGCCAGGGTGCGTTCGACGACTTCAAGGTCGTCCCCCCGGGCACCGGCATCGTGCACCAGGTCAACATCGAGTACCTGGCACGGGTGACCATGGTTCGTGACGGAGTCGCCTATCCCGACACCTGCGTGGGCACCGACTCGCACACCACGATGGAGAACGGTCTCGGCGTCCTCGGCTGGGGCGTCGGCGGCATCGAGGCCGAGGCGGCCATGCTCGGCCAGCCCGTCTCGATGCTCATCCCGCGTGTCGTCGGGTTCAAGCTGACCGGTGAGATCAAGCCCGGCGTCACCGCCACCGACGTCGTGCTCACCGTCACCGACATGCTGCGCAAGCACGGCGTCGTCGGGAAGTTCGTCGAGTTCTACGGCAAGGGTGTGGCCGAGGTGCCGCTGGCCAACCGCGCCACGCTGGGCAACATGAGCCCCGAATTCGGTTCCACCGCAGCGATGTTCCCCGTCGACGAGGAGACCATCAGCTACCTGCGGATGACCGGCCGCAGCGACGAGCAGCTCGCCCTGGTCGAGGCGTATGCCAAAGAACAGGGCATGTGGCACGACCCCGACAAGGAGCCGGTGTTCTCCGAATACCTCGAGCTCGACCTGTCGACGGTGGTGCCGTCCATCTCGGGGCCGAAGCGGCCGCAGGACCGCATCGAGCTGACCGATGCGAAGAACGCGTTCCGCAAGGACATCCACAACTACGTCGAGGAAAACCACCCGGCGCCGGAGACCAAGCTCGACGAGGCCGTCGACGAGTCCTTCCCGGCCAGCGACCCGGTGTCGCTGTCCTTTGCCGATGACGGGGCGGTGGACGCTCGGCCGTCAGCGGCCAATGGCGCCGAAGGGCGTCCGAGCAACCCGGTCACGGTCCGCTCCGACGAGCGCGGCGAGTTCGTGCTCGACCACGGCGCCGTGGTGGTCGCCGGCATCACGTCGTGCACCAACACCTCCAACCCGTCGGTCATGCTCGGCGCGGCCCTGCTCGCCAAGAAGGCCGTCGAGAAGGGTCTGACCACCAAGCCGTGGGTCAAGACGAACATGGCCCCCGGATCGCAGGTCGTCACCGACTACTACAACAAGGCGGGCCTGTGGCCCTACCTGGAGAAGCTCGGCTACTACCTCGGCGGCTACGGCTGCACGACCTGTATCGGCAACACCGGTCCGCTGCCCGAGGAGATCTCGGCGGCGATCAACGACAACGACCTGTCGGTGACGGCGGTGCTCTCGGGCAACCGCAACTTCGAGGGCCGCATCTCCCCCGACGTCAAGATGAACTACCTGGCCTCCCCGCCGTTGGTCATCGCCTACGGCTTGGCCGGCACCATGGACTTCGACTTCGAGTCAGACCCGCTGGGCCAGGACAATGACGGCAATGACGTGTTCCTGAAGGACATCTGGCCCTCCCCGCAGGAGATCCAGGAGACCATCGCGAGCTCGATCAACCGCGAGATGTTCACCGACAGCTACGCCGACGTGTTCAAGGGTGACGACCGGTGGCGCTCGCTGCCCACGCCGGAGGGCAACACCTTCGAGTGGAACGAGGACTCGACCTACGTGCGCAAGGCGCCCTATTTCGAGGGCATGCCCGCCGAGCCCGAGCCCGTCTCGGACATCAAGGGCGCCAGAGTGCTTGCGCTGCTGGGCGATTCGGTCACCACCGACCACATCTCCCCTGCCGGCAGCATCAAGAAGGGCACCCCGGCGGCGCAGTACCTCGAGGAGCACGGCGTCGAACCCAAGGACTTCAACTCGCTGGGCTCGCGACGCGGCAACCACGAGGTGATGATCCGCGGCACCTTCGCCAACATCCGCCTCAAGAACCAGCTCCTCGACGACGTGTCGGGCGGCTACACCCGCGATTTCACCCAGGATGGCGGTCCGCAGGCCTTCATCTACGACGCATCGCAGAACTACCAGAAGGCCGGTATCCCTCTGGTTGTGTTGGGCGGCAAGGAGTACGGGTCCGGATCGTCGCGTGACTGGGCGGCCAAGGGCACGACGCTGCTGGGTGTACGGGCGGTCATCACCGAATCCTTCGAACGCATCCACCGGTCGAACCTGATCGGCATGGGAGTGATCCCGCTGCAGTTCCCGAAGGGCGAATCCGCCGCCAGCCTCAAGCTCGACGGCACCGAGACCTTCGACATCGAGGGGATCGAGGAGCTGAACAACGGCAAGACGCCCAAGACGGTTCATGTCACCGCGGCCAAGGAGGACGGCTCGAAGGTCGAATTCGACGCCGTGGTGCGCATCGACACCCCCGGCGAGGCGGACTACTACCGCAACGGCGGCATCCTGCAGTACGTCCTGCGCAACATGCTGAAGTCGTAACCGATGCCGAGGGTGACCGACGATCATCTGGCGGCGCGCCGTCGCCAGATCCTCGACGGCGCCCGCCGGTGCTTCGCCGAGTACGGCTACGACCGTGCCACGGTGCGGCGGCTCGAGCAGACGATCGGGCTCTCGCGCGGCGCCATCTTCCACCACTTCCGCGACAAGGACACGCTGTTCTTCGAACTGGCGCGTGAGGACGCGGAGCGGATGGCCGAGGTGGCGGCGCGCGAGGGTTTGATCCAGGTGATGCGCGACATGTTGGCCGCGCCCGACCAATTCGATTGGTTGGCAACGCGGTTGGAGATCGCCCGCAAGCTGCGCAACGATCCGGCGTTCAGCCGCGGCTGGGCCGAACGATCAGCCGAGTTGTCCGCTGCGACCAGCGAACGGTTGCGCCGCCAGAAGCAGGCGGGCCGGCTGCGTGACGATGTGCCGGGTGAGGTGTTGCGCACCTACCTGGAGTTGGTGCTCGACGGCCTGGTGGCACGCTTGGCCTCCGGTGACGATCCACAGCGGCTGAGCGCTGTGCTCGACATGGTCGAGGAGTCGGTGCGCCAGCAGGCCGGCCAGTCCTAGCGTCTACCTCGGTGGTTGGGGCCACCGCGGCTGCGCATGGTGGCGCCGGCTTCGCGCAGCATGCTGTGCACCGAACCGTAGGAGTGACCGGTGGAGGCCACCAGGGTCCGGATGCTGGCGCCCCCCTCGTAGGCGGTGCGCAACTCGGTGATGAGTTGGTCCCGGTTCGCTCGGATGTCTTTCACGCTCTTCTTCATCGACGCCCCTCCAAGGTTGTGCGGCAATCGCATACCCGGGCCCAGGGGGCTTGAATCTGACGATCAGGCGAGTTCGATGAGCTCTCGGTAATCGTCGGACCAGAAGTCCTCGGTGCCGTCCGGCAGGAGCAGCACCCGCTGCGGATCCAGCGCCTCGGCGGCCCCGGGATCGTGGGTCACCAGCACCACCGAGCCCTCGTAGCTGCGCAGCGCGTCGAGCACCTGCTCGCGCGAGGCCGGGTCCAGGTTGTTGGTCGGCTCGTCGAGGAGGAGCACGTTGGCGGTGGAGGCGACCAGGCCGGCCAGGGCCAGCCGGGTCTTCTCACCGCCGGACAGCGTGCCGGCGGGCTGTTCGAGTTGCGGGCCGGTGAACATGAACGCGCCGAGCAAGCCGCGCAGATCCTGCTCGCCGGTGTCGGGGGCGGCGTGGCGGATGTTCTCCCACACCGAGGCCATGTTGTCGAGGGTGTCGTGCTCCTGGGCGAAGTACCCGATCTTGAGCCCGTGCCCTGGTTCCAACCCGCCCGCATCGGATTTCTCCACGCCCGCGAGCAGCCGCAGCAGCGTGGTCTTGCCCGCGCCGTTGAGCCCGAGCACGACCACGCGGGAGCCGCGGTCGATGGCCAGGTCAAGGCCGGTGAAGATCTCCAGCGATCCGTAGGTCTTGGTCAGGCCCTTGGCGATCAGCGGGGTCTTTCCGCACGGCGCGGGAGTGGGGAACTTGATGCGGGCCACCTTGTCGGCGACGCGTTCGTCGTCGAGGGCGGCCAGCATGCGGTCGGCCCGTTTGAGCATGTTCTGTGCGGCGACGGCCTTGGTCGCCTTGGCGCCCATCTTGGCGGCCTGGGCGCGCAGCGCGCTCGCCTTCTTCTCGGCGTTGGCGCGTTCGCGACGGCGGCGCTGCTCGTCGGTCGCGCGGGCGTCGAGATACTTCTGCCAGCCCATGTTGTAGACGTCAGCCTCGCCGCGCACCGCGTCGAGGAACCACACGCGGTTGACGACGTCGGCGAGCAGGCCGACGTCGTGGCTGATCACGACGAGCCCGCCGGCGTGGTTCTGCAGGAACGATCGCAGCCAGGTGATCGAGTCGGCGTCGAGGTGGTTGGTCGGTTCGTCGAGCAGGAGCGTCGTCGCCGAGCCGGAACCGGTGTCTGACGCGGCGAACAGGATGCGCGCGAGTTCGACGCGTCGCCGCTGGCCGCCGGAGAGGGTGCGCAGCGGCTGGGTGAGCACGCGATCGGGCAGACCGAGGCTCGCGCAGATCCGGCCCGCCTCACTCTCGGCGGCGTATCCGCCCAGGGCGGCGAAGCGCTCCTCGAGTTCGCCGTACCGGCGCACCGCTTTGTCGCGGGCCTTGTCGTCGGCCACCTCGGCCATCAGCGCCTGCTGCTTCTCCAGGTCGGACAGCAGCGTGTCCAGCCCGCGCGCCGAGAGCACCCGGTCGCGGGCGAGCTGGTCGAGGTCACCCTCTTTGGGGTCCTGCGGCAGGTAGCCGATCTCTCCGGTGCGGGTGATCGTGCCGGCGTACGGCTCACCTTCACCGGCCAGGATGCGCATCGTGGTGGTCTTGCCCGCACCGTTGCGGCCGACCAGACCGATCCGGTCGCCCGGCTGCACGCGCAGCGCCGACCCTTCGATGGCGAGAAGCGTGCGCGCTCCGGCGCGGACCTCGAGGTCCGTTGCGGTGATCACGCTGAGACTCCTGAATGTGAATGGGCAGCTGAAGACGAGCAGGGTGACACCGCTGCCGCGATTGCCCTACCAGGCTAATGGCAGCGGCCGCCCTGCCGCCAATCGTTACTTGTCGTCGGTGAAGACGGCCGCACGGTTCTCCTTGCGCGCCGCGACCGCTTCCTCGAAGTTGCCGGTCAGCAGCCGGATGTAGAGCTGACCGAGGCCCTCTGCCTGCATATGAGCTTCGAGGGAGCCGGCGTCGAGCCCGCTCCACAGGGTGCGCTTGGTGAGTTCTGTCCCGGGCCGGGAGAACCCGGCGATGCGCTCGGCCAGGTCGAAGCACGTGTCCAGGAGATCCTGGGGGGCCACCTGCCGCGAGACCAGCCCGATCCGCTCGGCCTCGTCGGCACTGACGTCGCGGCCGGTCAGCATGATCTCGAAGGCCCGCGACGATCCGATCGCGCGCGGCAGGAGATAGCTCAGGCCCAGCTCGGAGGCGGTCAGCCCGTTGTTGATGCCCGCGGCGCGGAAGTACGCCTCCGTCGAGGCGACCCGGATGTCGGCGGCCAACGCCAGGCACAGGCCGCCGCCGATCGCGGCACCGTTGACCGCGGCGATCACCGGTTGGTGCAGCTTGCGCATGCCCAGGATCACGTCGTCGAGCAGTTCCATGGACCGCAGGCCGAAGCTGGGCCGAGTGAGCCCGTCGACATGCGGCACGGACCCGGCCGACTTGTGGTCGGCCCCCGACGAGAAGCCACGGCCGGCACCGGTGAGGACGACGGCGCGGACGTCGTTGTCATGGCTCAGTTCGTCGAGGACCGCTTTGAGCGGCACCATGACGTCGAACGCCATCGAGTTCATCCGCTCCGGCCGGTTCAGGGTCACCAGCGCAACGTGCGGACGGGGGGTGTCGACGAGGACGAACTCAGCCACGCCAGCAGGCTATCCGGCGCGGCCCCGCGGCATCAGGCCTGGCCGTCGTCCTGGGCGGCCATTGCGGCGTCGATGTCGAATTCTTTGACCTTCTGGATCAGGTCTTCCAGCGCCGCAGGCGGCAGCGCACCCGCCTGGTTGAACACCAGCTTGCCCTTCTTGAAGGCCATCAACGTCGGGATCGAGCGGATGTCGGCGGCCGCGGCGAGATCCTGTTCGGCCTCCGTGTCCACCTTGGCGTAGACGACGTCGGGGTGCTTCTCCGACGACGCTGTGAACGTCGGGGCGAAGGCGCGACACGGCCCGCACCAGGACGCCCAGAAATCGACCAGAACGATGTCGTTCTCGGTGATGGTAGCGTTGAACTCTTCGGCGGTGATGTCTTTCGTGGCCATGTTGACGTCAACGTCGAACGCCGGGCCTGTGTTCCCCTGTCAGAGTTGGTAGGCGCGGACCCAGTCGACCTTCATCTCGGCGTTCATCGGGACCGAGGCGCTGGGGTCGCCGGTCCAGGGGTTGCCCACGGCGACGTTGAGGATCAGGTAGTGCTCCCATTTCCCGGAGAACGGCGTCCAGTCACCGCCCCGCGCCTCGTACTCCGCTTTCGTCACCCGGCCCACCTCGACACCGTCGACCCGCCAGATGATGCGGTCGGCGTACCAGTCCATGCCGTAGGTGTGGAACCCTGCCGACAGGTCGACGCCCAGGTCGGCGTCGATGTTGTCCATCTTCACGTCGACGCCGTTGTTGCCCTTGGCGGGGCCGTGGATGTTGCCGGTCCAGGTGCTCCGTGAGGCGGGAGTGCCGAAGCCGGGGATTTCCATGATGTCGATCTCGCCCTGGCGTGGCCAGTCGAACTCGTGACCGGGTTCCAGGCCGACGGTCCAGAACGCCGGCAGCAGACCCGAGTCCGGCGGCACCTGGATGCGGGCCTCGACGCGGGTGCCGACGCCGATCGACTGCTTGCCGTAGGTCACGACGCGGGCCGAGGTGTAGTTGTAGGGAGCGCCGAGCCCGTCCGGTGTGCGTTCCCGGCGGACCTGGATGACGAGGTTCCCGTCGGCGTCGACGACGATGTTGTTGCCGTCGGTGTAGTACTGGTTCTCGCCCGCCGACTGGCCCCAACGCCCGGTCTGTGAACCCCAGTACTTCAGCGCTTCCTCCCGGCTGCTGAAATTCGTCTCCCACAGCAGTTTTGGCTGCGAGGTCCCGGGGGGTTGACCGACGGGCGGACCCGACGGCTGGCTGTTCAGCACGTCGCGGTAGATGTCCTGGCGGCGCACCAGCCATTTGTCCGCCTTCGCCGCCGACACCGGGATGTCGAGCCAGTCCGTGCCCATCTTGCGGCTGCGGATTCCGACGGCGTAGAGCTTGTCCACGATCATCGATCCGACGGTCACCCTGGTGCTCGTCGCGGCGGCGAGCAGCACGGCGTCGGGTGTGGTGCTGCTCGCCGTGACCGAGGTGCGCGCTGACGTGAGCGTCGCGGGGGCGACGGTGACCTCGCCCGTTTTCGGGGCTGCGTCCGGGGCCTCTTCCGGGGTCGACGACTTGACTGTGCGGGACGGGCGCTCCGCTGCGGTGGTCGCACGGTCCGCGCGGGGGGTGCGGTCGCGTCGCTGCGGGCGGCTGTCCTCCCCCGCCGTCTCGTCCGAGTCGGCGCGGGGGCGCTCGACTCGGCGCTGGGGCGCGTCCACCTCGCGCTCCTCGGATTTCCGGGCCTGTCCACGCGGAGACAGGCGGGACGGTCTGCTCACCGCACCCGCTGAGGCCGAGTCGGCTGCCGCCGCCGAGTGTGCGGCCGAACCGGGATCGTCCGGGGCTGCGCCAGCGGAGCCCGCCCCGGCGACTCCCGCCGCCATCAGCCCGGCCGCGACGATGCCTCCGGCGAGAAAGTGTTTGCCGCTGAGCGCCGTTGTTCCCGTGCGCTGCGTGGATTGCATCACCGAACTCATTTCTCTTGCCGAGACAGTTAACGAAAGGCGAAGCAAAGTGAACACCACAGCAGAGGAATGACCAGCGAACCACAGAACTGTAACTAAGTGCAGTTCAGACCATGCTAGCGAGCGAATCCCCGGTGCTCAGCAAACGTTATACATAACGCGTACGGGAGTTGCACGCTTTCTCGACAATTTCGGATGACGCCCAGAATCGTCACATTTCGAACGCTCTCGGAGATCCCCGAGAATGCATTTGTGGCGTAGCTGTGAATATTCGCTCGATCCTCGGAGATCTGCGAATGTGCATGGTCGGGACGGTGCCATGGGCCAGTGGCGCCATAGCCGCATCGACGACGGCAAGATCAGGAGAGCATGGCGGATGATGAGACCCATGCCCACTCCCCGTGTACTGATCTTCGACGTCAACGAGACGCTGCTCGACATCGAGGCGCTGGCGCCCACGTTCGAGGATCTGTTCGGTGACCGGCGGGTACTGCGTGAGTGGTTCGCGCAGTTGATCCTGTACTCGATGACGGCCAGTCTTGCCGGGAGCTACACCGACTTTTTCGCCCTCGCCCGCGGGGTCCTGCACATGGTCGGTGGCGTCCACGGAGTGCCCATCACCGACGACGACTGGCAGCGGGTCGGGGAAGCCCTGCGCTCGATGCCCGCGCACGACGATGTCGCCGACGGTCTCGCCGAGCTGCGCGACCGCGGCTACCGGCTGGTGACGTTGACGAATTCACCGTCGGTCACCCGTGCGCCGAGTCCGCTGGAGCGGGCCGGCCTGGGTGACTTCATCGAGCGGCAGTTCAGTGTCGACACCTACCGCATGTTCAAACCGGCCACCCGCCTGTACGAGCAGGTGGCCGCCGACCTCGGCGTTGCACCCACTGAATGCATGATGGTGGCCGCGCACGTCTGGGACACGATCGGCGCACAGAGCGCCGGGATGTCCGGGGCGTTCGTGGCCCGGCCCGGCAATGCCGTCATTCCGACGCTGCCGCTTCCGACCGTCGTCGCCGCCGACCTGGTCGACCTGGCCCGCCAGCTCGACTGATCAGACGGTGAAGCCCAGGGCGCGCAGTTGCTCGCGACCGTCCTCGGTGATCTTGTCCGGGCCCCACGGCGGGTTCCACACCCAGTTGATGCGCAACTCGTTGACCAGGCCGGCGCCGACGAGAGCCGTGCGGGACTGGTCTTCGATCACGTCGGTCAGCGGGCAGGCCGCCGAGGTCAGGGTCATGTCGATCAGCGCGACATCGCCCTGCTCGCCCTTCTCCACGTTGACGCCGTAGACCAAACCGAGGTCCACGACGTTGATGCCGAGTTCGGGGTCGACGACATCACGCATCGCCTCTTCGATGTCGGCGAGCTGTTCTTCGGTCGGTGCGTCACTCATCAGTTCTCCTCCGCAGAAGTCTCATCGGGTCCATGCGCCTGCGCCAGCGCTGCTTTGAAAGCGGTCCACCCCAGCAGCGCGCATTTCACCCGCGCCGGATACTTGGCGACACCGGCGAATGCGACGCCGTCGCCCAGCACGTCCTCGTCCCCGTCGATCGTGCCCCGCGACGACACCATCTCCGAGAAGGCCGCCACCGTCTTGAGCGCGTCCCCGACAGTCTGGCCGATCACCTGATCGGTCAACACCGAGGTCGAGGCCTGGCTGATCGAGCAGCCCTGCCCGTCGTAGGAGATGTCGGTGACCGTCTCCCCGTCGTCGGACAGGGCGACGCGCAACGTCACCTCGTCGCCACACGTCGGATTGACGTGGTGCACCTGCGCCGCGAACGGCTCCCGCAGGCCGCGGTGGTGCGGGTGCTTGTAGTGGTCCAGGATCACTTCCTGGTAGATCTGCTCGAGTCTCACGAACGACCCCCGGTCGCTTCGCTCCTGCCCGCCGGATCGAAGAACTCCACGGCGCGGCGCACGCCCGCCACCAACCGGTCCACTTCCTCGGCGGTGTTGTAGACGGCGAACGAGGCGCGGGCCGTCGCGGCGATGCCGAACCGACGGTGCAGCGGCCACGCGCAGTGATGTCCCACGCGCACGGCCACCCCGTCGTCGTCGAGCACCTGGCCCACATCGTGGGCGTGCACGCCGTCGACCACGAACGACACCGGCGAGCCGCGGTCGGCCATCGTGGTCGGGCCGATCACCCGGACACCGTCGATCTCCGAGAGCCCGGCCAAGGCAGCCACAACCAGTTCGCGTTCGTGGTCCTCGACGGCAGGCATGCCCAGCCCGTCGAGATAGCGTGCGGCGGCGGCCAATCCGACGACCTGCGAGGTCATCGGGGTGCCCGCCTCGAAGCGCTGCGGTGCGGGCGCGAACGTGGTGGCCTCCATCGTGACCGTCTCGATCATCGAGCCGCCGGTCAGCACCGGAGGCATCGCGTCGAGCAGCGCACGCTTGCCGTACAGCACACCGATGCCGGTGGGTCCGAGCATCTTGTGCCCGGAGAACGCCGCGAAGTCGACGTCGAGGGCATGGAGATCGACGGGCTGGTGCGGTACCGACTGGCAGGCGTCCAGCAGCACCAGTGCGCCCACCGCACGCGCCCGGGCCACCAGCTCCTCGACCGGCGCGACGGCCCCGGTGACGTTCGAATGATGGCTGAAGGCAACGATTTTCACGCGCTCATCGAGCTGCAGCGAATCCAGGTCGATGCGGCCTTCTTCGGTGATCCCATACCAGCGCAGCGTCGCGCCGGTGCGCTGCGCCAGCTCCTGCCAGGGCACCAGGTTCGCGTGATGCTCGAGCTCGGTGGTGACGATGACGTCTCCCGGGCCGACGACCCGGTCGAACCGCCGATCCCCCAACGCATAGGCCACGACGTTGATGGCTTCGGTGGCGTTCTTGGTGAACACCAGCTCGTCGGTGTCGGCGCCGACGAACGCCGCGATGTCCTCGCGGCCCTGTTCGTAGGCGTCGGTCGCCTCCTCCATCAGCTGGTGGGCGCCTCGGTGCACCGCACCGTTGGAGGTGAGCAGGAACTCCCGCTCGGCGTCGAGCACGCACAACGGCTTCTGCGACGTCGCGCCGGAGTCCAGGTACGCCAGCTGGTTACCGCCGCGCATGACCCGCGACAGGATCGGGAAATCAGCCCGGACTCTGGCCAGTTCGGCCGCATCGAGCACTCGCGCAGCCGTCACGGTCACGCCCCCGCGGCGGCCTGGGTGAAGCGCTCGTAGCCGTTCGCTTCCAGTTCGTCGGCGAGCTCGGGCCCGCCCGATTCGACGATTCGGCCGCCGACGAACACGTGGACGAACTGCGGCTGGATGTAGCGCAGGATGCGGGTGTAGTGCGTGATCAGCAAGACGCCGCCGTTCTCGGCCTCCGCGTAGCGGTTCACGCCCTCGCTGACCACCCGCAGCGCATCGACGTCCAGACCGGAGTCGGTCTCGTCGAGGATCGCGATCTTGGGCTTGAGCAGACCGAGCTGGAGGATCTCGTGGCGTTTCTTCTCACCGCCGGAGAAGCCCTCGTTGACGCTGCGCTCGCCGAACGACGGGTCGATGCCGAGATCGGTCATCGCACCCTTGACCTCTTTGACCCAGTGCCGCAGCTTCGGCGCCTCACCCCGCACCGCGGTCGCGGCGGTGCGCAGGAAGTTCGACATCGACACCCCCGGCACCTCGACCGGGTACTGCATGGCCAGGAACAGGCCGGCGCGAGCGCGCTCGTCGACGCTCATCTCGAGCACGTCCTCGCCGTCGAGGGTGATCGAGCCGCCGGTCACGGTGTACTTCGGGTGCCCGGCGATCGCGTAGGACAGCGTCGACTTACCGGACCCGTTGGGGCCCATCACCGCATGCGTCTCCCCCGACTTCACGGTCAGGTCGACACCCTTGAGGATCGGGATCTCTTCGCCCTCGGGGGTGTTCACCGAGACGTGCAGATCTTTGATGTCCAGTGTGGTCATGGTCAACTCTTCTCGGTAATCGCGAGTTCGCGTTCGATGGCGTCGGTCAGGCGGTCCCGCACGGCGGGGACGGAGATCTTGGCGATGATCTCGTGGAAGAAGCCGCGGACCACCAGGCGGCGGGCCTGCTCTTCGGGAATGCCGCGGGCACGCAGGTAGAACAGTTGCTCGTCGTCGAAACGGCCAGTGGCGCTGGCGTGGCCGGCGCCGACGATCTCGCCGGTCTCGATCTCGAGGTTGGGCACCGAGTCGGCGCGTGCGCCGTCGGTGAGCACCAGGTTGCGGTTCAGCTCGAAGGTGTCGGTGCCGGTGGCTTCGGCGCGGATCAGCACGTCGCCCACCCACACCGTGTGGGTGTCGGGTCGCTTCGACTCCGGATCCCCCTGCAGCGCACCCTTGTACGTCACGTTGGAGCGGCAGTTGGGCTGCGCATGGTCGACGAGCAGCCGGGATTCGAAGTGCTGGCCGTCGTCGGCGAAGTACAGGCCGAGCAGTTCGGCGTCGCCGCCGGGCGCGGTGTAGCGCACGCGGCCCGTCAACCGCACCACGTCGCCACCCAGGGTGACCGCCGCGTGCCGAAGCACGGCGTCGCGGCCCAGTGTCGCGTGATGCGTGCTCACGTGCACTGCGTCGTCGGCCCAGTCCGCGATGGAGACCACCCGCAGTGTCGCGCCGTTTCCGACGACGAATTCGATGTTGTCGGCGTAGGTTCCGCTGCCGCGGTGGTCGAGCACCACGACCGCTTCGGCCAGTTCGCCGAGGAGGATCTGGAGGTGGCCGTAGGCGGTCGCACCCTCGCCGGGTCCGGTGATGACCACCTCGATCGGATCGGCGACCACGGCCTGGGCGGGCACCTCGATCAGCGTCGCCGTCTCGAACGACGAATACGCTTGCGCTGCAACCCGGTCGGCAGGCACGCCGGCTTGTCCGAGCCGGTCGTCGGTGCGGGAGACCCGCTCGACCCGTACGTCATCGGAACCGGTCACCTCGACGGTGGCCTCTGCCGTGGCGGCGGCCGACCCGTCGTGCAGGCCGCGCAACCGCTTCAGCGGGGTGAAACGCCAGATCTCGTCGCGACCGCCGGGTACCTCGAATGCGTCGACGTCGTAGGAGGTGAACAGCTCGCCCTTGGTGGCGCCCTCGAGGGCCGCCGTCAGATTGGTGTTCGCCACTAGCCGACCGCGCCTTCCATCTGCAGCTCGATCAGCCGGTTGAGCTCCAGCGCGTACTCCATCGGGAGCTCCTTGGCGATCGGCTCGACGAAGCCGCGCACCACCATCGCCATCGCCTCGTCCTCGGTCAGACCGCGGCTCATCAGGTAGAACATCTGGTCTTCGCTGACCTTCGAGACCGTCGCCTCGTGGCCCATCGTGACGTCGTCCTCGCGGATGTCGACGTAGGGGTAGGTGTCGGAGCGACTGATCGTATCCACCAGCAGCGCATCGCATTTCACGCTCGAACGCGATCCGTGGGCGCCCTTGTTGACCTGCACCAGGCCGCGGTAGGACGCGCGGCCGCCGCCGCGGGCGACGGACTTCGACACGATGTTGGACGACGTGTTGGGCGCCAGGTGCAGCATCTTCGCACCGGTGTCCTGGTGCTGGCCCTCACCGGCGAACGCGACCGAGAGCACCTCGCCCTTGGCGTGCTCACCGGTCATCCACACCGCGGGGTACTTCATCGTGACCTTGGAGCCGATGTTGCCGTCGACCCACTCCATGGTGGCGCCGGCCTCGGCGCGCGCCCGCTTGGTCACCAGGTTGAAGACGTTGTTCGACCAGTTTTGGATCGTGGTGTACCGGCAGCGACCGCCGGGCTTGACGATGATCTCGACGACCGCGCTGTGCAGCGAATCGCTCTTGTAGATCGGCGCCGTGCAGCCTTCGACGTAGTGCACGTAGGCGTCCTCGTCGACGATGATCAGCGTGCGCTCGAACTGGCCCATGTTCTCGGTGTTGATGCGGAAGTAGGCCTGCAGCGGGATGTCGACGTGCACGCCCTTGGGGACGTAGATGAACGACCCGCCGGACCACACCGCGGTGTTGAGCGCCGAGAACTTGTTGTCCCCGGCCGGGATCACGGTGCCGAAGTACTCCCGGAACAGCTCGGGATGCTCACGCAGACCGGAATCGGTGTCGAGGAAGATGACGCCCTGGGCCTCGAGATCCTCGCGGATCGAGTGGTAGACGACCTCGGACTCGTACTGCGCGGCCACACCGGAGACCAGGCGCTGCTTCTCGGCCTCGGGGATGCCGAGCTTGTCGTAGGTGTTCTTGATGTCGGCCGGCAGATCGTCCCACGTGGCGGCCTGCTTCTCACTGGAGCGCACGAAGTACTTGATGTTGTCGAAGTCGATGCCCTCGAGGTTGGACCCCCAGTTCGGCATCGGCTTCTTGTCGAAGGTGCGCAACGCCTTGAGGCGGACGTCGAGCATCCACTCCGGCTCGCTCTTCTTCGCCGAGATGTCGCGCACCACCGCCTCCGAGAGCCCGCGCTGGGCGCTGGCGCCCGCGACGTCGGAGTCGGACCAGCCGTAGCCGTACTTGCCCAGGGAGGCGATGGTCTCCTCCTGGGTCAGCGCTTCTGGCTTGACCTCCGGTGTGAGTGTCATTGCGACACACTCCTTTTGCTTGCTGACGGGTTCCGGCGCGGGCTGTGCGCCGGAACGTGGGTGGTGCAGGCACAATCCCCGTTGACGATGGTGGCGAGACGCTGGACGTGCGTGCCCAGCACCTCGGCCATCGCTTCTTGTTCGGCCTCGCAGAGTTCGGGGAATTCCTCTGCGACGTGGGACACCGGGCAGTGGTGCTGACAGATCTGCACCCCACCCAGCGGACCGCGCACCTGCGTGGTCGTGGTCGCGTAGCCGGCACGGCTCAGGGCGTCGGCAACGCGTTCCGCCGCGGCCTCGACGTCATCGGCGTCATCGGTCGTCGCGGGTGCGACGCCGGCCAGGATGGTGTCGATGCGCCGGCGGGCGAACGTGTGCACCGCGTCGTCCCCGCCGATCTCGCGCAACGCCCGCATGGCCGCCGACGCCAGATCGTCGTAGGTGTGCTCGAGCTTCGCGCGCCCGGCTGCGGTCAACTGATAGCGCTTGGCCGGCCGGCCGCGGCCCTCCTGCTGCCAGGCGGCCGCCGATTTGGCCTGCGCGTCGCCCGCCTCGATCAGTGCGTCCAAGTGACGGCGCACCCCGGCTGCCGACAGGCCCAACCGCTCGCCGATGCTGCTCGCCGTCGTCGTACCCGACTCCAGCAGCAGGCGCACGATCGCCGTCCTGGTGTCGCCGTCGGCGACCGATGACGACGGCACGGCGGCCGCCTTCTCAGCCGGCACGACGGTGCCCTCAGGACGGATTTTCACAACACCAGTGTGACGCAATTGCCGGGGCGGGTCCACCAAGGCCACCCTTATCGGATCCGTCATTCTTCTCACACGGTCGAGGCGACCGATCCGGGAATAGTCGCCCGCTACGCTGCCTGGGTGGCAGCCCGCCGACACTCGCTCAGCACCTCGATCGCCGGTCTCCACGGCGATGAGCGCACCGTCGGCAGTCCCCTCGACCCCGCCGAACTCGTCGCGCTGCACCGCACACGGCTGTTCGGCGCGACCGGCACCGTGCTGATGGCGATCGGCGCACTGGGCGCCGGCGCGCGACCCGTCGTGCAGGACCCCACGTTCGGCGTGCGCCTGCTCAACCTGCCGTCGCGCATCCAGACGGTCTCGCTGACCATGACCACCACCGGCGCGGTGATGATGACACTGGCCTGGCTCATGCTCGGGCGGTTCGCGCTGGGCAAGCGGCGCATGACGCGCAGCCAAGTGGACCGCACGCTGCTCCTGTGGGCGCTGCCGCTGCTGATCGCGCCGCCGATGTACAGCAAGGACGTCTACTCCTACCTGGCGCAGAGCGAGATCTCCCTGCAGGGCAGCGATCCCTACCGGGTGGGGCCGGCTCCCGGCCTGGGCCTCGATCACGTGTTCACGCTGTCGGTGCCGAGCCTCTGGCGTGAGACGCCCGCCCCGTACGGGCCGCTGTTCCTGTGGATCGGCCGCGGCATCTCGCGGATCACCGGCGAGAACATCGTCGAGGCGGTGCTGTTCCACCGTGCGATGGTGCTGCTGGGCGTCGGCCTGATCGTTTGGGCCACTCCGCGGTTGGCCCGCCGCTGCGGAGTGGCCGAGGTCAGCGCCTTGTGGCTGGGCGCGACGAACCCGCTGCTGTTCATGCACCTGATCGCCGGCATCCACAACGAGGCGCTGATGCTCGGCCTGATGTTGGCGGGCACCGAATTCGCGCTGCGCGGCATTTCCGCTTTCCCGAGAGGCGCGGCGTCGGGCGCGACCGAACGGCACCGCTGGTACGCCCCCGGCATGATGTTGGCCGGGACGGTGCTGATCACGATGTCCTCGCAGGTGAAGCTGCCCGGCCTGCTGGCACTCGGCTTCGTCGCGATGGCGTTGGCCGCGCGGTGGGGTGGCACGGTCAAAGCGTTCCTGACGGCCGGCACCGCGCTCGGTGTCGTGTCGCTGGCGGTGATGGCGTTGATCGGCTGGGCCAGCGGTCTGGGCTTCGGCTGGCTGTTCACCCTCGGTACCGCCAACGTGGTGCGCAGCTGGATGTCACCGCCGACGCTGCTGGCGCTGGGCACCGGACAGGTCGGCATCCTGCTCGGCCTCGGCGATCACACCACCGCCGTCCTCGCGCTGACCCGCGCGATCGGCGTGACCCTGATCGCGATGTTCGTCACCTGGCTGCTGTTCGCCGTGCTGCGAAACCGGCTGCACCCCGTCGGCGGGCTCGGCGTCGCACTCGGCATCACCGTGCTGCTGTTCCCGGTGGTGCAGCCGTGGTACCTGCTGTGGGCGATCATCCCGCTGGCCGCCTGGGCCACCCGGCCGGGCTTTCGGGCCGCGGTCATCGCCGTCACGCTGATCGTGGGCATCTTCGGACCCACCGCCAACGGCGATCGCTTCGCACTGTTCCAGATCGTGCTGGCGACACTGGCCAGCACCGTGATCGTGCTCGCGCTGATCGCGTTGACCTACCGGTGGCTGCCGTGGCGGGCAGTGCCGGAGGCCGCGACGGGGCGCCTCGACGAGCCGGTAGGAGCGGCCGATAAGGCCGACGCCTACGCTGAATCTCCGTGACCTCCCGTTCCGGCGCCGCGCCAGTGCGGTTACGTGGCGTGACCAAGCGGTACGGCGCCACGGTGGCAGTGTCCGAGCTGGACCTGGAAGTGGGCGCCGCGGAGATCTTCGCGCTGCTCGGCCCCAACGGCGCAGGCAAGACCACGACGGTCGAGATGTGCGAGGGCTTCGCCCGTCCCGACGCCGGCAGCATCGAGATCCTCGGCCTCGACCCGGTGGCCGACAACGCCGAGGTCCGGGCGCGGACCGGGGTGATGCTCCAGGGCGGCGGCGCCTATCCCGCTGCGCGTGCCGGCGAGATGCTCCGGCTGGTGGCCTCCTATGCCGCCAACCCGTTGGACCCGGCGTGGCTGCTGGACACACTGGGGCTGACCGATTCGGCGCGCACCACCTACCGCCGGTTGTCCGGCGGGCAGCAGCAGCGCCTCGCGCTGGCGTGCGCGGTGGTCGGCCGTCCCGAGCTGGTGTTCCTCGACGAGCCGACGGCGGGCATGGATGCGCATGCGCGTCTCGTGGTGTGGGAACTGATCGATGCCCTCCGCCGCGACGGCGTGACGGTCGTGCTGACCACCCACCAACTCACCGAGGCCGAGGAACTGGCCGATCACATCCTGATCATCGATCGGGGTCAGGCCGTGGCCGGCGGCACACCGGCCGAGCTGATGCGCAGTGGCGCCGAGAACCAGCTGCGGTTCCGGGCACCGCGCATGTTGGATCTCTCCCTGCTGATCGCGGCGCTGCCCGAGAGCTACCGCGCGACCGAGACGTCCCCCGGGGAGTACCTCATCGAGGGCCGTATCGATCCGCAGGTGCTGGCGACCGTCACCGCGTGGTGCGCCCGCCTCGACGTGCTCGCCACCGACATGCGTGTCGAGCAGCGCAGTCTCGAGGACGTGTTCCTCGACGTGACGGGGCGGGAGTTGCGGCAGTGAACACACCCGGCAACACACCGAACCGCTTCGCCGAGGGCACCTTCTCCCCCGATCCGCGGCCCGCGCCGGTGCCACGGATGCTGGCCGCGCAGTACGGGCTGGAACTGCGGCTGCTGCTCCGCAACGGCGAGCAGCTGCTGCTGACCATGTTCATCCCGATCACGCTGCTGATCGGGCTCACCCTGCTGCCGCTGGGCTCGTTCGGCCCGGACCGGGCCGCGACGTTCACCCCGGCGATCATGGCGCTGGCGGTCATCTCGACCGCATTCACCGGGCAGGCCATCGCGGTCGCCTTCGACCGGCGCTACGGCGCGCTCAAGCGCCTCGGCGCTACGGCGCTGCCGGTGTGGGGCATCATCGCCGGCAAATCGCTGGCGGTGGTGACGGTGGTCTTCCTGCAGTCGATCCTGCTGGGCGCCATCGGCATCGGCCTGGGCTGGCGGCCCGCCCCGGCCGGTCTCGCACTGGGCGCGGTCATCATCGCCCTGGGCACCGCGGTGTTCGCCGCTCTGGGCCTGCTGCTCGGCGGCACCCTGCGGGCCGAGATCGTGCTCGCGGTGGCGAACCTGATGTGGTTCGTGTTCGCCGGGGTGGGCGCGCTGACGGTCGAGGGCGGCACCGACGGTGGCATCGTGCCGCGCGCGGTGGCGTGGATCGCCAGGCTGACGCCGTCGGGCGCGCTGACCGAGGCGCTGACGCGTGCGATGACGCTCTCGGTCGACTGGTTCGGCCTTGCGGTGTTGGCGATCTGGGGTGCCGCCGCAGGCTTATGCGCGCTGCGCTGGTTCCGCTTCACCTGAGTTCGCCAGCTGCGGCAGCAGGTGCTCCAGCTGCCCGACCTCCTCGATGTTGTGCCGCACCCAGGCCTCGACCATCGCGGGCCGGAACCGTCGGCGTAGCAGCGCGTTGACCGGGGCCATCGCCGCGCTGCGCGCACCGATGTCCATCACGGAGACGTAGTGGGTGCCCTCGACGCCCGCCGACCACGTGTGTTCGAGCGCGAAGATCGGCACGCCGACGAGCCGCTGCACCAACCGGATACCGGTGACGTCGAGTTTCTCGACCCGGTCGACGACGTCGACGCGGAACCTCGGATCGCCGCCGAACGCCTCGACGATGTGGAACCGGGCGCCCTCCCCGGCGCCGCCCCCGGGCGCCGCGCGCCACAGCTCCCAGCGGATGTGGTCCGTCGGGTGCCAGGCCAGATAGCGGTCCACCACGTGCCCGCCATAGCGCATCGTGCCGTCGAGGTGGGTGAACCAGTCGAGCAGCATGGCCGGCGTCACCCCGGCGAGGGGCCGGTGGTCGATCGTGACCCGGCGGCGGCCGTGGGCGCAGTCGGTGAACTGCACCGATGCGGTGTCGATCGGCCGCAGCGGATACAGCACGGGAAGTGTCGGGTGGTACATGTCCGTCCTCCGAAGATACGTTTGCGTTTCTTACGCAGAACGGTACGATCGGCCATTAAGATACGCAAGCGTTTCTCAAAGGAATCGAGTGTGATCATGCCCACCACACGTCGACGCGGCGCTGAGCTGGACGCAGCGATCAGATCGGCCGTCATGGAGTTGCTGGCCGCACACGGCCCTGACGGCGTGACGATGGAGGCGGTCGCCGCGGCCGCGCGCACCAGCAAGCCGGTGCTCTACCGGCGATGGAGTGATCGGCGCGCGCTGCTGCGCGACACCCTCATCGAGGTCGCGGCCGCGTCGATCCCCACCGCGGACACGGGCGCCTTCCGCACCGACATGCTGGCTGTGCTGCGCGGATGGGCCGAGTTGTTCGCCGGCCCGCAGGGTCCGTTGATGCGTTCGATAGTGATGGCGGTGGCGGCCGACCCCGAGCTGGCCGAGACGTTCTACGCCGACGTCGTCGGGAGCCGTAAAGCCGACGTGACCGCCCTGCTGGAGCGCGGTATCGAGCGCGGCGACGTGCGCGCCGACATCCCCATCGGCGTCATCCGCGAACTCGGTCAGAGCGTGCTGTGGCACCACCTGCTGATCACCGGCGATCCCATCGACGACGAGCTCGTGCTCACGCTGGTCGACGACGTGCTGGTGCCGCTCACCGCCCCTACTACGGCTCGTAGTTAGCCGGGCTCTACCATCGACACCGTGCCCAGCCGACGACTCGTGCCACGACTCTTCGTGCGGCTCGTCGATCTCCTTCCCGAACCGAGCCTGCGTGTTCAGCGCATCGTCGCCGCGGCCGTGATCCTCACCCAGGGCGGCATCGCCGTGACCGGCGCGATCGTCCGCGTCACCGCCTCAGGGCTGGGATGCCCGACCTGGCCGCAGTGCTTCCCCGGCAGCTACACCCCCGTCCCGCATGCCGAGGTGCCCGTCATCCATCAGGCGGTCGAGTTCGGCAACCGGTTGATCACGTTCCTCGTCGTTCTGACCGCAGCGGCGGCCGTCATCGTCGTCGTCCGTGCGCGACGCAGGCGCGAGGTGCTGATCTACGCGTGGCTGATGCCGGCGTCGACAGTGCTGCAGGCCGTGATCGGCGGCATCACCGTGCTCACCGGGTTGCTGTGGTGGACGGTGGCCGTACACCTGCTCGCCTCGATGCTGATGGTGTGGCTCGCCGTGCTGCTGTACGTCAAGATCGGCCAGCCCGACACGGGCGTGCTGGTGCGGCGCGCACCCAAGCCCCTGCGCCTGCTGACCGGCCTGTGCGGGATGACGCTGTCCGCGGTGCTGATCACCGGCACGATGGTCACCGGCGCAGGGCCGCACGCCGGCGACAAGAGCATCGACCGGCCGGTGCCGCGGCTGCAGGTCGAGATCACCACACTGGTCCATCTGCACTCGTCGCTGCTGGTGGCCTACCTCTCGCTGGTGGTGGGGCTGGGTTTCGGCCTGGTGGCCGCCCGCGCCACCCGGCCCGTGATGCGTCGTCTCGCGGTGCTGGTCGCACTTGTCGCCGCGCAGGGGCTGCTCGGTGCCGTGCAGTTCGCCACCGGGGTTCCCGAGGTCCTGGTGGCGTTCCACGTCGCCGGGGCGGCCGCGTGCACCGCGGCGACGGCCGCGCTATGGGCGGCGCTGCGCGAACGGGCCCTTCGCGAGGGGACCCAAGCCGAGCTCGTCGAGAGCTGACTCGACCGCCAGCGCGAATCTGCGCTGCTGCCGGTTCCGGGCAGGCTCGTCGAGCTGACGCCATCCCAGTGACGGCTCAACCAACTCGAGCTCCAGCAGGGCGGGCGCGTCGGGCCCGCCCAGCACGTCGACGCGCGCGTACAGCAGGTCGGTGACCCGGATGCCCAGATGAGCCGCTGCGGCGGCCAGCGCCGCGTGGCCGACCTCCCACAGCTCGTCGTCGGGGTCCGCGAGCTGCAGGCGCTCCTCGGCGTAGGTGCCGGACGGGTCGAGCGTCGGCCCCTGCCCGGGCTCGGGCAGCATCGGCCCCTTGGTGAAGGCGTGTGACGGCTCACCGCGCAGGAACACCAGCGCGGTCTCCCCGTCTGCGACTCGCGCGTCGTAGGGCTGCACCAGCGCCGTCCGTCCGTCGGCCTGCAGGGCCACGGCATGCGCGTACGCCGCGTCCGCGTCGCGGAACCGCATCGCGCCCACCGATCCGGCGCCGACCGCCGGTTTGACCACGACCTCCCCCTGCGGGATCGCCACCGTCTCCCCCGGCCCGAAGAAGGCACTGCGCACCGTCGCCACGCCGGCGGCGGCCAGGTCCGCCAGATAGCGCTTGTCGGTGTTCCACGCGACGACGTCGGGGCTGTTGAGCAGCCGGGGCACCTGTCGCGTCCACGCCAGGAACTCTGTGAGCCGCTCGGTGTAATCCCATGCCGCGCGCAGGATCACGACGTCGGCCTCCAGCGTCGCGGGGTCGTCCCAGGACAACCACCGGGCGTGCAACCCGCGGGTCCGCAGCGCGCCGACCAGACCGGCGTCGTCACCGTCGCCCTCCGGTAGCGCAGGACATCCCGCCAGCACGATGCGCGGATGGAACACCTCGGGGCGGGCGAGCTTCATGACGGGCATGATGTCACCTATGTACGCGATCGAAGTCGCCGAGACCGGCGGGCCGGAAGTTCTGTCCTACGTGGAGAAGCCCCAGCCTGCACCGGGACCCGATCAGGTGCTGATCAAGGCCGAGGCGATCGGCGTGAACTTCATCGACACGTACTTCCGCTCCGGGCTGTATCCGCGGGAGCTGCCGTTCGTCGTGGGCACCGAGGTGTGCGGCACGATCGAGGCCGTCGGCGACGACGTCGCCGCGCTCAACGTCGGCGACCGGGTGGTGACTGCGCAGGCCCTCGGCGCCTACGCCGAGTACTGTCTGGCCCCCGCCGACTTCGTCGCCTACGTGCCCGAGGGCGTCGCACCTGACGTGGCCGCTTCCGCGCTGCTGAAGGGCATGACGGCGCACTACCTGATCAAATCCACCTACCCGATCCAGCAGGGCGACACCGTGCTGGTGCATGCCGGCGCGGGCGGCGTCGGGCTGATCCTGACGCAGTGGGCCACCAGCATGGCGACGTCGGTGATCACCACCGTGTCCACACCGGACAAGGCGGAGCTGTCCCGGCAGGCCGGCGCGGTCGAGGTGCTGGACTACCCCAGTCAGGAGGACGGGGGCGCCGCCGCCTTCGGCGCGCGCATCCGCGAGCTCACCGACGGGAGCGGCGTGGAGGCGGTGTACGACGGGGTGGGCGCCTCGACGTTCGAGGCCAGCCTGGCCAGCCTCGCGGTGCGCGGCACCCTGGCACTGTTCGGCGCGGCGAGCGGGCCGGTGCCACCGTTCGATCCGCAGCGCCTCAACGCCGCGGGCTCGGTCTTCCTGACGCGGCCCAACCTCGCGCACCACACCCGCACGGCCGATGAGTTCTCGTGGCGCGCGGGCGAACTGCTGACCGCCATCGCCGACGGCACCCTGAGCGTGACCGTGAGCAATCGCTATGCACTACAGGACGCCGAGCAGGCTCACCGCGACCTGCAGGGCCGCAAGACCGTGGGCTCGGTCGTGCTGCTGCCCGGTTAGCGGGTCAGCAGCGTCGGCAGGTCCAGCGCCGAATCGACGGCCAGCGCGCAGAACACCACCGCGAGGTAGTTGTTCGACTGCAGGAACAGTCGCAGCGGCTTGACCGGCTCACCGCGTCGCACGCCGGCGTAGAGCTGATGGGCCATGACCAGGAACCAGGTGCCGGCGAGGATGGCGACCGATGCGTACAGCCATCCGGTTGCGAGCGCCAGGGCGAGCGTGGCGATCACGGTCAGCCAGGTGTAGACGAGAATCTGCTTGGTGACCTGTACCTCGGTGGCGACCACGGGCAGCATCGGCACGCCGGCCGCCTTGTAGTCCTCCTTGTAGCGCATCGCCAGCGCCCAGGTGTGCGGCGGCGTCCAGAAGAAGATGATGAGGAACATCACGATCGCCGGCCAGCTGATCGTGCCGGTCACCGCGGACCAGCCGATCATCACAGGCATGCAGCCTGCGGCCCCGCCCCACACGACGTTCTGCGAGGTCCGCCGCTTGAGCAGCAGCGTGTACACCAGCACGTAGAACGCGATCGTCGCGCCCGCCAGGTGCGCGGACAGCATGTTGGTGGTCCACCACAGCCAGAAGAACGATCCGACCGACAGCGCCAGCCCGAACACCAGCGCGTGACTGCGGGGCACGGTCGCGCGGGCCAGCGCGCGCCGCTCGGTGCGCTTCATCACCTTGTCGATGTCGGCGTCGGCGACACAGTTCAGCGTGTTGGCGCCGGCGGCGGCCAGTAGGCCGCCGAACATCGTGTTGAGGATCAGCAGCGGGTCGACGCTGCCGCGATGCGCCAGCAGCATCGCCGGGATCGTGGTGACGAGCAGCAGTTCGATGACGCGCGGCTTGGTCAGGCCCAGATAGCCGAGCAGTCTGGTGCGGAACCCGTGCGGCGCGGCGTCGGCCGAATCGCCGACGAGGTCGCCTTCGCGGATCCTCACCCAACCAACTCCTTCGTGCCACGTCTACTACAGGCGATGGTAGACCGCGGGGCGCCGTCCCCGAAATTCGCCGTCTGGTTACGGGTGGTAACCGGTACGGCGGGTATCACCCCTGCGTCTTCGCGTCGGTGAGCACTAGGGTGGTTGGTGCGGATCGACACGCCCCACCAAGTCCAAGGAGTGCGCCTCGTGACCACGCTCGAAGAGATCTCTTCGCTGACCCGACCGAACCATCCCGACGACTGGACCGAGCTCGACTCCCGCGCGGTGGACACCGTCCGCGTGCTGGCTGCCGATGCCGTCCAGAAGGTGGGCAACGGTCACCCCGGGACGGCGATGAGTCTGGCGCCGCTGGCCTACACGCTGTTCCAGCGCCAGATGCGCCACGACCCCAGCGACGTGCACTGGTTGGGCCGCGACCGGTTCGTGCTGTCCTGCGGGCACTCCAGCCTCACGCTCTACATCCAGCTCTATCTCGGCGGGTTCGGACTCGAACTGTCCGACATCGAAGCGCTGCGGACGTTCAAGTCCAAGACACCCGGTCACCCCGAGTTCCGGCACACCAAGGGCGTGGAGATCACCACCGGCCCGCTGGGGCAGGGCCTTGCCTCCGCTGTCGGCATGGCGATGGCGTCGCGCTACGAGCGCGGCCTGTTCGATCCCGACGCACCGGCCGGTGAGAGCCCCTTCGACCACTTCATCTACGTGATCGCCTCCGACGGCGACATCGAAGAAGGCGTGACCAGCGAGGCGTCCTCGTTGGCGGGCACCCAGCAGCTGGGCAATCTGATCGTGTTCTACGACAAGAACCAGATCTCCATCGAGCACGACACCAACATCGCGCTGAGCGAGGATGTCGCCGCGCGCTACCGCGCCTACGGGTGGCACGTGCAGGAGGTCGAGGGCGGCGAGAATGTCGTCGGTATCGAGCAGGCCATCGCCGAGGCCAAGAAGGTGACCGACAAGCCGTCGTTCATCGCGCTGCGCACGATCATCGGATATCCGGCGCCGAACAAGATGAACACCGGCGGCGTGCATGGCTCGGCGCTCGGGGACGACGAGGTCGCCGCCACCAAGAAGGTCCTGGGTTTCGATCCGGACAAGACGTTCGAGGTCAGCGACGAGGTGTTCGAGCACACCCGCAAGCTGGTCGAGCGGGGCCGTGAGGCGCACGAGAAGTGGCAGCCGGGCTTCGACGCGTGGGCGGAGCGTGAGCCCGAGCGCAAGAAGCTGCTGGACCGCCTGACCGCCGAGGAACTCCCCGAGGGCTGGGATTCGGACATCACGTACTGGGAGCCCGGCTCGAAGGCGGTCGCGACCCGCGCCGCGTTCGGCCAGGTACTCAACGACGTCGCACCGAAGCTCCCGGAACTGTGGGGTGGCTCGGCCGATCTGGCGGGCAGCAACAACACGACGATCAAGGGCGTGAAGTCGTTCGGTCCGCCGTCGATCTCGACGTCGGATTTCGAGGCCGACTGGTACGGCCGGGTGCTGCACTTCGGCATCCGGGAGCACGCGATGGGCTCGATCCTGTCGGGCATCGTGCTGCACGGCCCGACCCGGGCATTCGGCGGGACGTTCCTGCAGTTCTCGGATTACATGCGTCCGGCAGTGCGGTTGGCCTCGCTGATGGACATCGACACCATCTACATCTGGACCCACGATTCGATCGGACTGGGCGAGGACGGACCCACCCACCAGCCGATCGAACATCTGGCTGCGTTGCGGGCCATTCCGAATCTGTCGGTGGTGCGGCCGGGTGATCCGAACGAGACGGCATACGCGTGGAAGAGCATCCTCGCGCGCGGTAACGGCAGCGGCCCGGTCGGTTTCATCCTGAGCCGCCAGGGCATCCCCGTGCTGGAGGGCACCGACTCCGAGGGCGTCGCCAAGGGCGGGTACGTGCTCGGTGGTGGCTCCCCCGCCGACGACGCCGACGTCATGCTGATCGCGACGGGCTCCGAACTGCAGATCGCCGTCGAGGCGCAGAAGGCGTTGCGCGACAAGAACATCAATGCCTACGTCGTGTCGATGCCGTGCCTGGAGTGGTTCGAGTCCCAGCCCAAGGAGTACCGCGACAGCGTGTTGCCGCCTCAGGTGTCGGCGCGCGTCGCCATCGAGGCCGCGGTCGCGCAGAGTTGGTACAAGATCGTCGGCGACACCGGCGAGATCATCTCGATCGAGCACTTCGGCGAGTCGGCCGACGACAAGACGTTGTTCCGCGAATTCGGGTTCACTCCAGAGGCAGTGGTGGCCGCCGCGGAACGCAGTATCGCGAACTAGTCAGCGAAGGAATTGACATGACCCAGAACCAGAACCTGGCGGCCCTCTCGGCCGCGGGTGTTTCCGTATGGCTCGACGACCTGTCCCGCGAACGGCTGCAGACCGGCAATCTGCAGTCGCTGATCGACACGAAGTCGGTGGTGGGCGTGACCACCAACCCGTCGATCTTCCAGGCGGCGCTGTCCAAGGGTGACGCCTACGACGACCAGATCAAAGAGCTCGCCGAGCGCGGCGCCGACGTCGACGCCACCATCCGGACCGTCACCACCGACGACGTCCGAAACGCCTGCGATGTCTTCGCGAAGATCTACGAGCAGTCCGATGGCGTCGACGGCCGGGTGTCGATCGAGGTGGACCCGCGGCTGGCCCACGACACCGACAAGACGATCCTGCAGGCGATCGAGCTGTGGAAGATCGTCGACCGGCCCAACCTGCTGATCAAGATCCCCGCCACCGAGGCCGGTGTCCCGGCGATCGCTTCGGTTCTCGCCGAAGGTATCTCGGTGAACGTGACGCTGATCTTCTCCGTCGAGCGCTACCGCCTGGTGATGGACGCCTACCTCAAGGGTCTCGAGAAGGCCAAGGAAGCCGGCCACGACCTGTCCCGAATCCATTCGGTCGCATCGTTCTTCGTCTCTCGCGTGGACACCGAGATCGACAAGCGACTCGAGGACATCGGCACCGATGAGGCGTTGGCGCTGCGCGGCAAGGCCGGTGTCGCCAACGCACGACTGGCGTACGCCGCCTATGAAGAGGTGTTCCTCGGCGGTGAGCGCTTCGAGAAGCTGAAGAACGACGGCGCGCGGGTGCAGCGGCCGCTGTGGGCGTCGACGGGCGTGAAGAACCCCGACTACTCCGACACGCTCTACGTCACCGAGCTCGTCGCCCCGAACACCGTGAACACGATGCCGGAGAAGACGATGGACGCGGTCGCCGACCACGGCGTGGTCACCGGTGACACGGTCACCGGCAAGGGCGCGGAATCGCAGGAGATCTTCGATCAACTCTCCGCTGTCGGCATCGACCTGACCGACGTGTTCATCGCGCTCGAGGAGGAAGGCGTCGAGAAGTTCGAGAAGTCGTGGCAGGAATTGCTCGAAGCCACGCAGGGCCAGCTCGACGAGAAGAAGTGACCCGGCTGCGATGAGCGCTTGCGCGAAGAGCAAGAGACGACGATGAGCGAAGCCTGGCAGAACCCGCTGCGGGACAAGCGCGACAAGCGCATGCCCCGCATCGCGGGCCCGTGCTGTGTGGTGATCTTCGGTGTCACCGGGGACCTCGCCCGCAAGAAGCTGATGCCCGCGATCTACGACCTGGCCAACCGGGGGCTGCTGCCACCGTCGTTCGCCCTGGTCGGCTTCGCGCGGCGGGACTGGGCCGACCAGGACTTCAGTCAGGTCGTCCTCGACGCGGTCAAGCAGCACGCCCGCACGCCGTTCCGCCAGGAGGTCTGGGATCGCCTGGCCGAGGGAGTTCGCTTCGTACAGGGCACCTTCGACGACGAGAAAGCCTTCGAGAGCCTCGCCGAGACCCTGGGCAAGCTCGACGCCGAGCGCGGAACCGGTGGCAATCACGCTTTCTACCTGTCGATTCCGCCGAAGGCGTTTCCTCAGGTGCTCGAACAGCTCTCCCGCACCGGCCTGGCCAAGAAGCCGGAGGGCAGCTGGAGCCGCGTCGTCATCGAGAAACCATTCGGGCACGACCTCAAGAGCGCCGAGGAGCTCAACTCGATCGTCAACAACGTCTTCCCGGAGTCGTCGGTGTTCCGCATCGACCACTACCTCGGCAAGGAGACGGTGCAGAACATCCTGGCGCTGCGGTTCGCCAACGAGCTGTTCGAACCGGTGTGGAACTCCCATTACGTGGACAGCGTGCAGATCACGATGGCCGAGGACATCGGTCTGGGCGGGCGCGGCGGTTACTACGACGGCGTCGGGGCTGCGCGTGACGTGATCCAGAACCATCTGCTGCAGCTACTGGCGCTGACGGCCATGGAGGAACCCGTCAGCTTCTCCCCCGACGAGCTGCAGGCGGAAAAGATCAAGGTGCTCTCGGCGAGCAAGCTGGCCGAGCCCCTCGACGAGACCACCTCGCGGGGTCAGTACACCGCGGGCTGGCAGGGCGGCGAGCGGGTGGTCGGATTGCTGGAGGAGGAGGGGTTCTCGAAGACCTCCACCACCGAGACGTTCGCCGCGATCACCGTCGACGTCGACACCCGCCGGTGGGCCGGTGTCCCGTTCTACCTGCGGACCGGAAAGCGGTTGGGCCGCAGGGTCACCGAGATCGCGCTGATCTTCAAGCGGGCCCCGCACCTGCCGTTCGACGCCACCATGACCGAGGAGCTGGGGCAGAACGCCCTGGTGATCCGGGTCCAGCCGGACGAGGGCATCACGCTGCGCTTCGGGTCCAAAGTGCCGGGCAACATGATGGAAGTCCGCGACGTCAGCATGGACTTCTCCTACGGGTCGGCGTTCGCCGAGGAATCGCCGGAGGCCTACGAACGGCTGATCCTCGACGTCCTGCTCGGCGAGCCGTCGCTGTTCCCGGTCAACCAGGAGGTCGAATTGGCTTGGCGCATCCTCGATCCCGCGTTGGAGTACTGGGCCTCGCACGGGAAGCCGGACCCCTACGAATCGGGCGGGTGGGGCCCTGATTCGGCCTTCGAGATGTTGCGGCGCTCCGGCCGGGAATGGAGGCGGCCATGATTCTCGACCTTCCGGACACCACCACCGACGTCATCAACAAGAAGATCATCGCGCTGCGCGAAGAAGGCGGCGCTATAACGCTGGGCCGGGTGCTCACCCTCGTCATCGCGCCCACCACCGAGGCACTGCTCGAGGACTCGATCGAGGCGGCCAACGCAGCGAGCCGCGAGCATCCCTGCCGCGTCGTCGTCGTCGCACCGGGTGACCGCCTCGCGGACAAGGCCAGGCTCGACGCGCAGCTACGCGTGGGGCGGGACGCAGGCGCGAACGAGGTCGTGTGCCTACGGCTCTCCGGGCCGCTGGCCAACCACGCCAGCAGCGTCGTGATGCCTTTTCTGCTGCCCGATACGCCGGTCGTGACGTGGTGGCCCGATGTGGCCCCCGATGTGCCCGCCGAGGATCCACTGGGCAAGATCGCGCTCCGGCGTATCACCGATGCCACCAACGGCACCGACCCGCTGGGCTCTATCAAAGGCCGCCTCAAGGGCTACACCCCGGGCGACACCGACCTGGCATGGAGCCGGATCACCTACTGGCGGGCACTGTTGACGGCGGCTGTCGATCTGCCCCCACACGAGCCGATCACCTCGGCGCTGGTGTCGGGGCTGGCCACCGAGCCGGCGCTCGACGTGCTGGCCGGATGGTTGGCCTACCGCATCGACGGCCCGGTCCGCCGCGCCGTGGGCGAGCTGAAAGTGGAGCTGGTCCGCGACAGCGAGACGATCACGTTGAGCCGCCCCCAGGAGGGCGTCACCGCGAGACTCACCCGCACCTCCGCCCCCGAGGCTCTGGTTCCGTTGGCGCGCAGGGAGACACGCGAGTGCCTCGCCGAAGACATGCGGCGCCTCGATGCCGATGAGATCTATCACGAGGCCCTCCAGGGCATCGAGAAAGTGCAGTACGTGTGAACGCGATCGTCGAGCGCTTCGCAGACAAAGACGCTCTGGTGACTGCCGCCGGGGACCGGCTGGTGGACGCGATCACCGCGGCGATCTCGGCTCGGGGTCAGGCCAGCGTGGTCCTGACCGGCGGCGGCACCGGCATCGGGATGCTCGAGCGAGTCAAGGAGCGCAGCCGCGAGATCGACTGGTCGAAGGTGCACGTCTACTGGGGCGACGAGCGGTTCGTCACCCACGACGACGACGAGCGCAACGACAAGCAGGCCCGCGAGGCGCTGCTGGATGACATCGACATACCCGCGGTCAACGTGCACGCGATGGCGGCCAGCGACGGCGAGTTCGGCGACGACCTCGACGCGGCGGCGGCGGGCTATGAGCGAGTGCTGAACGAGACTTTCGTCGATCCCGAGCGCGAATTCGACGTGCACCTGCTGGGCATGGGCCCTGAAGGCCACGTCAATTCCCTGTTCCCGGACACCGACGCCGTGCGGGAGACCGAGCGCATGGTGGTCGGGGTGACCGATTCACCCAAGCCCCCGCCGCGCCGGATCACGTTGACCCTCCCGGCGATCCAGCGATCGCGTGAGGTGTGGCTGGTGGTGTCCGGCGACGGCAAGGCCGACGCGGTCGCCGCTGCGCTCGGCGGGGCGGCCCCGGTCGATCTGCCCGCGGCCGGCGCTGTGGGTCGCGAGGCCACAGTGTGGCTGCTCGACGAGGACGCGGCGAGCATGCTCTAGCCCAGGACGATCACGTGTAGCGTCCGCGGGCCGTGCACGCCCTCGACTCGGTCCAGCTCGATGTCGCTGGTGGCGCTCGGTCCGCTGATCCACGTCAACGGTCGAGTGTGGGAACCCGAATCGACTAGCCGCGCAAGGGCATTGGGCACGTCGTCGACGATCTGTGAGACGTGCACCACGCACACGTGCACGTCGGGCACCAGGCTCAGCGCCCGCCTGCCCTGGCCTGGGCCGTGGTCCAGGACCAGTGTGCCGGTGTTCGCGATCGCCACCGTCGCGGTGGTGACCACCGCGTCGACGGCATCGAGTGCGTCTGCATTCAGCCCCGTGTCGGACACCCACGGCGCAGCGCCGGGCCACCGGGCCTGGACGGCGGGATCTGCGATCACGGTGCGCGCATCGGCCAGCGCGGCGCTGATCGCTTGTGCCGCATCGGCTTCGGCGACGCGGTCGACGCGGGCACGGTAATCGGCGACACGCTCGACAAACCGCTCGACGAGGTCGAGATCACCGGTGCCGACGTCGGCGCCGTAGCGCCACGGGATGTCGGCCGGCGCCGGCCGGTCGGACAGCGCCGCACGGACACGGGCCAAGATCGCCTCGCGCGCCTCACTCATGGCCGCCTCCTGTTCTGTCCCACCACGCCCGGAACGACTCTGTCGGCGGCACCGGCGCGTCGCGCGCCCCCGACCAGGCGCTGGCAGGCCACGGCAGTGAGCGCAACCGCTGCTTGCCGCCGAACAGCTTGCTACGCAATGTCTTACCGCCCGCGGCCGCCACCTTTTCGAGGGCCTCCAGGCGGCGATGGTCGCCGAGCAGCCAGCTCGCCGCCGTCATCGCGACCTGCTCGCCCGACGGCACTCCCCCGCGATGTTCGTCGACCACGCGGGTCCGCATGTGCACCAGCATCGACGGGATGTCGATGCGGACAGGGCACACGTCGAAACACGCTCCGCACAGACTGGACGCATAGGGCAGCGATTTGTCGATCGCGCTCGTGGTGCCCCGCAGTTGTGGCGTCAGCACGGCACCGATCGGCCCGGGATAGACCGAACCGTAGGAGTGTCCGCCGGCGCGTTCATAGACCGGGCACACGTTCAGGCATGCCGAGCAGCGGATGCACCGCAGCGCGTCACGGCCGTCCACGTCGGCGAGCACCCCCGTGCGTCCGTTGTCCAGCAGCACGATGTGCACCTCGCGCGGGCCGTCGCCCTGCGCCGGCCCGGTCCAGATCGAGGTGTACGGGTTCTCCCGTTCCCCGGTGCTGCTGCGCGGCAAGACCTGCAGCATCACCTCGAGATCGCGCCACGACGGCAGCACCTTCTCGATGCCCACCACGGAGATCAGCGTCTCGGGCAGGGTCAGGCACATCCTGCCGTTGCCCTCCGACTCCACCACGACCAGGCTGCCGGTGTCGGCGATCGCGAAGTTGGCGCCGGAGACGGCGACCTTCGCCCGGAGGAATTTCTCCCGCAGGTGCAGCCGGGCCGCTTCGGCGAGGCGGCGCGGTTCATCGGTGAGATCGTCGGGCGCGGGCCGGCCGACCCGGCCCATCTCCCGCAGGAAGATCTCGCGCACCTCGGCGCGGTTGCGGTGGATGGCCGGGACCAGGATGTGGCTCGGCCAGTCGTCGCCCAGCTGGACGATCAGCTCAGCGAGATCGGTCTCCCACGCGTCGATTCCAGCCTCGGCCAACGCCTCGTTCAGCTCGATCTCCTGGGTGGCCATCGACTTGACCTTGACGACCTCGGAGGCGCCCTGCGCCCGCACCAGCTCGATGACGATCTGGTTGGCCTCGGCAGCGTCGCGCGCCCAGTGCACGGTGGCTCCTGCCGCGGTGGCGTTGGCCTCGAAGGCCTCCAGGTGCTCGTCGAGCCGGTGCAGCGCCGCGTCCTTGATGGCGGCTGCCGCCAGCCGCAGCTCCTCCCAGTTGTCGAGCTCTCCGACGACGTTGGCCCGCTTGGCGCGGATGGTGCCGGTGGCGTGGGTGAGGTTGCGGCGCAACACCGAGTTCTCCAACGCCGACTTGGCTGCGGTCGGGAAGGACGGAAGTCCGAGGTGTACCCCCGTGACACCGACGTGCGGGTGTCCGCTCATCAGGAGTCCTCCTCACTGCTGGCCAGGATTTCCGCGAGGTGCATGACGCGCACACCGGCACGCTGACGCGACAGAAGTCCGCCGATGTGCGCCAGGCACGAATTATCGCCGGCGACAAGCACTTCGGCGCCGGTGTCGCGGACTGCCCTGGCCTTGTCAGAACCCATCGCCACCGAGGTGTCCGCGTTCTTCATCGCGAAGGTGCCGCCGAATCCGCAGCACTGGTCGGCCCGTTCGAGGTCCACGAGGTCGATCCCGCGCACGGCCTCCAACAGCCGGCGGGGCCGATCGCCCACACCGAGCATCCTCAGTGAATGACAGGTGGGGTGGTAGGTGACGCGGTGAGGGAAGTACGCGCCGACATCGGTGACGCCGAGGACGTCTACGAGGAATTCGGAGAGCTCGTAGACGCGCGGTGCCACGGTCGCGACGCGCGCCGACAGGTCGTCGTCCCCGGACCGGGCGGCGATATCGCGATGCTGGTGACGCACCGATCCGACACAGGACCCCGACGGTGCGACGACGGCGTCGTAGCCGGCGAATGCGGCGGTGAATGCGCGGACCGCCGGAACGGCCTCGTCGGCGTACCCGGTGTTGGTGAACATCTGCCCGCAGCACGTCTGGTCACGCGGGAAGTCGACCTCGCAGCCCAGGCGGCGCAAAAGCCGGACAACGGCTTTCGGCGTCTCGGGCCACATCAGGTCGTTGTAGCAAGCGGCGAACAGCGCTACCCGAATCCTCATACGGACATCTTGACCACCGTATCCGACCGGGCGGGTCATACTTGCCGACATGGCAGATCGAAGCGGCAGACCCGTGCGCACCGGATCCGAACGCATCCGCAAGCTGGCGCAGGCCGCGCTCAACGCCGACGTCACCGTCGAGCAGGTAGACACCATCCTGGAGGGATTGAGCGAGACGCTCGATGACCTCGATAAGTCCACCGGCAACCTGGATGCCACCCTGGCCCGGTTCAACGACACAATCAGCAGCATCGACGAACTGGCGCCCCGCCTGATCGCGGTGGTCGACCGACTCGAGGGCATCGTGACGCGGGTCGAGCGGATCGTCGGGGTCGGCGAGTCACTGGTCGCCCCGCTGGCCATCACCGACCAGGTCGTGCGCGGGGTGATGGGCCGAGTGATGCGCGGCGCGGGGCTGGGGTGACCTCAGCCAGCCGGTGCCGCATAGCTCTCGGCGCGGAGCGCGACGAGAGCCGGGACGAGAAACCGACGTGCGTAGTTTTCCGGCCCCATCGGGCCGTCGATGTCGACGACGCCCCCCGGTATCAGGACGAGCGAATGGATCTGCCGAGCAATGTGTTCGGCGAACGGCGCCTGCATCTCGGCCGGTATGGTCTCATTCCGGACGAGTGATTCGATCAACTCGCGTGCGCGGTCGAGCGCAACGCTGCGATCAGCGATGATGTACGGCTTCAATGCGTCCGGGTTGACCTTGAGTGTCGTTTGAAGCGCTTGGTGGTCTCGCAGCCACCGGTATGCCGCACTGAACCCGACGATCAAGCGTTCGTCGGGGTCCTCGATATCGCTCACAGCCCTGCTGATTGCCGCAAAGAATCTCTGCAACTCTGCCGAAACCAGAGCCTGGATCAGGGAATCCTTGCCCTTGAAGTGCATGTACAGCGTGGCCCGCCCGATGCCACCGAGACGCGCGACCTCATCCATCGAGACCTTGCGCAACCCGGTGGTCTCGGCCAAGTGAAGTGTGGCTCCTAGTATCCGGCGACGCGTACCGGATGCGGTCCCGGGGCCTGGACGAGCAGCCATGCCGTGGAGTTTACCCTGGCCGCATCTTCGCCAGGTGAAATAATTACAGACACATAGATGACTTTTGTCTGTATGCCTGTTAGGTTCCGAGACACCAGGTCGGTCGACGACGTCGGCCGCTCGTCCAGCGTTTCGGAGGACAGACAATGACGACCACCTCGTCGACTCGATCCGATGCCCGGCGCGATCGCGCACAGAAGGCAGATCGGTTGCTCGACGGGTCGATGCGACGCTCTTACGACTCGTCGATCGACATCGACTGGGATGCGCCGCAAGATCCGGATGTGTTCTACCTGCCGGAAGAGGGCATCTCCCTTTTCGGCACCCCCATGTGGGAATCGATGCCGCATCGTCAGCGCGTCGAGCTATCGCGGCAAGAGGTCGCGAACATGCTGAGCCGCGGCGTCTGGTTCGAAAACACGCTCAACCAAGGCCTCTTCCGCGCGATGCTCTACCAGGATCCGTCCGCGCGGGACGTGCACTACGCACTGACCGAAATCGGCGACGAGACCCGGCACATGATCATGTTCGGCCGCGGCGCCACTGCGATCGGCGCTCAGCCGTACCGGTTGTCCAAGCTCGAAGCATTCACCGTGCAGTTGTTCCCGATCGCGTACAAAGGTCTGGCACTCTGGGTTGCCGCGTTGTGCGGCGAGGAGATCCTCGATGATCTGCAGCGCAAATCCGCGCACGATCCCGACATCCAGCCCATCGTCGCGCAGATCTTCCGCATCCACAGCGCCGAAGAAGCACGCCACATCCGGTACGCACGGGAAGGCGTCCTGCGCCGGCTGGAGCGCGCCGCATGGTGGGAACGCGCGTTCGTGCGTCAGATGAACGGCATCGCGGCAATTGTCCTGCGGCGCATCATGTACAACAAGGATGTCTACCGCCGCGCGGGCCTGGACCCCGAGGAGGCGATGCGGCAGGCGCGTGCCAATGAGCCGGTGAACGCGAGCCGGCGCGAGGCATTCGCGCCCCTGTACCACTTCTTGGTGGACAACGGCCTGATGGGCTGGGTGTCCCGTCTGATGTGGCGCAAACAGGGATTCCTCGAGTGACCCCACGCAACACCACCGTGGTCGACGTCGCGGTACGTGGTGCCTCTCCTGGCATCGAGCACTTGGCGCGCCGTGTCCGACGAGTGATTGCAGCGGAGCCCATCGTCCTGTCAGCCGATCTCCCCATGACGTTCGATCCCGAGAAAGACCGGTGGATCCTTACCGGAGACAACGGCAGTAGATGCGAGGCCGGCATCGTGGTCGATGCAACGGAAGCCGTGGATCGGCGTGGTCTACTCGACGAGGACGACGCCCGCGCGCGCTTCGGCTCGCATCGGTATCTCGGAGTGGCGCGGCACGGCTTTCCCAACTACTTCGTGGCCGGTGATCGCGACGCGGCACGCTACATCGTCCGTTGCCTGAAGGCCTTCGGCAGCAGACACGCGACGCGGATCGAGATCCGCGGTCACGCTCAGTCGCAGGCGGGTCGCTACATCGACCTGCAGCTGGAGCGCCTCAATCCCTCGGTGCGCAAGCGTCCAGTTCTCGACGACTTCGAATTCACCCATCGCGACGAACGGGAGAGCGACGGCGACTACCGCGGTCCCGCGATGATCACCGACGCGAACGGGGCCGCATACGAGGTCGACATCCATGTCCTCGCGGTGTTCCAGCCGATCGACAACGCCATCCGATGGTCCGGTCGGGTTCAGCCGACACCGCTCCTGAATGCGTTGCACCGCAGGGTGAACCAGCCGATCACGATCACCGTCGGAGCCAATCCGGCAGTATCCGCGGTCCTCGTCGACCGTGACCCGTGGGGCGGTTCGCACATCCTCGGCTCCGGAGCATCCCCCTATCCACTGCCGCTGGCAGCTGAGCTGGCCGGATTCACAGACATCTAGCGAGGAACCCGTCATGGCCTACGTCATCACCCAGAATTGCTGTAGCGACGCCTCGTGCCTCGCGGCGTGCCCGGTCGGGTGCATCCATCCCCGTCCGGACGAGCCGGGCTTCGGCACCGCCGAGATCTTGCACATCGATCCCGAGGCCTGCATCGACTGCGGCGCCTGCGCCGACGTGTGCCCGGTCGACGCGATCCTGCCCGAAACCGGCCTGCGGGACGACCAGCGCTGGTTCGCCGAAGCCAACGCGCGGTACTACGCAGACCACCCGATGTCCCCGAACTGGGACACGCGGAAGGCGCCGCTGATCCGACGTGGACTCGATGGGCTCCGCGTGGCCGTCGTCGGGTCCGGTGCGGCGGCCTGGTACGCCGCACGTTCCCTACTCCGTCACCCCGGAGTCGAGGTGACGATGTTCGAGAAGCTGCCCGTCCCCGGCGGTCTGGTCGAGTTCGGGGTGGCACCGGACCATCCGTCCACCAAGGCCGCCATGGCGCAGTTCCGGTGGATGCGCGACCAACAGTCCCGCTTCGGACTGCGCCTCAACGTCGACGTCGGCACCGACGTCACACACACGGACCTGATGCGTCACCACCACGCCGTCGTCTACGCGCACGGCTCCCAGGAGGAACGCCAGCTCGGCGTCCCTGGCGAAGAATTCGTCACCGGCGCATTGTCTTTCGTCAGCTGGTACAACGACCATCCGTACGCCGGGGACTTCACACCGAACCTGTGCGGACGGCGCGCGATGATCGTCGGCAACGGTAATGTGGCGCTGGACATGGCGCGGATCCTCGCCACCGCCCCCGACGCGCTCGCCGGTACCGGGATCGCGCCACGTGCGCTGGCTGCGCTGCGGGACTCGCACGTGGAAGAGGTGGTGATCGTCGGCCGCCGCGGCCCCACAGATGCCGCATTCACCGCCGCCGAACTGCACGGCCTGATGCAGACCGCGGGTATCGACGTGGTGGTTGATCCGGCCGACCTGGTCGATTCACCCTCATCGGCCACCGTCGACCTCCTGCGCGCCGCGTCCGTCGCCGCACCCACGCCCGGGGCCCGTCGAATTGTGCTGCGGTTCAACACCGTCGTCGAGCGAGTGACTCCATCGGACGACGGTGGAGTGTCGGTGGCACTTGCCGCCCCGGGTGGCGGGTCCGACGAAACAGTCGACGCCGCCGTGCTCTTGCGGGCCGTCGGCTTTCGTGGCACTCCCATTGCGGGCGTACCCTACTCGATCGAGACAGGCACGATCCCCAATGACGACAAGCGGGTCGTCGATCCGGACACGGGCGCGGTCATCCCCGGCGTGTACGCCACCGGATGGATCGCACGCGGGCCGAACGGCGGGATCGGCATCAACCGCAGTTGCGCCGAGGCCGCAGCCGAACACGTGATGGACGACTACGCAGGAGGGGCGCTCGGAGACCACCTCGACAGTGGATTCCCCGAATTGCTGCGCAACACCTGTCCACGAGTCGTAACGATCGACGGCGCCGACGGTTACGCGGACGCCGTCGAGCAAGCCAACGCGTACCGACGTGGGCGCCCGAGCGAACCGAGGACCCCGCTCGCAGTCGCCCGCGTCACACTACTTCCGTTGTGGCCCAGGGTTGGCCGCAGGTCGGGTCACCGCACCCCGGCATCGGCTGGCGGATCGAGGTCGTGAGCGACGGCAACCACTTCGATGTGTTGGTGATCGGTTCCGGTTTCGGTGGCAGCGTCACAGCGCTGCGGTTGACCGAGAAGGGTTACCGCGTCGGCGTACTCGAAGCAGGCCGGCGATTCGATGACTCCGACTTCGCGGAATCCACCTGGAACCTGAGAAAGTTCCTGTGGGCGCCGCGATTCGGTTGTTACGGCCTGCAGCGTATCCACCTACTGAACAACGTGATGGTGGTGGCCGGCGCCGGTGTCGGGGGAGGCTCGTTGAACTACGCGAACACCCTCTAGAAGCCGCCGGCGCCATTCTTCGACGATCCGCAGTGGCGCCACATCACGGACTGGGACGAGGAACTGAGCCCGTTCTACGATCAGGCCCGCCGGATGCTGGGCGTGGTGACCAATCCGCACGAGACCCCGGCGGATGAGGTGCTCAGGCAGGTCGCCGAAGAGATGGGCGCCGGTGAAACGTTCGTCCCGACCCCGGTCGGCGTGTACTTCAACGAGCCCGGACGCACCGACCCCGATCCGTTCTTCGGCGGGACCGGTCCCGCACGCACCGGTTGCACCCAGTGCGGCCAATGCATGTCGGGCTGCCGTGTGGGAGCGAAGAACACGTTGATCAAGAACTACATTCACCTCGCGGAACGCATCGGAGCACAGTTCATCCCGATGACCACGGTGACCGGGCTGCGCGAGGCCGCCGACGGCGGTTGGGCGGTGTACACCCGAGCGACTGGTACACGCAGGCAACGCGGTGTGTACACCGCCGACACCGTCGTGTTCGCGGCCGGGACGTGGGGCACGCAGCAGCTGCTGCATTCACTCAAGGACAGCGGCGCACTGCCGAAGCTCTCCGACCGGCTCGGCGTGCTCACGCGTACGAACTCGGAGTCGGTGCTGGGTGCGGCGCGCTACAAGGCCGACCCTGCACATGACCTGTCGCGGGGAGTCGCGATCACCAGCTCGTTTCACCCGACACCGGACACTCACATCGAGCCCTGCCGCTACGGACCGGGCCGCAACGCCATGGGGCTGCTGCAGACACTCCTCGTCGACGGCGGCCCGGGACGCACCCGGATTCCGAGGTTCCTCGAAAAGCTGACGAAGACGCCGTCCGAACTGAAACTGCTGCTCACCCAGAAGGACTGGGGGCAGCGCGTCATGGTGCTGCTGGTCATGCAGAGCCTGGACAACTCGATCACCACGTACACCCGCAAGATTCCCGGCTCCCGCCGGCGACTCATGACCTCCACACAGGGGCACGGCGCGCCGAACCCCAGCTGGATTCCCATCGGCAACGAGGTGGCTCGCCGGGTCGCGGCGAAACTGGACGGATCGCCGGCGGCGCATGGGGCGACATCCTCAACATTCCCGTGACCGCCCACTTCCTCGGCGGCGCTGTGATTTCCGAGACACCCGAAACCGGCGTCATCGATCCCTACCATCGGATCCACGGCTACCCGTCGCTGTACGTCGTCGACGGTGCCGCGATCTCCGCCAATCTCGGAGTCAACCCGTCGCTGTCGATCACTGCGCAGGCCGAGCGCGCCGCCTCGCTGTGGCCGAACAAAGGCGACGTGGACCGGCGCGCCGAGCAGGGCACCGGCTACCGACGCATCGCTCCGATCCCACCAATATCGCCCCGCGGTTCCCGCCGGCGCGCCCGGCCAGCTCCGGCTGCCGACACCGCGAGTGGTGGTCCACCCCGTTGAGCCCTGCTAGCGGTAATCGCTTGGTGCAGAACCGGTCCAGCGCCGAAAAGCTCTCCGGAACGCGCTGGTCTCGGAGAACCCGAGGCGCGTGGCGAGGTCGGCGATTGTCTCGTCGCCGTGCACCAGAGCCTGGACCGCTCGGTCCCGGAGCACCTCGTCGCGGATCCGGCGCTGGGAGGTGCCGTCCTCTCGGAGCAGTCGGCGCAGGTGGGGCGGGCTGATGGACAGCCGATCAGCGAGATCGTTGGCAGTCATCCACGGCCCGTTCGAGTTTCGTTCCATGATGAGCCGGATCTGGGTGGTGATCGTGGTGGTGTGCTCATGCGCGTAGAACAGGACCCCCGGTGCGTCGCGGAGAAAGTCCTTGAGATCGGCCTCGGAGCGGACCACAGGTCGGGTGAGCGCCTCGGGGTCGAACGACATCGTGTTCCGGGCCGCCCCGAACACCGGCCGGATACCGAAAATCGCCAGGTAGTCATCACTGAGATGTTCTGCGTTGACACGGAATTCGAGGTGGCGCAACTGCAGCGATGATCCCGTGAGCCAACCCGCGAACCGCTGGAGGCTGCTCATCAGCGTGAACGCGATGAACGAATCGACCGGCGAATCCGGATCGTCCAGCTGGCGGACCGTGACGACATCGTCGTTGACCTCGTACTCGCCGCGAACTCCGGCCCACACCGAGCTGAGCTCGAGCATCCGGGTCAATGCCGCGCGCAGGTCACGGCTGTGGATCAGGGTGAAGCCCGACAGGCGGAGCGTGCCGCGCGGAACGGGTCGCGGCCCCAAGCCGAAGAATTCGTCGTCAGTGACGTCCCAGAAATGCCGGATCACCGCGGTGGTCTGTTCCGGCGTGAGCCTGGTCAGCTCCAGGGAGTAGCGCTGCCAGTCGAGCCCGGTCTCCTGTAACGCGCGCTGTACGTCGAAGCCGCGCTTGACCATGGCCTCGACTGTGGCGCGGAGAAATTGGACGGGGATGGTGTATGCCATGTCTCGGCGGACGCCCTTCGCGTGACCTGCGATCGAATCAGCTTCCGATCCTATTACCGATGATCGTTTCGGTCCCCCAAGACGCCTGCCGGGGTCCTCGTCAGGGTCCGGCGGGCGACCTAGCCTCGATTCGGAACAGTTGATCAGCTGACCTATCGAGAGGACCGCCAGTGGCAGAACGGGTTTTCGTTGTCGGTGTCGGCATGACGAAGTTCGAGAAGCCGGGCCGACGGCGCAACGACGACGGCAGCGCGTGGGATTACCCGGACATGGCCAGGGAGTCGGGCACCAAGGCGCTCGCCGATGCCGGGATCTCCTACGACGAGATCGAGGAGGCGTACGTGGGCTACGTCTACGGCGAGTCCACCTCGGGGCAGCGTGCCGTCTACGAGCTGGGATTGACCGGCATCCCGGTCGTCAACGTCAACAACAACTGCTCGACCGGCTCCACCGCCCTGTACCTCGGTGCGCGGTCGATCAGGGGCGGTCTGGCCGACTGCGTTCTGGCACTTGGTTTCGAGAAGATGCAGCCCGGTTCGCTGGGCACCACCTACGACGACCGGGAACAGCCGATCGCGAACCACATGCAAGCGCTGGCGGAGATCTCCGAGGTGCTCTTCCCGCCAGCACCATGGATGTTCGGAGCCGCCGGCCGCGAGCACATGCAGACCTACGGCACGACCGCCGAGCATTTCGCCAAGATTGGGCACAAGAACCACAAGCACTCGGTAAACAACCCGTACTCGCAGTTCCGCGACGAGTACAGCCTTGACCAAATACTCGATGCCCGGATGATCTACGACCCGCTGACCAAGCTCCAGTGTTCGCCGACCTCGGATGGTTCTGCCGCGGCAGTCCTGGCGAGCGAAGACTTCGTCGACAGGCACGGGCTTGCTCATCAGGCGGTCGAGATCGTCGGTCAGGCGATGACGACCGACTTCACGTCCACCTTCGACGGCACCTGCAAGAGCATCATCGGCTACGACATGAATGTCCAAGCCGCACAGAAGGTGTATGACCAGTCCGGTCTGGGGGCCGCGGACTTCCAGGTCATCGAGCTGCACGACTGCTTCTCTGCCAACGAACTCCTGCTCTACGAGGCGTTGGGTCTGTGCGCCCCCGGTGAGGCGGGCACGCTGATCGACGCCGACGAGACCACTTACGGCGGCACGTGGGTCGTCAACCCCTCGGGCGGCCTCATCTCGAAGGGCCATCCGCTCGGAGCGACAGGCCTCGCACAGTGCGCCGAACTGACCTGGCAGCTGCGGGGCACCGCCGACCAGCGCCAGGTCGCCGATGTGACCGCGGCGCTGCAGCACAACATCGGCCTGGGCGGTGCTGCCGTCGTCACCGCCTACCAACGCGCCGATCGCTGATCGACGTCACTCCCCCGCCGACATCCATCCGACACATCAACCAGATTCCCGAAAACCAAGGAGACCATCGACATGGGGCACATCGAGCAGACCGCCACTCTCCCAGCATCTTCGGCCACACTGATCGAGGTGATCAGCGACCCGAACACGTGGGGTGAGTGGTTCACCATCCACGAGCGCTGGATGGTGGAGCCGCCGGCCAAGCTGACCGCCGGAGCCAACCTCACCGCGAAGATCTTCATGCTCGGAATGGCGAACAAGATCGAGTGGGTCGTCGAGGAGGTGACGAACAACAAGCTGGTCCTGTCCGGCACGGGCATGGCGGGGGTCAAGGCGGACTTCTCGTTCGAGCTGACACCGTCCGGCGACAGCACCGACGTGCGGGTTGCGGGCGATTTCGAGGGCGCGCTGATCAAGGGTGCACTCGGCAAGGCGGTCGAAAAGGACGGCACCAAGCAGATCCAGGAGTCGCTCGACAAGCTCGCCGCGCTCGCCACCGGTGCCTGAGGTGGGCGATCGGCACGAATTCGACCGCGCAGGTCTGAATCTGTGGTCCGACGAGGAGCGTTTCGAGGTCACTCGCGAACGTCTCGCGGAGTACGCCGCGGCGACCAATGACCCGGTCCCCGCGCACCTCGCAGGTGACGTCGGCTCACCGGTGTTCGCCATCGTGCCGGCGTTCGACGCGTTGATGGCCCCGGCCGTGGATGTGGTCCCGATGAGCATCTTCGGCCGGATCACGCACGGCGAGCAGGACTTCCACTTCCACCGCCCGATCAAGCCGGGCGACACGCTGGTGTCTCGCGGGCGCGTGATCGGCTGGGAGACGAAGTCCACCGGTGCGCTGGTCTACATCCACCTCACCTGCCACGACCAGATCTCGGGTGAACTCGTCAACGAGCAGTACCTTTCTGGTTTCTTCCGCGGCGTCGACGCGGGCGAGAAGGTCGGCGAAGCGATCCCCGTGATCGCGTCGCACCCCGGGGTCAAGGAGGGGCCGCCGGCGGCAACCGTGACCGCGCACGTCGACGACGACCAGACCTTCCGGTACGCACCGGCATCGGGCGATCCGGTGCCGCTGCACTTGGACGAGGAGGTCGCCAAGGACGCAGGCCTTCCGGGCATCATCGCCCACGGCCTCTGCACGATGGCGATGGCCGGCTGGGGAATCGTTGCCGAGGTAGCCGGTTCTGACGTGGCCCGGGTGAATCGCTTGGCCGTGCGGTTCTCGAAGTTCGTTTTTCCCGGCGACGACCTGTCGACCCGGATCTGGCGCGTGTACACCGAAAATGGCGTCACCACATACGCCTTCGAGACGGTCCGCGGTGACGACATCGTACTGAGCAACGGCATCGCTGAAATCACCGACTGATCCCGCCATCACGTGTCACAACCGATCGTGACGGCGAAGCAAACGTTTCCAATTGAAGGAGAAGACATGGGTGCCTTGGAAGGCCGCGTGGTCGTCATCACCGGCGCCGGTCGCGGTATCGGTCGCGAACACGCTCTGCTGTTCGCCCGTGAAGGTGCCGCCGTCGTGGTCAACGACCTCGGTGGCAGCAACAGCGGTGACGGCGCAGACGGCACCCCCGCACAGGAGACGGTCAACGACATCGTCGCCGCCGGCGGACGTGCCGTGGTGAACACCGAGAACATCGCGACCTGGGCGGGCGCCGAGGCGCTGTTGGACCAGGCCATCGATGAGTTCGGCAGGCTCGACGTCGTCGTGAACAACGCAGGCATCCTCCGCGACGGGTTCATCCCGGCATTGGTGGAGTCCGACTGGGATGCCGTGGTGGCCGTGCACCTCAAGGGCCACTTCTCGGTCATCCGGCACGCCGCGACCTACTGGAAGGCCGAGTCGAAGGCCGGTCGCCAGCCCGACGCCGCGATCGTCAACACAGCCTCGGCATCGGGTGTGACCGTTCCCAATGCGGGACAGGCCAACTACGGGGCGGCGAAGGCGGCCATCGCCGCGCTGACGCTGGTCGCCGCAGACGAGTTGCAGCGCTACGGTGTGCGGGCCAACGCGATCGCGCCGATCGCCCGCACGCGGCTGACGCTGGCGACGCCGGGCATGGGTGCGTTGATGGCCGCTGAGGCGGCCGACGCCGAAGCCGAGGGTGGCTTCGACGCCTTCAGTCCCGCCAACATCTCACCGCTGGTTGCGTACCTCGCGACTGCCCAGTGCCCGATCACGGGCAAGGTGTTCGCCGTACAGGGCGGCGCCATCAGCGAGCTCGCCGGCTGGCACGACGTCAAGACCATCGAGACCGACGAGGCGTGGACCATCGACGACATCGCCGCTCGGCTGCCCTGATCAGAGAAGGAGAAGAGAAATGTTCGAATGGTCTGAGACCGACGAGATGGTCCGCGATTCCGTGCGCACCTTCATCGACCGGGAAATCCGTCCCCACATCGATGAACTCGAGCACGGCGACCTGCCGCCGTACGACATCATGCGCAAGCTCTTCAAGGAGTTCGGCCTCGATGCGTTGATCGACGAGACGGTCGACAAGATGCTGGCCAAGGAACAGGAGAAGGCCGACCGGATCGCCGCCGGTGAGCCCGAACCCGAGAAGAAGTCGGGCGGCAAGTCCGGCGGCAACCCGCTGGCAGCCCAGGGCAGCATGGCCGCAGTGCTGATCAGTGAGCTCACCGGCGTCACCCTCGGTAGCGTGGCCGCCGTCGGCGTCAGCCTCGGCCTCGGTGCGGCCACGATCGCGAGCCGCGGCACCCTGACCCAGAAGCAGCGCTGGCTCAAGGACATCGTCACGCTGAACAAGGTGGCCGCGTGGGCGATCACCGAGCCCGACTCCGGCTCTGACGCGTTCGGCGGCATGAAGACCTACGTCCGCCGCGACGGCGACGACTACATCCTCAACGGACAGAAGACCTTCATCACCAACGGGCCGTACGCAGACGTCATCGTCGTCTACGCCAAGCTCGATGAGGGCGATCAGGCCGGCAAGCGGGACCGGAAGGTGCTGACCTTCGTCCTCGACACCGGGATGGAGGGCCTCACGCAGGGCAAGCCGTTCAAAAAGATGGGCATGCACTCCTCCCCCACAGGTGAATTGTTCTTCGACAACGTCCGGCTCACGCGGGACCGGCTGCTCGGCGAGACCGAGGATCACAAGGGCGGTGACGGCCGTGACAGCGCCCGCTCGAGTTTCATCGTGGAGCGGGTCGGTTGCGCCATCCTGTCGCTGGGGATCATCAACGAGTGCCACCGTCTGTGCGTCGATTACGCCAAATCACGCACTCTCTGGGGTCAAGAGATCGGCAGGTTCCAGTTGATCCAACTGAAGCTGGCCGAGATGGAGATCGCGCGGCTGAACGTACAGAACATGGTGTTCAACGCGCTGGAGAGTTTTGCCGCAGGCAAGATCCCCTCACTGGCCGAATCGTCGGCGATGAAGCTCTACTCCACCAAGGCCGCTACCGACGTGGCGATGGAGGCAGTCCAGCTCTTCGGCGGAAACGGATACATGGCCGAGTACCGGGTCGAGCAGCTCGCCCGCGACGCCAAGTCGCTGATGATCTACGCGGGTAGCAACGAGATCCAGGTGACGCACGTCGCGAAAGGCCTGCTCGCGCGTTGATGTTCGGGGCGCAGCAATCTAGCCACCGTTGCGGCAGCAACAATTCAGCCACCGTTGCGGCAGCAACAATCTAGCCACTGTTGCGCAAGGCGGTGGCCAACCCGCTCATCGTCAGTAGGATGCCGCGCTGCACCAGCTCGTCCTCGTCGCCCGACCGGTAGCGGCGCAGCAGTTCGACCTGCAGGTGGTTCAGCGGTTCCAGGTACGGGAAGCGGTTGAACACCGACCGCGCCAGCGCCGGGTTGTCGGCCAGCAGGTCGTCCTGGCCGGTGATGAGCTTGTGCATCCGGATGGTGCGGGCGTGTTCGTCGACGATCTTGTCGAACACCCGGTGCCGCAACTCGACGTCGTCGACCAGTTCGGCGTAGCGCGCCGCCAGCCCCAGATCCGACTTCGCCAGCACCTGAGCCATGTTCGACAGCACCGTCGCGAAGAAGGGCCACCGCCGGTAGAGGTCCTGCAGCACTTTCAGCCGCGCGTCGCTGTCGGGCCCGTCGCCGATGTAGTCCTCGAACGCGGTGCCGGTGCCGTACCAGCCCGGCAGCATGATGCGCGACTGACTCCAGGCGAGCACCCACGGGATCGCCCGCAGGTCGGAGATGGACGTGGTGGGTTTGCGCGAGGTCGGCCTGCTGCCGATGTTCAGGGCACCGATCTCGCTGACCGGCGTCGAGGCCTTGAAGTAATCGACGAAACCCGGTGTCTCGTGAACCAATTCGGCGTACGCGCGCTGCGCACGGGCGGCCAGGTCGTCCAGAACGGCATAGGCCGGTTCCGCTTCGTCTCCGAGTCCTTCGACGTCGAGCAGGGTGGCCTCCAGCGTGGCCGCCAGCAGCGTCTCCAGGTTGCGGTGCGCCAGGCGGGGTTCAGCGTACTTCGCGCCGATCACCTCGCCCTGCTCGGTGATGCGCAGCGAACCGTTCACCGCGCCCGGCGGCTGCGCCAGGATCGCGTCGTAGCTCGGTCCGCCGCCCCGGCCGACGGTGCCGCCGCGGCCGTGGAAGAGCCGCAACCGGATTCCCGCCGCGCGAGCCATCTCGACCAGATCCAGCTCGGCCCGGTACAGCGCCCAGTTCGCGGCGAGGTACCCGCCGTCCTTGTTCGAGTCCGAGTAGCCGAGCATCACCTCATGGCTGTCCCCGCGGGCGGCCACGATCGCCCGGTAGAGCGGAAGGTCCAGCGCTGCCTGCATGATCGCCGACCCACGCTGCAGGTCGTCGATGGTCTCGAACAGCGGCACGATGCCGACCGGCGCGTAGGGGTGCTCACCCGAGACATCCAGCAGCCCTGCCTCTTTCAGCAGCAGCGCCGCCTCGAGCATGTCCGACACGGACTGGCACATCGAGATGATGTAGTTGGGTACCGCGGCGGGCCCGAACACGTGCACCGCACGCGCCGCGGCGATCACGATGTCGAGTTCCTTGCGGGCCAACTCCGACAGCTGCGCACCCGGGCCGATCAGCGGGCGGCGCGTGGCGAGCTCAGCGGCGAGCAACTCGACCCGCTCGTCCTCGCTCAGCGACGCATAGTCGGCGTGCACGCCGGCCCAGGCCAGCAGCTCGGCGATCACCTCCTCGTGCATGTCGGAGTTCTGCCGCATGTCCAGACCACTGAGGTGAAAGCCGAAGACGCGCACCGCTTCCCGCAGGCGCGCCAACCGGTCGTCGGCGAGCACCGCGCTACCGTTGGCCCGCAATGACGCGTCGACGGCGTCGAGATCGGCCGACAGCTCGGCCGGGGTCTCGTACGCCGTCATGCCGAGATCGAGTTGGTGTTCGGGCTGCCGGTCCAGTATCTGGCAGGCGGTCGCGGTCAACCGCGCGTGCACGACGCGCAGCGCGCGCCGGTAGGGCTCGTCGGCGCGGGCGGGCTCGGCGCACGCATCGGCCAGCGCGGCCAGCTCCTCGCTGACGTGGACCAACCGGACCGACATCGACAGTTCCTGCTCGAGCGCGGTCAGTTCGGTGAAGTAGTGCGTGAACGCGGTGAAAGCCGCACTGCCGGTGGCCATCCGGACGATCTCGGCGGTGACGTTCGGGTTGCCGTCCCGGTCCCCGCCAATCCACGAACCGGGGCGCAGGATCGGCTCGCGCAGCAGGTCCGCGTCGGGCCAGCGGCTCTGCAGCGCGGCCCGCACCTCGGCGTTGACCCGCGGGATGACGTCGAGGAACGCCGCCGGGTAGTACCGAAGGCCCGTCTCGATCTCGTCGGAGATCTTGAGGCGGGACAACCGGATCAGCGCGGTCTGCCACAGGGTCAGGATGTGCCGGCGCAACTCGCGCTCGATGTCGCGGCCGTCCTCGGTGTGGGTCAATCCGCGCAGCCGCATCCGCATCAGTTCGGTGATGCGGTGCTGGGTGTCGAACACGGTGCGGCGCCGTGTCTCGGTGGGATGCGCGGTGATGACCGGGGCGACCAGCGCACCGTCGAGCGCCTCGGCCACCTCCTTGGCGTCGAGGTCGGCGTCGTCGAGCTTGAGGTACGTCGCGGCCAGGGTGCTGTTCTGCGGCGGTTCCCCGGCAGCCTCGTGCACGGCGCGACGGCGTTCCCGGTGGATGTCCTCGGCGACGTTGGCCAGCAACGCGAAATGGGTGAACGCGCGGATCACCGGGATCGCGTGGCGGGCATCGATGCCGTCGAACAGTCGCGCCAACTCCGAGCGGTCGATCTCGGAGCGGCGCACCCGGAACGACTCGACCCGCGCCTGCTCGATGAGTCCGAATGTCTCCTCACCGTTCTGCTCGCGCACGGTGTCGCCGAGGATCGCGCCGAGCAGCCGGATGTCTTCCCGCATCGGCTCGGTCGCCTCCCGCCCCACCTGCGTGCGCTGGACGGCTCCGATGGGTTCGAGCAGGTTGTCGGTTGTCGGCGGCATGGTGCCCAGTATCGACGTAGCCACAGGGGGACGCACGGCGAGCACGGTAGCGTGGCCGGATGAGCGTCACCGAAGCCACCGAAGCCGAGGTCGTGGTAGTCGGCGCCGGTCTGGCCGGCTTGCGGTGTGCGTCGGTGCTCGCCGAGGCGGGGCGCGAGGTGCAGGTGTGGGAAGCCGCCGACGACGTGGGCGGCCGGATTCGCACCGACGTCGTCGACGGCTTCCGCTGTGATCGCGGCTTCCAGGTGCTCAACCCCGCCTACCCGGAGCTGGATCGCTGCGTCGACGTGGCCGCGCTGCGGTTGCAGCCGTTCGGCGCGGGGGTCGGGGTGCGCCGGGAGCGCGGTGATGTGGTGCTGGCGCATCCGCTGCGGGCGCCGTCGCGTCTGCCGGGCATGCTGGCCCGTCGCGCGGTCGCGCCGAAAGATGTGGTGGCGCTGACGCGATGGGCGCACGGGGCGTTGCGGCCGGGGCACCTGAAGCGGGGCGGCGACACCTCACTGGTGACCGCGCTGGACCGCAGCGGCGTCTCGGGCGAGCTGCGTCGGGTGATCGATCGGTTCCTGTCCGGGGTCGTGCTCGACGACTCCGGGGCGACATCGAACGCGTTCGCGTTGCTGCTGGTGCGCACGTTCGCGCTCGGAGTGCCCGCACTCCCGGCCGGAGGCATGGCGGCGCTCCCCCGCCAGCTGGCCGCCCCGCTGGGTGAGCGCGTGGCACTGCAGCGCCGGGTGGTCGACATCGCACGGGTGGGTTCCGGCTGGCAGGTGACGGCCGACGACGGAAGCCGCGTGCAGGCCCGCGAGGTGGTGGTGGCAACCGACGCGCCACAGGCGGCGCAGTGGATCGGCGGCGTCTCCGCCACCATGCACGGCGTCGTCACCGACTGGTGGGCCACCGACCAACCGTGGCAGGGTCCGCCCATGCTGTGGGTGGACGGCAGGCCCGGCGCGACCGGGCCGGTGGTCAACACCGCCGTCATCAGCGCCGCGGCGCCCAGCTATGCACCGGCGGGGCGGCATCTGATCGCGGCGTCAGCGCTACTCGGGCCGGGCCGGCCCGAGCCGACCGAGGACCAGATGCGCGCCCATGCGGCGACGATCCTGGGCCTCACCGGGGCGGACTGGCAGCCGGTGATCAGGCATGTCGTGCCCGACGCGTTGCCGCCTCAGCTGCCGCCGCTGGTGGTGCGCAAGAAGGTGCGCGATCCGTCGGGGCTGTGGGTGTGCGGCGATCACCGCGACACCGCGTCCATCCAGGGTGCGCTGCTCAGTGGGCGCCGAGCCGCCGAAGGTGTACTCCGCGCGCTGGTCTAGCTGTATTTGATCTGCAGCGCCATGCCGATGATCGAGACCACCCAGATGCCGGTGATGAACAGCGTCAACCGGTCCAGGTTCTTCTCGACCACGGTGGAGCCCGAGAGGCTGGATTGGACGCCGCCACCGAAGAGGCTGGACAGACCGCCACCCTTGGCACGGTGCAGCAGAACCAAGAGCACGACCAGCACGCTGGTCACGACCAGGATGATCTGCAGGGCCAATTCCATGGCCGCCAGACTACAGGGCGCCGATGGCCGATCAGGGCAGTGGGCCGCCCGCGGCGATCGCCGACAGGGTGGCGAACTGCTCCCCGTCCAGCGAGGCCCCGCCGACCAGTGCACCGTCGACGTCGCCCTGTCCGATGAGCTCGCCGATGTTCTTGGCGTTCACCGAACCGCCGTAGAGCACACGCACGCCCGCCGCGATCTCCGCCGAGGCGAGCTCCCCGAGTTCCTTGCGGATGGCGGCACACACCTCCTGCGCGTCGGCAGCGCTGGCCACCCGGCCCGTACCGATCGCCCACACAGGTTCGTAGGCGATGACGGTCTTGCTGATCTGCTCGGCGGACAGCCCGGCCAGTGAGCCGCGCAGCGACGTCACGTTGAACTCCACGTGATCGCCGGCCTCGCGCACCTCGAGCGGCTCACCGATGCAGACGATCGGGGTCAGCCCGTGCTTGAGCGCGGCCGCGGCCTTGGCGGCCACCAGCGCGTCGTCCTCGTGGTGGTAGGTGCGCCGCTCCGAGTGCCCGACGACGGCGAAGCTGCAGCCCAACTTGGCCAGGAACGCCCCGCTGATCTCACCGGTGTAGGCGCCCGAGTCGTGTTGCGAGACGTCCTGGGCGCCGTAGGTGAGCCGCAGCTTGTCGCCGTCGACCAACGTCTGGACGCTACGCAGATCGGTGAACGGCGGGATAACCGTCACGTCGACACGATCGAAGTACTTGTCCGGCAACGAGAAAGCGATCTTCTGCACCAGCGCGATCGCTTCGAAGTGGTTCAGATTCATCTTCCAGTTGCCGGCGATCAGCGGCTTACGGGACATGGTGGAGGTCTCCTAGTCGAGAACTACTGAAGGACTTCGATACCGGGCAGTTGTTTGCCCTCAAGGTATTCCAGCGACGCGCCGCCGCCGGTGGAAATGTGCGAGAAACCGTCGTCGGGCAACCCGAGCTGGCGCACCGCGGCGGCCGAGTCACCGCCGCCGACGACGCTGAACGCGCCCTTGCCGGTGGCCCCGATGATCGCCTCGGCCACACCCTTGGTGCCCGCTGCGAACGCCGGGAACTCGAAGACGCCCATCGGACCGTTCCAGAAGACCGTCTTGGCGTTGGACAGCAGCGCCGCGAACCGCTTCACCGACTCCGGCCCGATGTCCAGGCCCATTTTGTCGTCGGGGATCTTGTCGGCCGCCACCGTCTCGGCCGGCGAATCGGCCGCGAACTTCTCGGCGACCACGATGTCCACCGGCAGGTGCAGTACGTCGCCGTAGTCGTCCAGCAGCTTGCGGCAGGTCTCGATCATGCTCTCCTCGAGCAGCGAGCTGCCGACCGAAAGCCCTTGTGCCGCAAGAAAGGTGAAGCACATGCCGCCGCCGATGATGAGGCTGTCGGCCTTGGTGGCGAGGTTCTCGATCACCGCGAGCTTGTCCGACACCTTCGACCCGCCCAACACCACCGCGTAGGGCCGCTGCGTCGAATCGGTCAGCTGCGCGAGCACCTTGACCTCGGTGGCGACCAGCGTGCCGGCATAGTGCGGGAGCAGCGTCGCGACGTCGTACACCGAGGCCTGCTTGCGGTGCACCACGCCGAAACCGTCGCTGACGAACGCGCCGTCATCACCGACCAGTTCGACGAGTGCCTTGGCGAGCTGCAGCCGCTCGGCGTCGTCCTTGCTGGTCTCCCGCGCGTCGAAGCGGATGTTCTCGAGCAGCAGGATGTCGCCGTCGGTCAGGCCCTCGGCGCGGGCGAGCGCATCGCTACCCACCACGTCACCGGCCAGCTGGACGTGCCGACCGAGCTTGTCGGCCAGCGCCGCGGCCACCGGCTTCAGCGAGAACTTCGGATCCGGTTCGCCCTTGGGGCGGCCCAGGTGCGCGGTCACGACGACCTTCGCGCCGGCGTCGCTGAGCGCCTTCAACGTCGGCACCGAGGCGATGATGCGGCCCGGATCGGTGATGGTGTCGCCGTCGAGGGGGACGTTCAGGTCGGAGCGCACGAGCACGCCCCGTCCCGTTACTCCCTCTGCGAGCAGGTCTTCGAGGGACTTGATACTCATCGAGTTACAGCGACTTGCCGACCAGGCCGACGAGGTCGACCAGACGGTTGGAGTAGCCCCACTCGTTGTCGTACCAGGACACCACCTTGGCCTGGTTGTCGATGACCTTGGTCAGACCCGAGTCGAACAGCGAGCTGTGCGGGTCGGTGACGATGTCGCTGGACACGATCGGCGCGTCGTAGTACTTCAGGATGCCCTTGAGCGGTCCGTCCGCGGCGGCCTTCATCGCGGCGTTGATCTCGTCGACGGTGCCCGGCTTGGCCAACTCCGCGGTGAGATCGGTGACCGAACCCGTCGGGATCGGCACGCGCAGCGCGTAGCCGTCGAGCTTGCCCTTCAGCTCGGGCAGCACCAGGCCGATGGCCTTGGCGGCGCCGGTCGAGGTCGGCACGATGTTGATCGCGGCGGCGCGGGCGCGGCGCAGATCGCCGTGCGGGCCGTCCTGCAGGTTCTGGTCCTGCGTGTAGGCGTGGATCGTCGTCATCAGGCCCTTGACGATGCCGAACTCGTCGTTGAGGACCTTGGCCAGCGGGCCGAGGCAGTTCGTGGTGCACGACGCGTTGGAGATGATGTTCTGGCTGCCGTCGTACTTCTCGTCGTTGACGCCGAGCACGATCGTGATGTCCTCGTCGCTGGCGGGCGCCGAGATGATGACCTTCTTGGCGCCGGCATCGAGGTGGCCCTGAGCCTTGTCACGCTTGGTGAAGATGCCGGTGGATTCGACGACGACGTCGACACCGAGGTCGCCCCAGGGCAGCGCGGCCGGGCCTTCCTTGACTTCGAGCGCCTTGATCTTGGTGTCGCCGACGACGATGGTGTCCTCGCCCTCGAGGCTGACGTCGTAGGGCAGCCGGCCGAGAATCGAATCGAACTTCAGCAGATGAGCCAGCGTCGCGTTGGAGGTGAGGTCGTTGACAGCGATGATCTCGATGTCGGTGTTCTTACCCGCCTGCTTCTGCGCGTCCAGAGCGCGGAAGAAGTTGCGCCCGATACGGCCGAAACCGTTCACGCCTACCCGGATCGTCACGTCAGTCTCCTACTCGGTCGTTCTCGGTCGTGGAACTGCTCACACTCGGTGAGGTGTCCCGGTCAGCCTAGTGCGTACGGTTCCTCCCGCGCGCAGTTGCCCCGAGACCGCCTCATCGCACCGCCGAGGCCTGGTCGACGTAGGGATTGCCCAGCCACTTCCGGCGCAGCTTCTGCAGCGTGCCGTCTTCCTCCAGCTCGGCCTGCGCCACCTGCAGGCGGGCCATCAGCGCGGTGTTCTCTGCCGCGACGGCGACCGCGATCTCCTCCACCGACAGCCCGCGCGCCACCACCTCGACGTCGGGCACGTCGCGCACCAACCGAACCAGCACCGGCGCCGGCGCGATCAGCGCATCGCAGGCGCCCGACTCCAGGTCGGCGACCGCAGCCTCGAGGCCGGCGCGGTCGTCGCTGCGCACCGTCAGGCCGTCGAGGTCGGCCACCGCGTGGACGTGCGGCAGCCGGCGGGTGTTCACCGCGAGCCCGTTGCCGGTGATCACATAGGGCGGCAGGGACATCGCTGCCCCATCGAGTCCGGCACCGCCGGTGACCGTCAGCCCGCCGAGCAGCACGTCGTAGTCGCCGGTCCGCAGCCGCGCCAGCCCGTCGGCGACGTCGTCGAGGGTCTCGATGACGACGTCGTCGCCGAGTCGCTCCCCCAGCGCGACGATCAACTCGGCGTCCAAGCCGCCGTCATCGGAGGTGAAGGGTGGGTACGGTCCGGCCAGACCCGCCCGCAATGTGCCCATGAACCCACCGTAGGGGGTTTACTGTCCGCCCGGTGGGAGACGAACCGACACAGCAGCCGGCCAGCCCGACGTTGTTTCTCGCCCGGCTGGGCGCAGCGATGATCGCGGCCGGGTATCCGATCGGAACCGTGCGCCAGACACTGGCGACCTGCGCCGGGAGCTACGGCGTGGACGGCGAAATGCTGCTGCTGCCCAACCACATTCAGCTCAGCGGCGGGGACTCGCTGGAGATGTCGAGCGCCGAGCACGAGGTGCGCTTCGACCAGACCTTCCCGCTGGCCACGCTGGTGGGGCAGGCTCGGCGCGCCGAGATCGACCCGGCGGCCGGCCTCGCCGAGCTCGCCCGCATCGACACGATGGAGTCCCGCTTCGGCCCGTGGGCGTTCGTGGTCGGCTACACGCTGCAGAGTGCGGCGTTCGCCCTGATCCTGCAGCCCAACCTGGTGGCGCTCGGCGCGGCCACGCTGTTCGGGTTCGGCGTCGGGGTGGCCGGCGTGCTGGCCCGCCGCAGCGAGCCGCTGACCCAGCTGCTGCCCGTGCTCGCCGCGTTCACCGTGGCGTTGTGTTCGTTCACGCTGGGCCGGCTGCTGCATCTGGGCGAGGGCAGTCTGCGGGCGCTGGCGCCCTCCCTGGTCATGTTCCTGCCCGGCACGGCGATCACGCTGGCGGTCATCGAGCTGAGCACCCGCGACATGATCTCGGGCTCGGCCCGGCTGATATCCGGCGCAATGCGGTTGGCGCAGTTGGCCTTCGGCATTTTGATCGCCGCCCAGGTGGTGGGGCTGACCGCGAGTGAACTCAGCGTGGCGGTGGTGGACCGCTTCGGGCCGTGGGCACCGTGGGCCGGGTGCGCGCTCTATGCCGTCGGCCTTTTCCTCTACCACGGCCCGCCGACCCGTTTCATGGGCTGGATGCTGGTGATCCTGTTCGTCTCCTACGCCGGTCAGCTCGCCGGCAACGCGGCACTGGGCAGCTACGCCAGCGGCTTCGGGGGTGGGCTGGCCCTGGCGCTGTGCGCCCTGTTCGTCGCGCACCGCCCGAACACACCCTCGGCTGCCACACTGCTGCTGCCCGGGTTCTGGCTGCTGGTTCCCGGTTCGCTCGGCTTCATCGGCGTCACCGAGCTGATCGGCAACGACAGCTCCGACGCCGTCGGGGTCACGTTGATCTCGATGATCTCGATCGCCCTGGGCATCCAGGCGGGACTGCTGGTGTGGAGCGCGTGTCGCCAGATGCCCGCCGCGCTGGGGCAGCGAGCGCGATACTGCCGATCATGACCGATTGGGTGATCCCGGCGATCACCGCCTCAGCCAGCTTGCTCGGCACCATGGTGGGCGGGATCGCGACGTACTGGACGGCGAAGAAGACCCACGAGCGGCAGAGCCGTCACGACGAGGAACGGCAACGGTTCGACCTGCTGCGGGAAACGACGATCCGGTTCGTGGCCGCGATGACGGAGGTCTCGGTGGCGAGCACCGGGCTCAAGCAGCTCTCCGCGGAGTGGGCGGAGATGACGAAACGGCTGGCCCGCACCACCGACCGCAACGAATTCCTGGCGCTGGCCCGCGAGTCCGATCCGTCGATCCCGGAGAACATGGACCGGTTGGCCGTGCTGTTCCGGGTGGTGCGCGCCACCGGCGTGCTCGAGGACGACGTCAAGCGGGCGATCACGCTGCTGACCGAGCTGCGACTGGTGGCACCGAGCGACATCGCCGACAGCGCGCAACGCGTCATCTACACCGCGTTCGCCCAGGAGATCACCAACGCGTTGTCCCTGGATCAGCGCAACGCGGCCACCGATGCGTTCAACGCCTCGATCAACGACTTCGTCAACCGGGTGCGTCACTACATGCACGTCGAGGACCACGAGTTCGACACGATCGACAGGGCGACGCTGGAGCACCTGCTGGAGCGTTAGATCCAGGCGGTTCAGGCGTCTTCGAGCAGATCCGGGGTGACGGCCGACTCGGTGTCGGGGATACCGTCGATCTTGGCTTTGCGGTCGGCCATCGACAGCAATCGCCGAATACGTCCTGCCACAGCATCTTTGGTCATCGGCGGGTCGGCCAGCCGGCCCAGCTCCTCGAGCGAGGCCTGCCGGTGCGCGACGCGCAGACTGCCCGCGGCAGCCAGATGGTCGGGCACGGTGTCGCCCAGGATCTCCAGCGCCCGCTCGACCCGGGCGGCCGCGGCGACCGCGGCGCGGGCGGACCGGCGCAGGTTCGCGTCATCGAAGTTGGCGAGCCGGTTGGCCGTCGCGCGCACCTCGCGGCGCATCCGGCGCTCCTCCCAGGTCAACCGGGTGTCCTGGGCTCCCATCCGGGTCAGCAGCGCACCGATGGCCTCGCCGTCGCGGACCACCACCCGGTCACTGCCGCGTACCTCGCGCGCCTTGGCGCTCACCCCGAGCCGGCGGGCGGCGCCGACGAGCGCGAGAGCCGCTTCCGGGCCGGGGCAGCTCACCTCCAACGCCGACGACCGACCGGGTTCGGTCAGCGAACCGTGCGCGAGAAACGCTCCGCGCCAAGCAGCTTCGGCGTCGGCGACACTGCCGCCGACCACCTGGGCCGGCAGGCCGCGCACCGGGCGCCCCCGCAGATCCAGCAGACCCGTCTGGCGCGCCAGCGCCTCCCCGTCCTTGGCGACGCGCACCACGTACCGGGTGCTCTTGCGGATACCGCTGGCCGAGAGCACGTGCACCACGGCGTGGTAGCCGTACAGGTCGTAGATGTCCTTGCGCAGCCGGCGCGCGATGATGCCGAGGTCCACCTCGGCCTCCACCACGACACGCCCCGACACGATGTGCAAGCCGCCCGCGAAGCGCAACAGCGCGGCGACCTCGGCGCGCCGAGCGCTGACCGAATTCACCACGAGCCTGCTGAGTTCGTCTTTGACCTCGGCTGTCATCGCCACGGGTCGTCACCTCTCGGTCGGTTCACTGTCGGTGTGGGCACCGCATGCGGTGTGCCGGTGGGTGCTGTGCCCCCTTCCGAGCCCCCTTCTGAGCCCCCTTCCGCGACCCCTTCTGCGCGCCGTTGCAGCACGCCTTCCAGCGCCGCCGCCAACCTCGCGGGGTCATGTAAAGGTGTACCAGGTCGGCACACGTCGGCGAACTCCACGCGGGCCTCCAGCATGGTCGCGGTGCGGCGCAGTTGATCGCGCTCGCGGTCGCTGGGCACTCGCGACGAGTCGACGATGATGTCGTTGACCGTGAAGGTGGGCGCGTGCTGCGCGAGCACGTGGATGTGGCGCTCCACGGAGAATCCGGATGTCTCGCCGGGCTCGGCGACCAGGTTGAGCACCAGGGCACGCCGCGCCGTGGTGCTCTGCAGGGCAGCCACCAGCTGGGGCACCAGGACGTGCGGGATCACACTGGTGAACCACGACCCGGGCCCGAGCACCACCAGATCGGCGTCCATGATCGCGTCGACGGCCTGGTGGGTGGCCGGCGGATCACCGGGCAGCAGCCGGACCCTGCGCACCTTCCCGACTGTCGTCGCGATCGCCACCTGCCCGCGGATCGCGCGGCTGACCCTCGGGTCGGACTCCAGGCCCGCGACGTCGGCCTCGATGCTCAGGCCCATCGGGCACATCGGCAGCACCCGGCCCTTGACGCCCAGGATGCGACCGAGTTCGTCGAGTGCGGCCACCGGGTCGGCGAGCACCTCGTTGAGGCCGGCCAGCATCAGATTGCCGATGGGATGTCCGGCCAAAGCACCACTCCCGCCGAAGCGGTGCTGGATGATGGTGGCCCACAGCCGACCGTGCGGACTGTCAGATGCCAAGGCCGCCAATGCCATTCGCAGATCACCCGGGGGCACGATGTCGAGCTCGCTGCGCAGCCGGCCCGAAGAGCCGCCGTCGTCGGCCACCGTGACGATCGCGGTGACGTGCGGGGTCAGGCGCCGCGCCGCCGACAGGGTGGCATACAGCCCGTGCCCACCGCCCAGCGCGACGATGCGCACACTCATTCGCGCCCCAGATCCCGGTGCAGGACGCGCACCGTCAGCGCCGTGTCCTGCAGCCGGTCGGCCAGCGCCTCGGCCATCGCGACGCTGCGGTGTTTACCTCCGGTGCAGCCGATGGCCACGGTCATGTAGCGCTTCCCCTCCCGCCGGTATCCGTCGATCACGACGTCCAACAGGTGATGGTAGGAGTCCAGGAACTCCACGGCGCCGGGTTGGCCGAGGACGTAGTCGCGAACCTCCGGATGCTGCCCGGTGTGCGGGCGCAGCTGGTCCACCCAGTGCGGGTTGGGCAGGAACCGCACGTCCATCACCGTGTCGGCGTCCATGGGCAGTCCGTACTTGTAGCCGAACGATTCGACGGTCACGTTGGTGTTGGCGACGGTCTCGGCGGCGAAGGCCCGCTCGATGCTCTCCCGCAGGCCGTGGACCGACAGCGACGACGTGTCGATGACCAGGTCGGCGGTGGCCCGCACCGGGGCGAGCAGTGCCCGCTCGGCGGCGATCCCTTCGGCCAGGGTCTGATTGCCCTGCAGGGGATGGCTGCGCCGATTCTGCTCGTAGCGGCGCACCAGCATGTCGTCGGACGCCTCGAGGAACACCACCCGGGGGGTGATGTCGCGGGCCGCCAGTTCGCTGCGCACCCCGGCCAGATCCCCGGTGAAGCCGCGGGACCGCACGTCCATCACCACGGCCAGCTGGGTGATCCGTGAGCCAGCGGCCAGCCCGAGGTCGACCATCCGTGCGATCAGCTCCGGCGGCAGGTTGTCCGCCACGTACCAGCCGAGATCCTCGAGGACCTTGGCTGCGGTGCCCCGACCGGCTCCGGACAGACCGGTCACCAACACCACGTCGATTCCGCCCGTTTCGCTGTCCATGCCCGCTTCTGTCATCCCGTCACCGTGTGTCGATCATCGTCGATGGGCGCCGCCCCCGCGTGCTGTTCGGTGTGCTGCTCGGCGTGCTGGTCGGTGCGATGTTCGGCAGCCGAGTCCGTTGCCGGCTCGTCGGCCGGCACGCCCAGCGCCTCCAGCACGGCCGCGGCCGTGGCCATGCCGATGCCGGGCACGGCGGTGATCTCCTCCACCGACGCCTGGCGCAGCCGCGCCAGCGAACCGAAGTGCGTCACCAGCGCCTTGCGCCGATGCTCCCCCAGTCCCCGTACCGAATCCAGCGCCGACGCCGTCATCCGCTTCGACCGCTTGCTGCGGTGATAGCTGATCGCGAACCGGTGCGCCTCGTCGCGGACCCGCTGCAGAAGGTAAAGCCCGTCGCTGTTGCGGGGCATGATCACCGGATCGGGTTCTGACGGCACCCACACCTCTTCGAGGCGCTTTGCCAGCCCGATCACCGCGACGTCGGTGACGCCGAGATCCTCCAGCACCGCCGCTGCGGCGTTGACCTGCGGGGCGCCGCCGTCGACGACGAAGAGGTTGGGCGGGTAGGCAAAGCGTCGTGATTTGCCTTCTGCGGAGAAATCGCCGGGCTGCTGGGTGTCGCGCAGGTGGCGGTGGAATCTACGCCGGGTGACCTCGGCGATCGACGCGACGTCATCGGAGCGCCCGTCCCCGGCGGCCTCGCGGATCGCGTAGTGCCGGTAGTCGGACTTGCGCGGCAGGCCGTCCTCGAAGACCACCAGCGAGGCCACCACGTCGGTGCCCTGCACGTGGCTGATGTCGACGCACTCGATGCGCAGCGGCGCATCCTCGAGCCCCAGCGCTTCCTGAATGCTCTGCAGCGCAGCGCTTCTGGCGGTGAAGTCGCCGGCACGCTTGAGCTTGTGCTGATTGAGCGCCTGCTCGGCGTTGCGCTGCACCGTCTCGGCGAGTGCGCGCTTGTCCCCACGCTGGGCGACCCGTAGTGACACCCGCGACCCACGCAGCTGGCACAACCACGTCTCCAACTCCGGGGCCGTCTCCGGCAGAACCGGCACCAGCACCTGCTTGGGTACCGGGTTGGTGGTCTCGTCACCGCCCTCGTCGGCGGCGCCACCGAGCGCGGCTTGGTCGCCGTAGAACTGGGTGAGGAACTGCTCGACCAGGTACTCGAGAGTGGATTCGCCTGGCTCACCGGATTTCTCGATCACCCACCCGCGCTGGCCGCGCACCCGGCCACCCCGCACGTGGAACACCTGGACGGCGGCCTCCAACTCGTCGTCGGCGAACGCGACCACGTCGGCGTCTGTGCCGTCCCCGAACACCACGGCCTGCTTCTCCATCGCCCGGCGCATCGCGCCGATGTTGTCGCGCAGCCGGGCTGCCCGCTCGAAGTCCAGGTCCTCCGCCGCGGCATTCATCTGCTGTTCCATCTCGCGGATCAGCCGATCGGTCTTGCCGGCGAGGAAGTCGCAGAAGTCAGCGACGATCTGGCGGTGCTCCTCGGCGCTGACCCGCCCGACGCACGGCGCCGAGCACTTGTCGATGTAGCCGAGCAGACACGGCCGACCGATCTGGCTGTGCCGCTTGAACACTCCGTTCGAACACGTGCGGGCCGGGAACACCCGCGTGAGCAGGTCCAGCGTCTCGCGGATCGCCCACGCATGCGAATACGGCCCGAAATAGCGGACGCCCTTGCGGCGCGGGCCGCGGTACACCTTGAGCCGCGGGTAGTCCTCGTTCAGCGTGACGGCCAGCACCGGATACGACTTGTCGTCGCGATAGCGGATGTTGAACCGCGGATCGAATTCCTTGATCCAGTTGTATTCGAGCTGCAGCGCCTCGACCTCGGTCGTGACCACAGTCCACTCGACGCTGGCTGCCGTCGTCACCATCTGCCGGGTACGCGGCGCCAACCCCGACAGATCGGCGAAGTACGAGTTGAGCCGACTGCGCAGACTCTTGGCCTTGCCGACGTAGATGACCCGGCGATGCGAATCACGGAATCGGTAGACGCCCGGCTCCACGGGAATCGACCCGGGAGCAGGTCGGTATGTCGCGGGATCCGGCACGGACCCAGGTTACTGCGACGGCCCGACGGGGTAGAGCGACGAGGTGGCGCTGCCGACCGTGACGTCGACCCGGATGCTGACCCTCCTCATGGCTGTCGTGCTGGTCTGCGCCGGTTGCACCGCCCCTGAGGCATCAGCCGCGCCCGCGGGATCGTGCGCAATCGTGAGCAACGGCACGCCCGTGACCAAGCCGCGGGGCGGTCGCGACGAGTCCGCGCCGGAGACCGCGACCGGCTACCGCACCGGGATGGCCGCGGTGCACACCGATCACTACGCAGTTGCCACCGCCAACCCGCTGGCCACGCAAGCTGCGTGCGAGGTGCTGCGCGACGGCGGCACGGCGGCCGACGCCCTGGTCACCGCCCAGGCCGTCCTCGGCCTGGTCGAGCCTCAGTCCTCGGGCATCGGCGGGGGTGGCTTCCTGCTGTACTACGACGCGGCCGCCAACTCGGTGCAGGCGTTCGACGGGCGCGAGACCGCGCCGGCGGCAGCCACCGCGAACTACCTGCGCTGGGTGTCCGACACCGACAGGACAGCGCCCACGCCCGACGCCCGCGCCTCGGGCCGCTCGATCGGAGTGCCCGGCATCGTGCGCATGCTTGCCGATGTACACGCCCAGCACGGCCGCACCCCGTGGCGAGGCCTGTTCGGCCCCGCGGTGCGGCTCGCCGACGACGGGTTCCAAATCAGCCCCCGGCTCGCGGCGGCCATCGCCGATGCCGCCCCGAAGCTGCGGATCGACGCCGCGTCGGCCGACTATTTCCTCGAGCCCGACGGCTCCCCGAAGTCGGGTCGCCTCACCAATGCGGCGTACGCCAAGACGCTGGGGGCGATCGCCACCGATCCGGCCGCGCTCTACACCGGACCGATCGCCGCAGACATCGTCGCCGCCGCGGCCGACACCGCGGGCGGACGCACCCCGAGCCTGATGAGCACCGCGGATCTGGCCGGCTACCGCACCAGGATCCGCGAACCACTGTGCACGCCGTACCGCGGCAAGCAGATCTGCGGGATGCCCCCACCGTCGTCGGGCGGTATCGCGGTGGCCGAAACGCTGGGCGTGCTCTCCCACTTCGACATGGCCGCACACCGGCCCACCGACGTCGACGCCAACGGTGGCCGTCCGACCGTGCAGGGGGTGCATCTGATCGCCGAGGCCGAACGGCTGGCCTACGCCGACCGCGACCGCTACGTCGCCGACACCGACTTCGTGCCGCTGCCGGGCGGCTCACCGAACGCTCTGCTGGCGGCCGACTACCTCGCCGGCCGCGCAGCGCTGGTCTCCCCCGACCGCACGATGGGAACGGCGAAGCCGGGTGAGTTCGGGCTGCCCGCGGCGCTGGCGCCGCCCGTCCCCGAACACGGCACCAGCCACATCAGCGTCATCGACGCACAGGGCAATGCGGCCTCGCTGACCACCACGATCGAATCGGCGTTCGGCTCGTTCCACATGGTCGACGGCTTCCTGCTCAACAATCAGCTCACCGACTTCTCCGCCGAGCCGACTGCGCCCGACGGCGCGCCCGTCGCCAACCGAGTGGCGCCGGGGAAGCGTCCCCGCAGCACGATGGCTCCCACGCTGGTGTTCGACACCGACGCCGGCGGGGCACGCGGTCCGCTGTACGCGGTGGCCGGCTCACCGGGCGGCTCGACGATCATCCAGTTCGTCGTGAAAACGCTTGTCGGCATGCTTGATTGGGGGCTGGACCCGCAGCAGGCCGTGTCGATGGTCGATTTCGGGGCTGCCAACTCCCCCACCACGAACGTCGGCGGCGAGCATCCCGTCGTCGACATCTCCGACGACGGCGGGCACGACCCGCTGGTCACCGGATTGCGCGACCTCGGGCACGAGGTCGACATCGCCGATCAGTCCAGCGGGCTCTCGGCGATCGTGCGCGCCGGCCCGGGGTGGGTCGGCGGGGCCGATCCGCGCCGGGAGGGTGCGGTCATGGGTGACGGCGGTTGATGTCCCCGCTGCGCTGGCCGCTCTCATAGCGCTGCATCGCGGCGCGGACACTGTCCATCGCGTCCGCCGCTCGCTCCTTGTCGACAGCCTGGATCGCCATCACGGCCACGTACTCGTCGTCGGGCAGGTCCAGGCGGGCCCAGCGGGCACCCGGATGGAAGGACAGGCCACGCACCACGCTCCAGTCGAACACTCGGTAGCCGAACAGGTTTCGGACCGCGACGCCGGCGGGCCCCACCCGCAGCCGAGGCCGCGCGAACAGGCAGACCGCCGCACCGAACACGACACCGAGCGCGGCGATGGCGACCTGGTCGGCGGTCCGGAAGATCACACCGGTCGTCCCGACCTTGAGCAGCGCCCCCACGATCACGTGGGCGGCGACGATCACGACGGCGGCCGCATATGCGAACCTCGGGGTGAGGTGCGGTTTGACCTCCACATCCCACTCCGGGACGTCCCGACCGCCGGCGCTCATGACGGCGAGGCGAGCCGGTGCAGCGTCAGAGCGGTCGACAGTGCGGCCGCGGCGGCCTGCGCACCCTTGTCCTCGGCCGACTCGGGCAGCCCGGCGCGGTCGAGGGCCTGATGCTCGGTGTTCGTGGTGAGCACGCCGTTGGCGACGGGAGTGGACTCGTCCAGCGACACCCGGGTCAGACCCTGGGTCACCGCGTCACACACGTAGTCGAAATGCGGGGTCTCGCCGCGGATCACGACGCCGAGGGCGACAACGGCGTCGTGGGTCCTGGCCAGCGCCTGCGCGACGACGGGGATCTCGATGGCACCGAGCACCCGCACCACGGTCGGGTTCGTGATCCCGGCCTCGGCCGCGGTGCGGCGGGCACCCTCGAGGAGGGCATCGCAGATGGTCTCGTGCCAGGTGCTCGCGACGATCGCCAGGGACACACCGGACGCGTCGAGCTCCGGCATGTCGGGAACGCCTGCCGCAGGGCTCATTTGGTGCCGCCCATGTCGCCGGGCAGCGCCTCGTCGTAATCCTCGAGTCCGACCAGGTCGTGGCCCATGCGGTCCCGCTTGGTCATCAGGTAGCGGATGTTCTCGGAATTGGCCCGCACCGGCAGCGGCACACGCTCGATGATGTGCAGGCCGTAGCCGTCGAGTCCGACGCGCTTCGCCGGGTTGTTGGTCAGCAGGCGCATGGACCGCACGCCGAGGTCGACCAGGATCTGCGCACCGGTGCCGTAGTCGCGGGCGTCGGCCGGCAGACCGAGCTTGAGGTTCGCGTCGACGGTGTCGTCGCCGGCGTCCTGCAGCTGGTAGGCCTGCAGCTTGTGCATCAAGCCGATGCCACGGCCCTCGTGACCACGCATGTACAGCACCACCCCGCGACCCTCCCGGGCCACCATCGCCAGCGCGGCGTCGAGTTGCGGCCCGCAGTCGCACCGGCGCGACCCGAACACGTCACCGGTCAGGCATTCCGAGTGCACGCGGACCAGCACGTCGTGCCCGTCCTCGTGGGGACCGGCGATGTCGCCCCGGACCAGGGCGACGTGCTCGACGTCCTCGTAGATGCTGCTGTAGCCGACGGCGCGGAACTCGCCGTGTCGCGTCGGGATGCGGGCTTCGGCGACCCGCTGGATGTGCTTCTCGTGCTTGCGCCGCCACTCGATCAGGTCGGCGATCGAGATCAGCGCGAGGTCGTGTTCGTCGGCGAAGATCCGCAGCTCGTCGGTCTGGGCCATCGCGCCCTCGTCCTTTTGGCTGACGATCTCGCAGATCGTGCCGGCCGGCTGCAGGCCGGCCAGCCGGGCCAGGTCGACGGCGGCCTCGGTGTGCCCGGGGCGGCGGAGCACCCCACCGTCCTTGGCGCGCAACGGAACGACGTGGCCGGGCTTGGTGAAGTCGTCAGCGACCGCGGTCGGATCGGCGAGCAACCGCATCGTGGTCGCCCGATCCGATGCCGAAATACCGGTTCCCACACCGTGTTTGGCGTCGACGGTGACGGTATAGGCGGTGCCGTGCTTGTCCTGGTTGACCGCGTACATCGGCAGCAGGCCCAGGCGGTCGCAGATCTCCCCGTCGAGCGGGACACAGAGGTAGCCGGAGGTGTAGCGCACCATGAACGCGACCAGTTCGGGGGTGGCTTTCTCGGCGGCGAAGATCAGGTCGCCTTCGTTCTCCCGGTCTTCGTCGTCGATGACGACGACGGCCTTGCCTGCGGCGATGTCGGCCACCGCCCGCTCGACCGAATCCAGCCTCGTCATCCTCACCACCTTGCCGGTCCCCACACGGGAAACCACGTATGTCCCGTTCAGTATGAACCACGCGACAGCCCGCGTTATTGCCCGCCTGAGCGAGGTCCTCGCGTCATCGCCTGGCGTGACGTTCGCCACGTACGGGCGCGCCGGGCAGTGGCGCCCGCTTCCCGCCCGTTCGACTTAGTCGCCGTCCGGATTCTTCGTGGGGGTCATCAGCCGCTCGACGTACTTCGCGATGACGTCGACCTCGAGGTTCACCGGCGCTCCCACCTCGGCGCGCCCCAGCGTCGTCAGGTCCAGCGTGGTGGGGATCAACGACACCTCGAACCAGTCGGGGCCCAGGCCAGACACCGTCAGCGAGACCCCGTCGACGGTGATCGACCCCTTCTCGACGATGTAGCGCGACAGCGTCTCCGGCAGCCCGATCCGCACGACCGTCCAGTGCTCCGAGGGGGTGCGGGACACGATGTGGCCGGTGCCGTCGACGTGTCCCTGCACGATGTGGCCGCCGAGCCGGCTGCTGACCGCCGCCGCTCGCTCCAGATTGACCCGGGTGCCGACGTCCGCCCCGTTCAGGCTGGACCTGTTCAGCGTCTCGGCCATCACGTCGGCGGAGAACGATCCGTCGGCCAGCACGTCGACCACGGTGAGACAGACCCCGTTCACGGCGATCGAATCCCCATGTCCGGCATCTGAAGTCACGATCGGGCCACGAATGACCAAACGTGCGGCATCGCCGAGGTCCTCCCTGCCGACGATCTCGCCCAGTTCTTCGACGATTCCGGTGAACACCTGTCCAGCCTAGGCCCACCGGCGAACGGTCCCTGCGCGGCGCACCCTCTACGATGCAGGCATGCAGACCCGCCTCTTGGCGCTCGTCGCCGCTCTCTTCGCTGTCGTCACCCTCATCGCGGGGTGCTCCGGCTCATCGTCCCAGGATTCGGGGACCGACCTACCGGATGCCACCACGTTGCTGCGGGAGTCGGCCGACACCACGAAAGCCCAGTCCAGCGCGCATCTCCAGCTCGCCGTACAGGGTCAGATCGCCGAGTTGCCCGTGGAATCCCTCGAGGGTGACCTGACCCAGAAGCCGGCCGTGGCCGCCAAGGGCACCGCCGACATCGTGTTCCTGGGCCAGAAGCTGCAGGGCGTCGAGTTCGTGGTCTCCGACGGTGACCTCTACGCCGCGATCACCGCCGGGGGCAGCCTGTCGAACTTCGGGCCGGCCGCCGACATCTACGACGTCGCCGCGATCCTGAGCCCCGACAACGGCCTGGCCAACGTGCTGGCGAACTTCTCCGACGCGAAGTCCGAGGGCCGCGAGACGATCGAGGGTGTCAAGACCGTCCGGATCACCGGCAACGTGCGCGCCGACGCCGTCAACAAGATCGCGCCGCAGATCGCCGCGAAGGGCCCCGTGCCGGGCACCGCGTGGGTCGCCGAGGACGGCAATCACGAGCTGATGCAGGCCCGCCTGGAACCGACTCCGGGGAACAGCGTGACGATGACGCTGTCGAAGTGGGGTGAGCCGGTGACGGTCGACAAGCCGGCGGTGTGATGCAGAGCACACTCGGGCACTCCGCCCCCGCGGCGAATCGCAACGTCGCGATCGCCGCCGGCGGCCTCGCGGTCATGCTCGGAGCGCTCGACACCTACGTCGTCGTCTCGGTGATCCGCGACATCATGTTCGACGTCGGCATCGGCATCAATCAGATTCAGCGCGTCACCCCCATCATCACCGGCTACCTCCTCGGCTACATCGCGGCGATGCCGCTGCTGGGCCGGGCCTCGGACCGGTTCGGACGCAAGCTGCTGCTCCAGGTGAGTCTCGCCGGCTTCGCCGTCGGCTCGATCGTCACCGCGCTGTCGACCGACCTGACGATGATGGTGATAGGCCGCGCCATCCAAGGCGCCGCCAGCGGCGCTCTGCTGCCCGTGACGCTCGCGCTGGCGGCAGATCTGTGGGCCAGCCGCAACCGGTCCGCGGTGCTCGGCGGTGTCGGCGCCGCCCAGGAGCTGGGCAGTGTGCTCGGCCCCCTCTACGGCGTGGCCCTGGTGGCGGTGTTCACGCACTGGCAGGCCGTCTTCTGGGTCAACGTGCCACTCGCCGCGGTGGCGATGGTGATGATCCACTTCAGCCTGCCGGCCGCGGACAAGGACCGGCCGAAGGAAAAGGTCGACGTCGTGGGCGGGTTGCTGCTCGCGGTCGCGCTCGGACTCGCAGTGGTCGGCATGTACAACCAGGCCCCGAACGGCAAGCAGGTGCTGCCGAGCTACGGCCTACCCGTGCTGATCGCCGCAGTAGTCGCCGCGGCGGCCTTCTTCGCCTGGGAGAGATTCGCCACAACACGGCTGATCGACCCCGCGGGAGTCCGCTTCAGACCGTTCTTGGCGGGTCTCGGCGCGTCGCTGTGCGCGGGTGCCGCACTGATGGTCACGCTGGTGAACATCGAGCTGTTCGCCCAGGGCGTGTTGGGCAAGGAACAGCAGGAGGCGGTCTTCCTGCTGGTGTGGTTCCTCGGCGCGCTCCCGGTCGGCGCGCTGGTGGGCGGATGGATCGCCACCAAGGCGGGCGATCGCATCGTGGTCTTCGTCGGGCTGCTGATCGCCGCGGCCGGGTACTGGCTGGTGTCGAAGTGGACGGTGAACGTCCTGAGCGCCCACCACGACCTGGGTGTCGTGCAGCTGCCGACCTTCGACACCGACCTGGTCATCGCCGGTGTCGGCCTCGGTCTCGTGATCGGCCCACTGACCTCGGCCACGCTGCGGGTGGTGCCCGCGGCACAGCACGGCATCGCCTCGGCCGCCGTGGTGGTGGCCCGCATGATCGGCATGCTGATCGGTATCGCCGCGCTCTCGGCGTGGGGTTTGTACCGGTTCAACCAGCACCTGGCCAGCCTGCCGGCCAGCTCTGGGGGTGACACGCTGGCCCAGCGGCTGGCAGCAGAGGCGCTGCGGGTGCGCCAAGCCTATGTGCTGCAGTACGGCGAAATATTCACGATCACCGCGGTGGTGTGCGTGGTCGGGGCGCTCCTCGGACTACTGATCAGCGGTCGCGATCAGCATGCCGACGAACCGGAGCTCGAGCCTCAGCAGCGCTCGAGCCCGCGGCCCATCAGCTGAGGCTCGGCAACGAGGTCGTCGATCACGGGGTTGTCGTCGGTGGTGTCGTCCATGGTCAGCCCCCGCCAGGCGTCGCGGATTACCGCCTTGATCGAGTCTGGGGTGACCGGGCTGTAACTGAGCCAGTCCTGCAGTGCAGTCATGCTCTTCTGTCCTTTGTTCGTGCTCACCATGCGCAACTCGTCGGTGAAAGCGCGATATTCCCCGTCAGTCTACCGAGCGATCCATCGCGTCGGGCCCGCAGCGATGCGCGCGCGTCGTGTGAGAGCGCTTACGGAAACCCTTGATGGACAATGGGCAACGATCTGATAACGACGACCGACGGCCTGGATCAGGCTCGAACGAGGCTCAACAGCACGTCCGGACCGACGGGATGGACGCCGTCGAAGCGCCACCGATGTGCCTGCCCGATGCTCGTCACGCCGACGTCGTCGATGGCGGTGATCGGGCCGCCGAGCAGAATCGGCGCGACATAGGCGAGAATTCGGTCGATCACGCCGGCCCGCAAAAACGCCCCGGCCAAGGTCGGGCCGCCTTCCACCAGCACATCGGTGCGGTCCGACAGCGCCTGGACCACTTCGTGCGGATCGCGGGTCCGGATCACCATCGTGCGCGAGTCATCGTTGAGAACCGTTGCGTCAGGCGAGATCTCACGCATCCCGACCACCACACGCAGCGGCTGGTGCTCGGTCAGCGAACCGTCGGGGCGACGCGCGGTCAATGCCGGGTCGTCGGCGAACACCGTGCCGGTGCCCACGACGATCGCATCGGCGATCGCGCGACGCCGGTGCACGTCGGCGCGGGCTGCCTCCCCAGTGATCCACCGGCTGGTGCCATCGGCGGCAGCGCTACGTCCGTCCACACTCGCCGCGAATTTCCATGTCACGTGCGGCATCCCGGTGCGCTGCTTGTGCAGCCACTCGCGCAGGGGCCCGCCCGACACCGCATCGGCGCCCACCCCCGCGGTCACCGCGACACCCGCACGCGCCAACCGGGCAGCTCCGCCGGCGGCGACGGGATTCGGATCCGCGACGGCGAACACCACATTCGCTATCTGCGCGGCGAGCAGAGCGTCCACGCACGGCGGCGTGCGACCGACGTGGTTGCACGGCTCGAGCGTCACCACCGCCGTGCCGCCGGCAGCCCGCTCCCCCGCGCGGCGCAGCGCCAACACCTCGGCGTGCGGCCCGCCGGGCGGTTCGGTGGCGCCCACGCCTGCGATCTCACCGTCGGCGTCCAGGATCACCGCCCCGACCGGCGGGTTGGGATACGTTGTGCCCTTGACCTTTTCGGCCTGCTCAACAGCCGCTGCCATCGCGGCGTCGAGGTTCACGGCGCGAAGTGGCTGGCGGCCGCCGCGGCCTGGGCGCGCAGGGCCGACACGGCGCGCGCGGGATCGTCGGCGCCGTAGACGGCAGACCCCGCGACGAAACAGTCCACCCCGGCCTCGGCCGCCGCCTCGATCGTGTCGGCGCTGATTCCGCCGTCGATCTCGACGAGCACGGTCAGCTCACCGGCGTCCACGAGACGGCGCACGATACCCACCTTGGGCAGCACCTCGGCGATGAACTTCTGCCCGCCGAAACCGGGCTCGACCGACATCACCAGCAGCGTGTCGAAGTCACGCAGGATCTCCAGGTAGGGGTCGACCGGGGTGCCCGGCTTGATGGCCAGGCCGGCCTTGGCGCCGGCGGCCCGGATGTCGCGGGCGACGGCGCGCGGATCGTCGGTGGCCTCTGCGTGGAACGTGACGTTGTGGGCGCCCGCCTCGGCGTAGGGCGGCGCCCACCGGCCCGGATTGTCGATCATCAGGTGACAGTCCATCGGGATGTCGGTGACCTTGAGCAGCGATTCGACGACGGGCAGGCCCAGGGTGAGGTTCGGCACGAAATGGTTGTCCATCACGTCGACGTGCACCCAGTCTGAGCCCTCGATCGCAGCCACCTCGTCGGCGAGCCGGGCGAAGTCGGCGGCCAGGATCGACGGCGCGATCATCGGGGCGGTGTGGGCGGACTGTCCGGGCATGGGGTCAGCCTATCGGGGGCCCGGTGACGCGAAGAGCAGCGGCGAACATCGCGTCGGTTCCGTGCCGGTGCGGCCACAGCTGCACCGATGACGCGTCGCCGGTGTCGGCGGCCGGGCCGAACAGCTCTCCGGTGTCCAGCGCCTCGACCGGGTGACGGCGCAGCGCGTCGGCCACCACGCCGGTGGTCTCCGCCAGATGCGGGGAGCAGGTCGCGTACAGCACGACACCGCCGGGCCGGGTCAACCGGATCGCCGATGCCAGCAGCTCACGCTGCAGCTTGGCCAGCGGGGCCACGTCGCCCGGCTGGCGCCGCCACCGCGCTTCGGGTCGGCGGCGGAGCGCGCCCAGCCCGGTGCAGGGCGCGTCGACGAGCACCCGGTCGAAGCCGGGGGTCAGTCCGGAATCACGCCCGTCGACCCGGACCACCTCGACGGGCAGTCCCGCGGTGTTCTGCTCAACCAGCTCTGCGCGCCGCGGTGCCGGCTCCACCGCCGTGACCTGGACACCCGCCGGTTGTCCGAGTGCGGCGAGCAACGCGGTCTTGCCGCCGGGACCCGAGCACAGATCCAGCCACCGGCCACCGTCGGGACCGTCGAGCTCGGCCAGCGTCAGCGCACGCGCCACCAGCTGGCTGCCTTCGTCCTGGACCAGAGCCCGTCCGTCGCGCACCGCGGCGAGCGCACCGGGGTCACCCTCGGCCAAATACACGGCGTACGGCGAGTATCGGCCGACTGCACCGCCGACCTCCTCGGCCAACTCTGCGGCGGTGATCGCACCGGGGCGCGCCACCAGGTGCACCTCCGGGCGGGCGTCGTCGCTGGCCAGCAGGGCCGCCAACTCGTGCGCGCGGGCACCGAGTGCGTCGGCGAAAGCCTGCGCGACCCAACGGGGATGGGCATGCACGAAGGCCAGATTGCCGATCGGGTCGGTGGCCGCGGGCGGGGCCAGCTCCGCCAGCCATGACGCTTCGTCGCGGCGGGCGATGGTGCGCAGCACACCGTTGACGAAACCCGCTCGCGCCGTGTCGAATTCGATGCCGGCCTGCTCCACTGTCGTCGAGACCGCGGCGTGGTCTTCGACCCGGGTGCGCAGAATCTGGTAGGCGCCCAACCGAAGTAGATCGAGCAGGACCGGATCGATGTGCTCGACCGGGCGACCCGCCGCGGCACCGATGACCGCGTCGAGTAGGCCCTGCGCGCGGCACGTGCCGTAGGTGAGTTCGGTGGCGAATGCGGCGTCGCGGCCGGCGATTCCGCGGTCCCGAAGCATCGCGGGCAGCGCGAGGTTCGCGTAGGCGTCGCGCTCCGACACCGCGCGCAGCACATCGAACGCGGCTCGGCGGGCCGGGTCCAGCGGTGTGCGCCGCTGGGAACGCCGGGGTGACGACTGCCGAGGCGGCTTCTTCGGCCCGGTCACCGCAGCGCTCCGATCTCGTCGAGGCGCGCACCGCGGGCCCAGTCTGCCGCGTTCATCGGCTTCTTGCCCGGCGGTTGCACGGTGTGCAGTTCGACGGCGTCGGTGCCGGTCCCCACCAGCACCCGCTTCTTCTCGACGCCGAGGCGCCCGGGCGCCAGATCGCTGCGGTCTGACACCGTGACGGGCCCGACTTTGATCCGCTGCTCGCCGAGCATCGTCCATGCTCCCGGGTTCGGGGTGACAGCGCGCAGGCGCCGGTCCACCACGTGGGCGGGCAGGTCCCATCGAACCCGGGCGTCGTCGACGGTAATCTTCGGGGCGACGCTGATGCCCTCGGTCGGCTGCGGGACCGCGGTGAGCGTGCCGTCGGCGATCCCGTCCATGGTGGCCTCCAGCAGCCCTGCTCCGGAGTCGGCCAATCGCCCCAGGAGATCGCCGGCGGTGTCGCGGGGTGTGATCGTCTCGGTGACGACGCCGTAGACCGGTCCGGAATCCAGGCTCGGTTCGATCTGGAACGTGGTGGCCCCGGTGACGGTGTCGCCGGCGGCGATCGCGGCCTGCACCGGCGCCGCGCCGCGCCACGCGGGCAGCAGCGAGAAGTGCAGGTTCACCCAGCCGCGTGGGGGCACGTCGAGCAGCACGTCGCCGAGCAGAGCGCCGTAGGCCACCACGGCACAGCATTCCGGTGCCAGCGCAGCCAGTTCCGCGACGAACTCCGGTGAGTTGGGGCGCGACGGGCGCAACACCGGGATGCCGGCGTCGAGGGCCAGCTGCGCCACCGGCGACGGGGTCGGGGTGCCGCGCCGGCCCGCCGCGGCATCGGGGCGCGTCAGGACAGCGATCACCTCGTGGCGGGGCGACGAGAGGAGGCGACGCAGGGACGGGAGAGCCGGCTCCGGGGTGCCGGCGAAGACGAGACGCACCGGGTCAGTCTAGGAACCGCCTACCGGGCGATCTGGTAGTACTCCTTTTCGCCGACCCCGCTCAGCGGGGCGACGAACATCCAGGGAATGGTGCCGAGCAGCCGATTGAGGGTGGCGACCGAGTCGTTGTAGTACTGGCGCGCGAACGCGAGCTTGTCCTCGGTGTCGGCGAGGTTGCGCTGCAGGTCGAGGAAATTGGCCGACGAACTGAGCTGCGGTGAGGTCTGTCCCAGGTTCAGCAGCGGTGTGAGGGCGGCGTCGAGCTGCCGCTCGGCCGCGCTGCGCTGTGCCACCGACCGACCCGCAGTCGCCGAGGTGAGCGCTTCCCGGGCGTCGGTGACGCGGTCCAGAACGTCTTTCTCGTGGGCGGCGAAGGTCGCCACGGTGTGCACCAGGCTGGGGATCAGCGATGCCCGCCGGGTCAGCTCGACGTCGATGCCTGCCAGCGCCTCGGCGACACGGACGTCGGCCGACCGGATCTTGTTGTAGCCGGCCACATATCCGACCAGTATCAGCAGAACCAGCACCAGCACGATGCCTTATACCCCTCT
>NZ_QJUA01000129.1 GCF_003254575.1 Mycobacterium kyogaense | reverse complement strand
GCTTCGCAGCCGCCTCGGTGATTGCTCGGCGCTCGGTCAACGTCAACCCCATCCACTGGGCCTACGCGCGCATTCCTGATGAGGCAACGACCCGCCCATTCGCGCGCATTTCTGATGAGTCAACGCGCACCACAGACCAACGGCGTCATCGAACGGTTCTTCGGCACGCTGAAATACGAGCACCTATTCCGCGGCTACATCGGCGATGGCGACGCCCTCGACATGGAAGTTCACCGATTCCGCATCATCTACAA
>NZ_QJUA01000128.1 GCF_003254575.1 Mycobacterium kyogaense | reverse complement strand
ATACGTCGGCAACGGTCGACCACGGGGCCCACGCCCCAAAACCGACAGACCGTCACCGAAGTCCTGACACATCAACTGTCACCGAAGTCCTGATGCAGAACTGTCACCGATGTCCTGAGACATCACAACCGACCGCGTTGACTCATCAGAAATGCGCGCGAATGGGCGGGTCGTTGCCTCATCAGGAATGCGCGCGTAGGCCCAGTGGATGGGGTTGACGTTGACCGAGCGCCGAGCAATCACCGAGGCGGCTGCGAAGC
>NZ_QJUA01000127.1 GCF_003254575.1 Mycobacterium kyogaense | reverse complement strand
GACGCGAGGATCGATGGGTTCATTGACAGCCACCCCCGCAGCCTCGGGGCGGAAGTGTCACCACCAGAACCACCCGAAGTGTCACCGATGTCCTGATGCAGAACTGTCACCGATGTCCTGAGAGATGACATCCGACCGCGTTGACTCATCAGAAATGCGCGCGAATGGGCGGGTCGTTGCCTCATCAGGAATGCGCGCGTAGGCCCAGTGGATGGGGTTGACGTTGACCGAGCGCCGAGCAATCACCGAGGCGGCTGCGAAGC
>NZ_QJUA01000126.1 GCF_003254575.1 Mycobacterium kyogaense | reverse complement strand
GAGGATCGATGGGTTCATTGACAGCCACCCCCGCAGCCTCGGGGCGGAAGTGTCACCACCAGAACCACCCGAAGTGTCACCGATGTCCTGATGCAGAACTGTCACCGATGTCCTGAGAGATGACATCAACGCGGTCGGTGCGACCATGTCTTGAGTCAAGAAGGTGGCATGTTTTGGTTGGCGAGGTAGGCCTGTTTGGGGGTGTGGTCTGCTAGTGCTTGGTGGGGTCGGATGGTGTTGTAGATGATGCGGAATCGGTGAACTTCCATGTCG
>NZ_QJUA01000125.1 GCF_003254575.1 Mycobacterium kyogaense | reverse complement strand
AGACCCGCCTCAGGCTCCGAAGACTCGGACTCGACAGACTCCGACGCCTCATCAGCGGTCAGCGCTTCAGCAGCATCCTCACCCTCAACCGCAACCGCACGCGCGACCTCAGCATCACCGACCGCCTCCGCAACCTCGTCGGCATCGACCGAACCCAGACCCGCCTCAGGCTCCGACGACTCGGGGTCGACAGACTCCGACGACTCGGGCTCAGGCTCATCAGCGGTCAGCGCCTCGGCAGCATCCTCACCCTCGACAGCGACGGCATGCGCAACCTCAGCATCACCGACCGCCTCCGCAACCTCATCGGCATCGACCGAACCCAGACCCGCCTCAGGCTCCGAAGACTCGGACTCGACAGACTCCGACGCCTCATCAGCGGTCAGCGCTTC
>NZ_QJUA01000124.1 GCF_003254575.1 Mycobacterium kyogaense | reverse complement strand
GGTAATAGTAACGCCATAAATCCACAGCAGTGGGCAAATCGCGAAGAAGTACAGGAACGTGATAACCACGCCGCCAGTTTTACCAAAATGCTCTTCCACCGTTTCCGTAATGTTGCCGGAAGGGTTAGAGCCAGAAAGACACAGACGCGCCAGCGCCCGGTGGCAATAAAACGCGATGGGGTATGCCAATACCAACATCAGAAGAATCGGGATCAGTCCGCCAAAACCTGCGCGGATAGGGAAGAACAGCACCCCGGCGCCGATTGCCGTACCAAACAAGCCTAACGTCCATGTGGTATCTGATTTACGCCAGGACGATTGTTTTGTCTGGCTGGATACAATGCTATCTGAAGTACTCATATCCTATCCTCAACGAATTAATTAAGCGTCAACGAAACCGGTGATTTGAGAGACGCGAGAAAGATCGATAT
>NZ_QJUA01000123.1 GCF_003254575.1 Mycobacterium kyogaense | reverse complement strand
CCTTTGAACGGGATCGGTAGCGCCGGCCGCTGGCCGGCAACCTCATTGCCGCCGAAGCGTGCCGACCAAGGTCGGCACCTACCAGGGCATGTCAGCTGGAGGCGCTGCGGATCGCGTCCGGCAACGGTGCGCTCTTGCCGGTCTGCGTATCCATCCACACCACCACCACGTTGCCATCCGAATACAGCTTCGACTCGTCCTGCTGGTCGACGATGCGGTGGCCGATGGTCACGCTGCTGTTGCCCAGGCGCTCGACGAACAGTTCGACCAGGATGTCGTTGGGCCATACGATCGGCAGCCGGTAGTTGACGTTGGTCGCGGCCACCACCGGTGCGATGCGGTCGGTCATCGACACGCCTTCCACACCCAGCATCCAGCGCACGCGCGCTTCTTCCAGGTAGGAGATGTACTTGGCGTTGTTCACATGGCCCATGC
>NZ_QJUA01000122.1 GCF_003254575.1 Mycobacterium kyogaense | reverse complement strand
GGGCTGCTACGGCGCTGAGCGGTGTCGTGAAGGACCGCACGGGGCGGTACGAGCTGGGGGACGGTGAGCTTGTCGCACAGGCGTTCTCGCCCTCACCTGCCCAGGAGGGAAAGCCGCGCCTGAGGTGGCCCGGCAAGGACGACGACCTGACGGTGAAGTCGATGCGCGTGGGGATGCTCAACATGGCACAGGGCGTCTTCTCCGCCATCCGCAATGTGGCCACCCACACCACGGACGAGCTGCCCAAGCAAGAGGCTCTAGAGCAATTAGCGACGCTGAGCATCCTCGCGCGATGGATCGACAAGTGCGAGCTGGTCACGGTCTGACACGTCGCGGAAGCTGTGACTCGGTGAGGTCTATTCGGCGAGAGCGCGGTACACGCTCGCGCGGCTGATGCCGGTGAGCTTAACGATCTCCGCCACGGTGCGGCCCTTGGC
>NZ_QJUA01000121.1 GCF_003254575.1 Mycobacterium kyogaense | reverse complement strand
AAGCAGTGATCAAAGCTCGTCGCGAGGCAAAACGTGTGCTGAGACGGGATTCGCGCAGCCATAAGCAGCGTGAAGAAGAATCGGTCACCTCGCTTGTGCAGATGGGCGGCGTAGAAGCCATTGGTATGGCCCGCGACAGTCGCGATACTTCGCCCATCCTCGCGCGAAATGAAGCGCAATTGCACTATCTGAAGGCTATTGAGAGTAAGCAGCTGATATTCGCCACGGGCGAAGCCGGGTGCGGAAAAACCTGGATCAGCGCAGCAAAAGCGGCAGAGGCCCTGATACATAAGGATGTCGACAGGATTATCGTCACCCGTCCAGTTCTGCAAGCCGATGAAGATCTTGGCTTCTTACCTGGAGATATCGCAGAAAAGTTTGCTCCCTATTTTCGCCCGGTCTACGACGTGCTGGTCCGGCGCTTAGGGGCTTCCTTTATGCAGTAC
>NZ_QJUA01000120.1 GCF_003254575.1 Mycobacterium kyogaense | reverse complement strand
CTTCAATATTTTGACGAAGATCAACTTCTTCAAACTATACTTGAAGCAAAAGATATTCGCACAATGGCTCAAAAATATTCGCGTCAAGCAGTTTCTCAGCGTCCGTGCAAAGCTTGCAAAGAAGTTTTTCATTGCCAAGCAGAGCTATGCCACACCCCTACGGAAGTTTCATCGAGAGCTGGCATCCATACAAAGCGCATCTCTCGTCAACCTTCCCCACATCCGTGAGGGCTTGTCGCTGGATCGCTTCACAACGGCCATGACATCACAGAAGATGGCAGCTGTGGAATACTACCGGACTACCATGGATGGCGTTGAGAAGCAATTAGGACAGCTGATCAACACGCTGCAACAACGCGCCGATGTGCCGGATTTTGGCTCCCACGAAGCACTGGAGCAGTACATTACCTTTTTGGAGGATCAAGCCGTTAAGCGTAGCGGAGGTAT
>NZ_QJUA01000011.1 GCF_003254575.1 Mycobacterium kyogaense | reverse complement strand
ACGACGTCGGCACCGCCGTCGAGTGCCACGCCGACGTCGGCCGATGCCGCCCCCGGCCCCACCCCCGCCGAGCCCTCGATGCTCACGCCGGTGCTCGCGCAGGCGGTGGCCGAACCGATCCCCGTGCCGGCGACCGACGGCAAAACGCACCTGGTCTACGAGCTCACGCTGACGAATACTCTCTCGCAACCGGTTTCGCTCACCACGCTCGACGTGCGCGCCGGCGACCAGACCCTGTTGACGCTCCCGGCCGACCGTCTCACCGCCGCCACGCGATTGACCGGAACTGCCGCTCCCACAGGCGCTCTCGGGCCCGCGCAGATGGCCCATGTGTGGCTGGACGTCGCGCTGCCCGCCGGCAGCCCGGCACCCGAGCGGTTGATCCACGCGCTGGGCATCTCGGTGCGCCAACCGCAGCCGCCGCTGATCCCCGCCGCGATGGTCGAGGAAGTCGCGCCGGTCACCGTGCAGAAGCGGTCCCCGATCACCATCGCGCCGCCGCTGTCAGGCCCCAACTGGCTCGACGGCGACGGATGCTGCGGCATCTCCGGGCATCGCGGTGCGCTGAATCCCATCAACGGAAACAGCTGGGCCGCAGAGCGATTCGCGATCGACTACGTGCAGCTGATGCCCGACGGCAAGCTGTTCACCGGCGCCCCGTCGGATCTGGCCGGTTACCCGTACTACGGCACCGACGTACACGCCGTCGCCGACGGCCCGGTGGTCGCGGTCGTCGACGGGATGGCCGAGGAGACGCCGTTCGCCGCGCCTGCGGGCCTGACGTTGGCCCAGTATCCGGGCAACCACGTCGTGCAGGACCTCGGCGGGGGCAACTACGCGCTCTACGCCCACCTGCAGACCGGCAGCATCACGGTCAAGCCCGGGGATCGGCTCACCAGCGGGCAGCCGCTGGCCCACCTCGGCAACACCGGCAACACCGATGCCCCCCACCTACACTTCCACGTGATGAGTACACCGGATCCGCTGCGCTCGGACGGTTTGCCGTTCGTGTTCCCCTCCTTCGAGTTGCAGGGCAGGGTGCCCGACTCCGAGGACCCGCTGTCCGCGGGGCGGCCGGTGCCGATGCCGCCCGCCGCGGATGCCGCGCCGCAGCGCAACGTCATGCCGCTGCAGGACGATCTGATGACCTATGCGGCGGGGTAGCAGAGCGCCGGCGGCACTGGCCGCCGACGTGCTGTGCGTGGTGGTGTTCTGCGCGATCGGTCGCCGCAGTCACGCCGAGGGGCTGACCGTGGCCGGCGTCGCGCAGACGGCGTGGCCGTTCCTGGCCGGCACCGCCCTCGGCTGGGTGCTGGCCCGCGCGTGGCGACGCCCGATGGCGCTGCTGCCGACGGGCGTCGCGGTGTGGGTCGCGACGGTCGTGGTTGGAATGGTCCTGCGCAAGGTCAGCGGGCAGGGCACGGCGACGAGCTTCATCGTCGTCGCCACGCTCACCACTGCGGCGCTGCTGCTCGGCTGGCGGGCGATCGCCCGATCATTCCTCTGAATCGTCCTGGGGCACAGGCTCTGTCGCGATGGTGAGGGTGGCACGCAGGCCGCCGAGTGGTCCGTCGGACAGCTCGATGGAGCCGCTGTGCAGCGCGGCCTGCTGCGCGACGAGCGCCAGGCCCAGACCCGAGCCGCCCGGGGCGGCGTTGCTGCCGCGGGAGAAGCGCCCCAGCACGCTCTCGTGCTCGTCGACGGGTAGCCCGCGACCGTTGTCGTCGACGACGATCGTGACGTAGGTGTCGCGCCGGTAGGCGGCCAGCACGATCCGGGTGGCCTGCCCGTGGGTGATCGCATTGCGCACCAAGTTGTCGACGGCCAACCGCAGTCCGCCCGGCCAGCCGAGGACGAAACCGAGGGTGTCGGCAGCGTGCACCTCGATCGCGACGTCACGGTTGACCCGCATGTTCTCCCGGGCGACCCGGTCGAGCATGTCGGTCATGTCGATCACTTCGCGGTCTTCGGCCTGGGCCAGCTGTCCGGACGCCAGCTGACCCAACGCGGTGATGATGCCCTCGACGCGACGCTGGGCGCGGGACAGATCGGCGACCACCTCCGCGCGCTCGTCGGCGGGCAGGTCGTGGATGCGCAGCGTGTCCAGGTCCGCGCGCATCGCGGTCAGCGGGGTGCGTAGTTCGTGGGCGGCGTTGGCGGCGAAGTCCTGCGCGGCCTGCAGCGAGTTGGTGGTGGCGCGCTGCGCCGCGGCGAGGCGGTCGAGCATCGCGCTCATCGCCTCGGACAGGTCCTCGGCCTCCCGCACACCTCGCACTTCCGGCATGCTTTCCGAGCCCTTGCCCAGCTGCTTGGTGTGTTCGGTGAGCCGGCGCAGCGGCCGGATCGCCGGCCCCGCCAACAGCCACCCCAGCCCGGCCGCGATCAGCACTGTGGCCACACCGACGGCGATGTAGAGCGGGACCCGGGCCTTGTTGAGCAGGATGCTGTCGGCGCGGATGCCGATCGACATCAACACACCGCCGTTCTGATCGACCGGCAGCGTGCGCACCCGATACTCGACCCCGTTGACGGTGACGGTCTCGGTGCCCGGCGGCAACGCGGGAAGTTGGAAGCCGCGCTGGTAGACCACCTGTCCCGAGGACCGGGACCGGCCCGTCTGCAGCACGCCGCGCCGCTGATCGGACTGCTGCTCGGGATAGACGCTGGCGTCGACGATCGCATCGAGGCGCCGATCGAGCTGCGCCGCATCGTTGTTGGCCAGCACCACCGAGGTCAGGATCGTGAACACCGCCACGACCGCGGCCGCGGCGGCGGCCGACGCGATGGCGACCCGGGTGCGGAGCGACGCCGATCGGATGATGCGTGGCAGCCTCACCGCGTGCCTGGGGACAGGCTGGGCCTCACGGCTCCTCCCGCAGCACGTAGCCGATGCCGCGCACGGTGTGGATCACCCGCGGCAGGCCGTCGCGCTCGAGCTTGCGTCGCAGATAGGAGACGAACACGTCGGCGACGTTGGTGTCGACGTCGAAGTCGTAGCCCCACACCAGTTCCAGCAGCCGCTGCCGGCTCAGCACCACACCGGCGTTCTCGGCCAGCGCGGCCAGCAGGTCGAACTCCCGCTTGGTCAGCTCGACCCGCTCCCCGGCGGCGAACACCAGCCGCCTCGACGTGTCGATGGTCAGCGATCCCACCGTCATCGTGTCCGACGCCGGATCGGAGTGGTGTGCGCGGCGCAGCAGCGCATGCAGCCGCGCCACCAACTCTCCGAGATCGAACGGCTTGGTCAGGTAGTCGTCCGCCCCGGCCTCCAGACCTGCGATGCGGTCGTTGACGGTGTCGCGCGCCGAGAGCACGCAGATCGGGATGTCGTTGCCGAGAGCGCGCAACGCCGTCACCACCGCGACGCCGTCGAGTTCGGGCATCTGAACGTCGAGCACGAGCGCGTCATGGGACTCACTCGACAGCAGCCGCAGCGCTTCCTTGCCTGTCGCGGCGACCCTGACGTCGAACCCGGAGTGGCGCAGACCTCGCGCCACCGAGGTCCGCACATCCGGGTCGTCGTCGACCATCAGCACCGTCCGACCCGCACCGTCCTGGGCGGACAGCTCCCCCCCACGGGTGGGCGAAGCATCCACCCTGTCTCGCATGGCGCCTACGGGAAGAGCGGTCCGTTGGTGTCACGCTCCGAGAAGCCACACCGGTTCTTGATGTCGATCAGCGGCTGCCGGATCGCCGTCATTTCGTCCTTCACCTGCGGGTTGGCGTTCATGTAGTCGACGACCTTGGGCCGCAACTGGTCCATCGGCAGGCCCTGCAGGCCGGAGAAGAAGTCGTTGACCTGCGGGTGGGTGAACAGGTAGGCCGAGGTCGACGCCGAGACGCCGGAGGCGACGCCGGCGAAGTCGGCCGCCGTGCAGTTCGGCGGCAGTGCCGGTTGCGCCGATGCCATCGGCATCGCGGCGAACAGCGAGGCGCCGGCGACCGCGCCCGCGCCCAGAGCGCCGGCGACGGCGCGGCGCAGGATGGTGCCCGAGATCAACATGAAGTCTCCTTCAGCATTAGGTGAGAGCCGGCTCCTGTCGGGCCGGTCTGCTGACCATCCTAGGAAGCTAAGCAGACCGGTAGCCGACTTTCCTGCCGAGCAATTAACGGTTGGTGAGAAAAGTCCTCATCGCATGTCAGCGCAAGGGGGCCGTCGGCACGTCCGCGGGGGCCGTTTCGGCGGCACCGGCGCCCATGCTCGCGGCGGCCGGGGCCGGCACCGGAGCCACCGCCGCGGCCGCCGGGGATGCCGCCTGCACCACACCCAGCAGTTGCGGCAACGTCACCGGCAGCTGACACCGGGCCGCCAGGGAGACCAGCGGCTGCTGCAAGCGCTGGAGGTCCGCCTGCACGAGCGGGTTGGCGTCGAAGAAGGACTTGTAGGCGCCGAGCCCCTGCGTCCCGCCCTGCTGCTTGGCGATCAGCGACAGCGCCTGGTTGGTCTGCGGATGGGTCTCGAGATACGTGCCGGTGTTCGTGGCCACCGAGCCTGCGGTCTTGGCGACCTCGCTGGCCGCACAGGGGTCCGGCGCGGCCTGCCCGGCCGGCGCGGTCGGACCGAGCATCAGCACCGCTGCGCCACCGAGCGCCGAGACTGCTGCGGCGGCGGCGCCCACTCGGCGAGCGGTGAATGTCGTGCGTGCGAACATGACGAACTCCTCACGGCTGCGGGCGCCCGATGACACCGCACGGCCTTCCTACGGTCAACAGCAAAGATCCCCGACCGACGGACATCAACTGGCCCTCGTCGAGGTCATCGTGCCATCACCGGCGCCCGGTGCCCAATCGATGCCCAACGAGTGGTCCGCCGTGGCCCTCATTAAGGCTGCATGAGGCATCTCTGGCAGGAGCGTTTGCGCAGGTGCGCTCGCAACCACCTGCTGTACCCTTTCGCTACGAAAGGCCGGGGAGAAAGTGGGGACGTCCCATCCAGCAGTTCATGATGCGGGTGAGCAGCAACCTGCGCAGATTCCGCTGGGCGGTCTTCGCGGTGTGGCTGCTGCTTCTGCTCCCCTCGGTCTACCTTGCGATGAACCAGTCGGGCAACCTGACGGGCGGCGGATTCGAGGTCGAGGGCTCGCAGTCGCTGTACGTGCAGCGCCAGCTCGAAGCCCAGTTCCCCGATCAGGGCGCGTCCCCGTTGGCGCTGGTCGCCGCGCCCCGCCCGGACGCCACGTTCGCTGACATGAACACCGCGGTGGCCTATCTGGAGAAGATCGCCGCCGAGGTCCCGAGCGTCACGGTGATGCCCAACCCGGGCCAGCCTCCCCCGCAACCCGACCGGCCGTACGTGATCACGCTGCAGCTCGGTTTCGAGAACACCGGCGCGGTCGACATCGCCAAGCAGCTGCGCCAGAAGGTCGGCATCGACGGCGACGACCCGGGCCAGACCGAGAACGGCAAGGTGCGCTTCTACGTCATCGGGCAGGGTGCGCTCGGCGCCGCGGCGACGTTGGCCACCAAACACGACATCGCCCAGGCCGAGCGCTGGAATCTGCCGATCGTGCTCATCGTGCTGCTGGCGGTGTTCGGATCGTTCGCCGCCGCGGCGGTGCCGCTGCTGCTGGGCGTGTGCACCGTGGCCGTCACGATGGGCCTGGTCTATTGGCTGTCGATGTACACCACGATGTCGGTGTTCGTGACCACGACGGTCTCGATGTTCGGCATCGCCGTGGCCATCGACTACTCGCTGTTCATCCTGATGCGCTTCCGCGAGGAACTGCGCGCCGGTCGCGAACCCGAGGACGCCGCTGACGCCGCGATGGCGACCTCGGGCCTGGCGGTGGTGCTGTCGGGCCTGACGGTGATCGCGTCGGTCTCCGGCATCTACCTGATCAACACGCCCGTGCTGCGCTCGATGGCCACCGGCGCCATCCTCGCCGTCGCGGTCGCGGTGCTGACGTCGACGACCCTGACCCCCGCGGTGCTCGGCGCGTTCGGCCGCCGGGCCGCGCGGCGCTCGTCGTACCTGCACTGGGGCCGCGGGATCGAGGCGACGCAGTCGAAGTTCTGGACCCGCTGGACCGGCGGGGTGATGCGCCGGCCCTGGGTGTCGGCGCTGGGCGCGGCCGCGCTGCTGCTCGCCCTGGCCGCGCCGTCGTTCTCGATGGAGCTCGGCAACAGCATGCAGCGCCAGTTCGAGCCGACCCACGAGATCCGCGGCGGGGTCAACGCCGCGGCCGAAGCGCTGGGGCCCGGTGCGCTCGGCCCGGTGCGTGTGCTGGTGACGTTCCCCGAAGGCAACGCCGCGTCGGCGCCGGCGAAGCAACCGCTGCTCGACGCGATCCGGCAGCGGATGGCGCAGGCGCCCAACACCGTCACGGTGTCGCCCGCGGTGTTCGGCACCGACTACCGCAGTGCGCTGCTGTCGGCGGTGCTGTCGGTCGACCCGGAGGACATGGGGGCGCGCGACACCGTCGACTGGATGCGGGCACAGTTGCCCGCGGTGGCCGGCGACAATGCGCGGATCTCCGTCGGCGGGCCGACGGCGCTGATCAAGGACTTCGACGACGAGGTCGCCGCGATCCAGCCGGCGGTGTTCGCGTTCGTGGCGCTGATCGCATTCGTGATGCTGTTGGTGTCGATCCGCTCGGTGTTCCTGGCGCTCAAGGGCGTGGTGATGACCGTGCTGTCGGTGGCCGCGGCGTACGGCAGCCTGGTGGCGGTGTTCCAGTGGGGTTGGCTGTCCGACCTGGGCTTCAAGCAGCTCTCATCGCTGGACAGCACGATCCCGCCGCTGGTGCTCGCGCTGACCTTCGGGCTGTCGATGGACTACGAGATCTTTCTGCTCACCCGGATTCGGGAGCGGTTCCTGCAGACCGGTAACACCCGCGATGCCGTCGCCTACGGGGTGTCGACGAGTGCCCGCACCATCACCAGCGCTGCGCTGATCATGATCGCGGTGTTCATCGGCTTCGCGTTCGCCGGCATGCCGCTGGTGGCCCAGCTCGGCGTGGCCTGCGCGGTCGCGATCGCGGTGGACGCGACGGTGGTGCGCCTGGTCCTGGTGCCTGCGCTGATGGCGATGTTCGACGAGTGGAACTGGTGGTTGCCGCGCTGGCTGGACCGGGTGCTGCCGTCGGTGGACTTCGAGAAGCCACTCCCCAAGGCCGACATCGGCGATCTGATCATCATTCCCGACGACATCTCGGCGCTGGCGCCGTCGGGGGCGGACTTGCGCACCGTCGTCAAATCCGCGGCGAAGCTCAAAACTCTTGTGCCGCAAGCGATCACCGTTGCCGACCCGCTGGCGTTCAGCGGTTGCCGGCCCTGCGGGAAGTTGGTGCCGGGCCGGTTGAAGACGGAGGGCCGGGTGTCGGCGACGGTCAGCAACCGGGCGCACGGCAAGACCGTCGCGGTGAAGCTGCCCAAGCATCCGGTCACGATGTGGCGGGGTCGCCTCGACGTCGCCCTCGACGCGCTGGCGGTCGAGCGGTCGATGAGCGCCGACATGCATGCGGGCCGCACGCCCCTGGAACGCACCAGTCCGCTGGAGACCACGAACGTGCTGCTGCCCACCGGTGACCGGCTGCAGATCCCCACCGGCGCCGAGACGTTGCGACTCACGAGTTACCTGATCATGGAGCGCAACAGCTCCCGCGACTTCTCCGAGTTCGCCGAGCTCGTCGCCTCGATGGACACGCAGACCGCGGCGGAAGTGCTGACCGGCATGGACCGGTACTACTCTGGTCAACCGGCGCGCGAGCAGTGGGTGGCCACCCAGCTGGTGCGCCGCCTGGCCGATCCCCGGCCTTCCGACGGGCCTGATGTCGCAGTGTCGGGGCCCGACGCGGAGGCCGAGTGGGCCGGAGTGAGGCAGCGGTGCCTGTCGGTGGCGGTGGCCATGTTGGAGGAGGCGAGGTGACTGTGTCGTCGGACCGCCGTTCGTCGGAGGTTTCCGGGCCGGCTCCCGGCCCGGCCCGCAGCACGCACCCCGACGACCGGCCGGTCGAGTTCTGGCCGACGGCCGCCATCCGCTCCGCGCTCGAACGCGACGACCTCGCGGTATGGCAGCGCATCGTGGTGGCCATCAAGCGCGATCCCTTCGGCCGCACCGCCCGCCAGGTCGAAGAGGTGCTCGAGACCGCCGAGCCGTACGGGGTGTCGAAGGCCATGTCCGAGGTGCTGGTCCGCACCCGGGAGCATCTCGAGGCCAACGAATGCGCCGAGGTGGGCCGCCACGTGCGGCTGCTGCTGGAGCGCTCCGGTCTGGGCGAGCAGGAGTTCGCCTCGCGGATCGGGGTGGCGCCCGCCGACTTCGCCGCCTATCTGGGCGGCACTGTCAGCCCGCCGGCGTCGCTGATGATCAGGATGGGTCGGCTGTCGGAGCGCTTCGCGAAGATGCGCAATCCCCGCCACTGAGACCCGCGCCGCGGAAAAGCGTTCCGGGTCGTGATCGGCCCCTGATCACAGCCCTGGCTTCTCTCTGACGGCCCAGCGCCGCCTAGCGGGAGTGCAGCGGCGAGACGTCTTCGACCAGCCAGCGGCCGTCGGTCTTGGACAGCGACACCCGCAGCGCGAGCACCGCACTGTCGGTCGGCTCACCCGGCGAGCTCTGCGTCCCACGCAGCACCACCGCCACGCTGGCCGCCTCCGGGCCGATGGCCTCCACGCCCGCCGACACCGTGCTGGCCTGCGCCGACACGTTACGGCCGCCCAGATCCTTGGCGACGGTCGCGAAGTCGGCCTTGAACCGCTCCGCGCTCTCCGGCGACATCATCTGCGTCGCCCGGTCGATCGAGGCGGTCGGGTCCTGCGGGGTGAACGTGGCCGACGCTTCGGCGACGCTGCTGGCGATGCCGGTGACCTCGACGCTGTCGGAGTTCAGCGTGCGGTCGGGCACCGTCCACTGCGTGTAGCCGATCACCGCGGCCGCCACCACCGCGGCCGCGGCAGTCCCGATCACCGCGAGCCGCAGCCCCGGCCCGTCGTCATCGGTACCGACGGTCACCGCGTCGCGGCGGGCCAGCACGATGTTGACGATGACGCCCTGCACCACGAGCAGGCACAGCACCGAGCACACCGACACCCACCACAGCGGCCAGGCCAGCGCCAAGCCGATGTAGATCAGCGCGGCCACCGCGGCGAGCGGGGCGAGGACATCGAAGAGCGCGACGCGCAGCAGGTTCCTCATCGGATCGGCACCAGCCGGGAGATGAGCAGTTTGCCGTCCACATCGGAGACGTCCAGGCGCAGCGTCCACCGCACGGTCTGCGGCTTGTCGGTGCCGGCGTTCTCGCTGAGCGACGTGGCGACCACCAGCACCGTGTCGGTGCGGCTGGCGAACGCGGCCAGCTCGGCCGGCGGCGGCGCGGCCGGCGCCCCGGGCTGCGCGTGGTACACGCTCTCCAGCGCCACGGCGTTGATCTGTCCCGTGGTGCGCGCCTTGAGAGTGCGCACCAGCTTCCGGTAGGGCTCGACGGTCTGCTCGAAGTCGGCGTTGAGCTGGCCGACGGTGCCGTCGTGCAGCGTGGCGAGGTCGGTGTCGACGGTGTCGGCGGTCATGTTGATCAGCACGCCGGTCCAGTCGGCGGCGGCCTGCAGCACCCGGCTGCGGTAGGCCCGTTCGTCGGTCTCGCCGTGATGGCCGGACCAGATCATCGCCGCCAGCACGACCGCGGCGATGGCGACGACGGCCAGGACCGCCGACGCGATGCCGTAGCCGGTGACGGAGCGCTGCGCCGACTCCCCCTCGTCGTCACGGGGTTCTGGCTGGTCATCGGGCATGCCGGTGAGGGTACCCGGGCGGTTCTGGAAGGATGTCGGGGTGACGGTAGAAGCGACATCCCTCAAGTCCGGTATCGATCTGCGGTACGTCGACGGTGACGCGAGGCCGCAGGACGATCTGTTCGGTCACGTCAACGGCCGCTGGCTCGCCGAGTATCAGATCCCGGCGGACCGGGCCACCGACGGCGCCTTCCGCACCCTCTACGACCGCGCCGAGGAGCAGATCCGCGATCTGATCACCGAAGCGGCCCAAGCCCACGCGCCGGAAGGGACCGATCAACAGCGGATCGGCGACCTGTACGCGAGCTTCATGGACGAGCAGACGATCCGCGAGCGCGGCCTGGCCCCGCTGCTGGAGGAGCTGGCCCTCGTCGACGCAGCGGACAGCCCGCAGGCGCTGGCAAGGCTGCTCGGCGAGCTGCAGCGCACCGGCATCGGCGGCGGTACGGGTGTGTACGTCGACACCGACTCCAAGGACTCGACCCGCTACCTGTTGCACATGACGCAGTCCGGCATCGGCCTGCCCGACGAGTCGTACTACCGCGACGAGCAGCACGCCGAGATCCTGGCCGCCTACCCCCGGCACATCGCGGCGATGTTCGCCCTCGTTTACGGCGGGGACCACGCTGATACCGCGGCCGGGGTGGTCGCGCTGGAGACCAAGCTCGCGGCCGCGCACTGGGATGTGGTCAAGCGCCGCGACGCGGACCTGACCTACAACCTGCGCACGCTGGCCGAGGTGGCCGGCGAGGCGCCCGGCTTCGACTGGGCGGGCTGGCTGGGCGCGCTGGGTACGACGCCTACCGAAGTGGTTGTGCGCCAACCTGATTACCTGACGGCGTTCGCCGCGCTGTGGGAGGGCGAGAGTCTCGACGCGTGGAAGGCGTGGCTGCGCTGGCGGCTGATCCACGCTCGCGCATCGCTGCTGACCGACGAGCTGGTCGCCGAGGACTTCGCGTTCTACGGCCGGCTGCTCTCGGGCACCGAGCAGATCCGCGACCGCTGGAAGCGCGGTGTGTCGGTGGTCGAGTCACTGATGGGCGACGCGCTGGGCCGGCTCTATGTCGAGCGGTACTTCCCGCCGCAGGCCAAGGCGCGCATGGACGAGCTGGTGGCCAATCTGCGCGAGGCCTACCGGGTGTCGATCAACACGCTGGAGTGGATGACCCCGCAGACGCGGGAGAAGGCGCTGGCCAAGCTCGACAAGTTCACCCCGAAGATCGGCTACCCGGCGAAGTGGCGGGACTACTCGTCGCTGGTGATCGCCCGGGATGACCTGTACGGCAACTACCGTCGCGGTTACACGCTGGAGTACGACCGCGATCTGGCCAAGCTCGGCGGCCCGGTGGATCGCGACGAGTGGTTCATGACGCCGCAGACCGTCAATGCGTACTACAACCCCGGCATGAACGAGATCGTGTTCCCTGCCGCGATCCTGCAGCCGCCGTTCTTCGACGCCGAGGCCGACGACGCCGCCAACTACGGCGGCATCGGCGCGGTGATCGGGCACGAAATCGGGCACGGCTTCGACGATCAGGGCGCCAAGTACGACGGCGACGGCAACCTGGTGGACTGGTGGACCGATGAGGACCGCAGCGAATTCGGCGCCCGCACAACGGCGTTGATCGAGCAGTACGAGACGTTCACCCCGCGCGGGCTCGAGCCGTCGCATCATGTGAACGGCGCCTTCACCGTCGGCGAGAACATCGGCGATCTGGGCGGACTCTCGATCGCGCTGCTGGCCTACCGGCTGTCGCTGGGAGACAAGCCGGCGCCGGTGATCGACGGACTGACCGGCGAGCAGCGGGTGTTCTTCGGCTGGGCTCAGGTGTGGCGTACCAAAGCCCGCGAGGCCGAAGCCATTCGGCGGCTGGCCATCGATCCGCACTCTCCGCCGGAGTTCCGCTGCAACGGCGTGGTGCGCAACATGGACGCCTTCTACGAGGCGTTCGACGTCAGTGAGAACGACGAGCTGTACCTGGAACCCGAACGGCGCGTGCGGATCTGGAACTAGCGGGGGAACGGGCCCGCGCGTAAGAACGGCTTGAGCGCCAGCAGGAACCCCGCGAGGAGCACGAGCGGCGCCGCCAGCGGCAGCCACGGCAGCTCGACGGGCACCGCGATGACGAGGGCGGCGGCGGTGGCGAAGACGACGGCGCTCGTCATCGTCGGCACGGTCGCGGCGTCGTGCCGGGTGACCAGGTAGGCGGTGGCCGCGAGACCGGACAGCGCCGCCGCCAGCGGCGGGGTCCCGGCCAGGACGATCGTCAGGATCGTCGCCGCCACCGCGACCGTGGCTGCGGGTCGCCACCAGATCGCCACGCCGACGGTGAGGGCGGCCGCCCCGGCCGCGATCAACGGCCACCCCGCCCCGTCACCGACCGCGGACCCGATCATCACCGCGGCGAAAGCCAACGGCAGCAACACTTTCGACATGCTCACCGCCGACGCTCGGGTAGCAGCGCCATCGCCTGGTCGAGGGTCGCCTCATCGGGCCACGCCACGATGTCGACCCCGACCGTCGCCATGTCGCGGTACATGAACGAGCGCTGCATCCCCCACACCCGATCGATGAGCGGATCGAGGTCACCCTCGACGGGACAACCCTGCAGCACGTCCACCGCCACCACGGCATGCCCCCGTCGACGCAGGTCGATCAGCGCCAGCGCGAACTCCGTGTCCAGCATCGTGGAGAACGCGACGACGATCGCGCCGACCGGCAGGGCGGGGCGCGGCGCGAGGGTGCCCGTGCCCGACTCATAGCTGCTGTCGGTGGCGCCCAGCATCGTGTCGAGGATGCGGTAGAACTGCCGGGCGCCGATGTCGGCGCCCAACCAGCGGGTGGTGCGGCCGCCCAGCGCGACGAGCCCGGCCCGGTCGCCGTAGCGCAGCGCGCTCTGCACCACCTGCGCCGCGCCGCGCGCGGTCCGCTCGGTGGCGACGGTGGCCGGCCCCGGCGGCTGCGGATAGGTGTCGAAGAGCACCACCACATCGGCGGCCCGATCGGTCAGCCGCTCGGTGATGTGCAGGGCGCCCCGGCGTGCGCTGACGGGCCAGTTGACGGTGCGGAGCTGGTCGCCGGGCACGTAGGGCCGGATGTCGGCGTATTCGACGCCGGGGCCGATACGCCGGGTGAGGTGGGTGCCGAGCCGGTCCAGCAGCTCGGTGCGTGGCAGCGCGGTCGACTGGGGCGGGGCGACGGGGAAGACGCAGACCTGCGCGGCGGGAGCGGTGCCGACGCCTTCGAGCAGCCCGCCCCGGCCGAGGGCGCGCACGGTCGCTTCGACGGGGTAGCGGCCCCATCGCGCCGCCTCCACCGCCACCCGGACCGATCCTGCGGGCGCCTGGCCGTCCTCGACGACGTCGACGGTCATCCCGGCCGGGGCGCCGGCCACCACGGCGACGGTGCTGCCGTCGTCGGCGTGAGCGGCGACCGTGACCTGCAGACGCTCCCCTTCGAAGCAGCGCTGCTGCGGCGGAGTCCCGCTGACCGACACCCTGGGAAGGGGTCGCTGCCAACCCAGCGAACAGAGCACCGCGATCAAGGGCGCGGCTAAGGCGATCAGCTCCCAGCGGCCGGTGAGCACCCCGGCGCCCAACGCCACGGCCGCGCACGTCGCCACCGCACGCGTCAACGGCGATGCGCGCCAATGCAACTCGACATCGGTCACGAGGTTCCCCTGGCGCGCGGGACCGGGGTGCGGCGCAGCAGGTCGTCGACGACGTCGGCGCCCGCGACCTTGCGCACCCACATCTCGGGCCGCAGGCTGATGCGGTGTGCCATCACCGGCACGGCCAGCGCCTTGACGTCCTCGGGGACCACGAAGTCACGCCCCTGCAGCACGGCGCGGGCGCGGGCCAGTTGCACCAGATCCAATTCCGCGCGGGGGCTGGCGCCGACGGCGACCTGCGGGTGGTGGCGGCTCGCCGTGGCCAGTGCGACGACGTAGGTGAGCACATCGTCGTGCACCGTGACCAATTCCACCGACTCCTGCATCGCGAGCAGTTCCTGCGCGGAGACCACCTCGGTCACCTCGGGCGGTGCCGAGCCGCGCTGCAACCGCCGCCGGAGCATCGTCGTCTCGTCCTCTGCGGACAGGTATCTCAGCTCCAGCCGCAGGGCGAAGCGATCCAGCTGGGCTTCGGGCAGCGGGTAGGTGCCCTCGTATTCGATCGGGTTGTCGGTGGCCAGCACCAGGAACGGTTCGGGCAACCGGTGGGTCACTCCGTCGATGCTGACCTGCCGTTCGGCCATCGCCTCCAGCAACGCTGCCTGTGTCTTGGGCGGGGTCCGGTTGATCTCGTCGCCCAGCAGCAGGTTGGTGAAGACGGGCCCGCCGCGGAACTCGAACCGGCCCGATTGCATGTCGTAGATGGTGGAGCCCAGCAGATCGGCGGGCAGCAGGTCCGGAGTGAACTGGACACGGGTGAAGCGCAGCCCGAGCGCGGCGGCAAAAGACTTGGCGATCAACGTCTTTCCCAGACCTGGCAGGTCCTCGACGAGCACGTGTCCGCGGGCGAGCACCGTGATGAGGATCAGCGTGAGGGCCTCGCGCTTGCCGACGACCGCGCGGCCGATCTCGTCGAGCACCGCCTCGCATGCGGCGGTGGTGGAGGCCAGCGGCGCGTTCACAGCCGGGCCAGCCGGTGGAGGATCTCGTCGAGCACGTCGCGGCCGGGGCCGGGCTCGGTGGCGCCCGTGCGCGAGATGTTGTCCGGGTCCACCCACGGCCAGAGCCGCTCGCCGAACAGCATCCGGCCGGTCGCGTCGACGCTGTCCGGATCCTTGCGGGTGCGCGCACCCACCGCGAGCTCGAACTGGCGCGCCAGCATGGGGCGCAGCCGGCGGTCCCAGTCCGCTCGCGTGGAGTCGGCCCACGAGATCAGCGTCTCGGTGCGAGAGTGCCAGCGCTGCAACGAGTTCGCGGCAGCGTCGACGGGGGTGTCGGATACGGCGTCGGCATGCCGGACCAGATTCGAGCGGATCCACAGCAGCGCGGCGGCCAACGCGGCGCCGGTGATGGTGACCACCAGCGCGCGGTCGGCGAGGGCGAACGCGCAGACCTCCACCGCGAGCAGCACCGCAACCGTCGCCGCGACGATCCGCGTCATGAGGCGCCCTGCAATTCGCGTTGCACCACCTGCAGCGCGCGCACTGCGTCGTCCCGGTGGCCCTCGTTCATCACGTGGGGGCTGAAGCGTGCCTCCTCGAACAGATCCACCAGTTGCGCGGCGCTGCCGGCGTGGACAGCCCGCCGGGCGACGGCACGGGCGAGCACCTCGGCCGGGGTGTCGGAGGCCTGCGGAACTGTCCCGGGCGATTTCTCGAGTTCCTGTTCCATCGCGACGTAGCAGGCGATGATCGCCTCCCGCGGATCGCGGCTGCGGTCGCCGACCTCGGCCAGTCCGCGCTCGGCTGCTCGAGCCAGGTCCGGAGCGGGCGGCAGCGGCACTGACGCCGCGGGCTCCGCAACGGCGGGAATCGCAGCGGGGCGGCGACGGCGCGCGGTCAGCGTGGCCACGACGGAGAGCACGAGCAGTGCGACGGCTGTGCCCATCAGCAGATCGAACGCGCTGCCCTCGGTCCCGCGCCCCGGACCGGCGCTGCCGTCGTCCGGTGCGGCCGGCGCGTCGGGCGGCGGAGCGGATGGGGACACTGCACCGGGGTCCGACGGATCGATCGTCGAGGCCCACCGCATCACGAGAGAGACGATCAGCAGCCAGGCGAGAAGCGCGGCCACGGCGACCGCCAGCATGCGCCAGGAGATCGCGCCGCCCGTGCCGACGTCACGGCGTGGGGGTTCGCCTTCTGCCCGCTGCGGGCGGGGCGACCGGGACCGCGCCAGCACCGCCACGGCCAGCGCCGTCAGCGAGACGATCAGCATGATGACGACCGCGACCTCAGAACCTGGCCCGTCGGGCTCGTTGTCGCGCGCCGGACTCGGAGTCGGTGCACCGGGAAGCACCCCGCGCAACGCGACGATGGCGGCGAGCGTCAGCAGGAGCACCCCGACGGTGCGGACCACCGCCTTGCCGTCACCGGGCATCCGCGCCCACCCTTCGCCTGCCTCCATCGTGGCACGGCGGGTGGCCGCAGAACGGTGACTAACTCAGAACATCTGCCAGTCCGACGCACCGTCGGGCTGGTTGTAGAGGCCTGTCGAGTTCTTCACCACGACGGGATCGCCGCTGCCGAAGTTGTCGTAGAACCACTGCGCATTGGCGGGGCTGAGGTTGATGCAGCCGTGGCTGACGTTGCGTTTGCCTTGATCACCGACCGACCACGGCGCGCTGTGGACGAAGATGCCGCTGTTGTCGATGCGCACCGCGTCCTGCACCTTGAGTTTGTAGCCCTCGGCAGAATCGACCGGCACGCCGTAGGTGGACGAGTCCATCACGATGTCGGCGAACTTCTCCAGCACGTAGTAGGTGCCGTTCTTGGTCTCGTGCTTGCCGTCGGGCTTGCCCATCGACACCGGGAACGTCTTCTCCACCTTGCCGTTGCGCACGATCGTCATCGTGTGCGTCGAGTCGTCGACGGTCGCGACCAGCTGCTCGGGCACCGTGAAGCTGGACTTGGTGCCCGCGGCGTCGATGTTGACGACGGTGCCGGCCGGCCAGAAGTCCTGCGGGCGCCAGCGCAGCTGGGTGTCGCTGGTCCAGTAGAAGCGGCCGGGTACCGGCGGCACCGACGAGATGTGCACCGCGTCCTGCGCCATCTGCCGGTTGGCGATGGGCCGCGCGAAGTTGATGTAGATCGGCTTGGCCGCGCCGGCGATCGAGCCGTTGGTGGGGTTGAACGACGGCGGCACGAAGGGCGGCTGACCGACGAACGGCGTCGGGTTCTGCCCGGCGGGCGTGCCCTCCGGGATGGCCATCGGCTCGCCCGGGATGACGGCGAACGGATCGGCAGCCGTGGGCGCCACAGCGGGCGCCGGGGCGGGCGGTGCGAACGGGTTCGGGAAGGCCAGCGGGTTCGGCGCGGGCGGCGGTGCGAACGGGTCCGCGGGGGCGGGCGGCGAGGCCACGTCGGGCTGGGCGAGTGCCGACGGCGCGCTGAGCACCATGCCGACGACCACGGTCATCACCGACAGCACGGCGATGAACCGACTCCTGTTTGCCTGCCGCATGCAAGTACCTCCATGTCCCGCGACTGCGTCCAGTGTGGCACAGCGCGGAGAGCGAATCTCCTGGCCAGCGGGCTGAAAGACCCCGGGCAGCCGCCATTGTGGTAGCCCTGACCTGCACTGATGATCGCTCCTGTGGCGTCGGGCGTTACGGGTCAGGGCCCCCGCCGGCGCCGTAGGCTCGCACGATGATCGTCGCGTTCAGCATCAGTCCGTTGGCAGGAGATGACGCGGGTGGGGTCGGCGACGCCGTCGCCGAGGCGGTACGGGTGGTGCGCGCCTCGGGCCTGCCCAACGAGACCAACGCCATGTTCACCAACGTCGAGGGCGAGTGGGACGAGGTGATGGCCGTGGTCAAACGTGCCGTCGATGCCGTCGCCGCCGTGTCGCCGCGCGTCAGCCTCGTCCTCAAGGCCGATATCCGGCCGGGCCACACCGGCCAGCTCACCGCCAAGGTGGCGCGCATCGAGGACGCCCTTCGCGACTAGAGATTGCCTCGCCGGCGGACGAACCTTACCCTTGAGTAAGTACAACTGTTCACCGAAAGGGGTACCGGCGTGCGCACGAAGGACATGCAGTCCCTCGGCGAGGTGGCCGCAGAGGGCTTGACCGTGCTGAACGGCCTGGTCCGCGGCATGCACACAGCCATCGCCGGCCGCGTGTTCTCCTCGATCGGCCCAGCGGCGCGGCCGGTGGAGATCGTGCACGACGCGATCGCAGGCGCGGTCTACGACGCGCTCGACGTGACCGGTGCGCGGGTGCCGCCGAAGGTCGCCGAATTCGCGGCGGCGGGGCTGGCGTTCGACGACGATCCGCCGCTCGACGAGCGGCGCGGTGTCGCCGAAGCCATTGCCGCGCTGAACGGCATCTACGGCGACGAGCTCGCCGAGCGCGGCAACGAGCTCGCTGCGCCGATGGCGATCCGGGCAGACGGCCGCGCGGTGGCGCTCACCCCCGGCGCGATCACCGCAGCATTCGGAGAACCCACCGACAAACTCGCCGTGTTCGTCCACGGGCTCTGCCAGACGGAATCGTCGTGGCACCGTCCACCTCGACCCTCGACCGGCGCCCCGCCGACGTGGTACGGCGAGCGTCTGCACGACGATCTGGGCTACACGCCGATCGAGATCCGCTACAACACCGGTCAGCACATCTCCACCAACGGTCGCGCGCTCGATGACCTGCTGACCCGCCTGCTGGAGGTCTGGCCGGTTCCGGTCAGCCGCATCGCGCTGATCGGCCATTCGATGGGCGGACTGGTGGCCCGCTCCGCATGCCACTACGCCAACGAGCGCAACCGCCGGTGGTGCCGGGCCACCCGCCAGGTGGTGTGCCTGGGCTCCCCGCACATGGGCGCCGATCTGGAGAAAACCGTCAACGCGGCCAGCTGGCTGATGATCAAGTTGCGCGAAACCCGGGCCATCGCCGAATTGCTGAATCTGCGCAGCGACGGCATCAAAGATCTGCGTTTCGGCGCCGTCCTCGACGACGACTGGGCCGAGGCGGATCCCGACGAGTTCTTGCGGGACCGCTGCCGAGAAGTACCGTTCCTCCCCCACGCCCACTACCACTTCGTCGCGACGTCGGCGGCGCCGACAGCGCTCGGCATGGTGGTGGGCGATCACCTGGTGCGACCGGCCAGTGCATCAGGCCGTGGTCGCAAGCGCCGGTTGCCGTTCGCCGACGACGCCGGACTGGTCCTGACCGGTCTGCACCACTTCGATCTGCTCAACCATCCGGAGATCTACGACCGTCTTCACCAGTGGCTTTCTCGTAAGTGATGGGAACCACAGCGGCACGACGTTCGGATTGGGCTGTCGGACAGCGACTCACGACTATGGACACATACGACAAGCACGCATCGCCCGACCGGGCCGCGCCGTTGGGTCCGATGGCCGGCGAAACCCTCAAGGATGCGGCCAATTGGCCGGGTCACACGATGATCGCGGTGGGTTTGATCGCCTTCGCCCTCTCTCTGTGCGGTTTCGCCGTCGGACAGAGCGGTCCGGCTGTGATCGGGGTGGTGGTCGCAGTGGTCGGGTTGATCGCCGGCGTCGGCTGGCTGTACGCCGAACACCGCAGACTGCGTCGGCGCGCCGCTGACCTGCCTGCCGAACGGCCGGAGGACGTGCCGCCGGCCTAGTTGTCCCCAGAGCCGTTTTCATCCACAGGTTGATCGTTTGTCGGGCTGAATTGTCGGTTGTGAGTGGGAGATTGGGGTCATGCCCCCGGTCAGTTCTCTCGCCATCGACGAGCGGCTCTCGGTGCTGCATGAGGAGTTGGCGGAGCTGACCGGGCAGCGGAATGCGATCGATGCACGGATCGTGGAGATCGCTGCGGAGATCGACCGCGACGAGTTGTGGGCGGCTGCCGGAGCCCGGTCGACGGCGGGGTGGTTGGCGTGGAAGGCCGGAGTGTCTCCATCGCGGGCGCAGACGATCGCCGCGATCGCCCACCGCTTCGACGAATTCCCGCACTGCATCGAGGGTTTGGCGGAGGGCCGGTTCTCGGTCGATCAGGTCGGGGCGATCGCCGAGCGCGGTCTGCCGGGATCCGACGAGCACTTCGCCACCATGGCCCAGTGCGCGACGGTGTCCCAGCTGCGGACCGCGCTGAAAATGCAACCCAAACCCACCCCGGAACCGAAGCCCGAACCCGATGCAGAGGATGAGGACGGCGAGGTTGTCGTCGATCCGGGGCCGCAGGTGTCGATCACCTCGCACAGCGATGAGCAGTACACGTATTGGCACATCGCACTGCCGCATGTCGAGAACGCCGCCTTCGAAGCCGCCCTCGCGTCGCACCGCGACGCCCTCGTCACCGAATGGAAGGCCGCCGACCCTGACGGACGAGGGCCGATCCCCAGCACCGCAGCGGCATTTCTTCGGCTGGTGTCTGCCGGGTGGGACGCCGAAGCCGCGGCCCGCCCGCACGGACAACGCACCACCGTAGTCATCCACGTCGACATTGAAACCCGCCTGGCGGCTGTACATTTGGGGCCCGTCCTGCCCGACAGCGATCGCCGCTATCTGACCTGTGATGCCACCTGCGAGGTGTGGTTTCACCGCGACGGGCAGGTGCTCGGCGCCAGCCGATCGACCCGCACGGTGAACCGGCGGCTGCGCCGCGCGCTCGAGCATCGCGACTACTCCTGTGTGGTCCCCGGCTGCGGGGCCACACGGGCGCTGCACGCCCACCACCTGGTGCACTGGGAAGACGGCGGCCCCACCGAACTGTGGAACCTGGCCCTGGTCTGTCCGTATCACCATCGGGCCCACCACCGGGGCCTGATCACGATCACCGGCCCCGCCGATCAGCTCGTGGTCACCGACGCCGCCGGCCGCGCCCTGACCTCAGCCTCGTTGGCCCGACCACCCACCCAGCCACCGCCCGATGTCGCACCCTGCCCCGGCCCGACCGGGGAACGCGCGAACTGGTGGTGGTACCAGCCCTACGAACCGCCCGCCTAGGTGTTCGGGTACAGCTAGGAGCGGACCAACCGCGCGATCGCGGCGGACGCCTCGGCGAGTTTCGCGTCCGCCTCGTCGCCCCCGGCGGCCACGGCATGCGACACGCAGTGGCCCAGATGCTCGTCGAGCAGACCCAGCGCCACCGACTGCAGGGCGCTGTTGACCGCGCTGATCTGCGTCAGCACGTCGATGCAGTACTTGTCCTCGTCGATCATCTTGGCGATCCCTCGGACCTGACCCTCGATGCGGCGCAACCGCTTGGCGTAGTTCTCTTTCTGCGCCGAGTATCCGTGCGTCTCGGTGTCCCCACCGTTGTCGACATCGCTCACGGTGTGCCCTCCAGCATCGTGGTCATCTGGTTGAGTTCGGCCGTCTGCGTCGACACGATCATCGTGGCCATCGACTTCGCGTCCACGTTCGCTCCACTCGCGAGCTCAGTATCGGCCACGGCGATCGACTTCCGGTGCTCGTCGATCATCGACTGCAACCACAGGCGATCGAACGCGGCACCCTGCAGCGGTTCCAGCTGCGCCACGACCGCAGGAGGCTGTCCGCCGGGGCCCATCGCGGCGCCCATCTTCGGGGGTTGGTCCCACTGCACCAGAAAGACGTTGAGGACGTTGATCTGATCCTGCTGTTGAGCACCGATGCGCTGTGCGAGGGCAGTCAGGTCTGCGTTGGTGGAGCGCTGCGGCACCACATCGGTGAGGGCGATCGCTTGCCGGTGCCGATCCACCATCTGCTGGGCGAATGTCACGTCGGCGGCGTTGTGACCGGCGGGGTCGCCGGTGATGACGGGGGTGTCGGTGGTCGACGACGTCGACGGTGCCGCGGCAGGCCCTCCGCAGCCGGTCAGCGCCGCAGCGGCTGCCAGCGCCGCCAGCGCGCCTGAGACCTTCGACATCCCGCCCACCTTACCCGTACCCCACGGGGGTATGCATATTGGTTTGGCCGGGGGAAACGCCAGGCGCATAATCGTCGGCATGCCTTCAGAGTCGCCGGACACCCGCACGCCTGACATCAAGCCCCGTTCGCGCGACGTCACCGACGGCCTCGAGAAGACCGCCGCCCGCGGCATGCTGCGCGCCGTCGGCATGGGCGACGACGACTGGGTGAAGCCGCAGATCGGCGTCGGTTCGTCGTGGAACGAGATCACGCCGTGCAACCTGTCGCTGCAGCGGCTGGCGCAGGCGGTCAAGGCCGGGGTGCACGAGGCGGGCGGCTACCCGTTGGAGTTCGGCACCATCTCGGTGTCCGACGGCATCTCGATGGGCCACGAGGGCATGCATTTCTCGCTGGTCTCTCGCGAGGTCATCGCCGACAGCGTCGAGACCGTCGTGCAGGCCGAGCGCCTCGACGGCACCGTGCTGCTGGCCGGCTGTGACAAGTCCATCCCCGGCATGCTGATGGCGGCCGCGCGGCTGGACCTCGCCAACGTGTTCCTCTACAACGGCTCGATCATGCCCGGTGTCGCCAAGCTGACCGATGGCACCGAGAAAGAAGTCACGATCATCGACGCGTTCGAAGCCGTGGGCGCGTGCGCGCGCGGGCTGATGTCGCGCGCCGACGTCGACATCATCGAGCGCGCGATCTGTCCCGGCGAGGGCGCCTGCGGCGGCATGTACACCGCCAACACCATGGCGTCTGCGGCCGAAGCCCTCGGAATGTCGTTGCCGGGCAGTGCTTCTCCGGTCGCGATCGACTCCCGCCGCGACGAGTACGCCCGGCGCTCCGGCGCCGCCATCGTCGACATGCTGCGCCGCGGTATCACCGCGCGCGACATCCTCACCAAGGAGGCGTTCGAGAACGCCATCGCCGTGGTCATGGCGTTCGGCGGTTCCACCAACGCGGTTCTGCACCTGCTGGCCATCGCGTGGGAAGCGCAGGTCGACTTGACGCTGGCCGACTTCACACGCATCGGGAACAAGGTGCCGCACCTGGCCGACGTGAAACCGTTCGGCCGCCACGTGATGAAGCACGTCGACGAGATCGGTGGCGTGCCGGTGGTGATGAAGGCGCTACTCGATGCCGGCCTGCTGCACGGGGATTGCCTCACCGTCACCGGGCAGACGATGGCGGAGAACCTGGCCCACATCGAGCCGCCGGATCCGGACGGCAAGGTGCTGCGGGCGATGGACAACCCGATCCACCCCACCGGCGGTATCACGATCCTGCACGGCTCGCTGGCCCCGGAGGGCGCGGTCGTGAAGTCGGCGGGCTTCGACTCCGATGTGTTCGAAGGCACCGCAAGGGTTTTCGAGCGGGAGCGCGCTGCGCTCGACGCGCTCGAGGACGGCACGATCACCCACGGTGACGTCGTGGTGATCCGTTACGAGGGCCCCAAGGGCGGCCCCGGCATGCGAGAGATGCTGGCGATCACGGGCGCCATCAAGGGTGCCGGCCTCGGCAAGGACGTGCTGTTGATGACGGACGGCCGGTTCTCCGGCGGTACGACGGGGCTGTGCGTGGGACACATCGCGCCGGAGGCCGTCGACGGCGGACCCATCGCGTTCGTCCGCGACGGCGACCGCATCCGCCTGGACGTGGCCAACGGCACGTTGGACATCCTGGTCGACGAAGCCGAATTCGAGTCGCGCAAGGCCGGATTCACGCCTCTGCCCCCGGTCTACAAGACCGGCGTGCTGGCCAAGTACACCAAGCTCGTCGGCTCGGCAGCCGTCGGCGCGGTCTGCAGCTAGCTCACCGCTCGGGGGTTACTCGAACGCGCGCTCTGTCGGGATCTGGACGCCTCATTTCGGCTCGTAGCGAGCGCGCAAGCTTCCGGTCACGCTGCGCTGTCGTCAGCAGCCTTCAACACCGAAGGGTTCTTTAACTCCTGACGGTCACTTCGATTCGGGCGGGCTTTCGAGCCGACCGCTGGTACGACCTGGTCGAGATTCGGCCGTCCACCTGTATCCGCCGGAGGAGCCGAGCAATTCGCTCTTCCATCGGAAAAGTCAGTTTCGAACTGGCGACTGACAGCTGGCTGTATGGCGCAGGGAGAGTCAAAAGGGCAGCCAGTACCTCGTCGACGCTATGCTCATCGCCACTCTGGTCTAGCAGCGCTACGGTGAGGCTGGAGTCGCCTGTGCCAGACGCGATGGCAAGAATCTGCCGCGCACCGAGGTTCGTCGATGTGGCTAGTGCTATGCGGCCGGCAGCCGCGAGGGCAGTGCGGTGGCCGGCGGGAATGAACTCGTCAAATCGCTTGAGAAGTCTGATCTTAACGTCACCGTCGATGTCTGGGCTGTCCAGAAGTCGCACGACCATCTCGGTGTCGAGCAGTTGGGGAGTCATGAAGTCCTTGAACTTCTCCGACCTGCGAACGGCGTGGCGCAAAGTTGGCCAGTCGCTCGTGTCGAACAATTCGAAGGTCGCAGCGGAATCCGCGCACACTCGCTCAGCGATCAGGAGCCCGAGCAGTTCGCCCGGCTCGGGCTGGATGCGGTCTAGCGGGAACCACGCCTTGAGGTCCATTGACGCCACCAGCCGGACTCGCAGGGCAGGATCAGGCATGGTGCGAATCGACTTTAAAATTGTCTCGGCAACTTCAGCCTTGGCCTCCTCAAGCGATTGCTCCGGCGGGTTGCTGTTGTTTTGAGGGACGAGGATGGCATCCTCGGCTGAAAGGAACGCAGCGAGGTCGTCGTCTAACTCACCTACACGGTCAATGTAGTTCTTGACGTTGGCTAATGTCGGGGCAAATCGTTGACACTGTGCGAGTGCCCCCCACGTCGCGTCTGGCACTGTCTGGAGGTCGCGAATGAGGCAGTCCGGGTGAGCGCGTGAGATCAAGGCCACGAACTGCTCTTGGGGGTGATTGGCGAGATCAATTATGACATCGCGGAATGCGGCTGGATCCTCGACAGTCCATTCAGTACACGCTTGATTCTCTATGCGGGTAACGGCAGCCCCGTGACCGCGCTCAGTGTCTATAGGCTTCTTGACGTCCCACTCGGTGGCAGAGGTACGGTCGTTCGCCACTGCATCGAGATAGCGATCCGGCTGTTGCAGTACATCTTCGTAAATATCTGCATCGGCACTTCGGATGCGATCAAGACTTAAGGTCATTGTATTATGGAGCGCACTTCGCAAGTTCGCGGCGGTAATTGTGTAGCAGTCTTTTTCGACTATCAGCCGAGTGGCAACCAGGTTCAGGGGCCGAAGGTCTTCGCATATGAACGCCGCTCTGGACATCGTGGTGACCGCGTTGCTTACTTGATGTTGCCGGCGCACGGCCTCCTCGCTGTCGGCCTTCACGCCAGCCTCATCCTGAGCGATGGGCTCGACGAGGACGGGTAGCAATGCGTAGTTCGCTTGAAAGTAGACGCGAACGACGTCGTCGAGGATGTAGTCCACTTCCCGATCCGAGTTGGACAAGGCGACGTTCACCAGGTCCTTACGTCGATCGCCGGCAAGGTCGATGAGGTTGATGATCTGGTGGAAGATGGCTGGCCAGCGCGCCGCGAGATATGCAGTTGCGCCGACCGCTTGGCCCCCCTCTGCGAGGTAGGTCTGCAAGAAGGACTGTTTCACTCCATCCATGTTTTCGGCGATCGTGTTCAAGACGGTGGAGGCGCCGGGGTCATCGTGGGCCACGAGGTAGTCGAGAACGCCAATATTGTATGCGCTGGCGTCCGATAGGAAAGACCGCTTAGTCTCCCGCAGGACAGCTGCGATCTCCTCTTCGTCATTAAAGGAATAGTTAACGTCGGGCCGATTTGTATCGACAGCGTGCACAATGAAGTTCATGGCATTGGGTGGGACTCGGTCGCCGTAGTACTGGGCTACATAGAGTGCGTAGTAGCGGTCGATAAATCCGTCAGCAATGAGAGCCCTACCGACTTCTGACTTAATGTTTTCAGTAAGAAGATCGGCGAATGACCTCGCCTTATCGCCGAGCGTGAGTGCGAAGTCCGTCCGCTTCGCCAAGACGCCGAAGTCCGCTGTCCGGAGGTTCTCAAGGTCTGCCCGCAGCCGCTCCTGCTCACGACCGAGTTCGGCACGCTCTGCGCTGTCCCAAGCGTCGAGACGCAGCCCTTGCCGCCGATCATCCCCGAGAACACGGCGGACATCATCCATCGAGGCAGTAATGTCGAACTGGTTGTAACTAGTATTACCATAATGAGCGGTCACGCCATTTCCATCGGCGAACAACTCGCGCCAAAACTCTTCGGTTTTGACGTGACTGGCGTCGAATGTGCGGACTCCTATGCGATAGCTACGCAACGGCGAACTAGAGTCCCTGCCGGAGCCGATCTTGCTGAAGAACCATTCGAGCTGGTCGCCCCATAGCGCGGACCGCTCGCCTAGGGCGTCGCGCAGCGCAATAGCATCGGCGATCTCGCGAAGGCGCGCACGCCTCAATTCCATAGACTCGTCGACGAGCTGGCGGCTTAGCCGGTAGATTTTATCCAAATCACTGCGTCCCAACAACACACGCTCGAAGTCGGCTAGGTGGATATTCTTATAGACCACCATTGCAAATAACTTGTCGGCTTCAAGAGTTCCAATGCCTCTTTTATCCCTTATCAATGACGTCGCGTATACCGAGTACTCGTTGCGAATGTTCGTCAGCAAACGCATGTCGGGCAGATGGCGAGCAGTGAGGTCGATTAGCTCGCCGCCAACCGGAACGACCGGTGATAGTCGGTCATTGTTGAGAATCTGCATGAGAAGGTCGCGCGACGTGCGGTGCGTGATAAAAGGGACGATGGGAATGACCAAGTCGAAAAACTTCGTGCGATTGGCACGCACTGCCTCAGCCTTCGCGGCGTCAGCTTCTTGACTTAATGTGTCGTGGCCAAGTTTCTCGAAGATGCTGTCCCGCAACGCATAGATAAACTTGATGGACCTACCGTCTGTCTGCTTGCTGTTGTTGAGTAGCGTGTTCAGCTCGCGTAGTGCCTCGAATATCCCCGGATCGTCGAAACGATCGAGGTCCTCGAATATTACGATCTCTATTTTCCGTAAGGACTCAAAGAAGTAGACGATTTCGTCAAGGTACTGATCAAAGTAGCTCTCCGACTTCGTCAAAGAGATCGACGCTCCTCCAGCCGAAACCTGAGAAATCAGCCGGTTATGCACAGCTAGCCGAAGCAATGCAATTGCATAAACCGCGGCAGCCAGCACGGCTACCGTAGCGACGATCCTTACCCACCAGGGCAGATCGGCGGCAAGGCCGGGAAATTTCGGAAGCGCACCGAAAACCCATAGCGTCAATCCAACTGCGGCCAACCCAAGGGCGGAGGTGCCGGCTGCTCGCCACATCGGCAGACGGTCGATTCGCTCATACCGAGACTGCGGTAAGCGGGCGGGCCTCTCGCGGTGAAGCAGCTGCTTCACCAGTTCTTTTTCAATTTGGTTAGTGCGAGATTCCTTTACATCATCCGGGCCGAGCGTCGACAATGAGAGGAACAGGACTTGTTCAGCCTGCTGGCGCGCAAACTCTTTTAGAATACTCGACTTTCCTGCCCCATACCTGCCAGTGAGCGCAATATTGCAAAGGTCGTCATTCTCCAGCGCAGAATTCAGATGTTCGACGTAGGTTTGGTGCTGTTCACGATCGAATTCCGGCGTCAACGGGGCGAGTGACCGCCTGTTGGAAGTGTCTCCCCCTCCTGCTTGAACGCCCACTTCACGAGCCAGACAGCGCACTTCCCGATGGCTCGTCTTGGGCCCCCGACGTCGTACTTGACTTCAATACCGCTCATTCGAGATCGCTCCATCGCCAGGCTGAAACTGTTTACCGACCCGCCCCGTCCCCCCGCGTAATGTCGATGACCTTCGCTGCGCTGAAAGCCGTACCGGCGACGTCGGCAAAGTGATTCTCACACTTGGACGGACACTGCCTTCATGCACGCCCGAGGGTGTGTCCTCCATCGCGTATTGGCTGTTACTGAGCTGCGAGTTTCGACGCAGTGAGTGTCACCGGAACCAAACGTCTTCGCGTTCGGGTCAGTGGGCTTCTGCTCGCCTCTTATACGAGGGATGAGCCGTCTCGGTCGAGGTTACCGGGCGACGATGACTGAGGGCACTGTCCCGGCCGAAACGCCGTTAAATTGTCGGGCTGGCCCTGGCCCGCCTCATCGGCGGCATTGCATCCATCCTGGGGGGAGGGCTTAACAGATCCGGTCGAATCCTGAGCGGCCTGCTCCGGAACTACTTGCTTACTTTTCGACCGGAGCTGACATGGGCTATCGACCGCTGTTCGATCAGCCGGCCTTGCAGACCGACGCAGGAGTACGGCCAGCTCGAATCGGTCGGCCAACGCCGCAGCCGTTCAGCGCGCTCTGCTGGTGTCATCACAGTGCCCGTTTCATTCGGCGCCAATACGCTGCGCCCTCCGGACGATTCGGGTTTGGTTGCACGCTTCGGCGATGGCGCCGCCGTCCTGCTTCGAAAGGCCCCAGCTCGGCATTGCGACACCGCGTGGCAAGCTTCCCTATGGAGCCGTCGGACGGAGGGCCATCGCTGCGGCGCCGCAATGTCACCACGGACTCGGTTCTGAGACAACAATTTCGCTGCGCGATCACCCGATGCCGATAACTGAAGATTTCGTCAACGCATGCGCGCCGTTAATCCGCACGAATCGTTGGGCTGCTGAGGTGCTTTCGCGTATGGTCGCGGCCACAACTGGTGGCTTTCGCATTGACCTGGCGGAGTTCGAAGTGTCATGTGTTTGTCAGTGGACTGGACGTTCGAGGTCTACCGCGGGTAGTGCGGTGCCGGAGATACAGCGCTTCTGTTCGGCCCGCGCAACTGGCCATTAAGCGACTCTGCGGATCATTCGGGAAGCCGCACCGCAGTGAAGTCCGAAACAATCACAGGAGCTTGTGCCGGCTCTTACGATTCGCACATGGGGGAAGCTGGCGAAGACGACGCACCCACCGGTCTGGCGCCCACTGAACTCGGTGCGGCCGTCGACGAGACCGAGGCGCATGCCGCGTGGTCACTTGATGACGGCGAGGACTGGGAACCGCCGCGACGCCTCACGCCGGGCCGGATCACCGCTATTGCGGTCGGCGTGAGCGCCGTGGTCATCGCGTCGGCCGCCGCGGTGAGCGCGGTGAAATTGATTGGAGCCGTGGAGCCAAATGTATCCGGCCAGCCGCTGCCCTCGCACCCTGCAGCTTCGGCGCCTCCGTCGACCACGCCCGCGGCGCTCCCGCCTGCACTGACGTCTTCGACTCCTCCTCCAGGCCCGCAGCTCGACGCAACCGATGCCGCGTACGTGGCCGAACTTCGCAGCTACGGCGTGCCGGTCAGCGATCAGGACCCGCAGTACGTCATCGACATGGCGCACGGGTTGTGTGCACTCGTGCACGAGGAGCCGAACAAGTACCCAGCGGGGACTTACACAATGATCAACTCCGTCGACGCAGTCCTTCGCAACAATCCCGAGTGGTCACGACCGCAGGCGACCCGATTCACTCGGGTTGCGGCAAAGCACTACTGCCCGGACATACAGGGTCCAGGCCAAGACGCGATCTCAGCGATGCCGCCGGAACAGAGATTCATCGCAACTTTGAAGGATCGATACGGCATTGTTCCAGGAGGCGGGAGTGGGCAATCGGCTATCGCAGCAGCGCCAACGCTGTGCAGTTGGAAGGCTCAGGGCTGGAATGATGATCAAATTTTGGCCGCGATCGACAGCACCAACACCCCGGAAGTTGAGCAGGCGATTCTGGAGACCTCCATCGCGGTGTATTGCCCACAGTTCAGCTAGCGGCCCCACCTACGGCTAGTGCTACCGCCGCGTCATACGGCTACACGAGCGGGACGACCTCTTCCCAAGTCGTCCGGCAACGCCCACGAGCGGCGTGAAGTCGGCGATTCACCTCCCGCTAGGCGTGCTCGAACCCTACTTCGCCAACGAGCGCTCACCACGCGTAGCCTTGCTCGGCCTCCGCCGATCGCCTACCCTCACCCACCCCAGAAGGCCGACGAGGACTGGGGCCGTCGCACACGCGGGCGGGCTCTACGGGCGCGCGGCTACGCGATCGACGAGGAGGAGAACGAGGCGAACATCCGTTGCACCGGCGCACAGATCTGACGCGGCGACGACCGGGTGACCGCAGCCGAGCCCATCCCCACGGTCACATTCCTGGTCGAACGCGACAAGTTGCTCGCCATGAGTGACGACCTCGTCTCCGCCCAAAAGCGGCTGGCGGGAGCTCTGGCCCGACACCGCGAGCCGGACATCACACCACGGTCCGGCACCCGCACGAGTTGCGGTGGTGGAACGTCGTCGGCACCTGGATGCGTTGCGCTGCACCGTCTTCCGCGCGCACGCGACGCAACAGCAGTTGCGCCGCGGTGGCGCCGATGGTCTCGACGTCCTGCGCCGCCGCGGTGAGCTTGGGCTCGAACAGATCCGACCACTCGAAGTCGTCGTAGCAGGCGAACGCCACGTCCGACGGGATCGACAGGTCCAGGCTGCGCAGCGCCTTGAGGGCCCCGATCGTCATCGCGTTGTTCATCGACACCAGTGCGGTGGGCCGGTTCTCCCCGGCCATCGCGGCGCGCACCGAGCGTTCGGCGACATCGGTGCTCGACTCACCCTCGATGACGAGGTCGGGATCGAGCGGGATGCCGTGCGCGGCCAGCGCCGCCACGTACCCGTCGAATCGTTCCACGGTCGACGAGATCCCGGCGATACCGCGGACCACCGCGATCCGCCGGTGCCCCCGGTCGAGGAGGTGCTCGGTGAGGGCACGCGCCGACTCGACGTTCTCGGGACCGACCTGATCGCAGTCGATGTCGACAGCGCGGTCGATGAGCACCAGCGGGGTTCCGGTACGCACGATCGCCGGCAGCGTCGTCCGCTCCGAGCCGGCCGCCGGAGCCACGATCAGCCCGTCGACCTGCCGGTCCAGCAGCGAGTCGGTGACCCGCTTCTCGGATTCGGCATCGTCGTGGGAGTCGCCGACGATCAACACGTAACCTGCCTCCGACAGCGCCCTTTCCACCGCGTGGACCAGGCTGCCGAAGTACGGGTTGGTCAGCGCCGAGATCGACAGGCCGACCGTGTGCGTGCGCCCGGCCGCCAGCGAGCGGGCCACGCCGTTGCGGCGGTACCCGGTCTCGGCGATCGCCGCCTCGACGCGCAGGCGGGTTCCGGTGTCCACCCGCCGGGTTCCGTTGATCACGTGCGACACCGTCGACGCCGACACCCCGGCCAGGCGCGCGACGTCGCCCATCGTGGTCATGGCAGCTGCAGGATGCGGTCGGCCCGGGCCGCCGTCGACTCGATCAGCTGGGCGTTGCGTTCGTCGGAACCCAACGCCCAGAACTGCGCTTCCTCGGGTGTCTTGCCGAACGCCTCGTGCCGGCGCACCAGGCGTTCGTGCCGAATCCCGGTGTCGGGGGCCAGGAACCAGACCTCGTCGAGGCAGGCCCGGGCGGCGGGCCAGGCACCGGAGTCCAGCAGTAGGTAGTTGCCCTCGGTGACCACCAGCGGGGTCGACGGGTGCACCGGGATCGACGATCCGATCGGCTCCTCGATCTCCCGCCGGAACCGGGGGGCGTAGATCACGGCGTCACCGTCGCGCTGGGCCTTCAAGGCCGCGAGCAGCCGGGCGTAGCCGTCGTCATCGAACGTGTCGTGTGCGCCCTTGCGGTCCCGCCGCCCCAGGTCGAGCAGCACCTCGTTGGCCAGGTGGAAACCGTCCATCGGCACGAGCACGGCATCCTGGGGTCCCAGCGCCGCGACGAGTTGTTCTGCGACCGTGGACTTTCCGGCCCCCGGTGCACCGGTGAGTCCGAGGATGCGCCGGGTGCCGGGCGTGACGAGCGCCCGCGCCCAGTCGATCAGCTCCTCGACGGTGGCGCTGTCGACGTCCTGCTCGATGGTCACCGGTGCCGCCTTCGGTCGTGGGAGAGTTGGGCCAGCCAGGCCCGTGGTCCGATCACCGAGCACCGCAGCGCGGCCACTCGCGCCGCCGCCTCCACGCGCTCAGCCAGGCGGACAACGCCGGCCGCGCCGAAGTAGCAGTATGCGCCGTGGAACGCATCCCCGGCGCCCAGGGTGTCGCGAACGTCCACGGTGGGCACCTCGACGCTGCCGGCCTCGCCGCCCGACCACCACCGGACCGGTGCCCCGCCGTCGGTGATGACGACGGTGGATACCCCGTCGGCGAGCAGCGCGGCGGCGGTCGCCTCGGCACTGTCGGTGCCGGGAGTGCGAAAGTCGCCGGAGCACACCATGTCCGGCGCGTTCGGGATCAGGTCGGCCATCACCGGTTTCCAGCGCCCGGCGTCGACGACGCACGGCACGTGCTGCCGGGTCGCGGAACGCGCCGCGGCGAGACCGATCACGGGGTGGTGCCCGTCGACGAGGACGACGTCGGCACCGGCGATCAGGCTGTCGAGTGCCGGCGGTGCCGGCACCTCGGAGGCCACCGCGTCGAGCGAGACCACGGACCGGTCCCCGGTCGCATCCACCACCGACACGCTTGACACCGGGACCGGTCGCGGCACCCCCGCTGCGGCGTCGATCACCTCGACTCCGTGGGCCGTCAGATCGCTGCGCACGAGGTCAGCGACCGGGTCCGTGCCGAGGGCGGTGACGAGCACCGCCTGCCCGCCGAGCGCCGCGAACGTGACCGCCGCGTTGGCAGCCGGACCGCCGGCGGCCACGAATTGGGCTGCGGCGGTGATCTTCTGGTTCGCCCGCGGCGGTTCGTCGATGCGGTGGATCACGTCCAGGGTCGCCAACCCGACGAAGATCCCCCGCGGCTCAGAGGCCGGCGCGTTCCTCATCGGTCGGCTCCTCCGCGCCGGTCATCAGGGCCACCACTTCGGACATCGACCTGCTCTTCGGGTCGACGACCCCGGCGCGCTGCCCCAGCCGGTGGATGTGGATGCGGTCGGCCACTTCGAAGACGTGCGGCATGTCGTGGCTGATGAGCACCACCGGAATGCCGCGGTCGCGAATGGATTTGATCAGGTCGATCACCTGGCCGGACTCGCGGACGCCGAGTGCGGCGGTCGGTTCGTCCATGATGATCACCCCGCGACCGAACGCTGCGGCCCGTGCCACCGCGACACCTTGGCGCTGACCGCCCGACAGTGTCTCGACGGCCTGGCTGACCGCCTTGATCCCGATCTTCAAATCGGCCAGGTGCTTCGAGGCGTCCTGGCGCATCCGCGGCATGTCGAGACGACGGAACACGCTGCCCGCGATTCCCTTTCGCCGGACCTCGCGACCGAGATACAGGTTGGAGGCGATGTCGAGGGCGGGTACCACGGCGAGATCCTGGTACACCGTCTCGATCCCGGCGGCGCGGGCGTCGCGGGTGTTCTTGAACGACACCGGCTGGCCGTTCATCAGGATCTGGCCCGAGTCCGGAATCACCGCCCCGGCAAGGGCTTTGATCAAGCTGCTCTTGCCTGCGCCGTTGTCGCCGATGACCGCGAGCACCTCGCCGGCGCGCAGCTCGAAGTCGGCGCCGTTGATCGCGGTGACGTTGCCGTACTTCTTGACCAGGCCGCGCGCTTCCAGAACAGGGCTTTTCCCGGTCGTCATCGTGACCTCCTGCGGGTGAACTGATCCACGGCCACCGCGACTATCACCAGGACCCCGGTGGCGATGTTCTGGTAGAGGTTGTCGACCCCGGCCTGGGTGAGACCGTTGCGCAGCACGCCGACGATCAGCGTGCCGACGAGCGTGCCGACCACACCACCACGGCCACCGAACAGGCTGGTGCCGCCGATGACCACCGCGGTGATGGTCTCGAGGTTGGCGTTCTGGTAGGCGTTCGGATCGGCATTCGGGATGCGGCCCAGCGCCGCCCACGCCGCGATCGCGGCGATCACCCCGGTGGTGATGTACACCGACAGCAGCACCCGGCCGGATTTGATGCCCGACAGATCGGACGCCTGCGGGTTACCGCCGACGGCGTAGACGTGCTTGCCCCAGGCGGTTTGGGACAACGCGTACCACGTCACCAGATAGACCAGCAGCATCGCGACGACGCCGTACGTCGTCGAAAAGCTGCCGATGCGGAACGACGTACCCAGGAACGTCAGCGGGCCCGGCGTCACCCGGTAGGTCTCCGAACCGGCGAGCAGCCGCGTCGCGGCCTGGATCGCGGTGAACGTGCCGAGGGTGACGATGAACGGCGGCAACCGCAGCGCGGTCACCAGCCCACCGTTGAGCGCGCCGAACACCACGCACACCAGCAGCGTGGAGCCCAGCGCGACGACCGGTCCGTTCGCGCCGGCACTCTGGGCCATCACGATGGTGCCGAACACCGCCACCGCGCCGATCGACAGGTCGATTCCGGAGGTGAGGATGATCAGCGTCTGCCCGACCGCCAGGATGCCGACGACCACCGACTGCTGCAGGATCAGCGAGACGTTCTGCGGCTCGAGGAACGAGTCCGAGATGACGCTGAAGACGACGATCGCCAACACCAGCGCGACCAGGGGACCCAGCAGCGGCTCGCGCAACAGGTTCGATGCCGTCAACCGGCTCGACAGCGGCGGTTTCGTCTGTGGTGCAACGCCGCCCGTCATGATCCGGCAGTGCCCCAGCAGTTCTGCTCACCCCAGGCGGTGTCCTTGGACTCGATGCCGGGCATGGGCTTGTCGGTGATGAGCTGCGAGCCGGTGTCGTTGAAACCGGTGGGCTTGGTGCCGTCCTTGGCGTACTTGACGACGGCCTGTACGCCTAGTTCGGCCATCTTCGCCGGGAACTGCATGACGGTGGCGCCGATCTTGCCGGCCTTCACGTCCGCGACGCCGGTGCAGCTGCCGTCGATCGAGCCGATCGTGATCTGGTTGGCGCGACCCGCGGACTGGATGGCCTGATAGGCGCCGGCGGCCGCGGGTTCGTTGATCGTGTAGAGCGCGTTGATGCGCGGCGCGCGCTGCAGGATGTTCTCCATCGCGGTCTGCGCCTTGGTCTGATCGCCGTTGGTGCTCTCCTGGCCGACGATCTCCGGCGAGCCGTTGGTGATGCCGAAGCCCTCGAGGAAGCCGTCGTGGCGGAACGTGTCGACGGTGCCGCCGGGGGTGCCGTCGAGCATCACCACCTGCGGGGCGGCGTTGCCGATGGCCGCCTTGACCCACTTGCCCTGGCTGACGCCGGCGGCCTTGTTGTCGGTGGCGTAGGTGGCGTCGACGGCGTCTTCAGGATCGGTCGCGGTGTCGAGCGCGATGACGATGACGCCCGCGTCGCGTGCCCTCTTGATCGCGTCGAGCACGCCGGTCGACGAGTTGGGTGTGATGAGAATGCCCTTCACGCCCTGGCCGACCATGTTCTCGATCGCGGTGACCTGGCCCTCGTTGTCCCCGTCGAAGGCACCGGCGAGCGCGATCAACTGGGCGCCGTCCTTGTCGGCCTGCGCCTGGGCGGCCTCGCGGACCTTGACGAAGTAGGGGTTGGAGTCGGTCTTGGTGATCAGCCCTACCTTGACGCTGTCCGAGCCGGAGCCGCCGCTACAGCCGGTCATGCCCAGGACGAGCGCTCCCGCCAGCACAACCGAACCGATGACGGACCGACTGGGTTTCCCGACCATGTGGACTCCTTTGTCCCCGGGCGACGCCCGACGCGCCGCGGTTGGGCAGGAGCCTAAGCAGGAGGCAAGCGCTTGCGCATGCGCTTTCGCAAACTTGCACAGAAATGGTTACCGAACGTCGCTGCGCTCGCGGCCCGCCAGCCGGTCGTCCCACTCGGCCAGCACCGCGGTGTCGGTGCGCGACGTCGCCAGGCTCACGACCACGTAGACGACCAGGCTCGATGCCAGGCCGTAGTAGATCGGCTCGTTGGCCAGTACATCGCCGACGATGGCCATGGTGGCGAGAGTGACCACGGTGCCCACCGCCATCGACCACAACGCTCCCGCGCCGGTGGCGCGCTTCCACAGGAAGCCGCCGAGGATCGCGACCAGCAGCCCGCCGACGAGGATGTCGTAGGCGATCGTCAGCGCGGCGACCACATCGTTGAGTAGCGCGGCGATGACGATGACCACGATGCCGAGCACCACCACGTAGCGCCGGTCGGAATGCACGTCGTCGACCTCCCGCTCGGAGTCGGGCGTACGGCCGAACATCCTCTGCAGCAACGGCTTCACGTCGGTACGGGTGACCGTCGCGGTGGCGATCAACGCACCCGATGCGGTCGACATCATGGCCGCGACCGCCGCGGCCAGCACCAGGCCGCTGATGCCCACGGGCAGAATGGTTTCCGCGATCTGCGCGTACACGTCGTCGCGGACCTCGACCTCGGGCAGGAACGTCGCCGCCGCCATGCCGATGATCGCGCCGGCGATGCCGTAGCAGACGCAGTACAGCGCCGCGGCCGTGCCACCCCACTTGGCGACCTGCGGTGAGCGCGCGGTGAACACCCGTTGCCAGATGTCCTGACCGATCAGCATGCCGAAGCTGTAGACGACGAAAAACGTGATGATCGTGGGCAATCCGATGGCGCCGAGGTCGAACACCGCGTCACCGGCACGTTCGCGGATACCGGCGAAGCCGCCCGCCTTGTTTAGGGTGAAAGGCAGCATCAGCGCGAAGATGCCGATGGTCTTGAGGATGAACTGCACCATGTCGGTGAGCGTGATCGACCACATGCCTCCGATGGCCGAATACAGCATCACCACCGCACCGCCGATGATCACCGACACGGTGCGGTCGGTGCCGAACAGCACGTTGAACACGGTGGCGTACGCGATCGTCGAGGTCACCGACAGCATCAGCGTGTAGGCCGCCATGACGATGCCCGATGCCGATGTGGCGTCCATGCCGTAACGCAGCGACAGCATCTGGGCCACGGTGTAGACCCGCAGCCGCTGGATACGGCCGGCAAAGAACAGGCTCAGCGCGAGCAGTCCGATCGCGATCGCCACCACCAGCCACATGCCCGACAGGCCCCACTTGTAGCCCAGCCCGACGCCGCCGACCGTCGACGCACCGCCGAGCACCACGGCGGCCATCGTGCCGGTGTAGAGGACCGGGCCCAGCCGCCGGCCGGCGACCAGGAAGTCTGCTGAATCCTTGGTTCTGGTTCTCCCCCAGAACCCGAAGGCCAGCATGGCCAACAGGTAGACCACGATGATCGCGATGTCGAGCGGCTTGCCCATGGTGACCTTCCTAGGTGGCGGAGAACATCGTGAGGTGCGCAGGCAGCACGACGACGGCGGGCCCGCGGGTGCCGAACGTCTCCTCGACGACGGCACCGACCGTCGCTACGGATGCGATGTGCGCGGGGACGCCGAAACTGGCTGCGAGAGCGGCGAAGTCGGGGCGGGCGAGCTCGGTGGCGGTCGCCTGACCGAAGGCGTCGGTCATGTACTCGCGCAGGATTCCGTAGCCGCCGTCATCGACGATCAGCCAGGTGACGTCCGCGTCGTGCTGGCGGGCAGTGGCCAGTTCGGCGATCGAGTACATGGCCCCGCCGTCGCCGGTGACCGCCAGCGTGCGCTGCCCCGTGCCGAGCGCTGCGGCCAGCGCCGCGGGGAAGGCGAAGCCGAGCCCGCCGGCACCCTGGGCGCTGTGGAACTCGCCGTCGAGCGGATCCCAGACCGACCACGCCCAGTAGCCGGCGATCGTCATGTCCCAGAACGTCTGTGCCGCAGCGGGAACCGCTCGCCGCAGATCGCTCATGAGGGTGCGCTCGATGTCCAGGTTCTGGGCGGCCAGCCGCTCTTCGACCGCTGTTCGCAGGTCAGCGGCGATCCGCGCGCCGTCATCGCTGTCGCGGCGGGTGACCCGCTGCGCGAGTGCGCTCAACGCCTGCGCGGCATCGGCATGGACGCTCAGCGCAGGGTGGTTGGCGCCGAGTACGCGCGCTTCGGCATCGACGTGGATGACAGTGCCGGCGGGTTCGAGGGTGCGGTAGTTACTCGTGACCTCGCCCAGCGCGGTCCCCACAGCGAGCAGGACGTCGGCGCCGGCCAGCAGATCGGTGGTGTACCGGTCCTCGATCCAGGAGGCCGCCGAGAGGGGGTGGTCGAAGCGGATGGCGCCTTTGCCGCCGACGGTCGAGACCACCGGCGCATCGAGCGCCTCGGCGAGCGCGACCAAAGCCTCGGAACCGCCCGGCGAGCGACGCACACCGCCTCCCGCCAGTATCACCGGCCGTCGTGCGGCTTCAAGGCGGGCGACCGCCGCGGCGACGACGTCGTCGCCGGGTGCCCGCGCCGTCACCGCGGTGTGCACTGACGTCACCGGCGGACCATCAGCCGGTTCCAGGAGGACGTCCTGGGGGATCTCCACCCATGTCGGACCGGCGGGTGCGGACTGCGCCAACGACCACGCATCGGCGAGCAACGTCGGCAACTGGCCCGAGTTCATCGCCACCGCAGTGCTTTTCGTGACGTTGACCGCGCTGCGCGCCTGGTCGTCGAGCTGGTGCAGGGCGCCGCGCCGCAGCCCCAGGTAGGCGCGTGGCACCTGGCTTGCGATCACGAGTACCGGCACGCCCGACGCGTGAGCCTCCTGCAGGGCACCGAGCGCGGTCAGTGCGCCGGGCCCGGTCGACAGGAACAGCACACCGACCTCTCCGGTGGCGCGGGCATACCCGTCGGCGGCGAACGCCGCGTTGTTCTCCACGCGGGAGCTGACGAACGTGAGGTCGCTGCGCCAGATAGCGTCGAACAGCCCCAGCGCGTTCTGCCCAGGTATGCCGAAGACGTGGCTGGCGCCGAGCGCGGTCAGCGTCTCGACGACGACGTCGCCACCGTTGCGGTCCATCACGGATCTTTCTGGCCGGGGGTTCGCGGTGGCCCCACGCTAGGGCCGCAGCTCACCAGCCGCAACAGTTCGTTCACCGAGCCCACGACTGGTGTCACCGAATGCCGACGCACGGCAGTCGATCACGTCTGAACACCACGTCGGGGGCCGGCCAGATGCACGATGTGCCGGCGATGCGGGCCAGAAAAATCTATTGGCCTTTTCGGGACTCCACCCTCTTGCGCAGACCGTCGGTGGCCGTTTCCATCAAACCCTTGGCGCCTCTTTTGACCAGGAAGCCAGGTAGCGGCACCGTCGGATCGACGGTCAGGTCGAATCTCACGTGGGTGCGATCGCCATCCGGAGTCAGCGTGTAGCGGCCCTCCTGGGCACGCTGCTGCTGCGAGCTCACGAGCGTCCAGCTGACCCCGTCGTCGTGCACCGAGTAGTCGAGCACCTGTTCGTCATTGATCCCGACGATCTTGACCACTTGGCGGGACCGCTTGGGTCTGCCGTCGTCGTCGCGTTCGAGGATCTCGACCTTCTGGTGCGCCGACGACCACTCGGTGAGCGACTCCAGGTCGTACAGGACGTCCAAGATCTCCGCGGGAGACGCCTCGATGACGGTCTCGCGGGTTTCGCTGACCGCCATCTAGACGCGGGGTCCGGTGCTGCGCTTGCCGGTGATGCCGAGGTAGGCCGCGATCAGCACGATCGCCACGATGATGCCGACGAGGAACGGGATGATCGCGAAGCCGCCGTTGCTGTTCGAGTAGCCGGCCAGGTTGTAGGTCACCCACGAGCCGAGGAACGAACCGAGGGCGCCGAGCACGATCGTCATGATGACGCCGATGTTCTGCTTGCCGGGCATGACCAGGCGGGCCAGTGCGCCGACGATCAGCCCGACGACGATGGCCCCGATGATTGTTCCGATCATGATGTTCTCCTCGCTGAGCGGTGATCCGACCGCCGCAGAGTTACCCGTCTGCGCCAGAATCAATCGCCATGTCGCCGATCCGGCGCAAACCCACAGCGAGAACCGGTAAATAGGCGGGCGCCCAGACGGGCGCACTCATCCAGGCGCGGCAGCCGCCCGCTGCGGGTTCCACACCGTGGCGGGTCGCAGGCACGCCGGCCACCCGCCACGCCCAGGTCCTGCCCGGGTCGAGTTCGGTGATGGTGAACGGCAGCGGGATGCCGACAGGGGTCCACACCCGACCGGTCGCCCCGAGTTCGAAGGCACCGCGGTCGAGTTCGGCGCCGGCGACGGTGGGCCCCCAGGAGGGCCACGCATCGAGATCGGTCAGAAGTTGCCACACCGTGTCGGCGGGCGCGGGAATCCGTCTGCTCACTGTCCACACGGCTGCGGGGTACCCGTGCAGCGTCAGGTGAATCGCGCGTGGAGCTCGGGCAGGAATCCCGCGAGATGGCTCATCTCCTGCGCGCAGTGCACCATCAGGTCGCGCGGATCGGGTAGTTGCAGTCCGGCGATCGGACGAATGAGTCTGCCGGGCAATGGGATCGGCCGCCGGAACTGGACATGCGGGCCGCCCATCCAGAACCGCGAGCGCATCTCCGCACCTCCGGCGACGGGGCGGATCTGGTGCACCAGCCAGCCGATGTCCACGGGCAGGTCGGCCGAGCCGAGCCGTGCGCACACCGCCACGGAGTCACCCAGCCGGCTCGGAGGCAGCCCCAGCTCGGCGGGCGGGACGAAACGGATGGCAGCCTTGGTCAACGCCGAGCCGAGGTATTCCTCGACGAGGGAGGTGCGCCCGACGTAGCTGCCGTCACCGCCACCATCGGCCCACCGCGCCGAGACGTGGGCTCGCGGGTGCCACAGTTTGTAGCGCCGGGCATCGCTGCCGTGCCAGCCGAACCACCACTCCCACATCGCCGGCGTCACTCCCGGCATGTCGGTGCGCACTGCGACCGCGACGCTGCCGTCGGCCGCGCGTGCGTAGCCGTCCTCAGTCGGGTGGTATCCGCTGTCGAGAAGATCTGCTGCGCAGGCGAAGTCGAGCAGCAACTCACCGGCTTGCGGTCCGTGGTGCAGCGCGGCGACGACGTGCTGGGACAGCGGCGCCATGTGCGGATCGAAGAAGGCGCCCCACGCGGTGTCGTCGTCACCGGCCCGGTACCCCAGGTAGCCCGTCACATCGCAGAGTCTTCACCCGATCCGAGCAGCATGTCCACCGCCGCCGCCAGAGCCGCGTCGTCGGGCAGTGCGCCGACCATCAACGACGGGCAGGCCACCACCCCGGTGAGCATCGACAGCGCCGCGTCCAACCGCGTCCCGGCGAACCACGGAGCGAGGAGCTCTCGCAGCCCGTACTGCGCCTCGGCGGTGATCCGGTCACGCAACGGCGCCGCGTCGGCTCCCGCGGATCCGTCGGCCAGCCCGCACAGCACCCGGTCCAGCCGCAGGTCGGCCAGGGAACCGCGAAACGCCGTCAGCTCGGCGACCAGGTCCGTCCGCAGGTCCCCGGTGGGCCGGGGGTGTGGCAGCGTGCCCAGCGCATCGAGCGCGAGGCGTAGCAGGTCGAGCCGCGAGGGCCAGTGGGCGTACAGCGTCGTCTTGGAATAGCCGGCCTGCTCGGCGACCCGGGCATGGGTGAGGTCGTCGAAGCCGGCGGCCCGCAACACCGCCAGCGCCGCGCGTGCGACATCGGCTCGGGTCCGAGCCACCCGCGCGTCCTGTCCTGGCATGTCGGCACTGCTGGGCACGGTGGCGCCTTCCGATCGGGGTGTGTCACCAACGCGTCAGAATCTGAATCGATGAACGGGGTTTTCATTAGTGACTGGCCTGTGTACTAATGAACTGTAGATCCAGAAACGGTCGATAGACAGCTTTTCCTCCGATCCGCTCCAGCACCGGGCGCCCGGGGAAACGTGCTCGAAACTCTCTCTCTGAGAAGGGAATTCTCATGCCCGCCATTCTTTTCGGATCGATCAGCACACTCGCCGACACCTCGGAACTGCAGCGTCAGGCTTTCAACGACGCGTTCGCGCAGCACGGCCTGGACTGGAACTGGTCACAGGACGAGTACCGCAGCATGCTCGGCGGCAACGGCGGCGCCCAGCGCATCGCCGACTTCGCGGCAGACCGTGGCGAGGACGTCGACGCTGCTGCCGTCCACGCCACCAAATCGCAGCTCTTCCAGCAGCTCCTGGGCCACGTCACGCTGATCCTGCGGCCCGGCGTACGGGAGACCATCGAGCACGCCAAGGCGGCCGGACACAAGCTCGGCTTCGTCACCACGACCTCCAAGGCCAACGTCGACGCGCTGCTCGCCGCGCTGGACCCGCAGGTCGACGCCTCCACCTTCGACGTGATCGTGTACGACGACCACGTCGAGGAGAAGAAGCCGGCACCGGCGGCGTACGTGCTGGCGCTGGACTGGCTGGGCCTCACCCCCGCCGACGCCGTGGCCATCGAAGACAACGAGGGTGGCGTGCGCGCTGCACGGGCTGCCGGACTGCGCTGCATCGCCTTCCCCAACGCCAACACCGCCGGCGCCGAGTTCGCCGACGCCACCGACATCGCCGACCAGCTCGACGCCGACCGCGTCGTGTCCCTGGCCGCCGCCTGATCTCCCGAACGGACCTTCCATGAGCGACCTCACCGCGCGAGTCACCGCCTCCGAGAGCAACTTTCACGTCGAAGGCTACGAGCGCATCTCCTATGACCTCACCTACGTCAACGGCGTCTTCGATGTCGCCAACCGCGAACTGGCCGAGGCCTATCTGCCGTACGGCCGCACCCTGATGGTGATCGACGAGGTGGTCTACGACCTCTACCGCGACAGCATCGACGCCTACTTCGCCCACTACGGGATCGAGCTGACGGTCATCGGCGTGCACATCCACGAAACCGCGAAGTCGCTGGAGACGTTCGAGCGGATCGTCACCGCATTCGACGAATACGGCTTGGTACGAACCGAACCCGTGCTGGTCGTCGGTGGCGGATTGACCACCGATGTCGCGGGATTCGCCTGCGCGAGCTACCGCCGCAACACCCCGTACCTGCGCATCCCCACCACCCTGATCGGTCTCATCGACGCGAGCGTGTCGATCAAGGTCGCGGTCAACCACGGACACCACAAGAACCGGCTCGGCGCCTACCACGCGTCGCGCCAGGTGTTGCTGGACTTCTCGTTCCTCAAGACCCTGCCCGAAGACCAGATCCGCAACGGCATGGCCGAGTTGATCAAGATCTCGGTGGTCGGCAACGCCGAGATCTTCGACATGCTCGAGCGTTTCGGCCCCGAGCTGCTCACCACGCGCTTCGGCCACCTCGGCGGCGACGAGCGGTTGCGCTCGGTTGCGCATCGGCTCACCTACGAGGCGATCGCCACGATGCTCGAGCTCGAAGCGCCCAATCTGCACGAGATCGACCTGGACCGGGTGATCGCATTCGGGCACACGTGGAGTCCGACGTTGGAGCTGACCCCGACGACGCCGTTCTTCCACGGCCACGCGATCAACATCGACATGGCGTTCTCGGTCACGCTGGCCGAACGGCGTGGCCTGCTCACCGCCGGTGAACGCGACCGCGTGCTCACGACGATGAGCGCCTTGGGTCTCGCGCTGGACTCCGAGTACTTGACGCCGGAGCTGCTGGAGACGGCCACCTCGGCGATCCTGCGCGCCCGCGACGGCATCCTGCGGGCCGCAGTTCCCGATCCGATCGGCAGCTGCCGCTTCCTCAACGATGTGACCGTCGACGAGCTCGTCGACACGCTCACTCTGCACAAGAAGCTGTGCGCCGAGTTCGACCGCGGAGGTGACGGCGTCGACGCCTTCACCTATGACACCGTCGATGCCTGACACGGTCGCCACACCAGGGCCTGTCATACCGAGGCCGGTCACGCCGACCTCGATCCTCGCCGCGCAGCTCACCGAGTTGTGCGACCAGCTGAGCGGCACGGTCAGCGGTGAGGTTCTCGAGAAGCTTTCGCGGGCAAGCGATCTGGCGACCGGACTGGACTCCTACGTGACCGCGGGCACGACGGAGGAGTCACCGGAACTGGCCGAACTGGCCCGCGCCACCAGCGCTCACGCGTGGCACGACGGCCTCGAGCAGGAGATGCTGTCCGGGCACGTCGAAGGTCAGCTGCTGAAGTTCCTGGTCCGGATGTCCTCGGCGGTGCGGGTCCTCGAGATCGGCATGTTCACCGGCTATTCCGCACTTGCCATGGCCGAGGCGCTACCCGATTTCGGCACGGTGGTGGCCTGCGAGATCGACCCAGGTGCAGCGCAGGTGGCCCGTGCGGCGTTCGACAGGTCCGACGCCGGCCATCGGATCCGCATCGAACTCGGTCCGGCTCTCCAGACCCTGCGGCGGATGGCCGCCGCAGGAGAAGAATCGTTCGACTTCGTGTTCATCGACGCCGACAAGGGTGGGTACCAGGGCTACCTGGATCTGCTCCTCGACTCGACGCTGCTGGCCCCCGACGCGGTGATCGCCGTCGACAACACGCTGATGCAAGGCCAGCCGTGGACGGGCGCCACCACCGAGAACGGCTTGGCCATCACCGAATTCAACCGGGCGCTGGTCGCCGACCCGAGGACGGAGCAGGTGCTGATCCCCGTGCGCGACGGGCTCACGCTGATCCGACCCCTACCGCGATGACACGGTTCTCATGACCCTTGCCACCCACCCCACAGATCGGGCCGCCCCGGTGGGTGCGGTGCGGCGTCCCACCCCGACCCGGGACGCCGCCCGCACCCTCACCGTCCTCGCCGGCCTCACGGCCACCCTTCCCGTCGACCTCGCGATCGTCGTCGGGGCACTGCTGCGCCGCGCACCCCGCCCGGCCGTGCGCGCCGCCGACACCCCGCGGACGGTGCTCGTCAGCGGCGGCAAGATGACCAAGGCCCTCCACCTCGCGCGGGCGTTCCACCTGGCCGGGCACCGGGTGGTGCTCGCCGAATCCGCCAAGTACCGCCTCACCGGACACCGCTTCTCCCGCGCGGTCGACGCCTTCCACTGCCTCCCCGACGCGGCCGACCCGCGCTACCCGCAGGCACTGGCGGACATCATCATTCGCGAAGGTGTGGACGTCTTCGTCCCGGTGTCGAGCCCTGCGGCCAGCGTCCCCGAGGCGGCCGTGGCCGATCTCGTCGGCGATCGTTGCGAGGTGCTGCACGGCTCTGCTGCACTGATCGCGACTCTCGACGACAAGCGTGACTTCAGCACGCTGTGCACGTCGCTGAACCTGCCGGTGCCGGAATGCGCGCTGATCACCGACCCTGTCGACGTCGAGCGTTTCGACTTCGTACCCGGCCGCTCGTATGTGCTCAAGCGGCTGGCCTACAACCCCGTCGGCCGGACGGACCTGACCCGGCTGCGCCGCGAAACACCCTCGAAGAACGTAGCTTTCGCCCGATCACTCGACATCTCCCCCAGTGACCCGTGGTTGCTGCAGGAATACGTCGAGGGCCAGGAGTACTGCACGCACTCCACCCTGCGCGACGGCGTCGTCACCGTGTACGGCTGCTGCGAGTCCTCGGCGGTGCAGCTGAACTACAGCTTCGTGGACAAGCCCGAGATCCGCTCATGGGTGGAACGTTTCGCTGCCGCGACCCGTGTCAGCGGGCAGATCTCGTTCGACTTCATCGAAGGCGCTGACGGTCGGCCTTACGCCATCGAGTGCAACCCGCGCACCCACAGCGCGATCACGATGTTCCACGACCATCCGGATGTGGCGCACGCCTACCTCACCGACGGGCATCCGACGATCACCCCGCAGCCGGGTTCGACGCCGACCTATTGGATCTATCACGAACTGTGGCGCCTTCTGCGCGGACCCGACCGTTTGCGTCGCCTGCGCGTGATCGCTCGGGGTCGCGACGCGATCTTCGCGGCATGGGACCCGCTGCCCTACCTCGGCGTGTACCACCTGCAGATCCCCGCGCTGTTGGTGAGCAACCTGAGGCGACGACGAGGCTGGCGCCGCATCGATTTCAACATCGGCAAGCTCGTGGAGAATGGCGGGGATTGACGTGCGCCGCAGCATCGTTCAATTGGTGGGTTCTCCCGTCGACGAGTTCCACGCCGAACTGTCACGGCTCTACGCGCGCGCCAGCGCCGAGGCGCTCGCAGCGCGGCACCATGTGCGCTTCGCGTACGTGGCACCCGGCGGCACGTGGCAGTTTCCCGAGGGGCTGGACGCAGGCAGTCTGGCCGCTGCGGAACCGCTCTCGGCGACAGCCGGTATCGCGCGGTTGGCGCAGATGCGACCGGATGTGATTCTGCCGCAGATGTTCTGCCTGCCGGGCATGACGTCCTATCGGGCGTTGCTCGATCTGCTCGGCCTACCGTTCCTCGGCAACCCCGCCGAGGTGATGGCCAACACCGCCGACAAGGCAGTGGCCCGCGCCCTCGTCGCCGCCCGCGGGGTCACCGTGCCCGCCGGCCGGCTCGTGACACACGCCGACGAGGTCGACCTGCCGCTGCCGCTCGTCGTCAAACCCGCTCGGTCGGACAACTCGGTGGGGGTGTCCCTGGTCACCGAGCGCGCCGAGTTGGCCGCCGCGGTCGCGCTGGCAGCCGGCCACAGCACCGACGTGCTGGTCGAGACCTTCATCCCCCTCGGCCGCGAGGTGCGTTGCGGCGTCCTCGACATCGGCGGTCAATTGGTGTGCCTGCCGCTGGAGGAGTACGCGCTGAACGCCCCGATCCGGTTGCCCGCCGACAAGCTGGGGCGCTCGGGCGGCGGAGAGCTGCGGCTCACCGCGGGCGACGGCGGCCGGGCGTGGATCGTGGCTCCGGGCGACCCGGTCGAGGCGGCGGTGTTCGACGCGGCACGTACGTGCTTCACGGCGCTGGGCTGCCGGCACTACGGGCTCTTCGACTTCCGCATCGACCCCGAGGGCACGCCGTGGTTCCTCGAAGCGGGACCGTACTGTTCCTTCGCGCCGTCCAGCGTGATCGCGAAGATGGCTGCTGCACAGGGATATTCGGTGCTCGACCTGTTCGACACGCTGTGCGGCGAGGCGAGGATCGCAGCATGACGCTCGAGGTGAGCACCCGCGACCCCGTCGGCGCACAGGTGCGTGGGGTCGCTGTGGGTCCGCTGAACCCCGCGGTGGCCTCGCAACTGCGGGCACTGCTTGCCGTGCACGGCGTGCTCGTGCTCCCCGATCAGCACGTCGAGGACGACGCGTTCGTGCAGTTCCTCAAGAGCTTCGGCACCCTGGTGTTCACCACCGGGGAGACACCGGTGCCGGCGGCGCCGCAGCTCAACGTCATCACGAACGTCGGGCGCACACGCACGCCGCGCTCGTCGTTCCATGTGGACACCAGCTACCTGCGGAACCCGCCCGCATACACGGCGCTGCGTGCGGTGACGGTGCCGGAACGCGGCGGGCAGACGCTGTTCACCAACCAGTACACCGCCTACGCGACGCTGCCCCGTCAGCTGCAGGCGCAGATCCGCAACCGCGTGGTCACCCACGTCGTCACCGGCCTCGACCTCGACGGGGACGCCGAGACCAGCGCGCGGCATCCGCTCGCGCTGCGGCACCCGCTGACGGGCCGGACCGCGCTGTATCTGTCGACGCGGGAGCGCTGCCGCGAGATCAGCGGCATGGCGCCGGATGACGCGGAGCAGCTCATCGATGAGCTGCTGACGCATTCCACCCAGCCGGACAATGTGCTTCGGCACGCATGGCGCCCGCACGACGTGGTGATCTGGGACAACCGGTGCGTGATGCACAAGGCCGACCACAGTGGCGTGGTCGGTGACCGGGTGATGCACCGAGGGACCGTGCTGGACGGGGTGCGCTGGGGTTAGCGCACCACCGCGACGGCGAAGCCGTCCCAGCCCTTGGTGCCGACGGTCTGGATCGCCGCGCTGTCCAGGCGCGGGTGCTCCCCCATCATCGTCAGCATGTCCCGCACGGCGCGGGCCTGCAGATCGTCGGGACGCGGATCCAGCACCCGGCCCGAGCGTGCGATGTTGTCGACGATGATCACCGTGCCCGGCCGGCCGAGGCGGATCGCCCACTCGACATAGGCGACGTTGTTCTCCTTGTCGGCGTCGATGAACACCAGATCGAACGGCGCGCGATCGGTCAGCGTGGGCAGCGTGTCCAGCGCCGCGCCGACGATCACCTGCACGCGGTCATCCATCCCCGCACGCGCCAGGTTGGCCCGCGCCACCTCGGCGTGTGCGGCTTCGAACTCCAGGCTGATGACCGAACCCTGCGCACCGACGGCACGGGCGAGTGCGATCGTGCTGTAGCCCGCGAGCGTGCCGATCTCGAGCACTCGCCGGGCCTGGGCGACGCGCACCCACAGCGACAGCAGAGCCGCGTGCTGCGGGGACACTTCGATGGCCGGCATGCCCGCCGCGACCCCGGCCTCGCGAGCCGACCGCAGTACGTCGTCCTCGCTGTGCAGCACCTCGGTGAACAGTTGGTCGAGAGACACCCAGTCCGGATCCGTCACGCCTGCGACGGTACTCGCGTCCCGGTCAGCCCCGGACGCCCTCGCTGGCGCCGACCACCTGGAGCACGTGGGCCACCTCCGGGCCCATCACCGTGGCCGTCAGTTCTCGCAGCGTCGCGACGAACTCCGGCCCGTGGGCGGGCTCGGCGTCGCACAGGTGGTGGGCGATCTCGTGCAGCACCACCAGTTCCCTTAGCGCCCAGCGGTTTCCGTTGTCCGGCACCGCGATGGTGGCAGCCTCACCGACGCGTTCGAAGTGCGCCGCCGTCGCGCCACGGCGAGGGCGCACCCTCAAGGCGCCCACGCCCGGCCATGCAGAGCGGACGGCCGGCAGGGACAGCACATCGTCCACGTATGCCTGCACGGACTCCACGGACGCGAACCGCGCCTCCGGCGGCAGGGTCAGCTGCGTCCCGAAGAACTCGACCACCCGCGTGTTGCGCTCGGCCGCCCGATCGAACATTGTTCGTACGAACTGTTCTGCGGCATAGACTTTCGCGCGCTGGGTGTCCCGGCTCACCGTTCCAGCGCGCCGCGCGCTCCCGCCAACTCTGTCTCCCCGCCCAGCCGGGCCCGGCGCCCGGCACGGTCACCGGCGCGCCGCGCCGCCGACGAGTAGCCCGCCGTCGCCGTCGTCGCCCGCCACGTCCCGCGCGCCCGCGACGTCTCCCGGTAGTAGTCCTTGAGCTCGAGGTCCTTGTCGCGCAACGCGATCGCGGTACCCGGATTGCTCTGCGGGCCGCGGGTGGCCTCCTGTTGGGCCTGCTCGCGAGCCTCGGCCAGCCGCTGCCCCACCCGCGCCCCGAACGCGAGCTGGAAGTTGATGCGCGCGGTGATGGTCGGCGTCGGGCGATGCGCACCCGAGGCGATGTAGTCCTTCGACGCGCGCACCATCTGCAGCACCAGGCTGGTGTACAGCGCATGGGTGGCGTCGATGTCCTCGGCGAACCCGTAGGCGTAGACGAACGTCGAGTTCGACGCGATGTCGCACTTGACGTCGTTGGCGGCGGCGATCAGCACGAACAGCTGCACGTAGGTGCGCAGCCCGCGCGCTCCGGTCTCGCCGATCGTGATGGTGCGCTGCACCGGGGTTTGCGCGGCGGTGCGCTGCGCGCTGTGCGAGCGCGCGACCGCCAGGTCGATGGACGTGGCGGTGGCCAACCGCTGGGCGGCGGCCATGAACGCCTCGGCCTCGTGGGCGTTGTCGGTGCCCTCGGCCTGGCGCAGCAGCGCCGCGATCCGGGACAGCATCTTCTCGTCGGTACTCATGCCGGGAAACCTAGGCCGGGCGGCAGACATGTCATCGCTGACCAGTATCGCCCATCCCCGCAACCGTTTTCATCCACAGCTAGCGCGTGGCGAAGCTGTCGAGCGCGGACACCAGCTGCGGCGAGAGCGGATCCTTCTTCGCGTAGTTGGCGATGTTGTCGGTCGGGTCGTCGCGCAGCACGTGGTTGACGCCCTTGAGTTCGGTGACCGTCAGATCCGTGCGGCCGAGGGCATCGATCAGCGGCTTGGCGTTGGCGCAGTTGGCCTGGTTGTCGGAGTCGGAGCAGGTAAGCAGCACCGGGGTGCCCGCGGGCACCGCGGTGGCGAGCGCCAGCGGATCGATGCGGTCGGCATCGACCACGGCTTTGATGTTGCCCGCGTTCGCGATCGCGTTCAGCCCGTCGGGCAGCGTGGCGGGCACGGTGCCCTGCGTACGGATCTGCTGCACTGCGGCCTTCCATGCCGCGACCGTTTCGGGCGAGCCGCCCGCCGCGACGCGGGTGGTGATGATGTCGAGATAGCGTCCCGGCAGCGGCTGCAGCAGGCCCAGCGAGTGCACCTTCGGTGCGTCCGGCGCCGTGTCGCCGGCCAATGTCAGCGCGTGGATGGTGCCCTCACCCAATCCGTACACCGACAGCTTCGCCGGATCGGCATCGGGCCGGCCGGCCAGAAAGCGCAGCGCCGCCTTGGCACCGGTGGTGTAGACCGCGCTGACGACGTCGTCGGGATGATCCTTGTACGGGCCGATCCCGGTCCGGCCGGTGCCCACCTTGTCGTAGCGCAGTGTCGCCACGCCGCGGTCGGAGAGCAGCTCGGCCAGCTGCCGCATGTTCCCGATGGGGCCGGCGACCTGGTTGTCGCCGTTGCGGTCGGTGTTGCCGCTCTCGGAGATCAGCAGGGCCGCGGGACCCCGCTCGTCACCGCTGCGATGCCGGTAGGTGCCGTAGATCGTCAACCCGTCGGCGTCGAACGACACGTCCTCGTCGACCCAGGACGCGCCCTGCTCGGCGCTCTTCGACGAGCACGCGGGCGCGCACAGCAGCATCACGCCCAGCAGCAGCGCCACGAGCCGTCTCACCCCGGTGCGCCTCACAGCTGCGACTCGATCCAGGACGTCACGTCGTCGAGCACCAGCGCCTTCTCCGGCTCGTTGAACACCTCGTGATAGAGCCCGGGGTACTCCTTGAGGTGCACATCGGCCGAACCCACGCTCTCGACCAGCGTTCTGCTGCCCTGCACCGGGATGAGACGGTCCGCGTCGCCATGCACCACCAGCAGCGGCGCGGTGATCGCCGCGGCCCGGCGGGGCATCGTCTCCCCGACGCCGATCAGCGCGCGGCCGATGCCGGCAGGCAGCCGCCCCTGGTACACCAGCGGATCGGCACGGTAGGCGGCGACCACCTCCGGGTCACGCGACACCGCGTCGGCGGGCAGGTTCTCCACCGGAAGGCCGGGCGCGATGCGGCCCAGCAGCTTGGCTGCCGCCACTTTGACCGCGGGGACCGACGACTGGGCGGCGACGGCAGGGCCGGACAGCACCATCGCGGTGTAGTCGTCGGGGTGTTCGACGCCGTAGGTGAACACGATCGCCCCGCCCATGCTGTGGCCGAGCACGATGCGCGGCAGCCCGGGATGCTCGCTGCCGGCGATGCCGACCAGCGTGTGGAAGTCGGTGGTGAACTCGGACATGTCGTGCAGCAGCACGCGCTTGCCGCCGGAACGGCCGTGGCCCCGGTGGTCGAGCGCATAGGTGATCAGACCGGCGTCGCCGAGTCTGGCCGCCACGTGGTCGTAACGGCGGGCGTGCTCGGCGTATCCGTGGGCGAGGATCACGACGCCGCGAGGGGTCTGGTCCGGCGTCCATGTGTCGTAGACGATGCGCACGCCGCCGGTTCCGTCGAAGCTGCGTTCGGTTCGCGTCACGGGCATGCACGGCAGAGTAACGAGCGGTTGCGCAACCGGCAGCCGAGCATGGCTGACTTCGTCGGTGGTGCTCACTAAGCTCGGGCATCGTGACCGTGTTGGCTGTCGATGACAGCAGCGCCGAGAATGATTTTCTCGCCGATGCCCAGCGCTATCGGCGGGAACTGCTCGCGCACTGCTACCGGATGACCGGCTCGCTGCATGACGCCGAGGACCTGGTCCAGGAGACGTATCTGCGGGCGTGGAAGGCCTACCGCGGGTTCGAAGGCAAGTCTTCGGTGCGGACCTGGCTGTACCGCATCGCGACCAACACCTGTCTGACCGCGCTGGAGGGGCGCAACCGCCGGCCGCTGCCCAGCGGGTTGGGTCAGCCGGCCTCCGATCCCCTGGGCGAGCTACACGAGCGTCAGGAGATCGCCTGGCTCGAGCCGCTGCCGGACGAGCCCCGCTCCGATCCGTCCGATCCGTCCGTGATCGTCGAATCCCGCGAGTCGGTGCGGCTGGCCTTCATCGCAGCTCTGCAGCATCTGCCGGCACGCCAGCGCGCGGTTCTGGTGCTGCGAGAGGTGCTGCAGTGGCGTGCCGCCGAGGTCGCCGAGGCGATCGGCGTGTCCACCGCCGCGGTCAACAGCCTTCTGCAGCGCGCCCGGGCACAGCTCGAGGAGGTGGCGCCCGCCCGCGACGACGAGCCGATGGAACCCGATTCTCCACAGGCGGCCGATCTGCTCGATCGCTACATCTCGGCGTTCGAGACCTACGACATCGACCGTTTGGTGGAGCTGTTCACCGTCGACGCCGTGTGGGAGATGCCCCCCTTCGACGGCTGGTACGACGGCCCGGCCGCGATCATCGCGCTGTCGAAGTTCCACTGTCCCGCCGAGGGGCCGGGCGACATGCTGTTCCTGCGCACGACCGCGAACGGCCAGCCCGCCGCGGCGATGTACATGCGCAATCCGCAGACCGGAATGCACGAAGCCTTCCAACTGCAGGTGCTCGACATCCGAACCGCAGGCATTGCGCACGTCGTCGCGTTCATGGAGCAGTCGGTGTTCGAGCGTTTCGGGCTGCCGGCCCACCTCTAGTAAAAGCAACCAAAAGGTTGCGCATCGTGTCGACCTCCTTTAACTTTAAGGGCAACCAGGAGGTTGCATATCATGACAGATCGCATCGAGAAGAGTGCCCTGCTGCGCGCGCCGCTGGACCGCGTGTGGCGGGCGATCAGTGAGTCCGAACAATTCGGTACGTGGTTCGGCATGACGGTGGACGGCCCGTTCGCCGCAGGCGCGACGGTGACCGGGGTGATGACACCCACCGCGGTCGACGACGCGGTGGCCGCACAGCAGGCAGATTTCGCCGGCGTGTCGTTTCCCCTGCACGTGGTGGCAGTCGAGCCGCCGCGCTATTTCGCGTTTCGGTGGAACCCGCTGCAGGAGCCCGAATTCGCGGAGCTGACCACGCTCGTGGAGTTCACGCTCACCGAAGCCGACGGCGGCGTGCTGCTCGAGATCGTCGAATCGGGTTTCGACGCACTGCCTGATTCGCACCGCGCCGCGGCGTTCGCCGACAACAGCGGTGGGTGGGCCACCCAGCTGCGCCTCATCGGGCAATACCTGGCGGCGCCGCAGTGGGCGTGAGCCTGGCGACCGCAGCACCGCTGTTCGACGCTTTGGGCGATCCCCATCGACTGAGGATGGTGGTGTGGTTGTGCGACACCGGGCCGTGCTCGACATCGGCTGTCACGCAGGCGATTCCGGTGACGCGGCAGGCGGCGACGAAGCACCTCACCCTGCTCGAATCAGCCGGCGTGGTACGGAGCGAGAAGCGGGGGCGGGAACGGATCTGGACGGTGCAGACCACCTCGCTGCACGCGGCGCAGGACCTTCTGGGCACCTTGTCGCAGCGCTGGGACCAGCGCATCGACCGGTTGCGAGCCTTCGTGGAGGACGACGATCAAGCGGCGACGCACGAGCCGCGTTGAGGAGTCCGACCAGAAGAGCTAGAGGACGACGATCAAGCGGCGAGGCACGAGCCGCGTTGAGGAGTCCGACCAGAAGAGCTGGAGAGGACTGACCGGCTCAGCGCGGGAGCCGGTCGAGCACCCGGCCGATCGCCGCCCCGAACGCGCGCTGCTGCGCGGGCGAGAGCCCGTCGAACATGACGGAGCGCACCAGTTCGACGTGGCCCGGCGCAGCGACCTCCAACGCCGACCGGCCCTCGGCGGTGATTGCGACCGTGGCCGCCCGGCGGTCGTCGTCGTCGCCGTGGCGTTCGACGAGACCGCGTCCGCGCATGCGACGCAACTGGTGGGAGAGCCGGCTCTGCTCCCACCCGATCAGCTCCCCCAGTTCGGTGATGCGCAAGGGCCCGCGTTCGGACAGGGCGACGAGCACGTCGTAGTCCGACAACGAGAGCTCGCAGTCGGACTGCAGCTGCCGGTGCATCGCGGTGTGCAGCCTGCTGACCATCGCCAGATAGTCGCGCCAGATGCGCTGCTGCTCAGCAGTGAGCCACTCCATCACCCCACTGTACGGAATACATGATGTGTCATGCATGTTGTCGGATGCAGAGCAGCCACCTAGGCTGGCCAGGACTCCCGAGGAGTGATTCCCATGAGCAGCATCCAGAGCGTCGTCGACGTCCGCCGCGCCGCCGACCGCGCAGCCACGAAGATCGCCTGGCTGGACTCCAAGCACTCGTTCTCGTTCGGCGGTCACTACGAACCCGACAACACCCACCACGGGCTGCTGCTGGTCAACAACGACGACATCGTCAAGCCCGGCACCGGTTTTGACACCCACCCGCACCGCGACATGGAAATCGTCACGTGGGTGTTACGCGGCTCGCTGGTGCACCAGGACTCGACCGGCCACTCCGGAGTCATCTACCCCGGTTTGGCGCAGCGCATGTCGGCGGGCCGCGGCATCCTGCACTCCGAAAAAAACGACTCATGGACGCTGACCGGCGACCAATCCCATTCTGAGCCAGTACATTTCGTGCAGATGTGGGTGGTCCCCGACGAATCCGGGATCACCCCGGGCTACCAGCAACTCGAGATCGACGACGAGCTGCTGCGCGGCGGTCTCGTGACGATCGCCTCGGGCATGCCCGAGCACCGCGACGCTGCGGCCATCACGATCGCCAACCGCTACGCGGCTCTGCACGGCGCCCGGCTGCAGCCGGGCCAGACCGTGGAACTTCCCGATGCCCCCTACCTGCACCTGTTCGTCCCCCGCGGCGAGGTGGTCCTCGAGGGCGCCGGAGCACTACACGAAGGAGACGCCGTGCGGTTCACCGCATCCGGTGGCCAGCGCGTCACCGCCACGGACGCCGCCGAGATCCTCGTCTGGGAGATGCATGCCGGTCTCGCCGCGGCCTAGCCACGTCGGCGCGCTGCTCGTCGCGGCCACCATGGTCGCCGGGTGCAGCACCGCCTCGGAACCCGCGCCGCCAGCCTCATCGCCGTCTGCGGCCCCGTCGTCGGGTGCGACCTCGGTGCCGCAGACCGGCATGAGCACCGTCGAGGTAACCGTGCCACCCGGCATGGCGCAGGCGCCGTTCGACCAGCCGCGGCAGGTCCGGGTGCCGACGGGATGGCAGCTGTCGGTGTGGGCACGGACGCCGCGACCGCGGCTGGCGCTGTGGGCGCCGGACGGCACGCTGCTGGTGTCGGTGCCGAGCGCGGGCACGGTCTTGCGGTTCACGCCAGGCGATGCCGGCACGACCCAGTCGGTGCTGCTCGACGGCCTGGACCAGCCGCACGGACTCGCAATTGCCGGGTCGACGCTCTACGTCGCGCAGAGCGATGAGATCAACGCATACGACTACGCGAACGGGGCCGCGACGAATCCCCGCGTGGTCGCCGGCGGCCTGCCCGACGCCAAGAGCCCCGACCTGCGTGGCGCGTACTCGCACGCACTCAAGAGCGTGGCCGTCGGACCCGACGGCGCGGTGTACTTCTCGATCGGCTCGACCGGCAACATCTCGGCTGCCGACCGCACCGCCACGCCGCCGCGCGCCACAATCATGCGGGTCCCGCCCGGCGGCGGGCCCGCCGCGCCGTTCGCCACCGGCGTCCGCAACGGCACCGGTCTGGCCGTCGCACCCGACGGATCCCTGTGGACCGCGAACAACGGGCGTGACAACGTCGCCGACCCGAGCACCGGCCAGGTCGACCCCGCCTACGTCGGCGAGAACCCTCCCGAGCAGATCGCGCGCCTGACGCCGGGCCGCGAATTGGGCTGGCCGTACTGCAATCCCGCTGGCGGGCCCGCTGATCTCCCGTTCGTCCGGGATGTCCAGACCAATCCGGACGGCACCGAATTGGATTGCGCGACATTGCCGGCCGTCGAGCAGAGCATGGGTGCCCACTCGGCGCCGCTGGGCCTGAGCTTCGTCGACGGCGCACTGCCCGCGCCGTACGCGCAAGGGGCTCTGATCGGCGTACACGGATCGTGGAACCGCCAGCCGCCGCGCGAACCCGAGGTGTCGTTCTATCCGTGGCGCGACGGTCGGCTGGAGAACCAGCAGACCCTGCTCGGCGGCTTCCAGGGCGACAACGGCTCCCGGTGGGGCCGACCCGTCGCGGCGGTCACCGGCCCGGACGGCGCGGTCTACATCACCGACGACGCCGCCGATGCGATCTACCGGCTGACGCCGCCGCGCTGATCGAGTCCGTTCAGCACCGCCGCCAACTGCTTCTCGGTGTCGCCGGCCATCTTCTCGAACGCCAGCTTCATCACCGGATTGAGCAGTCGCGCGGTGCCGTGCATGTGCAACTCTGCCTCGTAGGTGATCACCGATCCGGGGCCCTCCGGTTCGACGGTGATGGTGTCGACCGACGTCGATGAGCCGTTCTCCCCGACGAAAACGACCTTGCGGTCGGTGAGCTCGTCGAGGGTGTAGGTCAGCTCGGCGGTGACGCCGAGGATCTTCGTGACGTTGTGCCAGTACGCGCCTTCGGTGACCGGGCCGCTGTCGATGCGTTCACAACTCCGGGTGCCCGGATCCCACTGCTCGGCGTGCGCGAAGTCCTTGAGGTAGTCGACGACGACCGGAGGCGGCGGACTGACGGTGAAGGTACGGGACACGGTGGGCATGCTGCCGGGTACCCGCTGGAGAGCTCGCAGCAAACCGCTCAGCAATCTCCGCGGAACCATCCTGTGATACTGCTGTGACGAAAGTTGGGTCCGTTCCTTCTGTGATCACTGATGATGCCCTGGCCAGCGAGTGCGTCTCACCTTGCAGGAAAGCCGCCGCCGCAGGCTCCGGCCGCTGATGTCCGTCGACCGCGCGCCCGGCGGCAGGACGCAGCGACGCGAGTTGTTTGCGCAATCAACTTTGCTCGAGTGCCGGTTCCACGCCACTAGCCGCGGGGCAGCCTCGTGACCTGCTTGCATTAAGAGACGATATGGTCCATTTTCCTCTTGCCGAGACGGATGCTCGGAAATCCCGGCGGTTCAGCCGATTATTTGCCAGAATCACACGCAGCGGTCGCCGTGGGGAGTGGCCGTGTGTTTCGGGGGAATTCATGAAGGCATCAACATGCGTGGGTCGGGTCGGCGCTCTTGCCGTTCTGCTCGGGGTGGGTCTGGCCGCGCCGGCGGCAATCGCAACGGCGGATGAGGAGACGTCGGCAACGACGCCGTCCGGGGGCTCGGACACTCCGGGCACGCCGGAGCGCACGGGGCCGGCAAAGGACCCCACGGCGCCCAGCCAGGAGTCGGACGACCAGGAAGCAGATGTTCCTGCCGACGACGACCCTTCCGACGACAGCCCCTCCGACGAGGCTGCCTCTGGCGACGGAGAGTCAGATGTCGAGCCACCTGATGCGGACGAAGAGAATGTCGACGAGCCCGCGGACACCGGCCGTGACCGACCGATGCGTCGAACCCCACGCTCCGTCGAACAGCACACGCCTGCGGCTGACGAGTCCGATGCGGTGACCGACGGCGGTGACTCCGGCACACAGACGCCAGCGGCCGAGTCCTTGCCCGCTGCCGACCCCGGTGAGCCCTCGAAACCCTTGCCATCGCCGGACTCTGCGGGCGCCGGTGCACCCGCCGTGGAGATCGTCGCGTATCGCACTTCCGGCGTCACCGAGATGAGAAGCCTCACGACACCTGCGGTGCCCGCCGCACCTGCTCCGGGCGGGGCGCCCATCATCGCGCCCGCGATGTGGCTGCTCGCTGCCGCGTCCCGTCGAGAGTCCGCTACGCCCAACACAGCGCCGACCGCGAGTCTGGCCTACCAGAGGAGCCCGAGTGCGTTCAGCGGCAAGGTGGTCGGCGACGTCCGCGGCTCAGACGCGGATCGTGACCGGCTGACCTACGTCGCATCGACGCCACTCACGGGAAGCGTGACCGTCAACCGCTACGGCACGTTCACCTATACACCCGACGCCACCGCCCGGCATGCCGCTGCCGCACCCGGGAGCGTCGGGACCGACGCCTTCACCATCACCGTGTCCGACGGCGCCGGCGGCACAGCTGTCGTGCCGATCACCGTGGCCATTCGGCCCGTCAACGCCAGACCCACGGTCAAGAACACGGTTTCGGCACCGGATGCGACGTCGGGCATTGTGCGGGGCAGCGTTGTCGTCACCGACAAAGACGGTGACACCATCACCTACACCGCGCCCGCCACCACAGCGCGCGGCACCGTGACGGTGGATGCCCAAGGCCGGTTCACCTACACCCCCACCGAACAGGCCCGGCAGGACGCACGCAGCATCTTCCGGCGTCTCGACAGCTTCACCGTCACCGTCGACGACGGACACGGCGGCACAGCCGCCACGGCCGTCTACGTACGGATCGCTCCGCCACCTCCGAACGCCGCGCCGACCAACGGTTCTGCGTCCGTTGGCGATCCCGACAGCGACGGCGTCGTTACCGGAACCGTGACCGCCACCGATCCCAACGGCGACACCCTCACCTACGCGCTCAGCGCTGACACACCCGTCCGGGGGACCGTCGTCGTGACATCGGACGGCAGTTTCACCTACACGCCGACCGCGGCGGCGCGGCACGCCGCCGCGGCGACGAATGCGGGTGCCGCCCTGCGCAGCGACAGCTTCTCGGTGACGGTGGCAGACGGCAAAGGCGGGGTCCTGACGGTTCCGGTGACCGTCTCCATCAGCCCCAACAACGCCGCCCCGGTGGGTGGTTCGGCGATGTCCGGGGACGCCGATTCCACCACCGGGGCGGTGAGCGGCACACTGACGGCCAGTGACACCGACGGCGACACGCTCACCTTCAGCGGATCCGCCACCACCGCCAAGGGCAAGGTCGTCATCGCGGCCGACGGTAAATTCACCTACACGCCAACGGTTTCCGCGCGTCAGGACGCAACGGAGTCCGACGTCAGTGACACGTTCACCGTGACAGTCACCGACGGATACGGCGGATTCGACACCTTCGACGTCACCGTGGCGGTCAGTCCGCTGGCCGCCTCCGGCGAGGAGCCCGCCACCGGCGTCATCACCGTGCCCAACCCGTCGGGCGGGCCGCTGGAATACGAGGTGAGCGACGACAGCGGGCTCGGCGAGGCCACCGTCGACGCCGGAGGCACGTGGACCTACACGCCGACCCCGGCAGCGCGCCACCAGGCGGCAGCAGACAACGCCGACACCACGGACAAACTGCACACCTTCACCGTTACGGTCACCGACTCGGAGGGGACCACCACCGTCGTCCCGATCACGGTGTCGATCATCGGCGCCAACGAGGTGCCGGTGGTCACCGAGGAACCCGAGCAGCAGGTCGACGCCGACACCGGCGTCACGTCGGGGGTCATCATCGTCACAGACGCCGACGGCGACCCGGTCAACGCCGACATCGACGTCGACCCCGCACAGGGCTCCGTCGAGTACGACATCACCACGGGCGTATGGACATTCGAGGCCACTCCGGGAGCCCGGCACGCTGCCGCCGCGGCATTGGCGGGCGGCGGCACCGGGCGGATGATGCGCTTCGCGGCCCTGGCGGCGGCAGACCCGACGGTGGCCACGGTCACGTTCACCTTCCGCGACGGCTACGGCGGAGTGCAGACCACCGTGATCGACGTCCAGATCAGCCCCGCCAACGAGCCACCCGAGATCACACCGGTCACCGGCGGTGCGCCGGCCGCCGTCACGGGAACCGTCATCGGGACAGTCGCTGTCACCGATCCTGACGGTGATCCGCCGATCTTCACGGTCGGCACCTCAGCCAAGGGCGTGGAGGTGACGTTCGACGAATCCACCGGGCAGTGGACTTATACACCGACAGCTGCATTGCGTACAGCTGCGTCCGCCGCGACGGCCAGCGCCGCTGATCGCCTGGACGCCTTCACGATTTCCGTCGACGACGGCCACGGGGGAATCGCGAATGTCGTTGTCAGCGTGCCGATCCTGTTCTCGACGACTCCCGATGGGCACATCGCGATCAACGGCACGACGGCCCGGCCGATCGTCGTCAGCTCCGACGGTCGCCGCGCCTACCTGTCCACGGTCGAGGTGGCCGCAGACGGTACGACGGACTACCGGTTGACGGTCATCGACACAGTCGCTCGGACCGGGTACCTGGTGCCACTGGGCTCGGTCGACGGGCCGATCATCCTGAGCGCCGACGGTGCCCGCGCCTACACCACAAGTGGCCAGAACGTGATGCTGATCGACACCGCGACCGCAACGACGCGATCGATTGCGTTGCCGGGACGCACGCTCGAGGACGTGACGTTCTCCGCGGCCGGTGACCGCGTGTACGTGACGACCAGTGACTTCTCCGGGGACTACGCGCTGGCCATCATCGACACGACGACCGACGCCGTGCGCACTGTCGACCTTCCCGACGACATGACCGATGCCGTCCGTGTCACGCCGGATGGATTGCGCGCCTTCGTGATGACGGCGTCGGCGCGAGGCGGACCCGCTGCGGCACTCGTGGAAGTCGATCTCGTCACCGGTCAAACTGAACTGGGCATCTTCTTAGAGGATGGACAGCTGCTGACGCCGGTGACCTATAGCGCGGACAGCCGGTATGCGTACTACGTCGTCCGTGCGCCAGGTGGCGATCCCGACACTTCCATTGATTTCTTCTTCAGAGTGGACACCGACACGATGGAGGGAGGCGGCGGCCAGATCGACAGCCCCGTCCAGGGCTCGATTCAGCTCAGCGGTGACGGTGCCACGGGCTTCCTGCTCGCCCAGCAGTACAACCAGGTGACGCAGCGGTGGGACAACTACATCAAGATCGAAGGACCGAGCTTCGATCGATCGACGTGGCCGTTCGGCGGGGGCAACGTGGTGACGAGCGACCTGCTCGTCGCGGACGATGGTCGGTTCTTCGTCGGCACTGCGCTCGAGGACGGCTCCGAGTTTTACCTGACGGTTGTCGACGACAACGACCACTCGAGCTACGACATCCTTGTGCCGGGCTCTTTGAGCGGGTTGAGCCTCAGCGCTGACGGAACGCAGGTCTACGGCACGGCCGCCACGGCAGACGGGTTGTCCTTCGTCGTGATCACCGTCGCCACCGAGGAGGTGCAATCAGTCGCGTTGCCGGGCAACACTGTTGACGCATTGGCGATCAGCCCGAACGAATCACAGGTGTATGCGCTGACCAGTCAGGGCGGAACCCATCTGCTCAGCCTCGACGCCATACCCCAGCCACCGGTGTTCGGCGTACCCCAGATCTCGACCGTCGTGGGTACGACCAGAAGCGGCTACCAGTTCATCTACGACGAAAACATCGACACCACAACCGTTCTCGTTGCGGACTCTGACGGAAACGTCGATGTCGCCGGAACCGTTTCCGGCAGCATGGTGTCGGGTCCTCTCTCCAGGCGGGTGACATCGGAGGTCGTCACGCTGGCCGACGGCGGAATCGCTTTCGTTCCTGTCAGTGAATCTGACTACGACGATGGGTTCGCCAATCTCGTGGTGGTGACGCCTGAGGCAACCCTGACCTCGATACTGGTGCCCGTGTACGGGCAGTGGATACGGTCAGCAGAGGGCACCAACTACTACCTCGGACTCGACAGCACCGACGAGACAGCAGCCGTGTGGCGCGTGACGTCCGCCGGTCAGGTGTCAAGCCACGTACGCGGTTACGCAGCCAATTCCTACCCCATCGCAGGCGTCACCGGATCGGACGGAACGCTCTACGTTGCGGTCTCACAGTTCGGCCTGGACAACACGGAACGTGCATCGCTCTGGCGCATCTCGCCGTCGGGAGACGAATCGATTGTCGCGCTGACTCCACTCGACGGCACCGAGATCACCGACCGGAGCTACGCGAGGTCGGTTGTGTTGGGGACGGACGGGACGGTGTACCTCCTCGCCGACACCACCGGCGTGGAACCCGACGGACGGCTCAACCAGTCGGCCGGCGTGCTCGTCGTGACTGCCGATGGCTCCGTCTACCGCTCGTTCCTGCCGGTGCCGTCGGGCGCGGATAGCATCGCGACCGCGGGTGACACGGCCGTCTTCGGTTGGTACGACCGAAACAACTCATGGGTCGCGGTCGTCGACGCTGAAGGAAATCGGATCGACCATCCCGTCGCGGGATTTCAAGGCGACCCGGTCTCGACGACCGACGGCAGCGGCGCGTACCTGCGCATCGGCGGGGGCCAGCTACTGTATGTCAATGCCGACGGGTCGGTCAGCACCGTCGACGTCGGGACCTACCGAGGCGATATCGTGGCGGGCCGGGGCGCGACGGTATATCTGCTCGACGGTGCCGGCGGCAGACTCATCGCGGTCACCGACGGCGTGTCTCAATCGTCCGCGCTTGGTGCGACTTTCGATGTCGGGTCGCTTCAGTTCGCCGACGACGGAACGGTGTTCGCGATCGTCGGCGACGGGTTCGGGTACCGCGTCGCGATCCCGTCTGCCGGAGTCCTCACGGACACGCTGTACGGGACGGACGTGTCGCAGTTCCAGGTCGAGGTCATCGGAAACACCGCGCACATCGCGGGCCAGACTGCGGACGGCACCCAACTGCTGTCGATCGACAGCGACGGTGCCACCGTCTTCACCGAATTCTTCTCCTACGACGGCAACATGCCGAGCGGGCCGGTCGAGATCGGGCCCGACGGCACCTTCTACTACGCCTTCTACGAGGAGATCTACGGCGGCCCGTCCGACGTCCAACAGCTGACGCGCGTCTTTGCGGCCAACGCGGACGGCACGCGGGAGGTGTTCGTCACCGAGGGTGCGCCGCCCATGATCTTCGATCAGTTCGCGGCAAGTGCGGTGTCCGTCGCGCCGGACGGGACGTTGTACGTCACCGTCGGCACCACGGACGACAACGGACAGATCGTGACCACGGTGCACGTCGTGTCGGCCGCGACGAGCCTCTGAGTCCGCGCCCCGGAGATCGCAGCAAATCACGTCGAAGCCTCGGCGGGATCATCCTGTGATGCTGCTGTGACGAAAGTTGACAGTGGTTCTCCTGCGATTATTGTTGGCATTCTGGCCAGCCAGGTCAGCCCAGCCGTCGAAGGAGCCGCCCGTGCCGACTCCTACCGCAAACATTCGGCGGCGACTACGCGGCGCCGCGGCAGCGGTGGTCTGCGCCCTGGTGGCCGCCGGCGTCAGCGCGCCGAACGCCGCAGCGGCCAGCGCCCGTGAACTGCTCGCCACCGCGATCGCCACCACTAAGGGCTCGTATCTCGTCTACAACTTCGGGTCGGGGTTCCCCGCCCCCATGCTCGACGCCTCGGGTCGCTGGTACGAGATGGGCAACGGCGGCCGATTGATGATCATCAAAGCCGCCTCGTCGAGATTGGCGCCGCGGCTGCTGGCCGACTCCCACACCGGATTCCAGGCCCGCTGCGAGCGCGACCCCCGCGCCCGCACCGCCGAAGGCCTGCTGCAGGCGTCGGAAACCTACTCCCCGCTGCAGGCGTGGCAGGTGCTCGGCCAGCCGACGATCGCGATCAACGCGAACTTCTTCGACGTGCGCGGCCAGCAGGGCGGCTCGTGGAAATCGACCGGCTGCAGCTCGCCGCTGGGTGCCTACGTCGACACCACGCGCAATCTCGGCCGTACCAACGCCGCGGTCACCGGCACGCTGGCCTACGCCGGCAAGCAGGGCCTGTCGGGCGGCAACGAGAACTGGATGGCGCTGTCGACGATGGTCCTGCCGGTGCAGGGCGCACCGTTCGTGATACCGCCCAAGAGCGACAACGACTTCGACGCGGCCTCGCCGGTGATCGCCGGCCCGCTTGACAAGGGCACCCGGTTCGTCGCGGTGGCCGGCATGCACCTGCTCGCGCCCGGGGACACCGGCCAGATGAACGATCCCGGCCCGAGCGCGGCGCGCACCGCGATCGCCTACGTGCGCGACCGCGACGAGATGTACGTGTTCTCCGGCGGCAGCTACACCCCCGACCAGATTCAGGACCTGTTCCGCGGGCTGGGCAGCGACACGGCGGTCCTGCTCGACGGCGGCGGGTCGACGGCCATCGTGCTGCGCCGTGACACCGGCGGCATGTGGGCGGGCGCGGGCTCACCGCAGGGCTCCTGCGACACGATGGCGGTGCTGTGCGATTCGCACGAGCGGGCGCAGCCGGCGTGGCTGGCGTTCAACTAGGCCGCCAGCGCACTGCGGGCAGCCGCCAGCGTCTGGCGCTCGTAACCGGAACCGAACAGCACCATGTGCGCCAGCAGCGGGTGGAGCTGGTGCAGGCCGATTCTGTCGCGCCAACCCTCGGCCAACGGTCGCACCTGTTGATAGCCCTCGAGTACGGCGTCGTGGTGCGGACACCCGAACAGCTCCAGCATCGCCAGGTCCGTCTCTCGATGACCGCCGTGCGCGGCCGGGTCGATCACCACCACTCCGTCGGGCGTCCACATCACGTTGCCGCGCCACAGGTCACCGTGCAGCCGGCACGGCTCCTCGGATGGGTCGTCGAACACCCCTGCTGCACAACGGGATACGACTTCCTCGACAGCCTCGCGGGTGTCCGGTGTCACCCGCGCCCGCTCGAGCATCGGCATCAACCGGTGCTCCGCGTAGAAGCGTCCCCACGACGTGTCGTGGCTGTAGCTCATCGGCAGCGGCTGCTGCAACGGTCCGAAGAAGCCCGACGGCGCGGTCCATCCAGGCGGCGGCGCGCCGAAGCCGTCGGCACCTGCCGCGTGCGTGCGCGCCAGCCGGGCGCCGAACGTCCGCGCGGCCGCCCGCTCGGGCGGCACCGACGTCAACCGCTCCAGCGTGAGGGAGTGCTCGTCGACCGCCACCACCCGGACTGCCGGAACACCCCCGTCCGCGGCCGAAAGCCATTGCAGCCCAACGGCTTCGCACCGAAAGAACCCGTCAGGCGCATGCGCGTGACGTTTCACGTGGAACAAGCGTTTTACAACTGGGGAGTCAGGTCGAACGACGTGACCGTCGACATCCGGGTGATCCGCCACTCCCCGCCCTCACGCTTCATCGTCAGGCGATAGGACAGGTAGCGCAACGACGGGATGTTCTTGGTGACCGGGCTCGTCGAGATCGAGTTGGTGTACACGATCGCGGTGGCATCGGTCGGCGCAATCGAGGGCGACACACTCTCCACCGCCGCACCGACCACCTCGGTCGTGTTGGTGACCTGCGCCTGCTTGTTCGGCTCGACGATCGCGTCGATGTACTTGCGGTAATCGGCCGCGAAATCGCCGCCGAGGTACCTCGAGGCGCGGTCCGCCAGGGCGGGCATGTCGTCCGGGGTGTAACTCCACAGCGCGGTGATCGCCGCGGTCGCCGTGCGGGCGATCTCCAGCTTGGTCGTGTTCAGCGCCCGCTGCGCCAGATACGGCTGCACCATCGCGCCGGCGAAGGCTCCCCCACCGACGAACAGCACCGAGGCGACCACAGCGGCCGCGACCAGCCCGCGCCCCGCGGGGCGGTGCTCGACCATCCGGAACTCGTCCACGGCAGTCTCGTCGGCGGTCTCGTCTGCCGCGTCTTCCCCGGGATCGGTGTCCGGCTCGGATTCCGACGTGGTGTCGGCGTCCGACTCGGCCAACGCCGTATCGACTGCACCGGCTTCCGGCTTCGACGTCCGCGCCGCCTTACCGACCGGCCTCTTGGGCGCTTCGAGCGGCTCCTCCACCGCCGACGACTCGGGCTCGAGCCGCTCGACCATCTCTTCGGGCTCCGTCGCTGCGTCCGCGCGACGCCGGAAGAAGCGGCGCCGACGTGGCGACGGTGCGGGATCGGTGGGGGTCGCGGTTGCCGCGTCGTCGGTGGTCAGATCACCTGAATCAGGTTGCTGATCTTCCACTGCTGTCCTTCCTTGATCGTCGTGGCGATCCAGCGGCTGCCACTTTCGATCGTCGTCTTGCCGTCGGGCGTCGTCGAGGTCGCCTTGGTGGCGATCAGCACGTCGGCGCTGCCGTCGTCATTCCAGCGCTGCACACCCGCGGCGAGCACTGTGCCGGTGGTCGGTTCTCCGCGAGCCACTTGCAGCAGGATCTCGTTCTGCTTCTCCTTGAAGCTCTTCGCGAACTCGCCGGTGGCCTGAGCAGCGATCCGGTCGGCATAGGCGTTGGCGTTGAATGGATCCAGAGTCATGTACTCGGTCATGAACTCCCGGGTGTACCCCAACGCGGACGCCTCCCGTACGGCATCGGTCCGGTCGTGCTCGTGCCGGATCATCATCAGGGTGCTCGCCGTGATCGCCGCGGCGACCACCAGTGCCACCACCGTCGCCACCAGCGGAAGACCCCAGCGTCGCGGCCGCCGGGGTCGACTGCCGAAGAAGTCGGTCGCGGTGTCGTCGACCTTGCGCCGCGGACTCACTGGCCCGCCGGATTCATCTGCGGCTTCTTCAGCACGGTCAGGTTCGCCACTCGCCACTGACCGTTCGCCGCGCGGTCGAAGTCGGCACGCACCGTGGCCGTGATGAACTTCAGGGTCTTCGGATCGTCGCCGCGCTGCCCCTGCATCGCCAGCAGCATCGACGCCTGATCCGGCGTGACCGGCGGATCGGTGAGCACCGCATGGCTGACGGCCCAGTACTCGTTGGACTTGATTCCCGCCTTCTGCGCCGCCTGCTGCTGTGCGACCAACTGCTCACGGTAGGTGTCCGTGGTCAGCCCCTGCGCGCGGGCGAAATCGGCGGCCATGGTGTCAGCGCTGTAGCTCAGCATCTGCTCCACGATGCGCGGCCCCTGCTCGTCGATCTGGGCCCGCGCCGCATCGACCGCGCGCTCGTGTTTGTACACCGTCAGGTAGCCCAGCCCGGCGGCCGCCGCACACACCACCGCCACCGCGATCAGCACCACCGCGACCAGCCGCCGCACGTTGCGGGCCGGGCGCTCGACGACGACGACTTCGGTGCGCGCCAGCATGTCGGCGAACGTGCGGCGCCGGCGATCCCAGAGCGGCCACAGCCAGCCGACGAACACAGCCAGCATGTCCAGCAGATGCGCGAGCTCGCGCAGGGCGAGCCGCCCGATGCCCACGGGACCGCCGGCCCGGTCGCGCACCGCGATGCCACACAGGGCCCGCCCCAGCGTCCACCCCGTCGCGGCCGGAAGGACCAGCCGGTTGACCGCCGTCGCGAACAGCGCCACCGCGCCCGCGCCGGTGAACACCCAACGCGCCCAGCCGTCGGCGGGCGAGCCCAGCGCCAACAGCCCCATCGTGACGATCACGGCCACGCCCGGCAGGACGTCGACCAGCAGCGCGCCCGCCCGCGTCGACCACGAAGCACGGACCACCTCCGGCACGTCGGTGTCGGAGACGGAGTCGGTGGTGGGCAGAACCACGGTCACGAGGTGACCTGGTCGAGCTTGGCGATGCGGTACCGGCCCTCGTCGAACGCCATCGTCGCGCGCAGCCGGTAGCCGACCTGCTGATTGGCGGCTTGGGAGTTGGTGATCTTCACCCGGACGGCGACGAGCACGTTGATCGAGCCATCCGGATTGTGCCGCTCGACCGCGGCGCGCAGATCGTCGACGGCCACCTTCGCGTTGGCCGCCTGGTACGCCTCGGCGATCACGCTGCCGAACAGACCGGCCTGCACCCCGAAGTCGCCGGTCGAGCACTCCAGGATCTTCGACTGCGCCACCGTCATCGCCGCCGTGTCGGGGGCGTTCGTGGCCGCCACGCATTCCTTGGCGGCGGCCAGCGCGGCGTCATCGCTGCGGGCGATCGCCGCGCCACGCTGATTCGCCTTCCACGCGTAATAGCCACCCGCCGCTGCGCCACCGGCCAGGAGGAGCAGGGCCGCGGTCAGGCCGGCGACCCAGCGGGTGCCGAGCCGCGATTGCCGTCGCAGGTCCGTCGGTGCGTGATCGAGGGACTCCGCCTCGACCGTCGATTCTGGACCGACCGTCGAGTCTTCGCCGACCGTCGAGTCTTCGGCGACCGTCGTTTCCTCGTCGGCGGCGCCGTCCTCGGGGGTGTCGATGGGGGGGTTCAGCCGGCTGGTGCCAGCATCTCCTTCCATCCGTCATCTCCTGGGTTACTCGAGTTCTTCACGTTGTATCGGACTCCGTCGGGCCCGACGACCTCGCCGCTCTGCGGGCTGTACGCGGCGGTGCTGCCGGGCGGGCCCTGCGCGGGAGTGTAGATACACGGGTTGGGCTGTTGCCCGCTGCAGCTGACGGTACCCGAGCCCGGTCTGCTGATCGGATCGCTGACCGGTGAGGTGCTGAGCGGAGGCGGCAGCTGGTCGGCCGGCAACGGGTTCATGCCGTTGTTCACCGACGGCGCCGGAACCACCCGACCCGGAGTCACTCCCTGGTCGCACCGGGCGCCCGGAGCGGGGCAGGACAGGATCTGGTTGGGGTCGCCGTACCAGGGGTTGGTGCCCAGCGGCACGTAGGGCTCGTTGCTGTGGCACTCCTTCGGCGACGCCGCACGCTTGCCCGGCACATCCGCACACGGGTAGTTGCGGGCACCACGAACCACGTTGCCCTGGTAGTCCTTCGGGATCTTGCAGTAGGTACCCGTCGGAAGCGGCGCCATCGACGTGTCGGCGGGCGAGCGCCATTCCGACGCAGGCAGGAAGCCCGTCATACACGGCGGCGGCAGGTTGATCGACAGACCGAAGTGCAGCAGACCCTCGTTCTCGAAGATCGTGCCCGCCTGCGTCAGCGATGCCCCCTGCGGCAGGATCACCAGCGCCTGTTCGAGGCCCTTGTTGTAGCGCTTGAGCATGTCGATGACCACCGAGAGGTTGGCCAGCGTCTGCGGCAGCGAGTCGCGGACGTCGGAGAACAACGCGTTCACCTGATCCAGCGTGGGCGCCGCCTGCTGAAGGCCGCTGCGCAGCGCGCCGTCCTGCTCGGCGGTCTGGCTCGCGATGATGTTCAGGTTCCGCGACCACTGCTGGATCGCATCACCCGATTGCACCTGACTGTTCAGGATCGGCGCAGAGTTGGCGATGATGTCGTTGACCTGCGGCAGGTTGTCACGGAACCCCTGGGCCAGGTTCGTCGTCGACTCGACCAGACGCTGCAGCGACGGTCCGAGACCGCCGACCGCGGCCGAGGTCTCGGTCAGCAGCGAATCGATCTTCTCCTTGGGCAGCACGGCCAATCCGCGGTTGGCTGCGTCGAGCGCCGGTCCGACCTCCGCCGGGACGGTGCTCTTCGTGATCGTCTGGCCCGGGCTGAGGTACTGCTTGGTGTCCGCGGCCGGCACCAGATCGAGGTACTGCTCGCCGATCGCCGAGACGGAGTGCACCTCGGCCGTCACGTCGACCGGGATCTTGACGTCGTTGCTGATGCTCAACGTCGCCCGGGCGCCCTTCTCGGTCGGCTCGACCTCGGTGACCTTGCCGATCTGAGTGCCTCGATAGGTCACGTTGCCCGTGGCGTACAGGCCGCCCGAGCGCGGCAGCTCCGTGTAGAGCGTGTACTGCCCCACCCCGGCCAGGCTCGGCAGGCGCAGGTAGTACAGGCCCAACACGGCAACCGCCGCCACGGTGAGCACCGTGAAGATGACCAACTGGATCTTGATGAAGCGGGTCAGCATCGCTCACTCACCCCTTTCCACCAGCGGTCCGCCCGGTGCGTCGTGCGCGTTCGGGGTGAACCGCACATCCGGGATCATCGTGTTCGGGTCGCGGCCCCACGACTGCTCGAGGGCGCGCAGCATGCCGGAGACGCCGGTGCCGCTCAGGATGCCGTTGTCGATGGCCGACAGCGTCAGATCCACCAGGATCGAGACGTTGATGTAGTCACCGCGGACCACCTTCGGCACGTTCTCGATGCTGAACGGTGCCGTGAAGATCAGCTTCAGTGCGCCGAGCAGGTACGGTCCGGCCTTGCCCAGCTCCCGCAGCGGACGCTGCAGATTGGCCAGGTTGGTGTTCAGGTCACCGCTGGCCGGCGACAGGGCATCGTCGGCGGCGTTGCTGATCCGGCCCAACGCCTCGATCGCGTCGGCGAACAGATCCCGGGTGTCCGCGAAATGCTTGATCAGCGGCGGGAACTCGGTCAACACCTGGTCCAACGTGTCGTTGCGCTGCTCGACGATCGACAACAACCGGTTCGTCGAATCGATGGCCCGGGTGAGGTCGTCGCGCTGCTGGTTCAGCTGATCGGTGAACGTGTCGACCTTGCCCAGGAAATCGCGGATCTGATCGGACCGGCCGTTGAGGACGTTGAAGATCTCGGTCTGGATCGTCTCCAGGTTCGAGACCCCGCCGCCGGTGAGGATCGAGGCGATGCTCGCCAGCACGCGCTCCGTCGTCGGGAATGCCGACGCGTTCTTCAGCGGAATGGTGTCGCCGGTTTCGAGTTTCTCCGGGGACGGGTCCGGCGGTGCGTCGAGTTGCACGTGCTGCGAACCCAGCAGACTGGTCTGACCGATCTTGGCCAGCGTGTTCTTCGGCAGCTGCACCGTGTTGTCCAGGTCCAGCGTGAGCGTGGCGACCCAGTTCTTCAACTCGATCGACCGCACCCGGCCGACGTACACGTCGGCCACGCGCACCCGGCTGTTCACGTTGAGCGCCAACGTGTCCGGCATCTGCACGTAGATCGTCGTGTGGTCGGGTCCGGTCCCGGGCCCGCCCGGGAGCGGCACGTTCGCGATGCCCTTCCACGAACCGCACGAGGTCAGCACCACGGCTGCCGCGCCGAGCGCCACAGCGCGTCGGCTCAAAGTCGCCATACGTCCCACGTTCAGCCTCCCGACTCAGCCGGCAGCAATGGTCCCGACGGTGCCGCCGCAGGCGCAGGCGCGGGGCCAGGCGCCGCCGGCGAGATCGCCCCCAGCGGATCACCCGGGATGACACCCGGTGCGGGTGCCGGCGGGGGACCCGGCTGCGGGTACCACGGCGGGGGCAGCGGGTTGTTCTCGTTGTAGGCATTCGGCGGGCCGGGCAGCCGGCCGTTGTTCACACCGAATGCGGGCGGAGCCGGCGGAGCGACGATGTCGGGGCCACCCATCAACTCGGACAACGATTCCGGGGTCAGCATGTTCTGGGTGAACGGCTGCACCTCGACGCCCTGCATTCCGGGCGCGACGACCCAGCCGGGCTCGTGGTTGCCGTGGGAGAACAGGGTGTCCCTGGAGAAGATGCCGGGCACGGTCGTGTCCTTGTATCCCGGCGGCGGCTGCAGCCGGGGCTCGGAGTACGCGATCTGCTTGGGCAACGTCATCGCCGCCTGCAGCTGGTTCGCACCGAACGGCAGGTAGTTGAACTTGATCGCGTCCAGGATTGGGCCCAGGTACTGCGCGCACAGCTCGGAGGACTCCTGATAGCCGAGGCGGCTACCGGCCTGGATCGCGCTGCAGATGAACTGCATCGGGTTCGCGAAGTTGTTGATCACCGGCATACCGACGATGCCGCCCGAGTTCGGTGCCGAGATGTTCACGACGTTGGCACCCAGGTTCGGGAACACGTGCAGGCCGGTCTCCAGACCGTCACGAGGCTCCGGCTGCAGGATCGCGTTCGTCACATCGGCCAGGTTGTCGACGTCGTGCGCCAGCACCTCGCCGTTCTTACCGATGAAATCCCTTGTCGTGGCGAGCAATTGGTTCAGGTCCTGCAGTGCGTTGGCCACCTCGCGGTCGGTGTTGGTGAACGCGTTGGTGAACTTGGCGAGGTCGTTGTTGAGCGCCACGAACTGCTGATCGCTCTTGTAGAGCGCGTTGACGAACAGCGCGAGGCTCTTGACGACGCTGAACAGGTCACCACGGCCCTCGTTGAGGGCGTACAGCGCGTCCGAGAGGCCCTTGAGGGTCTTGTTCAGCTGCTCACCCTTGCCGGCGAAACCGTCGGCCGCGGACTCGATGATGTCGCCGAACGGCCCCTTGGGCTGTTCCTTGGTCGGTCCGAGGTCGGTGAGCAGTTTGTCCAACGAATCGCGCAGATCGTCGTACTCGACCGGCACCTGCGTGCGATCGAGATTGATGACGGCGCCGTTCTCCAGCACGGGCCCGCCGGTGTAGGGCGGAGCGAGCTGGATGGTGCGGGAGGCCACCAGGCTCGGGTTCAGGATCGAGGCGGTCGCGTTGGCGGGGACCTTGAACTTCTTGTCGTAGTTGAAGGTCACCTTCATCTTGTCGCCGTCGGGCTCGATCGCCTCGATCTTGCCGACCTGCACCCCCATGATCTGGACCTTGTCCCCCGGATACAGCGCCAGGGTCTGGGTGAAGTAGGCGGTGACGGTGTTCTTCGTCAGCCGCTGATAGGCCTTCCAACCGAAGAAGGCGGCCACGATCGCGGCGATCAGCACCACGGTGCCGATCACCAGTGCCGTTCGGGATACGCCCGGCCTCTTCAGGTTTCGGATGTTGAAGATCGTCGACATCTAGCTCTGCACCCCCTTAACCTTGCGAGCCCGGCGGCAGGAACGGCGGATTGCCCGGCAGCAGCGGCTGGCCCGCCGGGGCCGGCTGCGGACCCGGACCGGGCGGCGGCGGCGGTCCGTTGAGGGCCGGCGGCAGCGGCGCGATGCCGGGAGTGAAGTCCGGCGCCGACGGCTGCGGCGCCAACGGCACCGTGCGAGCCCCGGGCGGGGCAGGCGGCAGCGGCGGCATCGCCCCGGGCACGTTCGGGGACAGCTGACCCGGGATCGCGGCGGCCGGCACACCCGGAGCGGGCTGCGGCCCGTTCGGGTTCGGCGCCGACGTCGCGACGTTGGGACCCTGGCCTTCGTAGTTCGGGCCGTACGGGTTGTCGCCGTAGGGGCCGACGGACAGACCGGCGCACGGGAGCGGATTGGCCGGGCTGGGCAGGCCGTCCGCGGGCGGGGTGTACGAGCACGGCGAGCCGGCCACGACAGCTGGTCCCGCTTGACTGTCCGGGGTGCCTTCGAGCGGGGTCGGCGCCGGCGGCGGCGCGCCGTTGGTGAAGCCGGTGCCGTTGGGGTCCGGGAACCGGAACGCGGGCAGACCGGCGTTGCGCCAGAACTGCTGGGGATCGATGCCGCGCTTCTTGAACGCCGCGTCGACATAGGGCTGCAGAATCCAGTACGGCGCTAGGTTGGCCAACATCACCTTGAAGTAGGGCCCCGACGCGATCGCCTCACCCAGCGACGCGGTGAACTTCGAGAGCGTGGTCAGCACGTCGACGAGATCGAACTTGCGCTCGTTGAGCACGTCGCTGATGGTGCGCAGCTGCTCGAGCACATGGTTGAGGTTCGGGTTGTCGTCGATGAAGCCCTTGACCTGGGTGGAGAACTTGCCCACCCGCTCCAGCAGCTGGCTGACGGCGTAATTGCGCTCGTTGACCGCCGCGAGCAGCGTCTGCGCGTTGACGAACAGCGCGTTGATCTGCTCGCTGCGATTGCCCAGCACGCCGGCCACGCGGTTGGCGTTGCTCAGCAGCTGCTTGATCTGGTCGTCACGCTTGCCGATGGTGTCGGAGAAGCGGGCCACTCCGTCGAGCGCGGCGGACAGGTGGGGGTAGGTCTGGTCGATCGTCTCCGACAGCACGTTGAGCGAGTCGCGCACCGTCTTGGTGTCCCAGCCGGATGCGGAGTTGCTCAGGTCGTTGAACGCGTCGTAGATCTGATACGGCGTCGAGGTCTGGCCCAGCGGCAGGACGCCGTTGGCCTGCAGTGGCTCATCGCCACGCGGCTCGATCTCGATGTTGCGGCGGCCCAGGATCGTGTCGGTCCGGATCGAGGCACGGCTGCGGGTACCGATCTCGGTGCCGCCGAGCCCGAACCCGATCACGACCTTGTCGCCGGAGATCTCCGTCGACCGCACCAAACCGACGTCGACGCCGGCGATGCGCACCTTGTCCCCGCTGTTGATGCCGCCGGTGTCGGAGAACTCGGCGTAATAGGTGGGTGTCGCGAACAGCATCGGCACGCTGGTGAAGCTCTGCCCGACACCGATCACGACGATCAGCAGGATGACGCCCATCAACCCGCTGCGGACGCGGTTGGAACCCTCGAGGACTCTCATTGCGGTGTGCACCTACCCGAGGGCTGGCTCCACACCTTGACCGTGCGCACCGGCCCACCGGGCTGGAGCCCGTTGAGCTTGAGCGTCACGTCGCAGGCGTAGAAGTTGAAGAAGTCACCGTAGATGCCGCCCGCCCGGCCGATGATCTTCAGCGCGGTCGGGACGCGGACCAGCAGGTCGTTGAGCTGATCCTTCTGATCGACCAGCGGCTGCTGGAGGATCTCGAGCTTGCTGGTGGTCTGCTGCAGCAGTGGCCGGTTGTCGGCCAGCAGGTCGGCGATCGTGCCGGCGGCATCGCTGATGTCTGCCACCGACTTGGCGATCGGATCGGCCCGATTCTTCAGTCCGGTGATCAGGGTCTCGAAGTTCTTGACCGTGTCGTCGAACTGCTGCTGGTGCTTGACCGTGGTGGCCAGCACGGTGTTCAGGTTGTTGATCACCTCTCCGATCGCCTGGTCCCGATCGGCCAGCGCGGACGTCAGCGACGCGGTCTGATCCAGAATGTCGTTGATGGTGCCGCCCTGACCCTGGAAGACCGTCACGATCGACTGCGCGATCGTGTTGACCTTCTCCGGATCGAGCGACTGGAACACCGGGCGGAAGCCGCCGATCAGTGCGTCGAGGTCGAGGGCCGGCTCGGTGCGCTCGACCGGGATCGTGCCGCCGGGCTGCAGCCGGGTGTTGCTGTCACCGCGCTTGAGCTCGAGGTAGCGGTCACCGATCAGGTTCAGGTAGCGGACCGATGCGGTGGTCTCGTCGAACAGATCGAGTGAGCGGTCCACGTCGAAGTCGACCTGGGCCTTGCTGCCCCCGTCGATCAGCTTCACGTCCTTGACCTTGCCGACCTCCACGCCCGACGCACGGACGAACTGCCCGGAGCGCAGGCCGCTGGTGTTGGTGAAGATCGCGGAGTAGCTGTTGGTGCGGTCGAAGCGCATCTGCCCGAACACCACGATGATGAGCGCGGTGAACAGCAGCAGCACCAGGGAGAACGCCCCCAGCTTGATCGCGGTTCCGGTGATTTTCATGGGTTGATCGTGTGCTCCCCGACTTGGCGGCCCCAGACGTACTCGGTGAGCAGCGGCTGGCCCAGTTCCAGGTGGTTGTACGGCGCGATCGACGCTCCGGTGTCCATCACCAGGTACGGCGACGGCCACAGATCGCGGGTGACGGGCTGCCAGCAGCCGGGGCGGCCCTCGGGCCCACCCTTGGCGTTCACCCGCGGCAGGTTGTCGGGATAGACGTAGGCGTTACCGGCGCCCAGCCCGATCAACTCCGAGTGGGTGCGCAGCGAGTAGCCGTTACCGCCCAGCGAGGCGGCGACCTTCGGCTCCACGTCGTGGTAGTTGCGGATGGTGCAGAACAGCGCGGGGCTGTACTTGTCCAGCAGCGCCGAGGTGGGCACCAGGTCCTTGAGGCCGCGCTGCAGGTACGGGCCGCCGCGCTCGAAGATGTCGCCGCCGTTGTTGCCGAATCCGACCGCGGCCATCAACGCCTGGTCGACGTTGCCCTGCTGCTCGTTGAGGGTGCGCGCGGTGGTCACCGCGTTCTGCAGGCCGTCGAACAGGTCGGGTGATGCATCGGCGTACACGTCGGCCAAGTCGGCGAGAAGCTGGTTGTCGCGGCGCAACTGCGGCATCTGCGGGTTGATCTCGTCGAGGATCTGATTCCCGTTGACGATCGACTGACCGAACCGGTCGCCGAGCCCGCTGAGCGCCTGTGCCGTCGCGGTCAGCGTCTGGTTCAACTTGATCGGGTCGACCTGACCGGCAACCGACACCACGGTCTCGAACAGGGTGTTGAACTCGGTGGTGACCTTGGTGACGTCGATGACGTCGGAGCTGTTGATCCGCTGCGGGGACGGATTGTCCGGCGATGAGAACGACACGTACTTGTTGCCGAACACCGTCGTCGCGCTGATGTCGGCGGTGACGTTCTGCGGGATCAGGCCGAGGTACTTGGGGTCGACCTCGAGCAGGATCTTCGCCCGCGGCTCCTCACCGACGGTGACCTGCTCGACCTCGCCGACCCGGCCGATCTCGACACCGTTGTAGGTGACCTTGGCGCCCGGGTCCATGGACAGGCCGGACCGGGCGGCCATCATCGTCAGCTGCGTGCGTGGGAGGAAGTCCCCGCGGAACTGGAAGAAGACCAGCACCAGGACGACGATCGCCACGAGTGCCATGACGAGACCCGCGAGCTTGTACGGCGGCGTGCGCTTGGTGTTCATGGGTGCGGTCATGGCTACACCGTCAGGTTGAAGTTCGGATCGACGCCGTAGAGCGCCAACGAGGCGAACAGGACCACACAGACGATCGCGATGAGCGAGGCGCGCATCGACCGGCCGACAGCCTCACCGACGCCGACCGGACCGCCGCTGGCGTAGAAGCCGTAGTAGCAGTGGTTCAGCATGACGATGACCGAGATGATGACGGCCTGGACGAACGACCAGAACACGTCGTCGGGGCGCAGGAACGTGCGGAAGTAATGCTCGTAGGTTCCGGTCGACTGCCCGTAGATCAGCGTCGTCGTGACCTGCGCCGAGATGAAACTCATGATGATCGCCATCGCGTACAGCGGGATGATGACCACGAAGCCGGCCACGATGCGCGTCGACACCAGGTAGGAGATGGACTTGATGCCCATCACCTCGAGGGCGTCGATCTCTTCGCTGATGCGCATGGCGCCCAGCTCCGCGGTGGCGCCGGCGCCGACGGTGGCTGCCAGCGCCTGCCCGGCGACGACCGGAGCGGCGATCCGGACGTTGATCAGCGCCGCGAAGAAGCCGGTGAACGCCTCGACACCGATGTTGCCCAGTGATGCGAAGCCCTGGATGGCGACCAGTGAGGATCCCGACAGGGTGACGAAGCCGACGATGGCGACGGTGCCACCGATGACGGCCATGGCACCGGTGCCCATGCCGATCTCGGCGACCAGGCGCAGCATCTCTTTGCGGTAGTAGCGGACGGCGTGGCCGATGGAGCCGACCGCGGTGACCACGAACCAGGCGACGTGGCCCATCGAGTCCAGCCCGCGGGCGGGCGCACCGGCCACCTTCTGAGCGGTGGCGACTCCGCGGGGGAACCGCGAGCGCAGGACAGCGCCAGTGGACATGTCAGCTCCCCGTTCCGAATTTGACGCCGATGGTGGTCAGCACCACGTTGACGGCGAACAGCGCGATGACGCACAGCACCAGCGTCTCGTTCACCGCGGTTCCGACGCCCTTGGCGCCGCCGGCGCAGGTGAGCCCGCGGTAGCAGCCGACCAGCCCGGCGATCAGCCCGAAGGTGAGCGCCTTGATCAGCGAGATGAGGACCTCGGGCAACCCGGTGACCAGGGTCAGCGTCGACACGTAGGCACCGGCCGACACGTTCTGCAGATACACACCGAAGACGAAGCCGCCGACCAGGCCGATCGTGATGACCGCGCCGTTGAGCAGCATCGCGACGAACGTGGAGGCGATCACGCGGGGCACCACCAGGCGGTGGATCGGGTCGATGCCGAGCACCTCGAGGGCGTCGATCTCCTCGCGGATGGTGCGGGCGCCGAGGTCGGCGCAGATCGCGGTGGACCCGGCGCCGGCGACCACCAGCACGGTGACCAGCGGGCCGAGCTGGGTGACCGCACCCAGGGCCGCACCGGCGCCGGAGATGTCGGCCGCGCCGAACTCGGTGAGCAGGATGTTCAGCGTGAAGATGAGCAGCACCGTCAGCGGGATGGACACCGCGACGGTGGGCAGGAACGCGACGCGCAGCAGGAACCAGCTCTGCAAGATGAACTCGCGCCACTGGAACGGCGGCCGCAGCAGGGCCTTGCCGACCAGCACGCACATGCGGACGAATCCGCCGACCGCTGTCAGCGCGGGCCTGACCTGATCGCGCACGTAGCCCGTCAGGTTGGAATTCGTCGTCACCGCGAAGTCCCCGCGACGCAATCGTCGGAGATGTAGCGCACCGGCAGCACCTGTCGCACGCTCCCTTCCAGCCCCGACCCCAGACGTGTGAGCCACGTCTTACTACCGGTCGGTAGTAAGACGGACCACCGGACTGTACCCGATGTCAGGGACGCCGCGTACCGCATCGGCGGGATTGCGCACTCAACCGTTAGCACTGGCTCCCCCTACCTGTTGGCCTCACTGCTGCCCCGTCGAAACCGTTGTCCGCGTGGAACTTTCGTCGGCGTCAATCTCAGACTCCGTCGCTGGGGTGTATCCGAAGCGATTCCGCAGCTCCGTCTTGAGCACCTTGCCGGCCGGGTTGCGGGGCAGCGTCTCGATGATTTCGAGGACGCGGGGGTGCTTGTAGCGGGCCAACCGCTCGGTGAGGAACGCGTCGAGGTCGGCCAGCGACAGCGGCGCGTTCCCAGCCGATGTCAGCGAAGTTCGCAGGGCTACCACAGCAACGGGCACCTCCCCCCACTTCGGGTCCGGGCGGCCGATCACGGCGGCCTCGGCGATGTCCGGGTGTGCGGCGAGCGCGTTCTCCACCTCGGCGCAGTAGATGTTCTCCCCGCCGGAGATGATCATGTCCTTCTTGCGGTCGACGACCCAGATGTAGCCCTCGGCGTCCTGCCGAACCAGATCCCCGGAGTGAAACCAGCCCCCGGCGAAGGCCTCCGCGGTGGCGTCGGGGTTGTTCCAGTAGCCGGCCATCAGCGTCGGGGCGCGGTAGACGATCTCGCCGACCTGGCCCACGGGCACGTCGTTCATCTCGTCGTCGACGACGCGGGCCGACACCGTGGGAATCACCTTGCCCACCGAGCCGAGCTTGCGCAGCGCGTCCTCGCCCAACAGCATGCAGGTCACCGGCGACATCTCCGTCTGCCCGAACGCGGCGAGGATGGCCGCGCCCGGGAACGTGTCGGCCATCTCGCGCAGCAGCGTGTCCGAGGCGGGTGCGGCGCCCCAGGACAACACCCGCAGCGTCAGGTCGCGCGGACGAGCGCGCTGCGCGGCGCAGACCGCCTGCCACTGGGCCGGCACCAGGAAGATGCCCGTCACCTTCTCCGCGGCGAGCACGTCGAGAAGCTGGTCCGGGTCGAAGGCGCCGAGCGGGTAGAGCACGGTCGGCCGGCCGAGAAGCAGTCCGACGATCGTGTTGCCGACACCCGCGATGTGGAACAGCGGCACGCCGACGAACCCGATGTCGCGGTTGAGGTCGGCGCCGTTGGTGAACAGGTGGGTCATCGCCTGCCCGGCCAGGTTGTTGTGGGTGAGCACGGCACCCTTGGGCCGGCCGGTGGTGCCGGAGGTGTACATGATCAGCGCCGGCGAGTCGTCCGGCACGTCGACGGCCGGACACGACGCGTTCTCGGCGAGCAGGTCCTCGTACCCGAGCACCCCCTGTCCGGTCTCGCCGCCGGCGACGACGACCGTCTGCAGCGTGGCGTCCAGGTCACGCACCGCGGTCGCCACACCGGCGAGGACGGGTTCGGTCACGACGATCGACGCGCCGCAGTCCGAGACGAGGAACGCGATCTCCGGCGGCGTCATCCGGAAGTTCACCGGAACCGCGATCGCGCCGAGCTTGTTGACCGCGATCGTCGCCTCGATGAACTCCGGCCGATTGAGCATCAGGATCAGCACGCGGTCCCCGGCGCCGACGCCTCGTTGATGCAAGGCCCCGGCCAGGGCGGTGACGCGGCGATCGAGCTCGGCCCAGGTGGTGGTGGCGCCGAGGAACCGCAGCGCGGTGTTCTGCGGTTGCATCAGCGCGTGCCGGGAGAGCTGATTGGCCCAGTTCTGCCTGCGGGCCAGATACGGCTGCTCCAGATCGGATGTCACCAGGATCGCTCCGTCGTCCTTCGAATTCGTGAGTTGCGCGGTGATGATATTTGATCAAACATTGTGTTGCCTGGGTCACACTATGGCCAAGGCGCCGTCGGGACAACCCGTCGCGCACCCTCGGGGGAAGGGCGTCATCGCCATGTCAGCTCCGGCCGGTCTCCCGCCGTCCGGCAGGGTTCGGCGGGAACAGCTGTCCGACGAGGTCGCCGGCCGGCTGCGCACGGAGATCGTGACCGGCGCGCTGCGCCCGGACACCTTCGTTCGGCTCGACGAGACCGCTGCTCGCCTCGGTGTGAGCATCACCCCCGTGCGCGAAGCCCTGCGGACGCTGCGGGGCGAGGGCATGGTCGAACTCGAGCCACATCGGGGTCACCGCGTGGTGCCGCTGTCGCGCACCGATATCGAAGACATCTTCTGGATGCAGTCCACGATCGCGCGGGAACTGGCCGCCACCACGACCTTGCGTATCACCGAATCCCAGATCGACGAGCTCACCGAGCTCAATGCCAAGCTGGCCGATGCCGTGCACCGGGACGACGCCGATGGCATCGTGGCGGCCGAGTTCGCATTCCACCGCGCCGTCAACCGTGCCTCCGGACGGATCAAGCTGGCCTGGTTCCTGTTGCACGCCAGCCGCTACCTGCCGCCGCACGTGTTCGCCTCGGACCCCCGCTGGGGCGCTGACGTGGTGGCCGGTCACGAGGTGCTGATCGACGCGCTGCGCAGGCGCGACGTCGCCACGGTGACGCGCCTGACCGAGGACCAGTTCACCGACGGATTGGCGCGGCTTTTGGAATACCTCGACGGAGTCGGTCTGTGGGGGTCTTCTCCCTAAGTCGCAGCCAGCTGTTCGGCACGCGTTTTCAGGTTCCCGGCGAGATAGTCGAGGGTGTCGCCGATCGCCTTCTTCACCATCGGTTTCGGCAGCGGCAGGGTGGTCTCGACGTCGAGGTCCACGGTGAGCAGCGACGTCGGCCCCATGGCCACCACGGAGAACTTCTGCTCCTGCTTCTCGAAGTGATCGCCCTGCTGCAGCATCGTGAAGATCTGGTTCTCGCCCGGGTAGTAGACCGCGGTGATGAACGTGCCGGCCTGGCCCTGCACGACCACGTCGAGACGCAGCTGGCTGGGTCTGCCGTCGGGGTAGCGGGCGAGGACCCAGCAGCCCTTGATCTCCTCGTTCCACTGCGGGTACGCCTCGAAATCGGCGACGATCGCCATGATCGACTCGGCGGGGGCTGCGACCTCCACGGTTTTACTCACCAGCGGCATCGGGTGAGCATAGCGACTTCGCACTCACCTCATACCGGCGTGGCGATGCCCTCCCGGCGCAGCGCGGGAACGACGAGCGCCCTCAGTTCCCGGCCGACCTCGAACTGCTTGCCGGGCAGGGTGCGCGCCACCATCTGCACGTTGATCGTGTCCACCTGGATGCTTTCGACGCCCATCACCTGGGGCTCGTCGAGCAGCAGGTGCGCGAGGCGATCGGTGCGCAGCGCCTGTGCCGACACGTCGCGCAGCACGTCGTTGACAGCGACGATGTCCGCGGTCGCGGGCAGCGGGATGTCGATGACGGCGCGCGCCCAGTCCTTGGACAGGTTCAGGGACTTGACGATCGTGCCGTTGGGGATCGTGTAGACCTCCCCGTCACCGGTGCGCAGCCGGGTCACCCGCAGCGTGACCGCTTCGACCGTGCCGCGCGCGGTGCCGCCGCCGGTGATCGTCAGCTCGACCAGATCGCCGAAGCCGTACTGCTTCTCGGTGATCACGAAGAATCCGCTGAGGAGATCGCCGACGATGCGCTGCGCACCGAATCCGAGCGCACCGCCGAGCACAGCGGCCGGGGCGACGAGCGAACCGATCGGGAAACCCAGTCGGGCCGCGACGTCGAGCGCGACGCCGGTGTAGAGAAGCGTGATCGCCACCGAAGCGAGCACGGACACCAGGGCCTGACGATGTCTGGAGCTCTGCGAATGCTCGGCGTCGTCGCGGGTTCCCAACCGGCGGCTGACGCGGCGGGCGATCGCACGGATGGCCCGGGTGACGAGCACGGCGAACACGACGACGAGCGCGATGTGCAGTCCGGTGGTGAGCAGCCACCGGATGACGGTGTCGATCAGCGCCCGGCGCTCCGCGTCGTCGGCGGAAGCAGCGCCAGCGCGGCAACGTATCCGTGCCGCGGAGCGGCGGCGGGGTAACCCGCGCGCACGTAGGCGCGCGCTCGCGTGAGGATCCGTGGGGCCTTCATGGCCGCATGGTCTACCCCGGAGCGGGTGCCCCCAAACCCAGGGCGGTCTTGAGGTCCCGTGCGTTGCGGACGGCGTTGCCGCCGAGATCGTTGTTGAAGTAGACGAGAACATCGCGGCCCTGGGCGTCCCATTCCCGTACCCGGTCGGCCCACCAGCGCAGGTCGTCGCCGCTGTAGGAGCCGCCGTAGAGCGCGCCGGGGTCCGGGCCGTGCAGCCTCACGTACACGAACGGCGCCGTCGCGCGCAGGACGCACGGCAGTCCGGAGCCGCTCATCACCACGTAGGCCGCCGCGTGCCGTTCCAGCACGTCGAACGCGGCCGCCGACTCGTGCCACGACGGATGCCGGAATTCGACGGCGACCGGGATCGCGGCCGGCATGACGTCCAGGAAGTGATCGAGCCGCTGGAGTGTCTCCGCGTCGCGCTCCATCGTCGGCGGCAGCTGCACCAGCAGCGGGCCGGCACGGTCGCCGAGCTCGCCCCACCCGCGGTGCAGCCGCTCCACCCAGATCTCGGGGGACCTCAGGCGGCGTGCGTGCGTCAGGCCCCTGGGCGCTTTGACGGCCATCAGGAACCCGGGCGGGACCTGGTCACGCCACCGGGCGAACCAGGCATCCGGCGACCACCGGTAGAAGCTGCCGTTGAGTTCGACGGTGTCGAACTCGGCGGCGTACCGCCCCAGGCGCTGCGCTGCCGGCAGCCCTCGTTCGTAGAGCACGCCGATCCAGTGGTTGTAGGACCACCCCGAGGTGCCGACGCGGATCGTCACGCCTGCGCGGGTACCCCGCCGTTTCATGATCAGCACCGTTTGAAGTTCACGGCATCGGAAATCGCTACGCCGTGACCGCGACGAGGTCGGACTACCGACCGCTGCTTCAGGAGCTGCTGTTCGCCTACGGGCCGTGCGGCCAGGAGGACGCGGTGCGGGACGTCTGCCGGCGAGAGCTCACCCCGCTGGGCACGATGTATCCGGGCAACTTCGGCCTGGGAGCGGTCGCCGTGCTGGGCCGGCACACGACGGTGTGCGGGGTCCTCGCTCTGGGCTCCGAGCACACCACCCAGGAGAGCCCCCGGATCTGGCGGACGAAACCGGACCAGGGCGGCAAGGCCTTGGATTGGCCCGACGTGTACGTCTTCACCGGACTGGACGCGGACGGGCTGCGCCAGGCCGGCATCGAGCCGGGCACCCGCGTGTGCGTCGACCGGACCAGACGTACCGCCGTCGACGTCGGTGACGACTATCTCGGCTGCTACTTCCTGGATGACCGTGCCGCCGTCACGGCGCTGCTGTGCGCCGCCCGCGAGCTGCGCGCCGGACCCGCGCCCGCGGACGATGTGTACCTGGTGTTCACCACCGACGAGGAGGTCGGCGGGGTCGGGGGTGGCTACGCCAGCCGAACGCTGCCGGGTGAGCTGACCCTGGCGCTGGAGGTCGGCCCGACCGAACCGGAGTACGGCACGCGGGTCAGCGGCGGTCCGATCGTCGCCTACAGCGACGCCCTGTGCGTGTACGACAAGGCTGTGGCCGACCGATTGATGGACGTCGCCGACGAGTTGGGGCTCGCACCGCAGGCCGCGGTGCTGGGCGCCTTCGAATCCGACGCATCCCACGCGAAGGCGAACGGGCACACTCCCCGGGCCGGACTGCTGTGCCTGCCGACGCTGAGCACGCACGGCTACGAGGTGATCGCAAAAACCGCGATTCCCGCGATGGCCGCCGTGCTGCGCGAGTTCCTGCGTCGGCCGTCCGGCTAGGCGCCCGAGCTGGCCTGGGCCTGGTCCACGCCGAGAGGGGTGGTCTCCCGCACCGCTTCGTCACGGATGAGGCCACGCAGCAGCGCTGTGCTGAACTCGACGGCGATCTCCTGGGCGGTGCGGCGGCCGTGTGGGCGCAGCCAGCGGTAGGACCCCAGGGTCATCCCGATGTAGCCGAGCGCGAGGACGTGGGAATCGCACTCGTAGAACTCGCCGCTGGCGATGCCGCGGTCGATGACGTCGCGCACGTGCTCGTAGACCTGGGTTTCCTTCTCCCGGATGTAGGCCACCTGCTCCTCGGTGAACCACTCGGTGATGTAGGGGCCCTCTTGGAAGTACACGGCGGCGCGTTCGATGTCGCCGGCGATCCCGACCAGCAGGCGCCGGGTGAAGTGGTAGATCGTCTCGCGTGCCGACGCCGACGGATCGTCGTGGAGTGCGCCGACGGTGAAGTCCGCGGCACCCTTGTAGATGTCGTAGAGGATGAGCGACTTGCTCGCGTAGTAGTGGTAGACGGTCGCCTTGTTCAGCCCGACGGCGTCGGCGACGTCGTCCATCCGGGTGCCGTGATATCCGCGTGCGGCGAACAGCCGGGTGGCCACAGACAACAACTCTTCGCGCCGGGACATCCCGTTGCCCGCGCCGGACGGCACAGCGGTCTCAGACATGGTGACTCACTCTAAAAGGGACCGACCGGCCCACGCTCCACTAACTGGTTGGTTCAGTCTAGGTGGTTGCCCTGTGACCGCGGTCTCGTCCGGTCTAGACTCGTCGCAAGCGTGCACGCCAGCCCGACGGAGGTATTGCGGTGGACCCGAATCCCGATTACGACGCGAGCGACGAGCTCGAGTACGGCATCAACTGGTTCGCCTGGATCCTGCGCGGCGTGTACCCGCCACCGGCGTACCCGCCGGTCTAGTCCGCCGCCACCATTCGCCCAAACCGACGTTTGGGCGCAATCGTGCGAGTGAGTCGCACCATTTCGTCGAGTTCGGCACGGCTCCAGAGCACCGCCGCTGACACATGGCCCCGAATGTCGGCGACCCAGTCTCGCGGCGGCACCGGCTCACGGTCGGGTGGCCACAGCAGCGGACGGTCGACACGCACCAATTCCGCGCCGGGCGTGGGCCACATGTCCTCGGAGTAGCGCTCCCCGCACTTGCGGCATCGCACCTCGTAGCGCATCCCGTGCGGAACGGATTCGATGAAGACGTAGTCCGCCATCGACACGCACCGCGGACATCTCGCCAGACCTCGCTCGACCACCATGCTCACGCCGATCATCGTGCGGCTCACAGGCCAGTGGGCGCACCGGTCCGGTCGATGTCGTTGCGGGATCGGTGCCGTTTCGAGACCCAGCCTCAGGATCGTCAGGCCGCTGCGGCTTTGACCGCCCGGCCGACCTCGGCGCGCAACCGGCCGTACTCCGGGGATCGCCGCAATTCGTCGGGATCGACACCCGAGCGCGGCAGGTCCACCGGGATGTCCAGCGCGACCTGCCCCGGCCGGCGGCTGAGCACGATGATCCGCGAGCCCAGGAACGCCGCCTCGTCGGCGCTGTGCGTGACGAACACGGTGGTGCGACCGGATTCGGCGCTCACCGCTCGCACGTCCTCCTGCAGCCGCTCACGCGTTAGCGCGTCGAGCGCGGCGAACGGCTCGTCGAGCAGGAACAGCGGTGTCTCCGCGGCGAGTGCCCGAGCGATCGCGACTCGTTGCTGCTGACCGCCGCTGATCTCCCAGATGCGGCGATGTGCCATGCCGGACAACCCCACCCGGTCGAGCAGTTGTTCGCGCCGCTCGGCCCGTCGCTCACGCGGCACCTTCGCGTAGGTGAGCGCCAGCTCCACGTTGCCGCCCACGGTCCGCCACGGGAACAGCCGCGGCTGTTGGAACACCACGCCCGCGCTGACGCCGGGACTCGGTGGCGCACCGCCGATCTCGACCGAGCCCTGGGTCGGCGTCTCGAAGCCGGCGAGCAGTCGCAGCAGCGTGGACTTGCCACACCCCGATGCGCCGACGAGTACGACGAAGGAGCCGGGCTCGATGGTCAGATCGACCGGGCCGACCGCAGTCACCGCGTTCCGGCCGCTGCCGTATCGGTGCGAGACCGCGTTGACCCGGATCGCCGTGTCAGTGGTCGCGGTCATGGAGCGAGAACATCCGGCAGACCCTTGGTGTAGATCGCATCCTGGAAGGTCTGCAGGTTGGCCGCCGACGGGATCTGCTTCTGCTCGGCGAGGAACTGCGACGCGCTCTGCAGGTTCACCGCGATGTTGCCCGGCTTTCCCTCTGCGCCAAGCCATTCCGGCGACGCAACCTGTTGGGGCGTCAGGTACACGCCCTGCTTGAGCTGCCCGGCGACCGCATCCGGGGTCAGCCCGATTTCGGCGGCGATCGCCGTGGCGGCTGCCTGGGGATCGCTCTGGATCAACGACAGCGCACGCGCCTCCTGCTGACGCCAGACGTCGACGACGTCTGAGTGCTTGGCTGCGAAATCGTCGGAGACGGCGCCGAGGTCCAGGGTCGGCTTCCCGTCCTTGGCCAACTGGCGGCTGGTGATCAGGTCCTTGCCGGTCTTGCGCAACTCGTCCAGCGTCGGCAGCCAGGTGTAGGCCGCGTCGATGTCACCGCGCTCCCAGGCCGCGAGGATGGCCTGCGGTTGCAGATCGACGAGCTGAACGTCGTTGGGCGACAACCCGTTCTGGTTCAATGCTGCGAGTAGGCTGTAGTGCGCGGTCGACGCGAACGGTGTGCCGATGCGCTTGCCCTTCAGCTGGGCGATCGTGTCGACGCCGCTGCCGTTGCGGGCGACCAGCGCCTCGTTGTCACCCGCGACGTCGAGCACGAACGCCACCTTGTAGGGGATGTTGAGCGGAGCCGAGAGGCCGCGCGCCACCGGGCTCGACCCCAGCGCGCCGAAATCGAGTTCCTTGGCGATGAACGCGGTGTTGACGTCGGCGCCGGAGTCGAACTTCGTCCACTTGATGTTGTAGTCGGGCAGCGCGTCCTCGAGCCAGCGCTTGTTCTTGACGATCAGGTCACCGCTGGGGAAGGCCTGGTAGCCGATGCGGATCGTCTCCTTGGACGCATCCTGACCGCTGTTGTCGACCGAGCAGCCGCTCAGCGTCAGCACCGAGATCAGTGCCGTGATCAGCACGGCCAGTGACCATTTCAGCTTCATACTTTTCCTCTCCAGGGGACTGCGCGCCGCTCCAGGGCACGCAGAAGACCGTCGATGACCAGACCCGAGAAGCCGATCGCGAAGATGCCGACCAGCACGACGGGGGTGTTGTTGTAGTTGCTCGCGTCTTTGACGAGGCCGCCGATCCCGGGAATGCCGTTGAACAGCTCCGCGGCGACCACCGACGAGTACGCCATCCCGACGGCCAGCCGAATCCCGGTGAACGTCTCGGGCAGGGCCGACGGGATGACGACGTCGCGGATCACCTGCCGCCGTGTCGCACCGAGAGCGCGGGCGGCTTCCTGCAGCGCGACGGGCGCGGCGACGACGGCGGCCGTGGTTGCCACGGCGGCGGGCGGTAGGGCCGCCAGTGCCAGCAGCGTGATCTTGGGTGCCTCGTCGATGCCGAGCCAGATGATGAGCAGGAAGAAGTAGGCCAGCGGCGGCAGCGCCCGCAGGAACGTCAACCACGGTTCCAGCACGGAACGCAGCCAACTCACCGAGCCCATCAGCAACCCGAGCACGACGCCGAGCGCCACGCCGATCACGACGCCGGCGAGCACCCGGCGCAGGGTCATGTAGAGGTGCTCCCACAGCAGGTATCCGGCGTAGCCGCGGGTCCCGTCGTGCGTCGTGGAGACGTCGAGGAAGGCGCGCCACACCGTGGCGGGGTAGGGCACGAACGTCTGGTTCCAGATGCCACTGGCCGCGGCGAGCTGCCACACCACGCCGAAGACGACGACGGAGAGGAGCGGCAGCGCGGCCCGGGTCAGCCGGGACCGCCACCGACCGCCGCGCGGGCGCGCATCGACGACCGGGGTCGCGGTCTCGGCACCCTCGGGCGTGATGTCGACGAAAACAGACACCGGCAGATGCTGACGGACACGTCAGCTTCTGAGAAGCGCTGTGCTCAGCGCGAAGTTAAGTGCTGTTCACCAGGTGAGCACGGGTTTGACGACATCGCCGCTGTGCTGTGCCGCCAGGGCGTCGTTGACCTCGGTGTGCGGAAACGCCGTGATCAGCCGGTCGATCGGCAGCCGACCGTCGGCGTGCAGCTCGAGCAGCCGTGGGATGAACGTCACAGGTACCGAGTCGCCCTCCAGGCAGCCGTGCACAGTCTTGCCGCGCAGCACGAGGTCCCGCAGGTCGATCGCGGGCACCCCGGCGCCCAACCCGACCGCCACCGCCGATCCGCCGACGGCCAGTGCGGCGACGGCGTCGGCGAGGACGTCAGGACGGCCCGTGGTGTCCAGGGCGTGGTCGGCGCCTCCGCCGGTGAGATCGCGCACGGCGCCCACGACGTCGTCGCCGGGCGCCAGGCTGGCATGCGCTCCGAGGCTTTCGGCGAGGGCGCGGCGCTGCGGGGACGGTTCGATCACCACCACGGTCTGCGCATCGGCGGCCAGCGCGGCCAGCAGTCCCGCCAAACCGACTGCGCCACCGCCGAATACGACCACCGAACTGCCCGGGCGCGGTCGCATCAGGTTGAGCACCGCACCGGCCCCGGTCTGGAAGCCGCACCCGAGTGGCGCCGCCACCACGGGATCCACGTCGGCGCCCACCACCACGGTGTTGTCCGGCGTGCTCAAGGCGTAACCCGCCAGGCTGGACTGACCGAAGAAACCGTCGAGCACCCGGGTATCATCCGCCGTCACGCGCGCCGATCCATCGGCGCGTTGTCCGAAACCGTTGAGGCGCAACGCGTCGCGGCAGTACGCCGGTCTGTCTGCCACGCAGTTGCGGCAGCGGCCGCAGGACCGGAACGTCAGCACGACCCGGTCGCCGGGCCGTACCCCGTCGACCGCTTCACCCACCGCTTCGACGGTCCCGGCGCCCTCGTGACCGAGCAGCACCGGCCGGTCTGCCGCTCCGACAGCCCGATTCACCAGGTCGGTGTGGCAGATGCCCGACGCCTCGATGCGCACCAGGATCTCGTGACCGCGCGGTTCGTCGACGTGAACCTCGGTCAGGACGAAGGGATCGGCGGGGTCGTAGGACAGTGCCGCAGTCGTCGTCGGCATCAGAACATCAGCCGTCGAACAGCGGGAAGTGGGGTGCGACGGATCACCGGGCGAGGCTATCCCCCGCGCCTCCCCCATGCGGGGGAGACCCTGCTCCGGGTTGTGAGCTGCACGGGGAGTCTCTTTAGACTGTCAACCTCCACGTCCAGCGACGTGCCTTCGGCGGCACGGTGCGCGAAGCCTAGATCGGATCGACATCGATGATCATCGGGATACCGAGAGAGTCCCTGCCCGGGGAGACGCGCGTCGCCGCGACCCCGCAGACCGTCGGGCAACTGCTCAAGCTCGGCTACGAGGTAGCCGTGGAGTCCGGGGCAGGTGCGGCCGCCAGTTTCTCCGATGCGGCGTACACCGAGGCCGGCGCCACCATCGGTGATCCGTGGGCCGGGGACATCATCCTCAAGGTCAACGCCCCGAACGACTACGAGATCGCCCTGCTGCGCGACGGCGCCACCCTCATCAGCCTGATCTCCCCGGCCCTCAAGCCCGAGCTGGTGGAGAAGCTGTCCGCGCGGCCCGTCACGGTGCTGGCGATGGACGCCGTACCCCGCATCTCGCGGGCGCAGTCCCTCGACGTGCTGTCCTCGATGGCCAACATCGCCGGGTATCGCGCGGTGGTCGAGGCCGCGCACCGCTTCGGCCGGTTCTTCACCGGGCAGGTCACCGCGGCGGGCAAGGTCCCCCCGGCCAAGGTCCTCGTCGTCGGCGCCGGCGTGGCCGGCCTCGCCGCGATCGGCGCGGCGGGCAGCCTGGGCGCCATCGTGCGCGCCACCGATCCGCGTCCCGAGGTGGCCGACCAGGTCAAGTCCCTGGGCGGTGAGTACCTGGCTGTCGATCCGGCCGCGGCCGAGGTGTCGGTGACCGGATACGCCAAGGAGATGGGCGACGACTACAAGGCCCGCGAGGCCGCGCTGTACGCCGACCAGGCCAAGGACGTCGACATCATCATCACCACGGCGCTGATCCCCGGACGGCCCGCGCCCCGGATCATCACCGCCGACATGGTCGCCTCGATGCGGCCCGGCAGCGTGATCGTCGACATGGCCGCCGCCAACGGCGGCAACGTCGAGGGCACGGTCAAGGACCAGGCCGTCGTCACCGACAACGGCGTCACGATCATCGGCTACACCGACCTCGCCGGCCGGCTGCCTGCCACCGCGTCGCAGCTCTACGGCACCAACCTGGTCAATCTGCTCAAGCTGGTCACGCCTGAGAAAAATGGCGAACTTCGACTGGATTTCCAGGATGTCGTGCAGCGGTCGGTGACCGTCGTCCGCGACGGCGAGCTCACCTGGCCGCCGCCCCCGGTGCAGGTCTCCGCGGCGCCCGCCGCGAAGGCCGCCGAGCCGGTTGCGCAGAAGCCCGTGAAGAAACCGATGTCGATGGGCCGGCGGCTGGGCATCACCTTCGCCGCCGCGGCCGTGCTGTTCGCGCTGATCGCCCTGTCCCCCGCCGCGCTGCAGGTCCACCTGACGGTGTTCGCGCTGGCGATCGTGATCGGCTACTACGTCATCGGCAACGTGCACCACGCGCTGCACACCCCGCTCATGTCGGTGACCAACGCGATCTCCGGCATCATTGTCGTCGGCGCTCTGCTGCAGATCGGACACGGCAACCCCGTCATCACCGCGGTCGCGTTCGCCGCGATCCTGCTCGCCAGCATCAACGTCTTCGGCGGCTTCGCGGTGACCCGCCGCATGCTGGCCATGTTCTCGAGGAGCTAGAAGCAATGTTCACTCTCGAAACCGCGGCCACTGCCGCCTACGTCGTCGCCGCGCTGCTGTTCATCCTGGCGCTGGCCGGCCTGTCCAAGCACGAGACGTCGCGCGCCGGTAACTCGTTCGGCATCGCCGGCATGGCGATCGCGCTGGTCGCGACGATCGTGCTGGCGCTGGCCCGCCACATCGAGCCGCTGGGGCTCGCGCTGCTGGTGGTGGCGATGGCCATCGGCGCCGCGATCGGACTGTGGCGCGCCAAGGTCGTCGAGATGACGGGCATGCCGGAGCTGATCGCGCTGCTGCACAGCTTCGTCGGCCTGGCCGCCGTGCTGGTCGGCTGGAACGGCTACCTGCATGTCGAACGTGATCTCGCCGGCGCCGAGGCCGTCCAGCTCGGCAGCGAGGGCATGCTCGGCATCCACTCGGCCGAGGTCGTGATCGGCGTGTTCATCGGCGCCGTGACGTTCACCGGCTCGATCGTCGCCAACCTGAAGCTGTCGGCACGCATCAAGAGCGCGCCGATGATGCTGCCGGGCAAGAACGCGCTGAACGTGGGCGCGCTGGTGCTGTTCGCGGCGTTGACGGTGTGGTTCGTGATCGACCCGCAGCTGTGGCTGCTCGTCGTCGTCACGGCGCTGGCGCTGCTGCTGGGCTGGCACCTGGTCGCCTCGATCGGCGGCGGCGACATGCCCGTCGTGGTGTCGATGCTCAACAGCTACTCCGGCTGGGCCGCGGCGGCGTCGGGCTTCCTGCTCGGCAACGATCTGCTGATCATCACCGGCGCGCTCGTCGGCTCCTCGGGTGCCTACCTGTCCTACATCATGTGCAAGGCGATGAACCGGTCGTTCATCTCGGTCATCGCCGGCGGCTTCGGGATCGAGGCCGGCCCGTCCGAAGACAAGGATTACGGCGAACACCGCGAGATCACCGCTGATGGCGCTGCGGAGCTGCTGTCCAACGCCAGCAGCGTGATCATCACGCCGGGTTACGGGATGGCCGTCGCCCAGGCGCAGTACGGGGTGGCCGAGCTGACCCGCAAGCTGCGCGAGCGTGGTGTCGAGGTCCGCTTCGGCATCCACCCCGTCGCCGGCCGCCTGCCCGGGCACATGAACGTGCTGCTGGCCGAGGCGAAGGTGCCCTACGACATCGTGCTCGAGATGGACGAGATCAACGACGACTTCGACGGCACGTCGGTCGTGCTGGTCATCGGCGCGAACGACACCGTCAACCCGGCGGCGTCGGAGGATCCGGGGTCACCGATCGCCGGTATGCCGGTGCTGACGGTGTGGAACGCCGACAACGTCATCGTGTTCAAGCGGTCGATGGCCTCCGGCTACGCCGGCGTGCAGAACCCGCTGTTCTTCCGGGAGAACACGCAGATGCTGTTCGGCGATGCCAAGGACCGGGTCGACGCGATCAACGCCGCCTTGGGAGCGACTCAGACCGTCTGACGACGATCAAGCGGCGAGGGGACGAGCCGCGTTGTGGGGGCACCTCCCGCTTGCGGGGGAGAGTCGGACAATTACGGCACCGTCTGAGGTTCCCGCGGTGACGCGGCGACGATCCGGCTGCCACGTCCGTCGGCCGACTCGATGTGCATCGATCCGCCCATCGCGTCGAACCGGGCCTGCAGCGAGCCGAGTCCGATGTGCCCGGCCGCCAGCGACCGGCCGACGACACCGGGATCGAAGCCACAGCCGTCGTCGGCGACGGTCAGGATGACGCGATCACCGCAACGCACCAGGTCGACGTTCACCGTCGTGGCACCCGCGTGCTTGCCGACGTTGGTGAGCAGCTCACGGGCCGCCCGGTACATCAGCGTCTGCGACGCTGGGTGGCCGACCTCGTCGAGTTCGGCGATGACGTCGACGTCGTGGCGAGTCTGGAACTGGCGCAACAGCTCTCGTACGCCCGCGGTGAGACCGAGCTGCGCGAGCACCTGCGGGTGCAGCTCCGACACCGTCGAGCGCAGCCCGGCGGCCGTCTCCTGCAGCGCGGTGTAGACGAGGTCCAGCGCGGGGTCGGCGTGACGCTCACGGGCCTCGTCGAGTTCCAGCCGGGCGGCGAGCAGCGTCTGCAGCGGCCCGTCGTGCAGGTGCTCGGCGACCTCGCGGTTGTGTCGCTCGTCGGACTGCATCGCCTCGGACACCAAATGCCTGCGCACCTCCTGCAGCGCGGTCAGCCGGGCCGCGCGCCAGGCCAGCACGAGGCTCAGCGCGGTGGTGGCCACCGCCATCCACACCATGAAGCCGAAGTGCGTGTAGACCATGTTGGGCAGACCGACGCGGTCATCACGCTTGGAGTAGAAGATCCACACCGCGAGGTAGCCGAGCGCCGTCACCCCGCCGATGAGCGCCGAGAGACCCGGCCGGTCCTGGAACGCCACCGAGATGGGCAGCAGGAAGAACACGGGGAGCAGCGCCGCGGTCGCGCCACCGGACACCAGGCAGAGCGCGATGATGACCGTCAGATCGATGACCGTCGACGTCCAGTCGGCCCAGCGCGGCACCGGGCCGCGCACCACCGCGATCAACCACACCACGGCCGCGATCGCGTAGCAGCCCAGGATCGCGGCGTAGAGCTGTGGCAACCAGTGGTCGACATCCCAGATCCACACCAGCACACCGATCAGGGCGATCAGGGGCAGTCGCAGTAGCGCCGAGACGCGCACCGGTTCGGCGGCCAGGAAGTCGCGCCAGAGGCGCACCCGCTCCATCCCGGGTCAGTCCAGCAGTTTGCGACGCATCGCCTCGGCGACCGCGGCCGCCCGGTCGCTCACGCCGAGCTTCTCGTAGAGCCGCTGCACATGCGTTTTCACCGTCGACGGCGCCAGGAACAGCTCCTTGGCCATCGCGGGAATGCTGGCGCCACCTGCGATGAGCACGAGGACTTCTCGTTCGCGCGGACTGAGCGCCGGGGCGTCGGGTTCGGCGCGCCGCCGGATCTCGCCCGCGAGCCCCGCGGCGAGGCTCGGCGCGACCACGTCGCGGCCCTTCGCGCAGTCGAGCACCGCGTTGACCAGTTCGCTGCGGGTCGACTCCTTGGGCAGGAATCCGGCCGCCCCGTCCTGCAGCGCCCGGTACACGATCGCCGACTCGTCGTGCGCGGAGATGAGCAGCACCCGGGTGGGCAGTGCATCGCGGACCACTGCGGCGGCAACGGCGGCGCCGTCCATCCCCGGCATGCGGTAGTCGAGCAGCGCCACCTGGGGCCGGTGCTCGCGGATGGCGGCCAGCGCGGCGGTTCCGTCGTCGGCCTCGGCCACCACCTCGATGGAGCCGCTGGACTGCAACGCCCGGACCACGCCGTCGCGGAACATCGGGTGGTCGTCGCCGACCACCACGCTGACCCGCTCCGACATGGCGATCAGCATTCCACAGCGAATCCCTGCGACGTCCCGTTTCCTCGCGCGCGAGCCGCACTGGGTAGACTGGCGCGCAGTTGAGGGGGCGAAGCCATGGCCCCGCGGCACCGCTGTCTGTTGGCGTGAGGCCCTGATGACCACTGCACATGAGGATCTCGAGTTCGAGAGCCGTGATCTCGCGGCCACGGAGGATTTCCTGGTCCGTGCCTACACCAAGATGTCGATCGGTGCGGGCGACGGTGAGACCGCGTCCGCCCGGATCGAACGTCGCTGGTTGGGTGAGATCAGCTATGACGAGCTCGATCTCGGCTTCTCGATGTCCTATGACGCCGACCCGCTGGGCCGTATCTGTCTGTGCCGGGTGCACGACGGGACGATCGAGGAGAACTTCATCGACGAGCCGACCGACGTGTTCGCTCCCGGCGATGTCACGCTGTTCTCCCCGCCCGAGCTGCCGTACTCCGGGCGGGTGCTGAGCGCACGGTACGACCTGACGATGTTCGGCACCGATCTGCTGGACCGGGTCGCGTCGACGGTCGACGGCGCGCGCGTGCGGTTGACGGGTCACCGTGCGGTGTCTGTTGACGCACACCAGCGCCTGGACCGCGCGATCTCCTACGTCCGTGATGTGGTGATGTCCGACGAGGTTGCGGTCACCCCGCTGGTGGCGTCGACGACGGAGTCGATGCTCGCGGCGGTGGTGCTCGAGGCGTTCCCGACGACCGCCGCCGTCGAGCTCACGGCGACGGACCGCCTCGACGCGAAACCCGAATTACTCAGGCGTGCAATTTCTTTCATCGAGAGCAGTGCCGATTGCGATGTCGCGGTGACCGACATCGCGGAGAGTATCCACGTGACGCCGCGGGCCCTGCAGTACATGTTCCGCAAGCACCTGGACATGACGCCGATGGAGTACCTTCGCCGCGTCCGGCTCGACCATGCCCACCGCGACTTGCTCCGCTCCGATCCGGCGGACACCACGGTGTCGATCATCGCGGCCCGCTGGGGGTTCGCGCACACCGGCCGCTTTGCGGCGATGTACCGCCGGGCCTACGGGGTCAATCCATCGGATTCGTTGCGCCGCTGAGCTATTGGGATGCCGTCAACCCTCGGGTGGCCGGGCCCTCGATGAGCGCGCCGTCGGGTGCGAACCGGGATCCGTGCAGCGGGCACTCCCAGGCGAGGTCGGAGTCGTTCCAGTTGACGACGCCGCCGAGGTGCGGGCACACCGGGGACACGGTGCGGGTGACGCCGTCGACGACGCTGGTGGCCGTCATCTTCCACGGCGCACCGCTGACCACGCCCTGCCCCTCCTCGGGAACCTCCGACGACGCGGTGAGCGGGGAGATCCACCCCTTGGCGAGCTGGAACCCGACCTCCATGTTGAGCTGCAGCGCGGTCGGGATGCCGGTGAGTTCGTGCGGGCTCCAGCTGGCGAACGCCGCCGCCCAGTCCATGCGGCCGCCGAGGATGCGGGAAGACAGCGCCAGCGCCGCGGCCACCCCGTTGGTCATCCCCCACTTGTCGAATCCCGTTGCCACGAGGATGTTTTCCATCTTCGGCAGCAGCGGCCCGACATAGGGCAGTTCGTCGATCGGGTGGTAGTCCTGCGCCGACCAGTAGTGGGTCTGTACGGCGCCGGGGAAGTGCAGGGCCGCCCAACGCGCCAGTTCGGTGACGGCGTCCTTCGGGTGCGAGGACCGCCCGACGGTGTGGCCGGCACCGCCGACGATGAGCTTGTCGCCGGTGTCGCCGGGTGCGTACCGCACCGAGCGGCTCGGCGAGTCGACCGATAGGTACATCGATCGGGTGATGTCGCCGGGAACGTCAAAAGCCATGCAGTAGGAGCGTTTCGGCTCCATGCGAGCGAAGAAGAGGCCGCGGTCGAGGACCGGGATCCCGGTGGCCAGCACGACGCGCTGCGCGGTGACGGTGTGCTCGGCGGCCCGGGTGTCCTGTTCGCCGGCGGTCCGACGCAGGGCCACCCGCAGCGGCCCGCTGCCCGACACCGAGGTGGCGCGCACCCCCTGAAGCAGGATGCCGCCGTGGCGTTCGAGTTCGGTGACCAGGCTGGACAGGTAGGGAATCGGGTCGATCTGCGCCTGATCGCGCAGCCGCACCCCGCCGGCGAACGGGAACGGGACGTCGGCCTCGTCGACCCAGTGCGCATCCAGTCCGGCCTCGCGGCACGCCGCGTGGACGTCGCGCACCGTGCTGAGCCCCTGTGCGTTCTGTGCGTACGCGTGGTCGTCCTCGCGCTGGTAGCTGAGCCCGTGTTCCTCGCAGTGCCGCACGAGCCAGTCCCGGCCCTCGGTGTTGCCGGTGACATAGGCGCGCAACGTGTCGGTGCCGTGCTTTCCGGCGATGCTGGCCAGCTTGCTGCCCTGCAGCACGCTCACCTTGCCGGTGGTGTTGCCGGTCGTCGCCGCTCCCACGTGGCGGGCTTCGACCACGACGACCGACTTACCGGCCCGCGACAGCAACAGCGCGGTGGTCAGGCCGGTGATCCCCGCGCCGACCACGACGACGTCGGCGGCGGTGACGCTGTCGATCTGGCTGGCCGGGGTGGGGGCTTCCAGGCGGCCGTCGGTCCACAGTGAAGGCATGGCGCGCGGTGTACCCGTGGCCGGTGCGGCCAAACGGTGCCACGTTTGATCGCCTCGGATCGGGGCAGACATCTTCAGGTGAGCATCTCGGACCTGACCACTCTCCCCCTGAAGGCCGGTTCGGCGCTGCGCAGCCGGCGCGTCTTCCACCCCGCCGGGGTGTTGTGTGCAGGGACGGTCACGCGGGTGGCCCCGGACGGCGAGGGGCTGCCGCTGGTGTCCGGTGAGGTCGTCGGCCGGATCTCCAAGGGCGCAGGCACGCCCGGCTCTCTGCCCGACTTCGCCGGGCTGGCGTGGCGGATGCAGCGCGACGCTGACGCTGCGGTGCCGTGGGACGTGCTGATGGTGTCGTCGACGGCGCGGGTGGTGCTGCGGCCGACGCGGACGTGGCCGGCGGCGCAGTACTCCACGCTCATGCCGCTGGGGTATCGCGGTGGTGTGTTCTGGCTGCGGGCTCACATGGTGACCGCGGTCGACCACGATGGATTGTCGGTGGAGGCGATACGTACGCGGCTGGCCTCGGGACCGGTCGAGTTCACCGTCGAGCAAGCCCGCGGCGGCGGGGCTTTCACACCGCTGGCGACGTTGCGATTCGAGCGCGCGCTGTGCGGTGACGAGCCCGAATGCGATCAGCCGTTCGACCCGACGCAACGCAGCGGCGCGCAGATCGAGCTGCTGCCGCAGTGGCTCACGTCACTGCGCAAGTCCGCCTACCGCAACAGCCGGGAGGGCCGCGGAGCGGAGTGAGACACGTGTCATATCGTGGCGGGCATGGACTTCGCGATGTCTGCCAAAGGGGCCGATTACCACGCGCGGTTGACCGAGTTCATGGTCGAGCGCGTCATCCCCGCCGAGGAGTCCTACGAGAGGTACCGCCGAGAGGCCGGTCCCGGGGATCACACGGTGCCACCGGTGGTCGAGGAGTTGAAGGCCGAAGCCAAGAAGCGCGGCTTGTGGAATCTGTTCCTGCCCGCTGAATCCGGGCTCACCAACCTGGAATACGCGCCGCTGGCGGAGCTGACGGGCTGGAGCATGGAGATCGGCCCGGAGGTCACCAACTGCGCAGCCCCCGACACCGGCAACATGGAGACGCTGCATCTGTTCGCGACTCCGGAGCAGCGCGAGCAGTGGCTCGAACCGCTGCTGGCCGGCGAGATCCGCAGCGCGTTCGCGATGACCGAACCGGCGGTGGCCTCCAGCGATGCGCGCAACATCGAGACCACGATGTTGCGCGACGGGGACGACTACGTCATCAACGGCCGCAAGTGGTGGATCTCCGGCGCCGCTGATCCGCGGTGCAAGATCCTGATCGTGATGGGTCGTACCAACCCGGATGCGGCCAGTCACCAGCAGCAGTCGATGATCTTGGTGCCCGTCGACACCCCGGGGGTGTCGATCGAGCGGTCGCTGCCGGTGTTCGGCTGGCAGGACCAGCACGGCCACTGCGAGGTCTCCTTCGACAACGTGCGAGTGCCGTCGTCGAACCTGCTCGATTCCGAGGGCAGCGGGTTCGCGATCGCCCAAGCCCGGTTGGGCCCGGGCCGCATCCACCACTGCATGCGCGCGATCGGCGTGGCCGAGCGGGCGCTGGCGCTGATGATTGACCGGGTGCAGAGCCGCGTCGCGTTCGGCAAGCCGCTGGCCGAGCAGGGCGTGGTGCGTGAGCAGATCGCGTTGTCGCGCAACCAGATCGATCAGACACGGATGCTGTGCCACAAGGCGGCGTGGACGATCGACCAGGTCGGCAACAAGCACAAGGACGCCCAGCTGCTGGTCGCGCAGATCAAGGCGGTGGCGCCGAAGATGGCGTGCGACGTCATCGACCGCGCGATCCAGGTGCACGGCGGGATGGGCATCTGTGACGATGTGCCGCTGGCCCGCATGTACGGCTGGCATCGGGCGATGCGGCTGTTCGACGGGCCTGACGAGGTGCACATGCGCACGATCGCCAGAGCCGAGTTGGGCAAAGAGAAGTCGGCGCTGGCCGCGGCGGCATGCCGCCCGACGGGCGTAGCGGTGACCAGCTAGTGGCTTCGGCCGGCGACGAGCTGTCGGGCGCCTGGAACTTCCGCGATGTCGCCGAGCAGACCGGCATCGTGCCCGGCCGCTTCTTCCGCGCCAGCGAGCTGTCCAAGCTCGACGACGCCGGGCGTGCCGCGTTGCGCGGGTTCGGCGTGACCGACGTCGCCGATCTGCGCACGCTGCGCGAGCTGGAGCGTCATGGTCCCGGGCTGGTGCCCGACGGGGTCGACATCCACCATCTGCCGTTCGTCGAGACGACGGCGTCTGATGACGAGGCGCCGCACGAGCACGCGTTCAAGCGGATGATGACCGAGAAGTCCGACGGCGAGTCGGTCGCCGACGCGGCGGCGCGCTACATGACCGAGGAGTACGGGCGGATCGCGAGCGCTCCGCTGGCGCAGCGGGCGGTCCGCGAGGTGGTGACGCTGCTGGGCTCGGGGCGACGCGTGTTGGCGCACTGCTTCGCGGGCAAGGATCGCACGGGCTTCACGACCGCGGTGGTGCTCGAGGCGGCCGGCGTGGGGCGCGACGCGGTGATGGCGGACTACCTGCGCAGCAACGAGGCGGTGCCGCAGCTGCGGGAGAGCATCCTGGCAAATTTGAGGGCGCGGGCGGCGGAGTCGCCGGAGGTGTTGGATCTCGCGGAGGCCCGGCTCACCGATTCGGTGCTGGGGGTGCGCGAGCAGTACCTGGCAGCGGCGCTGGGCACGGTCGATGACCAATTCGGTTCTCTGACAGGCTATCTGGAGGCCAGCGGGCTCACGGCGGCGGATCTGCAGCGGTTGCGCACGCAGCTGCAGGGCTAGTCCAGGTAGAGCGCCACCCGGTCCCAGAAGTGTTCGTCGTCGCGGCCTGCGGCGATCCCAGCGCGGGCGCGCAGTTCCATCGCGCGGCGGTGGATGCGTTGCTCGGTCGTCCGAGGCATCTCGGCCGGCGCGTACTTGCCGCGGCGGACCAGCCGCACGCGGCCCCGTTCGCGCTCCCACCGCAAAGCATCGGACACGGTCTTGGCGGGACGGCCCGCGACGGTGAAACCCTGGTATTCGAGCGCGTCGAGCAGGTCGGGGATCGTCTGTGGGCCGACGCGGAACAGGTGGTCGGTGATGACGGACCGCAGGCCGATTCCGCGGATTTCGTAGAGCTCGGACATGAGCGCAATCTCGCACGGCGCACCGACAGCGCACGGCATCGCGCGCGAGACAGAGTTACTCGCCGGCCCACCCCGAGCGACTTTGTCGCCGGATACACAGCCCGGCTAACCTGACACCGACACTGTCGCTGACGGTGGGCCGCCGGCACACATGCCCGTCACACGGTCAGATACACCCCGACCGCCCACGCCACCGTCGCCAACAGCGCCCCCGTCAACTCCACGCCCACCGACAACGCCGCCCCTTTGACCGCGTGCACCGTCGACGCCCAAGCACGCCTCAGATCGCCACGCGACACCAGTTCAGCGCCGAACACCCCGCCGACGAATCCGATCACCAGCCCGACGACCGGGATCACGAAGAAGCCGACGATGCCGGCCAGCGCCCCCACCACCAGTACCGACGTCCGCACCTGGGCGTCGCGCATACGCCGCGCCGGCCACACGTACTTCACCACTGCCGCCGCAGCGAAACACGCCGCCGCGATGCCGAACGTCACCCACGCGACGGCCCCGCCTTCGACGAACGCCCACACCCCGATCGCCGCGATCACCAGAATCCCGCCGGGCAGGATCGGTACCAGGATGCCCACCAGACCCACCGCGATCACCAGCCCGACCAGGACGATGCCGGCAGCGCTCACGCCCGATCAGCCCGCCATCGGGGTGTTGACCTTGTCCGCCTCGATCGTCACGATCAGCCGGGTCTCATCCGGGTTGCCGCTGAAATAGGGATACGGGATGCCCAGGTACTTCTGCGACAACTCGTCGATGTGTTCTTTGCCGCCCTCGCTGGTCATCGACGTCACGCGGCCGCGCACCTCGTAGAACCGGGAGACGTTGTCGGGGTCGGCGACGTTGACCGCGATGCGCGGATCGCGCCGCAGGTTCCGTTCCTTCTGCATGCCGCCCACGATGTTGAGCACGACGTTGGCGCCGTCGGTGGTCACCCATGTCTCCGTGAGCTGCGGTGAGCCGTCGGCCATCAGCGTGGCAACGAAACACGGGCTCGGCTTGCCGAGCAGTTCGATCAGATCATCCGGCAATGCGACAGCCATGGTCACGATCCTCTCACGCTCCGAGTTGCTCGGCGAGATCACCGAAATCATCTGCCACGACGTCGAATTCATCCGTAGCAGGCTTGCGCAGCGTCCGCTCCGGACCGTACTCGGCAGGCCGGAACACGAAGCCGGTGCGCAGACCGGCGTCACGCGCCGCCCGCAGGTCCGACGGGTGCGCAGCCACCATCATCAGCTCATCCGGCGCCACATCGAGGATCTCGGCGCAGCCACGATACGTCTCAGGGTCGGGCTTGTAATGCCGGAATATCTCGGCGGAGAGCACGCAGTCCCACGGCAGCCCTGCGTATTTGGCCATGTTCGTCAGCAGAGACACGTTGCCGTTGGACAGCGTGGTGATGACGAATCGCTTCTTGAGCCGCGTCAGCCCCGCCACCGCATCCGGCCACGGGTCCAACCGGTGCCACGCCCGGTTCAGGTCGTGGATCTCCGCGTCGTCGACGTCGATCCCGCGGTCACCGAGCAGCTCCACGAGGCGCCCGCGATGCAGGTCGTCGATCCGGGTCCACGGCAGCTCCCCGCGGCGCACCCGATCCATCGCGGGGACGTAGCCGGCCCGCCAGTCATCGGCGAACGCCGACCAGTCGTCGGAGATCCCATGCCGGTCGCCGAACGCCGCCAGTTCACGGGCCACGCTGGAGCGCCAGTCGACGACGGTGCCGAACACGTCGAACGCCAGCGCCCGGATCATCACGTCTCGAGAACCAGCTTCCCGTTGATCGCGCCGTCGGCCAGCTTCTGCAGCGCCTCCGCCCCGTTCGAGAGCGGAAACCGCACCGGCTCAGGGGGTCTCAGGCCCTGCGCCACCAGCTCGGCCAAGCCGGCACCGACCTCGGCCTGGGCGCTCGGGGTGCGTCTGACGAATTCGCCCCAGCCGACCCCGACGACACTGACGTTGCGCAGCAACAGCCGGTTCACCTTGACCGTCGGGATGCCACCGGCCGCGAAACCGATGACCAGCAGCCGGCCCTCGGGGGCCAGCGCTCGGATGGCGTCGTCGAAGGCAGACCCACCGATCGGGTCCACCACGACATCGACTCCGCGGCCGTCGGTGTGCTCCTTGACCGCATCCAGCCATCCATCGGTCAGCGGCAGAACGACGTCGGCACCAAGGGATTTCACGAAGTCCACCGCCGACGGACGGTGCACCATCGCGACCACGCGAGCGCCCAGACCTTTCGCGATCTGCACCGCCGCGGTCCCGACGCCGCCGCCTGAGCCGAGCACCAGCACCGTTTCCCCAGCCCGCAGCGCCGCGCGGCGCTGCAGCGCGAAGTACATCGTGTAGTAGTTGCCCAGCAGGGCCGCCGCGGCCGCGTCGTCCACGTCGGGCGGTGTGGGCACCACGCTGCCCGGGTCGACGGCCACCTGCTCGGCGTACCCGCCGAGCATCGTGAAGGCCGAGACCCGTTGTCCGACAGTCAGAGACGAACCCGCTGGCGCAGACCGCACCGTGCCTGCCACTTCCATGCCCGGCACGAACGGCGGATCCAGCCGCAGCTGGTACTCGCCGCGCAGCAGCAGAAGATCCGGGAAGCAGACCCCGGCCGCTCGTACGTCGATCACCACCTGCCCGTCGCCCGCGGGGTCTGGCATGTCCGTGTAGGACAACCCCGCGGGTCCGGACAACTCCTGCGCGACAAGCGCTTTCATACAGTGCTCAGCCGAGGTTGAACGACGCGCGCTCGGCCGCGGACAGATCGGTGATCTCGCCCCACTTACCCGCGACGTCGTCGACCGACGGCACCTCGGTGAACGTCACACCCTTGTTCTGGAACAGTGCCACCCGCTGGACCTTGCCGCCGCCGACGATGAACACCGACGCGGTGTCGGGCACCTCTTCGGTGCACAGGTAGGCCACCACCGGGGCGACGTACTCGGGTGTGAGCTTCTCGAAGACCTCGGGCGGCAGGATGTCCTGCGTCATCCGGGTGGCCGCGATCGGGGCGATCGCGTTGGTCTTGATGTTGTACTTGGCGCCTTCCTGGGCCAGCGTGTTGATCATGCCGACGAGGCCGAGCTTGGCAGCGCCGTAGTTGGCCTGGCCGAAGTTGCCGAACAGTCCGCTGGTCGAGGTCGCGACGACGACGCGGCCGAACCCGTTCTCCCGGAAGTGCGGCCAGGCCGCCCGGACGACGTTGTAGCCGCCGTACAGGTGCACCTTCAGCACGGCGTCCCAGTTGGCGAACTCCATCTTGTGGAAGGTGCCGTCGCGCAGGATGCCCGCGTTGCTGACCACACCGTCGACCTTGCCGAACTCGTCGACCGCGGTCTTGATGATGTTGGCAGCGCCCTCGGGCTCGGCGACGGAGTCGTAGTTGGCCACCGCGCGCCCACCGGCGTCCTTGATCTCTTTGACGACCTCGTCTGCCATGTTGTGGCCGGCGCCGGTGCCGTCGCGCGCGCCGCCGAGATCGTTGACGACCACGCTGGCACCTTCGCGGGCCAGCGTCAGCGCGTATTCGCGGCCGAGGCCGCCTCCGGCGCCGGTGACCACGACGACGCGATCCTGCACTCCTGGCATGTCTATCCCCTTTCAGAACAACCGACGGGCGAGCTTCCAAGCCTTCTCTGTATACGGGGGATAGATGAAGCCGCCGACGTCGGGTCGGGTCGTCTTGGTCATCACCGTCTTGCGGTGGCTGAACGTCTCGAAGCCGTACTTGCCGTGGTAGGCGCCCATGCCGGACGGGCCGACGCCGCCGAACGGCAGCTTGTGGGTGGCGAAGTGGAACAGCAGGTGGTTGATCACCATGCCGCCGGCGGCGACGTCACGGATCACGCGCTCCCGCACGGCTTTGGTCTTGGTGAACAGATAGGCCGCCAGCGGCTTGGGCCGCGCATTGACGAAAGTGATTGCCTCGTCCAGGGATCCGACGGTGACCACGGGCAGGATCGGACCGAAGATCTCGTCGGTCATCAGCGGCTCGGCGGGGTCGGGATCGACGACGACCGTCGGCTGGATCCTGATGTCGGCGGCACTCGAGCCGCCGCCCACCGCCACGTTGCCCTTGGTGGCCGCCAGCGCGTTGACCAGCCGGTTGAAGTGGCGCTCGTTGACGATGCGCTTGCCGCCGGGGTTACCGGCCTCGAACTCGTTGACGGCATCGCGCAGTTTGTCGACCAGCTGGTCGCGGATGGACGCCTCGGCGAGCACGTAGTCCGGTGCGATGCAGATCTGCCCGGAGTTGATCAGCTTGGTCCAGGCGATGCGCTTGGCGGCGACGTCGATGTCGGCATCGGCCGACACGATCACCGGGCTCTTGCCACCGAGTTCGAGCGTCACCGGGGTCAGGTGGGCGGCGGCGCTCTCGTAGACCTTGCGGCCGATCTCGGTGCCGCCGGTGAACAGCAGGTAGTCGAAGCCCTGCTCGATGAGCTCCTGGCTGACCACACCGTCGCCCTCGATGACCGCGATCGCGTCGTTGTCGAGGTACCGCGGCACCAGCTCGGCCATCAGCGCCGACGACGCCGGTGCGATCTCCGACGGCTTGAGCACCACCGCGTTTCCGGCCGCGATGGCGCCGACGGCGGGGCCCAGTGTCAGCGCGAACGGGAAGTTCCATGCGCCGATGATCAGCACGGTGCCGTACGGCTCGTACTCGACCCAGCCGCGGCCGGGCAGCTGGGAGAACTCCAACATCCGGTAGCGGCGCTTCATCCACTTGCCGACGCTCTTGGCGGCCGAAGCAGCCTCACCGGCGGTGCTGGCGACGTCGGCCAGCCACGCCTCGAACGGCTTGCGGTCCAGGTCTTTGGCCAGCGCGTCGGCGATCGCCGCCTCGTTCTCGGTCATCAACCGTTCGAGCGCTTGCAGCTGCTGTTTGCGCCATTCGACGCTGCGGGTGCGGCCGGAGGCGAAGGTGTCGCGGAGCCGGCGGACGGTGGCCGCGATGTCGGGGGTGTCGGCGCCCAGGTCGACGGGCACGGCGGAATCGGTGGTCATGAAGGGTCTCCTTGGTCTGACCGGCGAGTACCCCGAATCGTAGCCAACCATCCAGTTGGTGAACAGGCCGCTCAGAGTCGCTCGGCGGTGGTGAACGTCGAGAACGACTCGTTGTCGCTGTCCTCGAGTTCCACATATCGGTTCAGCCGCCGCATCTCGTCCTGCGACGGGATCGCGTGTGCGCGCCAGCCGTGCGCGCCGAGCCAGTCGGCGACCTCGGCCCGGTCCGGGTCCTCGTAGGTGAGGTCGGTGATGTCGGCCGGCTGCGTGCCGAACTGGGCGACGATGCGGGAGAACCGTTCCCGCATCCGCTCACGCCGGTCGGTCGCATGCAGGCCCATCGATTCCGCGGCGACGCGGCTGCCAGGCGCGCTGAGCTCTGTCATGCGGGCGAACAGCAGATCCTGCGCATCGGACGGCAGGTACATCAGGAGACCCTCGGCCAGCCACGCCGTGGGCTGGGCGGGATCGAAGCCGGCGCTGCGCAATGCGGCGGGCCAATCCTGGCGCAGATCGATCGGCACGGCACGGCGGTCAGCGCTCGGCTCGACCTGATGCGCGGCCAACGTCTTCGCCTTGTAGTCGAGCACTTTGGGCTGGTCGAGTTCGTAGACGGTGGTGCCGCTCGGCCACGGCAGCCGGAAGGCGCGGGAGTCGAGGCCGGAGGCCAGGATCACCACCTGCCGGATGCCGGCGTCGACGGCCTCGGTGAAGAAGGCGTCGAAGAAGTGCGTGCGCACCGCCTGGTAGTTGTTCATGTTCTCGAACATCGCCGCGACCTCCGGGTCGGACGCGGCCACCGTGTCGAGGAATCCGTCGTCGAGCATCAGCTCCCACACCCCGGTCCCGGCGTCGGCGATCAGGATCTTGGCGTAGGGATCTCGGATGAGGGCGTCGTCGCGGCGGCTCTCCGCCGCCCGGGCGGCGGCGACCATGACGGCCGTGCTGCCGACGCTGGTGCTGATGTCCCACGTGTCGTCGTCAGTGCGCGCTGAGCTCATACTTCGGCAGTCTATCTATCGACTGCACGCCGGTTCTAGGAACCGAGATGCCACAGCTTGTTGGCGAGCAGGAGCTCGAGCTTGTGGACGACGGCGCCGAGCGCCGCCCGGTCCCCGACGAATCCCGCGTAGAAGCCCATGCCCCACAGCACCGCGACCAGCATCTCGACCAGGTGGTCGACGTCGGTGTCGGAGCTGAGCTCCCCCCGAGCGATCGCGTCGCCGACCGCCCACGCAACGAAGGAGCGCGAGTTCTTCAGCGGATCGTGGTCATCGCTGACCAGCTCGGGATGACGCTGGGTCTCCAACACCGAGGTGACCAGGAACGCCGCCGCGGAGCGATCCTCGGTGTCGACCTGCGTGGTGGCTGCGAGAAAGGCCGCCAGCCGGTCGACCAGGCCGGTGCGTTCGCGGGCGCGCGAGACTCCGGTGCTGATGATCGTCGCGTTGGTCTGCTCGACGACTTCGCCCCACAACACACGCTTGCTGGCAAAGTAGTGATTGATGGCTGGTCGGGTCAGATCGGCCCGGACGGCGATCGCCTGGAACGTCGCGGCGTCGTATCCGAGCTCGCTGAACACCTCGCGCGCGGCCAGCAGAATGCGCTCCCGCGTCTCGGCGGCCTTCGCCGCGGGGGGACGACCTGGGCCTCTACTCGCCGTGTAAGGCACCCCGAAATTGTGCCACACGTCACCGGCAGTACCGGCACGCCGTCTTTTTCAGCCCCGCAGTGCCGATTCGAGCAAACTACGGACCACATTCTCCGGGTCACGGCGGTCATGTACGCGCGAGTCGAATTAGAGTTTGAACATGGGGGCAACGGGGTCACGGGAATTGTTTTTTCAGGCGGGGTTCGACGTGCTGGCCGAATCCGGGTACGGCGGGCTGAAGCTGGCATCGGTGTGCAATCGGCTCGGCGTCACCAGCGGGTCGTTCTACCACCACTTCGCCAGCTGGTCGGAGTACACGCGTCAGCTCGTCACGGACTGGCGGGACAGGATGACGGTCCGCGTCGAAGAGGTGGGCGACGATCCCGATCCGCGGCGCCGGCTGGACCGGCTGATCGAGGGCGGGTTGACTTTGCCGCACGGCGCAGAGTCGGCGATCCGCGTGTGGGGGTCGATCGATCCGCTCGTGCGCGACACTCAGGCCGCGGTGGACCGTCACCGTTTCGACGCGGTGTTCGAGTCGGCTTTGCAAGTATTGGGGCACAGACGGCAGGCTGAGCTGTTCGCATCGTGGTCGATCTACCTGCTCGTCGGGTACGAGCAGGCGCTTCTGCCGCGCGACCCGGAGGGATTGGAGTGGCTGGTGACCCAATTGCTCGAGAGTTTGGATGCCGGGCGGTTCGCGTCGGTGCCCGACAGTGACTGAAACGGCCGGCAGCGAGGTCGAGGAGGCGCCCGTCGAGCATGTCGTGGCGATGCTGCGGGAGCGTCTCTACGGGGCCATCTCGTGTCTCGCCACGCTGGTGGTGCTGACGCGCTACACCGAAGACGACACCAGCGGCTGGGCCCGGATGCTCGACGTCGCGGTGACGATGGGTGGGTTGTGGGCGGCCAGCCTGTTGGCCGACTGGGTCGCTCACCTGGCCGTGCACGAGCAGGCGCCGCACGGTATGGAGCGCTGGCGGATCCTGCAGGCGTCGGGGCAGATCCTGCAGGCCGCGGCGCTGCCTCTGGCGGCGCTGGCGACCGCCGGATTCGGGCTTCTCGACACCGACACCGCCATGTGGGTCGCGAAATGGATCCTCGTCGGCGAGCTCGGGTTGATCGCGTTGCTGGCGGTGCGCCGCACCCGGTTGCCCTGGTGGCAGCAAATCCTCACCGTCGCCACCCTGGTCGCGGTCGGCCTGCTCGTCATCGCCGTCAAGGTGCTCGCGCATTGACGACTGCGCCGACGCTCGACGTACGCGCCCGCATCGTTCGCCGGATGCATCAGCGCGATCCGGACAACGATGCGCTGCGTCGGGCTGTGCGGGCGGCGACGGTGGTGCCGATCGCCGCGGGTACGAGCTTCCTGGTCGGCGGCGGGAACCCGCAGACGGCGCTGTTCACGCTGTTCGGTTCTGTCGCGCTGCTGGTGTTCTCCGATTTCCCGGGCAATCGGCAGAACCGTGCCGTGGCCTATGCGGGCCTGGGCCTCAACGGGTTCGTGCTGATCACGCTGGGCACGCTGATCGCGCCGTATCCGTGGCCTGCGGTGGCACTGATGTTCGCCCTCGGTGTGGCGGTGACGTTCTCGGGGGTGTTGAGCGAGACGGTCGCGGCCGGGCAGCGGGCCACGCTGCTGACGTTCGTGTTGCCGGCCTGCACGCCGCCCGGGCCGATCGGTGAGCGACTGGCGGGCTGGGCGATCGCCCTGGCCGTCTGCGTGCCCGCGGCTCTGTTCGTCCTGCCGCCGCGCCATCACGGGCAGTTGCGGAGGCGCGCCGCGCGGGCGTGCCACACGCTGGCCGACCGGATCGAGGGCACGGCGAGCCCGGGCGATGTGCGCCGCGCGATGGACCGGCTGCGGGAGACGTTCCTGGGGGCCGATTTTCGGCCGGTCGGATTGACCGCAGGCAGCAGGGCGTTGGTCCGGGTGGTCGACGACCTCGAGTGGGTGTCCGATCGGGTGGGGCAGGACCCCGGGGTCACGCTGCGCGACCGGAAAGCGGTGGTGCATGTGCTGCGGTGCGCCGCGGCCGTGCTGCGGATCTCGCGCCGGCCCGCCAGGGACGTGGCTCGCATGGAATTGGACGCAGCGCTCGAGGTGCTGCGCACCACCGCGCGGGGTCGCTGGCGGGAAGACCTCGACGAGATCCTCAGCGCTCCCGACGACGACTGCGCCGTCGCGTTGGGCCGTGCGTTGTTGCGGCGGCGCACCATCGCCGCCACGATCGGCGCGACGGGGCGCATCATCGCCGCCGCCGCGGCGGCAGACGCGCGCCCCGTGTGGGCCCGCGCCCTCGGGTTACGCCTGCCGCCGACCGGTGCGTCGGACCGGCTGCTCCCGGAAGCCGCGGCGGCGGCGCAGATCACCTCTGGTTTCCTCGCCAATCGCGCGGTGGCGGTACGCAACAGCGTCCGCACCGGCCTCGGGTTGGCCATCGCGGTGGCTGTCACGCACATCTTCCCCGTCGAGCACGGGTTCTGGGTGGTGCTGGGGGCACTGTCGGTGTTGCGCAGCAGCGCTCTGTCCACCGGGACACGGGTCTGGCGGGCGGTGACGGGGACGGCGATCGGGTTCCTGCTCGGCGCCCTGCTGATCGGTCTGGTCGGGGTGGATCCAGTCGTGCTGTGGGTGCTGATGCCGCTCGCGGTGTTCGGCTCGGCCTACGTTCCCGAGATCGCCTCGTTCACCGCCGCGCAGGCCGCGTTCACGATGATGGTGCTGATCTTCTTCAACCTGATCGTGCCCACGGGGTGGCAGGTCGGGCTGATCCGGGTCGAGGACGTGATCGTCGGCGCGCTGGTCGGAGTAATCGTGTCGGTGCTGCTGTGGCCGCGGGGCGCGACGGCGTCGGTGACCCGGGCGATCGATTCGGCGCGGGCGGTTTTCGCCGGCTACCTGTGGGCGGCCGTGCTGCGCATCACCCGCGGCGCGTTCGAAGAACGCAACGACGAGGTGGCCACGCTGAGCCATCGCGCGCTGGCAGCCTCCCGTGTCATCGATGATGCTGTGCGGCAATATCTTTCGGAGGGCGGTGGCGACTCAGATTTCCGGGCTCCGGTGGTGCGGTCGTTCCACCGGGCGATCCGGCTGCGCGCCGCGGCCGATCTGATCGCCGACATTCCGACGCCGCCGCCGCTCGCGGCGTACCCGGCGGTGCGCGAGGTCGTGGAGTCGCACGCCGAGGCGATCCGCGATCGAGTGCTCGGCGGCACGGCCAGTTCGCCGCCACCGGTCAGCGACGACTTCGTGCGGGCGCTGAGGAGCGAGATGCGCGAGAAGGCCGCGGACAACGATCTCGGCATCTCGGCGGCGCTGCCGTTGCTCACCGTCGCCGCCCTGCTGGGCGAACTGGAGCTGATCTACCCGGCGTCAGCGGGTTGACCGATGCGGCGTCAGCGCGTCCGGCGGGATGGTCCCGAACCGGCCGGCGTTGAAGTCCTCGACCGCCGCGATGAGCTCGGACTTCGAATTCATCACGAAGGGGCCGTACTGGAACACCGGTTCCCGCAGCGGGCGGCCGCCGAGCAGCAGCACCTCCAGCGCGGGACGATGCGCGTCCTGGGTGGGTGCAGCGGAGACGGTGATGCGGTCGCCGGGGCCGAGGACCGCGAGCTGCCCCTGTTCGATCGGATGGCCGACGGGGCCGACTGAACCGCGGCCCGACAATACGTAGACGAGCGCGTTGAAGTCGCGGTTCCACGGCACGTCGAGCTGGGCGCCGGGCGCAACGGTGGCGTGCGCCAACGTGATCGGGGTGTGGGTGGCTCCCGGGCCGGCGTGCCCGCCGATGTCGCCGGCGATCACGCGGACCAGCGCACCGCCGTCCTCGGAGGCGACCAGACCGACCTGCGGGCCCTCGATGGACTGGTACTTGGGGGCAGCGAACTTGTCGCTGCGGGGCAGGTTCACCCACAGCTGGATGCCGTGGAAGAGGCCGCCGCTCTCGACCAGTTCGGCCGGCGGGGTCTCGATGTGCAGGATGCCGGAGCCCGCGGTCATCCACTGGGTGGCGCCGTCGGTGATCATGCCGCCGCCCCCGTGCGAGTCCTGGTGGGCGAAGCGGCCGTCGATCATGTAGGTGACGGTCTCGAAGCCGCGGTGGGGGTGCCAGTCGGTGCCGCGGGGCTCGCCGGGCTGGTACTCCACCTCCCCCATCTGGTCCATGTGGACGAACGGGTCGAGGTCGCGGGCGTTGACGCCGGCGAAGGCTCGGACGACGGGAAAGCCCTCCCCCTCGTAGCCGCCGGGGCCGGTGGTCACCGAGCGCACGGGACGTTCGGTGTCGGCGGGCGTCGGTCCGGACAACCGGGGCAGAGTCAGGGTGTCGGCTGTAATTGCGGGCATGTCCTTCTCAACCGGACCGCAGTCCGATTCATTCCTGGCGTCGGCGCCTCTGGTGTGCACTCAGGTCGCGCAATCCGCCTGATCGGCGCTCTGGACGCACACCAGGCGTCAGCCCAGCACCTCGAGCGCGGCGGCCCGCGCCTCGGCGGCACTAGCGGTGGCCAGCACGGCGTCGGCGGCGTCACGGCACTGCTCGAGCGTCACCTGTGCGAGTTTCGCGCCCACACCCTGCACTGCCGCGGCCGCTGCGGACAGGGACGTCACGCCCAGGCCGGTGAGCACACACGCGAGTAGCGGGTCGGCCGCGGCCTCGCCGCACACTCCGACTGGCTTGCCCGCGGTCGCTCCGGCGCGCACGGCCATCGCCACCAAGGCCACGACGGCGGGCTGCCACGGGTCGGTGAGAGTGGCCAGATCGGCGGACATCCGGTCGGCAGCCATCGTGTACTGCGCGAGGTCGTTGGTGCCGATCGACAGGAAGTCGACGTGTTCGAGGATGCGGTCGGCCAGCAATGCTGCGGCCGGCACCTCGATCATGACGCCGGGGGTGAGGCCGCGGCTGCGCACCTGCTCGGCGAAGTTCTGCGCCTCCAAGGCGGTCGCGATCATCGGCGCCATCACCCAGGGCTGCTGGCCGGTGCGCTCCGCAGCAGCGGCGATCGCGTCGAGCTGGTTGGCCAGCAGGCCGGGGTTGTTCTCGGCGATCCGGATGCCGCGCACGCCGAGCGCCGGGTTGGCCTCGTCGGGGTGGCCGGCGAACTTCAGCGGCTTGTCCGAGCCGGCGTCGAGCGTGCGGATCACCACCTTGTGGCCGGCGAACGCGTCGAGCACCTCGCCATAGATCTGCGCCTGCTCGTCGACGGTGGGCTCGGCATCGGTGTTCAGGAAGCACAGTTCGGTCCGGAACAACCCCACGCCCTCGGCCGGGGTCTCGCGTGCGGCGCGGGCAGCAGCACCGTCCTGCACGTTGGCCAGCACCGCGACCTGATGGCCGTCGGCCGTCGCGCCCGGTCCCGTCCACCCGGCGGCCGCGGCGGCCACGCGTGCGGCGTCGTCCACGGCGGCTCGCGCCTCCGCCTCGTCTGGGGTCACGGTCACGGTGCCCCGGGTGCCGTCGACCAGCACTGTCGTGCCCACGGGCACGTCGTCCAGCCCGGCGACCGCGACGACGCAGGGAATGCCCAACTGCCGGGCGATGATCGCGGTGTGGCTGGTGGGCCCGCCCAGCGTGGTGGCGAGCGCGACGATCAGTGAGGGATCGAGCCCGGCGGTGTCGGCGGGGGCGAGGTCCTCGGCGCACAGCACCGACGGCTCGTCGGGCAGCGGCACGCCGGGTTCGGGCAGTCCGTTGAGCTCGGCGATCACCCGGTCGCGGATGTCACGCAGGTCGGTCACCCGCTCGGCCATCAGGCCACCCAGCTTGGTGAACATGTCGACGAACTGGTCGATCGCGCCGGTCACCGCGCGCACAGCGGGTGCGCCGTCGGCGATGCGTTTCTCGGCGGCGCCGAGCCAGCCGCGGTCCTGCGCGAGGGTGGCCGTCGCGGCGAGGACTTCTGACGCCGCCCCGGTCGCGTGCGCGGCGCGCTCGCGCAGTCGGGTGGCCACGGTGGCGGCGGCCGCGCCGAAGCGTTCCTTCTCGGCGGGCCGGTCGGCCTCCGCGATGTCGGGCAGGGCGCCGACGTCGACCTTGGGCAGCGTGCCCGGGCGGATCACCGGTGCGTAGGCGACCCCGGTCACGACGGGGACCCCGTGCAGAACAGTGCCGGATGCGGCCGAGTCGGTGACCTGTGAGCTAGACAGAGACGTCGCAGTCATGTGAACCAGGTTACAAGAAACCGTTGACAAGTCAACACGTTCAGGAGTAAAACCAAACATATCAACAACCAATCGCACATATCCCCACACAAACGGAGCTCCATGTACCCCGAAGAGCGTCAGCAGGCGATCGCCTCGCTGGTGATGGCCAAAGGCCGCGCCTCGGTGACCGAGCTCGCCGCGGCCTACGACGTCACCACCGAGACGGTGCGTCGCGATCTCGCGGTCCTGGACAAGGCGGGCATCGTGCGACGGGTGCACGGCGGCGCCGTGCCGGTGCGGGCGCTGCACCTCGTCGAGCCCGGCGTCGGCGAGCGCGACGTCACCCGCTCCGAATACAAGGATGCGATCGCCGCGGCGGCAGCCGAGTTCTTCCCGCTCAGCGGCGCGACCGTGCTCCTCGACGCGGGCACCACCACCATGCGGATCGCCGCGCACCTACCCACCGATCGCGAACTCGTCGTCGTCACCAACTCCGTGCCGATCGCCGCGCGCCTGGCCACCATGCCCACGGTGTCGCTGCAGCTGCTGGGCGGACGGGTACGCGGGGTCACCCAGGCCGCCGTCGGCGAGCAGACGCTGCGGGTGCTCGACACCCTGCGGGTGGACATCGCGTTCATCGGCACCAACGCCATCAGCGTGCGGCACGGGCTGTCCACTCCCGACAGCGACGAGGCCGCCGTCAAGCGCGCCATGGTGCGGGCAGCCAATTACGTTGTCGTCGCCGCGGATTCGTCCAAGGTGGGCCGGGAGGACTTCGTCAGCTTCGCGCCCATCACCAGTGTCGACACCCTCATCACGGACCCGGAGATCAGCGCCACCGACCGGTCCGCGCTGACCGATCAGGGCATCGAAATCGTCTGCGCAGGAGACCAGCTGTGATCGTCACCGTCACCCCGAATCCGAGCATCGACCGCACGGCGTCGCTGCCGTCGCCGCTGACCCGCGGTGCGGTACACCGGGTCACCTCGGTGACCGATCAAGCCGGCGGCAAGGGCGTCAACGTCGCCCGGGCGCTGACGCTCGCAGGCCTCGACGCCCTCGCCGTCCTGCCCGCAGCCACCAATGACCCGTTGATCACCGCACTGCAGACCGCGGCGGTGTCCTTCCGTGTGGTGAACTCCGCCGAGCCCGCGCGGACGAATCTGACGATCACCGAACCCGACGGCACCACCACCAAGATCAACGAACCGGGCGCGACGCTCGACGCGGCGACGGTGGCGGCGCTGACCGATGCGGTGCTGGCCGCCGCCGACGGCGCCGACTGGGTGGTGATGTCCGGTTCGCTGCCGCCGGGGATGCCGACGTCCTGGTACGGCGACGTGGTGGCGATGCTCGCCTCGTACCGCTGCCGAGTCGCCGTCGACACGTCCGACGCGCCGCTGGCCGCGCTCGTCGCGTCACTCGAGCGCGGCGCCCCCGACCTGATCAAGCCCAACGCCGAGGAACTCGCCGGCGTGCTGGGCCTCTCCCCCGAGGTTCTCGAAGAGGCCGTCGCACAGGGTGATCCGGAGCCGGTCGTGGCCGCCGCGCGCCAGCTCGTCGACCGCGGAGTGGGCGCAGTGCTCGCCACCCTGGGCGCCGAAGGCGCTGTGCTGGTCGACGCGAACGGCGCCTGGATGGCGACCCCGCCGCCGATCGTGCCGCGCAGCACCGTCGGCGCCGGCGACTCCTCGCTGGCCGGCTACATCCGCGCCGAAGTCGGTGGCGCCGTCTCCCCGCAGCGGCTGCAGATGGCCGTCGCCTACGGCAGCGCCGCCGCGGCGCTACCGGGAACCACCCTGCCCTCACCCGCCGAGATCGACCTGGCCGCCGTCCAGGTCGCGCCGATCTCTCCGATTCCCGCCACCCAGTAACGCTCGACGACGAAAGTAGTGATCATGTCCAGCTCCACCACTGCACCGCCGATCATCACCTCCGATCTGGTTCTCCTCGACGTCGCCGTCGACGGTGACAAGCAAGCCGTCATCGAGCGGATGGCCGGCGCCCTCGGCGCGGCCGGTCGCGCAAACGACACCGACGGGCTCGTCGGTGCCGCGATGGCCCGCGAGCAGCAGTCGGCCACCGGCCTGCCGGGCGGCATCGCGATCCCGCACTGCCGCTCGCCCTACGTCGACACCCCGACCATCGGGTTCGCCCGGCTCAGTCCCGCAGTGGATTTCGGCGCCCCCGACGGCCCGGCCGATCTGGCGTTCCTCATCGCCGCGCCGGATTCCGGCGGCCAGGAGCACATGAAGCTGCTGTCCAGCCTGGCGCGTGCGCTGGTGCGCAAGGACTTCGTCGAATCGCTGCGCAACGCGTCGTCGGCCGATGAGGTCGTGAGCTTGGTCGACGCGGTGGTGAACCCGGCACCGGCCGCTCCGGCTACTGCTCCCGCGGCGGCCGCCGCCGCTCCTGCCGCTCCTGCCGAGAAGCCGGCCACCAAGACGCTGATCGCGATCACCGCCTGCCCGACGGGCATCGCCCACACCTACATGGCCGCCGATGCGCTGGCCGCGGCGGCCAAAGAGGCCGGCGTCACGATGGTCGTCGAGACGCAGGGCTCGTCCGGCAGTACCCCGGTGCCCGCGGAGACGATCGCCAAGGCCGACGCCGTCATCTTCGCCACCGACGTGGGCGTCAAGGATCGCGGTCGCTTCGCCGGCAAGCCGGTGATCGCTTCCGGGGTCAAGCGTGCGATCAACGAGCCGGCCAAGATGGTCGCCGAAGCCGTTGCCGCAGCAGACGATCCGAACGCGCCGCGGGTTGAGGGGTCCGCGGCGACGGCATCGGCAGGGTCCGCACCCGGCGGCAACGTCGGGTGGGGCACCCGTACTCGGCAGATCCTGCTGACCGGTGTGAGCTACATGATTCCGTTCGTCGCCGCGGGCGGTCTGCTGATCGCGCTCGGCTTCCTGTTCGCCGGGTACGAGATCGCGAACAAGCCCGAGGGTGAGACGCAGTCGCTGGGCAACATCATCGCGCTCAACAACTCGCTGACCAACCTGCCCAGCGGTGGCTTCGCCCAGTATCTCGGCGCGATTCTGTTCAGCCTCGGCGGTCTGGCGTTCAGCTTCCTGATTCCCGCCTTGGCCGGCTACATCGCCTTCGCCATCGCCGACCGGCCCGGGCTCGCGCCCGGCTTCACCGCGGGTGCTCTCGCCGGATTCGTCGGCGGCGGTTTCATCGGCGGCATCGTCGGCGGCGTCATCGCCGGCTTCGCCGCGCTGTGGATCAGCAATATCAAGGTGCCGCAATGGTTCCGCGGGTTGATGCCGGTCGTCATCACGCCACTCGGCGCGTCCCTGGTGGTCGGTCTCATCATGTTCTTCCTCGTCGGCCGCCCGCTGGCCCTGATCAACACCGGCCTGACCAACTGGCTGAGCAGCATGTCCGGCACCTCGGCGATCCTGCTCGGCGTGATCCTCGGCCTGATGATGTGCTTCGACCTCGGCGGCCCGGTGAACAAGGCGGCCTACGCGTTCGCCACCGCCGGACTCGCCGCCTCGACCACCGCGTCGATCCAGATCATGGCCGCCGTGATGGCCGCCGGCATGGTGCCGCCGCTCGCCATGGCGCTGGCCACCACGGTCCGGCCCGGACTGTTCAGTGAGCCCGAGCGCGAGAACGGGCGCGCCGCATGGCTTCTCGGTGCATCGTTCATCTCCGAGGGCGCCATCCCGTTCGCCGCGGCCGACCCGCTGCGTGTCATCCCGTCGATGATGTTCGGCGGCGCGATCACCGGCGCGCTGTCCATGGCGTTCGGTGCGACGTCGCGGGCGCCCCACGGCGGCATCTTCGTGCTGTTCGCGATCGACAACAAGCTGGGCTTCGTCATCGCTCTGCTGGCCGGCACGGTCGCGGCCGCTATCGCCGTCATCGCGGCGAAGCAGTTCCTCAAGCCCAGTGCGGCGAAAGCCGAGCGCGAGCTCGTCGCCGCCTGACCACTACCTTCCACTCACCACCCACTGAAAGAGGAGAGTTCATGCCCACCAAGACCGTCATCGTCGGCTCGTCCATCGGACTGCACGCCCGGCCCGCGGCGATCATCGCCGAGGCCGTGGTCAACGCCGGTGTACCCGTCACGCTCTCGGTCGACGGCGGTGAGCCGGTGGACGCCGGCTCGGCGCTGATGATCATGACCCTCGGCGCGGGCAACGGCGCGCAGGTCACCGTCGCCTCCGACGACGAGGCCGCGGTGAACACGATCGCCGAACTGGTGCAGAAGGACCTCGACGCGTAAGGGGCGCCGCGCCCCGAAAGAAAGCGGAACGACCTCCCTCCGCGGGACCTTAGGCTTTCCCATGTGCCCGCACCGCAGACCTCTGACGTGACCTTTTGCGCCGCGATCGAGGCGGCGCTATGTTTGCTGACATCGGTACGGGCAGTGCCGGTCAGGAAACAGGGAGCGGGGGGTGACCAGTAGTGCGGCGACTGTCTTCTCTGTTTGCTGCACTACTGCTGGTCGTTCTGCTGGCACCGCCCAGCGCGCAGGCCATCGAACCGCCGATCATCGATCCAGCCGCGATCCCGCCTGATGAGACTGGTCCTGATCAGCCGATGGAGCAGCGCCGGGTGTGCGCTGCGCCCACAGTCTTTCCCAATTCGAACTTCGCTGACCGGCCATGGGCGAGCGACTACCTGCGACTGGCCGACGCGCAGCGGTTCGCAACGGGAGCCGGGATAACTGTTGCTGTGATCGACACCGGCGTCAACGGGTCGCCGCGAGTCCCCGCCGAGCCAGGCGGCGATTTCGTCGATCAGGCCGGTAACGGCATGTCCGACTGTGACGCACACGGCACTTTGACCGCCGCAGTGATCGCCGGTCGGCCCGCCCCCACCGACGCCTTCGTCGGCGTCGCTCCCGACGCCCGCATCCTGTCTCTGCGGCAGACCTCCGACAGCTTCCAGCCGGTCGGCACGCGGACCGACCCCAACGATCCCAACGCGACACAGACGGCGGGGTCGCTGCGCAGTCTTGCCCGCGCGATCGTGCATGCGGCCAACCTCGGCGCGCAGGTGATCAACATCAGCGAGGCCGCCTGCTACAAGGTGACCCGCCCCATCAACGAGAGCGTCGTCGGCGCAGCCGTGAATTACGCCGTCAACGTCAAGAACGCGGTGATCGTCGTGGCGGCCGGGAACACGGGCGCCGAGTGCACGCAGAATCCGCCGCCGGACGCCGCGGTGCCCGCCGATCCTCGGGGCTGGCGCAACGTGCAGACCATCGTGTCGCCGGCCTGGTATTCGCCGCTGGTCCTCTCCGTCGGCAGCATCGCCCCCAACGGTCAGCCGAGCGCCTTCTCGATGCAGGGGCCATGGGTCGGGGCCGCCGCACCGGGCGAGAACCTGGTGGCACTCGGCTACGACGGCAACCCGGTCAATGCACTCCAGGGTGAGGACGGCCCGATCCCGATCAGCGGTACGTCGTTCTCCGCGGCCTACGTGTCGGGGCTCGCAGCGCTTGTCCGGCAACGCTTCCCGGAGCTGACCGCGGCGCAGGTGATGAACCGCATCACCGCCACGGCACGTCATCCCGGCGGTGGTGCGGACAACGTCGTCGGCGCCGGCGTCGTCGACCCGGTCGCGGCACTGACCTGGGATGTGCCGCCCGGCCCGGCCACTATCCCGTATCAGATCAAGGCGATTCCCCCGCCGGTGTACGTGCCGCCACCGGACCGCAGCCCTATCACATGGGTCGTGATCGTCGGCGCGAGCGTGGCCGCGGCTCTGGGGATCGGTGCGATGGCGCGGCGAGCGTTGAGGCGCCGATGAGCAGGGTGCTGTCGCTGTTCGGGGTGCGATTCACCACCGGGCACGCGCTGTGGGCGGCGGTGCTGATCCCCGCCTGCCTGTTGCTGTTCTCCCAGATGCATCTGATGTGGCTGGGCATCACTTTGGCAGTGCTGATCGGCATCGGCGCGGTGTTCACGCTGCGCGGCCGTCGCGTGACCGGTTGGATCGCAGCGCTTTTCGCGTGGCGGCGGCGGCACCGCCAGCCGCCCCCGGCGCCGTCGGAACCAGCGGTCGGGGCGACCGTGATCCCCGGTGACCATGTGGCGCTGCGCTGGCAGGGCGACTACGTCGTCGCGGCGATCGAGCTGGTACCCCGTCCCTTCACGCCGACGGTGATCGTCAACGGTGCCGCATTCACCGACGACGTCGTCGACACGCGCACCATCGACGAGCTGCTGGCCGCCTACTGCCCCGATCTCGAGGCCGACGTGGTGTCAGCCGGGTACCGGGTCGGCAGGACCGCGCCGTCCGCACTGGTGGCCCTGTACGACCAGGTGGTCGGGCCCTACCCGGCGCCGGCGAACCGTCGGACCTGGATAGTGCTGCGAGCCGATCCGGAGAAAACCCGAAAGGCGGCGCTGCGCCGCAACACCGGGGTGGCCGGGCTCGCCCAGTACCTGATGGCGTCCACCACGCGGATCGCCGATCATCTGGCGAGCAAGGGTATCGACGCCCGCCCCGCCCGCAGCTTCGACGATTTCGACCGTGCGACCGAGATCAGCTTCGAGCGCGAAACATGGTCGATGATCAAGGGGCGCAGCACGTTCACGGCCGCCTACAGTGCGCCCGGCGGTCCCGACGTGTGGTGGTCGGCCCGTGCCGACCACACGCTGACGCGCGTCCGCATCGCGCCCGGCGTCGCGCCGACGACGACGGTTCTGCTGACCACCCTCGCGAATCCCTCGACACCGCGCGGTTTTTCGTGTCTGTTCGGCGGCCAGCGCGCAGCATTGTTGGGCGAGAGCCCCGTCACCGACCGGCACTACGAGGTGCCGATCGGATCGGCCGGCATCCTCGTCGGCGAGACCGCGGACCGCTACCCGGTCTACATGCCGTTCGACGACGTCGACGTCAGCATCAACCTGGGCGACGCGCGACTGTTCACACAGTTCGTCGTCCGCTCGGCCGCGGCAGGCGCCGTCGTCACGCTCAGCCCGCAGTTCGAGGAGTTCGCAGGTTACGTCAACGCGCGCATCGGGCAGGTCGCCAAGGTGGCGTGGCCGACAGCGACGACGTATCTGGGGCCGCATCCGGGGGTGGGCCGAGTCATGTTGCGCAGCACCTACATCGCCACGCCGCGGCACAAGCAGCTGCCGATTCGGTTGATCAACCCGCGGGAAGAGAGCCGGTACCAGACGGTGCTGGAAGGAGAACGCGCATGAGCGATGAGGTGCGGGTCCAACCGTCGGACCTGAGGGCCAAGGCGAACCAGATCCGAGGACTGACGTTCGCTTCGGCGCAGGCGCAACCGCCGTTGATCTCCGCCGATGCGCTGATCATCGCCAGCGTCGCGGTGACCAACATCTCACAGAACGCCGAAAACCTCTGGGCCTACCAGGAATACGGCCGTCTCGAGGGGCAGCGCCTCGCGCAGACGCTGGACAACGTGGCGGCCGCCTATACGCAGATCGACCAGCAATCCGGTGAGGGCATCGGCTCGACGTTCGACGTGCCGGGTGGTGCACCGGGCGGCGGTCCGGTGATGCCGAAGGCGGTGGACATCCCGGCACCTCCACGCCCACCGAAGATGCCGATCCCGAAAGGGCAGTTGGCGTCCGAACAGGGCTTCATGGATCCCGAGTCGACGCAGACAGCCCTGGATTCCGGTGACGACGCAACCTCGCTGCGGGCTGCCGCCACGATGTGGCGGGCCAACGCCGACTCGCTGGCCGCATCGGCCGAGGAGTTCGAGGTCAATTCCACGGATTGGGAGGGCCAGGCGGCCGACGCGGCGTACGCGAAGTTCAATGCCTACCGCGACTGGCTGATCTCCCTGTCGGGAGCGTGGAAACGGTTGGCGGACGAGGCCGATGTCGCGGCGAATGCGCACAGCAAGGCGAAGAGCGATCATGAACCGATCGCGCAGCGCTACCGCGAGTTGTCGCAGCAGGTGGTGGACAACCCGCCCTACAGCCCGGCCTGGGTCGACGCGATGAACAAGATCGCCGACGAGCAGAAGAAGTCCGAGGAGCTGCGCAACACCTACGCGCGGGAAGCCGTGGTCAATCAGATCGACGCGGAAGAACCGCCGGCACCGGTGATGTCGGGCATCCCGGTCACTCCCGAGGACCACCGACGGGCGAAGCCGTATCGGGAGGGCGAGCAGCAGGGCGGCGGAGGTGGCGGGCAGCAGGCGCCCGGCGGCTCGGGCGGTGGTGCCCCCCAGGAGTCGCCGACGTCCCCGATGTCGGCTGGCGATCCGGCGGCTCAGGCAGCGCAGGCCGCCCAGCAGGCGGGGCAGCAAGCCGGTCAACAGGGCGGCGGATCGCCGAGCGGCGGCTCTCCTGGCGGACAACCGGGCGGCGGTCAGCCCGGCGGCGGCGCTCCTGGTGGCGGGATGCCGGGTCTCGGCAAGGGTGATCCGAAGTCGCCCAGTGACCCACGGTTGCGCCCGGCAGCGGCCAAGGGCGGCGGCGGGGCAGGGGCCGGCGGTGGTAGCGGCGGCGGTGGGCTCGGCGGTGTTCCGTTGCAGCCCGCGGTCAGCGCCGAGACAGTGGCGCCCACGCCGTATGCGGCATCGGCCGGTCCGGCGGCGGCCGGAGCAGCCGGTGCAGCTGGCGGAGCCATGGCCGGCGGCGGTGGGATGGGCGGCATGGCGCCGATGCACGGCGCACACGGCGCCGGCGGCAGCGGTGAGAAGAAGCGGAACCCGCAGCTGTCGCAGGACGAGGAGATCTACGTCGAGGAGCGCCCGCACACCGAGCCGGTGATCGGGCTGCAGGCGCGTCGGCGCCCCGGCTCCGAGGGCACGAGGAAGGAGTCGTAGTGAGCGAGGACATGCACCCCGAGGTGGAAGCGGTTCTGCGACAGGCGCGTCGGCTGCAGTCACTGATGGACGAGCAGCTCGACAAGATGGCCAGCGAATCGTTCACCGCGGCCGACGAAACCGAGACCGTCGAGGTGACACTGAACGGGCATCACTGGTTGCAGGACGTCTACATCCAGGACGGTCTGCTGCGGCTGGGTGCAGAGACGGTCGAGGGCCGGGTCAACGAGGCGCTACAGAAGGCATCGGCGGATGCGGCGGCGTCGATCGACGCGGACCGGGAACGCATCGACGCGGTGGTCGCGGAGATCACTGCGGAGATGACGCAGGAGTAGTCCGTCCGCGTAGAAGGGCGACGTAGGGCAGCCGACTTAGACAGATCTGACGATTTGTCTGCAAAGATCCACGGTGATGACGGCTTACCAACCCGCGCTGAGGCTTGCCTCCACGTGAGCAGACCTGACCAGATCCGCGATGCGGCGATGAAGTGTTTCGCTGAGGACGGCATTGCCAACACTTCGCTGCGCGCGATCGCCGAGGCCGCGGGCGTGAGCCTGGGTTTGGTGCAGCACTATTTCGTCACCAAGAGCCAACTGATCGACGTCATCGATCAGCATGTGCTCTCGATCTTCGGGCAGGTCCAGGCCGAGCCGTCCTCTGGGTCAGACGCTGAGGATCGCGTCGGCGATGCGGGCAGCCGACTGGCTCAGCTGATGTCCGAGAATCCCACGGTGATGGACTACGTCGGCAGGGCACTGGCTGAACGCGGCGAGGTCGGCAACACCATCTTCGACGGCTTCTACGCCATCAGTGCTCAGCAGGGTGCTGAGTTCGCCGCTCAAGGCCTCACTCCTGACGACTTGGATCCGTTGTGGGCCAACATGTTGCCGCTGATCCTGCGTGTCGGAACCATCATGTTGCGGCCGTACATCGAGCGACACGTGGACGGCTCACTGTATGACCCCGAACAGACGGCCAGGTGGGACGCTGCGGTCACCCGGTTGATCCGGCAAGGACAGATGAAGTGACGGACCGGACTGTTGCGCGGTGGGACGTGACGTCAGCTGGGTTGTTGTTCGGGGTCGTCGTCGGCGGGCGGCTCTGGCGGCGCTGAGGTCTGCGTGGTGGGACGTGACGTCAGCTGGGTTGTTCGGGGTCGATGTCGGCGGGCGGCTCTGGCGGCGCTGAGGTCTGCGTGGTGGGCGGACGCGTCCGACGCCACCGGTTGGAGAGGACCTCGGAAGCGTTGATGATGACGTCCTGCCAGTCCTGCACCGCGATGCGGCGTTCGTTACCGACGGCATCTGAGGCGGTCAGTTCACCATGATCGATGCGGAGGTCGGAACCGGCACCGTAGGTGAGGCGTTGTCGATCGACCAAGGTGATCACGAAGGCGCAGTTGACATAGTCGGCGCTGTCCGGGCGTGGCTTAACCATTGAGCCGCGAGGAGGCCGCAGGTGCCATGGCTAGCGACGAAATCGGCATCACGGTGTAGGTCCTTCCGTCGTGCCGCGGGTTTTGCAACCACCTGTTGCTAGCAACATCTCCGCTTTGCTTGAACTGCGTCAACCTATGGCTCTTTCCCGCTGACGATACCATTACGATATGGCTGTATTGTTGCGGGAAACTACGCAGCTGTCCCCGTTGACGATGCCAGGACGGGCGCTTCGTCGTCGGTTTGTCACCGGGCGACCCCGGCTCAGCGGGCGTCGCAGTGCGGGCGGGCGCATTTTGCTGCTGTGGCTGGCACTGCTATGTCGCCTTTCACACCGAGGCATGACGGTTTCAAACCCAACCCGCCTGGACTCGCGCCTCGTGCAATGGCACCCATCTCGACCGGATTTGGGGTGCGTTGAAGAACGCAGAGTTCTCTAACGGGGATTGAGATTAGGCGTGGCGCCAGAGAAATCGGTGCCCTAAGGCGCCTGCAGCGTCTCGTAAGCTGGATTGGTCAAACGTTGGCGATAGCCGTCGCTGAAATGCGCTGACTGGGAGGTTGGGATGTTGCGGCAAAAACCGGAGCGGTCTGCATGACGATGCCGCCGTCCGGCCAATGGCCGCCGCCACCGCAAGGTCCACCGCAGTACTGGGGCCCGCCACTCCCGCCGCCAAAAGGTGGTGGAAAGACGAAGTGGGTACTTGGCGGACTCGGCGTCCTTATCGTTGTAGTGGTCACGGTGGTGGCCACGTTGATGCTTACACGCAACAGCAGTCACGGGTCGGCACGGCCGTCAGGCCCTCCGGAGTCGACTACTCCTCCTACGGCAGCCGACGTTGCCAGCGCGGACGATCGGGGACCCGTCAGCATCGTTACCGAGGACCCGACTTGCGCCGCCTGGGGCCCCATTAACGACACGCTGACAGAACAACTCGCGAAGGGCTGGTCTAACCGCGACCCGTCCGTGCCATCGGCGTCTTGGACACAACAGCAGAAGGAGCAGTATCAGCAAGCTGCTAAAGCCATGGGAAGCGCTGCTGACCAAACCGTCCCTTTGGTGTCAAAGACGCCACACCGGGTGATGCGCGAGCTTTACGCCCAGACAATCGCCTATCTACGCGCCTACGCAGCCGCTACACCGAACTACGTGCCGTCGGACGATCATCTGGCCAACGTATCGACGGCAAGCTCCAACGCGTTGGTTTGGATTTGCTCGGCGATCTCTACTGGTTCTGCTGCGTCAAGATCGCAGCTCGTCCCTGCCACGAGTGCACCGGTAGAAGTTGCCCCGATAGGTGACCCGATCCAGCCGTCGCGATTCATGACCAAGGCTTCTCCTGTGTGCCCTGATTGGAAACAGACAGCGTCAGAATTTGACGCAGTGAGCTCGGATTGGCTTGCCTCGAATCCGAATATCCCCGTTAGTCAGTGGTCTCCTGAACAGCAGGCGATCTATGCCGCGGTCGCGGCGCCGATGTCGGCCAACGCGGACCAACTCCAAGAGATGGGCATTCGCAGCCAAAGTGCAGTGTTTGCAGATTTCGCTGACCTCGCAGCGCTTTACAGCCGGGCATACGTGCAGTCCTTCGCAACCTACGTGCCGGCCGACGCGTATCTTGCAAATGCCTCGGCTCAACTCGTGGCAGTCAATAATCAGGCTTGCTTAGCGGCGGAGAATTGAATGGGGGTCGGCAAAACATCGGGCGAATACATCGAAGAGATGACCGAGCCCCTCGGTTGGCCCGAAATCGATGAGGACGCGCTTCGCAAGCAGGCCACACAGTACCTAAATCTCCGCAACAAGGTCCATGCAGTCTGCACCCAATGGCAGGACCGAAAGACGGAGATATTCGACACCGGCACCTGGAGCGGCGATGCCGCTGACGCAGGTCGATCTGCTCTCCAGAAACGTATCGTGGATCTCCAACAGCTTGAGATGCACCTGGCAAAGGCGTATGCCTTCTACAACTTAGCTGCGAGCAGCGTTGCGGAGGCGAAGCTTGCTGTGAACAAGAACCTCCTGAGCGCGCAGGCGAAGATTGAGGAAATTCGAAATCGCCCAACAAATCCGGAACTCCGCGAGTTCGAGCTGAGCGCATATCTCGGAGCTCAGAACGGACTAAACTCGGGACTTGTCGCCGGAGCCGCCTCGAAGATACCGGTTTTCGATCTCTGGAATCCGCCTATTGATTCGATCCCAGAATTCTCGCCGCCGAGCCCGACTCAACCCGGCGCCCCCCAGCCCCCACCGACGACCTTGAATTCTCAGTCAGGTAGTACTCAGCACGTCATCTCTCCTGTGAAGAATTCGACACCTACCCCCATAGCTTTAGCAGGGCAACAAGGCGGATCGACTAATCCGAAAATAGAACAGGGCGAAATAAGTTCGCCGACAACGCCTCAGGCGACCACAGCCAACGCGCCCGCACTGGGTTCACAACCACCATCCGCCGCTATTCCGAGCAGTACAGGTGGAAGCGGCTCGCCTGTAACGACTGGCTCCGGGTCTACTCCTGGGGGTGGCGCTAGCTCGGCGTCGACAACTTCGGCCAGCGCGTCGTCCAGTAATGCCGCTCCTGCATCGGGCACTCCTTCGAGCGCGGCTGGCGGCGCGGGCGCCCCGAACCCAAGCGCTTCTGGGACCGGCAATCCGAATACGACCCAGTCAGCGAACTCCTCCGCCGGTTCCGCCAAACCCACGACCATGCAGCCGATAGCGAGCCAACCGCCCGCGCCGTTGTCCTCCCCCGCACCAGCGAGTGCTCCCGCCCCCGCGCAAGCTCCGGTCAACCAGGCCGCAGCTGCTGCACCTCCCGCAGGTGGCTCTGCAGGCGGTGCTTCTGGTGGCGCCATGGGTGGCGGGTCGGCCGGCGCCGCACCGGTGGCTTCTGCCCCGACCGGGGCACCCGCATCGCCCCCGCCGGTGCCACTCGGACCTCCCACCACGCCAGCACCTCCGGCACCTCCGGCACCTCCGGCACCTCCCGCGCCGGGTACCGCACCCGCCGCCACCGGTCCAGGCGTCGCTCCGATGTCGGCTGCCAGCGCCGCCAACGCCGCGGCTGCGCCTGCACCTGTTCCAGTGTCAGCGAGCCGCGCCGAACGCGACGCAATTGCCGCCGCCACCACCGCAGGAGCGTTGCGCCGCAATGCAACTGGTAACGATCCGCTCCAGCGTGCCCGCCACATCGCCGCCGCCCTCAACGTCGGTGTCATGGACTTCGGCTTCTTCTGGGTCACCGGCGTGACCATGGACGGCACCATCGTCGTCGCCAACAGCTACGGCCTGGGCTACATCCCCGACGGCGTCCACCTCCCCGACACCGTCAAAATGGCCTCCGCCGACGAAGCCATTCCCCTCTCCGAACGCGCCACCTGGGCCACCTACCCCATCCTCGCCATCCAGCGGTGGGCTCAACACCACGACAAGAAACTGCGCGCCGTCGTCGCGACCGAAGAGCAGTTCGCCACCTTCGACCCCGGCGTCGCGAAAGTCATCCTCACCGCCGACGACATGCCCGAGAGCGGAAAGATGCAGGGCCGCAGCCGGTTAGACGTCATCGCACCCGCAGCCGCTCAGCAACTCAACGCCGCCAGCGACACCGGACTCACCGAACTCCTCCCCCCGGCACCAGCCGACCAAGAACCACCCGCCGACGACACCGCCAAACTCTGGTTCGAGGTCGCCAAACCCTTGATGAGCACCAGCCCGCAACGCGGCACCGCCCATCTGCAGGCCTTCGTCACCTACGCCGAGCACGCGCAGGTTCACGCACTCCACCGCGCCCACACCGCAACAGACGCTGCGACTCAGCGGCAGGCTATTGCGGATTGGGTGTACTGGCAGCACCTCGCGGTGATGATCGGCGACGCAGTCAACGCCACCGCGACCGTCTGATCAGCCGCCGGGTGCCGGCATCGGAACACCGGCGATGTTGCCGCCCGACGCCTGATCGGTGCTCTCGTATTTGTCGGCAGCCGACGTGAGATTCCCGCCGAAAGTGCGCGCCGCGCTGGTAATCGCGATCATCTGCTGCGCCACTGACTCTTTGGCCGTCAGGCACGCCCCCGCCGTCTTCAGACCCGGCACGGCCGCCGCCGCATCGGCCAGCGGCGTTCCCGGGTCCAAAGACACGAGCTTGTCCGCGACACCCGTGAAAGACGTTCCGGCAGAACGCAATTCACCCGGATTGACCTGCAGTGAGCCCGTCACAGATTGATCCGATCATCTGCGGCCCGATGCCGACCCGGCGTCTCTTCGTCGGCCTTGTCCTTCTGCTCTGCCTCCGGGGCTCGCTCCGCGCCCGGATCGCCGCCCGTAGCGCCGTCGTTCGCGCTCTCAGCTTTCTCGGCCTCGGGTATGTCGATGCCCGACCCCGACTCACTTCCGCCACTACCGGCACCCCCCGCGCCACCAGCGCCGCCGAACTGGCCGACCATCTGCTGCACCTGCTGCCCCACCTGCTGCGCACCCTGCATGATGCCCTGCGGTACCTGCTGCACGGCACCCATCATCTGCATCGGCATCTGCGTCATCTGCGAGGCCATCTGCATCGGCATGCTCATCATCTGGCTCATGCCGCCGCCAGCTGATCCCGCGGCGCCAGCCCCCGCACCTGCAGCGCCACCGGCTGCACCCGACAAGCCGCCACCGACCCCGGCCGCGTTCTGCATTTCGGCACTGATCGCACCGCCGAGTCGCTGATCGGTCGCCGTGTAGGCATTGGCCGCGTTCGTGACGTTGCTCGCGGTTTGCGTCGCCTGGGTCTTCACCACGGGGAGCTGCTCGTAGATGGGCCCTTCGACAGCCGGGATCTGCCCGATGATCGTGGTCGACAGCGGATCCGTCCCCACCGGCATGAAGGGTTCAGGCGCCGCCGGCAAGTCGGCGGCCGCTGCCGACAATGCGCCACCTGCAGCTGCCAGTGCCTCCGGATCGACTGTCAGCGGAGCGGGATTGGTCACCAGAACCTCCTAGAACCGCAGATTTCGCAACAGGTCGTACACGCCGGCGATCCACAGCAGCATCGGGATGACCGCCGCGATCGTCGCCCCGTCGACGAGCTCGAGGATGCGCTTGGTCACCGGTGACACGCGCCGCACGCCGTCCGTCGCGCCGATCGTGATCACCGCGACGACAGCCACCGCGGTGTAGATCGCGAGCACCAGCCAGGCCTGCTCGGGGTACCAGAGGCACAGGCGCACGGTCACACCCGTCGGGATGATCACCGCCGCCGCCATCAACGCCCAGGCACACCACCGCTCGGCGTACAGCCGAGACCGGAAGCCGCACAGCACCGTCACCAACGCGGCCACGATGAGGCTGTGCAGGAAGAAGTGCCCCTGCACGACAACGGCGATCGCGCCGACCGCGAGGATCAGAGCGCCGGCGGTCAGAAATCCGATCAGCAGCCGTTTGGCCAGCCGGCTGCGCTCGGTGAGCCGCGCCGCGGAGTCGGGCACCGACGCGATGATGGCCTGCCAGGTCTCCGATTCCTCCGACGTGTCATCCGTTGTCACCGGGTCCAGCAGTTCGTCGTTGGCCACCGTCTCGCCCGGCGCCGGGATCGGCGGCAGGGCGATACGTGCCACGGCTACAGTCAGTTTGGCGGCGTTCGTGACGACGATCAGACCGAACGCGATCGCGCCGGCAGGCACCCAGTCCTGCCAGCCGTAGCCGAACGCGACGGCGGCGAATGTCACGGCCGTGGCGACCACCGCGAGGAAGGCAGCGATCTCCGCCCGTCGTCGCGGTCCGCCGCGGGTGGCCAGCACCATCAGCAAGACCAGAGCGCCGGCGCCCGCGATCTGCGGTGAACCCAACGACTCCACGCCGCGCGGTAGCGGAACGGCCAGCGCGACCCCGCCGCCGAGGGTCAGCAGCGACGACACCAGCAGGCTTTCCGCCATATCGAGACTGCCGTAACGGGTTTGGGCAAACCAGCTGCCGCCCATCAGCGCCACGCCGAGCACGCCCAGCGAGACGGGCCACCACCAGTCATGACCCGTCGACGTCCACGACAGGATCGCGACTGCGGTGATCATCAGCGCGACGAGCGGCAGCATCAGCCCGACGAAGCGGTACAGCGCGGTCCGGTTGAACTCCGGGGTCTCGTCGAGCACCGCGATCGCGTCGATGACGTCCTCGACGAGCGGCCGGTAGCGCTCCGTGCGACTGACCGACACCACCGTCAACAGTGAGCCGTCGACCACTCCCGCATCGTCGAGCGACTCCGTCAGCTTGATCGGCGGGGCACCGGGACGCGCGAACGACCACACGCCCTGGGCCTTGAAGTCGAAGCCCTCCAACAGTTCTGGTGGGGTGTCCTCCAGGATGTCGGCGAGCACGTTCACCGTCTCGTCGACGTAGGTCTCGATCGGCGCCGCCGACGGCAGCACCAGATCGGTCATGCGGCGACCCGTCAGGATCGTGACGCGCGTCGTCGCCGGGCGCCCCGGAGTGACGCTCGACGACGACGGGGGTGCGGCGGTCGCGGTCAACGCCGCTCGAGCCTGTCGAAGTCATCGGACAGCGCTGCGGCCAGTTCGACCATGCGGCGCCGGAAGTCCTTGCCCAACAGGTCGAGCTGGATCTCGGTGCCGGCAGCGATGTGCTTGTCCCACGGCAGCACGATGACCCGGCCCGGAGACACGTGGCGCTCGAACTGCTGCACCAGATCGTCGACATCGATGTTCGGCTTGCCCGGCACGACATGGTTGATCACCACGCACGAGCGCCCGAGCAGATCCTGATAGCCGTTCTGCCGCAACCAGTCCATCGTGATCGCCGCCTGGCGTGCGCCGTCGATCGACGCGCTGGCCACGATCACCAGCCCGGAGACCGTCGAGAGCACCCCGCGGGCTCCCGGCTGGAACAGACCCGCGCCGCAATCGGCCAGGACCAGGTTGTAGTAGCGCGACACGATCTCGGTCGCGGAGCGCCAATCCTCGTCGTTGAACTCGCGGCGCGCGGCGCTGTACTCCTCCGACGACAACACCTCGAGGTTCGCGCCGTTCATGCTCGTGTAGGCGCGGATGTCATTGTAGCGGTGAAGTTCCTTGTCGCTCAACAGGTCCGAGATCGTTGCCGCGGACTGGCGGCCGGCCCGGTCGGCGAGGTTCCCGCCGTCGGGGTCGGCGTCGATCGCAAGGATGCGATCGCCTCGAATAGAGCTCAGGGCCGAACCCAGCGCCACCGTGACCGCGGTCTTACCGACGCCGCCCTTGAGGCCGAAGATTCCGATCTGGTACGAGTCGCGGGCGTTGCGCCGGATGCGGTTGTGCAGATCCATCTCGTAGAGCTCGTCGGGCGAGAGCCCCAGGTTGATCCTGGTCAGCAGGTAGATCCAGTGCCGCCAGCCGCGCTGCGAGGGCATCTTGACCGCGGAGCGGACGCCGACGTGGGAGAGCGCGTCGATGGCGCGATGGTTACCCATCGATGCGGCCGACGTCGGTGCGGATTGCACGACGGGCCGGCGGTCGACCTCGACGTCGGCGAAGTGCTGCGACGGTGCCGGCGCGGGGGCCGGGCG
>NZ_QJUA01000119.1 GCF_003254575.1 Mycobacterium kyogaense | reverse complement strand
GCGCACGCTCGCGCACCTGCTCAAGTACGACGCGGCGAACGGCACCCTGGCCGGACCCGTGCAGCATGATGAGGCGCACCTCTTCGTCAACGGACAGGCGATCCGCGTGTTCTCGGAGCGCGATCCGCTCCGCCTGCCCTGGGCCGAGCTCGGTGTCGACATCGTGATCGAGTCCACCGGGCTCTTCACGAAGGCGGAACTCGCCGCGAAGCACGTGGAGGCAGGAGCCCGGAAGGTGATCATCTCGGCCCCGGCCACCGGTGACGACGGAACCTTCGTCCTGGGCGTGAACGAACACACCTACGATCCCGAACGGCACCACATCATCTCGAACGCCTCCTGCACGACGAACTGCCTCGCCCCTGTGGCCAAGGTGTTCCACGAAGCGTTCGGGATCGAGGCCGGACTGATGACGACCGTGCACGCGTACACCGCCGACCAGAACCTTCAGGAC
>NZ_QJUA01000118.1 GCF_003254575.1 Mycobacterium kyogaense | reverse complement strand
ACATGAGGGACTGAAATGAAGACTGCCGTCACCGGAGCCGCCGGCTTCATTGGTACCAACCTAGTCAATCTCCTCGTGGAGAACGGCCATGACGTGGTCGCCATCGACCGCGTAGTGCCCAGCTCACCGGAGACCCGCGGCGCCGTGACCTGGGTATCCGGCGATGTACTCGACCTGGCGTCGATGACCAAGGCCCTCGAAGGCGTCGAGGTGGTCTACCACCTGGTGGCCGTCATCACCCTCAAGCACGAAGACGAGCTGTGCTGGCGCATCAACACCGAAGGTGCGCGTACCGTCGCGCAGGCCGCCCTCACCGTCGGAGCCCGCCGGATGGTGCACTGCAGCTCCATCGACTCGTACTCCAACAGCGTGTCCACCATCGACGAGAAGTCGCCGCGCTCGACGGGTGCCGACCTGCCCGTCTACCAGCGCTCCAAATGGGGTGGAGAAGTAGCTG
>NZ_QJUA01000117.1 GCF_003254575.1 Mycobacterium kyogaense | reverse complement strand
CCCCCCATGTTCAGACAGGGTTTCACGTGCCCCGCCCTACTCGTCTTCACTGAAATGGCCCTTTCAGATACAGGGCTATCACCTTCTATGGCTGCTCTTTCCAGAGCATTTTCCTAGAACCAAATCAGCTTAAGGGCTAGTCCGCGTTCGCTCGTCGCTACTTACGGAATCTCGGTTGATTTCTTTTCCTCTGGTTACTTAGATATTTCAGTTCACCAGGTTCGCTTCCAGCAGCTATGTATTCACTGCAGGATACCCGCAAGCGGGTGGGTTTCCCCATTCGGACATTACCGGATCAAAGCTTGTTGCCAGCTCCCCGATACTTTTCGCAGGCTGCCACGTCCTTCATCGCCTCTGACCGCCAAGGCATCCACCGTGTGCGCTTATTCGCTTGACCATATAACCGCAAGTTGCCTTGGGTTATACATTTGACCCGGGGGTACAAAGCCCGGATACGAAT
>NZ_QJUA01000116.1 GCF_003254575.1 Mycobacterium kyogaense | reverse complement strand
CGTTATTCCGCGATCGGACAGATTGAATTGACCAATGTTAGAGGTAGATCGTACCTCTCTACTCGGCTGCAGGTCTGGGATCACGAGTTGTTGTCGGACGAGTGCAACGACTGCCAACAAATACAACAACAGCTTGATCACAAAGGTTGACTAAGGTTACAGGATAGCACGGTCTTACCTGCCAACAAATACAACAACAGCTTGATCACAAAGGTTGACTTGGTCAATCAATTGTGGTGAAGAGTTGCGTTGGAAGTTGGCAGTTGAGAGCCGTTTCTGTTTCTGTGGCTGACCTTCCTCTTACAGATTCATCCCAGCAGGCATCAACAACAAGAAGATCGTGATCAATGGGCCGTGTGCAAACGAAGCAATGGATGTTGACACTCTGATTGAATTGGCAAAGAATGGGGATGTCGCGGGCGTGAGGGTTTGGCTCGCGAATCATCGACATGCGGAGAATATCGC
>NZ_QJUA01000115.1 GCF_003254575.1 Mycobacterium kyogaense | reverse complement strand
GGCTCGGTTCGGCGACCGGGTTCGTATCTGCATTGGTGCCGGGCGGGAGATGCGTCGGGCTGGCCAGGTGCGGCATGCCGTCGGGCATCGGGAGGTCGGGACGGCGTTCAGCGGGGCGCGGCGGCAGGACCGGAGCCGGCGGGACCGGCGCACCCGGGGCGGGCGGCGCCGCGGGATCGATCGGCGCGCCAGGCAGCGGCGCACCCGGGGCGACCGGCTCGAGGGCGGCCGGACCCTGGTGAGCGGCCGCTGCGTGAGCGCGAGGAGGGCGCTGGATGGCGTGCCAGATGTCCTTTAGGTCGGTCAGGTCTACACCGCTTAGCGGCGCCGAGGACATGCATTGCGAAGCAGGCCGTGGCCGCCGTCTGATTGAAATACAGTAGAGAACTGAGATCGGATCAGACGAGTGGCTAGCGCAAGCAAACATCAATCGAGACAGGATCAGTATGACGTGGTCTATCGACGGGCCGGGAG
>NZ_QJUA01000114.1 GCF_003254575.1 Mycobacterium kyogaense | reverse complement strand
TCGTGAGCCCGTAGTCAAAGCGTTCGGGTGCCGCGTCGTTCGAAATGACGGTGAGGAGTTGTGCGCCACCGTCAACGGGGATGACGGCATTCGCGCTATCCATGGTCGAGGGATAGGCCACTCCACCGTTCGGAAGACCTTCGCCGGTGTCAGCTGCGTCTGCGTGGGGCAGGTCGATCCCGAGAACGAAGTTCCCCGTCGAGATCTGCACGCCTTCTGTCGCGTCGTTCGAAACCTCGACCCTGACGCCGACCTGAGCGCTCTCGTCATCTAGCCCATCCTCGATCTCAGAAGGAGCGAAGTCGCCGACCAGGCTGCCTTCCACGTGCTCCAACGCAGCGGCGATCTCGTGCCCTGCTGTCGTCTGGTCTCCGTCGCCTCCGGTATCCGCCCACGACGACGTGGTGGGGAGAGCGATGGCTCCGAGGGCCAGGGCAGCGGAGGTCGCAATCGATATGAAAAGCCGGGTGGGCTCGTATGGCG
>NZ_QJUA01000113.1 GCF_003254575.1 Mycobacterium kyogaense | reverse complement strand
GGACGGTGTTGGCCGAACGTTGCCAACACCTGTGTTTGGGATATGGCCTGTGGTGTGTTGGGCTACACGGCTGCCGGTCTTGTGTTTTTAGGCGTAGTCTTTTTCTCATGGCGAAGCCTTGAACCGGTGATCTTGCAGCGTCTGCGTAGTTCGGGAGAATTACCCACGGCACTGCGGACATCACTCGGCATTCAGCTCGCTCCTGCGCTGGTGGCCTGTAGTGCCTGGCTGAGCGTCAACGGCGGCGAGGGTGACACGCTGGCGAAAATGCTTTTCGGTTATGGACTGCTGCAACTGCTGTTTATGCTACGTCTGATGCCATGGTATCTCTCCCAGCCATTTAATGCTTCATTCTGGAGTTTCTCGTTCGGCGTATCTGCACTGGCAACCACCGGTTTGCATCTGGGGAGTGGCAGCGATAATGGATTTTTCCATACGCTGGCGGTGCCGCTGTTTATCTTTACCAATTTTATTATTGCAATAC
>NZ_QJUA01000112.1 GCF_003254575.1 Mycobacterium kyogaense | reverse complement strand
AATTGGCTTAATATCAATAGAGTACAGCGTGTCACCACTGTCATTAGCACTGGCGCGCAGCTCATCGAACTGCTTACGGAAGCCGCTACTCATATCCGGTAACTGGTGGGCAATACCTTTATGACAGTCGATGCAGGATTGATTATCTTTCGCTGCCACCTTCATCTGACGTGCTGCTTCAGGATGCTGCTTCGCATGATCCATCGCATCGTAGTTATGGCAGGAGCGGCAGGCTGCCGAGTTGTTTTCTTTCATTCGCGCCCATTCACGCTCGGCAAGTTCCGCGCGTTTGGCTTCGAATTTTTCAGGTGTATCAATGGAGTGAGCAATAAAGGTCTGGTAGATATCATTGCTCGCTTCCAGTTTGCGCTTCACCATGCCTGGAATATCCGGCGAGATATGACAGTCATGGCATTCAGCTCGCACGCCGGAGGCGTTCTGGAAATGCACCGACTGTTTATATTCTTCATACACCGGTTGCATAC
>NZ_QJUA01000111.1 GCF_003254575.1 Mycobacterium kyogaense | reverse complement strand
CGCAGTTGTTCCAGCAGGCGCGGGGTGCGCAGGTACAGGGTGCTATAGCCCTGGCGGCAGGCCTGGTTGCCCAGGGCGCAGGCCAGCCAGGTTTTGCCGGCACCGGTCGGGCCGGTCAGCAGCAGGTTGTGCTGCTGGCGGATCCAGTCGCCACTGGCCAGGGTGGCGATCAGACGCTCGTCCAGGGCGCGTCCGGAGCGGCGGTCGAGATCTTCCAGGCAGGCGTTGGCGTACTTGAGCTTGGCCTTCTTGCGCAGCCGTACCAGGCGCTGGTTGTCACGCCAGGCCAGTTCGCGGTCGAGCAGTAGGCCGAGGCGTTCATCGAAGCTCAGGCTGTGGCTGGCCGGCAGCGTCCATTGCTCTTCCAGGGCGCGGGCCATGCCGTCCAGGCGTAGCTGGTGCAGTTGATTCAGGGTGTGTTGCGGCATCATCGAACAGCTCCTGTTGCGGGGGTTGGTAGTAGTCGGCGCCACGGACGTTCTCGTGGTAGCCGGGTAAGGTCGTTTCG
>NZ_QJUA01000110.1 GCF_003254575.1 Mycobacterium kyogaense | reverse complement strand
GGGCGGTGGTTGGGTGGGTGGTCGGGCCAACGAGGCTGAGGTCAGGGCGTTGCCGGCGGCGTCGGTGACGACGAGCTGATCGGCGGGGCCGGTGATCGTGATCAGGCCCCGGTGATGGGCCCGATGGTGATACGGACACACCAGGGCCAGGTTCCACAGTTCGGTGGGACCGCCGTCTTCCCAGTGCACCAGGTGGTGGGCGTGTATTGCGCGGGTGGCCGCGCAGCCGGGGACCACACACGCCCGGTCGCGATGCTCGAGCGCGCGGCGCAGCCGCCGGTTGACCGTGCGGGTCGATCGGCCGGCGCCGATCACCTGCCCGTCGCGGTGAAACCACACCTCGCAGGTGGCATCACAGGTCAGATAGCGGCGATCGCTATCGGGCAGAACGGGCCCCAAATGTAAAGCTGCCAGGCGGGTTTCGGTGTCGACGTGGATGACCACGGTGGTGCGTTGCCCGTGGGGGCGGGCCGCGGCTTCGGCGTCCCAGCTCGCACCGACCAGCCGCAGGAACGCCGCCGCGTTGCTGGGCATCGATGCCCG
>NZ_QJUA01000010.1 GCF_003254575.1 Mycobacterium kyogaense | reverse complement strand
TTTACAAGGTTCTGGTCGCAAAGCGCAATAGTGGTTTTGCGGGCCGGCCCAGACACCGACCCGTCGGAACCAAAACCAGGGGAACCGGTAGTACCGGCGGGTCAGTGGGGCCATAATCGATGGCATCGCTGGGGCTTACGCGTCCGCACCGGATGGCTCAGGTCGGTCATGACGGGCGGGCGGGCTCGGGGTGGAGGAACCGCCACGCCCGAGTGGCCGCGTGGAGATTGAACCGGATGTCGACATCACGCAGGTCGTATCCGGTCAGCTCACCGATCCGTGCCAGTCGGTAGCGCAGCGTGCTGCGGTGGATGTGCAGCGCCTTGGCGGAATCGTCGTAGTTTCCGCCACTTTCGAGATGCTTGCTGAGGGTGAGGACCAGTTCCGACTTCTTGGTCGCGTCGTAGTCGAGAAGTTCGCCGAGCCATTCCCGAACGAAATCTTCGACGGCTCCGCGGGTATGGGCCGCATCGACGAGACGATAGAACCCGAGCTCTTCGAAAGCGGAGGCGCCCGAGGGCGTCGCGGAATGTAGCCGCACGTTGAGTGCTCGCTGGGCTTCGGTGAACGACTGCGGGATGCCGGAGGGCGAATCGCACCGTGCTCCGATTCCGATGGCGCATGTCGCCGTTCCCAGCAGTTCGCTCAACGTCCGGTGAAGCGCGCGCGGGTCCGGGCGACCGGCGGCCAGGAGAACGGTCAGTTGACCTCGTCGGCCGCGGAGGGCGGGGATGTTCAACGTGGCTGCGGCACGGGCAGCAGCGGCGGCGAGGGAATCGGCGTTTCCTGAACTGTGCACCACGATCACGTGGTGCGGACGCCGGAGGTCATGGCCCAAGGCTTCGGCCCGCGCCAGCGCGGCGTCGTCGTCGATGCCGGCAAGGAGGTCTTCGAAGAGTTCCCGGCGAACGCTCTCTTCGAGCTCGACGAGGCTGCGCTGATGCGACAGTTCGTAGCCCAACATCGTGCAGGCGAAGTGCAACGCGAAGATGTCGTCGTCGGTCACCTGCATCCGAGGGTCGATGATCGCCAGGACGCCGAGCTGATCTCCGCGAGGGGCCAACAGGACCGCGACGCGATCCTTCACTCGCATGGGTCCGTGGTGGGCGGCCAGCGCGGCGAGCTGACGCAGACGCTGTTGCGGGTCCGGTTCCGGATAGCGTGCCGACTGCCCAGGTCCGGACCAGCATCGAAGATTGCCGAACTTGTCTTCCAGGGCGATCGGCAGCCCCGTCAGCTCGTGGAGAGCGTCGGTGATCGCGTGCTCACCCCCGCCGCCGGCCAAGGCGGCTTCGATGGTCTCGTGGACTATCGACCGGTTGCGCAGCTGTCGCCGTACGGTGGCCAGCTCATTGGTCGCTGTGGCTAGTTTCTCGACGAACGTCTCACCACGGTGTTGGAGGACGCCGTAAGCCAACGCTGCACCAGCCTGATTGGCGAGCACCATCAGCAGCTGGATGTTGTCGCTCGACGGGTGATCGACACAGCTGACGACAAGGGTTCCCTGGACAATGCCGCGATGACTGAGGGGGAATGCCCACGCCCAGGCACGGCCGGGTAGCTCCACAGATCCGTTACCGCGACAACCGGTGACCAACTGATCCATGTCCACGTGATCGTCCAGACCCGGGGATAGTCGATCCCATGACTCGTCGACGCACCGGTACGCAGCTTCGAATCGACAAGATCCCAGGCGGGGCACTGCGGCCTCTGCCTCAGCGAGAACATCTGCGGCGCCCGGCAATTGGAAAGCCAGTGCGGACAGGACAGCGAGCTCTCCCGATGGCGGGCCCGTTCCACGCGGCGCGGAGGCCATGACAAAATCCCACTCGATCAGAATCACCATCGCGAATCGCCACTTCTTGACAGCTCGCGCTGAAACTGCGGTGCCCGTGTACTCGCCGCAGCACGTCGTACGAGGGCCCCCGTACCCGCGCGGCGTGCACTCAAACCAAGATCAATGGTCCCGGCTCACTCGACGAGAGGCCGCCCGAGCGGAAGTGCGCGTCCGCCCGTCTCCTCCCACAGCGATGCCGCATAGAAGTAGACGACAAACGCGACGAACACGAAGATCAGCCAGCCGCCCAGATGTGTGGCGCCCGCGCTGCCGGTGAGATTGCCGACCAGCAGTGCGGCGAGTGCTGCATCGACGACCAGCAGCAGGACCGGATAGGTCCAGGGCAGGCGCAGCAGCAGGACGGTCAGCAGCCCGATGGTGACTAGCCAGCTCGTCAGCCACAGCGCCACCGTCCCCGCCGCATCAGCCGGGGCGATTCCGAACCAGTCGTGGGTGAGGCCCAGTGACAGCACCGCGTAACTGCCGTAGAAGCCGAAGAACGTGCCGTAGACGGTGGCGTTGACGTTCTGCCCCAGTGCGGCCGCCCAGATCGTGGCGATCAGGAGCCCGACGGAGGTGGCCGACAACAGCACGGGTACCGCCGCGGCCGAGACATCGAGGATGCCGGTGTTGGTCACGCCGAGCCCGAAGCCGCCGGCAACGATCAGCGGGAGCGCGACAAGGCCGGGGTTGCCTGGGCGGACGTCCGCATCGCTTGATGCTGCGGCATCGTGGAAGGTCGGTGGGGCGTCGGGTATTGCGATGTCTGTCATGGGAATTCCTTGGGATCAGCTGATCGTCTGGGGTGCGGCCCGGCGCAGGCGATCTGCGAGGGATACCAGGCGGCGCATGTCGAACACCGCTCGAAGCTAACCGCGTCGTCGACCATCGGGCAGGGTTGTGATCACCGCGACGCCAACGGTCGGTCAGTGCAAGTGGACCGCAGGGCCACAGCCCGTGGACTGAGGTCCTCATTCCTCGCCGAGGTGACCAAAGCCCCGAGACATCGACACACCGCCGGTCCTAGCGTCGAGACAGCAGACGAAAGGTGGCGCGATGACTTCTCAACACATTCCCAGACCCCGCGGACTCGTTGCGGCAGTGGATGGCTCACCGACGTCGGACACGGCGGTGGCCTGGGCTGCACGTGAGGCATCACTGCGCGACGTTCCGCTGACCGTGGTGTACGTCGAGCCCTCCGATGAAGTCGGCCCGTGGCTCGATCTGCCCATTTCCGAGGAGTACCTCCAAGAACGCGACCGGGAGTCCAACGACATCGTCTCCAGGTCGGTCGATCTCGGCGCCGCTGCATTGACGGGACGTCGATCCGTTCCGGTGGAGAGGGCCGTGTTGCGAGGCCCGCTGATGCCTTCCCTGCTCGACCTGTCCAAGGACGCCGACATGATGGTGGTCGGCTGCCGAGGGCTGGGACCGCTGGAAGGTCTGCTGCTGGGGTCCACGAGTTCGGCGCTGGTCCATCACGCACACTGCCCGGTCGCCGTTGTCCACGAGCAATCCGATGCGGCGACCGCGGTCACCGCGCCGGTCGTGGTCGGCGTCGACGCCTCGCCGGCGTCCGAACTGGCGGTCGCGATCGCCTACGACGAGGCGTCGCGGCGCGGCGTCGAGTTGATCGCCGTCCACACCTGGATGAACAGCGCTGATTTCTATGTCGACGCGACCGCCGCGGACGTGGCGAAGCAGGCGGATGAGGAACTGGCGCAACGACTTGCGGGGTGGGGTGAGCGCTATCCCGATGTCGCGGTGCGTCGGGTGGTCGGTCAGGACAGCGCCGCGCACAGGCTCATCGAAGAGTCCGTGTCCGCGCAGCTGCTGGTCGTCGGCAGCCATGGCCGTGGCGGTTTCGCGGGTCTCCTGCTGGGCTCGGTGAGCTGGGCGGTGGTGCAGTCGGCGAAGATCCCGGTGATCGTCGCCCGACAGTCATGACGCCGGACGCGACGGTCCACGGCGGAGAAGGCTGTGTCGTCGTCGGAGTCGACGGCTCGCCGGCATCGCTGAACGCCGTTCGCTGGGCCGCCGCAGAAGCCACCGCCGAAGATGCCGTTCTCCGTCTCGTCCATGTGACCGCCCAGGCGCCCGACCCGCCCGACGCGGACCCGGTGTTGATTCGAGCGGAACGCGTTGCCGTGGACGCTGCGGGTTCGGTGCGGGTCGAGCTGGCGTCGGTGAGGGGCGTTCCCGGTGCGATTCTCGTGGGCGAATCCGAGCGGGCGGCGATGGTGTGCATCGGGTCCCGGCACCGCGAGCACCACAGTGGCGCGGCGCCGATCGGTCCGACCGCCCTGACTCTGGCGGAGGGAGCCCACTGTCCGGTGGCGATCATCCGGACGCGTCGAGACGGCACGCCGCAGACCGACGGTGTCATCTCGGTCGTCCTGTCGGACGAGGCCGGTAACGACGATGTCGTCCATCTCGCCATGCACGAGGGCCGGCTGCGGCACGCGACGGTGCGCCAGATCGATCGACGAGCGCTGAGCTGGATTCGGCGCTATCCCGATGTCCATGTCGAGACGGTCGCCGCCGGCACCGGCGGCCACTACGACAGGGGTGACGAGGCAGATGGCGGCGTCGGGCTGGCGGTGGTCGGACCGGGGGACGCGCGTCGGCTCGCCACGATGGCCGCGCCGAACTGCCATCCGATCCTCGGGTATCCGGATTGCTCGTTGCTGCTCGTCCGGACGTGACGGACTGCTCGCCGGTCAGTCGTCGCCGGCGGGCTCGCAGATCAGGACGTTGAAGCTGAGATCCGGCGCGGATGACGGCGGTGTGGACGACATCAGTTCGGCGATTCCGGCTCCGCGACCGTGCGGCACGATCGCCAGCGCGATCTCGTCCCGGTGTCTGGCGAGGTAGTTGAGGATGTTGCCGGGTACGGCAACGGCGCGGGCATCGAGACCGGGATGGTGTTCCCGCCACGCCGAGAGACGCCGCTGCAGGCGGGTCCGCACCATGCGCGTCATCGTGGCCGACGAACCACCCTGGACATCGGGATAGCGTGCCGGCCAGGCAGTGACGACGCGCAACGGGATCCCACGCAGCAATGCCTCGTCGATACCGCGTCGCAGCACCAGATCGCCGGCCGCGGTGTCGTCGACCTCGGCCACCACACAGCTCACGCCGGCGGCCGCGGAAGGAGAGTGAATCACCGCCACAGGGCAGTTCGCCGACCGTGCCACGGCCAACGCAGTGGACTGCCTGTGGCCGATTCCCGCGTGCACACGTCCCGAGGAGCCGATGCACAGCATGGCAGCTCGTCGGGCCTGGTCGAGTAGCACCTGTGTGACATCGCCTGAGGCGATCTGGGTCTCGACCTTCACCTGCTTTCCGGTGGCCTCGATGGCTGCGGCCGCGGTGTCGACGATGTCGGATGCGCGGTCGATGTCGTCTGTCGTCGTCGGTCTGTCACGGTGTGGTACGGCGTGAAGCAGCCGGAGAGGGATGTCCCGACTCACCGCCTCGTCGATCGCCCACAGCGCGGCGGCTGACGCCGAACAGGAGCCGTCGACCCCGACGACCACGGCTGGCGCCTGATGCATGGCTCCTCAATCCCTGAAACTCAAGACCTCGGACACCGGACGGCGCGGCGTCTTCGGGGTGAGATCGTCATGACTGCAGGAGGATCCGATGCGGACCAGGACCTGCGGGATGCTCTGCGAACCGGTCAGCGCCGACACGATGCGGCGACTTGCCTGCACCTCGGTCAGGTGGGACAGGGTGCACGTCGCCAGCCCCGCTATCGTCGCGTCGAGCAGGATCGACGACAACATCTCTCCGCACCGCAAGAGGCTGTCGCGGGTGTTGTCCTCGGTGGACAGCACGACGACTTTGCAGTCGTCCGTGGCGATGTCGGGAAGACGATCTCCCGTGCCGACAGTGGGGAAATCACGGCCGATCGCGACGCGCTCGCTTTCGGCCGGCGAGAGCAGCGCGCCGGTCGGAATGCCTTCGCTGATCGCCAGAGGGGTTGTCCACCCGAAGAGTTCGGCGTGATACGCGGAGTCGTAGCGGCGCGTCGAGCGAGCCAGCTCGGAGGCCCTGATCAGATCCGATCGGGATTCGTCGGGCAGCACGACCATGTCCACGCCGGGCCAGTCGTGCGCCGCGGGCAGCTGCTCGAGGAACTCGAGGAAACCGTCCCAGTGCGGCGGGGCGGCGAAGGGCAGCCGGTCGGTGCGCCGTCGCCCGATCGCCTCGGCCCGCTCCCGATACGCCTCGGCGACGAACCCGGCCGGCCGGAAGTCGATGTCACACAGATGGTTCTGATTGTTCGGATTGGGGAAACGGTCCGCCGTGGCGCGGTAGCCCGCGGCGGCCATCGACACCCGAAAGTGATCCAGCACGGCGCCACAGCTCACCACGAGTTCCCTACCCGAGGTATCGGTGTAGCGCGGAGCCACCTCCGTGTCGAGGAACAGGGACACGACATCGCCGGTGCTGATCCAGCGCCAGGGCTGGCTGTTGTGCAGGGACGGCGCGCGGCACGCGAGTGCCACTGCGTCGGTGAGGACGTCGAGGTCGACTGTCACGCCGTGCATCGTCAGATCTCCTCCTGTGTGTCGACCCCACGATCCGCTCGACATGCCCGAGCAGACAGGGTCGATGGTCCCCAGTTGTCGGACATCGGTGCTCTGTTGTCGGCCCGCGCCGACGTGCACAGTCGAAGGATGACAGCGAGGCAGGACGGGGCGGACGGACTCCCCGCGGCGCCCTGGGCCACTCCGGGCAACCTGGCGGCAGAGGTGTGCGAGACCCACACCGGCCTCGTCGTGCTCGTCGGTGATCGCGCATACAAGACGAAGAAGCCCGTGCACACCGACTTCCTCGATTTCAGCACCGTCGAACAACGAGAGCGGGTGTGTCACCGCGAGGTCGACCTCAACAGCCGCCTCGCCCCGTCGAGCTATCTGGGGGTAGGGCACTTCCGTCAACCCGACGGCACCGAGGAGCCGGTCGTCGTCATGCGCAGGTACCCCGATGCCCAGCGGCTGGCCCATCTCATCGGCACAGGAGTTGCTGCCGGTCCGTGGTTGATGACGATCGCGGCAGACCTGGCGCGATTCCACGCCGGCGCGCGTCGCGGCCTCGCTATCGACGCCGAGGCAACCCTGTCGGCCGTGACCGACCGTTGGCGTCAGAACCTGAACGAGTTGCGGCGATTCGTGGGTCCGGTGATCGCCGGTGACACGCTCGACGAGGTGGAAAGCCTGGCGATGCGATTCCTCGCCGGCCGAGAATCATTGTACAAGAACCGAATTGCGGAGAATCGCATCGTCGACGGCCATGGCGACCTCCTCAGCCAGGACATCTTCTGCACACCGGAGGGGCCGGTTCTCCTCGACTGCCTGGAGTTCGACGACCGACTGCGGTACGTCGACGGGGTGGATGATGCCGCATTTCTCGCCATGGACGTCGAGTTCCTGGGGCGTCGCGACCTCGCTGAGGCTTTTCTCGAGGAGTACTCCCGGCGGGCCGGCGACGATGCGCCGGCATCGCTGCAGCACGTCTGCATCGCCTACCGCGCCGTCGTCCGCGCCAAGGTCGACGGTGTGCGGGTCCAGCAGGGGCACGCAGAGGCCGGCCGGGACGCGCGTGCGCACCTGGCTCTGTCGTTGGCACATCTGAAGGAGGGGTGCGTCCGCCTCGTCGTGATCGGAGGTGGCCCGGGAACCGGAAAGACCACCCTGGCGCGCGCCCTGGCGGTGACAGTCGGCGCTGTGGTCATCTCGACCGACGACGTACGGCGCGAGATGCGGTCGGTGGGCGAGATCGGCGGCGCAGCGAGGGAACTCGACCAAGGTCTCTACTCGTCGACCAATGTCGCCGCTGTCTACGACGAGGTGCTCGCCAGAGCGCACACCTCGCTTGCCGCAGGACATTCGGTGATCCTCGACGGCACCTGGCGCAACGCGGCGCAGCGTGATCGGGTCCGCTCGCTCGCTGCCCAGACGTGCTGCCCACTGGTCGAACTCCTCTGCACCTCTCCAGTCGGTGATGCCGCGGCCAGGATCGCCCACAGGGGTACGACGGCGTCGGATGCGACGCCCGCGATGGCCGGTGCACTGGGCGGCTGGACGGATCAGTGGACCACCGCCACACCGATCGACACCACGCGCGAGCTGGCAACCAGTGTGGCCGAAGCGCACAACGCGTGCATCAGCGCGATCGAGCAGGCCGCGGACGCTCCCGTTGCGGCGCATCCTCGTCGACGAGGGTGAAGTAGTTCTCCTCCTCCTGCACGAAGTGCAGGCGCAGCAGGGCGTACAGGCCGTACAGGCACGCGAGGACATCGTCGCGCTGCTGCGGCTGAACACCGCCGGCGGCCTGCGCCAATCGGAGATGTTCACCGACCCGGTCGGAGAGCCGCTGGATCTCGGCGTGGGTGCGACTCATGGTGGCGGTGGCTTCGCTGCTGTGCAGCGGCGCGGCCAACGCGGGATACAGGGTCGCCTCCTCGGCGTGCTCGTGAGGCAGGATTCGTTCTGTCAGCAGTGCCTGAACCTGTGAAAGTGACTGCAGGGCAGTGCCATCGGTGGTGCTGGCCAGCCGATCCGCGGTGGTGCGAATCTGCCCCAGGCTGTCCCGGAGCTCGTCGTGCTCTGCAGAGAACCGTTGCACCATCTCCTCGGTGTCTGCTGTCAGCCTCTCCTGCGCACGCGGATCACCCCGCAGCGCGCGCAGAGCGTTGAGGATCACTGCGACGTCGATGGCTTCCTGCAGGAGCGCGCCCGGTGCCGGCGGAAGCCACCCCAGCGCAGCGACGCTCATCGCCAGCAGCGACAGCGCCATGCCGACCCCTGCACTCTGCACGGCGATGCGACGCGACCAGCGCGCGATGTCCATCGCGTCGGCCAACCGGTCGAGCCGGTCGGTTGTCAGCACGATGTCGGCGGCCTCGGAGGAGGCGGTGGCGCCGCGCGCCCCCATCGCGACCCCGACGGTCGCGGCCGCCAGCGCCGGCGCATCGTTGATGCCGTCACCCACCATCACCGTGACCGCCCGTTCCCTTTCGGCGCGGACCGCAGCGACCTTGTCCGCCGGTGTCTGATGGGCGTACACCTCGTCGAGGCCGAGGACGGTCCCCACTTCGCGGGCCGGTTCCAGACGATCGCCGGTCAGCATCACCAGCCTGTCGAACCCTGCGCGCCTGAGCCGCCGCATGGTGCGGGGGGCCTGCCGCCGCAGCGGATCGTGAAGCAGGATCGCCCCCGTGGGTTCTCCATCGATGCACACCCAGGAGATCGCCGCATTGTCGAGGCGGGCCTGATTCATCGCGCCCTGCGCCCACACCGCGGTGACCCTGTCGTCGGTGAGCCTGCCCACCGCGACCCGTCGACCGTCCAGGGTTGCGGTGATCCCACGCCCGGGCTCTTCTGCGGCGTCCGAGGGCAGAGACAGCGTCTCACCGCGTGCCAGCGCCTCGGCGACGATGGCCTCGGCCAGGACGTGTGGCGACACCTGATCCACCGATGCGGCGACGCGCAAGACGTCATGGGCATCGGCGCCCGGCGCGGCGATGACATCGGTGACGGCGGGTCGGCCCATCGTCAGCGTCCCGGTCTTGTCCATCACCAATGTCGATGCGTGCCCGAGGTTTTCCAACGCTCCGCCGTTGCGCACCACCACACCCGCGCGTGAGGCCCGCGACAGCCCGGAGACGATCGCGACGGGCGCGGCCAGAAGCAGCGGACACGGGGTGGCCACGACCAGGACCGCGACCGCTCGCACCGCGGATCCGCTTGCCAGCCAAGCGGTCCCCGCCACAACCAGCGCGAGGGGCAGGAAGTACGCGGCGTACCGATCGGCGAGGCGAACGACGGGTGAGCTCTCCGCGCTCGCCTGTTCTGCCAGCAGAACGATGCCCGCGTAGGTGCTCTCCTCGGCAGTGGCGCCGGCGCGCAGCTCGAATACACCACCGGCGTTGACGACCCCGCTGCGGACGCTGTCGCCCACCGCGCGTTCCACGTGGACCGATTCGCCGGTCAACGCCGACTCGTCCAGCACGGCCGGCGCGTCGATCACGCGTCCGTCGACCGGCACCACATCGCCCGGACTGATGACGAGGACGTCGTCGACGCACACATCGGCCAGCCCGACGATCTCGACCTGGTCGCCACGTCGGCGCCGGGCGAATCGGGGTGCGCGCTCGAGCAGTGCCCGCAGGTCGTGCGAGGCGCGGCGGGTGGCCGCGGCGTCGAGAGCCCGCCCGCCGGCGAGCATCACCGCGATGAGCGCCCCGGCGAGATACTCGCCGACCAGCAGCGTGCCACCGAGGGCGAGGACGGCGATCAGGTCGACCCCGAGCCGCCCGTGGCGCAACGCCACCAGGACCCAGACGACGGCGGGCACGATCGCGATCGCGGTACCGGCCGCCCAGCAGTACTCAGCCGTGGCCTGCGCGCCGAGCAGCCACGCGACGCCACCGGCGCCGAGCGCGGCGATGGTCGCGACGACGAGTGCCGGCTCGAGGTGGGGCCGGTACCGATCACGCACGGTGTCGTCCGTCGCGCACCACCGCGACAGGGGTCGTTGCGCACTCGGCGACGGCGGCGCTGATCGAGCCCAGCAGCATGGCCGGAATCCCGCCCCTGCCACGACTTCCCACCACCACCAGTTGAGCCTGCTTGGCCTCGTCGATGAGCCAGCGGGCGGCCTTGTCGCACACGATGCGGCGAACGACACGAACGTCGGGATAGGCCTCCTGCCATCCTGCGAGACGTTCGCCGAGAATCTCGTGACCTTCGTCTTCGCGCTGCTGCCAACTCATTCCGACGATCGGGAACACCGCGACATCACTCCAGGCGTGCAAGGCGATCAGGTCGACGCCGCGCCGGGACGCCTCCTCGAATGCGAACGCCGTCGCCGCCTCGGACGCAGGTGACCCGTCGATTCCCAGCAGGACGGGGAGCTTGCGATCTGTTCCGCGTACCGCACCCTCCTTGACGACGACGACCGGGCACTCCGCGTGGTGCAGCATGGTGCGACTCACCGAACCGAGAGCCACCCCGCCCACCGGTCCGAGGCCGCGGCTGCCGATCACCATCATGTCGGCCTCGCGTGATGCGTTCGACAACTCGGTCACGATGCCGTCGTGACGCACTTCGATCCGCACGTCGAGCTCCGTGTCCCCGAACGACTGGAGGGTCTCCTGGCTGCGCCGCAGCACATCCGCGGCGTTGTCCTCCTGCCACTGGTAGAAGTCGGTGACGACCGGTTCGATCGGCCAGGTGACGACGATCGGCGACACGACGTGCATCACCGTGACGGGCCTGCGACGAAGGGTCGCTTCCTGTGCGGCGAAGCGCAAGGCCGCATGCGACTCCGGAGACCCGTCGACGGCGACGAGAATTCCGAACTCCCGGTTCGACGACATGAACCGTTTCCTCCCTCGTGGGGGCGTGTCAGCGCACGATCAGGGCCGAGGACGCCGAATGGTGAAATGCCGGATGGCCTTCTCCGACGATCTGCGCGAGCTGGCCGGCCTGGTTCCTGCCGATGACCGACAGCAGCACGGGTTCGTCGTGGCCCCGCAGGAAGTGAGACACCCCGGCGCGATCGGGGATGGGATAGACGTGCGCTCGGGGGTACCGCCTCTGCCAAGGGTCGAGCTGCTGGGCCAGGGGATCGGACGTCGTGTCGTCGCCGAGAGCCAGCACGGGCACGTGGCGGAGGGTGGCCTCGCGAAGGGCGTGTTCGACGACACTGTCCTTCTCGGGCTGATCGGTCATCGCGACGACGATCCAGGTCAATCCGTGCTCGTCCGGGCTGGGGTCGGGTCGGATCACCGCGACCGGGCAGCACGCCCCCTCGGCCAATTCGGCCGCGGTCGAGCCCAGGACGGACCGGGCGTAGCGGCTGATTCCGACGGTGCCGACGCAGATCATCTGCGCCTCTTCTGATTCGCAGAGAAGTGCTTGCGCCGGTGGTCCGGAAACGACCTCCGTCTCGACGGTGAGTCGTTTGCCGGTGGTGTCGATCGCGGTGTGTGCCTGCCGGAGCGCGGCATGGCCGCGACGCACATCCTCGGCGTAGTCGCCGGCGCGCTGATGTGCCTTCTTCGTCGCGTACACGAGTCGCAGTGGGGCACCCAGTGATTCGGCTTCGTCGGCGGCCCACAGCGCGGCGTGCACCGCTGTCTGCGACCCGTCGATGCCGGCGACGACCGGTGCGGAGTTGCGCATGTCAGTCATGGTGGTCTCCGTTCTAGGAGCAGGTTAAGACGATCCACGGCGGTTGTTCAGGGCCGTTGGTCACTGATCGCCGAACGCTGCGAGACTCAGGGCCGCGGAAGTCTGTCCGAGTGGCTGAACCGGGAGGCGCGTCGATGTACCCGATGTGCGTGTCCGCGGGTGCGGAGAGGTTCGCCCGGCGGTCGAGTGGGCTCGGCGTAGAACACGGTCTTGGTGACTTCGACGAGCACCAGATAGCCCACGGTCAGCCCCGCCAGCGCAGCGAAGAACTGCCACGGAAGCGGCGTGAACCCCAGGTGGCCGGCGACGGGGGACAGCGTGAGGAGCACGCCCGCGGCGATCGCCGTGCTGGTGGTCGCCACCAGCGCCACTGCCGGTCGGCTTCGGAAGAACGGCACCATCCTGGTGCGGATCGCGAAGATGATCAGAGTCTGCGTGGCCAGCGATTCCACGAACCATCCGGTACGGAACTCGACGGGCCCTGCGTGGAGTGCGCCCAGCAGCAGTCCGAACGTCAGGAAATCGAACAGTGAACTGACGGGACCGAACGTGAGCATGAAGCGACGGATGAACGCGATGTTCCAGTGCGATGGTGCACGCAGTTGCGCGTCGTCCACCCGGTCGGCGGGGATGGCCAGCTGCGAAGCGTCGTAGAGCAGGTTGTTCAGCAGGATCTGGCTGGGCAGCATGGGCAGGAACGGCAACACAGCGGAGGCCGCAGCCGCGCTGAACATGTTGCCGAAATTGCTCGAGGTGCCCATCAGCACGTATTTGACGGTGTTGGCGAAGATTCGGCGTCCCTCGGCGACCCCGGCGGCGAGGACCCCGAGGTCCTTCTCGAGAAGCACCACGTCGGCGGCATCCTTGGCGACATCGGTCGCGGAATCCACCGATATACCGACGTCCGCAGAATGCAGAGCCAGCGCGTCGTTGACGCCGTCGCCCAGGAAGCCGACAGAGCGTCCGGTGGCTCGCAGAGAAGAGACGATGCGGGCCTTCTGCGTCGGTGTGATACGCGCGAAGATCGTGTGCTCGCGCACTGCCGCGGCTAATTCTGCATCACTGAGCTGTGCGAGATCAGCCCCCACCAACGTCCCTTTCGACGTCAACGACAGCTCTGCGCAGACCTTTTCGGCAACCCGTGGGTTGTCACCGGTCGCGACCTTGACCTCGATGCCGAGGCCGGCGAGTCGGTTCAGCGATTCGCGGGCCGCCGCCTTCGGGATGTCGGCGAAGACGACGAAACCGTCCAGTCTGAGCCCGGTGCCGTCCTCGGCCCTGATCCCGTTGGCCCCCGCGGCGTCCCTCGAGGCGACGGCGACGACGCGTCTGCCCTCCTCGAACAACGCGGCCAGCGTGTGACGGGCTTGCGCCCCGACACCCTCGCAACGCTCCAGCACCTGTTCCGGCGCGCCCTTGACCACCAGCAGTCGGCCGCGCGTCGACTCAGTGAGAGCCGTTGCGGCGCGGCTGGTGTGGTCGAACGGAAGATATGCCAGTCGGCAGACATCGGTGAGCGGCTGCCGTCCGGACCACAGCGCCGCGTCGAGATCGTTGGCACTGACCCCACCGGCCGACGGGTCGAGATCGGTGACCATCAGCGCGAGGTCGACCACCGCGTCCGAATGCTCACCCGAGGGTTCGACGGCATCGACGAATTCCACCCGCCCCTCGGTCAGGGTTCCGGTCTTGTCCGTGACGAGAATGTCGATGTCGCCGAGGTCTTCGATGCAGATGAGACGTTTGACCAGCACCTTGGCCGCCGCCAGGCGTCGCGATCCGGTGGCCAGGCTGGTGCTGACGATGGCGGGCAGCAACTGCGGGGTGATTCCGACGGCGATGGCCAGCCCGAACAGCGCCGAGTCGATCACGGGACGGCCCAGCAGCAGGTTGGTCACGACGATGACGACGGTCAGTGTCAGCGCCACGCGCAGCAGCAGGTAGGAGAACCGGCGCAGACCGATCTGGAAGGCCGTCTCCGGCTGCCGCTCACCCAATCCCACTGCTATGCGCCCGAACTCGGCCTCGACGCCGGTCGCGAACACCACGGCGGTGGCCTCACCGGCGCTGACCACCGTCCCCATGAACGCGACGTTGGCCGGACTCAGCTCACCCGAACAGATCGCCTCGCCCGTCTTCTCGACCGGGGTGGACTCGCCGGTCAGGATGCTCTCGTTGCACTCGAGGCCGTTGACCTCGAGGAGTCGGACATCGGCAGGCACCAGTTCGCCGAGCGCGAGGCGAATCACGTCACCGGGCACCAGGTCGGCGACATCGACACGCACGTCGTGGCCGTCTCTGATCACCACAGCGGCGTGTCGCATCGCGGAATGCAGCGCTGCGGAGGCTCTTTCGGCGCGGTACTCGTTGACGAAGCCGAGTCCGACGCTGAGTGCGAGGATGACGCCGATGATGGTGGCCTGTGCGTCGTCGCCGAGAAAATAGGACAGCAGAGCTGTCGCGGCCAGCAGGCCGAGCACCGCGTTGGCGAATTGACGGCGCAGGACGGCGAGCGCGCTGACGTGGTGGGTGCGGACCACGTTGGGTCCGAATCGGGCACGTCGCGTCGCGGCTTCGGAGCCCGTCAACCCGTCCCGTGAGGTGTTCAGCGTTGCGAGCGCCTCGGTGGCCGGCACGCCGGCGATGGTGTCCCGACTCCTCGCCGGAGCCGCCGGCACGGCCGTCATCGTGCGGCGTCGAGCAGCACGCGGCGCTCAGCGGCGGCGACGACGCGCCGCGTCGCCTCCACCGAGTCCGGGTTCACCGACACCGACGTGATGCCGTAGCGGACGAGATGCTCGGCGAACGCGGGATTGGTGGAGGGGGCCTGCCCGCACAGCGAGGACGTGATGCCGAACTTGTTGGCGATGCCGATGATTCGCCGGATGGCGTGCAGCACGGCGGGATCGGCCTCGTCGAACAGTTCGGCGCACTCCTCGGAGTCCCGGTCGACTCCCAGCAACAGCTGCGTCAGATCGTTGCTGCCGATGGAGATACCGTCGATGCCCATGCCGATGTACTCGGGCAGCCAGTGCACGACAGAGGGCACCTCGGCCATCACCCAGCGGTGCAGGCCGCGCTGCCGACCCAGCGGGCTCGCATCCACCAGCTCCAGGCACTCCTCGAGTTCCCAGCGGGTCCGGACGAACGGGATCATCAACGCCACGTTCGGCGACTGCTCCCGCACCCTCGCCAACGCCTCGAGTTCGAGGGCGAACAGGTCGGGCTCCTTGACGTAGCGATAGCAGCCGCGGTAGCCGATCATCGGATTGTGTTCCACGGGCTCGTAGGTGGAGCCGCCGGTGAGATTGCGGAATTCGTTGGTGCGGAAGTCCGTCGCGCGGTACACGACCGGACGCGGCGCGAATGCCTGGGCGATCCGTCCGAACGACGACACCATGTGCGCGACGAGGCTCTGCTGCTCGCCGCGGGCGATCAGATCGCGCGGGTGCCGGCCGCCCAGGGCGTCGGTCAACATGAATTCCGCGCGCAACAGGCCGACCCCGTCCACGGTCGTGGCCGCCACCTTCTCCGCGGACTCGGGCATCGCGAGGTTGACGTAGATGCGGGTAGCCGTCACCTCCGGCGCCACGGCCTCCACACTCGGACGCGGGCGGGCGACGACACTGGCGGCGCGTCCGGAGAGCACCTCGCCGCGGGCGCCGTCGACGGTCACGGACTCGCCGTCGTGCAGGACGGTAGTCGCGGTGCGCGCGCCCACGATGCACGGAACACCCAGCTCTCGGGCCACGATGGCGGCGTGGCAGGTCATCCCCCCGGAATCGGTGACCAGTGCCACCGCCCGCCGGATCGCAGGCAGCCAGTCCGGATTCGTCATCGGCGCGACGAGGATCTCGCCTGGCTCGAGTTGATCGCCGTGCTCTGGTGAGGTGAGCACGCGTACCGGCCCCGACGCGACACCGGGGGCGGCACCGAGGCCGCGCACGAGCACGGAACCGTGTGCCTCGACCGGCCGCGTCACGAGCCCGAGTGTTGTGATGGGCCGAGCCTGGACGAGATACGTGGCCGCACCGCTGATCGCCCATTCCGTGTCTTGAGGGCAGCCGCTGTGGTCCTCCATGGCGATCGCCATGCGGGCGATCGCGCGGATCTCGTCGTCGGTGAGGACGCGGCTGTCGGCCTGCGCATCGTCGAGGTCGACAGGCATGTCCTTGCCGTCGGGGCCCCGGACGATCTCGAATTTCTGGTGGCCCAGCCGAATATCGACCGGTGTGAGCGTGTCTTTGGAGACGACGTAGGTGTCCGGCTCGACCTCGCCGGACACCACGACTTCGCCGAGCCCGTACGCAGCCTCGATCACCACCCGGTCGCGCGCGCCGGTGCTGGGATCAGCGGTGAACGCCACCCCGGCCTTCTCCGAGTCGATCATCTGCTGCACGACGACCGCCATGGCGGGATCGTCGGTGAAGCCGCGGCTGGCCCGGTAGGAGATCACCCGGGGACTGAACAGTGATGCCCAGCAACGGATCACGGCGTCGAGTAACTCCGTGTCGCCGGTGACGTTGGTGATCGTGGCGTTCATGCCCGCGAACGAGGCGTCGGCGCCGTCCTCGCCGGTCGCGGAGGAGCGGACGGCGACCCGCGCCTGGGGCCCGAGCCCGCGGTAGGCGGTCAGCACCCCATCACGCAGAGCGCTGTCGACGCCGGCTTTGTGGACCAGCGCCTGCATCCGCTCGCACAGGTCCTCCAGGCGCGCGCCATCGGCGACGGCCGAGAGCGCTTCACGGTGCAGTGCGGCAAGCTCGGCGTCGACGCCGCCTGTGCGCATCGAGTCGCGGTAACAGCTGCGCAGCAGCACGAAACCCGGCGGGACAGGCAGCATCGCCGCCATCAGCTCACCGAGGTTGGCTCCCTTGCCGCCCGCTTCCTCGGCGTCACGGATCGACAGCGTGCGAATGTCTCGGATGTGGGCATCGGGGATCACCTCGTCCATGGCATGAGCCTGCGCCTCCGCCACGGGATCGCCCTAGCGCCTGAGGGCAGTTGGCGCCTCGACCAAAGTCCCTCATGGGCAGGGCCGTTGGACATCACTTCCCTGCGGAAGGACTTCGGCCTCTTTCTCTCGGCCGACGCTGGTTGTTGGCATGAGCAGCGCGACGAAGGGGAGCAACTGGCGATGACGATCTTCATCGACCCGAGGGATCACGACGCGGTGCTGATCGAACTAGACGGCTTGCTCTGCGCCCCGGCCCACAGCCATCCGTACCGCCGGGTCAGTCAATTCGTGCGTGAGCTGCGATCAGCCGGGGTGCGCGCCGCGTTGTACTGCTCGGCAGGTGGTGGTGCGGAGAAGCTCGCGTCGACCGGGCTGAACTCCTTCTTCGCGGCGGTGTGCGACGGTCCGGCGCTGGCTGCGGCACGGGATCTCGGGCTGTCCCCGAACCGATGTGTCGTCGTCGACCCGACACCGCAGGGCATCACCACCGCCCGCGAGGCCGGATTCGGGCTCGTGATCGCGTTGGACAGGTCAGAGGATGCCGACCACCGGGTGAACACCGACGCCGATGCGGTGGTGCCGGATGTCACCGTCATCAACATCCGTGGCGGCTTCGACTCCGTCGCCACGATGCCCGACGCCCTCACGTCCTTCGATCAGATCGCTTCCCTGGTGGCGTTGCGGCGCCCCGTCGTGCTCCTCGACTTCGACGGCACGGTGTCCGAGATCGTCGGCGATCCGGACAAGGCGGTCCTCCTGCCGCGCGCAGCCGAGGCCGTCGCGGCGTTGGCCTCGCGCTGCCCGGTCGCGTTCCTCAGCGGCCGCCGTCTCGACGATCTGCGCCTGCGAGTCGACCTGACGGGGGTGTGGCTCGGTGGCAACCACGGCGTCGAACTGGCCTCCGCGGACGGCATCCGCTACACCAATCCCTGCGCGACAGACGCGCTGCGCTCGCTGACCTCCGTCGTCCCCGATCTCACAGCACGTCTCGGTGGCGTGCAGGGCGTGTCCATCGAGAACAAGGGTTTCGCGCTCGCGGTGCACTACCGCCACGTTCCGGACGGATCCGTCGATGCCGTGATCGCCGCGGTCCGCGACATCGGGCGCTCGCAGGGTCTGCGGATCTCGCAGGGCCGCAAAGTGATCGAACTCCGTCTCGATGTCGACTGGGACAAGGGGCGGGCAGTCGATTGGCTGCTCACCCAGATCGACGGAGCGGACCTGACGTTGCCCATCTACATCGGCGACGACAGCACCGACGAAGACGCCTTCGATGCGCTGCGACACAACGGGATCGGCATCGCCGTTCGGCAGAGCGTCGATGACACACGGCGATCTTCTGCGCGGTTCTGTCTCGCCGATCCAGACGCCGTGTGCACCTTCTTGTCTCGCCTGGGCGATCGACTCGCTGCCGACGACGAAGCCACCGCTGGTGACTCCTGGAGCCTGGTGTTCGACGGCTACCGCCCGGCCGAGGAACGGCTTCGAGAGGCGTTGTGTACGACGGGTAATGGTTACCTGGGCCTGCGTGGCGCGGCGCCCGAGGCCGACGCCGGACAGTTCCACTACCCCGGGCACTACGTCGCCGGCGTGTACAACCGCCTCGCCGACACGGTGGCGGGCACACCCGTGACCAATGAGAGTCTGGTCAACCTGCCGAACTGGCTCCCTGTCACCTATCGCATCGACGGGGGAGCCTGGCTCGACGTCGACCGCTGCCCGCCGATGTCCTACCGCGTGACGTTCGATCTGCGCAGGGCCACCTTGGTGCGTGAATTCACTGTCCGCGACGACATGGGACGCACGACGGAGGTCACGCAACGCCGCTTCGTCTCGATGGAACAACCGCACGTGGCGGCCATGCACACGGTCATCCGATCCGTGGACTGGTCGGGTCTGCTGGAAATCCGATCCACCGTGGACGGGGGCGTCGCCAACACCGGCGTCGAGCGCTACCGCGAACTGTCGTCGCGCCACGTCGCCGTCACCGACATGCGGGAACTCTCCGACGACACGGTGATGCTGGCTGCGGAGACCACTCAATCGAAGATTCGAATCGCGATCTCCGTGCGCGCTGTCGCGCGATGTGCCGGGCGGCTCACCGGTGCGCGCGATGTCCGGCGCATGCCGATCGTGGGTGGCGACCGCGTCGGCCATCACTTCTCGGTCGAGGTGTCGGCGGGGGACGAGACGGTCGTGGAGAAGACCGCGTGTGTGTTCACCAGCCGCGACCACGGGATCTCCGAACCTGTGGAGGCAGCCGTCCGAGAGATCCAGCGTGCAGGCAGCTTTGCCGACCTGCACCACAGGCACCAGCTGGCCTGGGCCCAGTTGTGGGAGTACTTCAGCATCGACGTCAGCGGTGACGTCGACATGCTGCGGATCGCGCGTCTGCACAAGCTCCACCTGCTTCAGACGTTGTCCAACCACACTGCGGACCTCGACGTCGGTGTGCCCGCGCGCGGCCTGCACGGCGAGGCATACCGCGGTCACGTCTTCTGGGACGAGCTGTTCGTCTTTCCCGTCACGAACCTGCGCATGCCCGAGGTCACCCGCTCACTGTTGATGTACCGCTACCGGCGACTGCCAGAGGCGCGACTCGCCGCGCGCGAACGCGGATACCGGGGCGCCATGTTCCCGTGGCAATCGGGCAGCAGTGGCTGCGAGGAGAGCCCGCATGTTCACCTCAACCCCCGGTCGGGTCGGTGGAACCCGGATTCCAGCAATCGCGCGCACCATGTCGGCATCGCGGTCGCCTACAACATCTGGCAGTACTACCAGGTGACCGGTGACTCGGGGTTCCTGATCGATTACGGCGCGGAGATGCTCGCCGAGATCGCGCGGTTCTGGGTGAGTCTGGCCAGGTTCGACAGCACCCGCAATCGCTACGTCATCACCGGCGTGATCGGCCCCGACGAGTTCCACTCCGGCTATCCCGGGGCTGATTACGACGGGATCGACAACAACGCGTACACCAATGTGATGGTCGTCTGGGTGATCCTGCGAGCGCTGGAAACGCTGGACCGGGTACCGCTGTCCTTCCGGTTGACGTTGCTGGAGACGTTGGACATCGGAGATGACGACATCGTGCGATGGGAAGACGTCAGCCGCAGGATGTTCGTCCCGTTCCACGACCGTGTCATCAGCCAGTTCGAGGGATACGAGACGTTGCGCGAACTCGATTGGGACGCCTATCGGATCCGCTATGGGAACCTTCAGCGGCTCGATCGGATCCTCGAGGCCGAGAACGACAGCGTCAACAACTACCGGGCAGCCAAGCAGGCGGACACCGTGATGTTGTTCTACCTGTTGTCGGCCGACGAACTGTACGAGTTGTTCGAGCGACTCGGCTACTCCTTCACTCCGGACCAGATCCCGGCGACCATCGATTACTACAGGGCGCGGACCTCGCACGGTTCGACGCTGAGCGCCGTCGTCCACTCCTGGGTGACGGCTCGCGGTGACCGCGCCGAGGCGATGACGTACTTCCGGCAGGTGCTGAACTCTGATGTGGTCGACATCCAGGGCGGCACCACCGCCGAAGGGATCCATCTCGCTGCGATGGCGGGCAGTATCGATCTGCTGCAACGATGCTTCACCGGTCTGGAACTGCGCAGGGACCGCATCGTGGTGGGACCGCTGTGGCCGGAATCGCTCGGCCGCCTGACTTTTCCGTTCCGGTATCGCGGGCATCGCCTCCGGTTGAGTGTCCGCGGACGCAGCGCGACCCTCGGCGCCGAACCGGGCGACGTGCCGCCTGTGGTCGTCGAGTGCCGCGGGGCGCAGCAGACCCTCGTCGCGGGCGGCACCGTCCACTTCAGCCACTGACGCTCGTGTCCAACGGACGGAGGAAGTGAGGACTTTGGCCCGCAGATCATGGGGGACGACGGTGCCTACATTCGGTGGATGACCGTTACCCGCGAGGCCCACAGGAACCAACCGCATCGCGTGTTCCGGGACCGGCGGGAAGCCGGCCGGGTTCTCGCCGGGCTGCTCGGTGCGTACCGCGGCCGCGAGGGCGTCGTCGTGCTCGGGCTGGCCCGCGGGGGTATCCCCGTCGCGTGGGAAGTGGCTGCTGCCCTGGGGGTTCCGCTCGACGCGTTCATCGTGCGCAAGCTCGGCGCCCCGGGCCACGACGAATTCGCCATGGGCGCGCTGGCGAGCGGCGGCCGCGTCGTCCTCAACGACGATGTGGTCCGCGCACTGGGCGTCACACCGCAGCAACTGCGCGACATCGCCGAACGAGAAGGCCGCGAACTGCTCCGACGCGAGGCGGCCTACCGCCGCGGGCGCCCCCCACTGGAGTTGGCGGGCAAGACGGTCATCCTCGTCGACGACGGCCTGGCCACCGGATCGAGCATGCTGGCTGCCGTGTCCGCGCTGCGCGAGATGGACGCGGGCGAGCTCGTCATCGCGGTGCCGGCCGCACCAGAGTCCACGTGCCGCGAGTTCGCCGGACTCGTCGATGACGTCGTCTGCGCCACCATGCCGACACCGTTTCGCGCTGTCGGAGAATCATTCTGGGATTTCAGCCAGGTCAGCGACGACGAGGTTCGCGACCTTCTCGCGACGCCGACGACCGGATTCGCGACTGCGCGTATCCGGTTGGCCGAGACGCCGGCCGAGGTCATCGCGCGCACCGCCGTCGACGCTCCCGCCGGTGTGCCGCCGCACGAAGCGCTCGACGAAGTCATCGGCGACGCCCGCATCGTGCTGATCGGAGAGAGCACGCACGGCACGCGGGAGTTCTACGAGGCGCGGGCCGAGATCACCAAGTGGCTCATCGAGGAGAAGGGCTTCTGCGCCGTCGCCGCTGAAGCAGACTGGCCGGATGCCTACCGGGTGAATCGCTACGTGCGGGGCGAGGGTACAGACGGATCGGCTGACGAGGCGCTGAGCGGCTTCGAACGCTTCCCGGGCTGGATGTGGCGCAACACCGCGGTGCGCGATTTCGCCGGGTGGCTCAAGGCCCACAACGCTGCGCAGCGAGGCGGCGGGCACCGGGAAACCGGCTTCTACGGCCTCGATCTGTACAGCCTGCACCGATCGATGCGCGAGGTCGTGACGTATCTGGAGAATGTCGATCCGGCAGCGGCGCAACGGGCGCGCCATCGGTATGCATGCTTCGACCACGCCTCGGCCGACGACGGCCAGGCGTACGGATTCGCCGCCGCGTTCGGTGCCGGCCTGTCATGCGAACGTCAGGCTGTCGAACAGCTGGTGGAGATGCAGCGCAGCATGCTGGACTACGTTCGCCGCGACGGGATGTCGGCCGAGGACGAGCACTTCTACGCTCAACAGAACGCGCAGACGGTCCGAGACGCCGAGGTCTACTATCGCGCGATGTTCGGCGGACGGGTGTCCTCCTGGAATCTGCGGGACCGCCACATGGCCCACACCCTGGAGGCATTGCTGGCCCATCTGGACCGTCACGGCGATCAGGCGCCGGCACGGATCGTGGTGTGGGCACACAACTCTCACGTCGGTGATGCGCGCGCAACCGAGGTCGGAGCGGATGGTCAGCTCACCCTCGGGCAGCTGGCGCGGCAGACGTGGGGCGAGCGGGTGCGGTTGATCGGTTTCACCACTCACTCCGGCTCGGTCACCGCCGCCAGCGAGTGGGGCGGTCCGGCGGAGCGCAAGGTCGTGCGCCCGGCGTTGAACGGCAGCGTCGAAGAGTTGTTCCACGAAGCCGGCACGCCCGAGTTCCTGATATCGCCGCTCATCAGCCGGGCGGCCGCCGAACCGCTGGACGCAGTCAGGCTCGGGCGGGCGATCGGCGTCATCTACCTACCGGCCACCGAACGGCAGAGCCACTACTACCACGTGCGACCGCGCGAGCAGTTCGACGCCATCATCCACATCGATCGGACCACGGCGCTCGAGCCGCTCGAGGTGACCAGCACGTGGGTTGCCGGGGAAACGCCCGAGACCTATCCGTCCGGCCTGTGAGCGAGCCGCGCGTCGTCACGTTGACGATGAACTCGGCGCTGGACGTCACCGTCGATGCCGACACCGTCCGTCCCACCGACAAGATCCGTTGCCGCACACCGCGCTACGACGCAGGTGGCGGCGGGGTGAACGTGGCGCGATTCGCGCATGTCCTCGGTGCCGACGTCACGGCGATCTTCACCGCAGGTGGTTTCACCGGCGCCCGCATCGTCGACATCGTCGCTGCCACCGGGGTGTCGGCCACGCCGGTCCCGATCCTCGGTGCGACGCGCGAGAGTTTCACCGTCAACGAGCGCGCGACGGGCGAGCAGTACCGGTTCGTGCTGCCCGGTCCGTTCCTGACACCTGACGAGCAGATCCAGTGCCTCGACGCGGTACGGCGTGCTGCGAGAGGGGCCCACTACGTGGTGGCCTCCGGGAGTCTGCCGCCGGGCGTGCCGCCCGACTTCTATCAACGCGTGGCCGACATCTGCGCCGCACAGGACGCCGCCCTGATCCTCGACACCTCAGGGGGCGGGCTCGCCCATGTCACCTCCGGCGTCCACGTGCTCAAGCCGAGCCTGCGCGAGCTCCGCGAATGCGTGGGCCGCAACCTGGACACCGCAGCAGACCAGCGGGCTGCTGCGCGCGAACTCGTCGATCGAGGTGTCGCAGACGCGGTCGTGGTGTCGCTCGGGGCCGATGGTGCTCTGCTGGTCACGGCTACCGCGAGCGAGACGTTCCCGGCGGTCGAGGTGCTCGGTGTCAGCGGCGTCGGCGCGGGAGACGCGCTGGTGGCCGGCATCGTGGTCGGTCTGTCGAAGAGGTGGGAGTTGACAGAGGCGGTGCGGCTGGGGATCGCCGCGGCCGCAGCGAAACTGCAGACACCGGGCACGTCGGAGTTCAGCGCTGACGAGGTCGAGAAGATCTACGCCGAGGTCGCCTGAGCTCCACCGGTGACGAGCACCGTCACCGCAGGCACGCCAGACCTGCCATCGCGCACGCCTCGTCCTGTGCCGCACTTGCGCCGCTGACTCCGATGCCGCCCACGACGATCCCGTCGACGGTGACGGGCACCCCGCCACCGAAGATCACGAACCGTCCGCCGGCATTGGCGTGCAGTCCGAACAATTCGCCGCCGGGCGCTGCCAGTCGAGCCAGTTCGGATGTGGCGATCCGGTTCGCGACCGCGGTGAAGGCCTTGTCCACGGCGAGCGTCGGCCCGGCGATCTCCGCGCCGTCCATCCGCCCGAAAGCGATCAGGTGTCCGCCGGCATCCACCACCGCGGCCGAGACGAGAACAGCTTGCCGGCCGGCTTCGGCGTGGGCGGCGGCAACCATGCGCAGCGCGGTCGCCAGGTCGATGGTCATGGGGTGAACTTACTGTGCGGCCGCCGAGCGCTCCGTGCGGCTAGCGACGCTACGTGCGCTAGTGGTGGTACCGTGCGCCATGACCATCGAGGATCGCCGGGCACGCGAACGTGCTGCGCGGCGGCAGCTCATCGTCAGCACCGCTCGGTCACTCGCTGAGGCGGAAGGCTGGGACGCGGTCACCACACGACGGCTGTCCCAGGAGATCGAATACAGCCAACCCGTGCTGTACAAACACTTTCAGGGCATGGATCAGATCGCCGAAGCCGTCGCCGTCGACGGTTTCGCGGAGCTCGCCGAGGCCATCGGCGACGCCCGCGCCGCGGGCGGGCAGGCGCGCGATGTACTGATCCGCATCGCGCAGCGCTACCTGGCGTTCGCCCGCACCCACCCGGCGGTCTACGACGCGATGTTCACCCGCGCGACCACGCTGCGCTTCGCCGCCGACGGGACGCCCGCGTCGCTGACGTCGGCGTTCGATCAGTTGCGCGGCGCGGTAGCCGATGTGGCGGCCGGGCGGGACGCCGACGATCTGACCGAGGTGCTGTGGGCGGCCCTGCACGGCCTGGTCGTGCTCGGTCGGACGGGCCGGCTGCGCGCCGACCGAGACGAGGCGCGGATCACGGTGCTGGTCGACCAGATGTGCCGGTGACATGGCGGCCGTGTCCTGCGGGTTTCCCTCCGCGTGCAGTGGGTACGGTGGGGCCGATGACGTCGCAGTTCGAGGGCGGTGACCGGTGAGCACGAGACGTGAACTCGTCGCAGCGCGCGACGACGCCACGCAGCTGGTGCGCGTGATCGTCGGCATCGGTTCCGACCTGGATCTCGGAGTCACGTTGCGCCGGATCGTGAGCGCGGCCGTCGAGCTCAGCGAAGCGCGCTACGGGGTGTTCGCGATCCGTCAAAGTGACAGCAGGACGCCGACGTTCGTCTGCGCAGGCATCGACGACAGCGCGCACCAGGATGTGCTCCGGCGGCTCACCCTGGTCTCGGTCGGCGACGGACTTCGGATCGACGACCTCTCGCGGCAGAACCGCTATCTGGATCTGCGGATCGCCACCGAGCCGCTCAGTGCCCTGCTGGCCGTACCGATCATGGTGCGTGACAATAAATTCGGCACGCTCTACCTGCTCCACGATGAACCAGGGAAAACCTTTTCCGACCTGCAGGATGCCGCGGTGCGGGCGATGGCCACCGCAGCCGCGTCGGCGATCGACAACGCCCGGCTGTTCGAGCGCGAACGGGAAGCGGCGAAGTGGACGAAGGCCAGCCGTGAGATCACCACCGCGTTGCTCTCCGGTGACCCGCAGACCGGACCGTTGCAGTTGATCGTCGACCTGGCACTGGAACTGGCCGATGCCGAGCAGGCCATCCTGCTGGTCCCCAGCGAACCCGACCTCCCCGCCGATCACCCCGCGACCCTCGTCGTGGCCGCGACCGCGGGCCGGTACGCGGCCGAGGTGATCGGCCGTCAGGTCCCGATGGACGGGTCCACCACGGGCGGCGTGGCGCGTCGCGGACTGCCGTTGATCACCGACTCGTTCCAGTACCCGATCGAGGGGTTCACCGACGTTGGGGAGCGGTCGGCGATCGTGATGCCGCTGATGGCCGACGACACGATGCTCGGCGTCATCGCCGTCGCCCGCCGCCCGCTGCAGCCGCCCTTCGGTAACGACTATCTCGAACTGGTCAGCGATTTCGCTCGCCACGCCGCCCTCGCGCTCGCCCTGGCGGCGAGCCGCGAGAATGCGCTCAATCGCCAACTCGCACAAGCGGAAACAGTGGATGACGCGCTCAGGGCGGCAGTCGACGAGCTGCGTCGACTGTGGCGAGCCCAGCAGGTCATGGCGGTGACCTTCGCCGAGGGCGGGTCCGGAGGCGAGCCCCGGGTCGTCAGCTGCACCGAACCGATGCGATGGTCGCAACTGCCCTCCGAGGTGCAGGACCAGATTCGCGACATCCGCGGCGGTGACCTGCTCGCCCCGGTGATTCCGCAGCCGGGCGTGGCGGCGGTGGCGATCCAGCATCCCGACGGTGTTCTGGTGGTGCGGATCGAGCTGGCCGAAACCCGCGCTTTCACGCTCGAGGACCAGACTCTGCTGACCGTGCTGGCCGGCCGGTTGAGCCAGGGGCTGCACCGGGTGCACCAGGTGGATCAGCAGCGCGAGACCGCGCTGGCGCTCCAGCATGCGATTCTCGGCCCGGCCCGGCTGCCGCAAGGGTTCGCGGTCCGCTACGAGGCGGCGAGCCGGCCCCTGCAGGTGGGCGGAGACTGGTTCGACGTCGTCGATCTCGACGACGGCCGTATCGCCCTGATCGTGGGCGACTGCGTGGGCCACGGTCTGACCGCTGCCACCATCATGGGGCAGGTGCGGAGTGCCTGTCGGGCACTGCTTTTCGACAATCCCAGCCCCGCGGCGACGCTGTCGCGACTGGACCGTTTCGCGGCACGCCTTCCCGGTGCGCAATGCACCACCGCGGTGTGCGTCATCCTCGACACCGCCACCGGGGAGCTGGTCTACTCCAGCGCCGGGCATCCGCCGCCGGCACTGGTTCTGGCCGACGGTTCCGTCGAGGTGCTCGACGGGGGACACACCATCGCGTTGGGGGTTCGCACCGGCCATCCGCGGCCGGAAGCCTGGGCCGTCGTGCCCGCCGGGGCGACGCTGATGCTCTACACCGATGGCCTCGTCGAGCGGCGGGGGGCGACGCTGGACGACGGTCTCCTCCGGGCCCTCGAGGTGGTCCGCGAGCATCGCGGCGCGGCGCTCGACGAGGTCGTCGACACCGTCATGGCCGGGCTGGCGCCCGCCGGTGGCTATCACGACGACGTCGTCTTGCTCCTGTACCGGCCCACCGCACCGCTGGAGCGAACGTTTCCGGCCCACGCCGAGCAGTTGGCACCCGCCCGCGCCGCGTTGCGCGACTGGTTGCACCACGCCGGAGTCGGACCCCACCAGGTCGTCGACATCCTGGTCGCCACCGGCGAGGCGGTGGCTAACGCCATCGAGCACGGGCACCGTGACGATCCAGACGGAACCGTGGCACTGCGGGCGAGCGCTACCGCCGATCGGGTCCGGGTGACCATCACCGATTCCGGCGCCTGGAAGGTACCGGATGACGTGCCCGATTCGACGCGTGGCCGCGGGGTCACGCTGATGCGCCTGCTGATGGACGACATCACCGTCGACCACGACGAGGCAGGAACCACCGTCAATCTGTCCGCGAGGATTCTTTGATGCCGACACAGCTTTCCTTCGACGTCGTGGCGGGCGCCGGGGACCTTCGATTGGTCGCGGCGGGCGAGATCGACCTCAGCAACATCGGCGCCTTCAGACAGGCACTGGCCGACGTCACCGCGGAGGCGACGCGATCGGGTGCGCCGTTGACCGTCGACCTCGCCGGGGTGGGATATCTGGACAGCGCCGCGATCAACGTGCTGTACGCCGCGGCCGACGGCATCGCCGTGATCGTTGCCCCGCCCCTGCTGATGACGACATTGCGCGTCAGTGGTGTCGCGGAGATCATCACCGTCGACGTGGCGTCAGCCGAGCCCGCCGGTCCGGCGTCCTGACTGCGCGCCTTGCCTGGACGTACCGGCATTGGCACTCTCGGTGGGTGCCCCCTCGTGTCCTGACCGCCGTCGCTCGCCGGTCGCTGCCGGTGGCGGCCGCCGTGCTCGGCCTGGTCGCGACGCTCGCCGTCCCGCCCGGGCCGGACGCCGGGTCCGCGCTGTCCCCGGCGTACGCCGCGCCGGTCCACGGGTATCCGGGCCCACCGCCGGGCGATCTGGGCCAGGTCTCGGCTCTGATGACATCCGCGATCGCGCGTCGCCAGCTGCCCGGCGCGGTGGTGATGGTCGGCCATCGCGGCCAGGTCGCGCTGTTGGATGCCTATGGGGTGCGCAAGCCGGCGGGCGAACCGGGTGTCGACGGTGTCGCCACGCCCGCCGAGCCGATGACCGTCGACACCGTGTTCGACATCGCGTCACTGACCAAGGTCCTCGCCACGGCGACCGCGGTCATGCAGCTCTACGAGCAGGGGCGGGTGCGTCTCGACGATCCCGTGCAGCGGTATCTGCCGGCGTTCAATCCGGCACGCGATCCCCGCCGAACGGACGTCACCGTACGGACCCTGCTCACCCATACCTCGGGCCTGCCGGGCGATGTGAACCTCGACGACCCGTGGGGGCTCACCCACGAGAACCGGTCCGAAGGTCTGCGGCGCGCGCTCACCGCGCCGCTGGAGGCGCCGCCCGGTGCGGCATTCCGCTACTCCGACATCAACTTCGAGCTCCTCGGCGCGCTCGTCGAGGCGGTGACCGGTGAGCCGGAGAACGCTTATGTGCGACGAAACGTGTTCGCCCCGTTGGGGATGACCGACACCCGATACCTGCCCTCGGCCGGACCCGTGGCACGCAACGGCGCACTACTGCGCCGCATCGCACCGACGCGGCTCGACACCGAGGGCCGGCCGTCGACCAATCCGCACTTCGGTTCGGTGATGCGCGGCGTCGTCGACGACCCGACATCGCGTCGCATGGGTGGGGTGGCCGGTCACGCCGGCGTGTTCTCCACAGCGGCCGACGTCGGACTCTTCGCCCAGGCGCTGCTGGACCGATTAGCCGGGCGTCCCAGCGCTTTTCCCCTTCGACAGGCGACACTGCAGACGATGACGGCGCCGAACAGGCCGAGCGCGCCGGGACCCTTCCGTGCGGTGCGTGGGCTCGGCTGGGACATCGACACCGGATACTCCGGCTCGCGCGGCACTCTCTTTCCAGTCGGCAGTTTCGGGCACACCGGGTTCACCGGCACCTCGCTGTGGATCGACCCCGGGTCGGACACCTACGTCGTGGTCCTGTCCAACGCCGTGCACACCCCCGGCAGCCCGCCGATCTCCCGGCTGGCCGGCGCCGTGGCCACCGCCGCGGCCCGCGCCCTGGGCGTCGCGCACCCGCGATGACGCCGACCGCAGAACGTGACTTCCGGCCCTAAACGGGAGCCGCGCGGGCACGTAGCAAGGACGTATGAGCCATAGCGTCGCGCCGTCCCCGACCATCGATGTCACCGTCAGCGGAGATCTACCCGGCGCCGCCGACTACGCCCGCAGAAAAGTCGGTGAGCTGGGCCGGATGTCGCATCGTCCGGTCCTCTCCGCCCGGGTACGGCTGAGCAGGCACCACGATCCCGCAGTCGAAGCGCCGGTGATCGCGCAAGCCAACCTGGACGTCGACGGCAGGCTGGTCCGCGCCCAGGTGCACGCGGCCACCGCGCGGGAGGCGGTGGATCTCCTCGAGGCCAGACTGCGTCGTCAGCTCGAGCATTTCGCCGTCCGACGGGGTGATCGCAGTGCCGGCGTGCCCCCGTGGCGCAGAGAACCACGGGCGGCCCAGCTGCGCGTCAACGTCACACCGGCCACCACAGAGGGGCGGCTGGTCCGCCGCAAGACCTACGCGATGACGCCCTGCACAGTCGACGACGCGGTCGCGGAGATGGAATTGCTGGACTACGACTTCCACCTGTTCACCGAGATCGGCTCGCACACGGTCGGTCTGCTGTATCGCACCGCCGGCGGCGGCTACCGGCTCGCGCTGGTGTCTCCGTCGGTGGCCGGCCACCTGGCGCCGTTCGAACACGCCGTGACCGTGAGTCCTCACCCTCTCGCGTGCCTGCGGGAGCAGGATGCCCCGGAACGGTTGCGTCTCTTGGGTGTTCCGTTCCTGTTCTTCATCGACGCCGAAGCCGGCCGCGCCTGCGTGCTCTACCACCGGTACGACGGTCAGTACGGATTGATCACCCCCGCGGCGTAGCGCGGCCCGCAGGTCCCCTCGCTGCAGGTCTTTAGACCCTCTACATCACCCGGCGTCAGACGACATGCTGATGAGCGGAACCATTGCGACGAGCCGATGAGGACGGACACCGATGACCTCTGACGCACCGAGCCCCACCATCCTCCGGTGGGCACTGGCGCAGGCTGTCGAGGCGCCGTCCGTCCACAACTCGCAACCGTGGTTGTGGCGGGTCGGTGAGCGCAGCGTCGACCTCTACGCCAATCCCGACCTGGCGCTTCCCCACACCGATCCCGATGCGCGCGACCTGATCCTCAGCTGCGGTGCGGCACTGAACCACGTGCAGATCGCCCTGGCGGCAGTGGGGTGGCAGGCGAAGATCCGCCGATTTCCCGACGCGGAGAGGCCCGATCACCTCGCGACCGCAGAACTGCGCCGGTACCGGCCCGTGGAGGCAGACATCGTCCTCGCCTCCGCCATTCCGCGGCGGCGCACAGACCGGCGCAACTACAGCAGCAGGCCGGTACCCGGCGCTGCGATCGCCCTGATGGGGGCACGTGCGGCCCGAGCGGGTGTGATGCTGCGGCAGTTCGACGAGCTGACCACGCTCAAGCGGCGGGTGATCGACGCCGAAGGGCGACACCACGACGATCCCGGCTACGTGGCCGAATTGACCACCTGGAGTGGTCGATACGGGTCCACCGCCGGCGTCCCTGCCCGCAGCGCGCCACACACAGACCCGCGGGCCGTGATCCCCGCTCGCATCTTCGCCGGCGCCGCACTCGAGCAACCGGCCGACGCCGAACCCACCGAGGACAATGCCGCGGTCCTCGCGTTGGGCACCGTCGCCGATGACCGCATGTCACAGTTGCGTGCCGGAGAGGCGACCAGCCTGGTGCTGCTGACCGCCACCGCCGCGGGTCTGGCGAGCTGCCCGATCACCGGGCCGCTGGAGATACCGGACATCAGGGCCGCCGTGGCACAGGATGTCTTCGGCTCCAGCGGTCACGCGCAGATGTTGCTGCGCATCGGGTGGGCGCCGGCCCACGCCGAGGCCCTACCCAGAACACCGCGCCGGCCGCTGAACCAGGTCGTCACCTGGCTCAGTCGCGAGCGAGCCGGATAGTCGCGACCGCGGAGTCATCATGTCTTTCCTAGCAACCACATTCGGCGTCTGGACGAGACGTCTGTCGGGCCGCCACCCGCTGGTGCGGTTCAGCGACCGCGTCGAGGCGATGGGGCTGTTGGTCGTCATCGCCGTGGCGGTCTTCGCTCTTCTGCCCGCTGCATCGCTCAAAGAATCTGTCGAACAACAGTTTTCGCAGTCGTTCGCGGTGCAGCGCGCCGAGCGCATGCCCGTCGAGGCGATCGTCACGGGCGACAGTCAGGTGACGGCGCAGCTCTACGACACCTCCTATCTCTCGCCGATCCGGTGGCAGGTCGACGGCGTCACGCACACCGACGAGATGCGGACACCGAAGATGACCGCGGGCGATCACATCATGATCTGGGTCGACTCCGCGGGAGACCGGCGGGCAGCACCCCTGACCGACAGAGACGCAGCCGTGCAGGCAGCGATCGCAGCGGTGGCGGTGTGGGTCACGATCACCGGTGCCGCGGTCGGCGCGTGGGCGGGCATGCGGATGCGACTCGATCGAGGCCGCCACGCCGACTGGGACCGTGACCTGCGCCGTCTGACCGACAACGGCGGCCGCACCAACAACACCGCCTGATCGCCGCCCGAGTGAGATAGGTCCCCGTCGCAGAGGACATCGTTCCCTTCCACAGGTCACGGCCACACCTGACAGTGGGAGGGTGGAGCATCTGACGAACCTCGACGCCGGCTTCCTGGAGGCCGAAGACTCCGACCGGCACGTCAGTCTCGCCGTCGGGAGCCTGTCCATCCTCGAGGGCCCCATGCCCGCGGTCGACGCGATCGTCAGCGGCCTCGCCGACCGGATCGCCGACATCCCCCGGTTCCGGCAGGTGCTGCAGACCCATCTCCTCGATCTGGGCCCGCCGGAGTGGGCTGACGATCCGCACTTCGATCTGTCCCACCACATCCGTCGCGCCGCCCTGCCGACCCCTGGCGACGGCGACGCCCTCAACGGGTTGGTCGGCGACGTGATGGGGCGCCGGCTCGACAGGGACCGGCCCCTGTGGGAGTGCTGGATCATCGAAGGTCTGCAGGACAACAGATGGGCGATGCTCATCAAGATCCACCACTGCATGGCCGACGGCATCGCCACGATGCACCTGTTCTCGCGGCTGGTCGACAACGAGTCACCGGGATACGACACCTTGATCCGTGCCGCCCAGCAATCGGCGAAAAAGCCCTCACAACAGAAAGATTGGGGTCTGAACCCGGTGGGATGGGTGCGCGGCGTGGGGCGGGCAGCGATCACCGCGACGCGGGTCTCGGCGTTGGCGGTCGGCGGGGCTCTTCAGGTGACCACCGCCATCCTGCGGCCCGCGCAGACCTCCTCGCTCAACGGCCCGGTGTCGTCGATGCGACGCTTCGCCGCGGCGGCGGTGTCGCTCGACGACGTCGCACGCATCTGTGACGCACACGGCGTGACGCTCAACGACGTCGCGCTCGCCGCGATCACGAGCAGCTACCGCGCCGCGCTGGAGCGCCGCGGCGAAACACCCGCGCGGACGTCGCTGCGCACCCTGGTGCCCGTCTCGATGCGCTCGAACGGGGCCGCGGACCGTACCGACAACCGCGTGTCGTTGATGCTGCCGGCGCTGCCCGCCGACGCAGCGGATCCGGTGGAGCAGTTGCAGACGGTGCACCGGCGATTGTCCGCGGCCAAGGGCAGCGGGCAGCGGGAAGCGGGCGGCATCTTCGTCGCGCTGTCGAACCTGATGCCCTTCCCCGTCACCGCGTGGGCGGTGCGGGCGCTCACCCGCCTGCCGCAACGCGGCATCGTCACCCTGGCGACCAACGTGCCGGGACCGCGCGAACGCATGACGATCATGGGGCGGCCCATCGTCCGGGTGCTGCCCATCCCTCCGATCGCGATGCGGCTGCGCACCGGGGTGGCGATCCTCACCTACGCCGACGAGATGGTGTTCGGGATTCTCGGGGACTTCGATGCCGCGGCCGATGTCGACCAACTCGCCGCCGGGATCGAAACGGCGGTCGCGACGCTCGCCGCCACCGTCGGCTGAGGGCGGCGTATCAGCCATGAGTGCCGTGGATCTCGTCGACGACCGCCGCGACGGCCCGCGGCACCGCGGCTGCCACGGCCGGGCTCAGACCGCACCCGTGACCGACATCGGCGGCATCGACGGTGAACACCACCGTGCGTGTCGGCGCGCGTCCCAGCGCCCGGCCCAGCGCGAGCACCGCGGCCAGGTCCAGGCCGTGCGAGCTCACCGCAATCGGCGGTTGCTGCTGGGGCAGCCAGCGCCGGATTCGGCCGGGGATCGCGCCGCCGCCGGAGGCGGCGTCGATGATGATCGCCAGGTCTGTGTCCCCGACAGCGTCGAGGACATCGACCGGATCATTCTGCACGGTGACGACTTTCACGTCGGCTAGATCGAGACGCTGCACGGCGGCAGCGACGGCCGGCCCGAGCCCGTCGTCGCGCCGGAACTCGTTGCCGAGTCCGATCACGGTTGCAATCATCGTCTTTCGATGCGCAGGGTCAGGAAATGCGCCGAGCACGAAATGCACGGATCGTGGTTGCGGATCGCCCGCTCACACAGCGCGGTCAGCGCGGCGTCGTCGAGCGTCAGGTTTGCTCCCACCAGCAGGGCCATCTCGTGTTCGATCGCAGCCTGGTTCTGCGCGGTGGGGGGCACCATCGCCGCCGTGCGCACCAGTCCGTCGTCGTCGATCTCGTAGCGGTGGTAGAGCAGTCCGCGGGGCGCCTCACTGACACCGTGCCCGACGCCGGCGCGGGCCGGAACCTCGACCGACGGTCGTGCGGGGGGCTGGTAGGTCTCGATGATTCGCAGCGCTTCATCGATCGCGTACACCACCTCGACCGCACGAACGAGGATGCTGCGGAACGGGTTACGGCACGCCGAGCCAAGTCCGGCCTCAGCGGCTGCGTGCGCGGCGAGCGGCGACAGCCGCGACGAGTTCAGGGAGTACCGCGCCAGCGGTCCGGTCAGATAGCGGGCGCCGTCGAGTCTGGCCTGCAGTGCGGTGGAGTGCGGCACCTGAGTCTCGACGACATGGTCGGTGAAGTCGCGGACCGCGAATGTCTCTCCCGCGCTGCGCGCGATGGTTCCAGTCTCGATCGGGTAGTGATCCGGATGGGTCAACGCGAGGAACTCGTGGTCGACGTCCATGTCGGGAAAGTCGAGCCGGCTGAGCCTGCCCACGATGAGCAGCGCGTCGTCGGCGGCCCGACGCAACATCTCTTTCAGCGGCCGCAACTGCGCTGCTGTCGGTGTGGCGTGAAACCCCCCGAGCTTGACGTTGATCGGGTGGATCGCACGCCCGCCGATCTGTTCCATCAGCTGGTTGCCGGCCTTCTTCAGCGCCAGGCCGCGCTCCACCAGTTCCCGGTGATCGGCGGCCATCGTGATCACGTCGGGATACCCCAGGAAGTCGGGCAGGTGCAGCAGGAAGATGTGCAGCGCGTGACTGTGAATCCACTCCCCGCAGTACAACAGCCGCCGCAGCGCCGCCAGCGCAGGATCGATCGTCACACCGCACGCGTTCTCGATCGCATTGCATGCACTGATCTGATAGGCGACGGGGCAGATGCCACACACCCGGGCGGTGATGTCGGGCGGTTCGGTGTAGGAGCGGCCGCGTAGCAGCGCCTCGAAGAACCGCGGCGCCTCGTAGATGTTGAGTTCGACGTGCTCGACCACACCGTCGGTCAGTGTGACATGCAGCGCCCCTTCGCCTTCCACGCGCGTCAGGGCGCCCACGGTCAGTGTGCGGGTCTCTCGCACCTCGTCCCGCCCGGTCATGTGTCGTTCCGTTCTTCGGCGAAACGCGGTGCGTTGAAGGTGCTCAGCATCTGCTCCACTCCGCGTTCGGACAGTCCGTCGCGGCGCAACAGCGGGATCAGCGCGGCGGTGTTGGGGGTGGCCGCCGGCCCGAAGCAGCCGTAGCAACCGCGAGAGAACCGCGGGCACAGCGCCCCGCAGCCGGCGTGGGTGATGGGTCCGAGACACGGTGTGCCGTCAGCGACGACCACACAGGTCACCCCCCGTGCCTTGCACTCGGTGCACACGGTCTTGGCAGGCAATTTCGGCGTGCGGCCGACCAGCAGTGCGGCCAGCGTCTCCAGGAGTTGCCCACGATCGATCGGACAGCCCTGCAGCTGATAGTCGACCTTCACGTGCGCCGACGCCGGAGTGGAGGTGGCCAGCGTGTCGATGTACTCCGGTCGTGCGTAGACCACGGACGTGAACTCGTCGATATCGGCCCCGTTGCGCAAGGCTTGGATTCCGCCCGCGGTGGCGCACGCCCCGATCGCGACCAGAATTCGTGACTGGTCACGGATTTCGGCGATGCGTCGCTCGTCAGTCGCCGTGGTGATGGAACCCTCGACCAGCGATACGTCGTAGGGGCCCGGTGCGACGGTGCTCGATGCCTCCAAGAAGGTGGCGATCTGCACCTGACCGGTCAGGGTGAGCAGTTCGTCTTCGCAGTCGAGCAGTGTCAGCTGGCAGCCATCGCACGACGCGAACTTCCACACCGCCAGGGTCGGCGCGGTCACCTACAGCTCCCTGATCCGCAGCAGTGGTTCCGCGACGTCGTAGCCGACGACGGGTCCATCGCGACAAAGGAGCAGGGGTCCGAGCTGGCAGTGCCCGCACCAGCCGATGCCACACTGCATGTTGCGTTCGAGCGAGACTTCGATGTCACCGGCCCACATGCCTTTCCGGATCAGCGCGGCCGTACCGTTGCGCATCATCGCCTCGGGGCCGCACAGGAATGCGGTGGTCATCGCGGGTCGCAGCGGTAGTCGGCGCAGCGGCTGGGTCACGAACCCGACTTCCCCCGGCCAGCCCTGGACCGGCACGTCGACGGTGAGGTGGACATCGATGTCGCCACGCTGACTCCAGGCATCCAGCTCAGCGCCGAACAGGAAATCCTCGCGTCGGCGCGCGCCGACGATCACGGTGACGCGGCCGAAGCGCTCGCGGTCGTCGAGGGCGGCGAGTATCACCGGGCGCAGTGGCGCCAATCCGACGCCGCCCGCGACGATCACCAGATCACGATGCGCTGCGTCCTGCACGCCCCACCCGGTCCCGAACGGGCCGCGGAGCCCGATGACCGTTCCGGGCGCGGCGTCGTGGAGTTTCCCGCTGACGGCACCGACGGCGCGGATCGTGTGGGTGACGGTGGGCTCGGCGGAACCGGGCAGACCGCTGACCGAGATGGCCACCTCGCCGACGCCGAACGCGGACATCATCATGAACTGGCCCGGGGCGGGAGCGGGCAGCGCGTCGGCGACGGGGGACAGGCGCAGGGTCGCCGTGTCGCGGTTCTCGGCGACGCGATCGATTACGCGGTAGGGCGCTGGCGTCATGCCCGATAGGGAGGGGGCCGTCGCGGTGGTCGTGTCAGGCATCGCCGGCGTGCTCGCGCAGGGTCGCCATCTCTTCGGTGATGTCGATTCCGGTGGGGCACCAGGCGATACACCGTCCGCATCCGACGCAGCCCGAGCTGCCGAACTGGTCGTGCCAGGTGCCGAGCTTGTGCGTCAGCCAATGCCGGTACCGGGAGGAACCCGACTGCCGGACGCTGCCCTCGTGGACGAAGGAGAATTCCAGCTCGAAGCACGAGGACCACGTCATCCACCGCTCGGCGTGGGTGCCGGTGAGATCGGTGACGTCCTCGACGCAGGTGCAGAAGCACGTCGGGCACACCATGGTGCAGTTGCCGCAGGTGAGACAGCGCGACGCCACCTCCTCCCAGTGTGGCGATTCCCGCGACTCGATCAGCAGCTGCCGCAGGTCGCCGCCGGGCATCTGACGGCCCATGTGTGCCGCGGCATCGGCGACAGCCGCTCGCGCGCAGGTGATGTCGTCGTCATCTGCACTGCGGTGGTCCAGCCTGCCCAGTACGTCGGCACCGGCCGGGCTGCCGACGTCGACAACGTACTGCCGACCGCCGGGGCCGGTGCGTTCGGTCAGGGCCAGATCGAATCCGGCTGTGGCAGCGGGACCGGTGCCCATCGAGGAGCAGAAGCACAAGCCCCCGGGCTCAGTGCAGTTGACCGCAACGACGAAGGCCTGCCGCCGACGGCCGGTGAAGGCCGTGTCGGGGTGCGCACCGGCGCCGAGCACGCCGTCGAGGATCGCCATCGATGCGAGATCGCATGCGCGGACGCCGAGGAACGCGTACCGCGGCGCCTCGTCGGCAGGCTCGGCAGGCTGGGTCTCGCTCGACCAGACCTTCTGGCGGGCGGGGTGCAGAAATTGCTTCCACGACCCGGGGCCGGCGGAATGGCCGAACGCCGCGTCGTCGTCGCGTCGGCGCATTCGGTACCGGCCCGGCGCCACGTCCACGCCCCACCCGATGGGCAGGTCGTCAGCGCTGTCGAGTTCGTCGAGCACGATGGCGCTGCCGGACACGGTCGGTCCCACCACGCGGTAGCCGAGGTCCTTCAGCACGAACACCAGCTGCTCCAGACCTGCGGTGTCGATCACCGCCACATCCATGCTGTCATCGTGCGCCCCCTGCAGCGTCGATGATCAGGGCTTCGGTCCTGTGAATGTGGGGCCGAAAGTCCTTATCCTCGTTCATCGGTCGGTAACCGGTCGCCGATACCGTTGTGCCATGTCGGAACATCGGGATCCGAGGGTGGCGGCCGGGGGTGACACCGAGGCGGAATGGGCGCGCCTGGTGGAGCACCTCGATCAGCTGCTCGAGCGGCTCGCGGACGCCGAGACACAGTGGTCGGAGCGGATCGATGCCGCGGCAGAGACGTATCAGTCAAGTGTGCGCAACCTCGCGCACTACTGGGCGATTCGAGGCGTGGATCTGCGCGGCGTTCAACACCGGCTGGCCAATTTCGGGCTGTCGTCACTGGGCCGCAGTGAGTCCCACGTGGAAGCGAGCCTGCGTCGCGTCCGTGCGGCCCTGCTGGCGATGCTCGATGAATCGTGGTGTCCACCAACGCCGTCGGCGGTGGATGCCGACCAGGGGTGGGAGCTGCTGACCAGCCGGACCGCCGCGTTACTGGGGCCGACCCCGTCCATGCGGGAGACCCGCATCATGGTCACGCTGCCGTCGGAAGCGGCCACCGATGCTGATCTGGTCGAGCGGCTGGTGCGCCGCGGCATGGACGTCGCCCGGATCAACTGTGCGCACGACGATCCCGCCGCCTGGCGCGCGATGGCCGAACACGTGCGTGCCGCCAGTGCTGCGACCGGCCGCAGCTGTCGGATCGCCATGGACCTGGCCGGTCCCAAGCTGCGTACCGGACCGCTCACGCCGGGTCCGGCAGTGGTGAAGCTGCGACCTCATCGGGACGCGTTCGGGCACGTCGTGGCGCCGGCCCGCGCCTGGTTCACCGCGGCAGACGGCGCGGCGCCCGCGCCCGAACCCGGCATGACGGTCGTCACCGTGTCGGGCGAGTGGCTGACGCGACGCCAGGCCGGCGAGGTACTCACCGTTCGGGACACCCGCGGTGCGACACGGAGTCTGACGGTGGCCGATGTCGTCTACCGCCACGGGGCGGTGGTCTGCTCGGACCGAACGGCGTACCTCGCGACCGGGACGGTGGTGCGGGTGGACGGGGTCGACGACCCGACCGAGATCGGCGCGCTGCCCCCACGGGAGCAGTATCTGATGCTGCGGCCCGGCGACACCGTGTCGGTGGTCGAAGACTGCGCGCCCGTGCCGCCCGACGCCGGGCGGATCGGCTGCACGCTGCCCGACGTCTTCATTCACGCGCGTGTCGGACAACGCGTGTTCTTCGACGACGGCCGTATCGGTGCCACCATCGTCGCGGCGACGTCCGACGCGCTGCAGGTGCGCATCGACCGCGCAGCGCGGACCGGGTCGAAACTGAGATCGGGCAAGGGAATCAACCTGCCCGATACGCGGCTGCCGGTGTCTGCGTTGACCGCCAAGGACGTCCGCGATCTGATCACCGTGGTGGACATCGCCGACGTGGTCGAAATGTCGTTCGTCCAGGAGCCCGCCGACGTGCGAGCGCTCCACGACGCGCTCGATCGCCTCGACGGGCACGGCGTCGGCGTGGTGCTCAAAATCGAGACCCGGCGCGCATTCGAGCAGTTGCCCGAGCTGCTCGCGGTGGCGATGCGCCGACCGTTGCTGGGGGTGATGATCGCGCGTGGTGACCTCGCAGTGGAGGCAGGTTACGAGCGGTTGGCCGAACTACAGGAGGAGATCCTGTGGCTGTGCGAGGCGGCGCACCTGCCGGTGATCTGGGCGACCCAGGTCCTCGAGCAGCTCGCCAAGAGTGGGTTGCCGTCGCGCGCCGAGATCAGCGATGCCGCGCTGGGCGAGCGTGCCGAGTGCGTCATGCTGAACAAGGGTGCCCATGTCGAAGACGCCGTGGTGGTACTCGACGACATTCTCAGCAGGATGGCCGAGCACCACTGCAAGAAGAACGCTCTGCTGCCGCAGCTGCATTCGTGGTACCCGTCGGATACGCAGAATTCCCTGAAATAAAGGACTTTGGACCGCATATCGTCGCGGCACCGCGGGGCTAACGTCACGCTATGGCTCACAAGACCGCGCCCGTGTCGGTGCTCGCCGCGTCGGAATGCTGGGACCGTCTGGCAAGTGTCTCCCTCGGTCGACTCGTCACCAGCGTCGACGGCGAGCCGTCGATCTTTCCGGTGAACTTCGCCGTGCAGAACCGCACGATCCTGTTCCGCACTGCGGAGGGCACGAAGTTGGTCAGCGCTGCGATCAACAACACGGTGCTGTTCGAGGCCGACGATCACACCGTCACCGACGGGTGGAGCGTGATCGTCACGGGGAGCGCGCGGTCCCTGCGAACGGACGAGGAGCTCGCGGAAGCCGACACAGCAAACCTCCGTCCGTGGACGATCACGGAGAAGTCCCACTATGTGCGTATCAGGCCCCTGAACGTCACGGGCAGGCATTTTGTTTTCGGTGGAGAAGATCGCTGGTCTTTATGACAATCAGTGACAAAATGATGACGTGAGTCCTGCGGGCAGCGCGAACAGCGACCCGGGTGCGCGGCCGCTCCGCGATACCCTTTCTCAGCTGCGCCTGCGCGAACTGCTGATCGAGGTGCAGGAACGCGTCGAGCAGATCGTGGAGGGGCGCGACCGGCTGGACGGCCTGGTCGAGGCGATGCTCGTGGTCACCTCGGGACTGGAACTCGACGAAACGCTCCGGACGATCGTGCACACGGCAATCGATCTCGTCGATGCCAGCTTCGGGGCGCTCGGGGTGCGTGGCGACGATCACGAACTGCTGGAGTTCATCTACGAGGGCATCGACGAGGAAGCCCGCGAACTGATCGGCCATCTTCCCGAGGGACGGGGAGTGCTCGGCGTGCTTCTCGACGATCCCAAGCCGATCCGGTTGGACAACATCTCCCATCACGCGGCGTCGGTCGGCTTTCCGGCGAACCATCCGCCCATGCGCACGTTTCTCGGTGTCCCGGTACGCATCCGCGACGAGGTGTTCGGCAACCTCTACCTCACCGAAAAGGCCGACGGGCAACCGTTCAGCGAGGACGACGAGGTGCTGGTCCAAGCACTCGCGGCGGCGGCGGGCATCGCGATCGACAACGCCCGTCTCTACCAGCAGTCGAAGCTCCGCCAGTCCTGGATCGAGGCCACCCGCGACATCGGCACCGAGTTGCTGGCCGGCACCGATCCCGCGGCGGTGTTCCGGCTCATGGCCGAGGAATCGCGCACGCTCAGCGGTGCCCAGGCATCGATCGTCGCGGTGCGGGCCGACCTCGACGAGCCGGTCGGCGAGGTCGACGAGCTGATCGTCACCGCGACCGACGGAATGGGACCCGGTACGGAGCTGCATTCGATACCCATTGCCGGCACCGACGTCGGCGCGGTGTTCGTCGAACAGCGCCCGAACCGGTTCGACGTGCTGCAGTTGGCACCCGGATGCGTCGCCGACGGCCCCGCGTTGGTGCTGCCGCTGCGCGCCACCGACACCGTGGCCGGTGTGCTGATCGCGCTGCGGCCGGCCGGCGTTCTCGCGTTCAACGCCGGCGAGCTGGACATGATGGCCGCGTTCGTGGATCAGGCGGCGCTGGCGTGGCAGCTGGCGACCACGCAGCGCCGACTGCGCGAACTCGACGTCATCTCCGACCGCGACCGCATCGCCCGCGATCTGCACGACCACGTGATCCAGCGGCTGTTCGCCGTCGGGTTGGCGCTGCAGGGCACCATCCCGCGGGCCAGAAGCGCCGAGGTGCAGCAGCGGCTCAGCGAGTCCGTCGACGACCTACAACAGGTGATCCAGGAGATCCGTACCGCGATCTTCGATCTGCATGGCGGGCAGTCGGGCATCACCCGCCTGCGGCAGCGCCTCGATGAGGCGATCGCGCAGTTCGCGACACCCAAGATCCGGACCACCGTGCAGTTTTCGGGACCGCTGTCGGTGATCGACGCGGCGTTAGCCGACCACGCCGAAGCGGTGGTCCGGGAAGCTGTCAGCAATGCGGTCCGCCATGCCGATGCCACCTCGCTGGCGATCACCGTGGCCGCCAACGACGAGTTGGTCATCGAGGTCGTCGACAACGGCCGCGGCATCACGGACTCGATCACCGGATCGGGGTTGACCAACCTCGGCCGGCGTGCCGCGGACGCAGGAGGATCGTTGACGATCGGGCCCGCCGACGGCGGGGGCACCCGGCTGAGATGGGCTGCGCCCCTTCACTAGTAAGCGCAACGATCACGGCGCCAGGTGGATCTTGACGTGGCCCGCGGATTTCGACATCGCGGCCGCGTAGGCCTGCGCCGCCTCGGTCAGCGGCATCGTGGCGGTGAAGATCCCACGCACGTCGAGACGGCCGCTGCGCAGCAGCGGGATCAACTCCGGCCACGTCTGCTGCACCGGCGCCGTCGTCAACCGGATCGTCAGACTGCGCAGCAGCCCCAGGAGCGCCGGGAACGGGTACGGCTGCAGATCGTGCACCCCGACGACCGACACCGTGCCGCCGACCCGCACGGCGGTGATCGCGTCGTCGAGTGTGGTGTCGGTGCCGACCGCGTCGATCACCGCGTCCGCGCCCAGGCCGTTCGTCGCCTCCATGACGGTGGCTGCCGCAGGCGGCGGTGCCGGGGTGGCGCCGGCCAGCGCGGCCCGGTCACGTCGATACTCCACCGGGTCGATCGCGAAAACCCGTGCTGCGCCGAGGAACAACGCGCTGCGGATGGCGCACTGGCCGACAGCGCCTGCGCCGATGACTGCGACGGTGCCGCCGACCGGGATGTCCGCGCGGCGGGCCGCCGCCCACCCGGTTGCGAGATTGTCGGTCAGAAGCAGTGCCGCCTCGGTGTCGATACCTTCGGGGATGCGCAGCAGCTGGAAGTCGGCGGCAGGGACGGCCATCAGATCGGCCTGCGCGCCGCCGAGGACGCCCGCGCCGAAGATCTGCGGTCCTGCCACGCAGCGAACCGGGTCGGAGGTCGCACATCCTGCGCAGCGCCCGCAACCGGCGACCGAGGACACCAGCACCCGGTCTCCGATCGCGACACTCGTGACGTCCGAACCGATCTCGCGCACGACGCCGACGGCCTCGTGGCCGACCGACACCGGCTCGGCCATCGGGTAGTGCCCTTCGAGGAAGTGCAGATCGGACCCGCAGATCGCGGTCGCGGTGACCTCGATGACGGCGCCGTCGGGTCCGGGCAGCACCGGGTCCCGACGGTCTTCGACACGCACCGTGCCGCCCGGGTCGACGACGACCGCGCGCATCTCAGGCCGCCCCATCGTGGTCGTGGGATGCGTCGTCGCCGTCGGCGTCGATGCGGAAGTGGCTGAACTCGGGTTCGGCCACGGCGTCGTGATATTCGCAGAGGCGCCATGGGCTCACGGTGTGGATCTCCCCGCTGCTGGTCTTGAAGTAGGAGTGCTCGACAGCCGGGTGCGCCCACACCGTCGCGGTGATGCGCTCCTGTGTGCGTCGGTGCCAGTCCTGGGTCGGCTCGGGCAAAGGCTCCATGGCACGCGCTCCGCGGTCGATCAGATGGGCGAGGCAGGCGTTGATGTAGCGCATCTGCAGTTCCGAGTGCATGATCAGGCTGCCGCCGTGCGCCAGATGCGTTCCGGGACCGTAGGTCATGAAGAAGTTCGGGAAGCCCGGCACCGTGATGCCGAGGTAGGCGTGTGGTCGCTGTCCCCACACCTCGTGCAGGTCCGCCCCGTCGCGGCCGGTGACCGTCATCGGCATCAGCACCTCGGTGGCGTGAAACCCTGTGGCGTACACGATCACATCAGCGTCGTAGGCGGTGCCGTCGGTGGTCACGACACCGTGGGGGGTCACCTCCTGCAGTGGTGTGCGGACCAGTGAGACATTCGGCCGTTTCAGGGTGCCGAGCCAGCTGCCGTTGTCCTGCAGGGTCCGTTTGGCGGTCGCCGGATAGTCGGGCAGCACCCGGGCCAGCAATTCCTGGTCGTCACCGACCTGCGACGTGATCCACTCGGTGAACATCATGCGCGCCAACGCGTTGATCTCGCTGACCGCATGCTGCTGATCGGGATAGCCGGGGTCGACGCGGGCGGCGTCGAGGCCCTTGTCCGCGCCGGGCCAGAACAACAGGAAGCGGTACCAGCGGGCGTAACCGGGGAGGTTCTCCAGCGCCCAGCGCGCGCCGTCGGGGACCGGATCGTGGTACGTCGGATTCGGGAACATCCACTGTGCGGTGCGCTGGAAGACGGTCACCTGGGCCACCGTGTCGGCGATCGCGGGCGCGATCTGGAAACCGCTGGCGCCGGCGCCGACCAGCGCGACGCGCCGCCCCGTGAGGTCGACGTCGTGGTCCCAGCGCGCCGAGTGAAAAGACGGTCCTGCGAACGACTCTCGACCGGGGAGATCCGGCAGTGCGGGCCGGTTGAGTTGACCGACCGCGGTGATCACGGCGTCTGCGGTCAGCGTGTACACCTCCTGGCCGGTGCGCACCTCGACCCGCCACGTGGAGGTCTCGTCGTCCCACCGTGCCGATGTCACTTCGCTGTTCCATCGCACGTGCTCGCGCAGGCCGTGCCGATCCATCACGTCGGCGAAATAGGCAGCCAGCTCCGGTTGCTCGGCGAAGAAGTGGTCCCAATGGTTGCTGGGTTCGAAGCTGTAGCAGTAGAGGTGGTTGGCGACATCGACCCGCGCACCGGGATAGCGGTTCTCCCACCACGTCCCACCCGGGCCGGCGTTCTTCTCGATGATCTCGAACGCAATTCCCGCTTGCTGCAGCCGGATTCCGGCCAGGATGCCCGACTCGCCGCAGCCGATCACCAGCACACGCCGGCCGGCCGCGCGATCGGGATCCACGGAGGAGGGGCGGCGCGGGTCGGTGCCCTCGAGATCGAGTTCCTCGAGAACCAGTCCGATGTTGGCATCGTCGACGGGTTCGCAGGCCGCCCAGTCGAGCATCTCCCGCACCAGGTCGGCCGGCAGCGGCGGCAGGGGTGGGCAGCCCCGGTCGCGGTAGTCGACGATCGCGGGTAGTGCAGCCGCCCGGGCGCGGGCCTTGTCCTCCTCGCTCATGAAACCCTGGATCTCGTTGAGGAACAGGCCCGCCTGAGCGAAGTCGCGGATGAAGCGCGGGTCACCGGTCAGATGCACCATCGACAGAAGCAGCGCGGGAATGCTGACATCGGCAAGGGCGGCGGCGATCTCGTCTGTCGACGTGTCGAATCGCCGGGCTGCGTGCACCGTCCGTGTCACGGGACCTCCTGATCACCATATCGCAACGATGCGTAGCGTAACTGGTGGAGCTCGGTCGGCGCAATGAATCCGCCACCAGCGTCTCCTGACGAAAAGCGTGACGTAAATCGCCTGCGCAGCGGGCGGTTGCGGGCGCACAATCGAGGGGTCATGTGCCGGCGGTCGGGTGCAGGGGCCAGTCCTCCGGCAGGTCCGCGTCAGTGCGCGGAGTCGAAGAAGGGGACATGACATGACGAACAAGTGGATGATCGCGGGAGCGGCGGCAGTGCTGGCCGGAGCGGGTCTTGCGACGGTGGTATCGGCGGGACCGGCGGCAGCACAACCGTGCAGCAATGCGGTGGTGTTCGGAAATGGCGGTGGCCGTTGCGATTCCCTGCCCGGGCCGGACGGTACCTTCCAGCGCTGCGACACCGTGTACGTGCTGGGTATCGGCGGCACCAACTGCTATCAGGTGCCCGTCGGCCCACCGCCCACCTGATCGCAGGAGATGTCGGCGCCGGCTGTTGTAGCCTCACCGCATGGAAGTACTACGGTCCGTAGTGGTCTTGCTGCACCTGGTCGGTTTCGCAGTCACTTTCGGTGCGTGGGTCGCCGAGGCGGCGGCCCGCCGGTTCGTCACCACCCGGTTGATGGACTACGGCCTGCTGGTGTCACTGCTCACCGGCCTCGCGCTGGCGGCGCCATGGCCGGCCGGGGTCGAGCTGAACTATCCGAAGATCGGCGTGAAGCTCGTCATCCTCGTCGTCCTCGGCGGCGTGCTCGGCATGGGCAACGCTCGGCAACGGCGGACGGGAAACCCCGTGCCGCGCCGGCTGTTCCTGTCTGTCGGCCTACTGGCGCTCACCGCGGCCGCTGTCGCCGTGGTGTGGTGATCGGCTGCCCTCACTGCTCGCCGAGGCCCATCAGCTCGGTCACCTGGTGGTCCCGCCCGGCCGTGTAGCCGCCGTCCACCGCGATCGCCTGGCCGCTGACGAAACTCGCGTCGGCCGACAGCAGAAACGCGGCGACGGCGGCGATCTCGTCGGGGCGACCGAACCTGCGCAGCTTGTGCTCGTGACGCACACCCTCGCGCGGGCCTGCCATCCCCTCGAGGCCCATCACCGACTCGAACAGCGGCGTCTCGATGAAGCCGGGACAGATCACGTTGGCGCGAATTCCGCTCGGCCCGTAGTCGATCGCCGCGTTCTTCGTCAGCAGGACGACACCGCCCTTCGATGCGTTGTAGGCGCTGCCGCCCGCGGTGCCCTCGAGGCCCTCGACACTGGACAGCGTCACCACCGCACCACGTTCACCGTCCACCCGATCCTGCGTCATCATCTGGGCCAGCACCGCGCGCAGCACCACGAAGGTGCCCTTGAGGTTGACGTCGACGACGCGGTCCCACTCCTCGTCGGGCACCAAATGGATCGGTCCGCCACCGCCCACCCCCGCGGAGTGCACGACGCCGTCGAGGCGGCCCGCCACCTCGATGACGCGCTGCACCGCGGCGTCGAGCGCCGCGGAATCGAGCACGTCGCCCCGCACGAACTCCGATGACTCGCAGGCAGCCAGGTCCAGCCCCACGACGATCGCGCCTTCGGCCGTCAACCGCCGCACGGTGGCCTCACCGATGCCCGACGCGGCACCTGTGACCAGAATCCCTTTCCCCGCAAGCCCGTTCACCGGCACAGTATGGCCGACGTGGCGCCGAGCGGGCCGGGGAATCGGCAGTGCGGCGAAACGCGACCATCCACCTGCCGCGATCTGTATGGTGACAATGCTCAGCGCCACCGACCGCCTCAGCAGGAGACACCATGACAGCGCGATTGGCCGGCAAGGTCGCCCTCATCAGCGGAGCCGCCCGCGGGATGGGCGCCTCACACGCGCGGCAGATGGTTGCCCACGGCGCCAAGGTGGTGTGCGGCGACATCCTCGACGCCGAGGGCGAACGGGTCGCGGCAGAGCTCGGCGACGATGCGCGCTACGTGCACCTCGACGTCACCGATCCGAACGACTGGCGCGCGGCGGTGGCCACCGCGCAGGACGCATTCGGCTCGCTCGACGTCCTGGTCAACAACGCCGGGATCTTGAACATCGGCACGATCGAGGATTACGACATGGCCGAGTGGCAGCGCATCCTCGATATCAATCTCACCGGCGTATTCCTGGGCATCCGCGCCGCCGCAGGACCCATGAAGGCGGCGGGCCGCGGATCGATCATCAACATCTCCTCGATCGAGGGAATGGCCGGCACGATCGCCTGCCACGGATACACCGCCACCAAATTCGCGGTGCGCGGCCTGACCAAATCCACTGCGCTGGAACTGGGGCCGTTCGGCATCCGGGTGAACTCGGTGCATCCCGGATTGGTCAAGACGCCGATGGCGGACTGGGTGCCCGAGGACATCTTCACCACCGCGCTGGGGCGCATCGCCCAGCCCGTCGAGGTCAGCAATCTGGTGGTCTATCTGGCCAGCGACGAGTCGAGCTACTCGACCGGTGCGGAGTTCGTCGTCGACGGTGGCACCATCGCCGGTCTCGCGCACAAAGACTTCTCCGCTGTCGATGCCGACGCCCAGCCCGACTGGATCACCTAGTCCGCAGACTGGCGGTCCATCCGCCGACCCAGCTCGGCGCGCGACGTGATGCCCAGTTTGCGATAGACGCGGGTGAGATTGTGCTCGACGGTCTTGGTGCTGATGAACATCTCTGCCGCGATGTTCTTGTTCGTCGCTCCGGAGGCGGCCATCTCCGCCACCCGGCGCTCCGACGGCGTCAACGCCGTCAGATCGTCCGAGGGCGCCACCACCGCGCGGGCCAGCTCGGCACGCGCCCGCCGGGCCCACAGCGGGGTTCCGAGTTGCTCGAACGTCTGCAGCGCCTCGGTCAATATCGTTGCGGCGAGTTGCTTCTGCCGCAGCCTGCGCTGGAGCTGGCCGAGCACCAGCTGGGTGCGCGCCCGCTCGAAGGGCATCGGTAGTCGGTCGTGCTCGGCCAACGCTCGGTGCGCTGCCTCCTCCGCCGCGGCCACCTGTCCCGCGGCGGCGAGTACGACAGCGCGACACCGCGTGCCGACCGCCTTCATCCACCCGCGGTCGTGCTCGGCGCCGTCGCGTTCCAGTGCGGCCGTGAGTCTTTCGGCCTCGTCGAGACGGCCCACCGCCACCATCGCCTCGATGGCATCGGGAAGATGCCATCCGTAGGCGATCTCGGTCGTCAGGCCGGGTTCGTCCAGGAACGACATGTCGAGTGCTGCCAACGCTTCCCGGTGTCGGCCGAGCGACCCCTCGAGGAAGCACAGCGCCATACCCGGCCAGTCGGCGATGTGCGAGGCGCTGCGACCCCGGGTGGCGGCGACGACCCGGCTGGCATCGGTGCGGGCGTCGTCCTCATGGCCCAGGAACGACGACACGACCGCCCGCACGGTCAACGGGATGATGAGGACATCGTCACCGCCGAGTTGTTCGGCCCGCTCCACCGCATCGGTGGCCTCGACCGCGGCCTCGGCGAACCGACCACGCCAGATGTGGTTCATCGCAAGGAAACCCGCGATCGCCATCATGTCGCTTTCCGCGCCTCGCTCCGCGCACACCACCCGCAGCGCGGTGAACTGCTCGTGGGCCTGCTGCAGTCTGCCCGTCCAGGACAGCGTGAGCGCCTGCACCAGAGGTGCCCGGAAGATGATCGGGACGTCGAAGGCGCTGTCATAGCACTCGAGCGCGCGGCGCAGCGCCCGCTGATCGAGACCTCGGCCGTTCTGGAAGTCGATGTACACCGACCAGGCTAGCGCCGGGCTGATGATCGCGGGCACGCCGAGCTCCTCGGCGAGCTTCACCGCGTCGCGACCGTGCCGCCGCGCGTCATCGGGCTCGCCGATGCTGTTGAGCGCGAACGACAATCGCAGCAGAACCTGGATCAGAGCGGCGACGTTGCCGGCGGCGTCGTCCACCGCGCCGCGCAGCAACTCCACGGCGTCGCTGTGCTCGTTCTGGTACATCAGCACCGTGGCGAGCAGGCTTGCCCCCAACGCGCGAACGATCTCCGGCTCACCGGGTGGCATGTTCGCGAGCAATTCGCCCGCGCGGGCGACGTTGCCTGCCAAAAAGTGGTTCTCGGCGGATTTCAGCCGGCGCAGCGCGGTGTCGCCACCCAGCCCGATCGCCAGATCGACCAACTCCGCGGCCGCGGCGGGCGCGCCGCGGGACCGGGCCGAGTCCGCCGCGGCGTCCAGTGCGGTGAAGATCTCCTCGGTGCCGGTCGCCGAGGCCAGCGCCAGGTGGCGGGCGCGGACCTCCGGGAGCGTCACCGCCGACGCCAGCCTGCGGTGCATCGCCCGGCGAGCCGGTGAACCCGCGTCGGCGTAGACCCCGCTGGCCAGCAGGGGATGGGTGAACCACACCTTGTTGCCGTGCAGGGTGAGAACGCCTGCTGCCTCGGCGCGTTCGATCAGATCGGTCACCTCGTCACGGCTCGTACCGTTGGCGTCGACGAGCACATCCACGCGCGCGTCGGCCAGACACGCCACGCTGAGCAGGAACTCCCGCATCCGATCGTCCAGCGAGCCGATGTGTGCGCGCACCACCTCCGTCAGAGTGGGCGGCAGGGCATGATCGGTGACCGCCGCGACGTGCTGGCCTTCGCCGATCGCGCGCGCCAGCTCCAGCGCGAAAAACGGGTTCCCGCCGGATATCTCGGCAATGCGCAGGACTGTCGGGCGGGAAAAGGTGCGGCCCACCCGCTCGGAGATCAACGCGTGCAGCGCGGCACTGTCGAGTGGCCGCACCACGCTGCGGTGAATGCCGTCGGGTCTGCTCAGCGTCAGCCACGTCGTCGTCGTGCCGTCGCCCGGGTGGCATCTCTCCGTGACCAGCAACCCGAACCGGCCCTGCAGCCGGCGTGCGGCGAACGTCACCGCTGCGCGGCTCGACGCGTCCATCCACTGGATGTCGTCGATCGCAACCACGACCGGGCCGGCCTGGGCCAGGACGTGCACCACGGCGAGGAACGCGGCGGCCACCACGCGGTGGTCGGTGACCGGGCCGTCGTCGCCGGCCCGAAGCAGCACCCGATCGAGAGCGAGCCGCTGCAGAGGCGGTAGGCCGGCGATCACCCCGGGATCGACATCGGCCAGCAGATCGGCCAGCGCGGCGAACGCCATCACCGATTCCGCCTGGCCCACCCGCGCGCTCAACACCCGGAAGCCGTCAGCGGCGGCCTGCTCGACCAGGGCCAGCCACACGGTGGTCTTCCCGATCCCGGCTTCCCCCTCGATGACGAGGCCGGTGGGTCGCTGAGCTGCCGCATCGAGAAATCCAGCAACCTGTGGATCGACGATCGATCCTCGGGGAGCGGGCGGCATGGTCTCCACTATCGCAGCGGGCAAAGAAGTGTGCAAAGACCCGCGGGTTCGCGCCGCCGGACCCGCGCCCAATCGATGGCCCACAGCTCAGCGCAGCGTGACCACGACCTTGCCACGCGCGGTCCGGTCCTCCAGCGCTGCGATGGCCTCGCCGGCCCGCTCCACGGGGTAGACGTCGGGTTCCGGCGGACGCACCGCGCCTGAGGCCAGCAACGGCGCCAGCTCCGCCCACTGCTCGGCCAGGTACCCCGGATGCGTCATCGTCCACGCGCCCCACCCCACGCCCACGGCGTCGACGTTGTTGAGCAGCAGGCGATTGACTTTCACCGTCGGGATCTCGCCGCCGGTGAAACCGACGACCAACAGGCGCCCGCCCGGAGCCAGGGACCGCAGCGAATCGGTGAAACGGTCCCCGCCCACCGGATCCAGCACGATGTCGACCCCGCGCCCACCGGTGAGGTCCTTCACCGCGTCTTTGAAGCCGTCGGCGAGCACCACGTCGGACGCGCCGGCGGCGCGGGCCACCTCAGCCTTGGCGTCGGTGCTGACAACGGCGATCGTGCGCGCGGCGCCGAAGGCGGACGCCAGCCGCAGCGTCGAGGTGCCGATGCCCCCGGCGGCGCCGTGCACCAGCACGGTCTCACCTTCCCGCAGCCGTCCGCGGGTGCGCAGCGCGAAATGCACGGTCAAATCGTTGAACAACAATCCCGCACCGGCTTCGAACGACACCGCATCCGGCAGTGCGAACACCCGCTCAGGCTGCAGCGCAACGACTTCGGCCATCGCGCCGGACAGCATGGTCAATCCGGCCACCCGGTCGCCGGGACGTACGTGTGCACCCTCGGGCGCGCTGCGCACCACGCCGGCGATCTCGGCGCCCGGGACATAGGGGAGTTCGGGCTTGTACTGATAGAGCCCGCGTGATTGCAGCGCATCGGGAAACGCGACGCCGGCGGCATGTACGTCGACGACCACGGAATCCTCGGCGGCGGCCGGTTCGTCGATCTCGACCAGCTCGGCGGCGCTGGGCCCGTCCAGACTGCGGATGTGGATTGCGCGCATGCCGACCATTGAACAGCACCGGCGGGTCGGTGTTCCGGCGGTACAGTCTTCGAGGGCAGTATTGCGCGGATGCAACGAAGCAACCGGGGGACAGGTATGGCAGCACGCAGTGGTGGCCGCACGCGGGGCACGTGTTTCGCGCCCGCCCGAGATCTGGCGCCCGGACGCATCGTCGACGTGCGCTCCCGCGATGGTGTGCGCCTGCACACCGAGGTGTTCGGGCCGCAGGACGGTCCCCCCGTGGTGTTGGCCCACGGCATCACCTGTTCCCTGCGGGTGTGGGCGTATCAGATCGCCGATCTGGCCCGCGACCACCGCGTGATCGCCTACGACCACCGCGGACACGGCCGCAGCGGGGTGCCACCGCGGCGCGGCGGTTACAGCATGGACCATCTCGCGGGTGATCTCGACGCGGTGCTCGCCGCAACGCTGGCCCCCGGTGAGCGCGCCGTGATCGCCGGGCACTCCATGGGCGGCATCGCGATCAGCTCCTGGGCGGAGCGTTTTCCGCACCGCGTCGCCGAGTGTGCGGCCGCGGCAGCGTTGATCAACACCACGACTGGTGACCTGCTGCGGCACGTGAACCTGTTGCCGGTACCGCCGTCGCTGGCCCAAGCGCGGGTGCGGGCAGGCGGCACGCTGCTGCGGACCTTCGGGGGAGCGCCGCTGATGCGCCTGACCGACGGACCCAGCCGCCGATTCGTCAAGATGATCGCGGTGGGCCGCGACGCCGAGGCGGCGGTCAGCGACTTCGTGTTCGAGTTGTTCCACACCACGCCGGCCGCCGGCCGTGGTGGCTGGGCACGCGTCCTGGTGGACCACATGGGGCCGCAGCACATCAGCCTCGAGAGCCTCACCGTGCCGACGATGGTGATCGGTAGCACGAAAGACCGCCTGCTGCCGATGGTCTCCGCGCGGCGGATCGCGTCGACAGCGCCGAATCTGGCCCGCTTCGTCGAGGTGCCCGGCGGCCACTGCGCGATCCTCGAGCAGCCCGCGCACGTCAACGAGCAACTCCGTTGGCTGATCGGCGAGACTCAGGGGCGCCGCATCAGCTCCTGATGTGCCTCGGTGGCCGCCCGCTGCCCCGAGCGCACCGCACCGTCGAGGAACCCTGGCCATGTGTCGGCGGTTTCCGTGCCGGCCCAGAAGATCCCGTCGACCGGGGTCCTTAGCAACCGGCCGTGCGCCGTCCACGATCCCGGCGGCACCGCCGCGGTCGGTCCGCCCGGGGCGAAAGGCTCTGCGCCCCAGCAGTGGTCGAGGTAATCGACGGGATGCAATGCGGCGTCGCCGAACAGTGTCGCGAAATTCGACAGCGCAGCCTCGCGGCGCTGTTCGGGAGGCAGCGGATCGAACAGGCGGGCGTCGGTGAAGCCCAGCAGCACCCCGGGCCCGGAATCGCCGGGGCTCACGTCGAACGTGATGAAGACCGGGCCCTCGTCGGACAGTGCTTCGCCCGAATAGCCGTTCTCGCGCCAGAACGGTCGCTCGTAGGCGGCGTAGGCCTTGCTGAGGTGGCCCTGGGGCCACTGCCGGGCGAGCGCGTCATACCCGTCGGGCAAGGCCGGATCGAACGCGATGGCGTCGCGATGCTCGGGTGGTAGAGCGACGATCACCGCGGCGCCGCTGAACTCGCCGCGGTCGGACACCACGTGAAGCACGCCGTCACGGCGCTCGATGCGGCGCACCGGGGCGCCCAGCACGACCCGCTCGCCGAGCTCGGCCGCCATCCGAACAGCGATCTGCTGCGTGCCGGCCAGGAAGCGATCCTGCTGTGCCCCGCCCTTGACGTCGAGCATGCGGTCGAGACCGCCGGCGGCTTTCACATACCGCACGGCGTGCAGCATCGACACCGCATCCGGCTCGCACCCCCACGTGACCCGAGCCATGATCGCCATCAGATCGCGCGTCGAGGCGCCCGCGTGCATGGACCGCAACCACCTGTCGAGGGTCAGCGCATCGAGCTGCTCGGCGACCGGGGACGACCACGGATCGGCGACCGACACCTGCTTGCTGATGCGCGCGAACCGCCACTGGATGCGGGACACGTCGAGGAGTTCGAGCATCGAGAGGCGGGGGATGGTGCTGCGGTAGGTGCGCACCCGGCCCCGCCACCGGATCAGGTTCCTGCCGTGGCTGTAGGTGGGCATGGTCTCGCAGCCCAGCTCCCGGGCCAGCGCCAGCACGGCGTCCTGAGTCGGTCCGACGAACGTCGCGCCCAGGTCCACGGCCACTCCGCCGACCTCGCCGGTGTACGAGCGACCACCCACCCGGTCGCGGCCCTCGACCACCACGACGTCGCGGCCGAGGCGGGTCAGCTCCCGCGCCGCCGACAACCCCGCGAAGCCCGCTCCCACGATCACCACGTCCGCCATGAAGCGATTCTGGCGTGCTTCCCGTCGCCTGGCGACGATTTGCACGCCGAGATCGCGCTAAGGTCCCCGGTTGTGCAGGTGATGACGGCGCTCATGAGTCCGATCGGTGCGGCGCAGCGGGCCGCGGCCCTGCGCGAGGCGGGTGCGAGCGGGGTGTTCACGTTCGAAGGCCCGCACGATGTGTTCAGCCCGCTGACGCTGGCCGCGTCGGTCGGCGGCCTGGACCTGATGACCAACGTCGCAATCGCGTTCCCGCGCAATCCCATTCACCTCGCCCACCAGGCGGTCGACCATCAGTTGCTCAGCGGCGGCCGGTTCACGCTGGGGCTGGGTACGCAGATCCGCACGCAGATCGAGAAGCGGTTCGGCGCCGAATTCGACACACCCGTCGAGCGGATGCGCGATCTGATCGGCGCGCTGCGGGCCATCTTCGACACGTGGCGCACCGGCGAGCGGCTGAACCATCGCGGCGAGTTCTACCGGCACACGCTGATGACGCCGACGTTCAGCCCACCGGCCGACTTCGCGCCGATCCCCATCTACGTGGGTGCGCTGGGGCCGCGGTTGACGCGGATGGTCGCCGAGACCGCCGACGGGCTGCTGGTCATGCCATTCGGATCGCGACGCTTCCTGACCGAGGTCACTCTGCCCAACGTCGACGCGGGGCTGGCCGCGGCCGGGCGGCGCCGGGAGGATCTGGCGGTCGTGCCGGAGGTCATCGTCTCCGACGCCGAATCCGATCCCGGGCATGCCTCGGCGCGGCGGCTGCTGGCGTTCTACGGCTCCACCCCGGCGTATCGGCCCGTGCTCGAGGTGCACGGCTGGGGCGATCTGCAGCCCGAGCTCAACGCCCTGTCCAAGCAGGGGCGGTGGGCCGAGATGGGCGGGCTCATCGACGACGACGTGCTGCACACCATCGCCGCGTGCGGTACGCCCGCGGACATCGCCGCCCACATCCGCGACCGCACCGCGGGCGTCGCCGATCGGGTCTGTCTGTACCAGCCCGCCCCGATCCCGGTGGAGACTCTGAGCCAGATCGTCGACGCGCTCTCCGCAGACGCGCGAACGTAGTCTCGAGCCGGGAAGGACTGCGGCAGTGGCGATCACCGTGCGGGAACTGGCCGGCGTCCCCCGGCTGGGCCTGCGTCTGGTCGCGGGCGGGTCCGCGGCGGATCGCCCGATCGCCTGGGCGCACGCGATCGAGCTGGCCGACCCGACGCCCTACCTGTCCGGCGGCGAGCTCGTGATGACCACCGGGATCAACATCGGCACCGACACCGCGGCGCAGGCCGCCTATGTAGCGCGGCTCGTCTCGGCCGGCAGCGCCGCGCTCGCCGTCGACACGGGGACGACGTTGAGTGAGGTCCCCGCCGGCATCCTGGCCGCCGGAGACCGGGCGGGGTTGCCGGTGCTCGAGGTGCCGCCGTCGACGCCCTTCATCGCGATCACCAAGACGGTCACCGATGCGCTGGCCGACGACGAACTGCGCGCGGTGCAGCAGGTGGTCGACGGTCAGGAGGTGCTCGCGCGGGCGACGGTCACCGCCGGCATCCCCGGGGTGGTCGATGCGCTGGCCGAGCGGCTGGCCGCGACGGTGCTCGTGCTCGGCGCCGATCGCAGCGTGCTGGCGGCCGCGGGGCCGCAGCGGACCCGGTTGCTTGCCGCGCTCACGGACAACGTGCCGTCCGTCCGGCGTGGCGCCTACGTCACCGGCGATTCCGACGCCTTGATCACCGTGCAGAATCTCGCTGCGGCACAACCCCATCGGGCACGATTGGCGGTGCGCTCGGCCGCCCCGCTGTCCAACGCCGAGCGGTTGCTGGTGGCCCATGCCGTGTCGTTGATCTCGATCGCACTGGAGAAGCCGGCGGGTGTGGTCGAGGCCGAGCAGCGCCTGCGCAGCGCCGTGACACGCGAGCTGCTGCGCGGCTCGGGCCTGGTCGACGACGGCGTGCTGCGGTACTTCGGATTCGAGCGACACGACGAGGTGGTCGTGGTGCTGCTCACCGACGTCGGGCCGATACTGACCGCGCAGCGGGATTGGGGCCGGCGACTCGCTGCCGGCCCCTACCTGATGGCCCACCCGATGACGACGACAGGCCAGGAACTCGCGATCGTGCTGCCCGCCGCGGATCGGGGACGTATCGCCGAGATCCGGTCCGGGCCGGCGCGGGACCTGGTGGGCGGGGCGAGTGGTCCGGTCGCCCTGTGCGACATCGCCGTGGGACTCGAGCAGGCGCGGATCGCGTGCCATGCCGGTGGGGTGCGCTTCGCCGAATATGCCGAGCTCGGACCTCTCGACGTGCTCCTGGCCGGCCGCTCCGCCGCTGAATTGGCCATGCTCGCAGCACCTTTGGCGCCGTTGAGCGCAGACCTGGTGGCGACGCTGGAGGCGTACCTGCGGCACAACGGCCGCCTCGAGAACGCTGCGTCCGCCACCGGCGTGCATCGCCACACGCTGCGCCACCGGCTGCGCCGTGTCAGCGACGTCCTCGACGACGACCTCGACGACGCCGACACGCGCACCCGGCTGTGGCTGGCGATCAGGGCCAGCCAGCTCCTGTCCGACCGGCCTCAGCCGCCCAGCGGGGGCGGCCCCGAGCGGTAGGTGACGGGGGTGGCCGACAGCGTGATCGGGTTGGCGACCTGCGGGGCGCCCCCGCCCGGCACGGTGACCTCGGCCTCGATTCCGAGGGAGCGGGCGTAGGCGAACGCCTCGGCGACGTCGTTGATGGGCCCGGCCGGCACGCCCGCGGAGGTCAGTTCGGCGTACCAGTGGTCGGCACCGCAGCGACGCACCTCGGCTTCGATCAACGCGCACAACATCTCTCGGTGCTGCACGCGGGCCGGGTTGGTGGCGAACCGCGGATCCTCGCCCCATTCCGCCCTGCCGAGCGTTGCGCTCAAGGCGCGGAACTGTTTGTCGTTGCCGACGGCGACTGCGATCGGCCGGTCGGCGGTCTCGAATGTCTGATACGGCGCGACGCTGGGGTGGCGATTGCCCATCATCTGTGGCACCACCCCCGCGCCGAGGTATCCCGAGGCCTGGTTCACCAGAGACGACAACAGCACCGACAGGAGATTGGTGTCCACCCGCTGGCCCTCTCCGGTGCGCGCCCGGTACGCCAGTGCCGCCAGGATGCCGCTGAGCGCGTGCAGGCCGGCGAGGACATCGACCAGCGCCACTCCGACCTTGGTGGGGTCGCCGGGCTCGGTGCCGGTGACACTCATCAGTCCTCCGACGGCCTGCAGCAGCAGGTCGTAACCGGGCAGGTCTGCTCCGCCCGTGCGGCCGAAACCGGTGATCGAGCAGTAGATGACGTCGGGTCGCACCGCGCGGATGTCGTCGTAGCCCAGCCCGAGTTTCTCCATGGTGCCTGCGCGGAAGTTCTCGACCACGATGTCGGCGCCGCTGACCAGGTCGCGGGCCCGTTGCAGGTCGGCGGGATCGGTCAGATCCAGCGTGACCGATCGCTTGTTGCGATTGACCGCGTTGTAATACGTTGCGACGCCGGCAGAGTCGTACGGCGGTCCCCAGTGGCGGGTGTCGTCCCCGATCTGCGGACGTTCGATCTTGATCACCTCGGCACCGAAATCGCCGAGCATCATCGTCGCGTACGGCCCGGCCAGCACGCGGCTGAAATCGACGACGACGATGCCATCGAGTGCACCGAGTGCGCCCGGCGTCACGCGACCGGCCTGCCGCCGCGCAGGTACACGGTGGTGGTGTGGGTGAAGAAGTCCCGAGCGGCCGCGCCCTGCTCCTTGGGGCCGAGCCCGCTCTTCTTCGCGCCGCCGAACGGTACGTGCGGGTCGGCGCCCGCCGACTCCGAATTCACATGCAGCACGCCGACATCGATGGTCGCAACGGCCTGCAGCGCGCGAGTGAGATCCTGGGTGAACACCGCCGCAGAGAGCCCGAACTCGCTGTCGTTGGCCAGTGCGAACGCCTCATCGGCGTCGGCGGCGCGCTTGACGGCGACCACGGGTCCGAAGAGTTCCTCGGTCCACACGTCGGCGGCGCCGGCGCCCAGCTCCAGAACGGTGGGGGCGACGAAGTAGCCGTCGGCGCGGGCATCCGAGTACGGCGCGCCTCCGGTCAGCACCGTGGCGCCCTGGTCGGCGGCTGTGGCGATTCCTGCCGCAATGTTCTGCTGGGCAGTCGAACTTATGACGGGCCCCATCTCGGTGGCATCGTCGGTGGGATCACCGACGCGCAGCGCCGCGGCTCGCTCGCACATGGCGTCGACGAATCGGTCGGCGATGCCCGCGGTGACGATCAGGCGCGATGTGGCGGTGCACTTCTGGCCGGTCGAGCGGAACGCGCCGAGCAGCACCTGCTCCAGCGCGAGATCGACGTCGGCGTCGTCGAGCACCACCGCGGCGTTCTTGCCGCCCATCTCGGCCTGCGCCGGTATGCCCCGAGCGGCCGCAGCCGCGGCGATCCGGCGCCCCACCGCCGTCGATCCGGTGAACGTGATCGCATCGATCCCGTTGTGCTGGACCAGCGCGTCACCGACCTCCGCTTCACCGACGAGCAGGTTCAGCACGCCGGCCGGCAACCCCGCAGTGGTCAGCGCCTCGGCGAGGCGCAGCGCCAGCAGCGGCACGGTGCTGGCGGGCTTCCACACCACCGTGTTGCCGAACACCAGAGCGGGTGCGATCTTCCATGCCGGGATCGCGATGGGGAAGTTGAACGGGGTGATCACCGCGACCACGCCAAGCGGCTTGCGCGTCACCAGGATCTGTTCGCCGGCGCGCGGGGAGGCATAGATGTCTCCGGCCTGTCGGTCGCCCTCGTTGCCGTAGTACCGCAGGATCTGCGCTGCCCGGCGCACCTCGCCGATTCCCTCGGCTTTCGTCTTGCCTTCTTCGGCAGCCAATTCGAGGCCCCACGCCGCAGCGCGGCTGTCGACGATGTCGGCGGCGGCCAGCAGGACGGCCCCACGCTGGTGCATCGGCGTCGCTGCCCACGCTGTCGCGGCCTCGTTCGCAGCGGTCACCGCGGCGTCGACGTCGGCGACGAGCGCGCCGCCCCCTTCGGCCACCACGATGTCCGGCCGGGCCGGGTTGCGGCTGACGACGGCCTCGCCGTTGCCGGACACCCACTGCCCGGCGATCAGGTGCGTGATCGCAGCGGTCATGACCTGAACGCGGCGTGTCCGGTCAGCGCCTTGCCGATCGAGAGCAGATGCATCTCCGACGTGCCCTCGTAGGTGAGGACGGATTCGAGGTTGTTGGCGTGTCGCAGCGGGGAGTACTCCAGCGTGATCCCGCTGCCGCCGAGCAGCGTTCGGCATTCTCGCGCGATCGCCAGCGCTTCGCGCACGTTGTTGAGCTTGCCCAGGCTGATCTGTTCCGGCCGGACCCCGTCGCTGTCCTTGATGCGACCCAGGTGCAGGGCCAGCAGCATGCCCTTGCCGAGCTCCACCGTCATGTTGGCGAGCTTCTCCTGAGTCAGCTGATAGCTCGACAGTGGCTTGTCGAACACGTCGCGGGCCTGGGTGTAGGCGATGGCGGTTTCCAGGCAGTCGCGCGCGGCCCCGAGGGAGCCGAACACGATGCCGAAGCGCGCTTCGTTGAGGCAGGACAGCGGCGCGCCCAGGCCGTCGGCGTGGGGGAGCTGCGCCGAGGCGGGCAGCCGCACCTCGTCGAGCACCAGCTCCGAGGTCACCGACGCACGCAGCGACAGCTTGCGGTGGATGGCGTTTGCGGTGAAGCCCGGGGTGTCGGTGGGCACGAGGAAACCGCGAATTCCGTCATCGGTCTGTGCCCACACGGTCGCGACGTCGGCGAGGTTGCCGTTGGTGATCCACATCTTGGTGCCGGTCAGCACCCAGTCCGACCCGTCGCGCCTTGCCCGCGTGCGCATGCCGGCCGGATTGGAGCCGAAGTCCGGTTCGGTCAGGCCGAAGCAGCCGACGGCCTCCCCGGTGGCGAGCCTGGGCAGCCACTCGTCCTTCTGTTCCTCGGAGCCGTAGCGGTGGATCGAGAACATCGAGAGCGAGCCCTGGACCGAGACGAAGCTGCGGAAGCCGCTGTCGCCCGCCTCGAGTTCCATGCACGCCAGCCCGTAACTGACGGCGTTCGTGCCGGCGCAGCCGTACCCGTCGAGATGCATGCCCAGCAGGCCCAGCGAGCCGAACTCCTTGGCCAGTTCCTTCGGCAGGGTCGCGGACTCGAACCAGTTCTCGACCTCGGGCCGCAGCGTGGTGTCGACGAATTTGCGGACGGTCGCCGCGATCTCGCGTTCTTCGTCGTCGAGCAGGCGCGCGATGTCGAACAGCTCCAGCGGCGCGTAGGTGTTCTTCTTCGCAGCGGGTGCGGTGGTGGTCATGACGAACTCCGTCCGTTCTCGAGCTGTCCGTTCTCAGGGCTCCCACGGTAGACACCTGCGCCGCCGCGGTACATGTCCGGGGTGTACACCGCGGATGCCTCATGTGTACAGAGTGGCGCGACACGATTGTGGGGATCATCGCCGCGGTGTGGCCTGGGTCTCTAGAGTGGGTGGTACGCCTGCGGACCACAGGAGGTACGGGTGGAGGAATTCTCGGACGTCGTGATCATCGGTGCCGGCATCTCGGGCATCGGCGCGGCCTACCGGATCGCCGAACGCAACCCCGGGGTGCGGTACACGATCCTGGAGCGGCGCTCCCGCATCGGCGGCACATGGGACCTGTTTCGCTATCCCGGAATCCGGTCCGACAGCGACATCTTCACGCTCTCCTTCCCGTGGGAGCCCTGGACCCGGCGGGAGAACGTCGCCGACGGTGAACACATCCGGGAGTACCTGACCGACGCGGCGCGCAAGCACGGCATCGACCGGCACATCCAGTTCGACACCCACGTCACGTCTGCCGAGTGGGATTCCGGCAACGACACCTGGACGGTGCGGGCCCAGCAGAACGGGCAGGAGCGGGTGTTCCGCGGCCGCTTCCTGTTCTGCGGCACCGGTTACTACAGCTACGACGACCCTTACCGGCCCGACATCGCCGGTCTGGACTCCTTCGGCGGGCAGGTGGTGCACCCGCAGTTCTGGCCCGAGGACCTCGACCCGACCGGGAAGCGCATGGTGGTGATCGGCAGCGGCGCCACCGCGATCAGTTTGATTCCCGCGCTCAGCGAGCAGGCCGCTCACGTCACGATGCTGCAGCGCTCACCGACCTACATGATGTCGATGGCTCGGGTCGACCCGATGGTGAACGCCATCCGTAAGGTTCTCCCGCGTCGGCTCTCCCACGCGGTGGTGCGCTTCTTGAACTCGGCCTTCCATGTGCTGTCCTACTTCATGTTCCGCAAGGCCCCCCGGTTCGGACGTTGGCTCATCCGTAACCGCACCGTGGCGGCCCTTCCGCCCGGATACGACGTCGACGTGCACTTCAAGCCCCGATACAAGCCCTGGGACCAACGGATGTGTCTGGTGCTCGACCACGACCTGTTCGAGCACATCAGCCGGGGACAGGCCGAGGTCGTCACCGACACCATCGACCACGTCGACGAGACCGGCATCGTGCTGCGCTCCGGCAGGCACCTCGACGCCGACATCATCGTCACCGCGACCGGACTACAGCTGCAGGCGCTCGGCGGGATCCGGGTGCTCGTCGACGGCGACGAGATCGACCCCACGGACCGCTTCGTCTACAAGGAGTACCTGCTCGAGGATCTGCCGAACATGGCGTGGTGTATCGGCTACACGAACGCCTCGTGGACACTGCGGGCCGACATGACCGCGAAGGCCGTGGCAAAGCTGATCGCGCACATGAGAACTCACGGCTACACGCACGCCCATCCGCACCGCGGCGACACCCCGATCACCGAGAAGCCGACGTTCAATCTGGAGTCCGGCTATGTGAAGCGGGCGCCGCACGCGCTGCCCCGCTCCGGCACGCACCGGCCGTGGAACGTGCGGCACAACTACGTGCTCGACGTCATCGACCACCGCTTCGACCGCATCGAGGAGTCGATGGTGTTCGGCCGCGCGGCCGTGCGCGAACCGCACCCCGCCTGAGTCTTGTCAGGGCGCGACGGAGAGCCAGTCGGTGAAGCCGGACGGGTCGTGGCGGCCCAGCGCGCCGTGCTCGAACAGGCCCCAGCCCTCGCGCTCGGTGCCGTCGGCGTCGCGGCACACAGCGCGGCCGACATGGTCGATCACGCCGAACCCGGCCCGCCCGATGACCGCCGGGTCGGTCATGTCGTAGGTCAGCCGCTCGGTGTAGCGCTCGCCCTTCCACATTCCGTGCAGCCAGTCGGAGTCTCCGCCGTAGCCGCCGCCGACGTGGATCGGCACAGGCAGCTTCGACTCGACGTCGAAATGCAGTGCGCTGCCGTCACGTCCGGTCGCTTCGATGGTGGCGCCGGTCGGGATGCGGGTGCCCGAGCGGTAGTGGATCTTCACCCGCGGCCAGCCGAGCTGTTCGACACGCCCGTCCTTCCAGATTCGTGTGCAGTCGTTGACCGAGCGGAACCCCTGCGGGTCCTCCTGGATGATGATCACGATCCCGAAGTCGTCGAAGGCCATCGGCACGTAGAGCCACCACATGCCCTCGAACGGCGGGTCGTCGGGCCGTCCCGCGGGCTCCGCCTCGCCGACGGGGCGGATACCCCAGGAGCGGTCCCGGGTGCCGATCCAGCGTGCGGGATCGACGGTGATGTCCTCGCCGTCGATCGAGAGCTGCCCGCTCCACGTGCCCAGCTGGGCGAAGCGCTGCGCGTCCAAGGTGACCCGGGTGCCGCGCCGCATGATGTGCGGTTGCTCCTGGACGACGTCGAACAGCCCTTCCCACGTGAGATCTGCGGCGATGCCCTCGGTCTCGTCGCAGACGATGCGTAGCTTGCGCAGCGGTTCGATCACCTCGACGCGGTAGGCGCCGACGTTCTGGTTGAGCCGGTCCTGGTCGATCGCATCGGAGAGGTGGATCGCTGTCTGGGTGTCCCCGCGTCCGCCATACTTGCCGCCTCCGCGGCGGGAGACGAGGAGGAACGCGTCCTTCACGCCGAGGTTGGGGTAGTAGCCGATACCGCTGATCAGGAAGATGTCACCGGTGCGGTCGTGGGCGTTGAAATAGGACCGGTCGTAGAAGTTGCGGTCCGAGGAGCCCGGCCACGCGATCGGCTGCGGCACCTGGTGTACCGGGTATTCGTCCATGGGTCCGAGCATCAGGCGTTCTCTCCCAACAGTTTCCTCAGTAGTGACGCGTGATAGAACAGCGATTCGACGTCGGTGGGTTTCTCGATCTCGCCGAAGTGGACGCGCCGCGCGCCGGTGCGCATGAACACGCAACACCACACCACCGCGGAGTACACGTGGAACCAGCGCAGATCGCCGATCTCGACGCCGGTCAGCTCCTGGTAGGTGGCCCTGATGTCCTCATCGGACAGGAAATCGGGCATCCCGGGCAGGCCGGCCAGCTTGGTGAGTTCCTGGAACACCATGTGCGCGAAGGCGAGCCACGCCACGTCGAATTCCCGCGGCCCGACGGTGGCCATCTCCCAGTCCAGAACCGCGACGGGGGAGAAGTCGCGGTACATCACGTTGCCGATGCGCGAATCTCCCCACACCAGAACGGGTTCGGTGGCTGCGACGTCCTCGGGGAAATTCTGCTCGAGCCAGGCCAACGCGCGCTCGACCAGCGGTGCGCGGCCGATGTCGGGCACGCTGAACTCATACCAGTTCTTCAGCCAGCCGAAGTGCCGGTGCAGTGCTGTTTCGCCGGGGGGATCGACGTCCTGCAGAAAGCCGAACGTCTGCTGCGCGTTCGGGATCGCGTGCAGCTTGGCCAGTACCGCGATGGTCTCGTCCTGCAGGCGGCGCTGTTGCGCGGGATCGGCGTCGAAGAGCCAGTTGCCACCGAAGGTGTAAGGCATGACGTCGGGCGGCACGATCCCGTCGACGCGGTCCATCAGGAAGAACGGCCGGCCGAGCACGTCGCCGGTCGGTTCGAGCCAACGCACCTGGGGCACCGGCACGTCGGTCAGTTCGCCGACCAGACGGATGACCTCGTGCTGGTGGTCGAGCCGGTAGTGCTCGAATACCGGAACGTCGGCGTCCGACGGTGCGACGCGCGCGACCCAGCGCTGGTCGACGGGGGTGCCGCCCTGCATCCAGCGACCCGACAGCAGGATGGTTTCCGAGGACATGCCGTTGGCGTCGATGCCGCTGTCGACGGTGATCTCGGGCGTGGTGTCCGGCATCAGCGACGACAACCACCGCGACAGCGTGGCCGGGACGTCGGCCATGTCGCGGCTCGACCGCTGGAGTCGATCGACATCTTCGACTGCGGGGTTGTTGCCAGCGTGGTTGGGCACGAGAATGTCCTTCCCGCCGCGGATTCGAGGCCGCGGCACCCCGAATACGTTACGGTGGGTAGCGTTATGAAAGCAGACGTGCCCTCGGCTGACAAGCCCCCGAGCGCCGGACGTCCCCGCGACCCCCGCATCGACGCCGCCATTCTTCGGGCCACCGCAGACCTGCTGGTCGAAATCGGTTATCCGAACGTGACGATGGCGGCCGTGGCCGAGCGAGCGGGGACCACCAAGACCGCGCTGTACCGACGGTGGTCGAGCAAGGCAGAGCTCATCCACGAGGCCGTGTTCCCCGTGACGCCGACCGCGATCGACACCCCGCCCGGGGACATCGCCGCCGACCTGCGGGCCATGGTGGCGGCCGCACGTGACGTCTTCACCAGCCCCGTCGTCGCGGCCGCGCTGCCCGGGCTGATCTCCGACGTCTCGGCAGACCCGGCACTGCTGGCCCGCGTCAGTGCCCGGTTCACGGATCTGTTCGACGCGGTGCGCTCACGACTTCGCGACGCCGTGGAGCGCGGCGAGGTCCGCGAGGACGTCGACCCCGACGGGTTGGTCCATCTGATCGGCGGCGCAACGATGTTGGCGATGCTGCAGTCTCCCGACTACCTGGCGAGCCCGGCGTGGGTCGACAGCACCACCTCGATCCTGCTGCACGGAGTGGCCACGTAGCTCCGGCGCTCGGGGCCTGTCAGGGCAGGAATCGGCCCGCCGCGTCCACGATGTCGAGCAGCGGTTGCGGTAGCGCGCCGAGCAGGAACGTCACGATCGCGGTGACCGCGACGACGCCCGTCGTCAGCACACTGGGGACCACCACCGTCGGCGCGTCGTCGGGACGGTCGGTGAAGAACATCAACACGATCACCCGCACGTAGAAGTACGCGGCGATCGCGCTGGCGATCACACCGACGACCACCAACGGGATCGCCCCGCCCTCGCCGGCCGCCTTGAACACCGCGAATTTGCTGACGAATCCACTGGTCAGCGGGATGCCGGCGAACGCCAACAGGAACAGCGAGAACACGATGCCCACCAATGGATACCGCTTACCCAGTCCGGCCCACCGCGCCAGCGCGGTCTCCTCCTCGCCGTCGCCGTCGCGCACCAGGCTCACCACCGCGAACGCGCCGACCGTGGAAAACCCGTAGGCGAACAGATAGAACAGCGTCGCGGACAGACCCGACTCGGTGCCCGCGACGACACCGGTCAGGATGAATCCGCTGTGTGCGACCGCGGAGTACGCCAGGATGCGCTTCACGTCGTTCTGCGTGACGGCGGTGATGGTGCCCACCGCCATCGTGGCGATCGCGACAGCCCACAGCACCGGACGCCAATCATCGTGCAGGCCGGGCAGAGCCACCGAGAAGACCCGCAGCATCGCGCCGAACGCGGCCACCTTGGTGGCGGCGGCCATGAACGCCGTGATCGGTGTCGGCGCTCCCTGATACACGTCGGGAATCCAGGAATGGAACGGCACCGCACCGACTTTGAACAGCACCCCCACCAACAGCAGCGCGATCCCGACCAGCGCGAGCGACGGTGTGCCCTGATCGGCTGCCACCGCGTAGGCGATCCCCGGAAGCGACAACGTGCCGGCATAGCCGTACAGCATCGCGGCGCCGTACAGGAAGAACGCCGACGAGAACGCGCCCAGCAGGAAGTACTTCAGCGACGATTCCTGGGACAGCAGCCGCTGGCGGCGCGCCAACCCGCACAGCAGGTACAGGGGCAGTGACAGCACCTCCAGCGCGATGAACATGGTCAGCAGGTCGTTGGCCGCGGGGAAGAGCAGCATCCCGCCGACGGCGAACATCGTCAACGGGAAGACCTCGGTCTGGATGACACCCGCTGCGGTGGCCTGCTTCTCGGCGACACTGCCGGCGACCGCGGAAGCCTGCGGGGTGAAGGCATCCAATCCCGCGCGGCCTTCGGCCCGATCCGGTAGGGCGATACGGCGCTCACCGATGAGCAGCACGCCGAGAACGGCCACCAGCAGGATGGTGGCCTGCAGGAACAATGCCGGCTTATCGACCGACACCGCGCCCATCACGGCGGGTGAGCCGTTGCCGCCTGCGATGTCTCGGGCCACCAGCACGACCGCGACGAACGCGCCGAGCAGCGCCACCAGGCTGAGCGTGATCTGGGCCCGATACCGGTGCTGGCGCGGCAGAAGCGCTTCCAGGAGCACGCCGAGGACCGCCGCGCCGAACACGATCAGCATCGGGGCGATCAGGCTGTATTCGACTGACGGCGTGGGAAGGGTCATCGCACCGGTCCTTCCGCCGTTCGAGGTGTCGGGTCGGGTCGGTCGATCGTCGTCAGTGTGTGTGTCACCGCGGGGTCGATGACGTCCAGCGCAGGCTTGGGGTACACCCCGAGGACCAGCAGCAGTGCGATCAGCGGTGCGATGACGGCGAGTTCGCGGGGTCGCAGGTCGGTGAGGCGAGAGTCGCCGTGGGTCAGAGACTCCGGCGTCGGACCGGTCATCATCCGCTGATACGTCCACAGGATATAGATCGCGGAGAGCACGAGCGCGCTGGCGGCCAGCACGCCGAACACGGGATAGCGGGTGAAAGTCCCGATCAGCACCAGGAATTCACTGATGAAAGGTGCCAGGCCCGGCAGCGACAGCGTGGCCAGACCGGCGACCAGGAAGGTGCCGGCCAGTACCGGCGCGACCTTCTGGACACCGCCGTAGGCGCTGATGAGGCGGGACCCCCGGCGCGACACCAGGAATCCGGCGATCAGGAACAGCGCCGCCGTCGAGATGCCGTGGTTGACCATGTAGAGCGTCGATCCCGCCTGACCCTGGCTGGTCATCACGAAGATGCCCAGGATGATGAAGCCGAAGTGCGAGATGGACGTGTAGGCGATCAGCCTCATCACATCGGTCTGACCGATCGCGACGACGGCGCCGTAGATGATCCCGATGACCGCCAGCGTGATGATGAGCGGACTGAAATACGTGGCCGAGTCCGGGAACAGGGTGAGGCAGTACCTGATCATGCCGAACGTGCCGACCTTGTCCATGATCGCCATCATCAGCACCGCGCTCGCGGGAGTCGCCTCGACGGCTGCGTCGGGCAGCCAGCGGTGCAGGGGCCACAGCGGGGCCTTGATCGCGAACGCGAACATGAACCCGCCGAAGAGCAGGTGCATGATCATCGGGTTCATCACGAAGTCGCCGCTCGCGACCGCGGCGACGATGGCCCGCAGGTCGAAGGTGCCGGCGTCGAACGCGTCACTCGAGGCGGTCACCACGTACAGGCCGACGACGGCGGCCAGCATGATCAGACCGCCGAAGAGGTTGTACAACAGGAACTTCACCGCGGCCCGGCTACGTTCACGGCCGCCGAACCCGCCGATGAGGAAGTACATCGGGATCAGCATGGCCTCGAAGAACACGTAGAACAGCAGGATGTCGAGCGAGACCAGCGAGATCAACACCATGCTCTCGACGGCCAGCGTCAGCGCGAAGTAGACGTGCACCGAGCGGCCGCCCCAGCTGATCCGGTCCCCGGCGTCATTCCAGCCGGCGACGATCAGCAGCGGCACCAGCACCGCGGTCAGCACGACCAGAGCCAGCGCGATGCCGTCGACACCGAGGATGTATCCGGTGCCGAAAGACGGTATCCAGCGGTAGTTCTCGACGAACTGATACTGCTCGCCGCCGGGATCGAAGCCGAGCGCGACGACCGCGGTGACCGCGAGAACCACCACGCTCACCGCGAGGGCGACCCGCTTCGCCAGCGAGCGTGCCGCCGCGGGCAGCAGCATGACCACCACGGCGCCCACCATCGGGACCGCCCACAGGACCGTCAACCACGGTGCCGTCACCACAGGTTCACCGCCAGGATCAGGGCGACGACGAACGTCGCGCCGGCGAGCATCGACAGCGCATAGGAGCGGGCGAAGCCCGTCTGCATTCCGCGCAGGCCGTCAGAGACCCGGCTGATCGCCGCGGCCAGCCCGCCGGCGGCACCGTCGACCACCTCGTCGTCCAATTCGGTGAGCCCCCTGGTCAGTTGCGCGCCCGGCGCCATCAGCACCCGTTCGTTGAAGGCGTCGCCGTAGAGGTCGCGCCGCGCCGCGACCGTCAACGCCGAACCCTGCGGCGCCTCGTCGGGCACCGCGCGGTTGCCGTACATCCGGTAGGCGATCGCGATGCCCACCGCGACGACGGCCAGCACGATCACGGTCACCACCCACACCGGCAGCACATGGTGCGCCTCGTGCGCGCCGACGACAGGTTCCAGCCAGTGCTGCAACGTGCCGCCGATCGCCAGCGCGCCACCGGCGGCCACCGAGCCGACGGCGAGCAGGATCATCGGCCACGTCATCACCGCGGGCGCCTCGTGGGGGTGGCGGTCTGCGGCCCAGCGCTTCTCCCCGAAGAACGTCATCAGCATCACCCGCGTCATGTAGAACGCGGTGATGCCCGCGCCCAGAATTGTTGCCGCGCCGAGGATCACGCCTTTTGCGCCACCGGCGCCGAGCGCGGCCTCGATGATGCCGTCCTTGGAGAAGAACCCGGCCAGTGGCGGAATGCCGATGATCGCGAGGTAGCCCAGCCCGAACGTCACGAACGTGACCGGCAGGGCCTTGCGCAGACCGCCGTAGCGGCGCATGTTCACCTCGTCGTCCATCGCGTGCATCACCGAACCGGCGCCGAGGAACAGGCCGGCCTTGAAGAAGCCGTGGGTGAGCAGGTGCATGATCGCGAACGCATAGCCGGCCGGGCCGAGGCCGGCGGCCAGCACCATGTAGCCGATCTGGCTCATCGTCGATGCGGCCAAGGCCTTCTTGATGTCGTCCTTGGCGCACCCGATGATCGCGCCGAACAACAGGGTGACCGCGCCCACGACCACCACCGCGGTCTGCGCGTGCGGCGCGAGGTCGTAGACCGGCGCGGACCGCACGATCAGGTACACACCGGCGGTGACCATGGTGGCGGCGTGGATCAGCGCCGACACCGGGGTGGGTCCCTCCATCGCATCGCCGAGCCACGACTGCAGCGGTACCTGCGCCGACTTGCCGCACGCGGCGAGCAGCAGCATCAGGCCGATCGTCGTCAACGTCCCCTCGCCCAGTTGCGGTGCGGCGCTGAACACGGCCTCGAACGACACGGCGCCCAGCGCCGAGAACATGACCATCAGCGCCACGGCCAGGCCGATGTCTCCGACCCGGTTGACGACGAACGCCTTCTTGGCCGCCGTGGCGGCCGAGGGCTTGTGCGACCAGAAGCCGATCAGCAGATAGGACGCCAGACCCACGCCCTCCCAGCCCATGTAGAGGCCGAGATAGTTGTCGGCCAGCACCAACAGCAGCATCGCCGACAGGAACAGGTTGAGGTAGGCGAAAAAGCGGCGGCGGTCCGGGTCGTGGGACATGTACCCGATCGAATAGATGTGGATCAGCGACCCCACGCCGGTGATCAACAGCGCGAAGCATATCGACAGCTGGTCGAGTTGCAGGCCGAAGTCCACCTGCAAGGCGCCCACCGGGACCCAGCTGAAGAGCGTCTCGTGCACGGCCCGTTGCTCCGGGTTGCGACCCATCATCGCGACGAACAGCGCCGCCGCGCAGGCGAACGACGCCAGCGCGGCGACCGTGCCCAGCAGATGGCCCCACCGGTCGGTACGGCGGCCGCCCAGCAACAGCACGGCCGCGCCGCCCAGCGGCAGGGCGATGAGCAGCCACACGGGAAGTGTCACCATCAGGCTCGTCTCTTCTTCGCGCAAGCGCTCATCAGCTCTGTCTCTTCTTCGCGCAAGCGCTCATCAGTTCCTCAGCAGGCTGGCGTCGTCCACATTTGCCGACCGCCGCGTCCGGAAGATCGTCATGATGATCGCCAACCCGATCACGACCTCGCAGGCCGCGACGACCATCGTGAAGAACGCCACCACCTGACCGTCGAGGGTGCCGTGCATCCGCGAGAACGCCACGAAAGCCAGGTTGCCGGCGTTGAGCATCAACTCCACGCACATGAACATCACGATGGCGTTGCGGCGCAACAGAACTCCAGCGGCACCGATGGTGAACAGCAGTGCCGACAGATAGAGGTAGTACTCGGGGTTCATCGCAGCTCCCGGTGTCCGTTTGTGGACTCGGACGGACGGTCACCGCCGGGCACGGGGCGCACCTGCAGGATCGCACTCACCGACAGTTCCGAGCCGCGTCCGTCCGGCAGTCGCGCGGGGACGTCGACGGCGTTGTGGCGGGCGTACACGCCAGGATTGGGCAGCGTGGTGGGGTGACCACCACCCGGCGCGAACCGCTCGATCGCGAGCTCCCGCTGGGTCTTCCGGCGCTCGAACCGCTCGCGGTGGGCGAGCACCATCGCACCCAGCGCAGCCGTGATCAGCAGGGCACCGGTCAGCTCGAACGCCCACAGGTACTTCGTGAACAGCAGGACCGCCAGGCCTTCGACGTTGCCGTTCTCATTGGCCTGTGCCAGACCGGTGAACCCGTTCGTCGACACGGTGCCGATCCCGGCGATCAGCAGCACGCCGAAACCGATACCGACCACGATCGCCGAGACACGTTGGCCGCGCAGCGTTTCCACCAGTGATTCCGAGGAGTCCACGCCGATCAGCATCAGGACGAACAGGAACAGCATCATCACCGCGCCCGTGTACACCACCACCTGCACGACGCCGAGGAACGGCGCGTCCTGCGCGATGTAGAGCACCGCCAGCGCGATCATCGTCACCGCCAGCGAGATCGCCGAATACACCGCCTTCGGCGCCGATACGACGCCCAACGCACCGATCACCGCGACCGCGCCGAGAACCCAGAACAGCACCGCCTCACCCATGGGTCACCGCGCATCCAGCGGATCCACGGTGCCCTCGATACGGCCCAGGTAGTAGTCGTCGTCGGTGCTGCCCGGGGCCATGGCATGCGGCGGCGCCTCCATGCCGGGACTCAGTGGTGCGAGAAGCTTGTCTTTGCCGTAGATCAGATCGGACCGGTTGTCGTCGGCCAGCTCGTAGTCGTTGGTCATCGTGAGCGCGCGGGTCGGGCACGCCTCGATGCACAACCCGCAGCCGATGCACCGCAGGTAGTTGATCTGATAGACCCGGCCGTACCGCTCGCCGGGAGAGAATCGTTCCGCCTCGGTGTTGTCGGCGCCTTCGACGAAGATGGCGTCGGCCGGGCAGGCCCAGGCGCACAACTCACACCCGATGCACTTCTCGAGACCGTCGGGATATCGGTTGAGTTGGTGCCGGCCGTGATACCGCTTCGCGACCGGTCCGGGCTTCTCCGGATACTCCTCGGTGACAGGCTTTTTGAACATCGACCCGAAGGTGACGGCGAATCCTGCGACCGCGTCGAGGAACTTAGGCATCGGCACGCTCCTTCTGCGGTATCGGGGGCACCGGGAAGGCGCCGGACACCGCCGGGGGGACTGTGGTGGGGGAGGCCGCTTCCCGGCGTGCACGCCGCGAACGCCACGCGAATGTCCCCAGCGCCGCGAGCACGACCGCGGCCAGACCGATCAGCGCGGTCACCCACGTCGGCAGACCTTCGTCGCCGAGCGACCGGGTGACGGCGACGACCATGATCCACGCCAGGGACACCGGGATCAGGAGCTTCCAGCCCAACGCCATGAACTGGTCGTAGCGAAGCCGGGGCAGGGTCGCGCGCAGCCACATGAACACGAACAGGAACATCCAGACCTTGGCGGTGAACCACAGCAGCGGCCACCAGCCGTGGTTGGCGCCGTCCCACAGGCTCACCGGCCATGGCGCGTGCCACCCGCCGAGGAACAGGGTGGTGGCCAACGCCGACACGGTGGTCATGTTGACGTACTCGGCGAGCATGAACATCGCGAACTTCAGCGACGAGTACTCGGTGTGGAAGCCGCCGACGAGTTCGCCCTCGGCTTCGGGCAGATCGAAAGGCGCGCGGTTGGTTTCACCCACCATCGAGGTCAGGTACACCAGGAACGACGGCAGCAGCAGGAACACGAACCAGGTGTTCTCCTGGGCGGCAACGATGCCCGAGGTCGACATGGTGCCCGAGTAGATGAACACCGCCGCGAACGAGAGCGCCATCGCGATCTCGTAGGAGACCACCTGTGCAGACGACCTCAGGCCGCCCAGCAGCGGATACACCGAGCCGGATGCCCAGCCCGCGAGCACGATCCCGTACACCCCGATCGAGGTGACGGCCAGGATGTAGAGCACGGCCACCGGCAGATCGGTCAACTGCAGGGCGGTGCGGTGCCCGAACACCGAGATCTCTCCGCCCATGGGGATCACGGCGAACGCCATGAATGCGGGGATCACCGAGATGACCGGGGCGGCAAGGTAGATCCACTTGTCCACCCCTGCCGGGATGAGGCCCTCCTTGAGCGCGAGCTTGACCCCGTCGGCCAGCGACTGCAGCAATCCCCGCGGACCGACCCGATTCGGTCCCAGCCGCATCTGCATGCGGCCCAGGATCTTTCGTTCCAGCAGGATCGCCACGAGCACCGTCAGCAGCAGGAACACGAAGATGCCCAGGGCCTTGGCGAGGACCAGCCACCACGGATCGTGGCCGAAGAGTGTGGGATCGGGGTATGTCACGGCTGCCCCCGTCCGATCGAAGCCCGCCCGATCGACACCAAGGCCCCCGACGTCGCGCCCAAGCTCGCGTGCACCGCGCACCCCGGCGAGTTCGTCGGCACCCAGACCACCCGATCGGCCATCGCGGTCACCACCAGCGGCAGTGTGACGGCTCCCCGGTCGGTGGACACCGTCACCGGATCGCCGGGTTCGGCGTTGATCTCGGCGGCGGTCGCCGCGGACATCCGTGCCACCGGTGTGTGAGCGGTGCCGGCGAGGTGCGGTTCGCCGTCCTGCAACCGGCCCTGGTCGAGAAGGAGCCGCCACGTCGCCAGTACCGCCTGGCCGGCAGCCGGCTCGGATGCCTGGGAACCGGGGAGATCGATGCCGTCCCGTGTTCCCGACCACAGACCCACGCGGGCCCGATCTTCGGCAAGAGCTGTCGCGGAGGAGGTGCCGAGGTCGATGCCGAGCTCGTCGGCGAGAAAGCCGAGGACCCGGAAGTCGGACAGCGCGTTGGTCTGCAGGGACGGTTCGAACGGTCGAATCCGGCCCTCCCAGTTGACGAACGAGCCGGCCTTCTCCACCACCGGAGCGACGGGGAACACCACGTCGGCGCGATCGGTCACGGCGCTTCGCCGCAGCTCCAGGCTCACGACGAACGGCGCCGCGTCGAGTGCGGCGCGCGCAGCCGCGGGATCAGGTAGGTCGTCGAGGTCGACACCGCCGACGAGCAGCGCCTGCAGCTCACCGGTGGCGGCGGCCGCGAGGATGCCGGCGGTGTCGCGTCCCGGGGTCGCGGGTAGCGCGTCGACGTGCCACTCCTGAGCCATCGCCGTGCGGGCGGCGTCGTCACGCACCGGGCGGCCGCCGGGCAACAGGGTGGGCAGGACTCCGGCGTCCACAGCGCCCCGGTCTCCGGCCCGGCGCGGCACCCATGCCAGCCGCGCCCCGGTGCTCGCCGCCAGTCGCGCGGCCGCGGACAACGCTCCGGGTGCGGTGGCGAGCCGTTCCCCGACGAGGATCAGCGCTCCGGGCATCGCGAGCAGGGCGTTGTCGGCCAGCTCGTCGATCGCCGCGGCTTCTGCGCCGGGAACGGCGGACACCAGCTCACCGGACAGCTTGCGCAGTCCGCGCGAGGCGAACGGCGCCACCGACAGCACCTGGAGTCCGCGCTTGCGCACCGCTTTGCGCAGCCGCAGGAACATGATCGGCGACTCGTCCTCTGGTTCGAAGCCGGCGAGTAGCACGGCCGGCGCGTTCTCCAGATCCGAGTACGTGACGTCCATCGGCAGGCCCGCCACATGCGCGCCGAGGAACGCCGTCTCCTCGGCGCTGTGCGGACGGACGCGGAAATCGATGTCGTTGCTGCCCAACACGATCCGAGTGAACTTCGAGTAGGCGTAGGCATCCTCGGCGGTGCAGCGGCCGCCGACGAGCACCCCGGCGCGACCCTCCGCCGCGGCGAGGCGCCCGGCCGCGACGCTCAATGCCTCGGACCACGACGCGGGACGCAGCACACCGTCCTCGCGCAGCAACGGTGTGGTGATGCGATCGCCCGCCGTGGCGTAGGTGAACGCCCAGCGGCCCTTGTCGCAGTTCCACTCTTCGTTGACCTCAGGGTCGTCACCGGCCAGACGACGCAGGACCTTTCCGCGGCGATGGTCGGTGCGTTGCGCGCAGCCCGAGGCGCAGTGCTCGCACACGCTCGGGCTGGACACCAGGTCGAACGGCCGTGCGCGGAACCGGTAGGCCGTGCCCGTCAGTGCGCCGACCGGGCAGATCTGCACGGTGTTCCCCGAGAAATACGACTGGAACGGCTCACCGGTCGCGATGCCGACCTGCTGGCTCGCCCCGCGTTCGAGCAGGTCGATGAACCGGTCACCGGCGATCTGGTCGGAGAACCGGGTGCAGCGCGCGCAGAGCACGCACCGTTCGCGATCGAGGAGCACCTCCGACGAGATCGCGATCGGCTTGGGGAACGTGCGCTTGGTGTCTTCGAAGCGGGTTTCGCTGCGGCCGTGCGCCATCGCCTGGTTCTGCAGCGGGCACTCACCGCCCTTGTCGCAGATCGGGCAGTCCAGCGGGTGATTGATCAGCAGCAGCTCCATCACCCCGTGCTGCGCTTTGTCAGCGGCTTCGGAGGTGAGCTGGGTGCGCACCACCATGTCGGGCGAGACGGTCGTGGTGCACGACGCCAACGGCTTCCGTTGGCCCTCGACCTCCACCAGGCACTGCCGGCATGCGCCGACGGGATCGAGTAGCGGATGGTCGCAGAAGCGGGGGATCTGGACGCCCATCAGCTCGGCGGCGCGGATCACCAACGTGCCCTTGGGGACGCTGACCTCGGTACCGTCGATGGTCAGCGTGACCATCTCGACCGCTGGGGCGTCGTGACTGTGCTCAGCCAGCGTCATGCGTGCCCCTTTCTTCCGGCGAGCAGACGCGAACTCGAGCAGTTTCGCGGCGTGTCCACTCGAGTCTGTGTCTGCTCGCGGGAAAAACGCAGCCTCACGCGCCTACTCCTTCCGGGGCCGCCAGCATCGACGCGTACGGGTCGAACGGGCACCCGGCTCCGCCCAGATGAGCCTCGTACTCGCCGCGGAAGTACTTGAGCGAGGACAGGATCGGGCTGGCCGCGCCGTCGCCGAGGGCGCAGAACGACTTGCCGAAGATGTTGTCGGAGATGTCGAGCAGCTTGTCGAGATCCTCTTCGGTGCCGCGCCCCGTCTCCAGCCGCTCGTAGATCTGCGCCAGCCAGTAGGTGCCCTCCCGGCACGGTGTGCACTTGCCGCACGACTCGTGTGCGTAGAACTGCGTCCAGCGCCGCACCGCGCGCACCACACACGTGGTCTCGTCGAAGATCTGCAGCGCCTTGGTGCCGAGCATCGACCCGACACCTGCCATCCCCTCGTAATCGAGAGGCACGTCGAGGTGTTCGGCGGTCAACAGCGGCGTCGACGATCCGCCCGGAGTCCAGAACTTCAGCTCGTGACCGGCGCGCACCCCGCCGGCGTAATCGAGCAGCTCGCGCAGCGTGATGCCCAGCGGCGCCTCGTACTGGCCCGGCGTCGTGACATGGCCCGACAGCGAGTACAGCGTGAAACCGGGCGACTTCTCCGAGCCCATCGACCGGAACCAGTCCACCCCGTTGCGCAGGATCGGCGGCACGCTGGCGATCGACTCGACGTTGTTCACCACCGTCGGGCAGGCGTACAGACCGGCCACGGCGGGGAACGGCGGCCGCAGCCGCGGCTGACCCCGCCGCCCCTCCAGCGAGTCCAGCAGCGCGGTCTCCTCGCCGCAGATGTAGGCGCCCGCGCCGGCGTGCACCACGAGCTCCAGATCGAAGCCGGACCCGCCGATGTCGGTGCCCAGATACCCGGCCTCGTACGCCTCCGCGACCGCGGCCTGCAGCCGCCGCAACACCGGGACCACCTCGCCGCGCAGATAGATGAACGCGTGGTGGGCACGGATCGCATACGCCGCGATGATGGCGCCCTCCACCAGGAAGTGCGGCGTGGTCAGCATCAGCGGCATGTCTTTGCAGGTGCCGGGTTCCGACTCGTCGGCGTTGATCACCAGGTAGTGCGGCTTGGCGGCCGCACCCTCGCCTCCTTGCGGGATGAACGACCACTTCGTGCCCGTCGGGAAGCCCGCGCCGCCGCGTCCGCGCAGCCCAGAATCCTTGACCAGGGTGATGACGTCGTCGGGTCCCATCGCCAGCGCCTTGCCGAGCGCTTCGTAACCGCCGTGGCGGCGGTAGGTGTCCATGGTCCAGGGCTGCGGTTCGTCCCAGAAGCTGCTGAACACGGGCGTCAGTGGGGTCATGAGGCGTCCGTCGCGGTGGGATCGGTGTCGGCGGTCTGCCCGCGTGCGGGTACCTCGGCCGACGGGGCGGGCGCCGGCTGCTCTTTCACGGACTCGGTGGCTTCGGCCTGGTCGTGGCCGGGTGCGTCGGAGGTGCTGTCGCTGGCGGGCGCGTCGGCATCCGGCGCGCTCATCCCGCGTTCGCGGGCGATCCGCAGGCCGGCCAATGTCGCGGGCCCCGGGCCCGCAGTGTCAGTGCCGATGGAATCACCAACTCCGGCAAGCATTCTCGCGGTCTCGCGGAACGTGCACAGCGACCCGCTGCGCGACGGTGTCGGCGCCTGACCGGCCTGCAAGGCGTCCACCAGATCGCGCGCCGACGACGGGGTCTGGTTGTCGAAGAACTCCCAGTTCACCATCACGACCGGCGCGTAGTCGCAGGCCGCGTTGCACTCGACGTGCTCCAACGTGATCCGGCCGTCCGGCGTGCTCTGCCCGGTGAGGATTCCCAGGCGCTCCTGCAGTGTGTCGAGGATCGCGTCCCCGCCCATCACCGCGCACAGCGTGTTCGTGCACACGCCCACCAGATAGTCTCCGGTGGGCGTGCGGCGGTACATCGAGTAGAACGTCGCGACAGCCGTCACCTCGGCCGGTGTCAAGCTCAAGTGCTCTGCGCAGAAAGCGATTCCGGCGGGAGTCAGACAGCCGTCCTCGGCCTGTACAAGATGCAGCAGCGGCAGCAGAGCCGACCGCGCGTCGGGGTAACGGCCGACGATCCCGGTGGCGTCGCGCGTCAACCGCTCCGTCACGTCGGCCGGATACGTGGCCGGCCCGTGGATCGGCGGACCCGGTTCGTCGGGCCGCTGGCCGAGCTCGAGAAAAACGCTCATGACCGTCTGTTCTTCGCGCAAGCGCTCATCACCTGTCCACCCCGCCCATCACCGGATCGATCGACGCCACTGCCGCGATCGCGTCGGCGACCATGCCGCCCTCGCACATCGCCGCCACAGCTTGCAGATTCGTGAACGACGGATCGCGGTAGTGCACGCGGTACGGCCGCGTCCCGCCGTCGGAGACCATGTGCACGCCGAGTTCCCCGCGCGGGGATTCGACGGCGGCGTACACCTGCCCGGCGGGCACGCGGAACCCTTCGGTGACGATCTTGAAGTGGTGGATCAGGCCTTCCATCGACCGCCCCATGATCTTGGCGATGTGCTCGGGGGAATTGCCCAGACCATCCGGACCCACCTTCAGGTCGGCCGGCCACGCCAACTTCTTGTCCTCGATCATCACCGGCGCCCCCGCGAGCCCCTCGAGACGCTCGACGCACTGCTCGACGATCTTGATCGACTCGCGCATCTCCTTGACCCGAATCAGGTAGCGCCCGTAGGAGTCACAGCGATCGTCGGTGATGACGTCGAAGTCGTACGTCTCGTACCCGCAGTACGGTTGCGTCTTGCGCAGATCGTGCGGGAGGCCCGTCGAGCGCAGCACCGGGCCGGTGATGCCCAGCGCCATGCATCCGGTCAGGTCCAGATAGCCGACCCCGACGGTGCGCGCCTTCCAGATGTAGTTCTCGTTGAGGAGATTCTCCAGGTCGCGCAGACGTTCAGGCAGCAGCGTCAACAGCTCGTGCAGCTGCGGCATGGCCTCGTCGGGCAGATCGACCGCCACACCGCCGGGGCGGATGTAGGCGTTGTTCATCCGCAGGCCGGTGATCGTCTCGAACACCGACAGGATCAGTTCTCGCTCGCGGAAGCCGAGGAACATCGCCGTCATCGCGCCCAGTTCCATGCCGCCGGTGGCCAGGGCGACCAGGTGGCTGGAGATCCGGTTGAGCTCCATCATCATCACCCGGATGACCGACGCCCTCTCGGGGATCGCGTCGGTGACGTCGAGCAGCTTCTCCACGCCCAGGCAGTACACCGTCTCGTTGAAGAACGGCGAGAGATAGTCCATCCGGGTGACGAACGTGACTCCCTGTGTCCACGTGCGGAATTCGAGGTTCTTCTCGATGCCGGTGTGCAGATAGCCGATGCCGCACCGGGCCTCGACGATCGTCTCGCCTTCGATTTCGAGGATCAGTCGGAGCACGCCGTGCGTCGACGGGTGCTGGGGGCCCATGTTGACGACGATCCGCTCACCGGCGTGCTCGGCGGCGTTCTCGCGGGCGGCGGTGACGACCTGGTCCCAGTCCTGGCCGCCGACGACGACCACCCTCTCTGGGCGGTGCGCTGAGGTGGTCATCAGTTGTAGGACCTCCGCTGATCGGGCGGGGGGATCTGGGCGCCGTGGTACTCCACCGGCACGCCGCCCAGCGGATAGTCCTTGCGCTGCGGATGCCCGACCCAGTCGTCGGGCATCTCGATCCTGGTCAGCGCGGGGTGCCCGTCGAAGATGATGCCGAAGAAGTCGTAGGTCTCGCGTTCGTGCCAGTCGGTGGTCGGATAGACCGAGAACAGCGACGGGATGTGTGGATCATCGTCGGGCGCAGCCACTTCCACGCGAACGCGGCGATTGTGGGTGATCGACATCAGCGGGTAGACCGCATGCAGCTCCCGCCCCGTGTCGTCGGGATAGTGCACTCCGCTGACCCCGAGACACAGTTCGAAGCGCAGTGCGGCGTCGTCACGCAGCGCCTGCGCGACCGCGACCAGTCTCTCGCGGTGCACCTCGAGAGTGAGTTCATCGCGATACACGACGACCCTCTCGATCGCCTCGGCTGTCGTGTCGTCGCCGAGCGCGGCGCTCAGTGCGTCGACGATGTCGTCGAAGTAGCCGCCGTAGGGCCGCGGCGTGCTCCCGGGCAGCGCCACCGGCCGGATCAACCGGCCGTAGCCGGAGGTGTCGCCGCTGCCCGTGGCGCCGAACATGCCGCGCCGCACGCCGATCACCTCGGGGCCGGTGCCCTCGGTGCCCGTCACCTCAACAAGCCCTTCAGCTCGATCGTCGGCGGCACCGCGAGCGCGGCCTCTTCGGCCGCCCTGATGGCCTCCTCGCGATTGACGCCGAGGGGCATCTGCTGAATCTTGTCGTGCAGCTTGAGGATCGCGTGCAACAGCATCTCCGGCCGGGGCGGGCAGCCGGGCAGGTAGATGTCGACCGGCACGACGTGGTCGACGCCCTGCACCACCGCGTAGTTGTTGAACATCCCACCCGAGGACGCACACACACCCATGGCCAGCACCCATTTCGGCTCGGCCATCTGGTCGTAGATCTGGCGCAGCACCGGGGCCATCTTCTGGCTGACCCGGCCCGCGACGATCATCAGATCGGCCTGCCGCGGCGTCGCGGAGAACCGTTCCATGCCGAAGCGGGAGATGTCGAACCGCGGTCCCGCCGTCGCCATCATCTCGATGGCGCAGCAGGCCAGGCCGAACGTGGCCGGCCACAGGGAGCCCTTGCGCACGTACCCCGCGACCGCCTCCACCGTGGAGAGCAGGATGCCGCCGGGCAACCGTTCCTCTAGTCCCATTGCAGGCCTCCTCTGCGCCACACGTAGGCGTAGGCGACGAAGACGATCACCATGAACAGCAGCATCTCGACCAGCGCGAACACCCCGAGACTGTCGAATGCGACGGCCCACGGGTACAGGAACACGATCTCGATGTCGAAGACGATGAACAGCATCGCGGTCAGGTAGTAGCGAATGGGGAACCGCTGACCGGTGGCCGCCGCCGCGGGATCGTCGGCGTCCATCGGCTCGATGCCGCACTCGTAGGCCTCGAGCTTGGCGCGGTTGTAGCGACGCGGCCCGATGAGGACCGCGATGCCCACCGAACCGATGGCGAACACGGCAGCTATCGCACCAAGCACCAGGATCGGCGTATACAGGCTCATGCTGCGTAAGAGCTCCTCGCGGGCTGTCGATGTGAGCTTTCCCACACCCTAACCCCGATAGCGACCTGCGCCACACATTTTGATGAGTATCGCTAAAGGAGTGTCAGCCCGCTGTGGCAACGTCCCGAAAATGCAAGCGTGACAGCGCGTTAACGTGCTGCTGACGTCACTGACGGGGCCGTAAGAGCGACACGACGGCGTCGCTCAGCCGGATCGGATCGATCGGGTGGGGGACCGCGGCCTCGGCGCGCGACCAGGTGGCGAGCCAGGCGTCGTCCGGCCGGCCGGTCAGTACCAGCACCGGCGGGCAGTCCGTGACTTCGTCCTTGAGTTGCTTGGCGATGCCCATGCCGCCGACCGGGCTGGCTTCTCCGTCGAGGATCGCCAGATCGAATCCACCGGCGTCCATCTGCCTGATCACCATCGGCCCGGTGGCCACCTCGAGGTAGCTGAGTTCGGGCAGCTCGGGGTGCACTCGCTTGCCCAGTGCGAGCCGCACCTGCTCCCGCGTCCGCGGGTTGTCGCTGTACACGAGCACACGCAAGGTGACCGGGTCGGGCTGTGACGAGGGCAGCACCATGGCCGCGATGGTAGCCGCGGCGCCCGCCTCGGCGATGCTGTTCGGCTCCGGTGTCTTGACCTCAAGCATTGTTCAGTTTCCACACTGGCCAGATGGACCAGACGCCCCCACTCAGCCAGTTCGAGAACTTCTACAGCAGTCAGACCCCGCCGTGGGTCATCGACGAACCCCAACCCGCGGTGGTCGCGCTCGCCGACGCCGGCCACATCCGGGGTCGGGTACTCGACGTCGGCTGTGGAACCGGGGAGCACACGATCTACCTGGCACGGCTCGGTCACGACGTGCTCGGCGTGGACGGTGCCCCGACAGCGATCGACATCGCCCGGCGCCACGCCGCCGAACGCGGTGTCGCGGCGCAGTTCGCCGTCGGCGACGCTTTCGATCTCAGCGCGATCCTCGGCGACGGCCCCCTCGTCGATACGGTGCTCGACAGCGCGCTGTTCCACGTGTTCGACGACGCCGACCGGCAGCGCTACGTCCGCAGCCTCGGCCGCGCCACCCGGCCCGGTGCCCTCGTGCACGTCCTGGCCCTCTCGGACGCGGGGCGCGGTTTCGGCCCGCAGGTCACCGCGCGAGAGCTTCTCGACGCGTTCGGCGTGGACTGGTCGGTCGAAGACCTGATGGCGACGACGTATCGCGGCGTGGTCACCGAAGTGCACGCCGAGGCTCTCGGCGAGGCGATCGGCACCCGTGTCGACGAGCCCGCCCATCTTCTCCGGGTGCGCCGCGTCTGAGCGGTCCTCAGCCGTCCGCGTAGCCCGGGTGATCGATCGACAACCGGTGCGCCACCAGAAGTCGCAGGCAGGCCATGACGTCGTCGGCGCGCCCGTCGAGGTCGCCGGCGCGGATCGCCTCGGTCAACTCCGCCTCGTCGGCGACTCCCAGCGCGGTGAGCGCATCGCGAACCGAAGACGGCGCAGCGCAGAGCAATTCGCGTTCGACGATGCGCAGAGCGTTGGCCGCCACCCGGGCATGGAAGCCGACCTGGCCATCGCACGCCGCCCGGACGTCGGTTTCCAAGAACATCGCGACCGCGGCGACCAGCTCGGCGGCAGTGGGATGCGTGGTCATGCCGGCCCCCCGCCGGAGAGCAGATCGAGCAGGTCCCATTCGGTTTCGCTGACCCGCCGACCGATCGCAGCGAGCTCGACCGACGGGGTCTCCCCGGACAGGTGGCGATCGGCCTGATGGCGGCAGATGACTCCCCATCGCAGCGTGGCCACCGTCAGCCACCAGCGCAGGGCGGAGCGATCGACGTGGATGCCCGCGGCGTCCTCGTAGGATCGCACGAACGACTCGACACTGCCCAGCCCGCCCGCGCCGAGCGTGGCCGGGGCACCGAAACGCCATGCGCGGATGCAGAACCAGGCCAGATCCTCGTACACCTCGCCGAGATGCGTGAGCTCCCAGTCGAGGACGGCCGCCAGGCCGCTGTCGTCGACGATCAGGTTCCCCATCCGGAAGTCGCCGTGCACCAACCGCATCGGGGACGGAGCCGGTCGCTGCTCGGCGAGCCGGCGGAACGTCCACTCGAAAGTAGCTGTGGTGTCGCCGATGTCGTCGAGCCGGGCACGCCAATCGGCCAGATCGTCGGGCGCGCTGACCTCGACACCGGCGGTGTCGGCCCGGTGGATCGCAGCCAGCGCCTCGGCGCACTGACGCAGCAGCCGCGCCCGTCCGGCGTCGTCGAGTCCGCGGAAGATGCGCCGCACGATCGTCTCGCCGGGCACCGCGTCGCAGATCAGGTACGGGCTACCCACGTCGGCCGCGGAATCGCTGGCGGTGAGGATGTGCGGCACCGGAGCGCCGGCGGCCGCGGCACGCTGCTGCACCTGTGCCTCCAGTTCCATGCCGGCGTGGATGTCGTCGGGAGGGCCGGTACGCAGGATCAGGGCTCGCCGGGTCTCGCTGACGGCGTCGAACGCCCACGTCGTCCGGCTGGCGCCCCCGGTGAGCCGCGTCAGATTGTCGATCGCGACGTCACCGAGCAGCGGGGTCAGCACCGCCCGCAGTTGATCGGGCAGACTCATCTGCGACCGAACCCGAACAGGCGCTGGGCGACACGACGGATCTGGATCTCCTCCGCGCCCTCGGTGATGCGGTACCGCCGGTGGTGGCGATAGATGTGCTCGAACGGTTCGTGCCTGCTGTACCCGACGCCGCCGTGAACCTGCATCGCGCGGTCGGCGGCCTCGCAAACGAGGCGGTTGGCGCGGTAGTTGGCCATCGACACCTTGTCGGAGACCTCCATGTGGTGGTTGGCGTCGAGCTGGCTGGCGGCGTAGTACACCAGCAGCCGCACCATCTGGGCCTCGGTCTGCAATTCCACCAACGGCCACTGCACCGCCTGGTTGACCGCCAGGGGCTTGCCGAACACCGACCGCTGGTTGGCGTAGCCGACCGCGCGGTCGATACAGTACTGGCCGGCGCCCAGGCTGCTGGCCGCCTGCCGAATCCTGTTCTCGTGCAAGAAAGTCTGCCCGACATCGAGGCCATGACCCACCTCGCCGAGCACAGCTTCGGCGGGCACCCGGACGTTGTCGAGGACGACCTCGCCGTGATCGGTGGGCATGTTGAATGTCCACCAGTAGTAGGGCACGGTGAAGCCGGGCGAGTCGGTAGGAACCAGGAATGCGGTGATACCACGCGCCTGCCCGGGCTCACCGGAGGTGCGCGCGAAGATCAGGTCATGGGTGGCCCGGTGCACACCGGTGTTCCAGCGCTTGGCGCCGTTGATGATCCAGTCGTTCCCGTCGCGCACCGCGGTCGTCTCCAGCCACGTGGCGTCGGAGCCGTGGTTCGGCTCGGTCAGCCCGAAGGCCATCGACCGTTCGCCGGTGATCAGCGCCTCGGTCCATGCGGCTTTCTGCTCGTCGGTGCCGAACCGGTCCATCATGATGACCTGAGGGAAGTTCCCGACGATCGACGACTCGTCCTGCAGGTCGTTGTGCAGCCCGAGACCCTTGTGGGCCAGGTGTTCCCGGATGACGGCCATGTCGATGTTGCTGCCGTCGCGGCCACCGAATCGCGACGGCAGACCGTAACGCAACCAGCCTGCCGCGTCGGCGCGTCGGCGCATCTCGGTGAGGAGGTCCTCCCAGTCGCGGCGCGGCACCCCGCCGTTGTCCCAGTCGGTGCGCGCGTACTCGCGCCGGTGGTCGAAGTACTGGATGTGCTCGCGCTCGAGCGGTGTGATCTCGGCCTCGATGAACGCGTCCATCTCGGCCAGCAGCCCCGGAAGGTGTTCGGGGAGGCTGAAATCCACGGTGATCTCCTTGCTGGTCGACTGTCAGTGTCCGTACAGCGTCTTCTTCCAGATGCGCGACAGCGTGCCGATGGCATCGTCGTCGCTCATCGTGATCCCGATGCTCGCGCCGGTGTCGCCGGCGAAGACCGTGGTGAAGTTCTCGAAAAGCAGCGCGATCGCCGCCGCGGTGTGCTCGGGATCCAGATCGCCTGCGAAACCCTGATCCTGGGCGCGTCGTACCGACGCTGCGACGATGTCGATGCCGAAGCGGCGGAACCCGTTCTGCAGCACGGCGAATCGCGGCTGAGTGGCCGCCAGTTGTGCGACGGCGATCATGATGCCGATGTTCTGGGCGAACATCGTCCAGTAACCGGTGACGACGGCGGTGAAGAACGCCTCGTCGTCGGGGGACTCGGGAAGCGGGACACTCAGACCCGACGGCGTCACCACCTCGTGGAGGAAGGACTCGGCGAGATCGGCCAGCAGGTCTTCTTTGTCGGCGAAGTACCGGTAGAACGCCGCGGGGGACCGGCCGGCTGCAGAGGTGATGTCGCCCAGCGTGGTGCCGTGGAAACCACGTTCAGCGAACAGCTTTCGTGCTGCCTGCTCGATCGCCAGGCGAGTCTGACGTCCCTTGGCGCTCAAGTCCGACGGGCTGGGCGGCACGCGGTCAGCCCAGGATCCGGTCGCCTGCGCGCAGCAGCGCACTGGGAAGTTCATGACCGACTGCGTCCTGGGCGACCCGGGCGGCGTCGATCGCCCTGTCGAGGTCGACGTCGACGCCGATGCCGCAGTCCCGCAGCAAGTACACCAGGTCTTCGGTGGCGATGTTGCCGCTGGCGCCGGGCGCGAACGGGCAGCCACCCAATCCGCCGACCGAGGCGTCCAGTCGCGTCACCCCGGCCTGGATCGCGGCGTAGGCACTGGCCAGTCCGGCGCCGCGGGTGTTGTGGAAGTGCGCGCCCAACGGCAGATCGCCGATCAGGGGGCGGAGGAGCGCGATGAGTTCTGCGACCCGGCGCGGGGTCGCGGTACCGATCGTGTCGGCGATGGCCAACCGGTCCGCACCGGCATCCACGGCGGCGGTCACCACGTCGATCACCCGATTCGCGGGCGTCGGCCCGTCGAACGGACAGTCCCAGGCAGTCGCGACGATGACCTCCACCCTGGCGCCGGCGTCGTGGGCGATCCTCACGATGTCCGGGATCACCGCAGCCGCCTCCGCCGACGTGCGGCCGACGTTGGCGCGGCTGTGGCCGTCGGCGGCCGACACCACGTACTCGATGGACTGCAGACCCGCCGCGATCGCCCGATGGGCGCCGGTGGGACTGGCCACCAGCGCGGAGAAGTCGATGCCGGGGAAGTCGCCGAGGTGCTCGGCCAGCTCGGCGGCGTCGGCCAGCGCAGGCACCTTCGACGGGGAGACGAACGCGGTGGCTTCCATTTCCCGCACGCCGGTCGCGGCGATGGCAGCCAGCAAATCCCGCTTGGCCGACAACGGGATCGGCGTTTCGATCTGCAGTCCGTCGCGAAGAGAGACATCCCTGATGGTCACGTGCGAAGGAAGATCCGTCACAGCACCCCCTCGGCGCGCAGGTCCGCCAGGTCGGCGTCGGTGTGGCCGAGCAGGTCGCGGTAGATCTCCTCGTTGTGCTGACCCGGGCGTGCAGGCCCGGCACTGCGGATCGTCCCCGGGGTTTCCGACAGCACCGGCACCACACCGGGTCCCTTGACGTTGCGGCCGATTCGCTCGTCGAAGTGGTCGGCGATCATGCCGCGCGCCTGCAACTGCGGGTCCGTGACGACCTCGGCCACGGTGTTGATCGGACCGCTGATCACGCCGGCCGCGGACAGGGTCGCGATGATGTCCGCGGGTTCCCGGGCGGCGGCCCATGCGCCGATGATCGCGTCGAGCTCGTCCTGATTGCGCCCCCGGGCGACGTGAGTGGCGAACCGCTCGTCGGTGGCCAACTCGGGCTGCCCCATCGCCTGGCACAGGCGCCGGAACACGGTGTCCTGGTTGGCCGCGATCACCACCCAGCTGCCGTCGGCGGCCGGATAGATGTTCGACGGGGCGATGCCCTCCAGTCGCGTCCCCGACGGGCCCCGCACCACGCCACCCACGTCGTAGTCGGGAATCGTCGATTCCTGCACTGCCAGGCACGATTCGGTCAGTGCCGCGTCGACGACCTGGCCCTCGCCGGTCACGCTGCGGCGGTAGAGCGCGGCCAGCGCACCTTGTGCGGCGAACATTCCGGCGAGGCTGTCGCCGAGGGAGAGGGCGAGCCGCGGGGGAGGCCCGCCGGGGAAGCCGTTCATGTGCCGCAACCCGCTGGCCGCCTCGGCGACCGAGGCGTAGCCGGCCTTGTGTGCCTCCGGGCCCGTCTGCCCGTATCCCGACACCCGCACCACGATGATCCCTCGATTGCGTTCGCGCAGAACGTCGTAGCCCAGGCCCCACTTTTCCAGCGTGCCGGGCCGGAAGTTCTCCACCAGGATGTCGCTGCGCTCGATCAGCTCGAGGAACAGCTCACGACCGGCGGGCACCCGCAGGTTCAGCGTGACCGCCTTCTTGTTGCGGGCGTGGACCGTCCAGAAGAAGTGGTGCCCGTCGAGTTCGGCCTGCCCCCACGTTCGTAGCGGATCCGGAGCGCCCGGCGCCTCGATCTTGACCACGTCGGCGCCCATGTCGCCCAGCAACCGCCCAGCGAACGGACCGGAGATCAACGTCCCGACCTCGATCACCCGGATACCGTCGAGCGGGCCCGTGCATTCTCCCCGGTCGCTTCGCTCCTGCCCGCCTGAATTTTTCCCCCGGTCGCTTCGCTCCTGCCCGCCGGTGACAGTCACGCCGAAAGCCCCCGCCGCTGCAGCCATTCCGTGCAGATGTCCACCGCCGCGCGCAGTTTGTCCCGCTGGTCTGCGCCGGCGTAGTAGTGGTTGGCGCCGGGGATCTCGTGCATCTCCTTGTCCGGGTGACCGATCGCGTCGAAGATCCTGCGGGTATGGCTGGGTGTGCACGCGTCGTCGGCGAGGTTGCCGATCACCAGCGTCGGCACGGCGATGTCCGGGCCGGCTTTGACGGCGTCGGCGCGGGCGTCGTCGTAGCTCCACTGGGAGAGCCAGCTGCGCAGTGTGCAGAATCGCGCCAGGCCGACGGGGCTCATGTTCACCACCCGAGGATCGCCCAGATAGCAGGTGCCTGGGGTGCGTTCGTTCGGATCCACCGTCGGATCGAGCCAGCGGGGGTCGGCCATCGTGCCGTGGACGACGAACGCGAACTCGTCGTCCGGTCTGCCGGCGGCCTTCAGTTCGGCGAGCGTGGTCTTGACCCACGCGGTGATCCGGCGGTTGCGGTCGATCTGCGCCTGGTGATAGCGCTCCAGGAACTCCGGCGTGTAGGGCGGCTGATTGGGGTTGTCCGGGTTGTAGAGGTCGGGCTCGGGATCGCGCTGGCTCGGGTCGGACTCGTCGAGTATCGACGCGTCCATCCACTCGGTCATCGTGCCGTGCCGGCTGATGTGTGCGGCGAGCAGCATGATGGCGTCGGCGGGGATCAGGCCCAGCGAGGTGAGGTCGGGTCCGTCGCCCGACGGGCTGGCGGTCACCGTCGGGTGCTGTGCCTGCTGCTGGTAGAACACCGACAGCGAACCGCCACCGCTCCAGCCGGCGAGGACCACCTTCTGATAGCCGAGACGATTCTTGGCGTCCTTGATGCATTCGCCGAGGTCCTCGACGACCTTCTCCATCAGCAGGGCCGAGTCGGTGCCGCGGAACCGGCTGTTGCAGTAGATGACGTGGTGGCCGGCGCGGGCCAGCGCGGTGATCATCGGCAGATAGGCGCCGCCCCCGATCGGGTGCATGAACACCAGCACGGTCTCTGATGGCGTGGCCGGCTTGAGCAGGTAGCTCTCCAGCACCACCAGTTCGGCCACCCCGCCGTAGACGTCGCGAACGGCCGAATTGTTCTGATAGGCAACCAGATACGGGATGCGCTCGTAATCGTGGCGGGCGCTCATCAGTGCTGTCCCAGATCGTGGGCGAGCACCTCGGGCGAGGGGGTCAGTCGCCTGCGCGTGTCGATCGAGATGACCTGCCAGTCCACCGAGCGATAGTCGTCGAACTTGCGTCGTGCTCGCTCGCGCGCTTTCTCCGGCGCCCCGTGGTGCACACCCTGCGGGGCGTGCGAGATCAACCCGGGCGGCATCGGGATGCCGTAGAGGGAACCGCCGTGGAAGAACGCGATCTCGTCGAAGTCGACGTTGCGGTGATACCACGGTGTGCGCTCGGTGCCCGGTACCCCCTCGGCGGGCTTGGGCAGGAAGTTCATCACGTACACGCCGGTGGCCTGCATGAACAGGTGCACCGTCGGGGGCAGGTGCACGCTGTCGGAGGTCACGACGTGGTAGTCGCTGATGTTGAAGGTGAAGGGGAAGTTGTCGCCCCGCCATCCCTGGACGTCGAGCGGATGGTGCTCGTAGTACAGCGTCGTGGTGTCGCACCCGTCGATGGGGGAGTGCACGAGCCGCACCTCGTAGCTCTCCCGGCCGTCGTCGTCGCAGGGCGCAGGATCGGGGATCGTCACCTGGGAGGGGTCGAACGGGAAATGCCGGCCGAGCGTTCCGGGTGGCGGCACGCGGAACTCGTCGGTGGCCTGGATCATCAACCACGTACCCGGTTCCTCCGGCAGCTGTCGCCACGTGCACGCCTTCGGCAGGTAGACCCAGTCGCCTGCTCGGTACCGGAGCGGCCCGAACTCGGTTTCCAGCGAGCCGGCGCCCTCGTGCACGAAACACAAGAGGTCGCCGTCGACGTGGCGAACCCAGAACGGCATCTCGGCGCTGCGCCGGGACAGGAAGATCTGCGCGTCGGCGTTGGAGAACATCAGCAGGGGTGCGCCGAGGGCGTCGCCGGCATCGGAGGGCTTCAGCTCGCCGGCGAGGACATCGATGGGACGTAGCGGGCCGCTCGACCGGTACGCCGTCGGATCGTTGCGCCGGTAGAGGTGGGCGAAGCGGCCGGTGAACCCTCCACGGCCGAGCTCGTCGTCCTTGAGGCCATCCAGATCTGCGTGAAGCCGCTTCGGAACGGTGCCTTTGGACAGATGGACGAACGATTCCATGACGTCTCCTCGATCGAAGTGAAACTGACGTTACTTTTATTTCTGAGGTCGGGTCAAGGGGCGCTTGATCCGCTCGAGCGTCAGTCGTCCAGGTCGACCCGGATCGTGAGCAGATCGGTGCCGAAGGTCTCGACTCCGACGTTGTTGAACCGGGGCAGCTCTTGCATGCGGGCGCGAGGGTCGTCGTCGGGCAGCGGGACGGCCGTACCCCGGTGCCAGCGTCCGTTCAACCGGATGCGGACGCGCGGATCGGCTGCGATGTTGCGGACGTACTGGGACTTCTCACCGAACTCGGAGACGAACCAGAAGTGGCCGCCGATCCGACGCCCGCCCACGGGAGTCTGTCTGGGCCGGCCGGACCGGCGTCCCGTCGTCTCCAGCAGTGTCTGGAACGGCAGGTGCCGCATCACGGGGTTGGCGATGTTCCTCTGGAAGAAGACGGTGACTGCCTCTCGGACGGTGCGTGGCACCCCACTCGTCATGTGGTGAGCTTATGACGTGATTGTGAGCCTGGTCACTGCGTTGACGTCCCTCGGCGACGCGCCGGCCTGACGATCCATGGTATTTACGCAGACGAAAACCGGCGTGTTCCCCGTGGCTGGGCTTTCTCGGTTCGTGGTCGCATGCTTTACTGCAACCGCGACAACTGAACTCTTCTCGGCCCATCCCGCGCCGTCACGGGCATCTTGGGGATGGCGCCACAACGCGGTGAAGACATCGCTGTGGTGTCGGCGACCGCACGGGAAACCGCAGGACGAACCGCCACGGGCGGTACACCGAAGATGGATGGAATGACCGAATGAGACTTCTTGACAGGATTCGTGGCCCGTGGGCGCGCCGCTTCGGCATCGCCGCATTCGCCGCGGTTTTGCTGCCGGGCATCATCGGCTTCGCCGGGGGCTCCGCGACCGCAGGGGCGTTCTCGCGGCCCGGTCTGCCGGTCGAGTACCTGATGGTGCCGTCGCCGTCGATGGGCCGTGACATCAAGGTGCAGTTCCAGAGCGGCGGCCCGAACTCGCCGGCGCTCTACCTCCTCGACGGCCTGCGCGCCCAGGACGACTTCAACGGCTGGGACATCAACACCCAGGCGTTCGAGTGGTACCTCGACTCCGGCATCTCGGTGGTCATGCCGGTCGGCGGGCAGTCCAGCTTCTACTCGAACTGGTACAAGCCCGCGTGCGGCAAGGCCGGCTGCCTGACCTACAACTGGGAGACCTTCCTGACTCAGGAGCTGCCCGGCTTCCTCGCGTCGGAGCGTCAGGTGAAGTCGACCGGCAGCGCAGCCGTGGGTCTGTCGATGGCCGGCAGCGCCTCGCTGGTGCTGGCCGCGCATCACCCCGGCCAGTTCACCTACGCCGGCTCGATGTCTGGCTTCCTGAACCCGTCCGAGGGCTGGTGGCCCGGCCTGATCAACATCTCGATGGGTGACGCCGGTGGCTACAAGGCCAACGACATGTGGGGTCCCGCCGAGACCGATCCCGCGTGGAAGTACAACGACCCGATGGTGCAGATCCCGAATCTGGTCGCCAACAACACCCGCATCTGGGTGTACTGCGGCAACGGCCAGCCCAACGAGCTCGGCGGCGGCGATCTGCCCGCCACCTTCCTCGAAGGACTGACCATCCGCACCAACCGGACGTTCCAGGACAACTACGTCGCTGCCGGCGGGAAGAACGGCGTGTTCAACTTCCCCGACAACGGCACGCACAACTGGGCGTACTGGGGTCGTGAGCTGCAGGCCATGAAGCCCGACCTGATCTCGCACCTCGTCGGATAGCCCCCGACGTAAGGGGTTCGACACCCAACGACGAAGCCCCCGGCCGACTACGGCCGGGGGCTTCCTCGTTTCCGGGCGGTGACTATCGTGGCGGCATGACCGAGATCAACGCGATGGTGGCGCACGAGGACGGCGAGGGCGGCATCGTCCTGCGGCACGAGGTGGTCGACGAGACGTTCCTGCCCGACGGTGATGTCGAGATCCACGTCGAGTACTCCAGCGTCAACTACAAGGACGCGCTCGCCGTCACGCCGAAAGGTGGTGTGGCACGGGCCTATCCGTTGATCCCCGGCGTCGACGTCGCCGGAACGGTCACCGCGAGCACGTCGCCCGACTTCGCCGTCGGCGACGCGGTGATCGCCCACGGCCAGGACATCGGCACCGGACGGCACGGCGGTTACGCGCAGGTCGCCAGGTATCCAGCCGACTACCTGGTCAAGCTGACGTCTTTGAGCACAAGCGACGCCGCCGCGATCGGCACGGCCGGCTTCACTGCGGCGCTGAGCGTCGACGCGCTGCGCGCACACGGGGTGCAACCGGGCGACGGACCTGTCCTGGTTACCGGCGCCACCGGCGGAGTCGGCAGCGTCAGCGTCGACCTGCTGGCCGGCCTGGGCTACGAGGTCGTGGCATCGACAGGCAAGGCGCAGGCGCGCGAGCTGCTGCGTGACCTGGGTGCCGCGGAGGTCATCGACCGCGTGCCCGGTCCCGATGAGAAGGTCCGGGCATTGGGTAAGGCGCACTGGGCCGCGGTGGTGGACTGTGTCGGCGGCACGACGCTGGCCTACGCCCTCAGCACGCTGAAATACGGCGGCGTAGCGGCGATCTCGGGCTTGGCGGGGTCGACAGACCTGCCCGCAACCGTGATGCCCTTTATCCTGCGCGGAGTGACGTTGGCCGGGATCGACTCGGTGCTGCTACCGATCGCCCGGCGCAGAGAAGTCTGGGCGCAGATCGAAAGCGATCTCGCTCCACGCCATCTGGCGCGTGTCACCACCGACGTGCCGGTACGCCGCGTCGACGAGGTGCTCAAGACCATCATCGGTGGCGGCGTCACCGGTCGAACCCGCGTGGTCGTGCACGACGGGTTCTGACCGGTACCGGGCTACTTCAGTTGAGCCGACGACAACCCGAGTAGGCGACGGGCGACGACGAGCTGCTGAATCTGCTGGGTGCCTTCGAAGATGTCGAGAATCTTGGAGTCGCGAGCCCACTTCTCCAGCAGGGTCTGCTCGGAATAGCCTGTGGTGCCGGCCATCTCGACGGACTTGAGGGTGATGTCGGTGCCGACCCTGGCGGCCTTGGCCTTACCCATCGAGGCTTCTTTGGAGTTCGGGATCTTGTTGTCGGCCTGCCACGCGGAGCGCACGGTCAGCAGGTAGCCCGCCTCCCAATCGGCCTCCATCCGCAGGAACTCCGCGGCCGCGGCGCTCTGCGCGTGTGCGGGCTTGTCGTAGGAGATCTCGATGCCGGCATCGGTGAGGATCTTGCGCAATTCCTCGAGCGCGGCGCGGGCCACGCCGACGGCCATCGCCGCCACGATGGGCCGCGTGTTGTCGAAGGTCTCCATGACCCCGGCAAAACCCTTGTCCACCTGGATCTCCGGGCTGCCGAGCAGATTCTCCTTCGGAACGCGGGCGTTCTCGAACCGGATCGCCGCAGTGTCGGAAGCCTTGATCCCGAGCTTGTTCTCGAGTCGCTCGACAGTCACGCCCGGGTGCTCACGGGGCACGATGAACGACTTGATCGCCGCGCGCCCCATGGACTTGTCGAGCGTCGCCCACACCACGATGTGGGTCGCGCGCGACCCAGCGGTGACGTAGATCTTCTCGCCGTTGATGACGTACTCGTCCCCGTCGAGGACGGCCGTCGTCGACACCGCCGCGGAGTCCGAGCCGAACCCCGGCTCGGTGATGGCCATCGCCGCCCACACCTTGCCCAAGCGCTCCAGCTGCTCACGGGAGGCCACACTCGAGATGGCGGCGTTGCCGAGGCCCTGGTAGGGCACCGACAGCAGCAGCGCGACGTCGCCCCAGCTCACCTCCAGCGCGTTGAGGAGCGCAGACATGTTGGCGCCGTTGACGTTTCCCTTAGGGCCGTCACCGTCCTTGCTGAGCCCCTGTGCGCCGGCGAACGAGATTGTGTTCGCCTCCGAGATGCCCTCGAAGAGGGTGGCCAGCGTGTCGAGTTCGACCGGATAGTCGTGCTCACGCAGGTCGTATTTGCGCGAGATCGGTCGCAGCATCTCTGCTGCACCCTGGTGGCCCTTCTCGATGACCGCCTGCAGCTTCTTCGGCATTTCCAGATTGATCGCCATGGTGGTATCGCCTTTCTAGAGAACGCTGTTGGTCAGAGAACGACGACACCCTCGGCGACGCCGAGTGCCCGCAGATCGCGGTACCAGCGTTCGACCGGGTGTTCCTTCGTGTAGCCGTGGCCGCCGAGCAGTTGCACGCCGTCGAGGCCGATCTGCATGCCCTTGTCGGTGCCCAGTCGCTTGGCCAACGCCGCTTCGCGGGCGAAGGAGAGGCCCTGCTCGGCGCGCGAGGCGCCCCGCCAGGTGATCAGTCGCAGGCCGTCGAGTTCGATCGCGATGTTGGCGCACATGAACGCCACCGACTGCCGGTGCGCGATCGGTTCGCCGAACGCTTCGCGTTCCTTGACGTAGGGGACCACGTAGTCGAGGACGGCGTGGGACGTGCCGACGGCCAGCGCCGCCCAGCCCAGCCGCGACAACGCGATGGCCTCGGAGTAGTTGCTGTCGTGCTCGGCTTCGCTGACGTCCTCACCCAGGCGCGCGCTCAGCGGCACGGTGACCTTGTCGAGCTCGACGCGACCCAGCGCAGCCGCCCGGATGCCCATGCTGGGATCGGCAGTGACCGTCACGCCGCTGGCCGCCGATTCGACCAGGAACAGCGTCGGCTTGCCGTTCAGCTGCGCGGCGATGACGAACAGCTCGGCGTCGGCGGCAGCCGGGACCAGCGACTTGACGCCGTCGAGCCGATAACCGCTCGGGGTCCGCACGGCGGTCGTCTTGAGGGAGGTCGGGTCGAACAGCGGGTGCGGTTCCGCGATCGCGACGCACGCCTGCGGGACGTTCTCGCCGGCGAACTCCGGCAGGTAGGTCGCCTGCTGGTCGGCACTTCCCCAGTGGGTCAGGGCCGACGCGACACCGCCCGGCGCCAGGATCGGCAGCGCCAGACCCATGTCGCCGTACGCGAGCGCCTCCGCCACCAGCGCATTGGTGATGGTGCTGCGGTTCTCGGCGATCCCGTCGAAGTCCTCGGGGATGTTGATCGCGGTGATGCCGAGTTCGGCGGCCTTGGCGATCAGGTCCGGGGGATAGGTGGCCGCGGCGTCGGCATCGTGTGCGGCCGGGCGTAGGATCTCTTCGGCGAACTCCTCGACGGTCTGGACGATCATCTTCTGGTCGTCGTCGGGGGTGAGGTCGAAGTAGTCGGCCCCGCTGGGCTTCAGCCGCGTCGCGGGCTTGCCGAGACCCTGTACGCGCTTGAACTGACGGGTGGTCGCGCCGGCCGCGGAGAACGCCTGCTTCACGCCGTACTTGAGGCCCCGGTTCAGCGGGTCCCGCAGGTTGTACTTGTCCAGGAACTCCTGCCCGATCAGGGGCGTTAGCAGCGCGATACCGATGTCGGTCGCGGACCGCTTGTGCTTGTGCAAGCCCACGGCACTTTCCTGGCCGGTTCGCTTGGACGGCAGGGTGTTCGTCATTGGTCAGCTGCCTCCAGTGGGGATCGGATGAGCGCAGATGCGCAACTGACTCAAGAGTAAGGTATCGGAACTGACTATTGAGTAAGGTCGGTGGATTGTTGCCTATTTCACAAGCGCGGCGAGCACGGCGTCGTGCACCAGGCCGTTGGTGGCCACCGCACTGCCGCCGTGCGGCCCGGGCCGTGCCGAGAGGTCGGTGAACCGCCCGCCGGCCTCCCGGACCAGGATGTCCAGTGGGGCGAGATCCCACAGCTTGACCTCCGGTTCCACCGCGACGTCGACGGCGCCCTCGGCCACCAGGCAGTACGACCAGAAGTCGCCGTAGCCGCGGGTACGCCACACCGCGTCGGTGAGGTCGATGAAGGTCGAGCGCGCGCTCTCCCAGCCCGTCGTCAGGTCCGAGTAGGACAGGCTCGCCGAGCCGAGGTCGGCGACGCCGGACACCGAGATGGGGCGCGTCGTCCCGCGAAAAGACGTGAACGCGCCCTGACCGGTGCCGGCCCACCAGCGTCGGGCCAGTGCGGGCGCGCTCACCACGCCGACCTCCGGCACGCCGTCGACGAGCAGCGCGATCAGCGTCGCCCAGATCGGCACCCCGCGCACGAAGTTCTTGGTGCCGTCGATCGGATCGACCACCCACTGCCGGCCTGCGAACTCCGAGGTGCCGCCGAACTCCTCGCCGAACACCGAGTCGGCGGGGCGCTGCTCGGCCAGTCGTTCTCGCAGCAATGTCTCGGTGTCCAGATCGGCGTCGGTGGCCGGGGTCATGTCCGGCTTCGTCTCGACGCGCAGATCCACCGCTCCGAACCGCTGCATCGTCAGCGCGTCGGCCTCCTCCGCCAGCGTGAGGGCTAGGGCGAGGTCGGCGGCGATGTCAGGCGAGTGGGTGCTCATACGTGGAGTCCTACCATGGCGGTGTGGCCGAACTCGCGATCATGCTGCTCATCATCGGTGCCATCGTGCTCGTCCTGGCGCCCCGGATCATGCGCAAGCGCGGTGTGGGCAACGACTGGGCTCCGGGCACGCTCCTGGTCACCGGGGTGAGCCCGCGCCCCGCCGACATGACCGGTGAGCAATACGTGACCATCACCGGAGTCATCAACGGCCCGACGGTCAACGAATACACCGTCTACACCCGGATGGTCGTCGACGTGAATGCTTGGCCGACGATGGGCCAGCTCATCGACGTGAGGTATTCGCCGCGCAATCCGGAGAAGTGGGCGATCTCCTCACCCGTGCCCAATCCGGAGTAGCTCCTCGAGACTGGTCAGCTTGATCCGCGGCCGTCCTGACCCCTGCCCGGTGGTGCGCTCGTGCTGGTCGATCAGCCGCCAGTGATCGTTGGTCACCACCTTGGGTTGGCGTCCCCGCAGCCACTGCTCGACGTTCGCGGCGTGGTCCTCACCCCGATCGGTCGGCTCGGCCGCCTGCAGGTCGGTCAGCAGCGTCGCGACGGTGTCCGCGGAATCGCTCTTGTTGCTGCCGATCACGCCGGTCGGGCCGCGCTTGATCCACCCCACCACGTACTCGTTGGTGCTGCCCTCGACCCGCCCGTCGGTGTGCGGGATCGTGCCCGACCGATCGTCGAACGGCAGGCCAGGCATCGGTACGCCGCGGTAGCCGACAGCGCGCACGACGAGCTGCGCCGGAACGTCCTCCCGCTCGCCGGTGTCGCGGGCCGACACCCGGCCGTCCTCGCCGCGCACCAACTCGTTGCGGCCCAGCACGATCGACTCGACCTTGCCGTCGCCCTTGATCTCGATCGGTGAGGTGCGGAACCGAAACACGATGCGCCGCTTGGCGCCCTTGAGTTCCCGCTCGCCGTAGCCGCGCAGCACCTTGATGTTGTTGCGCACCGTCTTGCCCGCGGCCTCGAGGTCCTCGTCGGTGATGTCGGCGAAATCGGCCGGGTCGATGACCACGTGGACATCGCCGAGAGCCTCCAGATCGCCGAGCTCGCGCAACTCGAGCGTCGTGAACGGAGCCTGTAGCGGACCGCGCCGCCCGATCACCAGCACCTCCTCCACGCCGCGCGCGTGCAGGGAGTCGAGTGCGTGGTCGGCGATGTCGGTCTCGGCCAGCAGATCCGGATCGCTGACCAGGATGCGTGCCACGTCGATGGCCACGTTTCCGTTGCCCACCACGACCGCGCGTCCCGATGAGACGTCGGGGGCCATCTCGCCGTAGTGTGGGTGGGCGTTGTACCAGCCGACGAAGTCGACCGCCGCCACACTGCCGGGCAGGTCTTCACCCGGAATGCCCAACGGCCGGTCGGACTGGGCGCCGTTGGCGTAGATGACCGCGTCGTAGCGCTCTGCGAGTTCGGCCGGCTGGACGTGCTCGCCGACGACGACGTTGCCGAAGAAGCGGAACCGCGGATCGGCCGAGACTTTGTCGAACTGCGCCGAGATCGACTTGATCTTCGGATGGTCCGGCGCGACGCCGGAGCGCACCAGCCCCCACGGGGTGGGCAGCATCTCGAGCATGTCGACGCAGACACTGCGGGTGAGGTCGTCGCTGTCGGCGGCCTTCAGCAGCGCGGCGGCGGCGAAGAATCCGGAGGGTCCGGAGCCGACGATCGCCACGTGGTACGGGCGCAAAGGGGGCATGTGGGCTGCCTTCTGTCGCGGCCCGACCACGCGCAGGGGGCTGTCGCGTCGTGGCCGGGCGAGGTTGCCTCCCGATGCTAAAGCGCAGTCGGCGTCGGTCGAGGAGAACGCGCGGACCGGTACCCTGAACTCCCGTGGATCCTGACCGCCAAGCCGATATCGCTGCCCTCGACTCCACGCTCACCACTGTGGAGCGTGTTCTCGACGTCGAGGCCCTTCGTGGGCGCATCACGCAGCTCGAGGAGGAGGCGTCCGACCCGAAGCTGTGGGACGACCAGACGCGGGCGCAGAAGGTGACCAGCGACCTGTCGCACGCCCAGAACGAGCTGCGCCGGGTCGAGGAGTTGCGTCAGCGCGTCGAGGATCTGCCGGTGCTCTACGAACTGGCGGCCGAGGAGGACGGCTCCGACGCGGTCGCCGAAGCTGTTTCGGACGCCGACGCCGAGCTGCATCAGCTGCGCGAGGACATCGAGGCGCTCGAGGTTCGCACGCTGCTGTCGGGGGAGTACGACGAGCGTGAGGCGCTGGTCAACATCCGTTCGGGCGCCGGCGGCGTGGACGCGGCCGACTGGGCCGAGATGCTGATGCGGATGTACATCCGCTGGGCCGAGCAGCACAAGTACCCGGTCGAGGTCTACGACACCTCCTATGCCGAGGAGGCCGGTATCAAGAGCGCCACGTTCGCGGTGCACGCGCCCTTCGCCTACGGCACGCTCTCGGTCGAGCAGGGCACGCATCGGCTGGTGCGGATCAGCCCCTTCGACAACCAGGGCCGCCGGCAGACGTCGTTCGCCGAGGTCGAGGTGCTTCCCGTCACCGAGACCACCGACCACATCGACATCCCCGAGCAGGACGTGCGCGTCGACGTCTACCGCTCCAGCGGTCCCGGCGGTCAGTCGGTGAACACCACCGACTCGGCGGTCCGGCTGACCCACATCCCCACCGGCATCGTCGTCACCTGCCAGAACGAGAAGTCGCAGCTGCAGAACAAGGTGTCGGCGATGCGCGTGCTGCAGGCCAAACTGCTCGAACGCAAGCGCCAGGAGGAGCGCGCCGAACTCGACGCGCTCAAAAGTGACAGCGGCAGCTCCTGGGGTAACCAGATGCGGTCCTACGTTCTGCACCCCTATCAGATGGTCAAAGATCTCCGCACCGAATACGAGGTCGGCAACCCGGGCGCCGTCCTCGACGGTGACATCGACGGGTTCCTCGAGGCCGGTATCCGGTGGCGCAACAGGAAAGACGACGACGAGTAGCCCGTGAACACCACGCTTGTAGCTTTCGACCTCGCCTCGCGGTGGCACGGCTTCTGGCGCGGCGACATCGGCGTGTGGATCCTCGACCGCGGTGTGCGGATCGCGCTGCTGCTGATCGGCGCGCTGCTGGCCACCCGATTCATCAACTGGACCGCGCAGCGCGTCACCCGCCGCATCGACGCCGAGTACCAGGAGAGCGACCAGCTGGTGCGCTCGGAGAGCGCCAAGCACCGGCAAGCCGTCGCGTCGGTGATCTCCTACGTCTCGGTGGGTCTGCTGTTCGTGATGGTGGCGGTCCAGATCACCGACATACTCGCGATCCCCATCGGGTCGCTGGTAGCCCCCGCCGCGGTCATCGGCGCCGCTCTGGGCTTCGGCGCCCAGCGGCTGGTGCAGGATCTGCTGTCGGGCTTCTTCATCATCACCGAGAAGCAGTACGGGTTCGGTGACCTGGTCGCGCTGACCGTCGCCGGGATCGCCGCACCCGCCGAGGGCACGGTCGAGGACGTCACGCTGCGTGTCACCAAACTGCGCTCGTCGGAAGGGGAGATGTTCACGATCCCGAACGGCCAGATCGTCAAGACCGTCAACCTGTCCAAGGACTGGGCCCGGGCGGTGATCGACATCCCGGTGCCGGTGTCGGCGGACCTCAACGCGGTCAACGACGTCCTGCACGACGTCGCCGACAAGGCCCTGCACGACAACCAACTGAAGGACCTGCTGCTGGACGCGCCCCAGTTGATGGGCGTGGAGAGCATCGAACTGGAGACGGTGAACCTGCGCATGGTCGCCCGTACGTTGCCCGGTAAGCAGTTCGAGGTCGGCCGACGGCTGAGGGTGCTGGTGATCCGGGCGTTGCGGCGGGCCGGAATCGTGGCGCCGGGAGAAGCGTCCCCGGTCGTGGCCGCGATCCCGCACCCGGCACGCGTCGACACGCCCACGCCGAAGGCCGATCCCGCCGCCACGGGCGCACAGCCGGAGACGCAGCGATGAAGTGGCTGGACTGGTTGGCGCCCAAACGCGCCGGAGGCACGAAGGCCGAAAAGAAGTGGCCGAACTACATCTTCGGCGGCCGGATGCGCACGTCGACGGCAACGCTGATCCTCGCGTTCGTCGCGCTGTTCTGGGTGAATCAGACTTTCCAGCCGGCGCCGAGCACCACGGCGCCCGATGCCAACCAGGTGGTGCCCCCGGGCTTCGTGCCCGACCCCAACTACACCTGGGTACCGCGCACCAACGTCGCGCCGAGCGAGACCTCGACCGCCAGGACGACGACGACCACGACCACGACGACGACGACCCCGTCGCCGACTCCGTCGCCGTCTGAGTCCGACGCCACGACGCCGTCGACCACCACCGGCACGGCACCCGGCGGTGCCTCGACCACGGTCATCGATCCCGACGGGCCCGGCCCGCTGGGCCCGATCACGTTCACGGCGCCGCCGTTTCTGGCGCCGACCTCGGTCCCGCCGCCGGGTGCGCCCGCGACCACGACGGCGTTGCCGCCGCAGTGAGGCCGCGGCCACCCGTCCGGCGATGTGGTGACCGCATGGCTCCCCGCTACACTGGCGTGCCGTGATGATCACCCTCGACCATGTCTCCAAGCAGTACAAGTCGTCGGCGCGACCCGCCCTCGACAATGTGTCGCTGAAGATCGACAAGGGTGAGTTCGTCTTCCTCATCGGCCCGTCCGGGTCGGGCAAGTCCACGTTCATGCGTCTGCTGCTGGGCGAAGAGCACCCGTCCTCCGGCGACATCCGGGTGTCGAAGTTCCACGTCAACAAGCTGTCCGGGCGGCACATCCCCGGGCTGCGCCAGGTCATCGGCTGTGTCTTCCAGGACTTTCGTCTGCTGCAGCAGAAGACCGTTTTCGAGAACGTCGCGTTCGCGCTCGAGGTGATCGGCAAGCGGTCCGACACCATCAACCGCGTGGTGCCCGACGTGCTCGAGATGGTCGGGCTGTCGGGTAAGGCCAACCGGCTGCCGGCCGAGCTGTCCGGCGGTGAGCAGCAGCGGGTCGCGATCGCCCGCGCGTTCGTCAACCGGCCGCTGGTGCTGCTGGCCGACGAGCCCACCGGCAACCTCGACCCGGACACCAGCAAGGACATCATGGATCTGCTCGAGCGGATCAACCGCACCGGCACGACGGTGCTGATGGCCACCCACGACCACCACATCGTCGATTCCATGCGTCAGCGGGTCGTCGAACTCGAACTCGGCCGGCTGGTTCGCGACGAACAGCGCGGCGTCTACGGAATGGATCGCTAGTGCGCTTCGGCTTCCTCGTCAACGAAGTCCTGACCGGACTTCGCCGCAACGTCACCATGACGATCGCGATGGTGCTCACCACCGCGATCTCCATCGGTCTGTTCGGCGGCGGGCTCCTCGTCGTCCGGCTCGCGGATCAGTCGCGCGCCATCTACCTCGACCGGGTCGAGAGTCAGGTCTTCCTCACCAACGACGTGTCGGCGAACGACCCGACCTGCGATGCGGACCCGTGCAAGGCGCTGCGCAAGACGATCGAGGACCGCGACGACGTGCGCTCGGTGCGCTTCTTGAACCGGGACGAGGCCTACGACGACGCGATCCGGAAGTTCCCGCAGTACAAGGACGTCGCGGGCAAGGACGCGTTCCCGGCGTCCTTCGTCGTCAAGCTCGACGATCCCGAGCAGCACAAGGACTTCGACGACTCGATGATCGGCCAGCCCGGCGTGCTCAACGTGTTGAACCAGAAGGACCTGATCGACCGGCTGTTCGCGGTTCTCGACGGCATCAGCAACGTGGCGTTCGCGGTGGCGCTGGTGCAGGCCATCGGCGCGGTGCTGTTGATCGCCAACATGGTCCAAGTCGCGGCCTACACCCGTCGCACCGAGATCGGCATCATGCGACTCGTCGGCGCCACGCGCTGGTACACCCAGCTGCCATTCCTGTTGGAGGCGATGCTGGCGGCCTTCGTCGGCGTGGTGATCGCGATCGCGGGGTTGATCGCGGTGCGGGCGCTGTTCCTCGAGAACGCGCTCGACCAGTTCTACCAAGCCAACCTGATCGCCAGGGTGGACTACGCCGACGTCCTCTACTACAGCGCGCCCTGGATGTTGCTTCTCGGCCTGGCGATGTCGGGGATCACCTCCTACGTCACCTTGCGCCTCTACGTGCGGAGGTAGCAGTGGCCAAGAAAGCCAAGGGCGTCAAGGACACCAACAACCAGGTGGTGGCCACGAACCGCAAAGCCCGCCACAACTTCTCCATCCTCGAGACCTTCGAGGCCGGAGTGGCGCTGATGGGAACCGAGGTCAAGAGCCTGCGGGAGGGGCAGGCGTCGCTGGCCGACGCGTTCGCCACCGTGGACGACGGCGAGATCTGGCTGCGCAACCTGCACATCCCGGAGTATCACCACGGCACCTGGACCAACCACGCCCCGCGGCGCAATCGAAAGTTGCTTCTGCACCGCAACGAGATCGACACGCTCGTCGGCAAGACCCGCGACGGCAACCTGACCCTGGTGCCGCTGTCGCTGTACTTCACCGGCGGCAAGGTGAAGGTGGAACTGGCGTTGGCCCGCGGTAAGCAGGCCCACGACAAGCGCCAAGATCTGGCGCGCCGAGACGCAGAGCGCGAAGTCACCCGTGAGCTGGGGCGCCGCGTCAAGGGCATGACCTCCTGACCGGGATCCTCAGCGCACTGATCGCGGCGCTGGGCTACGGCGTCAGCGACTTCGTCGGCGGCTACGCCTCGCGCCGCGTCGCCGCCCTGCGGGTGGTGATCCTGTCCTACCCGCTGGCCCTGGTCCTGTTGACCATCCTCGCCGTGCCGTACGGCGGGGAGCTGAGCCGAGCTGCCGTGCTGTGGGGACTGCTCGCGGGCGTGGGCCAGGCCTTCGGGGTGTGGTGGTTCTACGCCGCCCTCGGCTCCGGGCCCATCTCCGTGGTGTCGCCCCTGACCTCGGTGCTCGTCGCGGCCGTGCCGGTCGGCTTCGGGGTCGCGCTGGGGGAGCGGCCGAGTGCGCTCGCTCTCGTCGGCGTGGCGGTCGCGCTGATCGCGGTCGTCATGGTGAGTCGGCAGGCGGAAGATCTCGACGGCGATCCGAGCCCGCACCGGTTCACCGTGAAAGTGGCCTGGTTGACCGTCGGGTCGGGGATCGCGTTCGGCATGAATTTCGTGATCCTGGACCAGGTGCCGCCGTCGGCGGGGCTCTGGCCGCTGGTGTTCGGGCGGATGGCCGCGACGGCGATCGTCATCATCGCGGCGCTGCTCACGGCCAACTTCGTGCTGGTGCGCGGCGTTCCGCTGCGGTTGGCGGTGCTCGCCGGGGTCCTCGACACCGTGGCCAACGTGGCGACCCTGCTCGCGTTGCACTCCTCGCTGCTGTCGTTGACGGGCGTGTTGGTCGCGCTGTACCCGGCGGCGACGGTGGCGCTCGCGGTGGCGGTGCTGCGGGAGTCCGTCACTCGCTCGCAGGTGGTCGGAATGATTCTCGCGTTCGCCTCCGTCGCGCTGATCGCCGCTGGTTAGCTACTTCCAGCGCGGGTAGCCGACGCGCGTGTCGTCAGGCGAGGGAGGTGGCCGCACGGGGTTCGGGGTGCGTGTCTCGCTTGTCGTTGCCGTCACCGTGCTGTTGGCGGTCAATGCGTTCGCGCTCTGGGGCGATCAGGTATCCCACCGGATCGCCGCCGCGGCGATGTGCGCGAGCAGCCTCTGCGCTGTCGGCTACGGGCTCGTCACCGCGCGGCGCATGCGGGGAGCATCGCGGTGGTGGCGATTACTCGCCGTCGGCGCGGTCAGCGCTCTGCTGGCGGGTCAGGCGTCCTGGTGGCTGCTCGGCGACGGTTCGGCGCCCGTCTGGGTGGGCCTGTACTGGTTGTTCCCCGTACTCGGGTTGGCCTCGGTGCTGGTGTTGGCGCTGCGTGGAGGTCAGGTCGCGGTGCCGGAGGACGGATCGCTGCGCCACGCTGCGATCTTGACACTGCTGGACGGGCTGGTGGCCGCCACCTCATTCGCCATCCTGGTGATCTTCGGGCTCGCCGCCATGTCCACGGCAGCGTTTCCGCGGTCGGTCGATCCGGCAGTCGTCGTTCCGTTCGCGCTGGTCGAGCTCGTCGTCGTGGTGGTCGGGGCGGTGGCCGGGATGGTGTATCGGCCACAACACCCCTACCGCGTCAACTATCTCCAGCTGGGCAGCGGCGTCGTGCTGATCGCGGCGTCAGATCGCATGATCGCCTACTTCGAGACCATGGGCCTGCACGGTGCGGCGCCGTGGGGCGAGATGGGCTTGGCGCTGGGGCCGCTGTTCATCGCGCTGTCGATGCGCCCGCGGGACCCGGCGCCCTCGCCGGGGTCTGGCCGCGCGCGCCTGATCGACTGGGCGCAGCTGGTCCTGCCGTACTCGGGGTTCATCGGTATCACGGTGCTGTTGGCGTTCCACGTCCTCACAGGCAATGAGCTGGGACCGGTGGTGGTCGCCATCACGGTGATCATGGTGGTTCTCGTCGCGTCGCGTCAGGTGGTGGCGATGGGGCAGCAGCGCCTTCTGACCCGCCGTCTCTACGAGGTGCAGCGGCGCCTCGCCCATCAGGTCATGCACGACGCGCTGACCGGGCTGCCGAACCGGCTGATGTTCGCTCAGCGACTCGAATCCGCCATGCGCGACGGCGAGTTCAGCCTGATTTTCGTCGACCTCGACGACTTCAAGGACGTCAACGACCGGTACGGGCACGCCGCAGGTGACGAGCTGTTGCGTGCGGTCGGAGAGCGGCTGCAGAAGTGCCTCTCCGACGCCGACATCCTCGCGCGGATCGGCGGTGACGAGTTCGCGATCCTGATCGACGCCGGCCAGTCAGACGATGCGCAGAATCCCGACCTGGTTGCCGATCGGCTGCGCGTGGCGCTGCGGGATCCGTTCCTGCTGCACGGCTGGTCGCTGCGGGTGCGGGCGAGCATGGGGCTCGTGCATTCCGGTGCCGGCCCCAGCACGCTGAGCTCCGACGACCTGCTGCGGCAGGCCGACATCTCGATGTACGCGGGGAAACGGCTCGGCAAGGACACCGTGGTGGTCTACCAGCCCGCGACCGGGCTACCCGCCGACTTCCCGTCCGCACTGCGTGCCGGCGCCGGCAACGTCCCGGCCGGCTTCACGCTGCTGTACCAGCCCATCGTCGCGTTGCCGGAGGAGACGCTGGTCGCGGTGGAGGCGCTGGCCCGGTGGACGGCGCCCAACGGTCTACAGATCCCGCCGGAAACCTTTGTCGCGGCAGCCGAATCAGCCGGTCTCGGGACTGCGCTGGACCGAATGGTGTTGCAGCTGGCCTGCACGGACGTGGCCCGCTGCGGCCTCGAGGTCGACATCCACGTCAACATCGGTGCCTCGCGGTTGGGTCACCCCGGGTTCGAGGACGAGGTACGTCGGACGCTGTCGGAGTGCGAGATCGACCCGGGGAGTCTCGTCTTGGAGATCACCGAGACGCTGCCCATCGTGGATCTGGCAGATGCGGCCGCACAGATCGACCGCCTCAACGGGATGGGCGCGCGTGTCGCCCTGGACGACTTCGGTGCCGGCTACAACTCGCTGGCGTACCTGCACGCGCTGCCGGTCGGCGTCGTCAAGCTGGACCGCAGCCTGACCGTCGGCTCGCAGGCGGTGCGGGAGTTGACGCTGTACCGCTCGGTGGTGGGGATGTGCGCCGACCTCGGACTCGACGTCATCGCCGAAGGCATCGAGACGGCCGACCAGGCAGCGACAGTGTTGGCGGCGGGTTGCCGGCTTGCACAGGGCTATCTGTTCGGTCGGCCGGCGCCGCTGGCCGACATCGTCGCCGAGTACGGCGCGCTGCGCGACGCACCGTGACGACGTTGTGCGCCCTGTGGACTAAATATCGGCTGGATTGTGTTGGACAGGCCGGTAGTATGAACGTTCCTGCTGGAAGTCAGCGGGGGTGCGAGGGGCTGAACGGTTTCGACTTCGCGCATCGAATCAAGGGAAGCGTGCCGGTGCAGGCAAGAGACCACCGTAAGCGTCGTTGCAACCAATTAAGCGCCGATTCCAATCAGCGCGACTTCGCTCTCGCTGCCTAAGCGACAGCAAGTCCGTCAGACCGGGACAGCCCTCGACCCGGACCCTGGCGTCATCTAGAGGGATCAACCGATGAGTTCGGTCGCGGGACTCATCGGGACACCAACAGCGACTGGGATCGTCATCCTGACTTGTTCGCGTGATCAGGAGATCCAAGTAGAGACGTAGCGGACTGCGCACGGAGAAGCCTTGAGGGAATGCCGTAGGACCCGGGTTCGATTCCCGGCAGCTCCACCGGACACAGGCCGGGCCACATGGCCCGGCCTGTTTCGTATCCCTACATCTTGACCACCGGCACCAGCCGGGTGAGGTTCCACAGCTGGTTGCGCCGTGCCGCCAGCGATGTCACCAGGATCGAACCCAGCCACAGCGCGACCATGAAGATCAGCGCCTGCCACAGCCGATGGTCGATGCCACCGAGGATCAACTGTCGAAGCCCGTTGACGCCGTAGGTCATCGGGTCGAGTCGATGCAGAGCCTGGAACGGCGTGGTGGTGGTTTCCACGGGGTAGAGCCCGCCGGCGCTGACCAACTGCACCATGAGCAGCATCATCAGGAGTACCTTGCCCAGCACGGGGCCGAGCAGGGCGCTGATCGCCTGCGCCACCGCGATGAACGCGCAGGAGGCCAGGATCATGAAGCCCAGCATGGCTACCGGATGTTCCGCGTGGACGTGCAGAGCGAACCGCACGACGCAGTACAAGATGATGGCCTGTGGTATTCCGATCAGGACTGCGGGTAGGTAACTCGCCAGGGTCACGCGGATCGGATTGATCTCTGCGGCGATCGCCCGGTTCTGCAGCGGACGGAACGCCATCCACAGCAGCATGGCGCCGAAGAACAGCGCGAGTGTCAGGAAGAACGGCGCCATGCCGGTGCCGAAGTTGGGCGCCGAATTCTCATGTGAACTCGTCAGCTGAACAGGTCCGCCGACCGTCGCGGCGATGGCGTCCTTCTGCTGGGGCGTCCAGTCCGGAACGCGCTGGGCGCCTTCGGTCAGCTTGGTCGCCAGCTCTCTCGATCCGGAACTCACCTGCGCTGTGCCGGAGCTCAATTGCCGGGCGCCGTCGTCGAGTTTCGTGATGCCGGCGCTGAGCTGCGCGTTGCCGGACGCCACCTGCTGAGCACCCTCGCGCAACTGGGTGAGCTTGCTGCTGAGTTCCTTGCTCGAGGCGGAGATGTCAGAGAGCGCGGAACCCACGGGCCCGCCCCCGGCGGCGGTGGCGCGGGCCTTGGCGAGCTTGGCCTGGATGTCGGCGGTGCGCTGATGCGCCAGCAGTTGATCGCGGGTGTCGCGCAACTTCTGAGTCGCTATCACCGACACCGGATCCTGATTGGCCGACAGGCTGTCGATGACCGACGTCAGCGACTGGGCGGCGGTGTCCTGGGCTCCGACGATGGTGCCGAGTTCGTCGGAAGCGTCCGTCAGTGCCGTTGAGCTGTCCTGGACTTGGCCGTTGACCTGATCGCTCTGGGTGCCGACCCGAGCCACCAGATCGGTGATCTTCAGCAGCGGATCGGTGGCGGTGTCGATGCCGTCCGACAGCTTTCGGGACCCGGCCGCCAGTTCCGCTGATCCGGAGCGGGCGGTATCCAGACCTGTCGTCAATTGCTGTGCGCCGCTGTCCAGTTGGGCTGCGCCGTCGGCAAGCCGATTCGCCCCGTCGGCGGCCTGCTTGATCCCCGACCCCGACGTGGTGATCACGGACAGCACCTGGTTGACGGCCTGTCCCGAGATCCTGGTCGACACGGCGTTCAGCACTTGCTCGACAGCGGTGCGTCCGATGCTCGACGAGATGTAGTTGTTGGCGTCGTTGTACTCGGCGATCAGTTGCGCCTTGCGGGGATTGCCGGTGGTGGGCGAGGCGATGGCCGCGCTGAAGTCGGCCGGTAACTCCAGCATGAAGTAGTACTTGCCGTGCGCCACTCCGTCGCGCGCCTCGGCGTCGTCGACCAGATGCCAGTCCAGGCTCTTGTCGCTGGTGAGCCCGTCGGCGATCTCTGCGCCGACGTTCAGGTGCTGACCGGACACCTCGGTGCCGCGATCGGAATTGACCAGCGCCACAGGCAGTTTGTTCACGTGGCCGAAGGGATCCCAGTAGGCCCACAGGTACAGCGCGCCGTAGGTCAACGGCATCAACATCAGGACGACGACGGCAATCCGCGTCATCCGGTTACGGGCGAAGCGTTTGATCTCCGACCCGAAGGCAAGTCCGCCCAGCATCTACTCAGTCCTTCTCTGCGATGTTCGGGATGTGCACGATGTGCTCGGGAGCCTGATCGCCGAGCGCATTCGTCACGCCCACCACGACCAGGCGGTCGGCCGCGAGCTCGCCGAGGCGTTGTACGGCCCGTGCTCGCTGCTCGTTGTCGCGCACCTGCTCGAGATCTCCGACCACCAGAACCGGTCGGTCCGAGTACTGCGCCAGCGCGACCTGGAGGAGGAATGTCTCCAGGTCACCCAGGTCGCCGATGTAATCGGTCGGCGCGGGACGGTCGATATCCCCGAACACCTCCGCCAGGACGTCCCGATGCCCGTCACGCGGACGGCGGAACAGGGGAGCGAGCCAGCGGCGCTGCTCGGCCAGGACCGTTCCGACGGTGACGGCCTCGTCCAGATCATCGATGTCGGCGAACGCGGCGATCGCGCAATGCCGGCGGATTGCCCGCGGTGAGTCGTCGCCGAAGACCATCACGGTGCCGGCACTCGGCTTGAGGCGGCCGGCCAGCGTGAGCAGCAACGCTTTCTGGCTGTGACCGCCGGGCATCTGCACTGCGTGCAGGCCCCGGTCGAGGTCGAGGTCCACGTCGCTGAACAGCGGGCCGTGCTCGCCGTCGAACGTCAAGCCCCGCGCCACGATGAGCGCGTCACCCTCGGCGTCGGGACGAGTCTGCGGCGCGTGTGGCGCAGCTTGGCTGCTCATGCTCGCCTCCTGGGTTGCCGTCGAGAACAGTGGGGTGCTTCAATACGATATGCATCCAATACGGAATGTATCGAGTTAGAAGGGCCCTTTGTCGTGAAGGTCACAGAGACGCCGAGAACCCGCCGGCGCAGCAACACGCGTGCACGGTTGATCCAGGCCACCGATGCGCTGATAAGCGACAGCGGGCGGACGTGGTTCGGCGTGGAAGAGGTGTGCCGCGCGGCCGGCTTCACCCGCGGGGCCTTCTACTCCAGCTACGACACGATGGAAGACCTGCTCTTCGAGGTGTACGAGCACCAGAACGACGCGCTCGTCGAGCGGCTACGGCGCACCGCCGAACCCCTGCTGGACACCACGGGCGTTCTCCCGACCGACCGCGTGGTGCGCCACCTGCTCGAGGCCGGCGTCACCGATCAACCCCGCATCGCGCTGCACGCGGCCCTGGTGGCACGCGCCGCGCATCAGCCCGACATCGCCAGGGCTCTGGACGAGCGCGTCGAGCGCCTTCGAGAAGGCCTGCAGGAGATCTTCGTCGACCTGATCGCCAAGACCGGCCGGACGTTGACCGTCACCCCGGAAGCTTTCACCCGCGCGCTGATGGCCGCCCAGGCCGGCGCCTCCGGACAGTTCCTCAGCGACCGCGCCGCCACCGAGGAAGTCCGCTACCTCACCGCGATGGCCGTTGTGGAGGGACTGTCCGCCTGACTATCCGGCCGCGTGCAGGGTGATCTCGGAGATCGCGGTGCGACTCTTGCCGTCGGTGGTGCCCAATGTGGCGATCCACACCAGAACGTTGGACGTCGCCGTCTGATCCGGGATGTCGATGCGGTTGTGACCTGGCTGCAGTGTCGTGGTCGGAGTCAGCGGCGTGGTGTCGGACAGCGTGGCGGGATCTTCGGTGGGCGACGATCGAACCTGGACCGCGGTTCCAGTGCTGGACAGGTCGATGGTGAGCGCGCTCAACGCCGTCGGTTGCGACAGGTGCAGCATCAGTCCCTCTCCCTCGACGAAGTTCGGGAACGGGACGGGGTCCGTATAGGTGACCGTGGACCACGACGTCTCGGGATTGCCGTCGAGTACCAGGTCTGCCTTGTCCGGATTGTCGGCGGCGCCCGCCGGCGCGAACACGGTGACACCGGCCGGCGTGACGGTCGTCTCCGGCCGCGTCCGGAGGCCGAACCCGTCGGTGAACCACGCGACGGCACCCACCGCCGCCAGGATCACCGCGGCGAGCGCAGCGAGGACGACGAACCGGCGGTGGGGGCGGCGGGTCCGTGACGTGTCAGGTGGCGTGTCGAACGCCGCCGTCGACCGGGACGACCGGGGCGCGGGGGACACCGGGGCCGGGTAGACGGTGATCTCGTCGGCCTCGAGTGTCCGGCCGTCCCAGACACCGTGCACGTCGACCGCGGCGCCGTCCCGCAGCTGACCGGTCGCGAGGTGGACGTTGATCGCGACGGGAACGGGAGTGGGCAGATGAGCGGGTGGATCGGATGGCCTCAACTGGAACGACACCGCCTGCATCGCGCCACCGGCGTCGACAGTGCGGTGCTGCACCCGGTCTGCGGTCCCGCGCAGCGCCAGATGCTCGAGGCGTTGCGTGCCGGGACTGACGGCCGGATCTGCTGCCGGTGCCGTCGCGTGGGGTTGCGTCGCCTCGGCGTGCCGAGGCCGGCGCGAGAGGGCTTCGGCGAAATCCAGGCAGCTGGGGTAGCGCTGATCGGGGTCTTTGGACAGGGCTTTGACGAGGACACTGTCGAGGTGCGCGAGTTCGGGCCGGCGCGCGGAGATGCGTGGGGGCGGGGTGCCCAGATGATGACCGATCACTACGGCACGGTTGGCGTCGTCGAACGGTGGCGCGCCGGTCAGGAGATGAAAGGCGGTGGCCGCCAACGCGTATTGATCGGCGCGCCCGTCGAGGGGCTGGCCGCGCAGTTGCTCGGGGGCCATGTAGCTGACGGTTCCGATCGCGACGTTGTCGTCGGTGAGGTTGTTGACGTCGTCGATGCGCCGGGCGATACCGAAGTCGGTGAGCAGCACGCGGCGCCGGCGTCCGTCCGACGCGGTGACGAGGATGTTCTCCGGCTTGACGTCGCGGTGGAGCAGTCGCCGTTCGTGGGCGAAGTCGAGCGCATCGGCCACCGCCGTAACGATCTCGACGACCTCGTTCTCGCCCAGGCCATGCGGGTAGTCCTGGGCGATCAACCGCCCGGCGTCCGTGCCCTCGACGTAGTCCATCGAGATCCACAGCCTGCCGTCGAACTCGCCCCGGTCGAGCACGCCGACGATGTTGGGGTGTCGCAGCGCCGCCGCCATCTCGGCCTCCCGGATGAACCGGGCGCGGAACTCCGTGTCCGCTGTCGAGGTGGGCGCGAGGATCTTGAGCGCGTCGTGACGAGGGAGGCGGGGGTGCTGTGCGAGATACACCTCACCCATCCCGCCGGTACCGAGCGGCCGCTCGATCACGTAGCCGGCGAATTGCTCGCCCTTGGTCAGCGGCATGCACAGAGCCTACAAACCGGCCTGTGTCACTCTGGTTCCGAACACCGGGAAGCGGGAGGGCTCCGTGGACGACACGCCATGAGCGGCGCCATCAGAGCCGCGCACCTCGGGGACGTGCCTGCCATCGAGCGCCTCGTCGCTGCGGCGTACAGCCCGTACATCGACCGCATCGGCCGGGCCCCCGCACCCATGGCCACCGACCACCACGACCTGGTCAGCACCACCGACCAGGTGTACGTCCTCACCGACGAGGAGGCCGAAGGGCAGATCGTGGGCGTCGTGGTGCTCGTCGACGAACCGGACCATGTCTTCGTCGACAGCGTGGCGGTGGCAACCGAGCGGCGGGGTCGTGGTCATGGGCGCACGCTCCTCGCATTCGCCGAGCAGCGGGCACGTGAGCGTGGCTGCGGCGAGGTGAGGCTCTACACCAACGCCGCGATGACGGAGAACCTCGTGTTCTACCCCCGCCTCGGGTACGTCGAGGTCGACCGGCGCGTCGACGACGGATACGACCGGGTCTATTTCACGAAAGATGTCGGTTAGCGCGCACTATGGACCCGATGACGACTGCCGAGCCGACACGACACACCGTTCTCGCGGATACCGACAGCGCGGCATATCACTCATTGCGGCAACAACCGGTGACGCGTGCCGAGCGGTACGCGCTGGGCAAGAGCCTGCGTCAACGCGTACCGCGACGATCACTCGCCGAGTGGACTCCGCCCGCCGACCGGAGGGATCCGGTGCAGCTCATCGAGGAGAACCATCGGGGGCGGGTCGACCGTCTCGTTCCCATCCGGGTGGGACGCATGGTCGCCTCGCCGTACGGATTCCTGCGCGGCAGCGCCGTCGTGATGGCCGAGGACGTCGCGCATCTGCCGGCCACGGGCATCACACCGGTGGTCTGCGGGGACTCCCATCTCGGCAACTTCGGTTTCTACGCCTCACCCGAACGCGATCTGGTCATCGACCTCAACGACTTCGACGAGGCCCATCCCGGCGGGTGGGAGTGGGACCTGCGGCGCCTGGTGGCCAGCATCTGGGTCGCGGGCCGCCACAACGGCGCCTCCGAGGACGACTGCGGGTGCGCGGTCCGCTCGTGCGTCGCCGCCTACCGGAGTGAGGTGTGCCGACTGGCCGACGAGCCGCTGTTCTCGCGGTCCTTCACCCGCCTCGACGTCGACAGGCTGGCCGGCGAGGCCCACGGGCCGCTGGCAGACGAGGTGCGGCGCTCGGCCAAGCGGGCTCGTCATCGCACCAGTGACCGTGCCCTGCCTCGGTTCACCGAGGAAGTCGACGGCGTCCGCCAGATCGTCGAAGAGCCTCCGTTGATCACGCGGCTACCCGAGTGGGAAGCCGACGCCCTCGCCGAGGCGCTCGACGACTACCTTCCGACGCTGTCCACGCATTGGCGCCGGGTGCTCGGGGGATACACCTTGATCGACGTCGCGCACAAGGTGGTCGGCGTGGGCAGCGTCGGCCTGCGCGCCTACGTGGCGCTCCTCGAGGGCTCCTCACCCGAGGACGTCGTCTTCCTGCAGCTCAAACAGGCGCGCCGGTCGGTCCTGGCGCGCTATGTGCACGGTGAGTCGGCCTGGCATGCCCACCAGGGACAGCGGGTGGTCGAGTACCAGAAGGCGCTGCAGACGGTCAGTGACCCGCTGCTGGGATGGACCACGGTCGACGGCCTTCAGTACTACGTGCGTCAGTTCCGCAACATGAAGGGCACCATCCCATTGGATGCGATGGACTCCAATGCTCTCGTCGACTACACCGCGGTGGTCGGTCAGCTGCTCGCCAAGGGGCACGCGCGCACCAGCGGCGCCTCGATGATCGCCGGCTATCTGGGCCGCTCCGAGAAGGTGGACAAGGCGCTGTGCACTTTCGCCCGCCGCTACGCCGACCAGACCGAGGCCGATCACGCCGCGCTGGTGGCGGCCGTCGAGCGGGGCAGGATGCCCGTGGAACGCGGCATCTGAGAGGTCTGGAAAGTCATCTCCCCGCAACGGGTTTCGATGCCAGATAATCCTGTACCGGGATCGGCCGGGCGGCCGCGTAGTCATCGGGCAGCACCACGTCGCCGGCGGTGGTGTTGACGTAAACGCCCCAGTGGAAGTAGCCGCGCAGACCGGCGGGGTCGGCGGCGATCACCGTTGCGTAGTCGTTGACGGCCCGCACGTACTGACGCGAATTGTTGTACCGGTACAGCGCATAGTCGCGGTCGCGGGTGAAGCCATTGGCGGCGAGGTAGCGGCCCGCGGCCATGATCGCGTCGCGCGGGGCATGGATGTCGCCGCCGGCGCCGTACGCCGCGAACGTCGACGGCATGAACTGCATCGGGCCCTGCGCGCCGGCCGTACTGACCCCGGCCACCCGCCCGAACGCGGTCTCGACGAAGTTCACCGCCGCCAGCACATGCCAGTCGACACCGAAGGCCGACTCCGCCTCGCGGTAATAGCCCATCAATTCCGCGACGGGCCGCGGCGCGACGATGCGCCACGCCGGCAGGGTCGCCCGGGGCCGCGCCATGGCTCCGAGCTGACGGCGCGCGTCGATGTTGAGGTCGTAGGCCCCGCGCAGCTCATCCGGCACCCGCGGCCGCGCGAGCCCGTCCCACTCGGGGTGGCGGGCGAGGAGACGATAGGCCGCCTGCTGGCGCCGGGCGGCGGCCACGACGGTCCCGTCGGACGACGAGGCATCGCGCAGCGCCCGTTCGTCGGCGACGATCCCATCGGCGAGCCCGACGGGCTCCGTCGCCAAGACCCGGGGTGCCGGCGCGGCGACCGGCGGCGGTGCGGGTGAGGGCCCGGTCGCGGGCGGCTCGGCTGCCGGTGCACAGCCGGGCAGCAGCAGCGCGGCGGACGCGATGAGCGTCGCTCCGATCTGACCTGCCGTTTTCCTGCTCAGGCCGCACTCCCTCCCTCAGGCGTCGAAGCTATCCCCGGCCGCCAGTATCGTCGTCACTGGCGATCGCGCCACAGTATGCGTCTGGCGGTTTCCGGTCACGGTGCCCTGGCAATACAGCCTGGCAACACGGGGCCAGGAATATCAACCACGAGCGTCGTCAACGGGCGCCAACGAGGAGGAGATGCATGTCGGAGTTGGAGGTCACCGACGAGGGGCACGAGTCGGTCGAGCCCACCTACGCCGAGCACCTTCATCCGGCGCGCCCTCGCACGCTGCGGTTCCGGCCGCGCGTCAAGTCGTCGTTCGTCCGTCGCTCGGTGGCCCAGGACGGCCCGGCCAACGGCACCAACCCCGCCTACGTGGAGTGGTTGCGCGCTCAATCGATGCTCGCCGACGCCAACGAGATCAGCGCCCAGTTCTCGGGCCAGGGTTCGATGTGGCAGAACCCCTTCGCCACACCGAATCCCCGTGGCGCCGTCGACACCGCCTCCGTGTGGTTCACCGCCTACCCGTTGTCGCTGATCACCCGCCCCGACGAGTCGTTCCTCAAAGCGATGGCCAGCGAGGACATGTGGAAGGCGTTCGCCGAGATCGGCATCGAGGCCGTCCACACCGGCCCGGTCAAGCGCGCGGGCGGTATCTCCGGGTGGCAGTACACGCCGAGCGTCGACGGGCACTTCGACCGGATCGGTACGCAGATCGATCCGGCGTTCGGTACCGAGGACGAGTTCCGGCAGATGTGTGCCACGGCCGCCTGGTACGGCGGCACGATCATCGACGACATCGTGCCCGGCCACACCGGCAAGGGCGCCGATTTCCGGTTGGCCGAGATGAAGTACGCGGACTACCCGGGCATCTATCACATGGTCGAGATCGACCCGCGCGACTGGCACGAGCTGCCCGACGTCCCGTCCGGCGCCGACTCGGTCAACATCGACGCAGCGACGGAGGAGTGGCTCGACAAGGCCGGCTACATCATCGGCCGGCTGCAACGGGTCATCTTCTACGCCGAGGGCATCAAAGAGACCAACTGGAGCGTCACGCGGCCCGTCACCGGCGTCGACGGCGTCGAGCGGCGCTGGGTCTACCTGCACTACTTCAAAGACGGTCAGCCGTCGATCAACTGGCTGGACCCGTCGTTCGCGGGCATGCGGCTGGTCATCGGCGACGCCCTGCACTCCCTCGCCGACCTCGGTACCGGCGCACTGCGCTTGGACGCCAACGGTTTTCTCGGTGTCGAGAAGGCGGCAGCAGAGGGGTCGTCGGCGTGGTCGGAGGGGCACCCGCTGTCCGAGGCGGCCAACCACCTGATCGCCAGCATGGTGCGCAAGGTCGGCGGGTTCACGTTCCAGGAGCTGAACCTGACCATCGACGACATCCGCCAGATCGGCGAGGCGGGCGCCGATCTGTCCTACGACTTCGTCAATCGCCCGGCCTATCACCACGCCCTGGCCACGGGCGACACCGAGTTCCTGCGGCTGACGCTGCGCACCACGCTGGAGCTGGGGGTGGACCCCGCGTCGCTGGTGCACGCGCTGCAGAACCACGACGAGCTGACCTACGAACTCCTGCACTGGGAGAACGGCCACCGCGACGACGTCTACACCTTCCGCGGCGGGGAGGTCACCGGGGAGCAGATCGCGGCCAGCGTGCGCAGCGACCTGATCGCGCAGCTCACCGGGCCGGGCGCGCCGTACAACCGGACCTTCACCACCAACGGAATCGCCTGCACCACAGCCTCCGTCGTGTGTGCGGCGCTCGGTGTGGAAGATTTCGACGACATCAGCGATGTCGACCCGATTCGCCGCGCGCATCTGCTACTCGCCATGTTCAATGCCCTGCAGCCCGGAGTGTTCGCGCTCTCGGGGTGGGATCTGGTCGGCGAGTTGACGCTGCCGGTGTCCCAGGTGGCCGAATTGGTGGCCGAGGGGGACACCCGGTGGATCAACCGCGGTGCGCACGATCTGATGGGGATCAACCCCCATGCCCGCCAGTCCATCGCGGGAATGCCGGTGGGGCGCAACCTCTACGGCCCCATTCCGCAGCAGCTCGCCGACGAGACCAGCTTCATCCGCCAGTTGCAGGCCATCTTGAAGGTGCGCTCGCACTACGGGATCGCGACCAGCCGCCAGCTCGACATTCCCGAGGTGTCGCACCGCGGCATGCTGGTGCTGGTGCACGAGCTCGAGGGTGAGGGACGATTCCAGCTGACGGTGCTCAACTTCGCCCAGGAGCAGATCGCAGGCACTGTTCGCTCGGAGCACCTGCCACCGGGGGCGGTCGTGTCGGACATGTTCAGCGGCAACGAGATCGCGACCGTGGACGATCTGCACAGCTTCGCGACCGAGATGCCGCCGCTGCACGGGATGTCGCTGCTGGTGGAGGCTCCCGAACCGGAGTGATCAGCTGAGGAAGCGGTCGGTGTAGGAGCGGAACCGGGCCGACAGCTCCTGTTCGTCGAGCCCGAACATCGCGGCGGTGGACGACACCCGGCCGAACCGATTCCGTTGGTGCCCGGCCAGATAGCCGTCGATCGCGGCACGCGCTTCGTCGGTCATCGGTTCGTCGGCCAGTGCGTAGATCCGTTCGGCGACGTAGCGTTCGTCGGCCATGAAGGCGTCGAAGTGGACGTCGAGCGACTGGTCGGGGCCGATCACATCGCGATCGCGCACCAGCGCCGTGAGCATCAGCTCCAGACGGGCCGCCCAGGCGGCCGCGATGTCGCGCACCGGCGGTGCTGCGCTGTACATCCGGGCCGTGTACACCACCATCGCGATCATCGATATCGCCACGGGCACCGGATCGCGGTGCGTGCACACGACGACGGCGCCGGGGAAGACGCGCTGCAGCACGGGGAGCTGCTCGAGGTGCTGCGGAGACTTGAGCAGCCAGCGGCGGCCACCGCGGAGGAACTGCATGGCCTTCAGCTGTGTGCGCAGGTACTCGTAGTGCGGCGTCTGATCGTGGGCGAGGTAGTAGTCACGCCACGCCGGTACGTGCGCCAGTGTCTCCATCAGCATCGTGGAGAAGTCGTTGGCCAGCAGCTGGATCTCTTCGTGCACATGCTCGCTCGTCATCTCGTGCATGGCCCGGAAGTGGGGGAGCAGCAGGTCGAGCATCGACACCGCCGTCTCCATGCGGGCCACCCGGGGATCGGGTGCGACGCCCGTCTCGGCCGGCAGGGGAAACGGCTCGGCACTCTCCCAATAGGGCATGGTGCGGAACGTCGGGCCTGCGGCCAGCATGTTGTGCAGATGCGTCGTTCCGGTGCGGGGAAGCCCCGCGATGACGACCGGCGGGACCAGCTCGAGGTCGTGGATCTCGGGATGCCGGCGGAGGAGGTCGGTGAGCAGCAACCGGTTCTTCAACCACTGCGAGAGCTGGCTGAAGAAGTTGACCCGGCCGCAGTCGTGCAGGTCGTCGAGGCCGGCCAGCGCGGCGAGGTAGACGTCGAGGCGTTCCCGATAGTCGTCGGAGCCGAAGTCGTCGAGGCCGGTGGCGTCCCGGGCGGCCGTGTGCAACGCCTCCGACGTCAGTGCGCAGCTGCCCGTCATCGAGGCGATCATGTCCCGAACCTGTTGTGCTGCAACGCTGTAACGCGGCTGCTCCAGGTCGGTCAGGTCGATGGTGGTCGGTGTGTCGTGCGTCACAGGCAGTTATGTTACTCTGAGTCACGTAATGACGACAGAGCTCGGCCGGCCCCGCGACCGGCGCATCGATGACGCCGTGCTGGCGGCCACCGCCGAGATGATCGGCAAGGTGCCGTACGCCGAGCTGTCAGTCGGCGCGATCGCGCGGCGCGCGGGAACCAGCAAGCCCGCGATCTATCGGCGCTGGCCCAGCAAGGCGCATCTCGTGCACGAGGCCGTCTTCCCGATCGGTGAGGCGACTCAGATCCCGTCGACCGGGTCACTGGCCCACGACATCCGCGAGATGGTGCGGCGCGTCGCGGCCCTGCTGACGGCCCCGGCTGCCCGCGCCGCGATCCCCGGACTGATCGCCGAGATGGCCGCCGACCCCACCCTGCATACCGCGCTGCTGAGGCGGTTCGGCGACGTGATCACCCGCGGGCTCGGCGACTTCCTGCGCGATGCCGTCCAGCGCGGCGACGTCCGCGCGGGCATCGACGCCACCGAACTCGCCGAAGCCGTCGCCGGCATCACGCTGCTCTCGCTGGTGACCCGGCCGGATGCGCCCGATGACGGCTGGCTCGACCGCACCGCCACCCTGATCACGAGAGGAATTGCCACGTGAGCGCCGAATCCACCACTGCCTGGCGGGATTTGATCCAGACCCTGGGCGAGCTCGACCGCGGTTTCACCGAGGGGGAGCGCGCCGTCGTCGACGACCGCCACCTCGCCGACGGGTACCGCATGCTGGCCACCACGCTCGGGGTCGCCTTCGACACGTACCTCTTTCCCGAGCGCAGTCGACCGCAGTTCGTGGAACTGAACACCCCGTTCCGCCGCGATCGACGCTGGGGAGGCGACAACACCGATGCGTGGTATCACCTGTGCCCGATCGACGAGCACCGCCGATACCGGATCAGCGGGAATCGCGGTGACAGCGTGTATTTTTCGGTGACCGCCTACAACGAGCCTGCGCCGGGTAGTTGGTCGGACCGGGTGGTCGGCATCGTCAACGACTCCGACCTGGAGGCCAGCGGACGGATGGACTCCGACGGTGAGTTTTCCTTCGAGATCGGACCGCTGCCCGGGGTGGCGGTGTTGGTGACCCGCGACTATCAGGCCGATCCGATGACCGGGCGCCCGGTCAGCTGGCGCATCGAGGCGCTCGACGAGCCGGACCCGATCCGGCATTCCGATGCCGAGACCGCGGCCTCGCTGCGTGCCTGCGCGGCCTGGCTGCGCACGATGTTCGCCATCGTTCCGCTGACGGTCGGCGTCCGGGTCGACGATTCGCACGCGCTCGGCCACGAGACCGGCCAGCGCGCCAACGTTTTCGGCGAGCCGTACCAGGTCCCGGATTCGAATTTCGGCTGGTCGGCCCGCGACGCCTGTTACGCCTATGCGAGCTTCGTCCTCGAGGACGACGAGGCGCTCGTCATCACCCATCGCCCGCCGTCCTGCCGCTTCTGGAACCTCGTGGTGTGGAACCAGTTCATGGGCGGCCACATCGTCACCGACGCCCGGGTCTCGATCAACGGTGCGACGGCGATACCGAATAGCGACGGCTCGGTGACGGTGGTCGTCTCCAAGAACCCTGCAGAACAGCATGGCGCGCATCCGAACGCGATCTCGACGGTCGACTACCCCAGGGGGAACCTGGCTTTCCGGTGGCTCCACGCCGACCGGGTGCCCACACGGCCAGAAGTCGAACTGGTGAAGCTCTCCGAGGCGCCGACGCAGGTGACCTGACGGCCCTCAGTCGAGGGGAGCGGTCAGTTCGATGTTGATGTCGTCGGGATCCTGGAAGGACAGGATCGCGATACCGGACTCCTCGAGCACCGAGATGGCGCCGTGCGGAATCCCCGCATCGGCCAACGCGCTCTGGGCAGCGGCCAACTCGGCGCGCCCGGCGACGGCGAAGCTGACGTGATCGAGGCCCATGTGTTGAGGATCGAAGGCGCCGTTGCCGCCCGGTCGCAGGCCGAACAGCGTGCCCTGCGGTGTCTGGTACACCGCTCCGCCGAAGAACCGCTCGGGTGACTGGGCGATACCCGGGTCGTCGGCCATCGAGGAGGTGTCCACCACCAGCGGCCAGCCGAACACCGTGTCGTAGAACTTCTTGGAGCGTGCGATGTCACTGACGGTGATGCGGACATGCGCGAACCCGGTGCTGTCGACGAGAGCCATACCGTCCGGCTTACCCGTCCGCAGACGGGTCAGCGCGCCCGGCGGCGCGTATTCACCGAATCGTCATCCGCGCAGTGGTACCGGAAGCCGGTCAGTCCTGCACCGCCTTGGCGACCGTCAGAAAGCGCGTCACCTCGTCGGCGCGGTCGGCCCGCATGGCCACCGACGTCGACGCGACCACCATGCGCACGATCACCCAGGCGCGGGCGCGATCCTCGTCCAGGCCTGCGACGTCCACCAGCGTCCAGAAGCGCTGCCGGATCGCGTCGCGCACCCGCCCGGCGATCCCGTCCCAGTGGTGGGTAAGCATCGGTGCCACGTCGTCGTTGCGGTCACCGTTGACGGGCCGTGGGTCGACGGCCAACCACGGTGCGCGTTCGGCGGCGCACACCGACGAAAAGTGCAGATTGCCGTGCAGCACCACCTCGGCGCCTGCGCCGTCGGCGAGCAGGTCACTGGCGAGGGTCCGCGCCTGTTCGACCAGCCGGCGTGGCACCGCGGGGGAGTCGAGCGAGGCATCGTCGAGCCAGCGTCGCAATGCGTCTGCGGCAGAGGGTAGTTGGGGCATCGCGGGCACATGGAGCCGCGCGTACAGGCCGGCCACCACCGCGCACGCGTCGGTGTCGGTGAGCGATGCCAGAGTGGTCGGACCGGCGCGCTCGGTCAGCACGGCATGGCGGTGCGGATCGGCGCGGAGAAGCCGAACGGCGCCGTCGCCGGCCCACCGGCGCAGCACCAGATGCTCACCGGTGAACGCCGACGAGCCGATCTTGAGCAGCGCCGGTGCGCCGTCGGACGTATGCACCGGTTGGGTCAGCGCGTCAGCATCCTCTTCGGGCCCAGCCCCGACGACTCCGTCGGCGCGCAGCCGCCACTGCTCGATCAGGTGCTGTGCCAGGGCAGCCCGATCGGGCACTACGGCGCGGCCGGGGAATGTTTGGCCTGCTGCTCGGCGGCGTGGTCCTCGATCGCCTTACCGATGGCATGCGCGGCGCGGTCGACGAACTCGCGTCCGCTTGCGGTCACCCACCCCTGTGATGCCCTCGGCGGCGTGAGGTGACCGGTGAAATGCGGGATCACGTACTGGGCGAACAATTCGTAGCTGCGCAGCTTGGCGGCCGGGGGCGCCCAATCGTGATCGAACAGCAGGAAGGCCCCGAATCCGCCGTCGCTGGCCTCGATGAGTTCCTCGATCTTGGCGACAGCGTCGTCGGGTGTGCCGATCACCGCGAAGCCCGACTCCCGGTTGTTGGCCACGATCTCGGAGACGGTGTCGCCCTGCACCGGGCCGGCGGGCAGGATGTGGCTGAAATACCGTGAGAATTCGGCGATTCCGTACGCGACGTCGCGCTCGGCCTGCTCGCGTGTCTCGGCCAGGTGCATCGGGCCGACGAGGCGCCACTTGGATCGGTCCGCGACGTGACCGTGCTCCAGCGCCACCTCCTCCCACGTCTTCCAGTGCTGGGCCAGCAGATCCATCCCCTGCCGGGCGGTCGCCGCGATTGACAGCATCCCGATGCCGTGCTTGCCCGCTCCGCGCGGCCCGGTGGGGGAGAACGAGGCCGCGACCGCGACGTCGAAACACGGATCGCTGTAGGGCGCCAGCTGCAGGCGCGCGTCCTGCAGGGTGAAGCCGTCGGTGCGCATCGTGACGGTTTCGCCGCGCAGCAACCGCATGATCGCTTCGAGGCACTGCTCCATCCGAGGGCGCTGCTCGTCGGCCGGGATGCCGAGCATGTGCGCATCGGAGGTGAGCTGGCCGGGGCCGCAACCGAGCATCACCCGGCCACGGGTCAGGTGGTCGAGAAGCACCATGCGGTCGGCGAGCATCAGCGGATGGTGGTAGGGCAGCGAGCTGACGCCGGTCCCGAGCTTGATGTGCTTCGTCCGCTCGGCGGCGACGCCGATCATGACCTCCGGTGAGGCGATGATCTCGAACCCCGCCGAATGGTGCTCCCCGATCCACGCCTCGTGGAAGCCCAGGCGGTCCATCGCCACGATCAGGTCGAGGTCGCGTTCGATCGCGAGCGTCGGATTCTGCCCGGTGGGGTGGAACGGTGCCATGAAGTTTCCAAAGCGCATCCGCCCATTCTGCGACTTCTGCGGATGTGCCGGGCCTAGATGGCGACGCAGCGGGTACTGATTCGCCGGCGGCCGGCCCGGAACCGGCCCGGAAAGGACCACCCATGTCATCGGAGGCCGATACCGCGCAGGGGGCCGATGCGGCGCCGACGAAGCTGGCCCGGCGGATCACGGGTCCGCTGCTGTTCCTGTTCATCCTCGGCGACGTCCTCGGCGCGGGGATCTACGCGTTGATGGGCGTGCTGTCCGAAGAGGTGGGTGGCGTGCTGTGGGCGCCGTTGGTGATCGCGCTGGTCTTGGCACTGCTGACGGCAGGCTCGTACGCCGAGCTGGTGACCAAGTACCCCAGAGCCGGTGGGGCTGCCGTCTTCGCCGAGCGCGCCTTCGGCAAGCCCCTGCTGTCGTTTCTGGTCGGCTTCTCGATGCTGGCCGCCGGCGTGACCAGTGCCGCCGGCCTGGCGCTGGCGTTCTCCGGCGACTACCTCGCGACGTTCGTCGACGTGCCCGCGGTGCCGGCTGCACTGGTGTTCCTTCTGCTCGTGGCCTGTCTGAACGCGCGGGGTATCAGCGAATCGCTGAAGACCAATGTGGTGATGACGGTCATCGAGCTGTCCGGTCTGCTGATCGTCATCGCCGTGGTGGCGGTGATGCTGGGCCGAGGTCAGGGCGACGTCGGCCGCGTCGTCGACTTCCCGGACGGATCGACACCGGCGCTGGCGATCCTGGGCGGCGCGATCATCGCCTACTACTCCTTCGTCGGATTCGAGACCTCGGCCAATGTCGTTGAAGAGATCAAGGATCCGAGCCGCGTGTACCCGAAGGCGCTCTTCGGTGCCCTGATCACCGCCGGAGTGATGTACGCGCTGGTCGGCATCGCCAGTTCGATCGCGCTGCCGGCGAGCGAACTGTCCGAGTCCTCCGGCCCGCTGCTGGCCGTCGTCGCCGCGTCCGGTGTCGGGGTGCCCGACTGGGTGTTCAGCCTGATCGCGTTGATCGCCGTGGCCAACGGCGCACTGTTGACGATGATCATGTCCAGCCGCCTCACCTATGGCATGGCCGAGCAGGGTCTGCTGCCCGCGGTGCTGACCCGGGTGTTGCCGCGTCGCCGCACCCCGTGGGTCGCGATCGTCGCGACCACTGCGGTGGCGATGCTGCTCACCGTGGTCGGGGATCTTTCGACACTGGCCGAGACCGTGGTGTTGCTGCTGCTCTTCGTGTTCCTGTCGACCAACATCGCGGTGCTGGTCCTGCGCCGTGACGAGGTCGCCCACCGGCACTTCCGGGTGTGGACGTTCGTGCCGGTACTCGGCGTCGCCTCGTGTGTCCTGCTTCTGACGCAGCAGAGCGCGCAGGTGTGGCTGTTCGCGGCAATCCTGCTGGCGGTCGGCGTCGTCCTGTACCTCGTCGCGCGCGGGGTGACGCGGCGGGGGAGCTCCTAGAGTGGCGCGGCCGGGCGGGTGAGCAGACCTGTCTCGTGGGCCCGGCGGACGGCGTCACGCCGACTCGTGGCCCCTAACTTGCCGAGGATCGCCGACACATGGTGATCGACGGTCTTCACCGACAGGAACAACCGCTCGGCCAGTTCGGCGTTGGTGAGACCGTCGGCGAGCAGGCGCAGCACGTCGAGCTGCCGGCTCGTCAGCCCCGCCGGGTTGGCCAATGTGCTGGTGCGCCGCGGCCCGGGCACGGCGGAGAGTCCCCTCGCGCGCAGATCCGCGCGTAGCTTCGCCGCCACCGCGTCCGCGCCCAAGCGATCCAGGGTGTCCAGCGCGCGGCGGCACGACTCGGGCTCCGCGGCCTCGATGCGCGCAAGCGCCGCATCGTAGGGACACGACAGCGCGTCGAACGCCTCGGCAGCCTCGTCGAAGCGGTTACCGAGAAGCATCGTGTAGGGCTCTGCGATGTCGGCGGTGTCGGCGACCGGCATCCGCAACCGATGCAACCACACCGCGAGTTCGCCCCTGGCCCATTCCAAACCGATGTGAGAACTGCTGTCGCGCAACAGTTCCAGGCATTGCGCGAGATGAGGTTCGGGGCGTCCGGTCAGCCAGTGACGCTCTGCAAACGCCGATGCAACGGGCAACAGCCGGATCGGCTCGCCGAAGCGATCGGCGAGCTCGGCGGCCTGGTCGATCAGTTCGCCGTCGTTACCGCTGCGGCGCAGCGCGATCAGCCCCCGGATCAGCAGCGGCCACATCCGGGCCAGCGGGGCGCTCGGGTTTCCCAGCACCGAATCGGCATCGGGCAGCGCTGCGTCCCAATCGCCGGACAGCAGGAGAAGTCTGCTGCGCGAACCGATCTGCACCATTCGGCAGATCGGCAGATCGTGTTCGACCATGAGCGGGATGCTGCGGCCCAGCAGGTCGGCGGCCGCACCGAGGCGGCGCTGCTCCACGTCGAAGTGGGTCAGGTTTGTGTATCCACTCGAGTAGATCTCGTCGATGTGCCGCGGTGCCCCCGACAGCACCGCCAACACGCGGTCCCGCGACCCCGCCGTCCCGGACAGGACGCCGCAGTACTGCCCGATCAACTCCACGCGCGCCGCCAGATCGGTGTCGGAGACGGCGGCGGCGATCTCGCGGGCGCGGTCCAGGACGCCCTCGGCCTCGGTGATCCGGTTGGCCTGCACCAAGAGATAGGCCTGCATCGCCACACCATGGCCCAGCTGGCAGAGATATGACGAATTATGCACGTTTCCAACGGTTTCGAGCGCCGCAACCGCCGCGTCGGCGTGCGCAACGGCCGCGGCGCGATTGCCGCTGTACCACTCGTAAACCGACAGCGCGTGGTGGTTGGCGCTCACCGCCACCGCGTCGCCCAGCGTGCGGCGCACCAGCAGAGCCCGCCGGCTCGCCGCGATCGCGTCGGTGAGCCGGTCGGTCAGGTAGCACTCCGCTGCCAGCAACTCGAGTATCTCGGCCTCGACGGCACCGTCCAGCACGCTGCTGTGCTGCAGAGCCAGTTCGAAGAACCGGCACGCCTGGGTGTGCGCGCCGGCCCGGGTCGCTGCTCGGCCGGCGTCGACCGCGGTCGCGGCGGCCAGCGCCGTGTCACCGGCGCCGAGCGCATGGTGGGTGAGAACCGCGGGGTCCGGCGCAGCGACCGTGCGCAACGCCTCGACGAATCTGCGGTGCAGGCCGGGTTCCGCGCCCGGCGGCAGTACGGCGGCGACCGCGCGCCGACAGAGGTCGTGCCGGAATGTCACGCCGCGGGCGTCCCGTCTGATGAGCTTCGCCCGGTCTGCGGCCCGCAGCGCAGGCAACGTGACACCGAGTCCGACGAGCAGGCGATCACCGATCGCGCCGGAGGCGCAGGTCAACAGCGCGAGGAGATCCCACGCATCGGCGTCGAGGGCGGTGGTGCGGGCCAGGATCGCGTCGCGCACCGTGGTGGGGAGTTCGGCGCCCTCGGCGCAATCCTGATCCAGCATCTCGCACACGAAGAACGCGTTGCCGCCGGTGATCCGGTGCAGCCGGGCGGGGTCGACGTCACGATCGCCGACGAGCGCGGCGATCGCGTCCACGTCGAGCGGAGGAACGCTCAGTGCGTGACCGTGTGCGGAGCGGGCGACGTCTCCGAGGAGTCCGCGCAGCGGGTGGGCCATGTCGACCTCGTCATCGCGAAGGATTCCGATGATCAGCAGCGACGAGTGCGCGGCCCGGCGGAGCAGGAACCGGAACAGGTCGAGGGTCGCCTGGTCGGCCCACTGGAGATCGTCGATCACGAGGATCGCCGGCGTCCCCCGGAGGTCGTCGAACACCGACGCGAAGATGTCGTAGGGCTGCTGACCGTCGGCGAGTTGGCGCCGCGTGGCCGGACCGAGGTCGTGGGCGACGTCATGCAGTGGCCCGAGCGGCCGCGGAGTGGTCAGAGGGTCGCACGCGCCCCACAGAACCCGCGTGTGGTCGTCGACGCGGGAGATGAACTGCTCGACGAACGTCGTCTTGCCCGCCCCGGACTCCCCACACACCAGCACCGCGCCGCCCTGTCCGGCACGCGCGCTGGCCTGCAGGGCCGCGAGCTGGTCACACTGCCGCTCGCGCCCGGTGAGGGTCACCGGCTGATCGTATCGACAACACCCCGCCGGTCGAGTGGGGAAATAGGGAGGTTCTCCCGATGACGGCGGAGGCGCCGGCGAGAAGAGTCGGGGACGTCCGGCGCGGGTCGGGCGCTCCACTGAACGACAGACCTCGAGAAGGAGAGAGCCATGAAGAGATTTCTCATCGAACGGAACATCCCCGGAGCCTCGGAGCTGACCGAGGAACAGTTGGCGGCCATTGCCTGCACCTCCAATGCCGCCGTCGATTCCCTCGGCGTCCCGTACCGCTGGGTGACCAGCTATGTCGCCGGGGACAAGATCTACTGCCTGCACGAGGCCGATGACGAGGAGACCATCCGGGAGCACGCCCGCCGTGGCGGTTTCCCGGCCGATGTGGTGGTGACGGTCGCGCACGAATTCGGGCCGCAGAGCGCCGACACCGCGTCGACATGCGTTGCGGGGTCTTGAGATCTGGATAGACGGCCGAACACCGCGGGCGCGTGATGGATAATGGCGAAATGTCCGAATCCGCCCGCGCGTCCGCCTCCTCATCTGGGCTGGGTTCGTCGGCGGGTCAGCTCGCCGCAGGGGCATTCCGATTCTGGTTCGTCGGGCAGCGCTGGGAGTGGTCCGACGAGGTCGCGCGCATGCACGGCTACGAACCCGGCACCGTCGAGCCCACGACCGAACTGTTGCTCTCCCACAAGCACCCCGAGGACCGGCGACACGTCCAGGAGTTGCTCGATCACGCCCTGCACTTCGGTGGTTCGTTCAACAGCAAGCACCGCTTCATCGACGCCGGCGGCGTGGAGCACAACGTCATCGTCATCGCCGATCGGATGTACGACGACGCGGGCGCAGTGGTCGGCACCGAGGGGTATTACGTCGACCTGACCGAAGCCCTGGACAGGGAGCGCCGCGCGGTGCTCGATGAATCGCTGCCCGATCTCTTCGAAGCCCGAGCCGCGATCGAGCAGGCCAAGGGCGCGCTGATGGTGACCTACGGCGTCGACGCCGACCAGGCCTTCAAGCTGTTGCTGTGGCGATCGCAGCAGACCAACACCAAATTGCGGGCACTGGCGGCACAATTGGTTTCAGAGCTGGCGCTGGTCGACGGCGCGGCGTTGCGTCGCCAGGTCGACCATCTGATGCTGACGGTGCACGAGCGAGTGGGATCGTAGGTCGAGCGTCGATGATCGAGACCTTGTGGTCGGTGATGGAGCCGGTGACGGCGAAGACGAAGGTGTGTGGGGCAGCTGGACGTCGAACAGGATGCTGACGGTGGCGCGGTGGTGGTGCGTGTCCGCGGCGAAGTCGATTCGAACTCCGTTGACACACTCGCCGATGCGCTCGACAAGGGATTGTCAGCCGGCACGGCTGCGCCGGCGAAGGCGCTGATCATCGACCTGACACAGGTGTCGTATTTCGGCAGCGCAGGGCTGAACGCAGTACTGAGCTGTTACGAACGCGGCCGCGACGCCGGCGTCGCGGTGCGCGTGGTCGCCGACAACCCGGAGGTGATCCGGCCGATCGAGGTGACCAAGCTGGACAACGTGCTGCGCCCCCATCCGTCCGTCTCGGCGGCACTGGCCGCGGACGCCGGACCACTGTGACGACCCCCGGCCTGTTCACCGAAGGCGGCGAAGTCGGCCGGGAGATGGCGCGGGTGGACTGGGCCGCCACTCCGTTGGGAGACCCGCAGGGCTGGGCGCAGAGCTTGCAGACCGCGGTCAGCATCCTGCTGTCCTCGCGGTTCTCGATGTGGATGGCGTGGGGTCCCGAGCTGACCTTTTTCTGCAACGAGGCCTATCGTCGGGACACGTTGGGCCGCAAGTATCCCTGGGCGCTCGGCCGGCCCTGCGGGGAAGTCTGGGCGGAGATCTGGGACGACATCTATCCCCGCATCGAACACGTCATGTCCAGCGGAGACGCGACCTGGGACACCGCGCTACTGCTGTTCCTCGAACGGTCGGGTTATCTGGAGGAGTCGTATCACACGTTCTCCTACAGTCCGCTGCGCGACGATGTCGGTGCCGTGGTCGGCATGCTGTGCGTGGTCAGTGAGGACACAGTGCAGGTCATCGGCGAACGCCGGATGACCACGCTGCGCGATCTGGGTTCCGATCCCAGCGTCGCCCGCACCGAGACGGAGATCCTGGCGTTCGCCGATCGGCAGTTGAGCCAGAACCTGCGGGATCTGCCCTTCACGCTGACGTATCTCTTCGATGCCGACGGAACGGCGCATCTCGCGGGGATGAGCGGGATCGGGGTCGATCATCCCGCGGCACCTGCGGTCGCCGAGCCGGGCGGCGGGATCTGGCCGGCCGCACGGACCGCGGCCGGCGACACGGTCGTCGTCGATCTCGAGGACTTCCCGCCCATGCCGACCGGGGACTGGAAAGACCCGCCCGTTCAGGCGTTGGTCACGCCGCTGCTGCAGCAGGGTGGCGGTGCGCCGGTGGGTTTCCTGGTGGCCGGACTCAACCGCTATCGACCGCTCGACGAGGGCTACCGCGGCTTCGTCACGCTGGTGGCCGGCCACCTCGCTGCCGGTGTCAGCCTGGCCCGCAGTTACCGCGCGCAGCAACGCAGAGCCGAAGAGCTCGCCGAACTCGACCGGGCGAAGACCACGTTCTTCTCCAACATCAGCCATGAGTTCCGCACCCCGCTGACCCTGATCCTCGATCCCGTCGCCGAGCTCCGCCGCCGCGAGGACATCGACGCCGCCGCCCGCGAAGAGCTCGACGTGGTGTGGCGCAACGGGTTACGGCTGACCAAGCTGGTGAACACGCTGCTCGACTTCTCGCGCATCGAGGCCGGTCGCGCGCAGGCGACCTATGTGCCCGTCGACATCGGCGCGGCGACCGCGGAACTCGCGAGTGTGTTCCGGTCCGCCGTGGAACGCGCGGGTCTGACCTACACGGTGGATTGCCCGACGCTCGACGAGCCGGTGTATCTCGACACGGACATGTGGGAGAAGATCGTCTTCAACCTGCTGTCGAATGCACTGAAATTCACGTTCCAGGGCACGATCTCGGTCACCGTCCGCCGCAACGGCGACCGGGCATCGATCACCGTGTCCGACACCGGCACCGGGGTCCCGCCGGACGAGGTTCCGCGCCTGTTCGAGCGGTTCCACCGCATCGAGAACGTCGCCGCGCGCTCGCACGAGGGAAGCGGCATCGGGCTGGCACTGGTCAAGGAACTCGTCGAACTGCACGGCGGCACCATCGATGTGGACAGCACACACGGCGTGGGCACCACCTTCGACATCCGACTGCCCTTCGGCGCCGCTCACCTGCCCGCTGACGCGATCGCCGCGGCGTCGGTCCGGCCGCTGGGTGCTTCGGCGAACGCATACGTCGAGGAAGCGATGCGCTGGCAGGGTGACGAGGGGCTCGAGAGTGGTTCCGCCGCAGCACGTTCGACACCCGGGTCGGTTCCTGCTCCGCTGTCCGGTGGCCCGGTTCGCGTGCTGGTCGCCGATGACAACGCAGACATGCGGGAGTACCTGACCCGGTTGCTGCGATCCGACGGATACACCGTCGACGCGGTCGCCGACGGTCTACGCGCACTCGAATCGGTGCGCGCCGACCCGCCGGACATGCTGATCAGCGACGTGATGATGCCGGGGCTCGACGGGCTCGCTCTGGTGAGGGCGTTGCGCGCCGATCGGCGTACTGCTGCGTTACCGGTGCTGCTGCTGTCCGCACGTGCGGGGCAGGAGGCGTCGATCAGCGGTCTGCAGGCCGGTGCCGACGACTACATGGTCAAGCCCTTCGCCGCGGCCGAGCTGCTGGCACGGGTGCGCACGAATGTCGAACTGGCCCGGCTGCGTGATCACCACGCGCGGTGGCGCACAGCGCTGGTCGACTCGTTGCAGGACGCGTTCTTCGTGTGCGACGAAGACGGCTCGGTCATCGAGATCAACGGTGCCTTCACCGACATCCTCGGGTTCGACGCGTCCGGACTGCCCTACGCGCCGATCTATCCCTGGTGGCCATCGGCCGACACCGACGCCGATGCCCATCGCGAAGTCGCCGAGGCGTTCGGCGACCTGATGGACGAGCCGCACGGCACGATCAACGAGGTGCCCGTCACCCACCGCGACGGGCATCGGCTCTGGGTGACCGCGACGTTCAGCCATGCCGAAGACCCCGACACCGGCCGCAAGGTGGTGGTCGGCACGATGCGTGACGTAACCGCCGAGCATTACCTCGTGCAGCGGGAGTCGGCCCTGGCGTCGCTGAACGAGGCTCTGGCACAGGCGGATACGCTCGATGATGCGGTGAGTGCCGCTGCCGAACAGCTGCGCGCGGTCTGGCAGGCCCGCCGGGTCGTCGCCGCCACGCTTTCCCCTCGGGATGGCGAATCATCGACGGTCGCAACGGATGTCGTCTGTGCAGGCGAGAGTGTCGCAGGCTGGGACGGGTTGTCGGAACGCGCTCGACACGCGATCTCGGCCCTCCGCGATGGCGACCTCCTCGATCCGGCGACACCGGAGCCGGGATCGGCCGGTGTGGCGCTGCAACATCCCCGTGGAATCCTGGTGATCTACATCGAGCTGTTCGAGCAGCGCCGGTTCACCGCCGAAGACCGCACGCTGCTCACCGTGTTGGCCGGCCGGCTCGGTCAGGGCCTGCAGCGGGTGCACCAGATCGACCAGCAGCGCGAGACGGCCCTGGCGTTGCAGCACGCGATCCTCGGGCCCGCTCTGTCGACGGGGTTCGCCGTGCGCTATCAACCCGCCACGCGCCCGCTGCAGGTCGGGGGGGACTGGTATGACGTCGTCGACCTCGACGACGGACGGATCGGGCTGATCGTCGGGGACTGTGTCGGGCACGGATTGGCCGCGGCGACGGTGATGGGTCAGCTGCGCAGCGCGTGCCGGGCGCTACTGCTCGAGCATCCCAGCCCGGCGGCGACGCTCTCGGCGCTCGACCGGTTCGCCGCTCGGCTGCCCGGTGCCCGCTGCACCACTGCATTCTGTGCGGTGCTGACCCCGGGCACCGGTGAGCTGACCTACTCCTGTGCGGGGCACCCGCCACCCATCCTCGTGCTGGCAGACCAGGCGACCGAGCTCATCGACGGTGCTCGCTCGACACCGCTGGGCGTGCGGTATTCACAGTCGCGGCCCGAAGCGGTGGTCACGATGCCGCCGCGCGCCACCTTGCTGCTCTACACCGACGGCCTGGTCGAGCGGCGCCGGGAATCGATCGACGACGGTATCGCCAGGGCCACCGACGTGGTGGGTTCCCATCGCGGCACCGCACTGGACGAACTCGCCGACGTGATCATGGCCGGGCTCGCGCCCGACAGGGGATACGAAGACGACGTGGCCCTGCTGCTCTACCGGCAGCCCGCACCCCTGGAACTCGACATCACCGCGGACGTCGGCGAACTGGCGCCGAGCAGAGCCGCGCTGCGGACATGGCTGGGCAGCGCCGGCGTCAGCAAAGAGCAGACGCTCGACGTGCTCATCGCGGTCGGTGAGGCGATGGCGAACGCGGTCGAACACGGCCACCGTGACGATCCCGGCGGAACGGTCAGCCTGTCCGCGAGCGCGTTCGCCGATCATCTCCGCGTCACCGTCCGCGACACCGGCCGCTGGAAGCCACCGGCAGCGACGCCGGCCATCCACCGGGGACGCGGACTTGGGCTGATGCAGGCTCTGATGCAGGATGTCTCCATCGACCCCCAGACCACCGGCACCACGGTGCACATGCAGACGAGGATCGGATGATGGCGACGCCGCTGCAGGTGCACACCGACCGCCGCGATGACGGCACCACCGTGGTGATGGCTGCCGGCGAACTCGACCTGAGCAACGTCGCCGAGTTCTCCGAAGCCCTCGGGGCGGCGGTGCGCACCGGCCGTGACGTCACGGATGCCACCCCGGTGCGTGTCGACCTGACCCGGATCGAGTACCTGGACAGCGGCGCCATCAGCGTCCTGTTCGAGCATGCCGATGCCATCAACGTGCTCGTCAACCCCATCCTGATGTCGGTCCTGACGGTGAGCGGCCTCGACAAGGTGACCACGGTGGCGGCGCCGCCCCCGCAGTAACAGAAGCCGTGAGTCACCCGCCCGCCTGTCTGCGGGCGCGGGCCCGTCGCTTCCCTTCGTGCATCGCCGCGACACGCGCAACCGGGATGGTCCTGCCGTGCGTGATCAGCTCCCCGGGCAGCCGCTGCGGCGCCGGCATCGCCTCCGCCCACGGGTCCCGTCCGCCCAGATGCGTCAGCGCCGTGGTGATGGTGAAGTCCGCCGGACGCACGCTGGCCAGATCCGACCACGCGACCGGGAACGACACCGGGGTTCCGGGCCGCAGGCGCGGGCTGTACGCCGCCGCCACAGTGGCCCCGCCCGATCGGGTGGCGTCGATGAACACTTTGCCGGCGCGATCGGAGACGATGAACGCCGTGGTCGCGATCGTGGGATCGAGCGCCTCGGCACGAGCGGCGAGCGCGCGTGTCGCCGCGGCCACGTCCTCACCCGGTGTCGCCAGCCCGTCGAGGTCGACGGGAACGAAGACGTGCACCCCTCGTGAGCCGCTGGTCTTCACCGCACCCGTCAGCCCGACGTCCGCCAGCGCCCTGCGGACCAGCTCCGCGACCGCGACGACCGTCGCGAACTCCGCGCCGTCCGGCGGGTCGAGATCGAGGATCAGGTGGGTGGGCCGGTAGATGTCGTCGGCCAGGCCCAGTGCCGGGTGGTATTCGACGGCACGCTGATTGGCCAGCCACATCAGCGTGCGCCTGTCGTTGCACAGTGCGTAGCGGACGTCGCGATGCGAGGCCTCGGCCCACAGGTGCACCGTCGGCACCCACTCGGGTGTGTACGCCGGCAGGTTCTTCTGCATGAACGGGGCACGGCCGCGGAGCACTCGCAGGACGGTCAGCGGACGGTGCGCGAGCACGGGCAGTATTCGGTCTGCGACAGCGTCGAGATAGTCGACGAGATCGCCCTTGGTCGCTTCGGCGTCCGCCCCGAGGGGCTGGTCGAGATTGCTGAGATCGACCCCGTGACGCTGCTGCCCAGGCACGAGTCTCAGCTTACGGACGCAACAGTGACGTTCCCGAGTCCGTTTCGCCGGGCGCGGCGAGCGCACGGTGGCGAACCGGTAACGTCTGCCCGGATCAACAGCGAAAGATTTGATGAGCTAGTTGTATGTATCTTCGACGCGCCGGGTGAAGCGCGAGCGGCTCCAGAATGTGGGTCTGCAAAGGGCCTGGAAAAGGGCGAGGTCAGGCTTGATGGGGACGGGGCACGATGGCGAGTGAGCACTCGGGAGTGGCGCGGGTCGTCCGCGCTCTCGCCGTGCCCATTCTGCTGGGCTGGATCCTGCTGACCGTCGCGACCAACGTCCTGCTTCCATCGCTCGAGGAGGTCGGTGCGGACCGGACCGTGGGCCTGGCCGCCAAGGACGGCCCCGCCTGGATCTCGATGAAGCAGATCGGGGAGAACTTCGAGGAGTTCGACTCCGACAGCACCGCGATGATCGTCATCGAGGGCGATCACCCGCTCGGCGACGACGCGCACCGCTACTACGACTCACTCGTCGACAAGCTCGAGGCCGACACCACCCACGTCCAGCACGTCGCCGACTTCTGGGGGGACCCACTGACGGCCGCCGGCGCGCAGAGCGCGGACGGCAAAGCCGCATACGTCCAGCTCAATCTGCACGGCAATCAGGGTGAGCCGCTGGCGAACCAGTCAGTCGAAGCGGTCCGCGAGATCGTCGACTCCACACCCGCGCCGCCGGGCATGACGGCCTACGTGACGGGACCGGCGCCGCTGATCGCCGACCAGGCGCACGCCGGTGACCGAAGCATCTTCAAGGTCACACTGATCACCATCGGCGTCATCGCGCTCATGCTGCTGCTGGTCTACCGGTCCGTCGTCACGATGCTGCTGATCCTGTTCATGGTGTTCATCGAACTCGGCGCGGCCCGCGGCATCGTGTCGTTCCTGGCGATCAACGACGTCATCGGCCTGTCCACGTTCGCGGTGAACCTGCTGGTGCTGATGGTCATCGCGGCGGGAACGGACTACGCGATCTTCGCCATCGGGCGGTATCAGGAGGCACTCGGCGCCGGGCAGGACCGGGTGACGGCCTTCTACACGATGTTCAACGGCACCGCGCACGTCATCCTCGGGTCGGGGCTGACGATCGCGGGCGCCATGTCCTGCCTCAGCTTCACCCGGCTTCCGTACTTCAGTTCGCTCGGCGTGCCATGCGCGGTGGGCACCCTGGTGGCGGTGCTGGCCGCCCTGACGCTCGGGCCGGCAGTCGTCGTGGTGGCGGGCCGCTTCGGCGCGTTCGCTCCCAAACGCGCGATCAGCTCCAGGGGTTGGCGGCGCATCGGCACGCTGGTCGTGCGCTGGCCCGTTCCGGTGCTGGCCGGAACGTTGGCTCTGGCGCTCGTCGGACTCGTGACGTTGCCCGGCTACAAGACCAACTACGACGCCCGCAACTACCTACCGTCGGACATCCCGGCCAACGTCGGTTACGCCGCTGCTGAGCGTCACTTCGGCACGGCGCGGATGAACCCCACCCTGCTGATGGTGCAGAGCGACCACGACCTGCGCAATCCCGCGGACTTCCTGGTCATCGACAAGATCGCCAAGGCCCTGTTCCGCGTGCCGGGTGTCGCGCGCGTGCAGACGATCACGCGGCCTGACGGGAAGCCGATCAAGCACAGCACGATTCCATTCCGGATGAGTGTGCAGGGCACGCTCTCGCAGTTGAACCAGAAGTACCAGCAGGACCGGATGGCCGACATGCTCCGCCAGGCCGACGAGATGCAGAAGAGCATCGAGACGATGCAGAAGATGTACAGCGTCACGCAGCAGATGCGCGACACCACGCATCAGCTGGTCCTCAAGACCAAGGACACCGCCGTCGACGTCGCCACGCTGCGCGACAACATCGCCACCTTCGACGATTTCATCCGTCCGCTGCGCAGCTACTTCTACTGGGAACCGCACTGCTACAACATCCCGGTGTGCTGGGCGATCCGCTCGGTGTTCGACACCCTCGACGGCATCAACACGATGAGCGAGGACATCGGCAACATCGTTCCCGACCTGGAACGCCTCGACACGCTGATGCCCCAGCTGGTAGCAATGCTGCCCAGTCAGATCGACACCATGCGGTCGATGAAATCGATGATGTTGACGATGTACCAGACGCAGAAGGGCATGCAGGACCAGATCGCGGCGCAACAGGACAATGCGTCGGCCATGGGTGATGCATTCGACGACTCGCGCAACGACGATACGTTCTATCTGCCTCCAGAAGTGTTCACCAACAAAGCTTTTCAGCGCGGTATCCAGCAGTTCATCTCACCTGACGGAAAGTCGGTGCGGTTCATCATCAGTCACGAGGGCGATCCGGCGACCCTCGAGGGCCTCGACACGGTGGACCCGATCAAGACTGCGGCCAAGGAGGCGATCAAAGGCACGCCGTTGGAGGGTTCCACGGTCTTCCTCGCCGGCACCGCACCCACCTACAAAGACATGAAGGACGGTTCGCACTACGACCTGTTGATCGCCGTGATCGCCGCTGTCACCCTGGTTTTCGTCATCATGTTGATCATCACGCGGGCTGCGATCGCCGCCGCGGTGATCGTCGGCACCGTGCTGTTGTCCCTCGGTGCGTCGTTCGGGTTGTCCATTCTGCTGTGGCAGCACCTGATCGGGCTCGAGCTGCACTGGATGGTGTTGCCGATGTCGGTGATCCTGCTGCTCGCCGTCGGGTCCGACTACAACCTTCTGCTCGTGTCGCGGTTGAAGGAAGAGAAGGTCGGCGGCTTGAAGACCGGCATCATCCGCTCGATGGCGGGCACCGGATCGGTGGTGACCTCGGCGGGGCTGGTGTTCGCGTTCACGATGGCGTCGTTCGCGTTCAGCGACTTGGCGGTGATGGCCCAGGTCGGGACCACCATCGCGCTGGGCCTTCTGTTCGACACACTGATCGTGCGGTCGTTCATGACGCCGGCGATGGCCACCATACTGGGCCGCTGGTTCTGGTGGCCCCAACACGTGCCCAGTCCTGCGTCTCAGCGCAGACTGGCCGCGCTCAGGAGTTAGCGGCGAGCTCGCCGATCGGCGAGGTGTCGAGATGAGCCAACAGCTCGGCGGCGTCTTCGAACACGGCGGCCGCACCGGCCTCGGACAGCTCCGCGCGTGACACTCCGCCGGACAGCACGCCGACAGAGGTCACCTTCGCCCGCCGGGCGGCCTCGCAGTCCCACACCGCGTCACCGACGAACACCGCCTGAGCTGCCGTGACGCCGGCCCGTGCCAACGCCACCTCGACGATGTCGGGTTGCGGCTTGGCCGTGTCGACATCCGCGGACGACGTGACCTCGGACACCACGTCGTCGCAGTCGAGAACCTCACGCAGCGTGCGCAACTCGTCGTCGGGGGCCGAGGTGGCCAGCACCACCTGCAGGCCGAGGCCGGCGACCCGGCGCAGCAGGTCGCGCGCACCCGGCAGCGGAGTCAGCAGGTGCGTGCTCTCCTGGTAGAACTCGCTGTGCCGATCCTTGAGCTGATCGAGCTGACCCTGGCCGGCATCCTCGCCGGCCAGGGTCTTCACCAACGTCGTGCCGTCCATCCCGATGCACCGATGGATGCGCCACGCCGCGACGGGCACGCCTTCGGCTTCGAACGCGCGGACCCAGGCGTAGACGTGCAGATAGTTCGAATCCACCAGGGTGCCGTCAACGTCGAACAGGACAGCCGGCTGTGTCATCGGCTGGCTCAGGGCACCGAGATGCAGCCGACGCCGGGCACGCAGCCGCTGCCTCCGCCGGGTCCGCCGCTACCGGTCGGGCCGCCGGGGATGGAGCCGCCGCCTCCGCCGGGCCCGCCGCTACCGGTGGGACCGCCGGGGATTGCGCCGCCGCCACCGTTGGCGTCACCGCCACCCGTGGGACCGCCGGGGATGGAGCCACCGCCACCGTTGGCGTCACCGCCACCCGTGGGACCACCCGGGATCGACCCGCCGCCACCGTTGGCGTCGCCGCCGCCTGTCGCGCCACCGGGGGCGGGACTCGTGCTCATCGACGGTGCGGTGCTGGCCGGTACCGATGTGCTGGTGGTGCTGGTGGTGCTGCTCTCCGTGGTCGACGACGTGCTGCTCGAGTCGCCGCCGTCGCCACCGCCGCAGCCGACGGCGAACACGAGAAGCGTCGCGCCGCCGAACACGGCCAGTCGGGTCCTCGGATGGGATTTCATGGGCCACCAATCTGTCGCAGGGTGCCCCGCAGATACCCGAGCCGCCGCGGCTCGAAACTCCCTCGAGCTACGCCGACGGGCCGTCGGTGTCGGCCGGCGAATGTTTTCGGTGTGGATGGCGCGAGGTGGACTCGGTGCCCGACGGGTCGGAGGCATCTGCGTGGTCTGGGTCATCGGAGCTCAGCGAGGCGCCGTTCTCCGCGGAGCGGTCGCGCGCCGGCGTGTCCCCGTCCTCCGCTACGACACCAGTGTCGCGGCGCTGTGTCCGTGTGCTCCGCGGCCGTGGTGCGGGAGCTTCCTCGTCAGCGGCCGGCGCCGCAGACGCCACCCCGGGGGGCGCAGCCGCGTGGGCCAGGGCGTCGGCGTCGGCGTCGGAGGAAGATGCCGCGATCGTGTCGCCGATGTCCTGCAGGGAATCGATGAGATAGTCGACAGGGCCCGAGATCTGGTCGCTCACAGGGGCTTCCACGACGGCCCCGAGAAGACCGAAGTACTCGTCGCGCTCACCGTCCACGCGACCGTTGAGCAGTCCGTCCATGGTCCGGGCCGGGAGATTGACCAGCCCACCGGCGACACGAACGGGATCGAGGTCGGTCGCCGCATCGACGACGTCGGCCACCCCGGCTCCGCCGGCCAGCACGCCACTGGCTGCGGGCAACGCCAACCTGACCAGCAGGCTGTTCGCGGTCCGGACCGGTTCGCCGCGGGCGACCACGCGGCCGAGACTTACGACCGGTTGGTTCGCCGCGGAGAGGACGGCCTGCGCGAACGCCTCGGGGTCCAGTTCGGCGGCGGCCCGCAGCACCTCGGTGACGGCGCGGTGCTGGTTGTCGGCGACCGCTCGGACGACGGGAAGCGGGTCCTCGAGGTATTCGGCGACGAGACGCCGCGCATTGGCCAGCGACCGCGACAGCACGTCGGGGTAGTACTGCAGCGGACCCTGCGTCTCGTTCTGGACGATGGCCGAGTTCTCGATGCGCACTTCGCCTTTGGGGGCAGATGAGGGTGCGGCGACGATGGCGCCGATGCCGAGGGCGGCGACCCCCACCGTCAGCCACGGGCGGACGACCTTCGGCATGCTCCACCCCCTCTGTCGGGGACCCCGTCACGCTGCCCCCGAGCGATCCCAGCGCAAAGTAACACGGTGTCCCGACAACCGCTGAGCGCTTATCCGGCAGTTCGGAGCTGGCAGAGTCCTGGCAGGCCGCTGCGGGTACCCTTCCCGCCATGACCGCATGTGCGATCAGAGGTGTCGGGTGAGCGGCGGACTGTTCGCCCTCCTCGACGATGTGGCGGCGCTGGCCAGGATGGCGGCCGCATCCGTCGACGATGTGGGCGCGGCCGCGGGGCGGGCGACTGCCAAGGCTGCCGGGGTCGTCATCGACGACACGGCGGTCACCCCGCAGTACGTGCACGGGGTCACTGCCGAGCGTGAGCTGCCGATCATCAAACGGATCGCCATCGGCTCGCTGCGCAACAAGATCGTCTTCATCCTGCCTGCGGCGCTGCTGCTCAGTCAGTTCGCGCCATGGCTGCTCACGCCGATCCTGATGCTCGGCGCGACGTACCTGTGCTACGAGGGCGCCGAGAAGGTGTTCGGCAAGTTCCTCGGCCACGGCGCGCATCACGAGACCGCCGCCGCCCGAGGCCCGGACGCCGAGAAGCAGATGGTTGCGGGCGCGATCCGCACGGACTTCATCCTCTCCGCCGAGATCATGGTGATCGCGCTGAACGAGGTTGCCGCAGAATCGTTCTGGCCGCGGTTGCTGATCCTGCTCGTCGTCGCCGTGGTGATCACCGCGGCGGTCTACGGCGTGGTCGCCGGCATCGTCAAGATGGACGACGTCGGGCTCCACTTCACCCAGCGATCCAGCTCCTTCGTGCAGCGCATCGGACGTGGGCTGGTGGCCGGTATGCCGAAGCTTCTGAGCTTCCTGTCCGTCGTCGGAACGGCGGCGATGCTGTGGGTGGGCGGGCACATCCTGCTCGTCGGCACCGACACACTCGGCTGGCACGGCCCCTACTCCCTCGTGCACCACGCCGAGGAATACGTCCACCACGTCGGCGGTGTCGGCGCCGTGCTCGCCTGGCTGGTTAACACTGCCGCATCGGCGGTGATCGGTCTCGTCGTCGGCGCTCTGGTCGTCGGAATCGTGTCTGTCCTGCCGTTCGGCAAGAAGAAGAAATCCCACGCCTGATCGGCGAAGTCAGTCCTCGCTGCTGTCCCGGTCGGCGACGAAGGCCAGCAGTTCCGGATCGGAACTCGTGAAGCGGGCCGCTTCCTCACCGCCGTCACAGCGCAGCAGCGCCACGGTGACGGTGCCCGCCGACCGCGTGATCACCTGCCAGACGGCGCCCGCATCGGCCCAGCGCTGGAGTTCGGCGACACGGTCCATCACCTCAGCGTGCCACCTCATAAGCTCGCCCATGTGCACGCTGGTTCGGCGGTCGCGGTGGCCGCGACGTTCATCTGGCTCGGCATGGTGCTCGCGATCTCGTTCCTGGAAGCGCCGCTGAAATTCCGGGCGCCAGGGGTCACCCTGCCGATCGGGCTCGGTATCGGACGTCTGGTGTTCCGGGCGCTCAATGTCTGCGAAGCAGTCCTCGCCGTTGCGGTGCTCGCGGGTGGGTTCACCGCGCAGAAGAGTGGCGGTGCGTCGGGCGCGGCGATGTGCGTCGTCGTGCTGGCCGTCGTCGTGCTTGCCGTGCAGGTGCTGCTGGTGCGCCCGGCGCTGACGAGTCGCTCCGATCGCGTCCAAGCCGGCGAGGACGGGCCGCGGTCGCGGGCTCACCTGGCCTATGTCGGTTTGGAAGTGGTCAAGGTGATCGCGCTGGCGGTGGGTGGCGTGCTGGTGTTGGCCGGCTGATCAGTCGAGTGCCGGCGTCCCGCGCCGACGGCCGTCGTGCACCGCGATCAACGCGGCCACCGGCTCGCAGGTGACCACGCCGTGCTCCGCGGTCACCTCGTCGATGACGGCGTAGTCGGCCGCCGCCGTGGCGTCGGTGCTGAGCACGGTGGTCGTCACCGGAACATGACGGCCGATCTGCAGGATGCGGTCGCCGTGCGGGCGCTGACCGCCGCGGAAACCCCAGAGCCCGCGCAGCGTGGTGGCGCCGCCGGCGTGATCGCTCGCACGCAGGCGCGCCATGAGGTCGCGGTGCACGGGTCGGCCCCCGTGTCTGGAGTCCTCGTTCGTGTGCACCGTGAGCTTGTGTGAGCGCCAGCTGCCGGGCGGCTCGGCGATGGCCCGGCCTTCGACCTTGCACACCACGACCGGGGCAATGCTGATCAGCGCGGTGTCCAGCAGGGCGGTGAGCTCGTCGAGCGCGGCCACCGCCTCCGCACGCGGACCCACACCGGTGACGAGCACCGGCACGTCGGTGTTGCGGCTGAGGAAGCGCGCCCGGCGCCGCTGCCCGGCCACGGTGCCGTCGACGCCGAGAAACACGTCGGCGGTGACGAATCCGCGCCGGTGCAGCACCTCGCAGACCGCGACGAATCCCGGCGTGCCGTCGACCGGCTGCTTTCGCCCCAGCAGCAGTGAGAGTCGCACAGGTCCGTCGCCGGTCGGTGCGTCAGGTGCCACCCACGACCGTTCGAGAGTGATCAGTCCGCGCTCGGTGGAGTCGATCACCGCGTCGGCGAGTGCGCGGATCCGTTCGGGCCGGTCGGCGGCCGTCACGGTGACCGGCGGGTCCTCCGACAGCGTCAGCGAGCGATCGGTACGCAGCACGTGCGTGGTACCGAAGCCGGCGATGCCCCGCAGGCAGATGCTCGCGGCCACCTGTTCGCGCGCGCAGTGTTCCAACAGTACGTCGGCCAGGAACTGGCCCCCACTGCGTTGGCGTTCAGCGAAATAGGCTGTGAGCGTGTGTATTTCGGTCACAGTGCGGCTCCCAGGCGCTGCCCGAGCCAGGCGGCGAACAGGCCGCAGACCACACTGACGCCGATGTTGGCCAGCGCCGAGATCAGTTGGCGTTCCTCGGCCAGCCGCTGTGTCTCCAGCATCCACGTCGAGAAGGTCGTATACGAGCCGACGAAGCCCGTCCCGATCAGCAGCGCCAGGTGCGGGCGCAGTGCCGCTCCGGCGAGCGCACCGAGCAGGAAGGCCCCACTGATGTTGACGACGAGCGTGCCGAACGGAAACGGCCGGCCGATACGTCGCGACACGGCCTTGTCGACGGTGAGGCGGGTGACCGCGCCCAGACCGCCGAGGACCACGACGCCGAACCACACCAGCACCGTCATCGCCGGGTCCGAACCCGTCGCACCAGCGCCGTCGCGAGGTAGACCGCCACCAGGCCCGCGGCCACGCTGGCCGCGGTGTAGGAGAGGGCCAGACCGTAATGGCCGTGCTCGAGCATCTTGATCGTCTCCACCTGCATCGTGGAGAAGGTCGTGAGACCTCCGCACACGCCGGTGCCCAGGAACGGGCGGCGGTAGCTCGACACGGGCAGACGTTCCAGCAGACGGGTGACGAACAGTCCGAGCAGAAACGCGCCCACGATGTTGACGGTGAAGGTCGGCCACGGCCAGCTCGCCGGATCACCGGCCGCGAGCTCTTCGAGGCCGGCGCGGGCCAGCGTGCCGACGGCGCCGCCGGCGAACACCGCCGCCAACTCACGCCGGTCTGTGGCCATGGCGCACAGTATGCAGTCCCCGGTGTTGCGGGGGCGCGCGGCGTAGCAGAATCGGTTCCATGGCTGCGAACCCACGTGCCGGCCAGCCGGCGCAATCTGAGGACCTCATCGACATCGCTGCGGTGGTGACGGCCTACTACTCGGTCGTGCCCGATCCCGACGACGTCGACCAGCAGGTCGCCTTCGGCACGTCGGGGCACCGCGGCTCGAGTCTGGACGCGGCTTTCAACGAAGCGCACATCCTGGCGACGACTCAGGCGATCGTCGAGTACCGCGCGGCCCAGGGCACCACCGGCCCGTTGTTCATCGGGCGTGACACCCATGCGCTGTCGGAGCCCGCCTGGGTGTCTGCGCTGGAAGTGCTGGCTGCCAATGACGTTGTGACGATGATCGATTCGGCCGATCGCTACACCCCGACACCGGCGGTGAGCCATGCGATCCTGTCCTACAACCGGGGCCGCGACACCGCGCTGGCCGACGGCATCGTGGTGACGCCGTCGCACAATCCGCCGCGCGACGGTGGTTTCAAGTACAACCCGCCCAACGGCGGGCCGGCCGACACCGACGCGACGAAGGTGATCGCCGCGCGCGCCAACGAGCTGCTGCGCGACGGGTTGAAGGGGGTCAAGCGCATACCGTTGGCACGGGCGCTGACCACCGTGCAGCGCCACGACTATCTCGAGGCCTACGTGGCCGACCTGCCCAACGTCGTCGACCTGCACGCCATCTCCGCCGAGGGCATCCGCATCGGCGCCGACCCGCTCGGCGGGGCCAGCGTCGACTACTGGGGTGCGATCGCCGAGCGGCACAACCTTGCTCTCACCGTGGTCAACCCGCTGGTCGACGCGACGTGGCGGTTCATGACGCTCGATACCGACGGCAAGATCCGGATGGATTGCAGCTCGCCGAATGCCATGGCGTCGCTCATCGCCAATCGCGATGCGTATCAGATCGCCACCGGCAACGACGCCGACTCCGACCGGCACGGCATCGTCACCCCCGACGGCGGGCTGCTCAACCCGAACCACTACCTCGCAGTGGCGATCGACTACCTGTTCACGCACCGGTCGGAGTGGGCGGCAGGCACGGCGATCGGCAAGACCGCGGTGAGTTCGTCGATCATCGACCGCGTGGTCGCCGGGTTGGGCCGCACGCTGGTCGAGGTGCCGGTCGGGTTCAAGTGGTTCGTCGACGGGCTCGTCGGCGGGACGATCGGCTTCGGCGGCGAGGAGAGCGCGGGAGCGTCGTTCCTGCGCAAGGACGGTTCGGTGTGGACCACCGACAAGGACGGCATCATCCTGGCGCTGCTGGCCTCGGAGATGCTCGCGGTCACCGGGTCGACGCCGTCGCAGCGTTACGCTGACCTCGCCGAGAAGTACGGCGCCCCAACGTATGCGCGCATCGACGCCCCGGCCAACCGGGAGCAGAAGGCGAGGTTGGGCAAGCTGTCGCCCGAGCAGGTGAGTGCCACCGAATTGGCGGGTGAGCCGATCACAGCGAAGCTGACGAGTGCGCCCGGCAACGGGGCACCGCTGGGCGGGCTGAAGGTGACGACGGAGAACGCATGGTTCGCGGCGCGGCCGTCGGGAACCGAGGACGTGTACAAGATCTACGCCGAATCGTTCCGCGGCCCCGAGCATCTCGCCGAGGTGCAGGAGGCGGCGCGAGAAGTGGTGTCGGCGGTCATTTCGTGAGTTCCGTCGCCGACGGCGACTGTCGGGACGCGACCAAGGCGCGGCTGCCGCGCGAAGTCTGGGTGCTCGTCGTCGCCAACGTGGTGGTGGCGCTGGGGTACGGCGTCGTCGCTCCGGTGCTGCCGCAGTACGCCCGGCACTTCGGCGTGAGCATCAGCGCTGCGACGTTCGTCATCACCGCGTTCGCGGTGATGCGGCTGGTGGGCGCGCCGCCGGCCGGGATGTTGGTGCAACGGCTGGGGGAGCGGCGTGTCTACATCAGCGGACTGCTGATCGTCGCGGTGTCCACGGCAGCCTGTGCATTCGCCGGAACCTATTGGCAGCTCTTGGTTTTCCGGGCTCTCGGTGGCGTGGGATCGGCGATGTTCACGGTGTCCTCGCTGGGGTTGATGATCCGCATCTCGCCGCCGGACGCGCGCGGTCGGGTTGCCGGACTGTTCTCGTCGGGCTTCATGGTGGGCTCGGTGGGCGGGCCGATCCTGGGCAGTTTGACTGCGGGACTGGGGTTGTCGGCGCCGTTCCTGATCTACGGGGCGGCGCTGCTGGTGGCGGCGACGGTGGTGTTCGTCAGCCTGCGCAACTCCACGGTGATCACCCGATCCGACGAGGACGTGGAGGAGCCCGTGCCGTTCCGGACGGTGTTCCGGCACCGCGCCTACCGGGCGGCGCTGTTGTCGAATTTCGCGACGGGCTGGGCATCGTTCGGCCTGCGGATCGCGCTGGTGCCGCTGTTCGTCGTGGAGGTGCTCGGTCGCGGACCGGGTGCAGCCGGGGTGGCGTTGACGGCGTTCGCGGTGGGCAACATCTCGGTGGTCATCCCGAGCGGGTATCTGTCGGATCGGCTGGGGCGGCGCAAGCTGCTGATCTTCGGGCTGAGCCTGGCGGCGGTCTCGACGGCGGTGGTTGGGTTCACCACATCGCTACCGGTGTTCCTCGTGGCGGCCTACGTCGCCGGGGCGGCCACCGGGATATTCGTCTCGCCGCAGCAGGCCGCCGTCGCCGACGTGGTCGGGAGCAAGTCGCGGGGCGGGACGGCGATCGCGACGTTCCAGATGATGGCCGACTTCGGATCGATCGGCGGTTCGCTGCTGGTGGGGCTGATCGCGCAGTACACGTCATATGGGCTGGCGTTCCTGGTCAGCGGCGTCATCCTCGGGGTGGCATGCATCGGCTGGGTGTTCGCCCCGGAAACCCGGCCCCAGGTGCCCAGCGAGCGGACGGAGGTGCGCCCACTGGGCCCGGAGGCCGGCGGGGAATGCCCGTGACCTGCGATTTTGAGCGACACCTGGTCGTGGTGTAGCTTCGATGAGCACAACAATCAGGGGCTATGGCGCAGTTGGTAGCGCACCACACTGGCAGTGTGGGGGTCAGGGGTTCGAATCCCCTTAGCTCCACTTGACATTGAACCGCCCTGACCACCCGGTCGGGGCGGTTTCTTGCATTGCGGTGCAGTGTCCTAGCCCAGGCCGCGAGGTGTTCAGACGCAACAACGATGTGGATGTGTCTCATTGGTAGGCGCGTCCAGTTAATGTTCGGCTGTGACCCGGATGTGGCCGATGGCCGGTCGTGACGACCTCATCGGCGAGGTGATGGCGGTGATCGAGGGGCGCGGCGGGCGAGGGTTCGTCCTCGCCGGACAGGCGGGGGTCGGCAAGTCCCGGGTGGCGTGGGAGGCGGCCGCCCGCGCCACCGCCACACGGTGGTCCGTTCGAACCATCACGGCGACGACCAACAGTCAGCACATCCCGCTGGGCGCGTGCGCCCAGTGGACCGACGATATCGGGGGCGGCGAGGCGGCGTTGGTCCGCCGGGTGGGCGAAGCGATGATCGCGGGTACCAACGCGGGCCGGCTGCTGCTCGTTGTCGACGATGCCCATCTGCTTGACGATCTGTCCGTTCTGGTGGTGCAGCACCTGGTGGGGTCCGGGGCCGCAACGGTGGTGATGACGATCCGGATGGGGGAACCCATGCCGGCGGCGCTGAGCGCGTGGGTCAGGGACGGCGAGGTCGTGTGGCGCGAGGTGATGGCGCTGTCACGCGAGCAAACGGGCGCAGTACTTGCAGCGGCGTTCGGCGCGCCGCCGGATCCCAACTGCCACGACCGATTCTGGAGGATGACCGGCGGGAACGTGCTGTACGTGCGGCAGCTCGCCGAGCAGGAGGCCCGCGCCGGACGGTTGGCCGTGCACGGCGACGCGCTTCGGTGGAGCGGAGACGTCGCGGTGTCGGCGTCGTTGGCCGAGGTCGTCGAAGTTCAGGTCGGTGCGCTGCGGGGGCCGGTGCTGGAGGTGGTCGACACGATTGCGGTCGCCGAGCCGCTTGACCGGCGCTCGTTGGCGCTGTTGGCCGGGCCGGACGCCATCGAAGAGGCCGAAGATCGTGGGCTGATCCGGATCACCGGTGACGAGGTCTGCGTTGGCCATCCCCTCTTCGCCGAGATCCGGCGCGCGCGGTGCGGGTCGGCGCGTCTGGCACGGCTACGGGGGCAGGTCGCGACGGCGATGGGTGACGGCGGTGGCGCTGCGGTCGTGGTCAAGCGAGGGCTGCTGTGGCTGGAGTCCGACCTGACCGTGCGGCCCGAGGTGCTGGTGGCCGCGGGTAGCGCGGCGAATTCCCTGCTCGACTTCGACCTGGCCGAAAGACTTTTCGCCGCGGCGGCGGAGGCCGGGGTGGGCCCGCGCGCGCACGTGTCGCGGGCGTGGACGCTGTTCATGATGGGTGATGGTGACTCCGCCGGTGACGTCCTTGCCGCGGCGCCGCACCACGGCGAGGTCGGTCCGGGTTTCCGCAACGAGGTGGTGTTGGCTGCGTCCACGGCGCTGTGGGCTCAGCGCGATCCCCAGCGGGCGTGGCAGATCGTGGAAGAAGCCCTCAGGGCCGAGACCGGTGAACGGCGCGCGCAGATCCTGGTGTTCCGGGCCAATCAGCTGGCCCTGGCCGGGCGAACCCTGGAGGTGCTGCGCACCTTGGAACAGGTCGACGACCATGAGCTCGAGCCGTACGGCACGGCGATGGCTTGCATCGCAGCGTGCATGGCCCATGGCGAGCTGGGCCACCTGGATCAGGTGGCCTCCGCCGTCGCGGTGTCCGCACAAGCGTTGGAGTCCACCGTTGAGGGCGCGCACCTCTCCGGTCCCCTCGCCGAGGTTCATGCCAGTGCGCTGGCGATCTCGGGGCGCATCGCCGAGGCTGTGGAGGTAGCCCGACGGTTCGCCCGCAGCAGGCACGGTCGCGCGGCCGCGATGCGGCAGGTGGCTCAGCAGATCGTGGGAATGACTGAGCTGGCCGCCGGGGACCTGCGCGCGGCCCTGGAACATCTGCCGGCCGCCCCGGATCCGAGCTGCTGGATCGGACGAGGGTTCCACGCCGCCAACAGTTTTCCCCGTTTTGCGGTGCTCCGCGCTCAAACGCTGGCGCGGGTCGGCGAGGCGGATGCTGCCATGTGGGCACTGGAGGTGGCGCGCGAGTGTCGACCACCGGCCTACCACTACTACGATTCGGCGGACCTGATCGCCGAAGCCTGGATCGCGGCAGCACGATCACGATTCGGCGAGGCCCGGGCCCTGGCGCAAGCTGCGGCCGACTTCGCCCGCGATCATCACCAGAAGGCGCGGGAAGTGTGGTGCCTGCAGACGGCGGTGCAGCTCGACGACGCGAACGCCGCCGACCGCTTGGCCGTACTCGCCGAACAGGTGGGGACCGCACGCGCCGCAGTGGCCGCGCGCCATGGCGCGGCGTTCAGAGGCGACGACGCGCACGGTCTTGACGCTGCGTCGGCGCTATGGGAGTCGATGGGCGATCGGCTGACCGCCGCCGATGCTGCGGCCCAGGCGGCGACGTCGCATCGCCGGGCCGGCCGTCGGGGCAGCGCCGCCACTGCCGCAGCCCGCGCGAGGCAGCTGGCCGCAGCCTGCGGTGGGGCGACCAGCCCCGCCATCGCGACCACCGAATTCGCCGCGCCGTTGAGCAATCGCGAGCGCGAGATCGTCGTCTTGGTGGCCCGAGGACTGACCAACCGCCAGATCGCCGAGATCGAATCGCTGTCGGTCCGCACCGTGGAAAGCCACATCTACCGCGCCAGCATCAAGGCCGGTGTCACCGGACGCGCCGGTTTGGGCGGGCTGATCGACGACATCTGACACCCCGCCCTGATCCCTTCGCCGGAGCTGGAGCGCACTGGGGTGGCGAGTACTGCTGCCGCGATGATCGGGCGGCGGCGGGCACTACTGCAATGTGGGCGCGCGGCTACTGCAAATGCGGGCGTGGAGGCGATTTCGCGGGGGTGCGGGGACAGCGGTGCGCTACTTTGCGGGCAGTCGTTCCAGCAACGGGGCGCCACCTGCGTTCACGCCTCGCCTGCGACAAGCTCTGACCTCCTGTCGTGAGTGCATCGGTCACCGGGTGCGTGGCCGCGTATTCCTCTGCGATTCATCGGCAGTACGGCTCGTCGTGCTAGTTGGGGTTCGCACCAAATCGAAGGAGCCCCGATGACGGGACGACACCGCGCCGCCGCTACCCACGTCACCGATCGGACCGCTCGCCGGGTGATGCCGGTGTCGAGTTGGTTGTACGCCGGGGCGCTCACAGTGGGACTGGGTGCGGCGGTGCTCGGCGGAGCCGGGTCCGCACACGCCACCCCGCTCGCCGGGGGGACCCCGTCGTGCACGCTGGCTGCACCGCTGTGCCCCACCTCGGGCGAGCACACCGTGACTTCGTCTACCCAAGTCGTCCGGGTCGGTGCGTCGGTGGGCCCGCTGTTCGGGTTGTTCGGCAACGGCGTCGACGCCGCCGCCGACTGCGTGGGTGCGGCGTGCAACGGCGGCAACGGTGGCTTGTTGTTCGGCAACGGCGGCAATGGAGCTAACGGTGGTAACGGGGGAAGCGCGTACCTCATCGGCAGCGGAGGTGCCGGCGGCAACGCCGTTTACGCCGGCCAGGCCGGCGGCAACGGGGGCAACGCCGGACTGCTCTTCGGTAACGGCGGCGCGGGTGGCCGCGGCGGCGACGGCGCCGCGGGCGCGACGGGCACGTCCGGCATCGCAGGCGCGACCGGCGCGACCGGCACCGCGGGCGGCGCCGGTGCCCGCGGCGCGGACGGGGTCAACCCGACGCCCACCGGAGGCCCCGGCACCGCGGGAAGTGACGACGGCGACCACACCGGCGCCGGCCCGACGGCGAGCGGTGGCGGCGCTGGCGGTGACGGCAACCCCGGTGGCAGAGGCGGCAATGCCGGCTCCGCGACGAGCACCGGCGGTGTGGCGGCATCCGACGGCGGCAGAGGCGGCAACGGTACGCCGGGGGCCGCGGGCGGCAACGGCGGCAACGCCGGCGCCGTGACGGCCGCTGCCTTGGCCGCAAGCCGAGCCGGCGACGGCGGTAACGGCGGGACCGGAGCCGCGGGCGGTAACGGCGGCAACGCCAGCGCCGCGACCAGCACGGGCGGAGCCGTAGCGGCCAGCCAAGGCGGCAACGGCGGTAACGGCGGGGCAGGGGCGGCCGGAATGCCTGGTGGCGCCGGCGGCGACGGCGGCATGGGCGGCACCGGCGCTGCGGGCGGGCCGGGCGGCAACGGCGGTAACAGTGGCACCGTTACCAGCACCGGTGTGAAGGG
>NZ_QJUA01000109.1 GCF_003254575.1 Mycobacterium kyogaense | reverse complement strand
CGTATCCGCTATGGCGGACCCTCACCGGTTACGCCGAGGCTAGCTTGGCACCCGGCCCTTCGCCTCCACGGCAGCCCGAACGACGCCAGATAACCCACACCGAGGTTGCATAAGTCAGCGTGGGCGCGAGGCACCCGGCCCTCAACTCGGCAGCACCACCGACCACAGAAATCACGCCCCGCCCCGAGGCGTCGACCCACTACGGCCTCCACACCCCTTGACTCGACCTACAGCCAGCTAGCTGCTATTCCTTCCCGCCGGGGAACGGCACCGCGACCGGTGTGGCGCCGACGACGACGCGCCACCGAGCGGCGGTGACCGCGGTTTCGAGCATCGCGGCCACGCCGAACGCGCGCACCTTCTCGTCGGTCGCCTGCTCGACGACCGCCCGCCACGCGGTCGCGCTGTCTTCTTCCATGCGCACCGCGAGCTTCGCGGCCTGGGCGGGGGTGTCGACCTCCGAGGGCATCGAGTACCCCACCGCGGGCAGCGGGACCGCGCCGCCGGCGTCCTCGAGCACGACGATCGCGGCTTCCCGACGAGCCCGATGCTCGGCCATCGCATCGGCGACCAAGCTGTTGTCTTCCGGCGTGGAATGCGCTGACACCAGCCCGTATCCGTAGATCGTCGCGTGTTCGACGGCGACGGCGTCGAACAGAGCGCCCAGGGCGGCATCGGTGGGGCGGGTG
>NZ_QJUA01000108.1 GCF_003254575.1 Mycobacterium kyogaense | reverse complement strand
CGCATGCTGGTCAAAACCCCCATCAGCTTCGACACCTCCGTCTGGGAAGTGTTCTGGCCCTTGACCACCGGCGCCACCGCCGTGATCGCCCGCCCCGGCGGCCACCGCGACCCCCACTACCTCGCCCACACCATCACCAACCACCACATCACCGCCATCGACTTCGTCCCCTCCATGCTCGACGCCTTCCTCGACGAACCCACCATCACCGACATCACCACCCTCACCCGCGTCACCGTCGGCGGCGAAGCCCTCACCCCCGACCTCCTGCGCCGCTACCACCACCACTTCCCCCACACCCCCCTCCACAACCTCTACGGACCCACCGAAACCGCCGTCGACGTCCTGGGCTGGACCTCCCACAACACCGACCACGACGGCCCCGTCGCCCTCGGCACCCCCGGCTGGAACATCACCACCCACGTCCTCGACGACCACCTCAACCCCGTCCCCGACAACACCCCCGGCGAGCTCTACCTCGCCGGCCCCCAACTCGCCCACGGCTACCTCAACCAATCCCACACCACCGCAACCCGATTCATCGCACACCCCTTCCAACCAGGCCACCGCATGTACCGCACCGGCGACCTCGTCCGCTGGCGCACCCACACCCCCGACGGCAACCCCGTCCTCGACTACCTCGGCCGCACCGACGACCAAATCAAACTCCGCGGCATCCGCATCGAACCCACCGACATCGAAACCACCCTCACCGGACACCCCACCATCACCACCACACGCGT
>NZ_QJUA01000107.1 GCF_003254575.1 Mycobacterium kyogaense | reverse complement strand
CTGAATACCCTGCCCGCCGGCGCCACCAGCCCCGCCCTTCGCGGTGGCGGTGGACGAGCTGTGGTTTCCGAGGCCCGGCGCGCTGGCGTAGTCCTCAGTGCCGTACCAGATTTGCCGGTAGCCGGCGTACCCGTTGCCTCCTACGGCAGCGATGCCGCCGTCGCCTCCACGTCCGCCGAAATTGCCTGACGTGTTGCCTCCCGCGGCGCCACCGTTGCCCCCGGTCGCATTTCCGGTCCCGTGGCCGAACGCGGCCCCTCCCTTGCCGCCCCAGCCGCCGGCCGTTGCCGCGGTGCCTGCGCCACCAGCGCCACCAGCACCGCCAGACGCCGCACCCGCGCCATAATTTGTGGCGCGACCACCGGCGCCGCCGAAGCCGCCACCATAGACGTCGCCCCCGGCGCGCCCGTTACCTCCAGCGCCGCCGACGGCCGCGGCCTGCGACTCGGAGTTGGTGATGGTCGCGTTGCCGCCGGCGCCACCACCACCTCCGGCGATGCTGCCAAGGGTGCCGTCACGTCCGACGCCACCGTTGGCGCTCCCGGTTCCACTGGTCGTGGCGTTTCCGCCACCGCCCCCGGTTCCACCCAGTTGGCCGTACCCACCGAGGCCACCGGCACCGCCAGTGACGGTCTGAACCGAAGCAGAGTTCGCGATGTTCGCATCGCCCCCACTGCCGCCGGAGCCTCCGTTCGCCAAGCCGGTACCGCCGGCGCCGCCGCCGCCTGCGGTGACGCCTCCAAAACCGGTGGTGCTGACGT
>NZ_QJUA01000106.1 GCF_003254575.1 Mycobacterium kyogaense | reverse complement strand
GGGGTGTGCCGTCGTCGTCGAGGATGTCGATGGGGGCGCTGGTGTCGGGGTCCAGGATGTGTTGGGCGAATCCTGTGTCGTGTTCGGTGAACACGGTGCGCAGCGTTTCGTGGCGGGCCACCACATCCCGCACGGCAGCGGTGAACGCCTCGACGTCGAAGTCAGCGTCCACGGTGAACGCCAGCGGATAGTTGTAGGCGACGCCGGTTTCGGGAAGCCGGTCGACGATCAGCATGCGTTCCTGGGCTGCCGAGACCGGGACGAGTTCCGGGCGTTGGCCCGCAACCAGTTCAGGACGGGTCAGCCTCGCAATCGGAGCGCCGTCGACGAGAGCGGCCACACCCGCCACCGTCGGGTGATCGAACACGTCCCCCAGCGACAGGTTCACGCCGAACGTCGATCGCACCCGGCTGATCAACCGGATACTCGACAACGAATGCCCGCCCAGGGCAAAGAAGTCGGCATCGATGTCGGCGACCTCACGGTCGAGAACCGCACCGAAGAGTTCGCACAGCTGACGCTGAGTGTCGGTGCTCGGAGCACGTCCGGTGACAGCGACCGGCGCCGGGTCGGGCAGTGCGTTGCGGTCGAGCTTCCCGCTGGGGGTGAGGGGAAACGCGTCGATGGCGACGAAATCCGTCGGGACCATGTGCGAAGGCAGAAGGCGTGCGGCGAAGTCGCGCAGTGATTCCTGCGCCGGCTGTCCATTGGGCACGTAGTAGGCGATGAGTCGTTGGTTGCGGACGATGACGCGTGTGGTGGTGATGGTGGGGTGTCCGGTGAGGGTGGTTTCGATGTCGGTGGGTTCGATGCGGATGCCGCGGAGTTTGATTTGGTCGTCGGTGCGGCCGAGGTAGTCGAGGACGGGGTTGCCGT
>NZ_QJUA01000105.1 GCF_003254575.1 Mycobacterium kyogaense | reverse complement strand
AGGCGGTCGGTGATGCTGAGGTCGCGCGTGCGGTTGCGGTTGAGGGTGAGGATGCTGCTGAAGCGCTGACCGCTGATGAGGCGTCGGAGTCTGTCGAGTCCGAGTCTTCGGAGCCTGAGGCGGGTCTGGGTTCGGTCGATGCCGATGAGGTTGCGGAGGCGGTCGGTGATGCTGAGGTTGCGCATGCCGTCGCTGTCGAGGGTGAGGATGCTGCCGAGGCGCTGACCGCTGATGAGCCTGAGCCCGAGTCGTCGGAGTCTGTCGACCCCGAGTCGTCGGAGCCTGAGGCGGGTCTGGGTTCGGTCGATGCCGACGAGGTTGCGGAGGCGGTCGGTGATGCTGAGGTCGCGCGTGCGGTTGCGGTTGAGGGTGAGGATGCTGCTGAAGCGCTGACCGCTGATGAGGCGTCGGAGTCTGTCGAGTCCGAGTCTTCGGAGCCTGAGGCGGGTCTCGGATCGGTGGACGCCGATGAGGCTGCGGAGGCGGTCGGTGATGCTGAGGTTGCGCATGACGTCGCCGTCGAGGGTGAGGATGCTGCCGAAGCGCTGACCGCTGAACAGGCGTCGGAGTCTGTCGAGTCTGAGTCTGAGCCTGAGGCGGGTCTGGGTTCGGTCGATGCCGACGAGGCTGCAGAGGCGGTCGGTGATGCTGAGGTTGCGCATGACGTCGCCGTCGAGGGTGAGGATGCGGCTGAAGCATTGACCGCTGATCAGTCCGCAGATACCGAGTCAGGCGATCCTGATGCCGCGGTCGCCGATGATCAAGGCACAGAAGATGCTGACGTCAGCGAGACGTCGGCTGTCGCTTCCGAGACCCCCGGCGTGACCCCGGCCCCGCCGGTAAGCCGTCCTCCGGCAAGCCTTTCCACTGAGGTCGGTCAGCGTGTCATTCAGTGGGTTCGTCGGCGTAGGAATCGTTGATCACCTCGCTGAGTTATCCCCAGCCGTAGAAATTGGCGTCGAGGGGTGTCACCTGTCATCTCTCAGGACATCGGTGACAGTTCTGCATCAGGACATCGGTGACACTTCGGGTGGTTCTGGTGGTGACACTTCCGCCCCGAGGCTGCGGGGGTGGCTGTCAATGAACCCATCGATCCTCGCGTC
>NZ_QJUA01000104.1 GCF_003254575.1 Mycobacterium kyogaense | reverse complement strand
TCCACTGACTCAAACTTTCTGTCAGGGTCGCCGGAGAATGATGGTGACACGTCCAGAAGGAGTGTCAGATGGCCAGATCGCGAAAGGCGAAGGTCAGCGCCGAGGAGAAGACCCGTTTGGTTCTGGCGGTGTTGGCGGGCGAGATGTCGGGTGCCGAGGCGGCCCGGCGATGCGGAGTGTCACCAGGGCAAGTGCTCAAGTGGAAGTACCAGTTCCTCGAGGCGGGTGCCGAGCGGATGCAGGAGGTGCCCAGCGGCGCCGCGCACGGGGCCGGCAGCCCCGAGCAACGTCGGCTGCGCCTGGAGAACGACGAGCTCAAGCTCGCCCTGGCCGAGGCGACGGTTCAGTTGCGGATCTGGCAACGCGGCGCAGCCCTGGCCGACCAAGTCCCTTCCAAGACCTCGAAACCCTAAGAGAAGCAGCGCAACTGCCGGTTTCGAGGTTCGCGCCGTTAGCCGGCATCCCGGAGCGGACCTATCGACGCCGGCTGGCGCGCCTGCGAGCCGGAAACCCTGAGAAAGGCCCGTGGCCGGCGCCTGTGGTCGACCAGATCGAAGCCAGAGCAGCGAAATACGCCGAAGAATGGCCAGCCTGGGGCTACCGCAAGATCGCGGCTCTGATGCGTGCTGACGGATACGAGGTCACCAACTCCTCAGTCCAGCGAGCGTTACGTCGTCGCGGCCTGCTGCTGCCTCACGGCTTTCGCGCCGATCGCAAATCCTGGGCAGCGCTGCGTCGACGCGTCTTCCACGACCCGCCCACTGAACGTAACCGGGTCTGGCAGACCGACTTCTCGGAGTTCGAAACAGCCCACGGTGGGATCTGGCGCATCAGCGCTGTCATCGACTACGTCACCAAATACTGCCTGGCCATCACGGTGACCCCCACCGGTCGGGGCCGCGACGCCGTGCACTGTGTGCGCCTGGCAATCGAGGAAGCCACCCGGGTACTCAACCTGGCCGATCTGCGCCAGGACCGAGGCGAGATGGATGTCCTCGACGCTGAAGAGAACGTCATCGGTCGAGCCCCGGCCCCCATCGCACTGGTCTCTGACAACGGGCCCTGCTACCGCGGGAAAGACTTCCAAACCCTCTTCGCCGGCCACGACCCCGTCCTGCGCCACATCCGCACCCGAATCAAGTCACCAC
>NZ_QJUA01000103.1 GCF_003254575.1 Mycobacterium kyogaense | reverse complement strand
CCTGTTGCCTCACGTCAAGATGCGCGCGTAGGGGTGGTCGTTGCCTCACGTGAGCGTGCGCGCTTGGTGATGGCCGGTTGGCCGTCGTTAGTGGGTTTGCTGGTAGCGAGGGTGAAAAGTTGGACGGTCAAGGCGCGGAGTTGGCGCCGTGTGGCGGCGGGATTGATGAGCGAGTAGATCCGCTTCAGCGCTATGACGCGTTGAACCGTCATGGTCTGGTGATCGATCGCACGCCGATACGGCGTGGTCGCCTGGTCGTGTTTCTTGGAAACTTTGGCCCCGCGACGAGTCTTGAAGATCAGTTTCTGCTGCGGACAGAAGTAGTTGGCCAACTTCGAATGCAAACGCCAGATCTCGTTGAGCAACAACAGCTCCGCGGCGGTGTCGTAGCGGTAGTAACCCACGACTGAACGCACCACGGCCCAATTCTTTTGCTCGACGTGACACCCGTCGTTTTTGTTGCCTGGTCTCGCCCGGGTGAAGGTGACATGGCGCCGCTCGCACCACGACAGCAGGTGACCGTTGATGAACTCGTATCCGTTGTCGGAGTCCACTCCGATGATCGGAAACGGCATCGTGTTAGCGATGTCGTTGAGAGCCGCCACCACGTTTTTGGCGGATTTGCTCGGCACGGATCGATTTTCGGTCCAGCCGGTCGCGACATCGGTGACGGTCAGGGTGAATGCATGGCCGCCGCCGCGGTCGCCGCCGTCGTGGAAGACCAGGTCGATCTCGACGAACCCGGGTTGGGCGTCGTCCCACTCCGCCCAGGTGCGTACCGGTATCTGGCTTTTGAGCAGCGATCCTGGCTTCGTGCCCACATGCCCTCTGAGCTGGCGATTGGCGCGTTCACCGGCAAGTCTGCGGTCGATGGTGGCCGCCGACATCGAGGTCAGCAATGCCGCGGTGTCCTCGGTAATGGTCAGCTCTCCGAAACGCCGCAACACCGCCACCAGCTCACCGAGCATCGGCGCCAGCCGCTTGCCGGCCGGCATCTCCAAGACCTGCCAACAGACCGTCAACGCTGCGATGACCTCCGGCCCGTATTTCACAGGACGCGGGCTGCGCCTGGCCACAATCCTGGGCGCCAGCGCCACTTTCAGCGCCTTGCGGGCGTGACTTCTATGCCACCCGGTGTTGGCGCACAACTCGTCGAGGATCCGACCTTTGACGCCCTTGCTTGCCAGCTGATAGCGCTTCGCAGCCGCCTCGGTGATTGCTCGGCGCTCGGTCAACGTCAACCCCATCCACTGGGCCTACGCGCGCATTCCTGATGAGGCAACGACCCGCCCATTCGCGCGCATTTCTGATGAGTCAACGCG
>NZ_QJUA01000102.1 GCF_003254575.1 Mycobacterium kyogaense | reverse complement strand
TGTGGTGTCTCGGGACATCGCTGACATTTGTGTCGCGGGACATCGCTGACACTCATGATGGCGGTTTGGGTTCGCGGGTGCGGTAGGTACGGGCGGTTTTATCGGCCTGTTGGTAGCGGCGTGTGGGGTCGGCGGTGAAGGACCGCACCAGTGTGGTGCCGCTGAGGATGGTGATGTGCTCGCCGTCGCGGATGATGTCGCAGACGTGTCCGGCCCAGCGCAGTCCGACGTTGACCTTGTAGGGCGCGACGAATACGTATCCCGATGTCTGACCGACGGTATGGCGGGAGACAACAACCGGTGCCGGCACGGGCCGGTCAGCGGGTCGAGCTTTTTCGCCGGCGCTGAACGCCTCTGCCGGAGTGGCCCCAGCCAGTGCTCGGTGCGGGCGCTGGTGGTTGTAGAAGACACGGAATTGCCCCAGCAAGGTGTTGAGTTCGGCGATAGTGGCCGCGGGATCGCGAGCAGTAAGCCACGTTTTCAATGTCTGCCAAAATCGCTCGATCTTGCCGCAGGTCTGCGGGTGATACGGCGCGGAGTTGATGGTGCGCACGCCCAGACTGCGCAGTGCGGCCTCGAAAGACGCTTCGAAGCCGCGGAGTCGGCCGGTGTAGACGAAGCCGTTGTCGGTCAACGACATCGACGGGATCCCGCACTCGGTGATCCCGGCCAGCATCACTGTCCAGACCAGTTCAGCGGTACCGGCGCCGGCGGCCGCGGCCAGCCCGGCCAGATAGCGGGAGTGATCATCGAGGCTGCCCGCGATCGCCACCGATGTCCCGTCGGCCAACATCCACTGCGTCCAATCGGACTGCCAGCATTCATTGGGTCGTCCGAAGCAGAAACGCTTGGTCGCCGACCTCGGGCGTTTCTGCGGTTGGGCAATGATCGCCCCGCGCCGGGTGAGGATCTGCCACACCGTCGAGCGCGAGGGCACCCCGACCACGCCGTCGCGTTGCAATGACCACACGATCGACTGAGGCCCGCAATCGCAGCCCGCCTCCAGCAGCTGCTTGCGCCGCAACACGATCAGGTCCTCGATCTCGGCCGAGGTTTGATTTGGACTGGTCAACGGCCGCCGGGACTGCTCCTGCAGACCCTCGATCCCCATCTCCACGAAGCGTCGTTGGTACTTATAGAACGTCTCCCGACTGATCTGATGGTCGCGGCAGAACTGAGCCACGTTCGCAATCTGACCGGCCAGGGCAGCCGCCATCCGGATATCCATCGCCGTCACCTTCTGGGCCATGAACCATGCTGGTCCAGCCCTACTCAGGTGTCAGCGATGTCCCGAGACATACAACTGTCAGCGATGTCCCCGAACAGAACA
>NZ_QJUA01000101.1 GCF_003254575.1 Mycobacterium kyogaense | reverse complement strand
GGGCGAGGTAGTGGGGGTCGCGGTGGCCGCCGGGGCGGGCGATCACGGCGGTGGCGCCGGTGGTCAAGGGCCAGAACACTTCCCAGACGGAGGTGTCGAAGCTGATGGGGGTTTTGACCAGCATGCGGTCAGAGGCGTTGAGGGGGTAGGCGTGCTGTAGCCACAGGATGCGATTGGTGATGGCGGTGTGGGGGATGACCACGCCTTTGGGGATGCCGGTGGTTCCGGAGGTGTAGAGGATGTAGGCCACGGAGCCGGGGTGCACTGGTGGCAGGGGTGTGGGTTGTGAATCGTGTTGTGCGTCAGTGATCTGCGCGGGGTCGTCGAGGATGACCGCGGGCGTGGTGTCGGCGGTCATGTGGTCCAGGCGGGCGGCAGGGTAGTCGGGGTCCAGGGGCAGGAACGCGGCGCCGGTTTTGGTGGTGGCGATCAGGGCGACGATGAGTTCCAGGGAGCGGGGCAACCGGATACCGACCACGGTTCCGGGTAGGGCGCCCTGGTCGCGTAGCCGTGCGGCGAACCGATCCGACCACGCCTCGAGCTCGCCATAAGTCACCTCGACACCCTCATACGACAACGCAATAGCGTGAGGTGTCCGTGCAGCCTCGGCCGACACCAACGCCGCCAGACTTGTCTGCGGCACATCATGTTTCGTGTGATTCCGGTCGACGAGGATGCGCGCACGCTCCTGCGTGGTCAGGATGTCGACGTCGCCGACCCGGGTGCCCCCGTCGGATGCGACGGCATCGCACACCAGGCTCAGTCGTTGACCGAGTGCGGCCGCCGACTCCCGGTCGAACAGGTCGGCGCTGTATTCGACGGTGAGCGTTGCGGTGTCGTCGGGGTGTTCGGTCAGCATCATGCCGATGTCGAACATCGCCGCTGTGGGCGCGGGCTCGTGCCAGTGGGCAGGGAGTCCGAACAGAGTGGTGTCGTCGTCGCTTCTGCGGTAGTGGGCGATGAAGACGTTGAACAGCGGGTTGCGGCCGGGAACCCGCGGTGGGTTCAGCGTTTCGACGATGCGGTCGAAGGGCAGGTCGGCGTGGGCGAACGCGTCGAGATCGTCGGTACGGATGCGAGTGAGCAGTTCGGTGAAGCTGGGGTTGCCCGAGACATCGGTGCGCAGCACCACGGTGTTGACGAACAGGCCCACCACGTCATCGAGGACGTCGTCGTCGCGGCCGGCCACCGGGGTTCCGACGACGATGTCGGTGCCTGCACCCAGACGGCGCAACAGGACCACCACCGCGGCATGCAACACGGCGAGCATGCTGGCGTGATGTGTTGCCGCCAGGTCGCGCAGCGCGAGGGTGGTATCGGTGCTCAGCTCTATGGCGATGCTGCCGCCGGTGCCTGATGGTGTTGTGGGGCGGGGTCGATCGGTGGGTAGGGGGGTTT
>NZ_QJUA01000100.1 GCF_003254575.1 Mycobacterium kyogaense | reverse complement strand
CCCGACGAAACCCCCCTACCCACCGACCGACCCCGCCCCACAACACCATCAGGCACCGGCGGCGCAGTGGATCTGGCGCTCGATCCCGGGAGCGTCGCGGCACTGCGTGGTGTGGCCTCGGATGGGCAGGCGAGCATGCTGATGGTGCTCCATGCCGCGGTCGCCGCACTCCTCCACCGGTTGGGCGGCGGTGGCGACATCGTCGTCGGTACTCCGGTCGCCGGCCGCGACGACACCGTGTTGAGCGAGCTCATCGGTCTGTTCGTCAACACCGTCGTGCTGCGCACCGATGTCTCGGGCAACCCCACCTTCACCGAACTGCTCACTCGCATCCGCACAGCGGATCTCGCCGCATTCGCCCACGCCGACCTGCCCTTCGACCGCATCGTCGAAACGCTGAACCCACCGCGGGTACCCGGCCGCAACCCCTTGTTCAACGTCTTCATCGCCCACCACCGCGACACCGACGACGACACCACCCTGTTCGGCCTCCCCGTCCGCTGGCATGAGCACACGGCGACGACCGCGATGTTCGACCTCGGCCTGACCCTCACCGAACACCCCGACGACGCAGCGACACTCACCGTCGAATACAGCGCCGACCTGTTCGACCGGGAGACCGCGCGCACCCTCGCCAGGCGACTGGTATCGCTGCTCACTCAGATCGCACGAGACCGCATGATTCCAATCGGTGACCTCGAGATCGTGACGGCCTCCGAACGAGCCGCGCTGGCAGCACGCAACGACACCGCCCATCCGGTGCCGCGGACAGGTTTGGCGGCGTTGGTGTCGGCGCAGGCTGCACGCACACCTCATGCTGTTGCGCTGTCCTATGAGGGTGTCGAGATGACCTATCGCGAGCTCGAGGCGTGGTCGGACCGATTCGCCGCACGGCTACGCGACCAGGGCGCCGTACCCGGCGCAGTGGTCGGCATCCGACTGCCGCGCTCCCTGGAACTGATCGTCGCCCTGCTGTCCACCACCAAAACCGGTGCCGCGTTCCTGCCCCTGGACCCCGACTACCCTGCCGCCCGCCTGGACCACATGATCACCGACGCCGCACCGGCCATCGTCGTCGACGAATCGCGCGAGGTCGCCATTGCACAACAGGATTCGGCCCCACCGCCCTTGGCGCCGGTACATCCCGACTCCGTGGCCTACATCCTCTACACCTCAGGGTCGACGGGCGTTCCGAAGGGCATTGCCGTGCCGCACGTCGGCATCGTCAATCGCATCCTGTGGCTACAGCACGCCTACCCTCTCGACGCCTCTGATCGCATGCTGGTCAAAACCCCCATCAGCTTCGACACCTCCGTCTGGGAAGTGTTCTGGCCCTTGACCACCGGCGCCACCGCCGTGATCGCCCGCCCCGGCGGCCACCGCGACCCCCACTACCTCGCCC